>NZ_JBMSDS010000004.1:0-604492 GCF_049445735.1 Phenylobacterium sp. VNQ135 | reverse complement strand
CAACATCCCCGTCTCGATCCGCGGCTACACAAGCCGCCGATCTGGCCATCAAAGCCTCAAGGACAGGGGGTCATTTTTGGACGCCGATATCCCCGAGATGGGGGTCACTTTTGCAAGCCGAAACACAAAATTGACAGTTGTTTACAATCAGATGCTCGGGAAACCGGCTACCGAAGGGGCGATCCCGATGCGCAGGGCACAGGTTGCGGCCGGTCTCTCGTCAGAATTCGAAAGGCGCCGGAGCTTCCCCGGCTTGGCCGCGCAACGCCCGAAAGAGACGAACACGTCTGACCCGGTGGCGGCGGGGGCAGGCGGGCCATGAGCTGTCTCCGGCCTACCCACTCAGCCGGACGTTTCCTTCAGACAGACCCAGCTTGGCTCGAAGGTGCCAACGGAAGTGTCCTCCACCCCACTCGATGACCGTTTCGTCGCCCGCCGGCCCAGCCACCCTCCTTCTGATCGTTCGATTCAGAATGGATATGGCGCCTCGTCCAGAAAGACGTTCGGCGCGGGAATGCCGAGATAGCCCTTGAATACGCCGTACAGACCGAGCTTTCCGCTTTTATACGCCGCTGAACCATAGAGCGCCGCGGAAAGCGCCTTCAGCGCGAGCGCAAGAGCCTGGAGGCTGGATTCTCCGTGCACATCCAGGGAGTGATCGATCGGGTCGCCGACTTCATACCGGCACACCCATGAGTGCTCTCGCTTCTCGGGAGCAAATAGCCGAACCGGCACCGCGTTGCCTGATTCAGCGAAGTCGAGCGCCAGTTCGGCTATGATCGTCATCTGCGCGGTGCCTGAGGGTGGGTGAAGAGGGGCGGCCAACCGACCTCGCCGTTTGTCTTTATGCAACGCGCATTACGCTCGTTCGCACTCGCGTGACACATCGAGCGCGAGGCCGGATTCGGCTGACCATTGCAAACCTCTGTGTCGCGCGCGAGTTGGATGTCGCACTGCTTCGGATGTTCTGGCTTGGGCGGGCCTGAGGGACGTGACCCCGGCACGTCCCTCGGGCCGGACGGCTTGGCCAAGGGAATGGAAAAGGCGGTCGAGGCAACCGGTGGCAACTTGTGCAAGTGCTACCGGCTGCAAATGCAGTAGTTCGGGGCTGGGAAGGTGCGCCGGTCTCCGTACCGAAATGCTCTTCAGTCTGGCTCGCGTCAGCGGATGACGGCGATCGCAGGTGTCCGAAGAACGCCTGATGTTTCTGCTCTTCTAACTGTTGCCGCTGCTTCTCGATTTCCTGCGGGGAGCGCAGATACCACTGTGTGAGCCCGGAGCCACTCAGGCGGATCGATCTGGCCATAGGCCATCTTGCTCTCCTTGAACGAAGGCATGCGCGAGGGCCCGCGAGTTTCGCGTGGCTTGGCGCTGCTATTGAGCTGTGGAGTGCGTGGCTCTTGGTGTGACGCCTTGTCCGCTCAAGAGCGGGTGGCGCGGCGCACTGATCGACGCTCCGGCAGCGTGACAGATGCTCCAACGGGAGTCAAGAACAAAAAGAGAACAAACGACTCCGCTCTGTTGCTTCCCGGAATGCACATTACGCGAGGATGGCGGGGGTCATCTCGCGCCACGATCGTTCAGCACGCTTCGGAACCTCGGCTGTGGCGTGCACGTTGGCGTCAACGGCGCAGGTCGGGGACAGCACGAGGAGAGCTGAATGTCCCTTGGCACCATCCTGATCATCATCCTGATCCTGCTCCTGATCGGCGCCCTGCCGAACTGGGGATACTCGCGCGGCTGGGGTTATTTCCCGAGCGGCGGCCTGGGTCTGATCCTGGTGATCATCATCATCCTGGTCCTATTGGGGCGCATTTAGCGACGCGGCCCTTGGCGCAGGCCGCAATCACCCCCTAGCATCCGCCCCCAAAGCCAAGTTGGGGGGAGATGCATGACGGCCACGGAAACCGGGGCTGAGAGCCAGGCGCCGGCCGCGCTGACCACAGCGGGGCTCACGCCGTTCCAGAGAGCGAAGGCGATCGTCGGCGGCTCGGCCGGCAACCTCGTCGAGTGGTACGACTGGTTCGCCTACTCGTCCTTCGCCCTCTACTTCGCCCCCCACTTCTTTCCCAAGGGCGACACCACCGCCCAGCTCCTGCAGACCGCCGCCATCTTCGCGGTGGGTTTCTTCGCGCGGCCGCTGGGCGCCTGGCTGATGGGTCTGTACGCCGACTGGAAAGGCCGTCGCGCTGCGCTGGCGGTGAGCGTCGGCATGATGTGCGCCGGGGCCTTCGCCATCGCGGTCCTGCCGGACGCCCGCCACATCGGCGCGCTCGCGCCCGTGGGCCTGCTCGCCGCGCGGATCCTGCAGGGCCTCTCGGTCGGCGGAGAGTACGGAGCCAGCGCCACCTATATGTCCGAAATGGCCGGTCGCGCGCGGCGCGGCTTCTGGGCCAGCTTCCAGTACGTTACCCTGATCGCCGGCCAGCTCCTGGCCCTGGCCGTGCTCGTGCTGCTGCAGAACGTGATGGACAGGCCGGCCCTGGAAGACTGGGGCTGGCGCATTCCGTTCGTCATCGGCGCGGTCCTCGCCGTCGTCGTCTTCTGGATCCGCGCGGGGATGGACGAGAGCCCTTCCTATCACGCGGCCAAGGCCGAGGGGGCCGAACGGGCGCGGACCATGATGCTGTTCGCCCACTACCCGCGCGAGAGCGGCATCATCTTCGTGCTGACCGCGGCGGGCTCCTTGGCCTTCTACGCCTACACCACCTACATGCAGAAGTTCCTGGTCAACACCGCGGGCTTCAGCAAGGACGCCGCCACGGCGCTCACCGCCGTAGCGCTCGTCGTCTACATGGCCGCCCAGCCGCTGTTCGGCTGGCTGTCGGACAAGATCGGCCGCCGGACCACCATCGCCATCGCCTTCCTGGGCGGGACCATCGCGACCTATCCGGTGATGTCGGCTATCGCCACGGGGCCCTCGCAGGGCGTCGCCTTGAGCCTCGTCATCCTGCTGCTCGTCCTGCTCTCGGGCTATACGGCGGTCAGCGGGCTGGTGAAGGCCGAGCTCTTCCCGGCCCACGTCCGCGCCCTGGGCGTGGCGTTGCCCTATGCCGTGGCGAATGCGCTGTTCGGCGGCACGGCGGAGTATGTGGCCCTCTGGTTCAAGGACACGGGCGCGGAGGCAGGCTTCTACGTCTATGTCTCGGTGATCATGGCCGCCGGGTTCCTGGTGGCGGTGCGGCTGCGCGACACCAATCGCCATACGCTGATCAAGGAGGACTAGCGCAGTGCCGCCCGCGCTGGACATCGTCGCCTTCGCGATCTTCGCCGTCGCCTGGCTGTTCTACGAGCCGCTGCTGACCCTGGTGGCCAAGCGGCGGGGCGGCGTGCTGAACACCGACATGACGGTCATCCGCACTGCGTGGATGACCAACATGACCGGCCGCGATCCGCGGCTGATGGACGGCCAGCTCATGGGCCACGCACTGAACTCGGCTTCGTTCTTCGCCTCCTCCAACCTGCTGCTCATCGCCGCCGCCGCCGGCGCTCTGTTCGGCGGCGAGAACACCTTCCGCTCGGTCTCGGCGCTGGAGGTCGTGAAGACGTCGTCGCGCATGCTGTTCGAGGTGCAGCTGGCCCTGGTGCTCGTCAGCCTCGCCCGCGGGCTGCTCGACTTCATCTGGTCGATCCGCCAGCTCAACTACTGCATCGCCGCCATGGGCGCGGCGCCCGATCCGATGCCGGATCCTGCCGACCGGGAAGCTTATGGCGCGGTCATTGCGCGGATCCTCAATCCGGCGCTCTCGTCCTTCAACGCCGGCGTCCGCGGCTATTACTTCGCGCTCGCGGCAGCGGCCTGGCTGTTCGGCCCTTACGCGTTCATGGCCGCGACCGTCAGCGCCGTGGCTCTGCTGTTCTGGCGCCAGCGTTCGAGCGCGGCGGCCGGGGCGATCCGCGACCTGCGTCGCCTGTTGGAACGCTAGCCCAGGCCCAGCTCGGCCCGGGCCTTCCTGGTCAGCTTCGCGGCGATCAGCTGGTGGGAGGTTGCGATCCAGTCGGCGACGTCAGCCTCGTCCACGTCCGACAGATCGACGATCACCCAATGTCCCTTGGCGAGGTACGGCGCCTGTCGCGCGGGTCCGCCCTCGGTCAGGGCCATGAAGCCGATCTCGCTCACCTTGAACGACAGGGCGTTGTCGCCGGCGATGGCGAACACCTTGCCGCCCACCTTGTAGACGTCGTGGCCGCCCCACTGGACGACGTGGGTGGTCGCCGGCAACGCCAACGCCACCCTCGCCACGGTCTCATGCGTCGCCGCCCCCACCGACGCGCTCCTCAGGCGCTGACGCCGACGCCGATCGGGCAAGTCACGCCCGTGCCGCCGATGCCGCAGTAGCCGTGCGGGTTCTTGGCCAGGTACTGCTGGTGGTAGTCCTCGGCGAAATAGAACGGCCCGGCGGGCGCGATCTCGGTCGTGATGCGGCCCAGACCCTGCTTCGACAGCGCCTGCTGGTAGGCCTCGCGCGAGGCCTCGGCTTCCGCCGCCTGGGCGTCGTTGGTGACGAGGATGGCCGAGCGGTACTGGGTGCCGATGTCGTTGCCCTGCCGCATGCCCTGGGTCGGGTCGTGGTTCTCCCAGAAGGTCTTCAGGAGATCGCCGTAGCCGACCACCTTGGGATCGTAGACCACAAGCACGGACTCGGTGTGGCCCGTCCGGCCCGAGCAGACTTCCTCGTAGGTCGCGTTTGGGGTGACGCCCTGCTGGTAGCCGGCGGCGGTCACGTAGACGCCCGGGATTTGCCAGAAGACGCGCTCGACGCCCCAGAAGCAGCCCATGGCGAAATAGGCGGTCTCCAGCCCCTCCGGATAGGGGCCCTTGAGCGGCCGGCCGTTGACGAAGTGCGTCTCGGCGGTGGGGATGGCGTTGGGGCGGCCCGGCAGCGCCTCCTCAGGCGTCGGCAGGTCGAGGGGCTTCTTGAACAGCATGGGCGGGCTCCCGAAGGCGGAAAACAGGTCGGCCGTACAGATAAGAACTCAGCGCATGCGGCGCATCCCCGCAAGTCGACCGCCGGCTTACGACGCGCCGCTTGCCACTGGGGGCGTCCTGACTATATTCGCGCCCTCTCCGCGGGAGCCGTGGGGTGAGGTGGCCGAGTGGTTGAAGGCGCACGCCTGGAACGCGTGTATAGGGGAAACTCTATCGAGGGTTCGAATCCCTCTCTCACCGCCACTCAGGCGGTCGAACTTAGCTCTCGCGGAAGCACCGGGGAGTTTTCCGACTTCCTAGCCAACAGAACAGTCGCCGCCCCGAAGGCCTCCACCGCCGGGCGACGAAGGCGTTCGCCCATGAGCGCACAGGCCGTCAGTCCGCGGCGTCGGCGGTATGCAGGTGCTGGTCGCGGTCGCTGACGCCTAGGGCGTACATGAGGCCCACCCAGCCGCCCTTGATCCTGGGCAGCAGCGACAGCGTGATCACCAGCATGGACGTCAGCAGGATCGGCAGCGACCAGCGCGGGTCGCTCTCCCACACGATGGGGAACAGCAGCAGCGGCGCCACCACCAGATGGCCCACGAGCAGGATGGTCAGGTAGGCCGGCCCGTCATCGGCTGGATACTGGGCCAGGCTGTGATCGCAGCGCTCGCAGCGGTCGACCACCTTCAGGAAGCGCCAGAACAACCGGCTTTGCCCGCAGGCGGGGCACTTGTGCCGCAGGCCCCGGGACACGGAGCGCATGAGCGGGTGGACGATCTCGGCCATGGCGGCCATATGCCCGCTCGCGAGCTGCAGCGGAAGGGCCGGGGGCGTTCCGCCGCAGCCCTGCGGCGCTACGGATTGGTGCGGTGCTTCTTCTGCGCCGTGGGTTGGCCGAGCGCATCGGCGTCGTTGGCGACGTCGCCTTCCTCGGTGTTCTCGCCGTCGTCTCGCAGGATGTGCGGATCCTCGCCGGCCATGGTCGTGCCGCGGCTAGCGCCGATGCCGGGATCGGTCTCGAGGTCGTCGCGCGGCGGGCGGGCTTCGCCGGGGCCGGGATGCTTAGAGGTGGACATGGGCGGGCCTCCTTGGGTGGTCGCCCTGACCAACCCCAGGCAGCCCGCCGGGTTCCTTTAGCGCTTGGCGTCTTCCGCGGCGCCGGTGACGGCGCGGCCGGCCGCCTGGGCGTCGCGGCCGATGCCGGAGATGGTGTTGCAGGCGCCCACCAGCAGGGCGGAAGCGGCGGCGGCGAGCACGATCAGTTTGCGCATGGTTGAAACTCCTCTGGCGTCATCCTTCAACTCGAAGACGGCGGGTTTGTAGTCAAGCTTGGGGCGGCAATGCGGCGCTGCGGACAGCGCCGCATCCCGACATCTCGCTGCCCCGGACGCCCAGGATTCCGGCAGTTCGATGAAACTTCGCAGAACGCGTTATCGCACTGCAACGAAATCTTGCCAGGATCATTGTGCGATGCGAAACGGCGCGTCGTTCCGCGCCACGCCGTAGTTGGAGTATCCGCGTGCTCGAAATCCCGATGCGTACCTTCCCTGGCCTCTTCGTGGGCCGCCGCACCGTTCTTGCGGCGCAGGAGGTGACCGAGGGGGCGGAAGGCACGGCCTACCGCTGCGGCGCCTGCAATGACATGATCCTCGCCGAAACGGACCAGGCCCGTCTGCGCGACGTGGTCGTGAAGTGCCGCTGCGGCGAGTTCAACCAGCTCTAGGCTAGAGCTTCCGAACGAATTCGGCGCGCAGCACGAGGCCCTTGATGGTCTCGTGCCGGCAGTCGATCTCCTGCGGATCGCCGGTAAGGCGGATGGAGCGGATCACCGCGCCGCGCTTCAAGGTCTGGCCGGCGCCCTTGACCTCCAGGTCCTTGACCAGCGTGACCTTGTCGCCGTCGGCGAGCAGGTTGCCGACGGCGTCGCGCACCTCGACGCGCCCGGCCGCGGCGGCCTTCTCGGCCGCCTCGGTGACGCTGATCCACTCGCCGGTGTCCTCGTCGTAGACGAACTCCTCGTCGCTCATCAGTCCGCGTCCATCTTGAGGGCGGCGATGAAGGCTTCCTGCGGAATCTCGACCTTGCCGAACTGCCGCATGCGCTTCTTGCCCTCCTTCTGCTTGTCGAGGAGCTTCTTCTTGCGGCTGATGTCGCCGCCGTAGCACTTGGCGGTCACGTCCTTACGCAGAGCGCGCACCGTCTCGCGGGCGATGATCCGGCCGCCGATGGCCGCCTGGATCGGGATCTGGAACATGTGAGGCGGGATCAGTTCCTTCATCTTTTCGACCATGCCCCGCCCGCGGCTCTCGGCGCGGTCGCGGTGCACCAGCATCGAGAGCGCGTCCACCGGCTCGGCGTTGACGAGGATCGACATCTTCACGAGATCGCCGACGCGGTAGCCCTCGATCGAATAGTCGAAGCTGGCGTAGCCCTTAGAGATCGACTTGAGGCGGTCATAGAAGTCGAACACCACCTCGTTCAGCGGCAGGTCGTAGACGACCATCGCCCGCGTGCCGACGTAGGACAGTTCGCGCTGCTCGCCGCGGCGGTCCTGGCAGAGCTTGATGATCGAGCCGAGGTATTCGTCCGGCGTGAAGATCGTCGCCTTGATCCAGGGCTCGGCGATGCTTTCGATCTTCACGGGGTCGGGCAGGTCGGCCGGATTGTGCAGTTCGATCTCGTCGCCGTTGGTCATCGTCACGCGATAGACGACCGAGGGCGCCGTCGCGATCAGGTCCAGGTCGAACTCGCGGCTGAGGCGCTCCTGGATGATCTCCAGGTGCAGCAGCCCCAGGAAGCCGCAGCGGAAGCCGAAGCCGAGGGCGGCGCTGGTCTCCATCTCATAGGTGAAGCTGGCGTCGTTCAGGCGCAGGCGGCCGATGGCGGCCCGCAGGTCCTCGAAGTCGGCGGCGTCCACAGGGAAGAGGCCGCAGAACACCACGGGCTGCACCTCGCGGAAGCCGGGCAGGGGCTTGTCGGTCGGTTTCCGCTCGTCGGTGATGGTGTCGCCGACGGCGGCGTGGGCCACTTCCTTGATCGAGGCGGTGATGAAGCCGACCTCGCCGGGGCCCAGTTCGGCCACGTCGGTCTGCTTCGGCCGGAACACGCCCAGGCGATCGATCTGATACTGGGCCCCGGTCTGCATCATCTTGACCTTCTGGCCCACCTTCAGCACGCCATCGAAGACGCGGACCAGTACGACCACGCCCAGGTACTGGTCGTACCAGGCGTCGACCAGCAGGGCCTTCAGGGCTGCGTCGCGGTCGCCCTTGGGCGGCGGCAGGCGGGTGACGATGGCCTCCAGCACATCGTGAATGCCGACGCCCGACTTGGCCGAGCACTCCACGGCGTCCGACGCGTCCAGGCCGATCACGTCCTCGATCTGCTGGCGGACCCGGTCGGGTTCGGCGGCCGGCAGGTCGATCTTGTTCAGGACGGGCACGATCTCGTGGTTGTTGTCGATCGCCTGATAGACGTTGGCCAGCGTCTGGGCCTCGACGCCTTGCGAGGCGTCCACCACCAGGATCGAGCCCTCGCAGGCGGCCAGCGACCGGCTGACCTCATAGGCGAAGTCGACGTGCCCGGGCGTGTCCATCAGATTGAGGATGTAGGTCTCGCCGTCGTCGGCCTTGTAGTGCAGCCGCACCGTCTGGGCCTTGATGGTGATCCCGCGCTCGCGCTCGATGTCCATGTTGTCGAGCACCTGCTCGCTCATCTCGCGCGCGGTGAGCGCCCCCGTCTCCTGGATGAGCCGGTCGGACAGGGTCGACTTGCCGTGGTCGATGTGGGCCACGATCGAAAAGTTGCGGATCTTGTCGAGGGGAGTCGTCATTGCGCGCGCCCTCTACCACATATCGCGCCCTCTGCGAGACAGCAGGGCTCGCTCGGCCCTGGCCGTCACGCGGCGTCGCGTCGCGGCGCTTGTGGTTAATCCGCCATTAAACTGCGAGGGAGCAATCAGGCCCACGGGGACGGGAGCTGGAAGCTACGAAGGAGGCACGCCGCCCATGGACCGTCGCACGCTCATCGCCACCGGCATCGTCGCGCTCGGCGCGCCAACGCTGGTGCGCGCCCAGACCGTCTCCAGCCAGGAGCTGCCGCCGGCGGGCGCCGCTCCACCGCCCCGTCCGGGCGCCCGTGATCCCTACAACGAGGGCCGCTCGGGCGCGCCCAACGCCGAAGGACCGCCTGCGCCGCAGCCGCCGCAGCCCACCTATTCGACGGGCAGCGAGGACAAGACCTACAGCCAGGACGAGATCGTCCGCGGCGTCTCCGACTTCATGGGCGTCACGGCCGAAACCGCCGGCGGCGTGGTCGAAAAGCTGTTCGCCAGGAACGGCCGCCCTACGGCCTATATCGCCGGCGAAGAGGGCTCGGGCGCCTTCGTCGTCGGCGGCCGCTACGGCCGGGGTCTGCTCTACATGAAGGACAGGGAGCCCCTGGAGGTGTTCTGGCAGGGGCCGTCGCTGGGCTGGGACTTCGGCGGCAACGCCTCCCGCGTCTTCACCCTCGTCTACGACCTCTACGAGCCCGAGCTGATCTTCCAGCGCTTCCCGGGCGTGGAGGGCTCGGCCTATGTCGTCGGCGGTTTGGGCGTGAACTACCAGAAGGCCTCGGGCGTCACCCTCGCGCCGATCCGCGCCGGCGTCGGCCTGCGACTGGGCGCCAACGTCGGCTATCTCGCCTACACGCGGAAGCGCAACATCCTGCCGTTCTGATCCCGCCTTCTCCCGCGAGGGAGAAGGAAGATCAGCTCCTGAGCTTCGCGCCGACGGCCTTCTCCGCCGCCGCCACGACCTTGGCCGACAGGACCTCGATCTCGGCGTCGGTGAGGGTCTTCTCGCGCGGCTGCACGACCACCTCGATGGCGACCGACTTCTGCCCCTCGGGCACGCCCGGTCCCTGATAGACGTCGAAGACCCGCACGTCGGCGATGAGCTGCCTGTCGGCGCCCGCAATGGGACGGACAAGGTCGCCGGCTGGTGTCCCGGCATCCATCACGAAGGCGAAGTCGCGCTTCAGCGGCATCAGGGGCGAGAGCTCCAGCGCCGGCTTGGTCTTCACGCCCTTCTTCTTGGGCTCGGGCACGGCGTCGAGGTTGATCTCGAAGGCCAGCATCGGACCGTCGGCGTCCAGCGCCTTCAGCACCTGCGGATGCAGCTCTCCGAACTCGGCGACGACCACCTTGGGGCCGAGCTGCAGCCGGGCCGAACGACCGGGGTGCCACCAGGGCGCGTTCTGGCCCTGGACGACCTGCAGCGCCGGCGCGCCCACCTCGTCCAGCACCGCCAGCAGGTCGGCCTTCAGCGCGAACAGCGGGTCGACCCCGCCTTTGATCCATGACTTCGGCGGGTGCGGAGCCACGAGCGCGGTGATGGCGCTCCACTGGTCGGCCGGCTTGTCGCCGCGGAAGTTGGGGCCGATCTCGAACAGCGCCGCGTCGGGGAAGCCCCGGCGGGCGTTGCGGGCGGCGGCCTCGATCAGGTTGGGCAGGGCCGAGGGACGCATGCAGTCGAGGTCGGAGGCGATCGGATTGGCCAGGACCAGCTCGGGCTGGCCGCCGCCGAACAGTTCGGCCCAGGCCTGGCGCAGGAAGCTCCAGGTGATGGCCTCGGCATAGCCGCGCGCCGCAAGAGTGCGGCGGGCGTCGCGCATCCGCCGCTGGCGCAGCGTCAGCACCCCGCCGGCTTGGGGCGGAACCTCTGGCAGGGGCTCGGCCGGCAGCTTGTCGTAGCCGGCGATGCGGGCGATCTCCTCGACGAGGTCGGCCTTGCCCTCCACGTCGCGGCGCCACGAGGGGGGCGTGACCTGGTCGCCTACGACCTTGAAGCCGAGGTCGGTCAGGATGCGGTCGATCTCAGCCGCCGGCAGGTCCAGGCCCGAGAGCTTCTTCACATAGGCGCGGTCGAATGCGAAGGCCGCCGGCGGCGCCGGCGCCTCGCCCGCCACGCGCAGTTCCGAGGCCTCGCCGCCGCACAGCTCCAGGATCATCGCCGTCGCCAGCTCGATGCCGGGCACGACCGACTGCGGATCGACCGTGCGGGCGAAGCGGTACTGGGCGTCGGAGTTGATGCCGGTGTCGCGGCCGGTCTGGGCCGTCCGGATCGGATCGAACCAGGCGCACTCCAAGAAGACGTCGGTGGTCGCCTCGGAACAGCCGGTGGACTCGCCGCCCATGACGCCGCCGATGCCGATCGGGCGCTGGCCGTCGGCGTCGGCGATGACGCTCATCTCCGGCGTCAGGTCATAGGTCTTGCCGTCCAGCGCGATGAGCTGCTCGTCCTTGTGGGCGTGCGGCGTCGGCTGGTCCTCGCCGGAGGGCTCGGCCGGCCCCTTGCCCAGGCGCGCCTCGATCACGTCGCCCACCATCAGGGCGCGGTCATAGACGTGCAGCGGCCGGGCGCGGTCGTAGGTGATGAAGTTGGTGATATCCACCAGGGTGTTGATGGGGCGAAGGCCGATGCTGGTCAGCCGCTGCTGCAGCCAGGCGGGCGAGGGGCCGTTCTTCACGCCGCGGATCAGCCGGCCGGCGAACACCGGGCAGGCGTCGCCGTCGACGCGGATCTCGACCGGGCAGGGGAAGCTCCCCTTCGCCTGCGGCGTCGTCTCGGGCTTCAGCTTGCCGAGACCCGCCGCGGCCAGGTCGCGGGCGATGCCGCGCACGCCCAGCCAGTCGGGCCGGTTCGGCGTCACCTCGAAGTCGATCACGGCCTCCAGGCCGAAGGCCTCGGCGGCGCTCGCGCCCACCGGAAGCTCGTCCGGCAGTTCGACGATGCCGTCGGACTCCTCGGCGACTTCCAGCTCCTTGGCAGAGCAGAGCATGCCGTTGGAGACGACCCCGCGGACGGGTCGCGCCTCCAGCGTGATTCCGCTGCCGGGCACATAGGCGCCGATCGGCGCGTAGATCGTCGTCAGCCCCGCTCGCGCGTTGGGTGCGCCGCAGACGATCTCAAGGCGGCCGTCCTTGGTCTCCACCTGGCAGACCCGGAGCTTGTCGGCGTTCGGGTGCTGCACGGCCTCGACGATCTTGGCGACCGTGAACTTGGCGAGCTTGGCGGCGGGGTCCTCGACGGACTCCACCTCGAGGCCGGCCATGGTCATGGCGTCGACGACCTCGTCGACCGTCGCGGTCGTGTCGAGGTGCTCCTTCAGCCAGGAGAGGGTGAACTTCATGGCGCCTCTCCTAGCTCAGGCCGGTCGACGAATTCGGAGCCTGGAAGGCCGAGAAGCCCCAATGCTCCAGCCAGCGCACGTCCGAGCCGAACATGTCGCGCAGGTCGGGCATGCCGTACTTCAGGCTGCCCAGGCGATCGACGCCCATGCCGAAGGCGAAGCCCTGCCATTCGTCGGGATCAAGGCCGCAGTTCCGGAGCACGTTGGGGTGGACCATCCCGCCGCCCAGGATCTCCAGCCAGTCGGAACCCTGGCCGATCTTGATCGAGCCGCCGGAGCGGTCGCACTGCACGTCCATCTCGCAGGACGGCTCGGTGAACGGGAAGTGGTGCGGACGGAAGCGGGTGACCACGGCGTCGGTCTCGAAGAACCGGCGCGTGAAGGCGTCCAGGGTCCACTTCAGGTGGCCCATGTGGATGTTGCGGTCGATCACCAGGCCTTCGAGCTGGTGGAACATCGGCGTGTGCGTGGCGTCCGAGTCCGAGCGATAGACGCGGCCCGGCACAATCACGCGGATCGGCGGCTCCTGGCCGTTGGCGATCCAGGCCGGCAGCTTCTCGTTCGCAGTCCGCATCGTGCGGATCTGAACCGGGCTCGTGTGCGTCCGCAGCAGCTTGCGCTCGCCCGCTTCGTCCTCGCGCAGCCAGAAGGTGTCGTGCATCTCCCGCGCCGGGTGCTTGGGCGGGAAGTTCAGGGCCGTGAAGTTGTGGAAGTCGTCCTCGATGTCCGGACCTTCCGCCAGCGCGAAGCCCATGTCGGCGAAGACGGCGATCATCTCGTCCAGCACCTGCATGGTCGGATGCACCCGACCGCGGCGCTGCGGCGCGGGCGGCAGCGAGAGGTCGACCCGCTCGGCCGCGAGCTTGCGGTCAAGCTCGGCGGTCTCCAGCGCGGCCTTCTTCTCGGCGATGGCGCTGGCGACGGCGTCGCGCAGCCCGTTGATCTTCGGGCCCTGCTCGCGGCGCTCGTCCGGGCTCATCTTGCCCAGGCCCTTCAGCATCTCGGAGATCGAGCCGGACTTGCCCAGCGCCTCGACGCGGACGGCTTCCAGGGCGGCGATGTCCTGCGCGGCGTCGATGCGGGCGAGCAGCCCGGCCTGCAGTTCGGTGAGGTCTGTCATGACGGCGGTTGCTCTAGAGGAGGTTTGTCTGGGGCGGAAGGCAGCAAAAAGCCCTCCGGCGGTTCGGCCGGAGGGCTCTTCGAAGCTTCAAGGACCTTACGGTCCCCAAGGGCTTAAGCCAGCGCGGCGCGAACCTTGTCGGCGATGGCCTTGAACCCGGTCGGATCGTTGCCCGCGATGTCCGCGAGGACCTTGCGGTCCATTTCGATCCCGGCCTTGTCCAGGCCGAAGATAAACTGCGAGTAGGTGAAGCCTTCCAGGCGCGCCGCGGCGTTGATCCGCTGGATCCACAGCGAGCGGAAGTTGCGCTTCCGGACCTTGCGGTCGCGGTAGGCGTACTGGCCGGCCTTGTCCACGGCCGCCTTGGCGGCGCGGATGGTGTTCTTGCGGCGCCCGTAGAAGCCCTTGGCTTGCTCGAGAACCTTCTTGTGCTTGGCGTGGGCGACAACGCCCCGTTTCACGCGAGCCATCTGTCAGTTCTCCTTAGAGGCCGTAGGGGAGCCAGTTGCGGATGATCTTGGCGTCGGCCTCGCTCATCACCTTGGTCCCGCGGTTCTGACGGATGTACTTGCCGTTGTGGCTGATGAGGCGGTGGCGCTTGCCGGCGACGCCGGCCTTCAGCTTGCCCGTCGCCGTCATCTTGAAGCGCTTTTTCACGCCCGACTTCGTCTTCAGTTTCGGCATTTCACTCAGGGCCCGAAGGTCCTGTCCTCTGGTCGTGTTGATGAACCGCCATGGCATGCCTTGGGGCCAGGCGGTTCCGAAGGGGCGGGCTAGTAGCGGAAAGGCGTGCCGATGGCAAGGCGGCCATGCTTTCCGGGCCTTTTACCTCGCTCCTTAAAGGCCGGTTACCCGCGATGGCTTAACTGGGGCGTCCCGGCCGCGCAAACGCGGCGACGGAGACGACGAGAATGTCGAGCATCTCTTCCACGGCGCCGTTCACGCCCGGCTACAACCCGCATGCCATTCAGGCCCAACAATCCAGGAAGGCCGATCAGGCCGCGGAGAAGGCGCAGCAGAAGGTCGCCGAGCTCACCGCCACGGCGGTCGCCGCCGAGTCCGTGAAGGACTCCAAGAAGGGCGGCCTGCTCGACATCAGCGTCTAGGCCGGCCCCTCACGCCAGGCGGCTGGTCCTGCCGCGCACCTGCATGGCGAACCACAGGGCGGGCAGGACCAGCAGCGCCGAGAACGCGAACACCGAGCCCGGCGCGACGCGTGAGAAGAGCTGTCCCGCGAGCACCGGGCCGCCGATGCGGGCGAGCGCCATGCCGCTCATGTTCAGGCCCAGCATCTCGCCCTGCCGGTGCGCCGGCGCCGCCTGGGAAATCAGCGCCGAGACGTTCGGGAAGCAGATCGACTGCCCCACGCAGACCAGCGCGAACCCGACCATCGCTACGATCCAGGTGGGAGACAGCCCCTGGACCGTCAGCCCCAGCCCCATCAGCACCAGCCCGGCCGTCAGGGTCGAGGCCTCGCCGTAGCGCCGGGCCAACCGCCCTGAGAGCCAGCCCTGGCAGACCGCGCCCAGCAGGCCGATGCCCATGAAGGCCAGGCCGATCTGGCGCGGACCCCAGCCGAAGCGGGCTTCGGTCCACAGGCCGTAGGTGGCCTCGATGCCGGCGAAGCCCACCACCACGATGAAGCTGATCATCACCACCCGGCTGATCACCGGGTGGGCGAAGGCGTCGCGCACGCGGGCGGGCTTCGGTCCTTTGGGCAGCGGGACGGCGTCGGGCCGCCGCTCGCGCACCAGCAGGACAACCGCCAGGGCGGAGGCGATCGCAAACGCGGCCGCCGCCAGCAGCGGCAGCTGGAAGCCGAGGGCGCCGCGGCTGGGTTGGGCCAGCAGACCACCGATGGCGGGTCCGGTCATGAAGCCCGCGCTGAACGCCGCGCCCATGATCCCCATGCGCTGCGGGCGCTTCTCTGGCGGCGTGATGTCCGCCAGCGCGCCCTGCAGGGTGGAGATGTTGCCGGCGAAGAAGCCGTTGGCGAACCGAATGGCGAACGCCCAGCCGATGTTGGGCGCAAAGGCGAGCGCCACATAGCTCACGCCCACCATGGCGATGGTGGCGATCAGCACCGGACGCCGCCCCATGCGGTCGGACAGCCGGCCCCAGAACGGCTCGCCGAGGAACTGGCCGACCGAAAACGTCGAGAACAGCAGCGTCACCTGCCAGGCCGGCGCATCGAACGCCTGGGCGAAGAAGGGCAGCAGCGGGATGACCAGGCCGAAGCCGGCGATCATCAGGAAGATGACGCCCAGCAGGACGACCAGCGCCCGGCGTTCCTCGAGCTCGCTCATGGCGCGACCCGGAGGTTGGCGGAAACGGAAGAGGGCGCCGACGCGCGCGCAGGCGACGTCGTCGCCCGCGGTGCGAACTGGGACATGGCGGGTGAGGTAGGCTCAGGCCCCGGCGGCGGCAACCGCCGTTGGTCGCAAGGTTCGGCGCCTGTGGCCGCCAGGCCTCAGCGGGCGGCGGCCTGCTGCTTGCCGAGCTCGGCCTTGAAGCCGGCGTAGCCGCGCTCGAAGAACGTCCGGCAGCCCTCGGGATCGACGAAGGCGTCGGCCTTGCCCGACTTGGCCTTCTCCGCCGCTCGGAAGAACTGCGCGTGGCTTGCCAGGAACACGTCGCAGGGCGCGGCGCGCCAGAAGCGGTAGCTCTTCTCGTAGTCGGCGGCGATGCCGGGGTAGCTCTCCTGGCCCGCCAGCGTGTAGCCGGGAAGCACGGTGTTCGAGCAGAGGACGAGGGCCTGCCGCGCCTGACCGGACACCGTCACCGGGAAGGTCCAGGTGGTGCAGCCTCGCGTGTGGCCTGGCGTGATGTGGGCGGTCAGCGTGCGATCGCCCAGCTTCACCTTCTGGCCGTCGCGGATGGTCCCGTCCGGCTTCACCGGCGGGTAGCCATAGCGGTCGCCCAGGAAGAAGTCGCCCTTGCCGCCGCGGGCCATCAGCTTGCCGTCCTCGGCGCTGACCAGCACCTTCGCCCCCGTGGCGGCTTTCAGCGCGGCGATGCCGCCGGCGTGGTCGATATGGGCGTGGCTGTTCAGGATGATCTTCACCTGGCTCTTCGGGTCGAAGCCCAGGCGGCGGATGTTGTTCAGGATCTGCGGCGCGGTGCTCTCGTAGCCGCCGTCGATCAGGATCAGGCCCTTGTTGGTCTGGATCAGGTAGCTGGCGACGTCCGAGGCACCCACCCACCAGACGCCGTCGGCGACGGCGAAGGGCTTCACCGGCTCGTTGCCCCGATCCTGGGCGGCCGCGGGCATGAAGAAAGCGGCCGTCCCGAGGACGGCCGCTCCCAGAATTCCGATCGTTCTGCGGATCACGGTCCGGCTCAGCGCGGGGCCAGGATCATGATCATCTGACGGCCCTCCATGCGGGGCTCGTACTCGACCTTCGCCACGGGCTCGAAGTCGGCCTTCACCTTCTGCAGCAGCTTCATGCCGAGTTCGGGGTGGGCCAGTTCGCGGCCGCGGAAGCGCAGGGTGATCTTCACCTTGTCGCCTTCCTCGAAGAAGCGGTGCATCGACCGGGCCTTCACGTCGTAGTCGTGCTGGTCGATGTTGGGCCGCAGCTTGATCTCTTTGATCTCGACGACCTTCTGCCGCTTGCGCGCCTCGTTCTTCTTCTTCTGTTCCTGGAACTTGAACTTGCCGTAGTCCAGGATCTTGCAGACGGGCGGATCCGCGTTGGGGACGATCTCCACCAGGTCCAGACCCACTTCCTGCGCGGCCTCGATGGCGGCGGAGGTGGGCATCACGCCCTGCTTCTCACCGTGCTGGTCGATGAGGAGGACGCGGGGGACGCGGATATCTTCGTTCATGCGCGGCCCTTCCTTGACGGGCGGCGCTTGCATGGGGCGGCGAATAGGCAGTGCTCCTGGAGCTGTTGAAACGAGAGTGTCGAACGCAAAAACGCCGGCGCGCCGCAGGCGCTCCGGGCTCACCTCAGTATATGACGAAGGCGCCCTGCGGTATCAAGGTCGCGCGGAGGGGGCAGGGGCCAGGGAGTTCGCCGCCTGCGCCACTTGCGCCACACTGATGTCGGCCAGGTTGTCCGACTGGAGGATGGCCACCCGACCCCGGGGCGCCGATAGCGCCGGGTCCGAGCTCTTTCCGAAGATGACGATCGTGGGGGCGCCGGCGGCGGCGGCCAGGTGCAGGGGGCCCGTGTCGTTGCCGACCGCCAGCGCCGCCTTGGCGCCCAGGATGGCGACCCGGGCGAAATCGGTGCGGCCGGTCAGGTCTCGGGCCCTCGGCGTCTGCCGCTGGATGGCGTGGGCCAGCGCGGTCTCCTGGGGGCCGCCGATAATCACGATGTCGAAGCCGCGCGAGTAGAGGATCTTCGCGAGCTCGGCGTACTTCTCCAGCGGCCAGCGCTTGTCGAGGCGATGCGCCGAGCCGCCCGGCACGAACATTACATAGGGCCGCGGCTTCACCGCGCCCGGCACCGGGCGCTCGGCGGGCGCCTGCTTCAGGATCCACGACAGGTCTGGGGGCGGAGCCGTCCCGGGCTCGGTCGGCGCGTCCGGCCAGATGCCGGCGTACATGAGCTGGTCGGCCTGCCGCTCCAGGGTGTGCATCTGGTTTCGCAGCGGGTTCCTGTGCGGCAGCGAGCAGCCGAAGGCGATGCCGGACCAGGCCGGCGGGCCGGGCCGCAGGAGCTGGAAGATGCGGTTCGACTGGGCCGAGGTCTGCAGGTCGTACACCCGCGTCGGGTTCATGGCCTTCAGACGCTTCCGGAGCGCCATCCACTCGGGGAAGCTCTCGGGCCGGCCGCCGGTGTCCACGGCGTTGAAGTAGGGGCAGGTCTTGGCCAGCGCCTCGAACGGCGGCGTCGTCAGCAGCGTGATGTGCGCCTTCGGATGGGCCTCGCGGATCTTCTTCATCGCGGCAAGGGCCAGCACGAAGTCGCCCAGCGCCGACAACTTGATGACCAGGATGCGCTCGACGGTGCGGGCCATCAGCGGCGGCCTTCCAGCACGCGCTCGTAGGCGGCCAGGGTCGCCGAGCACATGGCGTCGTTCGAGTAGAGCTGGTGGGCCCGCGTCTGTCCGATATGGCCCATCTCGCTGCGCTTGCCGACCCCGGAGTCGATCGCGAGCGCCAGCGCCCGCATCCACGCTTCGGGGTCGCCCGGCGGAACCAGCCAGCCGGTGACGCCATCGACCACCGTTTCCGTGACGCCGCCGTGGTTGGAGGCGATCACGGGGCGACCCATGGCCTGCGGCTCCACCGCCGCGCGGCCGAAGGACTCCGGAACCGTCGTCGGCAGTATCGCGACATCGGCGAGCAGATAGGCCGCGGGCATGTCGTCACAATGGCCGACGATCCTTACGGCCTCCTGAAGGCCGGCGTCTGCGATCTCGCGCCGCAACTCCTCAGCGTAGCCGGTGCGGCCCTGATCGTCGCCGGCGAAGAGAATCAGGAAGTCGTGGCGCCCTTCCGCCGCCAGCCGCCGCGCAGCCTCGATGATCGTCAGGTGTCCCTTGATACGGGTGAGGCGGCCAGCCAGCAGCACCTTCACGCGTCCGTCGTCCGGCGCCACGCCCCAGGCTTTCCGCAGGGCATCCACCCGGTTCGGCGTCACCAGCCCCGGATCGAAGCGGCCGAAGTCGACGCCTCGCGGGATCGTCACCACCTTCGCCGGGTCGATCGCATGTTCCGACAGGATGTGGTCGCGGGTGTACTCGGAATTGGCGATGACCAGGTCGCCCCGCGTCATCACCGCATTGTACCAGCGCTTGAGGCTGCTCTTGGCCTTGTAGACCCCGTGGTAGGTCGCGACGAACGGCGTGCCCGTGGCATGGGCAGCCCAGAGCGACGCGAAAGCCGGCGCGCGGCTGCGGGCGTGGACGATCGAGACCTTTTCCTGGCGGATCAGCGCCACGAGCCGAGCCGCGTTTCCCAGCATCACCAGCGGGTTCTTGGTCTGCACGGGCATCTGGGCCAGCCGCCCGCCGTCGGCGATCAGGCGCTGGGTCATCCGCCCGCCGGCCGTGGCGACCAGGGCCGTGCCGCCGGCGCGCACCACCGCCTGGGCGATGTCGATCGTGCTCTGCTCGGCGCCGCCGGTCTCGAGCTCCGGGATGACCTGCAGAAGGGTGAAATCGGAGGGAAGAGCCACACGCCTTCTCTAAACTGAGTTGGCGCCGCCTGCTAAGAGGCTCCCATGAGCGAAACGAGCGAATTTCTCGAACGGCCTGACGGCGAGCGGCTGGCTTGGCGGAAGGTCGACGGCGCAGGCCCTGCGGTGGTGTGGCTGGGCGGCTTCAAGTCGGACATGGCGGGCACGAAGGCCCAGGCGATCGCCGAGTGGGCGCAGGCGAACGGCCGCGCTTACGTCCGCTTCGACTATTTCGGACACGGCGAGTCCTCGGGCGACTTCCGGGACGGTACGATCACCCGCTGGCGCGAGGACGCCCTGGCGGTTCTGGATGCGCTGACCGAGGGGCCGGTGGTGCTGGTGGGGTCGTCGATGGGCGGCTGGGTGGCCTGCCTGGCGGCCATGGCCGTTCCCGAGCGGGTGAAGGCGATGGTTCTGATCGCGCCCGCGCCCGACTTCACCGAGAAGCTGATGAAGCCCGAGATCCCGCCGGAAGGCCTGGCTGACCTCGCGCGCGACGGCGTCTGGCTGCGGCCCAGCGAGTACGGCGAACCCTATCCGATCACCGCGGCCCTGCTGGAGGACGGCGCCCGCTGGTCGATCCTCGAGGCTCAGGAGGTCCCGATCGAGGCGCCGGTGCGGATCCTCCAGGGCGGCGAGGACCCCGACGTGCCGTGGAGCCACGCCCTTCAGCTCGCCCACGCGATCAAGAGCCCGGACGTGGTCTTCACCCTGGTCAAGGACGGCGACCACCGCCTGTCGCGGGCGGAGGACCTGACGCGGCTGATCTCGGCGCTGGAGGACGTGATCCTCTGAACCTCTCGGCCATGTGGCGCGCAGCGCCGCTCCTTCTTTCGCTGACCATCCTGTTCTGGGCCGGCAACTCGATCGCCGGCCGGGCGCTCGCCGGCCTCGTCCCGCCGGTGGCCCTGTCGTTCTGGCGCTGGCTGCTGGCGCTGGTTCTGGTCACGCCCCTGGCCTGGCCGCACCTCAGGCGCGACCTGCCTGTGCTGCGCGCCCGTTGGCGCATCGTGGTCGCGCTCGCGCTGATGGGCGTCGCGAGCTTCGGCGTACTGCTCTACTTCGGCCTTCACACCACCACGGCGCTGAACAGCGTCGTCATGCAGGCGGGCATCCCGCCGCTCGTCATGCTGTTCGGGTGGCTTGGGCTGAAGGATCGCGTGAACCGCTGGCAGGTCGCGGGAATGGCGCTGTCGCTGACCGGAGTGCTCGCGGTGGTCACACGAGGTCGACCGTGGGATCTGATGCACCTCGGCCTGAACGCGGGCGACGGCCTGATCCTGATCGGCGTGGTGCTCTACGCCGTCTATTCGCTGATGCTGCGGCGGCGGCCGGACGTCCACCCGCTCAGCCTGCTCTGGGCGACCTTCGCCGTCTCAGCCCTGGCGCTGGCCCCGCTTTATGCCGTCGAGATGGCGCTGGGCGCGCGCATGGTGCTCTCGGCCAAGGCCCTGCTCGGCATCGCCTACGTGGCGGCCCTGCCGTCGTTCGCCGCCTACCTGTTCTTCAATCGTGGCGTGGAGCTCGTGGGCGCGGCGCGGGCCAGCCAGTACATGCACCTGCAGCCCATCTTCGGCGCGGTGCTCGCCGTCCTTCTGCTGGGCGAGCGTTTCCAGCTCCACCATGCGCTCGGCATGGCGCTGATCCTGGTCGGCATCGTCGTGTCCGGACGAAAGCCGCGGTGCTAGCCGCCCGCGGCAAGCACCGCCGCCAGCCCTTCACGGTAGCTCGGATAAGCCGGTCGCCAGTCCAACTCCGCCTTGGCGCGGGCGTTCGAGACCCGCTTGCTCTCGGCGTAGAAGCGCATGGCCGCGGGCGTAAGCTGGGCTTCGGCGAGGGGAACCTCCTGCGGAACCGGCAGGCCGAGGAGCTCGGCCGCATAGGCGACCACGTCCGGGTTCGGCGCCGGCTCGTCGTCACAGAGGTTGTAGATCCCGCCCGCCCGCGGCCGGGCGATCGAAGCCGCAAGGCCCGCGGCCAGGTCGTCGACGTGGATGCGCGAGAACACCTGGCCGGGCGCTACGATCCGCCGGGCCTTGCCTTCCCGCAGCCGGTCGAACGCCGAGCGTCCGGCGCCGTAAATCCCTGGCAGACGGAAGACCGTTACGGTCAGGCCCATGCCGCGGCCGACCTCCAGCCAGTCGCGCTCGGCGCCGACGCGGCGCGCGCCCTCCACCGATTGCGCCGCCAGCGTGCTGCGCTCGCTCACCCAGCCGCCGCGGCGGTCGCCATAGACGCCGGTGGTGGAGAGATACCCCGTCCAATCCGGGAAGGCCTGCGCGTGGGCCAGCGCCGGGACGAGCGCGTTCAAGCCCGGGCAGCCGTCCGCCCCCGGCGGCGCCGTGACGAGCAGCGCCTGCGCCTTGGCGAGTTCGCGGACCAGGGCTTCGCGATCGTCCACATGCACCGGCGTCACGCCGTCGGCCAGCAGGGCGTCGGGCGTCCCGCGATGGGTCGCCGCCGCCGTCCACCCCTGCCGCATCAGCCGGCGTGCGAGCGCCGAGCCCGAGAAGCCATAGCCGAAGACGAACAGCCGCAACCGCTACTCCGCCGCCACCTTGGCGGTATGCGCCGCCAGCGCCTGGGCGCGTTCGGCGTTCCAGGCCGAGACGCAGGGGATCTTCGTCAGGTCGGCCCGATGCGCATAGGCGCGCGCCGTCTCGGAGATCTCCATGAGCAGGCCGTCTTCCAGTGTGATCGGCTGCAGGCCATAGCCCAGCAGCCGGCGGTTCTCCACGCAGAGCTCGTTCTCGTCCGCCTCGGCGCGGGGGTTCGGCATGTGCGCCACCTCGGCGCCGGCCAGTCTGGCCACCATCGCCGCCAGGTCGCGGACCCGCCAGCATTCGGTCATCTGGTTCATCACCTTCACCCGATCGCCGCGTGCCGGAGGATGGGCGAGGGCGAGCTCCACGCAGCGCACGGTGTCCTGGATGTTGATGAAGGCCCGCGTCTGGCCGCCGCTGCCGTGCACCGTCAGCGGATAGCCCAGCGCCGCCTGCATGAGGAACCGGTTCAGCACCGTGCCGTAGTCGCCGTCGTAGTCGAAGCGGTTCACCAGCCGCGGGTCCATCCGCGTCTCGGCCGTCTGCGCGCCCCAGACGATGCCCTGGTGCAGGTCGGTGATCCGCAGGCCGTCGTTCCGCGCGTAGAACTGGAAGAGCAGGGCGTCCTGGGTTTTGGTCAGGTGGTAGATCGAGCCCGGATTGGCCGGATACAGGATCTCCTTCGGGGCCCAGCCGTCCGCCGTCTCCACCTGCACGGTCAGGTAGCCCTCCGGGATCGCCACGCCCGCCGTGCCGTAGCCGTAGACGCCCATCGTCCCCAGGTGGGCCAGGTGCACGTCGAGGCCGCTCTCGACGATCGCGGCCAGGACGTCGTGGGTGGCGTTCAGGTTGTTGTCGATGGTGTAGCGCTTGTGGGCGGCCGACTTCATCGAATAGGGCGCGGCCCGCTGCTCGGCGAAGTGGACGATGGCGTCGGGCCGGAAGCCTTTCAGCAGGTCGACCAGGCCGTCGAAGTCCTTGCCGACGGTGAGGTCGTGCGCGGCGATGGTCCGCCCCGAAACCTCGCGCCAGGCGGCCAGCCGCTCGGCCATGGGCGAAATCGGCGTGAGGGAGCCGGCGCCCAGCTCCTCGTCGATGCGCCGCCGCGAGCCGTTGTCGACGATGCCGACGTCGTGGCCGCGCGCCGACAGGTGCAGCGCCGTCGGCCAGCCGCAGAAGCCGTCCCCGCCGAGGATCAGTACCCGCATTCCCGCTCCCCGTCCCGAGAGCCCCCACCGCGGTTAGGGCTATCGCACCCCGGGCGACGGGGGAAGTCCGGCCGTCACAGGAGTTCGTGGATCGCCTTGCGGGCGGCGTCCTTCAGCTCGGGCCGCATCAGCGCGAAGGCCACGTTTGCGCGCAGCAGGCCGATCTTGTCGCCGCAATCGTAGGTGACGCCCTCGTACTCCAGGGCGTGGAAGTCCTGGATCTTCATCAGGTTGGCCATGCCGTCGGTGAGCTGGATCTCGCCGCCGGCGCCGCGCTCCTGGGTCTCCAGGATCTCGAAGATCTCGGGCTGGAGGATGTAGCGGCCGGAGATGAACAGGTTCGAGGGCTCCGTGCCCGGCGCCGGCTTCTCGACCATGCCGGTCATGCGGTTCAGCCGGCCGTCCTGACCGTCGAGGGCCACGATGCCGTACTTGTGGGCCTCGCCCTCGGGCGCCGGTTCGACGACGACGATGTTACCGCCGGTCTTTTCGTAGGCGGTGACCGCCTGCGCCAGCGCCGGCGGGTTCGCCGCCATCAGCATGTCCGGCAGCATCACCGCGAACGGCTCGTCGCCGATGATGTCGCGGGCGCACCACACGGCGTGGCCCAGGCCCAGCGGCGCCATCTGGCGCACGAAGCTCATTTGGCCGGGCTGCAGCACGTCCCGGCGCACGTCGGCCAGGATATCGGTCTTGCCCTTGGCCTCCAGCGCCTGCTCGATCTCGGGACTGGCGTCGAAATAGTCCTCGATGGCGCCCTGGCCCCGGCCGACGATGAACACGAAGTGTTCGATGCCGGCGGCTCGCGCCTCCTCGACGATGTAGGACAGGATCGGCCGGTCCACGACGTTCAGCAGGTTCTTCGGCGTCGTCTTGGCGCCGGGCAGCACCCGGGTCCCCAGTCCGGCCACCGGCAGGACCGCCTTGCGCACACGCTTCGTCATTCATCCCCTCCGAACGCTCCGGACCCGTCCGAAGCTCAGCCTTGGCTCGCGGCTCTCAGAACGCCGCAGGGCCGGCTGCGATCCCGGTCGGCGGCATGCCTGTACTGGTGTGATCACGATTTTGCGATCACGGGAAGTTGTGCAACGCTCCTCGCGGGGGATTCACCCCTAGGGAGCCAACCAAAATGAAGCTTCGCATTCTGACCGTTGCCGCCGCCGGCGTCATGGCCCTGGGCCTCGCCGCCTGCCAGAAGAAGGCTGAAGAAGCTCCGGCCACCGACGCCGCCGCCACCGCGCCGGCCACCGACTCGATGGCCACGACCGCGCCTGCGACCGACTCGATGTCGACCACGGCTCCGGCCGCCGACGGCATGGCCGCGACGCCGCCGGCCGACGCCACGGCGCCGACCACCACGCCGCCGGCCACCACGGGCGAAACCGCTCCGGCGCCGAAGTAAGGAATTCCCAGCCGAACGGCTGAACTGCGACGGCCGCCCCCTCGGGGCGGCCGTTTTGCTTTGCCGCTATTCGACGGTGACCGACTTCGCCAGGTTGCGCGGTTGGTCGACGTCCGCGCCCTTCTGCACCGCCACGTGGTAGGCCAGGAGCTGCACCGGCGCCGACAGCACCAGCGGCGCGATCAGCGGATCGCACTTCGGCGCCGTCACCACGATGCGGGCGCCCTTCGGCGCGTGCTTCTCGCCTTCGGGGTCGGTGATGAAGATCACCTGGCCGCCTCGGGCCATGACCTCCTGCATGTTGGACGCCGACTTCTCGAAGTAGCTGTCCATGGGCGCCAGGATGACGATGGGCGTCTGCTCGTCCACGAGCGCGATCGGCCCGTGCTTCAGCTCGCCGGCGGCATAGCCCTCGGCGTGGATGTAGCTGATCTCCTTCAGCTTCAGCGCGCCTTCCAGGGCCAGCGGATACATCGGCCCGCGGCCGAGGTAGAGCACGTCCCGCGCCTTGGCCACGTCCTGGGCGATGCTGCGGACAGCGTCCTCCAGCTTGATGGACTCGGCGATGAGGCGCGGCGCCTCCAGGAGCACCTTCACGAGGCGCTGCTCCTCGGCCTCGTCGATCTTGCCCCGGGCGCGCGCGGCGGCGATGGCCACCGCGGTCAGCACCGAAACCTGGGCGGTGAAGGCCTTGGTGGAGGCGACGCCGATCTCCGGGCCGCAGTGGATCGGCCAGACCACGTCCACCTCGCGGGCCATGGTCGATTCCGTGGCGTTGACGACGGCGGCGGTCTGCATGCCCTTGCCCTGGCAGAAGCGCAGGGCGGCCAGGGTGTCGGCCGTCTCGCCCGACTGCGACATGGCGATGGCCAGCGCGCCCGCCCGCAGCGACGGCTGGCGATAGCGGAACTCCGAGGCGATCTCGACGTCCACCGGCAGGTCGGCCATCTGCTCGATCAGGTACTTGCCCAGCAGGCCGGCGATGTACGAGGTGCCGCAGGCCACGATCTGCACGCGCTCCAGGCCCGCCCAGTCGATGCCGCCCGAGACCGCCGCACGGTTGGAGATCGTGTCCACATAGGCCGAGATGGTGCGCTGGCACCCCTCGGGCTGGTCGTGGATCTCCTTCTCCATGAAGTGCCGGTAGTTGCCCTTCTCGACCAGGGCGGCCGAGGCCGGCACGGTGCGCATCGGCCGGTCTGCGGGCTGGCCCGTCTCGTCGAAGATCCGCGCCGAGTTGTGATCGATGGCGACATAGTCGCCTTCGTCCAGGTAGCTGATCCGGTTGGTGAAGGGGCCGACCGCCAGGGCGTCCGAGCCGATGAACATCTCGCCGTCGCCGTAGCCTACGACCAGCGGGCTGCCGCGCCGGGCGCCCATCACCAGGCCATCCTCGCCTTCCACCAGCACCCCTAGCGCATAGGCCCCGGTGAGCTGATCCAGCGTCGCCTTGAAAGCCTCCAGCGGGGCCTTTCCGGTCTCCAGCTCGCAGTCCAGCAACTGCGCGATCACCTCGGTGTCGGTCTCGCTCTCGAACGTGCGGCCCTTGGCCTGCAGCGCCTCGCGCAGCTCGGCGAAGTTCTCGATGATCCCGTTGTGCACGAGCGTGACGCGGCCGGCCTTGTGCGGGTGGGCGTTGACGGTGTTCGGGCGCCCGTGGGTGGCCCAGCGCGTGTGGCCGATGCCGACGGTGGCGCGCAGCGGCTCGTCCGCCAGCACCTCTTCCAGCGCCTTGATCTTGCCCGCCGCCCGGCGACGCTCGAGCTTGCCGTCCACGATCCCCGCCACCCCGGCGGAATCATAGCCGCGGTATTCCAGGCGCTTGAGGCTGTCGATGAGCCGGTCCTGGACGGGTTTCGTCCCCACGATGCCGATGATGCCGCACATGTGGCTCGCGCGTTCCTTGTGCTAGAGGCAGAGGTTCGACCCTGTAACGCCGCGGCTTTAGCATCGGCTAAGGTCCGGGCCACTAAATCTCAGTTTCCAAACGTTTCGAGGCGGATCGATGAGCAAGCGCGCCTACTTCGGCACCGACGGGATCCGCGGCCAGGCCAACCGGCATCCGATGACGGCCGAGGTGGCGCTCAGGGTCGGCATGGCGGCTGGCAAGCTGTTCATGTCCAAGGACGACCGCCGCCACCTCGTCGTGATCGGCAAGGACACCCGGCTCTCGGGCTACATGATCGAGCCGGCCCTGGTGGCGGGCTTCACCAGCGTCGGCATGGACGTCCGCCTGTTCGGCCCGCTGCCGACGCCGGGCGTTGCTATGATGACCCGCTCGCTCCGCGCCGACCTCGGCGTGATGATCTCCGCGTCGCACAACCACTTCGCCGACAACGGGATCAAGCTGTTCGGCCCCGACGGCTACAAGCTCTCGGACGAGCAGGAGCTGGGCATCGAGGCGCTGATGGACCAGGGCCTGCAGGAGGGCCTCGCGCCGCCGGACAAGCTTGGCCGGGTGCAGCGGATCGACGACAGCCAGGCGCGTTACGTCGAGATCGCCAAGGCCACGTTCCCCAAGGGCCTGAGCCTCGCCGGGATGCGGGTGGTCATCGATTGCGCCAACGGGGCGGCCTACAAGGTGGCTCCCGAGGCGCTGTACGAGCTGGGCGCCGAGGTGATCCGCGTCGGGGTCTCGCCCAACGGCTTCAACATCAACGAGGAGTGCGGCTCCACCCACCCGCTGGCGATGTCGAAGATGGTCAAGGAGTACCGGGCCGACATCGGCATCGCGCTGGACGGCGACGCCGACCGCCTGGTGATCTGCGACGAGAAGGGCCAGGTCGTCGACGGCGACCAGATCATGGCCATCATCGCTGACAGCTTCGCCAAGGGCGACAAGCTGAGGGGCGGCGGCGTGGTCGCCACGGTCATGTCGAACCTCGGGCTGGAGCGCTACCTCGCCGACCGGCAGCTGAGGCTGGAGCGCACCGCCGTCGGCGATCGCTACGTCATGGCGCGGATGCGCGAAGGCGGCTTCAACCTGGGCGGCGAGCAGTCCGGCCATCTGATCCTCTCGGACCTCTCGACCACCGGTGATGGTCTCATCGCGGCGCTGCAGGTGCTGGCCGTGCTGAAGGAGTGCGACAAGCCGATGAGCGCGCTCGCCCGCCAGTTCGAACCGGTGCCGCAGCTTCTCGAGAATGTCCGCTTCAGCTCGGGCAAGCCGCTGGAGGACGCCCAAGTGAAGCAGGCCATCGCGGACGCCGAGGCCCGCCTCAACGGCTCGGGCAGGCTGGTGATCCGCCCGTCCGGCACCGAGCCCCTGATCCGGATCATGGCCGAAGGCGACGACGCCAAGCTGGTCAGCCAGGTGGTCAGGGAGATCGCCGGCGCCGTGAAGAAGGCGGCCGCCTAGGCGGCTCTGCAAAGCCGCAGAGCGGGTCTGCGCCCGCCCCTTATTGTGCAGCTACGCCACCGTCTTTAAAGCCCCGCGCTCCGCGAACGCCGGCCGATGACCGGCGGCCCGCGGCGAGGATTTGGGGAGATTTTCGATGCGTGTCGTGAAGTGGGCCGGCTATGGCCTGGCCGGCGTGGCGGTGTTCGTCCTGTTCGCAGTCGCGGGCGCGTTTGCGGCGTCGGAGGCGATGATCCGCTGGCCTGCCGGGGAACGCCCGGCTCAGTTCGTGTCCGCCACGCCGCCCATGACCGGCTCGGCCGAGCGCGGACGCCGCCTCGCCGTTCTGAACGGCTGCCACGATTGCCACGGCGATCGGCTACAGGGCCGGCTCTTCCACGACGATCCTGCAATCGTGCGCGCCTGGGGCCCGAACCTGACGCGGGTCGCGGCGCAACAGACCGACAGCCAGCTCAACGCCGCCATCCGTCATGGCGTCGGCGGGGACGGGCGCCAGCTGTGGGTGATGCCCTCCAGCGCGTTCGCCCAGCTGTCGGACCGGGAGACCGCCGACCTGATCGCCTACGTCCGCAGCTTCCCGGTCGCCGGCGAAGATCAGCCGCGCCTGGAAGTCGGCCACGTCGGACGGCTCGGCGTCCTGCTCGGCAAGTTCCGATCGGAGCACGCCCTGCTGAAGGCCGGCGTTCCCCCGCTGCCCAACCTCGGACCGCAGTACGCCCAGGGCCGCGCGGTCGCCCGCCTCTGCGTGGAATGCCACGGCGCCGACCTGAAGGGCTCGGAGGCGACGAAGAGCCCCGACCTGACCATGGCCGCATCGTACGACGACGCCGATTTCCGGCGCTTGCTGCACCAAGGCGTCGCCGCCGGCGGCCGCAGGCTCGACAACCTGATGGGCGCGGCCGCCCGCAGCCGCTTCACCGCGCTCACCGACGCCGAGATCCAGGCGCTGCATGCCTATCTGAAGGCCCGCGCCGAGCGGGAGATCGCCGCAGCGCAGTAGGCCCCCGCGGAGATTTGCGCCGGATTGCGGCGGCAGAACGCAGTTCGAGATTTCTGCGCAGCAACCCTACCCAGGCCTTAAGCCTTGTGTCACAGTCGTTACAACCACCGGACTTGAGCCGGGGACCAAAGAGCAAGACTTGGGAGGAAATATGCGGCGCGACCTCGCCCATTGGGGTGTGGCGCGGCAAGCCCGGCGTCCCGCGACGTCCATCGCCTGCCTCGCTTTCGTAGCTTTGCTTGCCACCGCCTTCTGGGCCGGCGTGGTCTGGATCGCCCAGGCTTTCATGGCGCTGGGAACCCTGGGCTTCTAGCCCGCCGGAGTTCTCGGGCGCCCGCGGGCGCTCAAGGCCTGCCGACGCTGTCGTATTCGAAGCCGCGCGCCTTCATGTCGTCGGGCTTGTAGATGTTGCGCAGATCGATGAGCACGGGCTTGCGCATCAGCAGCTTGATCCGGTCGAGATCGAGCGCCCGGAACTGGTCCCACTCCGTGATGATGACGAGCGCGTCGGCGCCGGCGGCCACCGCGTAGGGATCTTCGCGGAAGTCCACATCCGACAACATGTGCTTCGCTTCGGAGAGGCCCTCCGGGTCAAACGCCTGCACGCGGGCGCCCTTGTCCTGCAGGGCGGGGATGATCGCCAGCGACGGCGCATCGCGCATGTCGTCGGTGTTCGGCTTGAACGTGAGCCCCAGGACGCCGACCGTCTTGCCCTTCACCTCGCCATCCAGCGCCTTGATCACCTTGCGCGCCATCGCCCGCTTGCGCTCGTCGTTGACCTTGACGGTCGTCTCGATGAGCTCGACGGGAGCGCCATAGTCCCGTGCGGTGCGCACCAGCGCCAGCGTGTCCTTCGGGAAGCAGGAGCCGCCGTAGCCGGGGCCGGCGTTCAGGAACTTGTTCCCGATCCGCCCATCCAGGCCGATGCCCCGGGCCACCTGCTGGACGTCGGCGCCCACGGCTTCGCACAGGTCGGCGATTTCGTTGATGAAGGTGATCTTCAGCGCCAGGAAGGCGTTGCCGGCGTACTTGATCAGTTCGCTGGTTCGGCGGCCCGTGAAGACCATCGGCGTCTCATTGAGGTAGAGCGGCCGGTACAGCTCGCGCATGACGTCGCGGGCGCGCTCGTCGTCGGTGCCGACCACCACGCGGTCCGGCCGCTTGAAGTCCTCGATCGCCGCCCCTTCGCGCAGGAACTCCGGGTTCGAGACGACCGCCACGTCCGCGTCGGGCCGCACGCGCTTGAAGATGGCCTCGATTTCATCGCCGGTGCCCACCGGGACGGTCGACTTCGTCACCACGACGGTGAAGCCGTCCACCAGGCCCGCCACTTCCTCGGCTGCGGCATAAACGTAGGAGAGGTCCGCATGGCCGTCGCCGCGCCGCGAGGGGGTGCCCACGGCGATGAACACCGCATCGGCCTCGCGCACGGCCTCGCGCGCCTCGGTGGAGAAGAAGAGGCGGCCCGCCTTCACGTTCTGGGCGACCAGCACGTCGAGGCCCGGCTCGTAGATCGGGATGCCGCCCGCCTTCAGGCGCTCGATCTTGCCCGCGTCCTTGTCGATGCAGGTGACGGTGTGCCCGAAGTCGGCGAAGCAAGCCCCGCTGACCAGGCCCACATAGCCCGTCCCGATCATCGCAACCTTCATTCAGCGGTCCCCCGAAACTCTGCGCCTGGCCTCGAAGACGTCCGTGGACGTCGGAATCAGATTTCCTGGTTATAGGCGCCCACTTGTGACCGTTTCGCGAGGCGCGGCTTCACCTCTTCGCGGAACAGGCGGCGCATGTCGTCCTCGGACTGCGTGCTCTCCACCACGACCACCAGCTCGGGCTTGTTGGATGAGGCGCGCACCAGCACCCACGAGCCGTCCTCCAGGGCCACGCGGACCCCGTTGACGGTGACGAGGTCGGTGATCTTGCGGCCCAGGATGGTCCCGCCGGCGTTGGCGAATTCGGTGTATTCGCGGACGACGTCGTCGACCACGCCGTACTTCTCCTCGTCGGCGCAGTGCGGGCTCATGGTCAGGGAGGTGAAGGCCACCGGCAGGGCCTTCTTCAGGTCGGAGAGCTTCTTGTCGGGGTTGCGGTCCAGCATCGACAGGATCGCGGCGGCGGCCACCAGGCCGTCGTCATAGCCGCGCCCGATCGGCGGGTTGAAGAAGAAGTGGCCGCTCTTCTCGAAGCCGGCCAGCGCGCCGAGTTCGGCCGTCTTGCGCTTGATGTAGCTGTGGCCGGTCTTCCAGTAGACCGTCTTGGCGCCGTTGGCCTTCAGCACCTCGTCGGTGGCGAACAGGCCTGTGGACTTCACGTCGACGATGAAGGTGGCGTCCTTGTGCAGGACCGAAAGGTCGCGGGCCAGCATCAGGCCGATCTTGTCGGCGAAGATCTCCTCGCCCTCGTCGTCCACCACCCCGCAGCGGTCGCCGTCGCCGTCGAAGCCCAGGGCGACGTCGGCGTCATAGCGTCGGACCGCCTCGGCCATGGCGTGCAGCATGACGCTGTCTTCGGGGTTCGGGTTGTACTTCGGGAAGTTGAAGTCGAGATCGCAGTCCATCTCGATCACCGTGGCGACGCCCATCCGGCGCAGCGCTTCCGGCGCGAAGGCCCCGGCCGTGCCGTTGCCGCAGGCCGCGATCACCTTCAGCGGCCGCTTCAGGCTGGCGCGGCTCGCCACGTCGGCGATGTAGCGCTCGGCCACGCCTTCGACGTGCTGAACCGAGCCGCCGGGGCGCTCCGCCCACTCGCCCTTCAGGACGATCTCCTTCAGCCGGCCCATCTCGTCGGGGCCGAAGGTCAGCGGCTTCTGGGCGCCCATCTTCACGCCCGTCCAGCCGTTCTCGTTGTGGCTGGCGGTGACCATGGCCACGCAAGGGGCGTCCAGGTCGAACTGGGCGAAATAGGCCATCGGCGAGACCGACAGGCCGATGTCCAGCACCTCGCAGCCGGCGGCGACGAGGCCGATGGTCAGCGCCTGCTTGATCGACAGCGAATAGGACCGGAAGTCGTGGCCCACCACGATCCGCTTCTGGCCGAGCTCCTGGATGTAGGTCCCAAGGCCAAGGCCCAGCGCCTGGATGCCCAGCAGGTTGATCTCGGGACCGAAGAGCCAGCGGGCGTCGTATTCGCGGAAGCCCGTGGCCTTCACCAGCGGCCGGATCTCGTAGTCGAAGGTGTTCGGGACAAGGTCGGCTCTGGGGGCAGGCAGCATCGGAACTCCGGCGTTACGGGTCGCGGGTCTCTTTACTTGGCGGATCGATCCCCGGCCAGCCGAACGCATAAGGCGCAGCTTGGGTCCGTCCTTTTCATTTGATCGTGCGATCCCTCGGGACCTACATCACCCCGGCGCGCAGCAGGTCGTGGACGTGCAGGATGCCTACGGGGCGGCCGTCCTCGACGACGAACAGCACGGTGACCGCCGGCGCAGGATCGCTCATCAGCGCCAGCGCCTCGCCCGCCAGCATGTGCGGCGGAGCGGTCTTTTTCGGACCGCGGGTCATCACCTCGCCCGCTGTGTGGTCCATCAGGCCGTCGATGTGGCGGCGCAGGTCGCCGTCGGTGATCGCTCCCAGAAGGCGCCCGTCCGGCGCCACCACGCCCACGATTCCCCAGCGCATCTGCGTCATGACCAGCAGGGCCTGGCGCATCGGCGTCTCGGGTGAGACCAGCGGCAGTTCCTCGCGCCCGTGCATCAGGTCGGCGGCCGTCCGCAGCATGGCGCCCAGCTTGCCGCCAGGATGGAAGATCCTGAAGTCGGTCGGCTGGAACCCGCGGCGCTCCAGCAGCGCCACCGCCAGGGCGTCGCCCATGGCGAGCTGCAGGGTCGTCGACGTGGTCGGCGCATTCACCGCGTCCGTGGCTTCAGGCGCGTCCGGCAGCAGCAGCACGATGTCGGCCGCCCGCGCCAGGGTGGCCTCGGCCGCCGCCGTCAGGGCGATCAGCGGGATGCCGAACCGCGCCGCATACGCGATCACGTCCGCCAGTTCGCGGGTCTCTCCGGTCTTGCTCAGCGCGAGGATGACGTCGTCGGCGCCGATCATCCCCAGGTCGCCGTGGCTCGCCTCGCTGGGGTGGACGAAGGCCGCGGTGGAGCCGGTGGACGCCAGGGTGGCGGCGATCTTGCGGGCGATGTGGCCCGACTTGCCCATGCCCGTGCAGATGATCCGCCCGCGGGCGGCGAACAGCGTCTCGACGGCCTTGGCGAACGGCTCACCCAGTTCGCGCGCCATCCGGCCCAGCGCCTCGGCCTCGGTCTCCAGGACGCGGCGGCCAACGGAGATCGGATCGTGGCCGCTCATTGCGAGGGCGCCAGCGCCTGGTTCTGGATGTTGCGGACAGCCTCGCGCGCCTGGTCGGTCCGCTGCATCGCGGCCTCGTGCTCGCGCTTCATGGCCGCCTGCACCGCGGCCGTCCGCTGTACCGGCGTGTGGCCGAACGGGGCGGGCGAGCGGTCGCCCAACCCTTGCGGCCAGACGAGCGCGAGCGCCACCGCCGCTGCGGCGGCGAGAGCCAAAAAGGGGAGGTAGAGGCGGTCCAGCATCCGGCGTTCTATAGCCCGCGCCGACTTGACGGCGAAAGCCTCGGGTCCTAGCCGCTCTCTTCCCGCCAAACAGGAGCGCCGCCTTGCCCACCCTGATCCTGCTGCGTCACGGCCAGAGCCAGTGGAACCTCGAGAACCGCTTCACCGGCTGGGTGGACGTCGACCTGACGCCCCAGGGCGAGGCCGAGGCCAAGAAGGGCGGCGAGCTGATCGCTCAGGCGGGCCTCGCCATCGACCGCTGCTTCACCTCGGTGCAGACGCGTGCGATCCGCACCTCCTGGCTGGCGCTGTGGGCGGCGAAGCAGGCCTTCGTGCCAGAAACCAAGGACTGGCGGCTGAACGAGCGGCACTACGGCGGCCTGACCGGCCTCAACAAGGCCGAGACCGCCGAGAAGCACGGCGAGGAGCAGGTCAAGATCTGGCGCCGCTCCTACGACATTCCGCCGCCGCCGCTGCCCGCCGGCTCGGAATACGATTTCTCCAAGGATCGCCGCTACGCCGGCGCCAAGCTGCCCGACACCGAGAGCCTGAAGACCACGCTGGATCGGGTGCAGCCCTACTGGGAAAGCGACATCGCGCCGTTCCTGAAGAAGGGCGAGACGCTGTTGATCGCCGCCCACGGCAATTCCCTCCGGGCCATCGTCAAGCTGCTGTTCGGGGTGGGCGACGACGCGATCGTCGGCGTCGAGATCCCCACCGGCAACCCGCTGGTCATCGAGCTGGACGAGGGCCTGAAGCCGACGTCCGCGCGCTATCTCGACGCCGCGCGTGCCACGGAGCTGCCGGCGGTCTAGGTTCGTCGCATGACCGACGAGGACTTCATGCGGCGGGCCATCGCGGTCGCCCGAGCCCAGCTCGGCCGCACCGGCGATAATCCGGCCGTCGGCTGCGTGATCGTCCGCGACGGCAGGGTGGTCGGAGAGGGCGCCACCGGCGACGGCGGCCGCCCTCACGCGGAAGAGGTCGCCCTGACTCGGGCGGGCGAGGCCGCCCGCGGCGCGACGGCCTACGTCACCCTCGAACCCTGTGGTCAGCGCTCCTCCGGCGCCGCCTCCTGCAGCGAGCTCCTGGCGCGCGCGGGCGTCGTCCGGGTCGTCGTGGCGTCGCGCGACCCCTCGGTGTTCGCCGCAGGTCGCGGCGAGGTGCGACTGCGTGCGTCGAACATTGCGTTCGACCAGGGGTTGTTGAGCGCCGAGGCGGAGGACCTCTACGTGGGGTACTCGCCCGCTAAATCTATGCAAATACGTCGTTAATCGGTCAGACCGTAACGTGGTTCGAATCGTCGCCGGACCTCGTCCCGAATGCCCGTCACCGAAACCCGGACGCTCGTTCACGTCCGCCTGACCCAGGCGGAGGCGGACGCCGTCTGCGCCAAGCATGACCGGCTGTGGACCTCCAAGCCGGGCGGCGCCCGGGCGGTTTTCGCTTGGAAGGACCTGTCCGGGCTCAACCTGGCCGGCCGCAATCTCTGCGACGCGGACTTCACCGGCGCGATCCTGAGCGACAGCAACCTGGCGGGCGCGCGCCTCGACAATGCGACGTTGTTCGGCGCGGACCTGCAGAACGCCAAGCTGAACGACGCTTCGCTGCGTCGCGCCGACCTGCGCGCCGCCTGCCTGCGCAACGCAGACCTGACCGGCGCAGACCTCTTCGAAGCCGACCTGCGCGAGGGCCAACTCGCCGCCGCCGACCGCAAGTTCGGCTTCCGCCGTCTGGAAACCGGGGCGCCCACCAAGCCCGGAGAGATGCAGGGCGCGATCCTGGCGGGGGCCAACCTCGAACGCTCGCGTCTCTCGGGCGTCATGGCGGTGCGCGCCGATTTCACCGATGCGGTGCTGCGGGACGCCAAGCTGATCCGGGCGAACCTCAAGCAGGCCTCGATGAAGGGGGCCAATCTGTCGGGCGCGGACCTGTCCGGCGCCGACCTCGCGGGCGCCGACCTGCGCGACGCCGTGCTCGTGGGCGCCAAGACGGTGGCCTGGAACGTGATGAACGCGAACCTGGCCGGGGTCCTGACCGACGAGCCGGCGGGCAAGCTCGCCACCGGCATGCCCTACAAGACCATGATCCGCGACCACGCGCGCTGGTGCGAGACGGCGGGCGAGGAAGGCGCGCCATCGGTCTTCGACGGCGCCGACCTGCGGGCGCTGGGTTCCATCCGCGGCTTCAACCTGACGGCGCTTTCGGGCCGGGGCGCGATCTTCTACGGGCTCGATATGGAAGGCGTTCAACTCCAGGGAGCCCACCTCGAGGACGCCGACCTGCGCAACTGCAACCTCCGCCGGGCGGATCTGCGCGGGGCCCGTCTCGTGGGCGCGAAACTCTCGGGCTCGGACTTGCGCGACGCCCAGATGGGGCCGTTGCTGTTGGGCGGCGACCGGGTGATGCCCTGCGATCTCACCGGCGCGCAGCTCAAGAGCGCCGACCTCAGCGGCGCGGACCTGCGGCAGGCAATCCTCGACCAAGCCGACCTGAGCCGGGCCAACTTCCAGGGCGCCGTGCTGCGCCAGGTCAGGCTCACGGGCGCGACCCGCCAGGGCGCGCGCGGCCTGGACGACGTGATCTGACGTGACCGCGCCGAAGCCTGTCCTCACCGGCCGCCGTCGCCTCAGCGAGGGCGAACTGGCGATCCTGCTGGACGCCCACGCCCGCCATGCGGCCGGGCAGGGCGGCAAGCGGGCGATGCTGCCGTTCGTCGACTTCTCGGGCCTCGACCTCGCGGGCCGCGATCTCTCGGGCGCCGATTTCACCGGCTCGGTGTTCGACGCCGCAAGGCTCTCGGGCGCCAGGCTCGCCGGCGCCAATCTCTCCGGTTGCGACCTGCGCGGCGCCGATCTGCGCAACGCCGACCTGCGGCGCGCGAACCTCCGCGGCGCGTGCCTGACGGGTGCGAACCTCGCCGGCGCCGATCTGACCGAGGCCGACCTGCGGCCGGGCAAGATGTCGATGCCGCATCCCAGCAAGGGCTTCCCGACCGTCGTCGAGGAGCCGCGCAGCGGTTATGTCGATGGCGCGACGCTATCGGGCGCCATCCTCGACCGCTCGCAGTTGAACGGGCTGAACGCCGTGGGCGCCGACTTGTCGGATTCTTCGATGAAGGGCGCTCAGCTCACGGACGCCAATTTCCGCGGCGCCAACCTGGCAGGGGCGGCGCTGGCGCACGCCGACGTGAACGGCGCCGATCTGTCCAATGCCGACTTCGCCGACGCCGATCTCGAAGGCGTCAGCCTGACCACCGCCCGGACCGCGGGCGCCAAGCTCGGGCAAGTGCGTCAGCCGCCCGGCCGCCCGGCGATGGTCCGCGCCGAACAGCTCGTCCGCCAGGCCAAGGCGCACGACGCCTGGGTTCGCTCGGGGGGCAAGGAGGGTAAGCCCACCGCCCTCGACGGCGAGGACCTGCGGCCCGCTCTTGCCGAGCTGAAGGGGCTGCGTCTGACCGCCGTCAGCGCCAAGGGGGCCTGCCTTGCGGGCCTCGACCTCTCCGGCGCGCACTTCCAGGGGGCGAACCTCGAGAACGCCGACTTCACCGGCGCCAATCTGGCGGGAGCCGACCTGCGCGGCGCACGGCTGGCGGGTGCGAACCTCACGCGCGCCGATCTGACGAACGCGATTCTCGGGCCGCTGCCGCTGGGCCCTGGTCGGGAAACCCCGACCAACCTCACGGGAGCCCGGCTCCGCTACGCCAGGCTCGACGGGGCCGACCTGACCAGGGCCGTCACCGAGGGCGTCGACGCCCGCGGCTGCCGGCCGCCGCTTCGCTGACGCACCAAAAAAGGCGGCGCCCTCGCGGACGCCGCCTCGTCTTTGGCCTGAGAGGCCGAAGAGCGCTTACGCGGCCTTCTCGCCTTCGATCAGGTTCGACTGGCCGGTCGTGATGGCGATCGTCCGCGGCTTGAGCGCCTCGGGCAGCTCGCGCTTCAGGGCGATCGACAGCAGGCCGTCGGCCAGGTTCGCGTCGGTCACGACCACATAGTCCGCCAGCTGGAAGCGGCGCTCGAAATTGCGCTCGGCGAGGCCGCGGTGCAGGTACTGCTTGGCCTCGTCGTTGGCGGCCTTGCGGCCCTGCACGGTGAGGAGGTTCTCCTTCACCTCGACGTTGAGTTCTTCAGGACGGAAGCCCGCCACCGCGATGTCGATGCGGTAGGCGTTCTCGTCGGTCCGCTCGATGTTGTACGGCGGATAGCCCGTGGCGGCGTCGGCGGCGGCGGTCTCGAGCAGCGAGGCCAGGCGGTCGAAGCCCACGACGGAGCGATAGAGGGGGGAGAAGTCGATCGTACGCATGCGGTTCACATCCTTCTTCAGAAGCAAGGTTGCGTTTGGGTTGGGCGCGCCGTTGGACCTCGAAAGCATCCGCGGCGGCCGGAAAGCCCGGACATCCAGCGCCTTCCGCGAGTTGATTTAGGCGGCAGAAAACCCGGTTCAAGGGCTTGCGCGGGAAGCTCGGCCGCTTAAGGCTCCTCGCCATCAAACGCCTTAGGGAGGCTCCCACAGATGCTCCGTCCGCTCCTCGCCGCCGCCGTCGCCGCGGCCGCGATCTCCGCGCCGGCTTATGCCGCCGACGCCCAGCTCCAGGCCGCCGTGAACGGATCGCAACGGGGCGAGGCGCACAAGGCGCGGGACGCCGCGCGGCATCCTGTGGAGACCCTGACGTTCTGGGGCCTGAAGCCCAAGCAGACCGTGATCGAACTCCAGCCGGGGTCGGGCTACTGGACCGAGATCCTCGCGCCCTACGCCAAGGCCACGGGCGGGACCTACATCGCCACGGCGGCCGACCTGAACAACCCGAACCTGTCCGAAGCCGCCAAGACCGGCCGCGCCAACTTCGAGAAGAAGTACGCCGACGAGGCCAAGTACGGGAAGATCACCTACGCCAACTTCGGTCCGAGTTCCGGCCCGCTGGCCGCCCCGGGGTCCGCCGACCTCGTCATCACGGCCCGCAACATCCACAACTGGGTCACGCAGCCGGGCCTGCTCGAGAAGGTGCTCAAGGACGCTCACGCCGCACTGAAGCCGGGCGGCGTGCTCGCGGTGGAAGAGCACCGGAAGGACCCGAAGCCGGAAGCGGCCAACTGGTCGGACGGCTACATGTCGGAGAAGACCGTCATCGCCGCGGCGGAAAAGGCCGGCTTCAAGCTGCAGGCGAAGTCCGAGATCAACGCCAATCCGAAGGACGCCAAGGACCATCCCTTCGGCGTCTGGACCCTGCCGCCGACACGCCAGAGCGCCGCGCGCGGCCAGCCTGCCGACCCCAGCTTCGACCGCACGAAGTACGACGCGATCGGCGAGAGCGACCGGATGACGCTTCGTTTCGTGAAGGTGGGCTGAGCTGTCGCTTTGACCCCCGGCGGTGATCCGGTTAAGCCCGGATGAGGCCGGCTGCCGGGGGGCGGAGGCGCAAGGTTGCAGGGCAAGATGATCCTTCTCTCCCGCCGCATGGTGCTGGCGAGCGCCGCCGCGCTCGCCGCCTGCGGCCAGAAGCCGGAACCCCAGGCGGCGCCTGCGCCCAAGACCAAGGCCGCTGATCCGGCGACGCTGGAAGGCGCGGTGGCCGGCGCGTGGCGCCTCCCCGCCGATCGGGCCCGCGACCCGTTCCGCCATCCGGTGGAAAGCCTGCGGTTCTGGGGGCTGAAGCCTGGCGCCACGGTCGTGGAGTTCTGGCCAGGGGCCGGCTGGTACACCGACATCCTGGCGCCCTACCTCGCCGCCACGGGCGGCAAGCTCTACGCGGCGCAGCAGCAGATCACCGATCCGGCGGATACGGCCACGCGCACGGTGTTCGACGCCTATGCCCGGCGCTTCAGCGGCAATCCGAAGCTCTACGGCAAGATCGAGTTCACCAGCTTCGGCCCCACCAGCGGCCCGGTGGCGCCGGCCGGCAGCGCGGACCTCGTGCTCTTCCTGCGCAACCTGCACAACTGGATGGCGGCGGGCATCGCCGAGAAGGCGTTCCGCGACGCCTTCCTCGCGCTGAAGCCGGGGGGCGTGCTTGGCGTGGAGGAGCATCGCGCCAATCCCGGCGGCGTGCCCGACCTGCTGGCCAGCAACGGCTATGTGGAGCAGGCCTACGCGATGAAGCTCGCCGAGGAGGCCGGCTTCAGGCTCGCCGGCGAGAGCGAGATCAACGCCAATCCGAAGGACACCAAGGACCATCCTTTCGGCGTGTGGACGCTGCCGCCCGTGCGGCGCACCTCGGCGTTCGGCCAGCCCGCCGATCCAGGCTTCGATCGGGCCAAGTACGAAGCCATCGGCGAAAGCGACCGGATGACGCTGAAGTTCGTCAAACCGGCCTGACGAACGCCTCGTATGCGGCAATCCGCGTAACGGGGGTCACGACCCGTTTACACATTTCGCGCCTAAGGCGAAGCTCAACCGTGAGTCGGGGGAGCGCGGGGGCGCATGGCGACGCTCGAGGAATTGACGGAACGGATCCGCAGGGCGGTCGCGTCGGGGGCCGGACTGTCGCGCGCCGTGAAGCTCGACCTCAAGGGCGAGGGCGTCATCCACGTGGCCGGGACGGAGGTCTCCAACGAGGACAAGCCGGCCGACCTGACGGTGCGGATCAGCCGCGGCGATCTCGTCGCGTTGGGCAAAGGCGAGCTCGACCCGATGCGCGCCATGATGACCGGCCGCATGAAGCTGTCCGACATGGGGCTGGCGATGAAGCTGCAGCCCGAGATTCAGGCTCTGTTTTCGAAGGCCGTGTAAGCGACCCGCAATGACAGAGCCCGCGCCCCTTCTCGACATCGCCGAGGCCCCGGTTCCGCCGGGCGGCGAGGCCGACTGGTTCACCGGCGCGGACGGCGTGCGGCTGCGCGCGGCGCTGTTCCAGCCGGCCGGCCGGGCCCGGGGGTCGGTGGTGCTGTCGGGCGGCCGCACCGAGCCGATCGAGAAGTACTACGAAACCATCACCGATTTCCTGGCGCGCGGCTTCGTCGTGCTGGCGCACGACTGGCGCGGCCAGGGCCTGTCGGCCCGTGCGCTCGCCGATCCGCTGAAAGGCCACGCGCGCGGCTACAACGCCTTCCTGACGGACTTCGGCCGCCTGTTGGATCGCTACGAGGAACGGCTGCCGAAGCCGTGGATCGCCGTCGGCCATTCGATGGGCGGCTGCCTGACCCTGCTCGCCTTGGCCCATGGCGAGAAGCGTTTCGCCGGTGCGGTTCTGTCCGCGCCGATGCTGGGCGTCCAGTTCGGCAAGGTCTCGCCCGTCGCCGCGGCGTTGCTCGCCCGCCTCAACGTCGCTCTGGGCCGAGCCGGCCTCTACACCCTGGGCCAGGCGGGCAAGCCCTTCGACGACACCTTCGAAGGCAACATCCTGACCCATGATCGTCGCCGCTTCATGAGTCACCGCGCCCAGGTCGCCGCCATGCCCGAGCTGGCCCTGGGCGCCCCGACCTGGGGCTGGCTCGAGTTCGCCATCCGCGCCACCGCCTTCCTGGCCAGGCCCGAGCGCCTGCGTTCGGTGACCATCCCGGTCGAGATCGTCTCGGCGGCCGAAGACCGGCTCGTCGACAACGCCGCGCAAGCCGCGGCGGCCCGCAACCTCCCGCAGGGACGGCTCGTGACCGTTCCCGGCGCCTACCACGAAATCCTGATGGAGACGGACGACATGCGTAACATCTTCCTGAAGGTCTTCGACGCGCTCACCGGCAAGACTGCGCCGAAGCCTTCCGAAGGCCCGAAAGCTGCGGCGGCCACCCCGCCGAAGCCTGTCGAGGCGGCCAAGCCCGCCGAGGCCCCGAAGCCCGCTCCGGCCCCCGCAGCGGCCCCGGCCGCCCCCGCGGCGGCGAAGCCCGCTGCGACCGCGGCCAAGCCTGCGGCCAAGAAGCCCGCTGCGAAGAAGCCTGCCGCGGCGAAGAAGCCCGCGACCGCCAAGGCTGTGAAGCCCGCAGCGGCGAAGGCGCCGGCTGCGAAGGCGGCGTCTCCGGCCAAGAAGCCGGCCCCGGCCAAGGCGGCCCCGAAGGTCGCGGCGAAACCCGCCGCGAAGCCCGCCGCGACGAAGAAGGCTCCGGCCGCCAAGGCGCCGGCGAAGACTGCGGCCGCGAAGCCTGCGACCGCCGCCAAGAAAGCTGCTGCGGCCAAGAAGCCGACGGCCAAGCCGGCCGCTAAGCCAGCGGCTAAGCCTGCCGCTGTCGCCAAGGCTCCGGCCGCCAAGAAGCCCGCCGCGGCCAAGGCGCCCGCCGCCAAGAAGGCTCCGGCGAAGAAGTAGGCCTCTAGACGGCTGACCGTCGAAGGGCGACCAGCGCCTCCTCGAGGCAGGCGTGATCGCCGGCGATGGCCACCTGTCCGCCGTTCTGTCCCACCGGCTGGCCGCGCCAGTCGGTGGTCAGGCCGCCTGCGCCCTCGATCAGGGGGATCGCGGCGTCGATGTCCCAGGCCTTGAGCCCGGCCTCGATCACCATGTCGACCGTGCCCGAGGCCACCATGGCATAGGCATAGGCGTCGCAGCCCAGGCGGGCGAGACGCGCCGCCGCGCGGACCTGTGTCCAGGCGCCCAGCTCGGCGCCGCTGAAGCAGGCCTCGGGGTCCGTGGTGGCGATGATCGCATCGGTCAGCTTGGGGCAGGGCCTCACCCTCAGCGGCCGCTCGGCTCCGCGCGCCACCAGTCGCGACCCGGCCGCCGAGCCCAGATAGACTTCGTCGAGGTACGGCTGGCCGATCGAGCCGAGCACGGGCCTGCCCTCGTGACGGAGCCCGATCAGCACGCACCACAGCGGCAGGCCGGCGATGAAGGCCCGGGTGCCGTCGACCGGATCCAACACCCAGACGAATTCGGCGTCGGGGCGGTCCTCCCCGTACTCCTCGCCAATGACGCCGTGATCGGGGTAGCGCTGCGCAATCAAGGTCCGGATGGCCCGTTCGGCGCCGCGGTCGGCTTCGGTGACCGGATCGAAGCCGCGATAGCCGGATGCGCCGGCCACCCCCTTGTCGATCAGGCCGTGGTCGGCCCGGAACAGCGGCAGGATCGCTTCGCCGGCGGTGCGATTGAGCTCCAGCAGGAAGGCGTCGAGTTCGGACATCAGGGCGGGGGACATCGGCATGGCCCCCGCTTTAGCCCGACTTGGGTCCGGGCTTAAGCCTTGGCCTCGCCGTTCATCGCCTTGGCCAGCTCCAGCAGCCGCCGGCGCGGGCGCTCGCCCAAGGCGTAATAGGCGCGGACCAGCTCGTGGGTCTCCTCGCGGGCGAACAGGTCGAGCGCCTCGTCCGCTTCCTCGTGGGCCCTGCGCTGCTCCGCCGACAGGCCTTCGTAGAAATAGCTGACCGGCGCATCCAGGACTTCGGAGAGCTGCCAGAGCCGCGCCGCGGACATGCGGTTGGCGGCGCACTCGTACTTCTGAATCTGCTGGAAGCGCACGCCGCACGCGCCCGCAAGCTCCTGCTGGGTCAGGCCGAGCAGTTTCCGGCGCCGGCGAAGCTTGCGGCCCAGGTGAAGGTCGATCTCGTCCATTTCAGACGCCCGTGCATTAACCCCGCTGTCCCGGTTCGGGACCCGTCCGGTCTTCCGCCGCAAGTCGCGGGCCACTATTGGAGGGACATGGCCGAGACGCGCGAACCGACTTCCAGCTTCGGCCAGAGGCTCGCGTGGCGGCTGGAGGCCCTGGCCTTCGACGCCCTCTCCAGTGTCGCCCGTCTCTTCCCCGTCGACGCCGTCTCGGATTTCGGGGCCTGGCTCTTCCGCACCCTGGGTCCCCTGACGAGCGCGCGCCGCGTGGCCGAGCGCAACCTGCGCATCGCCTTCCCGCAGGCGTCGGACGCCGAGATCGCGGCCCTGATGCGCGCCCAGTGGGAGGAGCTCGGGCGCTGGCTGCTGGAGTTTCCGATCCTCGACGGCATCGTGGCCGATCCCTCGCGCCTGACGATCGAGAACGGCGAGCGGCTGGCCGAAATCGCGAACGGCGGCGGACCCGCCGTCTTCATCTCGGGCCACTTCTCGAACTTCGAGGTGATGGCCGCCGCCATCGTCCGGGCCGGCGTGCCCTGCCAGATCACCTACCGGGCGATGAACAACCCGCTGGTCGACGAGCGGGTGCGAAAGAACCGTTTCCGCTATGGCGTCCGGCTCTTCGCGCCCAAGGGCCTGGAGGGCGCGCGCGAACTGATGCGGGCGCTGTCGCGCGGCGAGTCCGTGGCGCTGATGAACGACCAGAAGTTCAACGGCGGCGTGGCCGCGCCGCTGTTCGGCGAGATGGCGCACACCGCGCCTGGCCCCTCGACCTTCGCGCTGCGGTTCGGCGCGCCGTTGCAGCCGATGAGCGTCGAGCGCCTAGGCCCCGGCGCTCGCTTCAAGGTGATTGTCCACGAACCGATCCATCTGGCCGACACGGGCGATCGTGAGGCCGACATCGAGGCTGGCGTGCGCCGCATCAACGCCTTCATCGAGGCGCGCATCCGCGCCCGTCCCCATGACTGGTTCTGGGTCCACAGACGCTGGCCGAACGAAGTCTACAAGCGGCGGGCCTAGCCCGCGTGCGTCTCGCGCCACCGTTGCAGCGCCTCGCCGGGGCCGGCGTAGGCCTCCTGCAGTTCGGCGCTCCAGTAGCGGAGCTGTTCCAGCGGCACCTTCTGGCCGGTGACGGCGCAGATCACATAGCGGCCCGGCTTCAGCACGGCGAAATCGCCGTCGCCGTAGTGGAGCTTGGCGATGTCGGCGCCGGCGGGGTCGTGGGCGTTCATGCGGGGCTATTTAGACCCTCGAGGGCGATCAGAACAGATCGCCCTGTTCGGGAGGCGGCGCCTTGGACTTCTTCGCGGCCGGCTTCGACACGGCGGGCGGCGCGGTGATGCCGTCCGCGCCGTCGATCACCGCCTGGCGGGTCACGCTGTCGCCGAACTTGATGGCGACCTCTTCGCCGCTGGTCAGGCTCGCGCCGGCGTGGACGAGGCTGCCGTCCGCCCGCGTCACCCGGGCGAAGCCGCGCTGCAGCGGCCGGTCGGGATCGACGCTGGCGTACAGCTTGGAGAGGCCGTCCAACCGCTCGCCGAGCCGCTCCAGCCGCCGGTCCATGCACGGCCGAAGACGCGCGCTCAATGCCTCCAGCCGGTCCTTCTGCACCTGTTGGGGACGCTTCAGCAGCAGCGGCGAGAGCCTGGACGCGACCCGCACCAGGTCCCGCTCGTGCGCCGCCGCGTTGCGTGAGAGGCCCGCGCCCAGCCGGCCCGACACGATCCCGAACCGCTGCGCCGCCAGCTCCACCAGATCGGGCACGCGCTTCAGCGCCCGGTCGGCGTGCTGCACGCGGCCGCGGCGGTCCTCCACCATCCGTCCGGCGCAGCGGTGCATCCGCGCGCCGTGGTCCGAAACCAGGCCCTTCAGCTCGGCCAGCACCGGCGTGGCCATCTCGGCTGCGGCGGTGGGCGTCGGCGCCCGCCGGTCTGAGACGAAGTCGATAAGGGTGGTGTCGGTCTCGTGGCCCACCGCGCTGATCAGCGGGATAGTGCAGGCCGCGACGGTCCGTGCGAGCCCCTCGTCGTTGAACGGCCAGAGGTCCTCCACTGAACCGCCGCCGCGGGCGACGATCAACACGTCGGGCCGCGGGATCGGCCCGGCCGGGTCCAGGGCGCAGAAGCCCCGGATCGCCGCGCTCACCTGTCCCGGCGCCGCATCGCCCTGCACCACCACGGGCCAGACGATCACGTGGCACGGCCAACGGTCGCGGATGCGGTGCAGGATGTCGCGGATCACCGCGCCGGTCGGGCTGGTGATCACGCCCACCACCGCGGGCGTCTCCGGCAGCCGCGTCTTCCGTTCCGGCGCGAACAGGCCCTCGGCGTTCAGCTTGGCCTTCAGCCGCTCGAGCTGCGCCAGCAGAGCGCCGACGCCGGCCGCCTCCATGGTCTCGATGACGATCTGGTAGCGCGAGCCCTGCGGATAGGCGGTGATCTTGCCGGTGACCACCACCTCCAGCCCCTGTTCGGGGCGGATGGAGAGGTTGCGGACGCTGCCCTTCCAGACGACCCCGTCGATGGCCGCCTTGTCGTCCTTGATGGTGAGATAGACGTGGCCGTTGGAGTGGTGGGTGACCTTCGAAAGCTCGCCGCGCAGCCGGACAAAGCCGTAGGCGTCCTCCAGCGTGCGCTTGAGCGCGAACGCCAGCTCCGAGACCGAATAGGGCCGCGCGTTGCCGCCGGTCTCTGTCGTGGTCGCCGCTTCGCTCATGGCCGGAACTTAGTCACCCCTGCGCAGGGTCCCAAATGGAAAGGGGCGCGTCCGGCCGCCGCGAGCGAAACGCACCCGCAGCGGAGGACACGCCCCCCATCCCCAACGGATCGGTCAGGCCGCTTTCGCGGATCTCAGATGTAGCGGCGCAGGCTCCGGGCGAGCTCGGCGGCGCTGGACTTCTTCTTCGCCTGGGCCGGCTGGTAGGCCACCTGGGCGTGCTCGTGGCAATAGGGGCCGGTCTCTTCCGAGCGGCGGCCGCAGAACGTGAAGCTGTCGAGGGCCGGATCGCCGATCGGCCACTTGCACATGTGGGCGCCCAGCGTCAGCACCGTGGCCATGCCCGGCGCCTCGTCGACATATCGGACCGGAGAGGGCGCGGGCTGGGCGGCCACCGGCTCGGCGATGCGGCGCGGCGCCGACGGGGCCGCCGTGGCGACACGCGCCGGACGGGGCGCCTTGAACACGGTGCGCTGCGGCTTCGACGGCGCGGCCCGGCCCGACAGGCCCAGGCGGTGCACCTTGCCGATCACCGCGTTGCGGGTGACGCCGCCAAGCTGCTTGGCGATCTGGCTGGCCGAAAGGCCGTCCTGCCAGAGCTTCTTCAGAAGTTCGACGCGTTCGTCGGTCCAGCCCATTACCGCCTCCCACCCGAGGGTTCGCAGACGTCCCCACGCCTGCAAGATTCAACATCTTGTGGCGCCCGGCTCTTTCGCCGCCCACCAACCACCATCAGTAGTAAACAACTCCCTAACGGCCACAATAGGCGCCCCACCGGTCATCCACAGGAACTAGATATTGCGTGCGGACCGCGCGCGAATGTCGCGGCCCGGGCGGCGGCGCCGGCGCCGGACGGCGGGGTTGCGGCGCGGGGCCGGCGGGCGCACATCTGCGCCATGCGTGATCTGCCTTCCGACGCCGAAGTCGTCCTGCCGCCCACTCCCAGAGCCTATCCCGGGGTGAACTGGGAGGGGTTGAAGACCCTCTACCTCCGCGAAGTCCGGCGCTTCATGAAGGTCGGGATGCAGACCCTCGCCGCCCCGGTGGTGACGGCGCTGCTCTACATGCTGGTGTTCGTCGTCGCCGTCGGCGGGGGCCGCCAGGTGCACGGCGTGGACTACGGCACGTTCGTCGCCCCGGGCCTGGTGATGATGCAGATCCTCTCGAACGCCTTCGCCAACTCGTCGTCGAGCCTGCTGCAGGCGAAGTTCAACGGCCTCATGGGCGACTTCCTGACCCCGCCGCTCACGCCGGCCGAGCACGTTGTGGGCTTCGGCGCCGGCGCCGCCACCCGCGGCATCGTGGTGGGCGCGATCAGCCTGGTCGCCGTCCTGCCCTTCGCCCGCCTGCCGGTCGCCCAGCCGTGGGCGATCCTCTACTTCGGCCTGGGCGCGGCGCTGATCATGGCCTTCGTGGGCATCATGGCCGGCCTGTGGAGCGAGAAGTTCGACCACATGGCCGCGGTCACCAATTTCGTCATCATGCCGATGACGTTCCTGTCCGGCACCTTCTACCTTGTCGAGCGCCTGCCCGAGCCGTTCCGCACGGCCAGCCACTACAATCCGTTCTTCTACCTGATCGACGGCTTCCGCTACGGCTTCACAGGCGTGGCGGAGAGCAACCTGCTCGTCGGCGTGACGATGACGGCGGTGCTGGTCTTCGCGCTCGGCTTCGCCTGCCTGCGGCTGTTCAGCGTGGGCTACAAGATCAAGACCTGAGGGCGGCTCAGCCTCGCAACAGCTGGCCGGGCGTCACGCCCAGGAGGCGGCGCATCCAGCGGGCCAGGTGGCTCTGGTGGGCGAAGCCGGTCTCCAGCGCCGCCTCGGCGATGCCGGTGCGGCCGCTCAGCAGCAGCGCCCGGGCCCGCAACACCCGGCGCTCCATGACATAGGCGTGCACCGACTGGCCCATGGTGCGGCGGAACAGGGTGGTCAGGTGCGGCACGCTGATGCCGGCCACCTGCGCCACCTCCTCCAGGCTGAGCTCGCCGTCCAGCCGGCTTTCCACATAGTCCACGATCCGCCGCAACTGCGGTTTCGAGAGCACCTGGCGGGAGGGCGCGCGCGGCCCGAAGTCCTGGAGCAGGCGCACGGCGAGCGCCGAGGCCACACTGTCGGCATGGAGCCGGCCCGCTGGGGCCGGCGCGTCCAGCTCCGCGACCAGGGCTCCCACGAAGTGCTCCACCAGCGGATCGCGCACCCCCAGCTTCGGCGCGAGCTCGGTCCGGTGCGGCAGGTCCAGCGCCTCGGCGGTTTCGGTCAACAGTTCCGGGGCAAGGCGCACGGAGACCATCTCGGTGGCCGCGGAGTCCTCCCACGATCCGTCCGCCCCGGCCGGCACCACGTCGAAGTCGGCCGGCGTCTGGACGCGTCGCTGCTTCACGCCCTCGCACGCGCACTCGGCCGTCACGCCGCCTGACAGGTAGAACAGCAGCCGGTGATCCGTCAGCACGCCGCCGTCGTGCCGCCCGGCGCTGGCCCGAAGCCGGCGCACGGCAAGTCCGCCCCACTGGCGCGCCTCGCCATATTCCAGGAAGGGCGCCGGAACGTCGGTGAACCGGAAAGGATAGGTCATCACTCGGCCTCGCATCTCAGCGAGCCCGGTTTCCGGCGCGAAGTCAAAGCACCGCGGACGCCATTCGCCGCACGATCATCCGTTCGTGCTCCATCCTGTCGGAACGTGCGCGACGCCCGGCATGCCGTTCGCGACCCTCGGGCGACCATCCGGGGAAAGCAGATGACCATAGCCGCCCTCTCGCCCGCCGCCCCCCGGGGCCGCATCACGCCGGCCCGGATCGGCGCCGCCGCGCTTGCCGGTGGAGCCGTCGACCTCGTGTACGCCACCGCCATGGGCGCGATGGCGGGCCGCTCTTTCCAGCAGGTCTGGCAGGGCGTGGCCGGCGGGTGGATCGGCAGGCAGGCTTCCGATCTGGGCTGGATCTCGGCCGCGCTGGGCCTCGTCACCCACTTCGGCATCGCCACGGCCATGGCCGCGAGCTTCGCCGTCGCGGCGTCTCGAGCGCCTGTGCTTTATCGCCGGCCATGGACCTCGGGCGTGCTCTACGGGCTCGTGCTCTATGCGGTGATGTACGGGCTGGTGCTGCCGCTGCGCTGGCCGCAAGTCTTTCCGCGGTGGGACGGCGTCCCCTCGGCCGCCGATGTCGTCGCGCACATCGGCGTGGGTCTGGCGATCGTGTTCGCGCTCCACAGCCGGGACGCCAGGGCTGCATGAGCACCCAGCCGCGCGCCATGCCCGCGGCCTGGGCCGCTCCCGAGCTGGCCGCTCTGCGCTCGGCGCTCATGGTGCGCGAGCACCTGGGCTTCCGCCGCGCGTCCGAGGTGCTCGGCGTCAATCCCTCGGTGCTCTCGCGACGTGTCGTGGCTCTCGAAGACGCCCTCGGCGTCTCCCTCTTCCAGCGAACGGCGGGCGGCGCGCGGCCCACCGGCGCCGGCGAGCGGTTCCTGGCCGAGGTCGAACGCGCGCTCCAGCTCCTGCAGCGCGCGGCCGCCCAGGCCGGAGCTGCCGGCCGGGGCGAGGAGGGGCGGCTGCGGCTGGGGCACGTCTGGCCGACCAGCGCCGGCCCCGCGGAACGCATCCTGCGCGACTATCGCCGGGCGTGCGCCGGCGTCGATCTCGAGCTTCGCGAAGGCGATGCGGTGAGCCTCGCCGCGGCCGTCCTCGACCGCGAACTGGATGCCGGATTCATGGCCGTCGAGGACGTCCCGCCCGACTTGGAACGTCTCGTGCTCTGGTCCGAGCCCTGGCTTCTGGCCCGGCCGGCGGACGGCGAGGGCCTGAGGCTGGGCGAGGCGCCCGTGCTCTGCGCCGCCAGCGACGACTGCTCGACGATTCGCCGCCTCGCCACGGCCGGCGGCGGGTCGCGGGGCGGCGTGCGGCCGCAACGCACGTCCCACGACGGGGTGCTCAGCCTGGTGGCCGCGGGCGCCGGCCTTGCGATCGTGCCTGAGAGCGTCGCGCAGTCCACGCGGGCGGACGTGAGCTTTTCGATCTTGCCCGGCGCGCCTGCGCCGTTGCGCCTCTGCGCGGCCTGGCGCGGCGACCACGACAATCCGGCGCTCCGCCGGTTCCTGAGCCAGCTTCGCGCCTCGCTCACCGAGACTGCCGCGTCGCCCTTGCGGGCCGTCGGCTGATCGTGCCGTGTGTGGCAGGACGGCCACTCTCTCAAGCAATCGTTGATCTTGTGGTGGTTGTTTCCAGAGGCGATTTCTGTGATCGCTGTCTGATCGACTTGAGTGTTGCTGATCGTGCAACACCTGATGCTCCCTCATACATTGACCGGATTTGTGTCAGATCGATAACTCCGCCATCTGATCCGGCAAAGCCGGGTCGAAATCTACGAGGGGGCGGCCGCCGGCAGCGGTGCGCCGGAGGATTGACCAGTGAGAAAGCATTCCGTTCGTACGCGCCTGCTCGCGTCTTCGATGATCTGTGGCGCGGCCCTGGCGGCTGCGGCCGGTCCGGTCTTGGCTCAGGACGGCGGCGAGGTGGCCGAGGTGGTGGTCACCGGCTCGCGCATCCCGCAGCCGAACCTGACCAGCGCCAGCCCGGTGACCGTGGTCGGCGCCCAGGACGTGGCGACCCGGGGCATCACGCGGACGGAAGACCTGGTCAATCAGCTGCCGCAAGTCCTGGCGGGGCAGGGCTCGATGATCGCCAACGGCGCGACCGGCACCGCGACGGTCGACCTGCGCGGCCTGGGCCCGAACCGCACGCTGGTGCTCATTGATGGCCGCCGCCTGCACATCGGCACCCCGGCGGCGACGGCGTCGCTGACCGCGCCGGACCTGAACTTCATCCCGGCCGCCCTGATCGAGCGCGTTGAAGTCGTCACCGGCGGCGCCTCGGCCGTGTACGGCGCCGACGCCGTGGCCGGCGTGGTGAACTTCATCATGCAGAAGAACTTCGAGGGCGTGCGTCTCGACGCGCAGTACTCGGGGTACCAGCACACCAACAACAACGACGATCTGCAGGAGGTCATCCGCCGGCGCGCCGCGGGCGCCCTCGATCCGTCGGCCTTCACGATCCCGGAGAAGGACGTGTGGGATGGCGGCACGACCGATCTCAACCTCGTCGTCGGCGTCAACTCGCCCGACGGCAAAGGCAATGTCACCACCTACGTTGGCTACCGCAACGTCCAGCCGGTGACTCAGGACAACCGCGACTACTCGGCGTGCAATATCGCCACTTCGAGTGCGGCGGCATCGTACGCCGGATGGATCTGCTCCGGCTCGGGCACCACCGCCCCGGCCCAGCTGCTCCCAGGCGGGGGAACGGGCATTCCGGGCCTGCCGGCGGGCCAGGGCTATACCCTCGATCCAACCGCGCCCGGCGGCCGCGGCTTCCGGCTCTATAGCGCCAACCGCGACGCCTTCAACTTCGCGCCCTACAACCACTTCCAGCGGCCGGACACCCGCTACACCCTCGGCGCCTTCGCGAACTACGAGTTCAGCGAGAAGGCCGAGCTCTACGCCCAGCTCATGTTCATGGACGACCGTACGGCGGCGCAGATCGCGCCCTCTGGGGTCTTCGGCCAGAACATGAACATCAACTGCGAGGGCAACCCATTCCTGACGGCCGCCCAGGTGACGGCGCTCTGCGCCGCCACCATCGACCAACTGCCTGACGATCCGGCGAACCCCGCCTCCACCGGCCTGAACACCGACGCCGATCCCACGACGCCCGGCCAGCAGGCCTCGGTGTCGGTCCTGCGCCGTAACGTGGAAGGCGGCGGCCGCGTCTCGGACCTGCGCCACACCAGCTACCGGGGTGTGATCGGCATGCGCGGGGCGCTGGACAACGGCTTCCAGTACGACGTGTTCGCTCAGCGCGGCTCCGTCGAGTACCAGCTCGTCTTCTTCAACGACTTCTCGCTGGCGCGCTCACGCAAGGCGCTGGACGTGGTGATCGATCCTGCGACCGGCCTGCCGGCGTGCCGCTCGGCGATCCCCTCGCTGGCCGGGACCAACTTCGATCCCGCTTGCCGGCCCTACGACATCTTTTCGATCGCGGGGCCGTCGCAGGAGTCCATCGACTACCTGCAGACGCCGGGCTTCCAGAACGGCGAGTACATCCAGACGGTCGTCTCCGCGTCGCTCACCGGCGACCTGGGCCAGTACGGCGTGAAGGCGCCTTGGGCCCGGGACGGCGTCGGCTTCGCGGTCGGCACGGAGTATCGGCGGGAGCGGCTGCAGCTGAATACCGATATCGCCTTCCAGACCGGCGACCTCGCCGGCCAAGGCGGCGCCGCGCTGCCCACCCAGGGCGCCTACGATCTGTACGAGCTCTTCGGCGAGGCCCGCTTGCCGCTGGTCCAGGACAAGCCGTTCTTCCATAACCTGTCTCTGGAAGTCGGCTACCGCTGGAGCGACTACTCGCTCGGCTTCTCGACCGATACCTACAAGCTGGCTGGCGACTGGGCGCCGACCGAGGACTTCCGCTTCCGCGCCAGCTACAACCGGGCCGTCCGGGCGCCCAACGTGGTCGAGCTCTTCTCAACCCTGAACGTGGTGCTCAACGGCTCGTCGGATCTCTGCGAGGGCGCGACGCCCGAGTGGACGCCCGAGCAGTGCGCGCGCACTGGGGTCACCGCCGCCCAGTACGGGAACATCGTCCCGAACCTCGCCGGCCAGTACAACGGCCAGACCGGCGGCAACCCGAACTTGGAGCCGGAGACCTCCGACACCTACTCGGCGGGCGTCGTCTTCACCCCCACCTTCATCCCCGGCTTCTCCGCCTCCGTCGACTGGTACGACATCAAGCTGAAGGATCGGATCGGCCAGATCGGCCAGGACGTCACGCTCGAACGCTGCGCCACGACCGGCGAGGCCTTCTTCTGCGGCTTGATCCACCGCGCGCCCGGCACCGGCTCCCTGTGGCTGTCGCAGAACGGCTACATCGTCGACACCACGTTCAACACTGGCGGCCTCGAGGTGGAGGGCGTCGACGTCGAAGCCAACTACCGCTTCGACTTCGGCGATTTCGGCGTCACCCGCGGCCTCGACCGCTATGGCGGGCTGTCCGTCAACTTCCAGGGCAGCTGGCTCGACAAGTACGCCATCATCACGCTGCCGGGCGATGCGGCCTTCAACTGCGCCGGCCTCTACGGCTCGGTGTGCACAGGCTCGGCGGTGCCGACCGGCGCGCCGTTCGTGGAATGGCGCCACAAGCTGCGGACCACCTGGCGTACGCCGTGGGACTTCGAACTGTCCGCCACTTGGCGTCATCTGTCGTCCGTCGAGGTCGATGCGGAGTTCTCGGGCGCCAGCCACGCCAACGGGCCGGACGCCAAGCTCGACAGCCAGGACTACTTCGACCTCGCGGGCACCTGGGCGGTGCGGGAGAACGTCACCTTCCGGTTCGGCGTGAACAACGTCTTCGACAAGGAACCGCCGCTGGTGTCCTCGGGCGGCGGGGCGATCAACAACTGTCCGTCGGGTCCGTGCAGCGGGAACACCTATCCGATGACCTACGACTCGCTTGGCCGGTACCTGTTCTTCGGCGTTCGCGCGGACTTCTGACCCCAAACAGAGGCGCCCCGCAGCCGGGCGGGGGCGGCGCCCCACAACGCCGCCTCCGCCTGCTCCCCTAAGGCGTTGACATCACGCCGTTCGAGGTCGAAAAGGCCAGGCCTTCCAGTCCCCGCGCCAGACCCGCGGGGACGCTTCCTTTTCGGAGGGCTTCTTCCTTGACCGATAAGACCGCCGGCCAGACCGCCGCGCCCGTTCCCAGCGATCATCTGATGGGCGTCTATGCGCGCGCCCCGCTGGCGTTCGAGCGAGGCGAGGGCTCGCGACTCTATACGGCCGAAGGCGAGGCCTATCTGGACTGCATGGCGGGCATCGCGGTCACCGCGCTGGGCCACAGCCACCCCAAGCTTGTCCAGGCGGTGAAGGACCAGGCCGAGAAGCTCTGGCACACCTCGAACATCTTCCGCATCCCGAACCAGGAGAAGCTGGCCGACCTGCTGACGCGGAGCACCTTCGCCGACGTCTGCTTCTTCACCAACTCGGGCGCCGAGGCGATCGAATGCGCGATCAAGACCGCGCGGAAGCACCACTGGTCGAACGGCCAGCCTGAGCGGATCGACATCATCGGCTTCGACGGCTCGTTCCACGGCCGGACGATCGCCGCCATCTTCGCGGCGAACAACCCGAGCTATGTGGAAGGCTTCGGCCCGCCGCCGCCCGGCTTCGTCGGCGCGAAGTTCGGCGACCTCGAGGGCCTGAAGCAGCTCGTCGGTCCGACCACGGCGGCCATTCTGCTGGAGCCCGTGCAGGGCGAAGGCGGCGCGCGCTCCTGGACCGAGGCCCAGCTCAAGGAGATCCGCCAGCTCTGCGACGAGACGGGCACGCTCCTGATCTATGACGAGATCCAGTGCGGCCTCGGCCGCACGGGCAAGCTCTTCGCCTACGAATGGGCCGACGGCGCGGCCGACCCCGACATCATGGCGGTGGCCAAGGCGCTGGGCGGCGGCTTCCCCGTCGGCGCGTGCCTGGCCACGGCGCAGGCGGCCAAGGGCATGACGCCCGGCAGCCACGGCTCCACCTACGGCGGCAACCCGCTGGCGATGGCGGTGGGCCTCGCCTCCGTGGAGGAGCTGGTGAACCCCGAACTCCTGGCGCACGTCCGTGAGGTCGCCGGCTATTTCAACCAGCAGCTCTCGGGCCTGAAGGATCGCTACCCGGACGTCGTGCTCGACATCCGCGGCAAGGGTCTGCTGATCGGGGTGAAGCTGGCCACGCCCAACCGCGAGTTCATGCAGCACGCCCGCGACGAGAAGCTGCTGATCGCCGGCGGCGGCGACAATTGCGTCCGCCTGCTGCCCCCGCTCACCCTCAGCCTCGACGAGGCCCGCGAGGCGATCGGCAAGCTGGAACGCGCCTGCGAGACGGCCCGGGCCAAGGCCAAGGCGGCTGCGGCGTGAGCGCCCAGCCTCCGCGGCACTTCCTCGATCTCTGGAAGCTGGACGCCGCCGACATCCGCGCCATCCTCGACGACGCCCACGCCCGCAAGGCCGCGCGCAAGGGCTGGCCCAAGGGCCGCGTCGACGCCGACCGTCCGGCTGACGGGCGCACGCTGGCGATGATCTTCGAGAAGAACTCCACGCGCACGCGCTTCTCGTTCGACGCCGCCATGCGCCAGCTCGGCGGGTCCGTGATCATCTCCAACGCCGTCGACATGCAGCTGGGCCGCGGGGAGCCGATCGAGGACACGGCCCGCGTCCTGTCGCGAATGGTGGACGCGGTGATGATCCGCGCCAACGTGCACGAGGACATCGAACGCTTCGCCCTGGCCTCGTCCGTTCCGGTGATCAACGGGCTGTCGGACAAGAGTCACCCGTGCCAGATCCTCGCCGATCTGATGACTCTGGAGGAACACCGCGGTCCGCTGGCGGGGAAGACGATCGCCTGGGTCGGCGACGGCAACAACGTCTGCGCCAGCTTCATCCACGCCGCGCCCAAGCTCGGGTTCAGGCTGAAGATCGCCACGCCCGCCATCTACCATCCTGACCTCGTGGACCTCGCCCGCGCGGCCGAGCAGCAGGGGCTGGTGGAAGCCGGCGACGATCCGCACGAGGCTGTCCGCGGCGCCCACTGCGTGGTCACGGACACCTGGGTGTCCATGGGCGACACCGACCACGACGAGCGGTTCGAGGCGCTGGAGCCCTATCAGGTCGACGAGGCGCTGATGGAGGAGGCCGCGTCCGATGCGGTCTTCCTGCACTGCCTGCCCGCTCACCGTGGGGAAGAGGTGACCGACGCCGTCATCGACGGGCCGCAGAGCCTCATCTGGGACGAGGCCGAAAACCGGCTTCACGCCCAGAAGTCGATCCTGGCGTGGTGCTTCGGCGCGATCTAGCCTGAGACCGTGATCGGGGGATCGATGAAGCTGGCCGCTGTCCTTGCCGCCGCGGTGGCGCTTGCGGCCCCGCAGGCTCGCGCCCAGAGCGCGGAGGATCTCGACGGCATATTCCAGCGCTTCTCGCCCGAGACGCCGGGCTGTGCGGCAGCGCTCGATCGCCCGGGCGAGGCGCCGCTGCTGCGCGCCTGGGGCATGGCCGACCTTGAGCACGGCGTCGCGAACACGCCGGAGACCGTCTTCGAGTCCGGCTCGGTGGCGAAACAGTTCACCGCTGCGGCCATCCTCATCTTGGCGCGTGAAGGCCGGCTGAAGCTCACCGACGACGTCCGGACCTATGTGCCCGAGCTCTGGACCTACGCGACATCAGTCTCGATCGAGCAATTGCTGAACCATACCAGCGGTCTGCGCGACTGGGGCGACGTGGCCCAGCTCGGCGGCTGGCCGCGGACGACGCGCGCCTACACCAACGAGGAAGCGCTCTCGATCGCCTTCCGCCAGCGTGCGCTGAACTATGTCCCGGGCGCCGAGTATTCCTACACCAACACCGGCTACGTCCTGGCCGCCGAGGTGGTGCGGCGCGTGAGCGGGCGGACGCTGGCCCAGTTCAGCCAGGAGCGCATCTTCAAGCCCTTGGGCATGACCCACACCCAGTGGCGCGACGACTTCCGGCGCATCGTCCCGGGCCGGGCGGTGGCTTATCGCGCCGGGCCCTACCAGGAGATGCCGTTCGAGAGCACCTACGGGCACGGCGGCCTGCTGACCACCGTCTCGGACCTGCTCATCTGGAACCGCGCCCTCGCCGAGGACCGCCTGCTGCCGGGTCTTTATTCGGAAATGCAGCGACAGGCGGAGCTGACCGGCGGCCGCAAGATTTCCTACGCCCGCGGACTGTTCGTCGAGCAGAGGCTGGGCCGCAGGGAAGTCGCTCATTCCGGCTCCACGGCGGGCTACCGGACCTGGCTCGCCTATTATCCCGAGACGAGCGTCTCCGTGGCGGTGCTGTGCAATACGGCCGAAGCCGACGCCGTCGGCCTCGGTCGCCGCGTCGCGGACTTCTCCATCGTCCCGCCGGCTGTCGCCGAGGAGGTGGCGTCGCCCACGCCGCCTGCGGAGCTGGAGATCCGGCCGGGCGTCTATCTCGACGAGCGCACCGGACAGGTCGGCCGCATCCTGCGTGAAGGGGGGGCCTTGCGCCTCACCGGAGGGCCCTTGGTCTATGCCGAACGCGAGGCGCGCTATCGCCTCGGCTCCGACTGGATCGTCTTCACGCCCGAGGGCTACGAGCGCCGCTTCGCCAACGGCGACGTGTCGCGGTTCCGCCGTCTGACCGCCTATCCGCACACGCCCACGGAACTCTCGGGCGCCGCCGGCGTGTTCGTCAGCGACGAGGCGCAGGCCGGTCTCCGGCTCAGCTACTGGCAGGGCAAGCTCATCCTCCAGCCCACGGACCGGCCCAGCTATCGCCAGACGCTGGAGGCGCTCGACCGCGACACCTTCCTCGTCCAGGGCGGCGTGGTCCGCTTCATCCGAGACCCCCAGGGCAAGGTCGATGCGCTGCGCTTCACCACCGCCCGGGTGCGCGATCTGCGCTTCAAACGCACGCGCTAATCGCCGCGCTCGAAAACCCGTTCTCGCATCCTATATTGGCGGCCATGTCCAATCCTTCCGTTCCCGACGACCTGGTCGGCGCCTTCCAGATCGAAGGCGAGCCCGTGCGTGGCCGCGTGGCGCGCCTGGGCCCGGCGATCGACGAGATCCTCCGCGGCCACGACTATCCCGAGCCCGTCGCCAATCTGCTGGGCGAGGCCTGCGCCCTCGCGGCCCTCGTGGGTTCCAACCTGAAGTTCGACGGTCGCCTGATCGTGGAGGCCCGCGGCTCCGGGGCCGTCCGCTATCTCGTGGCCGACTACGACACCTCGGGCGGCCTGCGCGGCTACTGCCGGTTCGACGCCGAGGAAGTCGCCGCAGCTTCCACGGGGTTCCAGCGCCCCGGCGCCCGCAGCCTGCTGGGCGAGGGCGTGTTCATCATGACGGTCGACCAGGGCGCGGACATGGACCGCTACCAGGGCATCACCGCCATCGAGGGCGAGACCCTTGCGCTCTGCGCCGAGCAATACTTCGCCCAGTCCGAGCAGACGCCGACCCGTGTCCGTCTTGCGGTCGGTCAGGAGGACGGCAAATGGCGCGCCGGCGGCTTCCTGATCCAGTACATCGCCGAGGACGAGAGCCGCGGCTCCACGCTCGAGGCCTGGGAGCGGACGCAGGCGCTGTTCGAAACGCTCGGCGAGGATGAACTGCTCGACGTCGAACTGAACTCGAACACGCTGCTGTGGCGTCTCTTCCACGAGGACGGCGTCCGTGTGTTCGGCTCGAAGATGCTGCGCGCCTTCTGCCGCTGCTCTCAGGACCGCATCGAGACGGTGCTGAAGTCGTTCCCGGCCGAGGACCGCGAGGGCATGGTCGAGCCCGACGGCAAGATCCACGTCACCTGCGAGTACTGCAGCCGCGTGTACGCCGTCGAGCCGGCGTCGCTGGAGCCCGCCGCCTAGGCGGCGTCCAGCGCCCGCGTCACGTCGCGGATCAGATCCTTCGCGCCCTCCAGGCCGACGCTCATCCGCACCCATCCCTGGGTAAGGCCGATCGCCTGGCGCTCTTCCTCCGGCATCGACCGGTGGGTGGTCGTCGACGGGTGCGTGGCCATCGACTTGGCGTCGCCCAGGTTGTTGGAGATGTCGACGATCTCCAGCGCGTCCAGGAACCGCCAGGCGGCCTCACGACTGCCGAGGTCGAAGGCGATGACGTTGCCGCCGCCGGTCATCTGCTTGGCGATGACCGTCGCCTGCGGGTGGTCCTCGCGGCCGCAATAGCGGACGGCCTTCGCCTTCGAGTGCGCGGCGACTGCATCGGCCACCTTGCCGGCGTTCTCGGTCTGGCGACGCACCCGCAGGTCCATGTGCTCCAGGCCTTTCAGCAGCACCCAGGCGTTGAAGGGCGACAGCGCCGGGCCCGTGTGGCGGTGGATGTCCTTGTAGGCGTCCACCAGAAGCTCCTGCGCGCCGAGGATCGCCCCGCCCAGCACGCGTCCCTGGCCGTCGATGTGCTTGGTGGCCGAATAGACCACCACGTCCGCGCCGAGCTGGAGCGGTTTCTGGAAGACCGGCGTGGCGAACACGTTGTCGACGACCAGCTTCGCCCCGGCCGCCTTCGCCACCTCGGCGACTGCGGCGATGTCGGTGACCTCCAGCAGCGGGTTGGCCGGGCTTTCGACCAGGAAGGCCTTGGTGTTGGGCCTGGCCGCGTTCTTCCATGCCTGGATGTCGGTCGCATCGACGTAGGTGGTCTCGACGCCGAAGCGCGGCATCCATTCCGATAGGATCCAGCGACACGAGCCGAACAGCGCGCGGCCGGCGACGATGTGATCGCCGGCGCGCACCAAGCCCATCAGCGCCAGATGCACCGCCGCCATGCCTGAAGCAGTGGCCTTGCAGGCCTCGGCGCCCTCGATGAGCGCCAGGCGCTGCTCGAACATTTCGGTCGTGGGGTTGCCGAAGCGCTGGTAGATGAAGCCCGGCGCCTCGCCGGCGAAGCGCGCGTCCGCCGCGGCGGCGCTGTCGTAAGAAAAGCTCTGGGTCAGGAACAGGGCTTCCGAGATCTCGCCGTGCTCGGTGCGCATGAGGCCGCCGCGCACCGCCTGGGTTTCGATCTCCCAATCGCGCGGGTCTTCCGCCATCATGGCCTCCATCACCTTCAGAAAAGCTGCGGCCACGAACGCCCTTGCGCCCCCGCGGTCAAGGGCCGGTTGAGCAGGTGGCGGCTCCTTCGGCCTGCTAACCCTTGCCACATCGCCGTTCTCGGCTAAGTCTTCGCCGCCCATGAGCGAACTGACCCGCCCGGGCATCCTGCCCTGCCAATCCATCGAGAGCCTGATCGCCGGTGGCGCGATCGCCTCCGAGAGCCCGTTCGACGCCGATCAGGTGCAGCCCGCAAGCCTCGACCTGCGGCTCGGCGCCAAGGCTTGGCGCGTGCGCGCCTCGTTCCTGCCGGGCCGCCACACGGTCCGCGACCGCATCCGCGACGTCGCGATGCACGAGCTCGACCTCACCAAGGGCGCGGTTCTGGAGCGGGGCTGCGTCTATATCGCCGAGCTGCAGGAGCGGCTCGCCCTTCCGCCCGGTGTGTCTGCGCGGGCGAACCCGAAGAGCTCCACTGGCCGGGTCGACGTCTTCGTGCGCCTGCTCACCGACGCTGGCGGGGCCTTCGATGACGTCTCGGAGGGCTACACCGGTCCCACCTACATCGAGATCGCGCCTCAGACCTTCTCGGTCCTGGTGCGCACAGGCACGCGCCTGAATCAGCTGCGCCTGAAGCGCGGCGCCCCCGAGCGGCTGCGCATCGAGAGCGTCGGCGTCGACCTGACCGGAGAGATCGCCGGCTTTCGCGGCCGTCGACACGCCGGGGTGGTCGACCTCGACCATGTGGATGGCCACGACCCGCGCGACTTCTGGGAGCCGCTTATGCCCCGTGACGGCCAGCTTCTGCTGGATCCCGGCGAGTTCTACATCCTGGCGTCAAAGGAGGCGGTTGAGATCCCGGTGCTGGAGGCGGCGGAGATGACGCCGATCGACCCGTCGGTGGGCGAGTTCCGCGTCCACTACGCGGGCTTCTTCGACCCCGGCTTCGGCACCGACGAGGCCCACGGCAAGGGCTCCAAGGGCGTGCTGGAGGTCCGCAGCCACGAGACGCCGTTCATCCTGGAAGACGGGCAGACCGTCGCTCGTCTCGTCTATGAGCCGCTGACCGAGAAGCCGACCCGGCTCTACGGCGACCTCGGGTCGCATTACCAGCGCCAGGGCCTCAAGCTATCCAAGCACTTCAAGGTTTGGGGCGAGTAGCAGGCGGATACGATCCGCCCGCGAGATCGGGGGGATCTTGGGCTGGATGCGTCGGGTCGCGGGGTTCGCGGCCGCGTTTATCCTGGGGGTAGGAGCGGCGGGAGCGGCGGGGGCCGCTCCCGCGCTCTGGAAGATTTCCGACGCCAATTCCGAGATCTACCTGTTCGGCACGCTGCACGCGCTGTCGCCGGCCGCGAAGTGGCGCACGCCGGCCTATGACGCCGCCTACGCGCGGGCCGACACGGTCTGGTTCGAGGCCGACATGGGCCAGCTCGAGCCGACGCGGATCATGGGCATTCTGCAGCGCTACGGCGTCGATCCGGAGAAGCCGCTGTCGCAGAAGCTCGCCCCCGCCGACGTGGCGGTGCTCGCTCGCCAGGCCGACCTGTCTCGCATCGATCACCTGCGACCCTGGGCGGCGGCCATGATGCTGACCATGCAGCCGGTCACCGGCCGCGGCGCGACGCTGGAGGCCGGCGCGGATCTGTCCATGACCCGGGCGACGCTATCCGGCGGCAAGCGGCTGCGCGCCTTCGAGAGCCTGGAGGACCAGGCCCGCATGTTCGCGAGCCTGCCCGAGACGTCCGAGGTGCAGTACCTCACCGAGGTGATCCGTGAGCGCGCCGCTCCGCGCAATCCGCTCGCCGCCCTCTGGCCGAAGCCCGACCTCGAATCCGCCTGGCTGGCCGGCGATCTGGCGCGGCTGGGCCCCGGGCTGGTGGGCGAGATGAAGACCGAGAACCCCGCGTTCTACGAAGCCCTGCTGAAGCGCCGCAACCAGGCCTGGGCCGGCCAGCTCGCAGACGCCATGGCCGGATCCGGCGTCGAACTCGTCAACGTCGGCGCCCTGCATCTGGTCGGCGAGGACGGCCTCCCGGCCCTCATGACCGCCCGCGGCTTCACGGTCACGCGCGTCCAGTAGCAAGCACGGCTGACATTTTGTCATGTGTGCTTGACATTTTGAAGGTGTCATGTTTCCTTGTCCTGCAGACAAGGAGACTTGCAATGATGAAGACGCGAACCGGCCGGGCGTTGCCGATCCTGGGCCTGATCGGCCTCATGGGCGGCGTCGCGGGCTTCACCCTGGCTCGTCTGGCCGGCTGGAACGTGCCGGCCGAGGCGCGCTGGCTCGTGTTCCTGGCCACGGTCGTGCCGGCCGTGTGGCTGACCCGCCTCTACTGGCTGCGGATCGATGAGGCGGCGCGCGAGGCGCAGAAGACCGCCTGGTTCTGGGGCGGCAGCATCGGCGCCGTCGTGGGCTTCGCGCTGATGATGATGCAAGGCGCCCGGGACCTCACCTTCTGGGGCCTGGTCCCGCCCGACGCCTCTCCCATCGTGTTCGTCCAGGCGGGCGCCTTCGGGGTCGTCCTGGGCCAGCTCGCGGGCTTCTTCATCGGCTGGGCCATCTGGTGGTGGAGGATGCGATGAGCGGCCTCGCCACGAACCTCGCGCTCGTGCTCGCCACCCTGGTCATCGGCCTCTTCTGCGCCGGCTACGCCGCCGCCCAGATCGTGCCGCCCCAGGTCCTGCTGGCTGAGGTGCTGCCATGAAGAACCGCCTCAAGGTGCTGCGCGCCGAGCGCGATTGGAGCCAGGGCGACCTTGCCGAGCGGCTGGGCGTCTCCCGCCAGAGCGTCAACGCCATCGAGACCGGCAAGTACGACCCGTCGCTGCCGCTCGCCTTCCGGATCGCCAAGGTCTTCGGCCTGCCGATCGAAGACATCTTCCAGGACGAGGCGGCCTGAAGCCGGCCCGTCACCGCCAAAGGACTCTCATCATGATCGCCAAGCTTTCCCGGCTCGTCCGCCGGGGCCTCGCCGCCGGCTGCGCGCTGGCCGCCCTCGCCGTGGCCGCGCCTGCGGCCGCCGAACCCGCGGTCTGGGTGCTGAAGGACGCAGACTCCACGATCTACCTGTTCGGTACGGTGCACGTGCTACGGCCGGACACCGACTGGCGGTCCGAGAAGATCACGCGCGCCCTGGGCGAGAGCTCGGAGCTGGTGCTGGAGATTGTCGGCATGGACGATCCCAAGACCGTGGCCCCGCTGCTGCAGACCTATGGCCTGGACCGCCAGAGGCCGCTGTCCTCCAAGCTGGACGCCGACGACCGCGAGAAGCTCGCCGCCGCCGCCAAGGTCCTGGGCATGCCGCCGCAGGCGCTGGAGCCGATGAAGCCCTGGCTCGCCGCCATGACCCTGACCCTCGCGCCGATCGTCAAGGCCGGCTTCGACCCGCAGTCAGGCGTCGAGCTGATCCTCACCAAGGAAGCCAAGGCGGCCGGCAAGCCGCTCGGCGCCCTCGAAACCGCCGAGCAGCAGGTCCGCTTCTTCGCCGACATGCCCGAAGCGACCCAGACGGCCTTCCTGTCGGCCACTCTCGATGATGTCGAAGAGGGCGCGGGCCAGCTCGACCATATGGTTTCAGCCTGGCAGGCAGGCGACGTAAAGGCGCTCGAGGCGGCCTTCATCGAGGAGACCCGCCGCGACTATCCGGCGCTCTACGAGGTGGCCGTGGTGAAGCGGAACCGCGACTGGGCCGACCAGCTCAAGGCCAAGCTGGCCGGGTCCGGAGTCAGCTTCGTGGCCGTCGGCGCCGGCCACCTCGTCGGCCCCGACAGCGTCCAGGCCGAACTCGCCAGGCGCGGGGTGACGGTCGAGCGCCGCTAGTCCAGGGCGCGGGCGGCCTCGCAGAACCCCGCGATGTCGTCCGCGTCGTGATAGATGGAGAGCCCAATCCGCAGGACGTCGTCCCGCACATCGACGACGACGTCCTTCTCCATCAGCGCCTGCTTCCACGCGAGCGCCCTCGGATGACGCAACGCCAGGAAGCGCGCCTGCGGGCCGGCGCGCGGCGGGTTGATCGGGACCGCCTCCGCTAGTCGACCGGCCTCGCCGCCTGCGATCCTCGCCAGCAGCGAAGCCTGCAACGCGCCCACGTGCGCCGCTATCGCCGCGGTTGTCAGCCCCTCGGCGGCCAGCATCCGTCCCGCGGCCACGAACCGGTACAGCCCGGACGGATCGAATGTGGCGCCCAGGAAGCGGCTGGCGTCTCGGGTGTAACCCACCCCGCCCGGCGGGCCCTCCAGGTCGCCGAATTCGGCGTACCAGCCGGTCAGCGCCGGCCGACCGCCGAAGCCCGGTGGAGCGTGGAGGAAGGCCGCGCCTTCGCCCGCCATGGCATACTTGTAGCCGCCGGCGACATAGAACACCCGGTCCGCCAGCGCCGACAGGTCCGTCGGTACCGCCCGGAAGCCGTGATAGCCGTCGACCACCACCCACGGACCCTCCGGCCTCGACAGCTCGGCCAGATCCCAGACGTGGTCGAACACGAGGCCGGTCTTGAAGAAGACGTGGCTCACGAAGATCAGGTCGAAGTCGCCAGCGCGCGCCGCCGCCAAGAACCGGGCCGCGAAGTCCGGCCCCTCGCTGGGGATCAGCGTCAACTCGATCTCGCCCGCCTCGGCCCAGCGCGCCGCCTGACGGCGGAACGAGTGGAACTCCCCGTCCGTCGACAGCACCCGGACCGGCCGTCGCGCTATCGCCGATTTCAGGACCATGAGCAGGGTGTGGGTGTTGGGCGCGAAGACCACGGTTTCGGGCGAGGGGAGGGAAAGCTCCTCCGCCGCCAGCGCCTGGGCCGCCGGATAGACCTGCCCGAGCGCCTTGTCCCACTTGCGGTCGGCCAGCGCGGCGGCGTCCGCCCACGCCTCCATCTGGGCGTCGAACGTCACGTCCGGCCAAAGGTGGTGGCTGTGCGCGGCCAGGTGCAGCCGCCCGGGCGCGGCGGCGATGGCCCTCGCGAACAGGTCCTTCCGCGCCCTCACAGCTTGGTCCTCAAGCTCCAGAGCTCGGGGAAGCAGCGCCGCTGCAGAGTCCTGGCCAGATAGCCCACGCCTTCGGTGCCGCCGGTGCCCGGCCGCCCGCCGATGATCCGCTCCACCGTAAGCACGTGCTTGTGCCGCCAGGTGACAAGGGCGTCGTCCAGGTCCACCAGCTTCTCGGCCAGCTGGTAGAGCTCCCAGTAGCGCTTGGTGTCGCGATAGACCTCGAGCCACGCCGCCTCCACCTCGGACGAGGGCGCATAAGCCTGGGCGAAGTCTCGGTTCAGCACCGCGTCGGGAACGGACAGCCCATGCTTCGGCAACTGGGCGATGGCGACGTCGTACAGGCTGGGCGCTTCCAGCGCCGCCTTGAGCTGCGCCAGCGCCTCGGGCCGTTCGGCATGGAAGCGAAGGAAGCTCTCGTCCTTCAATCCGAGCAGGTATTCCAGCGTCCGGAACTGGTGCGACTGGAAGCCCGAACTGGTCCCGAGGGTCTCGCGGAAGCTCAGGTAGTCTGCCGGCGTCATCGTCGCCAGCACGTCCCAGGAGAGTGTCATGATCGTCTGGATGCGCGAGACCCGCGCCAGCGCCTTGTAGGCCGGCTCCAGGTCGCCCGTCTCGATCAGCCGCTTGGCCAGCCCGACTTCGTGAATGATCTCCTTGAGCCACAGCTCCTTGGTCTGGTGGATGACGATGAACAGCAGTTCGTCGTGACGGTCGCTCAGCGGCTTCTGCGCCACGAGCAGTTCGTCCAGCGCGAGATAACGCGCATAGGTCATGGGTTCCGACATGGCGCGGACCCTAGGCTTCCGCCCGTCCCGATTGAAGCGCCGCTTGCAGCCCCTTGGCCCGCCGCCTCCTCGCCGCTATGTTCCGCCGCCCGGCCAGACTGGCCGCGGGCGCGGGTGTAGTTCAGAGGTAGAACGTCAGCTTCCCAAGCTGAATGTCAGGGGTTCGATTCCCCTCACCCGCTCCAACTTTTCCAACGGCCTTTTCGACGAACGCCGCGGCCCTTGCGACGAACGGCGCCGCCGCGTGCGACGAACGCTGCTAGTGTCCGGACCGGGGAGTTGGATAGGACCGGGTGCGGGGGCGCTGCACTCGCGCGCCGTATTTGCGGGTCGCCTGAAGTTGCGTGTGCTTGTTGTCGACGACGAGCCGCTGGCCGCGGATTGGCTGGCGCGCTGTCTGAAGGATATGCCGGGCGTGGAACTCGTCGGCTCCGCGGCCGACGGCGATGAGGCCATGGAGAAGATCGCGGCGGAGCGGCCGGATCTCGTGCTTCTCGACATCCAGATGCCCGGTCGCAGCGGCCTGTCGGTCGCCCGGGCGCTGGAAAACGGTCCGGAGGTGGTGTTCGTCACCGCCTTCGCCGAACACGCCCCCGAGGCCTTCGAGATCGAGGCCGTCGACTACCTTCTGAAGCCAGTGCAGGTGGATCGCCTGGCCGAGGCCGTCCGCCGGGCGCGCCGCCGGCGGGAGATGCGCGAGGCGTACGAGCGGGTGGAGGCCGCCGCCCGGCCGCAGGAGGCGCCTGGCCCTGAGACCGCGGGCTACGACGAAGAGCTCTGGATCCGCCGGCGCGACGGTTACGTGCGGGTCCGCGTGGACCAGATCCGCCGCATTGAGGCGGCGCGGGACTACGCTCTCATTCACACGGCCACCAAGACCTACATCCTGCGCGCAACCATGTCGGAGCTGGCCGAGAGGCTGGACCCCGCGAAGCTGCTGCGCGTACATCGCTCGGCCTTCGTGCGACCGGACGCCGTCGCGCGCGTCGAGCGGTCGGGCCGCAGCGCCATGCGCCTGCACACCGAGGATGGCGCCGCAGTCGAGGTGGGCGTCAGCTACGTCAAGCGCGTGTCCGAAGCGCTGGGACTGGACTGACGCTTCGCCGCATCCGCGGTCAAATTCGTCGCAAACCTTCACCGTACGGACGACCGTCCTGCCAGCCTGCAACCCAGGGGCGACGCCAGAGAGCGCCGCTTGGGGAATGGCGGAGCGTGCGGCCGCGGGACGGCCGCCGCTTTGCGTGGCTGGAGACCAATCAAGTGAAGAGTTCGACCATCCGGGGCCGCCTGCTGGCCTCGACCCTGTACGCGGGCGCCGCCGCGCTCGGCCTCGTCGCGACCGCCGCCCTGCCGGGCGTGGCCGTGGCCCAGGACTACACCTCGGGCAACCTGTCCGGACGGGTGGAAACCGCCGAGGGCGCTCCCGTCGCCGGCGCCACCGTGACGGTGCGCTCTGGCCAGGGCGTGTCGCGCCAGGCGACGACCGACGCCAACGGCCGCTACCAGATCAACGCCCTGCCGGTGGGGCCCTATTCGGCCGAGATCAGCGGCGCGGCGGGCTCGCTCGCCGACCAGCGCGTCAGCGTCCAGCCGGGCGGCTCGTCGTTCAACTTCACCCTGGGCGGCGGCACGGTCGACGAGCTCGTGGTGACCGGCGCGCGCGCCACCCGCGACTTCGCGCGCACCGACACCGGCCAGGTGTTCGACGTGCCGCAACTCGCCGTGCAGGTGCCGGTCAACCGCAGCATCGCCAACGTCGCCCTGCTGACGCCCGGCGTCTCGCGCCCTGACGCGACCATCGACGCCAGCAGCCGGCGCAACCAGTCGACGCTGGTGGTGGGCGGCACCTCGGCGGCCGAGAGCGTCTATTACATCAACGGCTTGAATGTCACCGACCTGCGCAACCTGCTGGGCTACGCGGACCTGCCGTTCGACGCGATCCAGTCGATCGACGTGAAGACCGGCGGCTACCAGGCCGAGTTCGGCCGCGCCACCGGCGGCGTCGTCAACATCGTCACCAAGTCGGGCTCGAACGAGTGGCACGGCGGGATCACGGCCACCTGGTCGCCGTCCAGCCTGCGCAACGAGGTCCCGGTCGCCCACACCGCCGGCGGCAGCGGCGTCTCTGGCGCGCTTGTCTACAACGACCTCTACAAGCTCGATCAGATCGACACCTCGGTCTATCTGAGCGGTCCGATCCTGAAGGACCGGCTCTTCTTCTTCGGCCTCTACAACGTGCGCCGGACGAAGGAAGACTTCGCCATGAGCTCCCAGGGTCTGACGGGCACGACCCAGTACACCGGCGTGCAGAACATCACGCGCTCGGACAGCCCGCGCTGGCTCACCAAGTTCGACCTCAACATCACCGACCGCCAGCGCCTCGAGGCGACGATCTTCTCGGACGAGAACTCGACCGAGCAGCGCTTCCTCAGCCGCGACATGCGCGTCGGCGTCACCGGCGAAGGTCTCGGCTACGACGAGAAGGCCGGCGGGCTGAACCAGATCTACAAGTACACCGGCGCCTTCACCGACTGGTTCACCCTGTCGGCGCTCTACGGCGAGGTGAAGTCGGACCAGCAGGACGAGGGCGAACTCGTGGGCATTCCGAGGGTCGCCGACCGCCGGGGTTCCTCAGTAGTCTTCCTGACCCCCGCCACCACCCTCGCCTCGCTGCAGCCGGTGGGCGAGGATACGCGCAAGACCTACCGCATCGACGCCGACTTCTACGCCAACTTCTTCGGCTCCCACCACATCCGGGTCGGCTACGACCGCGAGGAGCTGCATTCGTCCGACGTGCACGCCTACAACGGCGGCTATTACATGGACATCTTCCATGGCAGCCCGGATGGCGTCCTGCCGGACCAGGACTATGCCAGCGTGACCTACTTCGGGTCGGGCGGCGAATACGACGCCGAGCAGACGGCGTTCTATCTGCAGGACTCCTGGGATGTCACCGACACCCTGACCGTCCAGGCCGGCGTTCGGCTCGACCAGTACGACTACAAGAACCGCGACGGCCAGAGCTACATCAAGCTCGACGACCAGTACGCGCCGCGTCTCGGCTTCACCTGGGACCCACGCGGCGAGGGCCGCGACAAGGTGTACGGCTCGTTTGGCCGCTACTACCTGCCGATCGCGACCAACACCTCGATCCGCGAGGTCTCGGGCGAGGACTACCACCAGGAGTTCCGCGCGCTGACGCTGAATCCCGACGGCTCGCTGCGCCGCGACGCCAGCGGCGTGCCCATCCTCGGCGCCCGTATCGTGCCCGACGCGATCTACGCCCGGCCGATTTCGCCGGCCCCGGCCGAAGCCACCGCCTCCAACATCAAGCCGATGTACGAGGATGAGTTCGTGCTGGGCTACGAGCACGAGTTCGCCGACGGCTACCTCGACGGCTGGCGCGCCGGCGTGCGCTACGTTAACCGCGACCTGAAGTCGACGATCGAGGACACCGACCTCGGCCGCGGGGGCGTGATCGACCGCTACTGCGCCCGCACCCACGCGGCCGGCTGCAACGTCATCACCTACGACAGCGAGGGCAATCCGCTCACGGCCAACGATCGGTTCACCGGCGCCTACATCCTGTTCAATCCGGGCAGCCGCGCCGATCTTATGCTCGACCTGGGCGCCGGGCCGGGCGGCGGCGCCCTCGCCGCCGTCAACCTGACCGCGGAAGACCTCCAACTCACCAAGGCCAAGCGGAAGTACCAGGCCCTGGAGTTCACCTTCGAGCGTCCGTTCGACGGCCGCTGGATGCTGCAGGGCTCCTATGTGCTCGCCAAGTCCAAAGGAAACTACGAAGGTGCGGTGAAGTCGGACGTCGGTCAGATCGACACCTCGATCACCCAAGACTTCGACGCCTGGTTCCAGCAGGAGGGCTCCTACGGCTACCTGCCCAACGACCGCCGCCACACGCTCAAGCTGTTCGGCTCTTACCAGGTCACGGAACAGCTCCGGGTCGGCGCCAACTTCTACGCCCAGTCGGGTCGCCCGTATGGCTGCCTGGCCTACCATCCGGAAGACCCGTCCGCCGGCGCCACGCCGTCGGCCTGGTACTGCCTGCGAAACGGAACCCGCACGCTCACGCCGCGCGGCTCGCTGGGCCGCACCGGCTGGGTGACGAACACCGACCTGAACATCAGCTACGATATCGTGCCTCAGAAGGACGGTTTCGGCGCCGTCACGGCGGCGGTGGACGTGTTCAACGTCTTCAACGAGCAGACCGTCACTCGGGTGGTCGAGCAGAGCGAGACGACCAACCGGATCGGCCGCCCGATCACCGTGGTCGGCAAGGCGCGCTCCTACCAGAGCCCGCGCAGCGTACGCTTCACCCTGCGCTACGCGTTCTAGCCGAGCATCGCTCACTCCGCGCTGCGCTCGCCCCGGACGCAGCGCGGGATGACGGGAGGGCCGTCCGCCCCGAAGGCGGCCCTCCTGATTCTCGGGGCGCGACAGCAATGCGACGAGCCGCGTCTTTCTTGCGACGAACGATGCGTCTCCACCCTTCTGTCGTGGTAGGGTCGCGCTGGCCGGTCATCGCCGGCGTTGAGGATGCCCTGCGCTTGAAAGACGGCCGCGTGCAAGACCGCCAGGGCATTCGCCTCGCTTGGCAGGCCATGCTCTGGTGCGTCGTGCTCTGGGTGATCAATCAGAGCTTCTATCTGGCGCCCGTGCTGAAGACCCGGGGCATAGACGGGATCACGGGTCTCTACTTCGTCGGCTGCGCCGTCCTTGGCGTGATCTTCTGCTTCAGCATCTTCGCGGGCCAGTGGAAGGCCAGGAACCTGCCGCGCGCGGGGCGGGTCGCCGTCGCCATCGCCTCGACCCTGGCCTCGCTGGTCGGCCACACCATCAGCGATTCCATCCTGTTCATGGCGATGCTGGGCCCGGGCACCGCGGCAGGCGCCAAGCACCAGTACGTGCAGCAGTGGGACCTGGTGATCCTCACGAACTTCACGTCACTGGCCGCCGTGCACGTCATCTTCGCCTGCGCGGTGGCCCTGACCCTTGCGAGCATCCAGGCCGAGGAGCGCGAGCGGAGCCTGGCCGCGGCGCGGGCCGCCGCGCAGGAGGCTCAGCTCGCTGCGCTGCGGTTTCAGGTCAATCCGCATTTCCTCTTCAACGCCCTGAACGCGGTCACTTCGCTCGTGGGCTCCGGCCGGAACGCCGAGGCCGTCGCGGTGGTGAGCCGGCTCTCCAGCTTCTTTCGGGCATCCCTCGGCGTGCCCCCCGGCGCATCGGTGCCGCTCCAGGACGAGCTGGATGTCGTAGGATCCTATCTCGACATCGAGGCCGCTCGTTTCGGCGAGCGCCTAGCGATCGAGATCGAGGCGCCTGAGGCGCTCTACAACGCCCTTGTTCCACACTTCCTGCTTCAGCCGCTCGTGGAGAACGCCATCAAACACGGCGTCGCCGCGTCCAAGCGGCGGGTGACGGTGCGGGTCGCCGTTCGAGCCGAGGCGCGGGCCCTGATACTCACCGTCTCCGATGACGCCGCCGTCCTCGCGGGCGGTCCCGCGCCGGCCGGGACCGGGATCGGGCTGGCCAATGTCGCCGCTCGCCTCGCCGCGCTCTTCGGCGACGACGCATCCGTGACCACACGAGCTCTGGAACCCGGGTTCGAGGCCGAGGTGCGTCTTCCGTTGCGCTATCAGACGATCAGCAAGGCCGCCTGATCGGGAGACGCAACGCTGTCGGCGCTGGTATGCCGGCGATGCGCGAAGTGGACGTTGACGCTCCCGCCGCATCCCCCCAAACCCGCGCCGGTGACGTCCACCCATCAGCACGCGCCGCTCCACCGGCCGCTTCTCGGCATCACCCTGCGTGTCGCCGCCATGGCCTGCATGGCGTTGCTCTCGGCGCTGGTGAAATGGTGCGGCGACCGCGGCGTGCCGGTATTCGAGATCATCTTCTTCCGCAACGCCTTCGCGTTCGTGCCGCTCGGCCTCTACATCTGGCGGACGACGGGGTTCGAGGTGCTCCGAACGAAGCGGCCCTTCGGACATCTCGCGCGCTCGGCGGTGGGCCTGACGGGCATGGTCTGCGGATTCTCGGCGGTGCAGCACCTGCCGCTTACGGAGGCGACGGCGCTGCAGTTCGCCTCGCCGCTGTTCATGACCGCCCTGTCCGCCTTGCTGCTGGCCGAACCGGTCGGCCGCCACCGCTGGGCCGCCGTGATCGTGGGCTTCATCGGCGTGATGATCATGGCGCGGCCCGTTCCGGGACACATGAACGTGGTCGGGGTCACGCTCGGGATCCTCAGCGCGCTGGGCGCCGCCGGGGCCATGGTGGCGATCCGCCAGATCGCGGACACCGAGCGCGGGCCCACGATCGTCTTCTACTTCACCCTGGGCGGCACAGTGGTGGGATTGGCGGGCTTCCTCCTCGGCGGCTGGACCATTCCAGACCTGCAGACCCTTGGTCTCCTGGTGCTCGCCGGGCTGATCGGCGGCGTCGGCCAGCTCTTCCTGACCGAGGCGTTGCGGGCCGCCCCGATCGGAGTGGTCGCGCCGTTCGACTACACCCAGCTCGTGTGGGCGACGCTGCTCGGCCTGCTCATCTGGGGAGAATTGCCCCACCCGGCGACCATCGTCGGAGCGGTCATCGTCGCTGCAAGCGGGGTCTACATCCTGCACAGAGAATTGCGGCGCTTCCGGGCGGCCGCCGGCTGATCTCGTTGACAGACCGTGGTTACGGGAGGACGCTTTCAGCCTCTTTCGGAGCCGGTCCGATGCTGAAGGCCTTCACCTTTCCCGCGGCGGCATCGCTCGCCGTCCTGATGCTCGCAGAGACCGCAACCGCTCAGTCGGTGACGGTGTTGGGCGGGGGCATGGCCCGCCAATGCTCCAACGCAGCGCTTGACGGAGAGTCGGACCGCAAGTTCGAGGCGGTCTGCACGATGGCGATTCAGACGGAGATCCTGTCGAACACCGACCGCGCCGGAACGTATGTGAACCGCGGCGTCCTTCGGCTCCGCCGGAGCGAGTATCTGGATGCGCGCGCGGACTTCGACGTGGCGCTCGGCCTGAAGTCGAACCTCGCCGAGGCTTATGTGAACCGCGGCGCTGCGCTCGTGGGCCAGCGTCGCTACGCGGACGGGCTCGCCGACCTCAACAAGGCGCTGGAACTGGGCGTGGATGAGCCCGAGAAGGCCTACTTCAACCGCGCGCTGGCCCACGAGGGTCTCGATGACATGAAGCAGGCTTACTTCGACTATCGGAAGGCGCTCGAGCTCAGCCCCGAGTGGGAAGCTCCCCGGAAGGAGCTCGCCCGCTTCACGGTGCAGATGCGCTGACGCGGCCAAGCTGGCCATCTCGCGCGAGCATCCCCACATGTCCGTGATGCGCGTCGCCATCCTCATCGCCGCTCTTTCCCTGGCCGGGCCGGCGGGCGCCCAGGTGATGGACGCCCAAGACCGCCTCCGGGCTCAGCAGCAGCTCGACGAACTGCGGGCGCAGCAGCAGCTCCTCCAGCAACAGTCGGTCGCCCAGCACAACGAGCTGATGGCGCTGGATGCACGTCTCCGCACCGAGCAGCAGGCGGCCCGTATCCAGGCCGAGCGCCAGCCGACCCGCCTGCCGCAACTGCCCTATCCCGCGCCGGCGGGAAGCATCGACACGTCCAAGCTGCCCTCGATCCCAGACGCCGCCCTGGCCGAGTCCAACCGGCGGGTTCAGGAGATCTCCAAGAACCGCGACTAGCTCCACTGCGTTAGGCCTCCGGATTTTCTGAGGAGGCGTCTCATGCGCTGGGCTGGCGGCCGGGGCTCCGGCAACATCGAGGACCGTCGAGGTCTGGGGCCGGCCGGCGCCGTGGGTGGGCTGGGGGCCGGCGGCGTGATCCTGGCGCTGATCGGCTACTTCGTCTTCGGCATCGATCCCTCGACGACCACGCAGGTGCTCGGCGGCCAGAATGTGCAGCAGCAGGAAGGCGTCCGTGGCGGTCCTGCCGACGAGGCGGGCCGCTTTGTCGACGTGGTGGCCACCAATGTCGACGATGTCTGGAAGAACCAGATCCAGGGCTATCGGCCGCCCGACGCGGTGGTGTTGTACGACCAGGCGACCGGCACCGGTTGCGGCATGGGCCAGGCGGCGATGGGGCCGTTCTATTGTCCCGCCGACCGCAAGGTCTATCTCGACCTCTCGTTCTGGCAGGAGCTGGAACAGAAGTTTGGGGCCGGCGGCGAGGCGGCACGCGCCTATGTCATCGCCCATGAGATCGGCCATCACGTCCAGAACCTGACCGGCGCGGCCGAACAGGCGCAGCGAATGGGCGCCCGGGGCGCCGAGAGCGGATCGGTCCGGCTTGAACTCCAGGCCGACTGCTACGCCGGCGTCTGGGCGGCGCACGCCGCCGCGGTCTCCGGCGGCCAGATCCAGCTCGATCCGCGCGACATCGAGGACGGACTGCGCGCCGCCGCCGCCGTGGGAGACGACACGCTGCAGCGGAAGTCGCAAGGTCAGGTCGTTCCCGACGCCTTCACCCACGGCTCGTCCGAACAACGGATGCGGTGGTTCCGGGTCGGCGTGCAGGCCGGCGATCCCGCCGCTTGCGACACGTTCCGGGCGGCCAGGCTCTAGCCGACGAAGACGGGCGTGGGCTCGTAGCCCAGACAGACCGCAACGCAGCGGCGCGCCAGCAGGTCGCCGGGGTCGGCGAGGTCGACCTTTACGTCCTCGGGATCCAGCACCAGCGGAACTTCCGTGCAGCCGGCCACCAGCACTTCTGCGCCCGCCTTCACCAACTCGTCGGCGAAGCCCTTCATGATCCGCTTCACGTCCGCCCCGTCGTCGCCCGCCTTGATGCGGTAGAGCGCCTCCATGAAGGCCTCCTGACGCCCAGGCGGCAGGCTGACGAGGCCCATGCCACGCGCCGCCAGGTATTCGCGGTAGAGACGCAACGCCCCCTTGGTGCCGAGAACGCCAGCCCGCAGGGCTCCGCTCTCCTGGGCGGCTTGGGCGCCGAGGTCGATCATGTCGATCAGCGGCAGGCCCGAGGCCCGCTGGATGAGGTCCGCGTGCGCGTGCGCTGTATTGCACGGCATGGCCAGCACTTCGGCGCCGGCCCCACGCAAGGCGCCCGCCATCTCGGCGAGCACGGCGCCCGCGTCGCTTCCCGGCGTGTTGCGATCGGGGACGCGGGGATTGATGTCCGCCAGGACGCGGATGTGGTCCTGATCCCGGTCGGCGGGCGTATAGGCCTGGAGCCTCGCCAGGAACTCCAACGTCGCCGCCGGGCCCATGCCGCCCAGCACGCCGAGCGTCAGGGTGTCGGCCTCGTCCGTCACAGCTTGCCGTCCAGCTCGCCGTGGTAGCCGAACAGGCCCTGGGCGCCGCCGGTGTGCAGGAATACGACGGTCTCTCCGTCGAAGGCGCCCGCGCGGGAAAGGGCGATCAGGCCCTTCATCGCCTTCCCCGTATAGACCGGGTCCAGCAGGATGCCGTCGGCCCGCGCCGCCAGCTTCAGCGCATCGATCACGCCGTCGTTGATGAGGCCATAGCCCTCGCCGACGTAGTCGCAGTCGGCGACCACCATGTCGCGCGTGACCCGCTCCTCGAAGCCCAGCAGGGCTGCGGTTTCCTTGGCCAGCTTGAAGACGTTCTCTTCCTGCTTGTCCTTGGGCGCGCGCACGCCGATGCCCAGCACCGGGATGTCTGCGCCCATCACGGCCAGCCCCGCCACAAGCCCGGCGTGGGTGCCCGCGCTGCCCGTGGCGGTGACGATCCGGTCGATCTCCAGCCCAAGCTCGTTGGCTTGGGCCACCAGCTCAAGCGCGCATTCCGCATAGCCGAGGGCGCCGATCGAGTTGGAGCCCCCGCCGGGGATCACGTAGGGCCGGCCGCCGGCGTCGGCGACTTCCTGGGCCACCTCGGCCAGGGCCTGGTTCATGTCGGTCCCGCCGGGAACGTGGCGGATCTTCGCGCCCAGCAGCTCATCCAGCAGGACGTTTCCCGAGCGATTGTAGTCGATGGCTTCGCTCCCGGTGCGGTGCTCCAGGATCACCTCGCACTTGAGGCCGAAACGGGTGGCCGCCGCCGCGGTCTGGCGGACGTGGTTCGACTGCACCGCGCCTTGCGTGACCAAGGTGTCGGCGTCGTTGGCCAGGGCGTCGCCCAGCAGGAACTCCAGCTTGCGGGTCTTGTTGCCGCCGCCGGCCAGGCCCGTGCAGTCGTCGCGCTTGATCCACAGCGTGGGTCCGCCGCCGCCGGGCGTGACCAGCGCCTCGGTCAGGCCGGGCAGGGGCTCCAGCGGCGTGGGGAGGTGGGCGAAGCGGACGGGGTTATATCGGGCGAAATGCATGTCTCGCCCGTAGCCCCTTCAGCCTAAGGCCGCAATCTCCGCGGCAGGGCTTCGACCTCGGCGGGGCTCGCGCGGACGATGGAATCCACGATGCAGCGGGTGTCCATTCCACCCTTGGCCACGCCGATGTCGAGGTCGAGCGGCCGGCAGACGATCGGCGAGCCCGGCGGCTGCCGCATGATCAGCGGGTCGGACGAGATCGCGCCGGCCAGGCACGCGCCCGCCATGGTCACGCGATAGACCTCCCCGCGGTTCACCCGGATCATCAGCGTCTGCGAGTTGACGATGGTGTGGTTGCGGATGTCGCTGGTGCGGAAACAGTCCGCGCCGGCCAGGGCGGCGCCCGACGGCGGCGGCGGGGGCAACGGCGGGCCCGGCTCCGGCGGCGGATAGGCGCTGCAGGCGCTGAGGCCGAGGGCGATCAGGATGGCGGCGGCGGGCTTCATGGCGTTTCTCCTGGCCGGGTAATCTAGTACGGCTACGCCTGTTCCTCATTCTGTCTTTTGAGCCTTCCCCCTAACGTCGTTCGGGCGTAGCGTTCGCGCCAATCCTCGGGGGGCCGCGCTGGAGCGGCTGAGAGGTGGGTGAGCCCACGACCCGTCGAACCTGATCCGGGTCATGCCGGCGAAGGGAAGGGCCCATTCCAGACCCCAACCCACGCCCGTGATCCGTCCATTCGGAGCCACGCGATGAACAAGCCCGCCGGAACCCTGGAAGCCGCCGCGATCCCTACCGGCGAGCGCCCCGGTTCGAAGAAGGTCTACCAGCCCGGCGTCCTCTGGCCCGACATCCGCGTGCCGTTCCGCGAGGTGGCCGTGCACCCGTCGGCGAAGGAGCCGGCGCTGACGCTGTACGACCCCTCGGGCCCCTACACCGACCCCGCGGTCCGCATCGATATCGACAAGGGCCTGCCCAAGACCCGCGAGCCATGGGTCGTCTCGCGCGGCGACGTGGAGATCGTGGAAAACCCCCGGGCGGTGAAGCCCGAAGACAACGGCTTCGCCAGGGGCGAGCACCTCGCGCCCAAGTTCGCTGCGCCTCGCCGGGTCTATCGCGCCCGCCCGGGCCAGACCGTCACCCAGCTCGAATACGCCCGGCGCGGGATCATCACGCCCGAGATGGAATACGTCGCCATCCGCGAGAACCTGCGGCGCCGGGAGACCGACGCCTTCATCCGTGACGGCGAGGACTTCGGCGCCTCCATCCCGGATTTCGTTACGCCCGAATTCGTCCGCGACGAGATCGCCCGCGGCCGCGCGATCATCCCGGCCAACATCAACCACACCGAGCTCGAGCCGATGATCATCGGCCGCAACTTCCTGGTGAAGATCAACGCCAACATCGGCAACTCGGCCGTCCTCAGCCACGTCTCGGACGAAGTGGACAAGATGGTCTGGGCCATCCGCTGCGGGGCTGACACGGTCATGGACCTGTCCACCGGCCGGAACATCCACAACATCCGCGACTGGATCGTCCGCAACAGCCCCGTGCCGATCGGCACCGTCCCGATCTACCAGGCGCTGGAGAAGGTGGGCGGGGTGGCCGAAGACCTGACCTGGGACGTCTTCCGCGACACTCTCATCGAACAGGCCGAGCAGGGCGTCGACTACTTCACCATCCACGCGGGCGTCCGACTGGCCTATGTCCCGCTGACCGCCAACCGTGTCACCGGGATCGTGTCGCGCGGCGGCTCGATCATGGCCAAGTGGTGCCTGGCGCACCACAAGGAGAACTTCCTCTACGAGCACTTCGAAGAGATCTGCGAGATCATGAAGGCGTATGACGTCTCGTTCTCGCTGGGGGACGGCTTGCGTCCCGGCTCCATTGCCGACGCCAACGATGCGGCGCAGTTCGGCGAGCTGGAGACCCTGGGCGAGCTCACCCAGATCGCGTGGAAGCACAATGTCCAGGTGATGATCGAAGGTCCCGGCCACGTGCCGATGCACAAGATCAAGGCCAACATGGACAAGCAGCTCGCGACGTGCGGCGAGGCGCCGTTCTACACGCTGGGCCCGCTCACCACCGACGTGGCTCCTGGCTACGACCACATCACCTCGGCCATCGGGGCCGCCATGATCGGCTGGTTCGGAACGGCGATGCTCTGCTACGTGACGCCCAAGGAGCACCTGGGCCTGCCGAACCGCGAGGACGTCAAGGTCGGCGTAATGACCTACAAGCTCGCCGCCCACGCCGCCGACCTCGCCAAGGGGCACCCCGCCGCCCGGGCCTGGGACGACGCCGTCTCCCGCGCCCGCTTCGAGTTCCGCTGGGAGGACCAGTTCAACCTCGGCATCGATCCCGAGACCGCCCGCGAGTACCACGACGAGAGCCTGCCGAAGGAGGCGTTCAAGTCCGCCCACTTCTGCTCGATGTGCGGCCCCAAGTTCTGCTCGATGAAGATCAGCCAGGACATACGTGAAGCGGCCCGCGGCCAGAACGACGTCGCGGCCGGCATGGACGAGATGTCGAAGAAATTCCGCGAGACGGGCGGCGAAATCCAGGTGCCGCTCGCACCCGCCGAATAGGGTTCCCATCTAGGCGAGCGTGAACACGCTCCGCCTGCTCAAGGTCCAGACGCCGGCGCTTCGTCTCGGAGCCCGGCGGTTCGGCGCCCACACCTTCGTGGCCGTGCAGGATCGGGCCGGCCGCATCGTCCGCGAGCTGCACGGCATCGCCCGCGGGCCGGGCGGCGCGCAGCTGCCGTTCGTGGGCGGGCTGGCGCCCTTCCGCCGCGAGGTGATCTGGGGCGAGGACTATCCTCACCGCACGGGCTTCTATGACGAGGCCCATCCGCAGGGGCCGCTGTTCGAAGGCCTGGAGGCGCAGGTGGCGGAGAAGCTGGCGGCCGCCGAGGCGGCGCGCGCCGCCGTCAACGCTCAGGCGATGCGTTATCCATGGCCGGCCGTCCGAGGGGGCAATTCCAACAGCTACTACGCGACCCTGCTTGCAGCGATGGGGCTGCAGGACGTCCGGCTGCCCGGCGAGTTGTGGGCGCCGGGGCTCGCGCGGCCGCTGCGCCTCAGGCCCGAATCACCACCATCGAGTTGTCGCGAAGCCGCTCCGGCGGCCGGTGCAGGGTGACGATCTCGTAGTTCAGGCTCGTCTTCTTCAAGTAGCCCAGGAGATCGACCATCATGTCGAAAGCCACGTCCTCAATGATGTAGAAGCCGCCGGGCTTCAGCCGTTGCAGCGAGTTTCGCAGTAGGGTGACCGCGGCCTTGGCCGTATGCAGGCCGTCGTCGATCATCAGATCGAACTTCACGTCGCCCACCTGCTCCCATAGCCGGGCGATCGCTTCTGGGTCGGTCTGGTCGCACTGGAAGGTGCGGATGCGTTCCTCGGTGAACAGGATGTCGCCGTCGATGTCGGCCCCCACGATCTCGGCGTTGGGGAAGTAGTCGCGCCACATACGAAGCGATGCGCCCGGCTTGCCGGCCACGCCCATGCTGGAGATCAGCTCGGGATTGTTGGTGCCAAGCCCGCATTCGAAGACGTTGCGCACGTACTCGCGGCAGTGGCCGAAGAAGCGCTCGTAGAAGTCGGCGTAGGTGTGCGGCGGCCACTTGAACGGACGGCCCTTCATGGAGAAGGAGCCCTTGTCGGTGCCGTAGGTCTCGCACAGCGAGGTCAGGTAGCTGTCGCGCTGGACGTTGTAGTGCACCCTGAAATGCCGGTCGAAGTTGTTCTCCAGCGTGTCGCCCACGGCCGAATGCAGCGTGACGCCGCGGACGTTCATCTTGATAAAATCGGCCATGGCCTGGGTGCTTCCTCGTCGGAGCGCGCAGGGTTAGCGCACTCGTCGCCGGCACGCCAACCGCAGATGTTTCCGGTCGCCGCCTGGCCCGCGCTTAGACCTTCACCGCGCCGGTCGAGAGCTTTTCGAAGACGGACTTGGTGATCTTGACGTAGCCCTTCCTGGGATCGTGGAAGAAGAGCGGGCCCTTGATCTTCGCCGGATCGTACGCGTCGGCGACAAGGTCCATCTTGCGCACCTTGAAGGTCCCCGTCGTGTCGATCGCCGGCAGGATGCGGACGAACAGGGGCTGGGCGTACGGCGGCAGCTCTCGGGCGACGTGCTCGCCCAGGAGCTTGATGTCGAACTCGGGACCGACGACGAGCGCCGCCATACCGGCGCGGCCGTCGGCGCCTTCGACGGCGACGCCGTAGACGGTGGCCTGAGCCACGCCCGGAGCGGCCTGCAGGCGCTCGGCCACCTCGTTGGTCGAGACGTTCTCGCCCTTCCAGCGGAAGGTGTCGCCGATGCGGTCGACGAAATAGAGGTAGCCGTCCGCGTCCATCCGCATCAGGTCGCCGGTGGCGAACCAGGCGTCGCCCTTCTGGAAGACGTCGCGGAGGACCTTCTTCTCGGAGGCTTGACGATCGAGGTAGCCGGAGAACTCGGCCCGGGCGTCACCGCCGATCTTGCCGATGCACTCGCCGATCTGGCCGGGTCCGCACTCGATGCAGAAGCCGTCGGCGCCGCGGACCACCTTCTCCTGTTCGACGTCGAACTGGACGAGGCGGATATTGAAGCGGCTGCGGAGCCACTTGGGAGCGCGGCCGATGGCGCCTTCGCGGCCGTCGAAGTTGAAGAGGCTGACGTTGCCTTCGGTGGAGCCGTAGAACTCGAGGATCTCGGGGATCCGGAAGCGCTGCTTCATCATCGGCCAGATGTCGGGACGCAGGCCGTTGCCGAAGGCCAGGCGGATCTTGTGCCGGGTCTCGTCGGGGACCTCCTCGTGGTTGACGAGGTAGCGGCAGAGCTCGCCGATGTAGACGAACATGGTGCAGCCCTCGGCGACCACCTCGGGCCAGAAGTGGGTCGCCGAAAATTTACGGCGTAAGACGATGGAGCCGCCGTTGAGCAGGGCCGCGCCCAGGGCGCAGAGGCCGCCGGTGGCGTGGTAGAGCGGCAGGGCGACGTAGATGCGGTCCGAGGCCTTGGCGCCCGTGGAGCCGGCGAAGCCGCGCATGTAGAGCTGGGCGCGCATGTGGGTGATGCGGGCGGCCTTGGGCATGCCGGTAGTGCCCGAGGTGAAGATGAGCAGGGCTGTGTCGCCGGCCCGCATGTCCTCGCGCACCGAGCGGTCAGGCGGCAGCTGGCTGCAGCTCTTGAGCGCCTGGACGAGGTCGCGCTGGTCGCCGTGGGCGGGGCCCAGCACCCACTGCTGGAGCGGCTTCTCGATCAGGCCCTTGGCCTGCTGGAAGACGGCCGAGGTCTCGGCGTCGACGATGACGTGGCCCGCGCCCGAGATGTTCAGGCAGTGGGCCAGCGGCAGGCCCGAGAGCTGGTTGTTGATCAGGGCGGTGACGACGCCGACCTTGGAGAGGCCGTACCAGACGGCGAAGTACTCCAGCCGGTTGGGCATGAAGAGCGCCACGGTCTGGCCGCGCCTGAGGTTCAGGCCCTTGGCCCAGTGGGCGTAGCGGTTGGCCATGGCGTCGAGCTCGCCATAGGTGACCGTCCGCCCCTCGAAGGTGATCGCGGGGCGGTCGCGCCAGGCCTCGACCGCGGCCTGCAGGTCGTCGCAGATGAGGTTCGGGCTCTCCTTCGAGATCGACTTCACCCGCTTCAGCGTCCGGGTCAGCCCGCGCAGGAAACGCAACTCGCGCTTGAGCCTGGCCTTAAGGCGCATCAATTCCTCCGACTAGACGTGGGGACGAGCTTGGAGAGGAGCCCCCCGAACGGTCAAGCGAGGGCGTGAGATGCGGATGGCCGCACCCCGTTCATAGACGATGTGCGCGGCGTCGATGCAACAGCCGGGGCGCACTGGGCGTTTTTCCGCGTCACGCCGCAATGTGGCGAATCATTGGCGCGTCCGGCCTTGGCCGCGTCAAGCATATACCCGCGGACTTCCGTCGTTCTGAGGAGGATCAACGGAAACCGCAGAAGAATACGGGAGATCTTGTCGACCGTATTCATGAACAACTCTTCGCCACTATTCCGCCACAGCCCAGCTTGGGCGGCCTCTCCTGGGAACCGTAGCCGCGTACCATCGTTTTGACTTCGCGACACTTTCTGGAGGGACTAGAATGTCCATGGACAACACCGGCTCGGGCTTCGGCCCGACGGGCAATGGGGCCCGCACGCCGGACGAAAACCCCGTCACCGACGCCCCGCTGATGGGCGCGACCCCGATCTGGGAAACCCGCGGCAAGAAGCGCCGCGGGGCGGGCCGCTCGAGCGCGGCCGCCGCCGCGCCGACGGCTCCGGTCGCCGCCGAGCCGCGCAGCTTCGAAGCGGATACGACGCTCGACCGTCCCATGACGACGAGCCCCATGACCGAGACGCGGCCGATGACCGATCCGACGCCGGATCGGCTGCACGAGCCGAGCATGGCCTCGGCCGCGGCGGTGACCGACCCGATGACCGGTCGCCCCGACCTGACCGCGCACGACGACATGACGGCGCGCGACGAGGACGCGGGCCTGGTGGCCCCGATCGGCCGCACCCGCACCGCGACCCCCGCCCGCAAGAGCGGCGCCCCGCTCGCGGCGATCGCCGCCGGCGTGGTGGCCCTGGGCGCGGTGGGCGCCGCCGGCTGGTACGCCACGCGCGGCGACGACGGCGTGGCCGAACTGACGCCGGGCGCCGACAGCCTGACGGTGGCCCAGGCCGACACCTCGACCCAGGCCCTGTCCACCGCTACGCCGCCCATGACCGGCGGCGGCGACCCGACCGCCGCGACCGGCGCGACGGCGGCGGCGACCACAGCTCCGGCCGCGACGCGGACCACCGCGCCGAGCGCGGCGAGCGAGCGCACGGCGAGCATCCGCACCGCGTCGCGGGCCCGTCCCGCCTCGGCGGCGGCGACCGGCGGCGCGAGCAGCGCCGCGGAACAGGGCATCGACGCCAGCGGCACGGCCAGCCTGCCGAGCGGTCCGCAGTCGTACTCGACGCTGAACCCCGGCGCCTCGACCGACACGGGCGGCACGGCCACGACGGGCGCCTCGGGCCTCACCACGGCGCCCTCGACGGTCGACCCGGCCCCGATGCCGAGCACGCCCCCGATCGTCTCGCCCCCGGCCGCCACGACGACCCAGCCGTCGCCCGCGCCGACCGAGACCGCGCCGTCCGGCGTGACGCCGCCGCAGTAACCTTCCGCGTTTCCGTTGGGGCCCCTCGCAAGAGGGGATCAGAGAGGGCGGCGCCCAGCCGGGCGCCGCCCTTTCCATGTCAGGGCTCGAAGCGGAGCGGGATGCGGATCTCGCCGCCGATGGTGGGCAGGCCCTCGTCGGTCCAGGTCGTCAGCCGGAACTTCGGGGCGAGCGACAGGGCCGCGGCGCCGACGCCCGCGCCCGCCGGGTCTTCGGCCGCCACCCGGCAATCGCCGACCGTGCCGGTGGGCTGGACGGTGCAGGCGAGCTGGACGCGCACCGGGGCCTTCAGGGCGAGCGGGAGCATGACGGCCTTCATGTCCTCGGCCGTGGGAAGCCCGGCCCACGACGGCTTGCCGACGACCTTGGGCCCCCCGCCCAGCATCGCCGGATCGAAGACGAACGGGAGGTGCACGGACAGGTTCTTGGCGAGCTTGCGGTCCTCGTCCGTGCGGAGCTCGAGGCGGAACTTGCCGGCCAGCGCCTTGGCGGCCGCGCCGAACCCCTCGCCCTTGGGCAGTTCGGAGATGACGTTGCAGCTCCGCAGCCGGCCTTCCGGCGACATGTTGCAGCCGACCGTGGCGCGTCCGGCGAGCGCCGCGCCGCGCGCCTTCTGCGGATAGGCGTCGACGACGTCGGCATAGGAGGGAGCCTCGATCCAGCCGAGTTCGGCGGGCGCGACGCGCCGGCCGGGCATGATGCTGGGCCGGACGAGCCCCGAGCCCGGGAAGGTGAAGTTGATCGGGATGCTCACCGACGACGGGGTGGGCTTTCCCTTGCGCATCGCAGGCTTCATCGTGAACTGCGGCGTGAGCGCAATCGCGGCGCCGCCGAAGCCCATGCCGGCCGGCTTGTCCCAGAGCGCGATGCAGTCGCTGAGGGTCCCGTGCACGGTCGCGGTGCAGGTGATGATGGCCTGGCCGTCCATGCCGCGGATCAGCGCCTCGCGCGGGAACACGGCGGCGAGATCCTCGGGCGACGGCTTCTTGCGCCAGTCGGGCGGGGTGTCGATCTCGTACCAGTCGTGGACGATCACGGCGCGTTCGGCCGGATAGCGCTTCATGTCGCGCCGGTAGAGCGGCGCGAGGCCCACGAGCGCCTTGCCGAAGCCCTGGCCCGACGGCGTCTCCAGCACCACGCGGCAGTCCTTGAGACGCCCGTCGGGCTCGACGGCGCAGCTCGCCGCGGCCTGGCCGCCGATCTCCTGCTTGCGGGCCGCCTCCGGCCAGGCGGCGTCGCCGGCCTCAGGGCTGGGCCGCTCGGCCCACAGCTCGGACGATGACGGATAGCTCTTGGCCGCGGCGGCCCCCGCGGCGGCCCAGGCGCACAGAAACAAGACGGACCGGATCGCACGCACCGGGGAGCCCTCCACACAAAGCCAGGTCAGAGGGGCACAGGGCGGACCGCCCGCGCAAGCTGCAATCCACGAGCGTGACCCGCGCCACGAGAGCATGGCAGCGGCCAAAAAAACGCCCGGCCTCCCTGGGGGGTAGCCGGGCGAGTACCGTTTCGACCCGACCATTTATGCAACCCCGAGTGGCAGAGTCTCTGCGTCCTGCCGTCTCACGGGAAAATACGGGGTCCGGCGCCGGGCCGCCGGCTCCGATGTGCGCTCCGGTCGCATCGCCTCGCGCGCCGTCATGCGGCATTCACGGGACCTGTCCAACCTGCCAGTCACGCGTCCCGGGGAGTTCCGCATGCCCGAACAGATCACCAAGCAGCTCGTGGCCGAATGGGCGTCGGCGGGCCTGGTGCTGCTCTCGGGCGCGACCGCGGGCCACTATGCGGCGGTCGGCATGAACCTGTTCCAGTGGGGCGGCGCGGCCGCAGCGGTCATCGGCTCGATCAGCGTCGCCGTCGCCGTGCGCATCTGGCCGGCCCCGCAGAAGGCCGAAGCCAAGGCCAAGGCCCGGGACTGATTTCCGGAAGGCCTGAGTCTCCGACTTCGGCGAGGCGACGATAGCCCTCAGGCCCTGACGGCCGCTTTAGGCTGTGATCTGCCCGTGAGCCGACGTTGAGATCGTCTGCGATGGGTGGAAAGGGGACGTTTAACGCCCTAGCTTAGCCATATGGGGAACGTCAGCATCTCGCTCGATCCCGCGGGCCAGGGTTGGGTCAATCTCACCTTGTCCATCGGCAGCCACAGCTTCGTCCTGGATGGGCTTAGCGATACGACGGACGTCTTCGGCGATCTGGTTCGTGCTGCAGTCCATATTGCTGCCGGCGGGTTCGATGCCCAGGCGCGCTTCGACTGCGAACCCGTGGAACTCCGCTTGATGCTGGAGCGGCGCTGGGAGGGCGTGCCCCAACAGCAGGTATTCAGGGTCCGGGTCTTCGAATTTGCCGACTACTACGCGGACAGCCCGCTTGAGACGGGTGAGGAGCTCTTCTGTGTTGCCTGCGATCCGGTGGCGTTTGCAGGCGCCGTGCGCCTCGCTGCAGCGCGGCTCCTGGCGGACGTAGACGCTGAGGGCCACCTGGATTGGTGGGGTCTGCCGTTTCCCTTCCGCGCGTTCTCTGCTCTCGAAGCAGCCCTCGCTGAGCGCCGGCCCGAGGTCCGTTAAAGGTCGGACGGCGACGCTCGACGGTTTGTGGCGCGCCCGCTAGCTTGCCCGCATGCCCAAGCTTGTAAGGTACCTCGTGACCGGCGTGGTAGCGGGCCTCTTGTTCTTCGCCGCGCTCATCGCCTTGATACTCGGCGGCTTGCGAGAGCCTTACGTCTCGATCCTCGTTCTCGGTGGCGGAGCCGCAGTTTTCGTGACCGCGTACCTTCGAGCTTCGCGCGCTCGCCGAGGTCACGACGGCGACGCTTAGGGTGAAGGCCTTGAGGGTCGGAAGCCGAAACGGACTTAGGCGCGTTTCCCCACATTGCAGGCCTGGGCGAGGGTTGAACGAGCCTCCCGATCTCCGCATTGGCCCTGCCCAGCCTGAATCCGCCTGCGTTTCTGGGTGGCCGGGACGGGCCCGGCCATGACGGTGGCGGGGAGGGTTGAGGCGCGTTCCCGAGGGCTCCGCGAGCCCTGACAGATCACCGGGCGGGCGGAGCCTAGCGGATGGCGACGGGGTTCACGACCACCTGGACCGTGCCGGCGAACCGCGGCTGAGCCAGGACGAGGAGGAACTCCTGGGCCCCGTCGGCGACCAGTTCGTCGGTGCGGATGTTCTCCAGCACGTGGACGCCGCGCCTGGCCAGCAGCAGCTGGTGCACGGGAAAGGGTCGCTGCGGGTCCACGTAGGGCAGGGGCTCGAGGGCGATGGTGTCGGCGCCGATGGCGACCACCCCCTGGTCCGCCAGCCAGGCGGCGCCGTCTTCGGCGAGGCCGGGTTCGCTCCGGGAATAGAGCGCCTTGTCGGTCTTCAGCATCTGCATCCAGCCCGTGTGGAGCAGAACGACGTCGCCCTTGCCGACCCGTACGCCCTGGGCCTTCATCGCCGCCTCCAGGTCCTTGCGGCCGAAGGCCTGGCCCGCCTCGAGGCGCGGCTTGCCGAAGTGGCGGGCCATGTCGATCAGCACGCCGCGGGTCACGATGGGAGGGCGGTCGGCGAAGTCGAGCTTGGTGAAGCCGCCGGGCTGGTTGAGGTCCTCGCCCTTCAGCCCATTGTAGTAGGTGTGGTCGATGCCGAGATGGCCGAAGCCGTCCATCTGGGTGCCGATCCCCATGCTGGTGGTCACCTTCTCGTCGTGCGCGGTCACCTTGTTCGCGCCGACCGGGGCGGCGGGCCGGCCGGGAGGCGGCGTGATCTCCACGGTGTACTTCCGGCTCCCGTACGCGGGCGCATCCGCGCTGGTGGGAATGGCGAGCGAGTAGACCTTGCCGGTCTTCACGAGGCCTGCGGCCTTGCGGACGCCTTCGGGCGAGAGGTTGTTCAGGGCGCCCAAGGTGTCGTCCGGTCCCCAGGGCGAGGGCTGCGCCTGGGCGGCGAGCGGCAGGGCCAAGGCGAGGCAAAGGGCGGCGGTTCGTAGCATGGTCTCTCTCCCTGCGGCTGAAGCCGCCTGGCGACAGTGCTAATCAGCCCGCGAATGTCGCTCAAGCGACCGCTGAGCCGACGCGACGCGCCCTCCCGCCCGGATCGATCCCAAAGCGCCGGGCGGGGCGCCCTGCGCCCCCGGCGTCCGCCTGCGCCTGTGGGTGCCGGGACCAGCCCGGCCGAGACGGTGGGTGGCAGACGTTCATGTCTTGTTCTTGACTCGCGCGCATTTGTGGGAGAGTTGGGGCAGCGTGAGGCTCTGCGCCCAAGGCCGGCCCGCGTCTCTTTCCGAGGACATCGCGATCATGGACACGAACCTGCCGGCGCGCGCGCCGGAGCAGGCGCGGACGCGCGCCTATGTGCGCTACGCGAAGGCGCTCATCGACGGACTGCTGAAGCGGATCGCGCAGGGCGAGAGCCTCGCCGCCATCTGCCGGGAGCCGGGGATGCCGTCGCGCAACACGGTGATGCGCTGGGCCCGCGAGCGGCCGACGATCCGGCGGGCGATCGACCGGGCGCGGGCGGCGGCGGGGCAGTTCGGCACGGGCGGGCGCAGCACCTATTGCCCCGTGACGGCGCAGGAGATCTTCCGGCGGGTGTCGGAGGGCGAGAGCCTGAGCTCGGTGTGCCGCGACCCGGCGATGCCGGCGATGTCGACGGTGACGCTGTGGCGCCAGCGGCGGCCGGACTTCGACGACGCCATGCTGCTGGCTCGCGAGACCCAGGCCGAACGGCTGTGCGACACCGGCTGGGACATGGCGCTGGGGGCGGACCCCGAGACCGCCTACGTGACCGAGGTGCGCCTGCGGCAACTGCGCTGGATGACGGCGATGATGGCGCCCCGGCGGTTCGGCCGGTTCAAGGCCCAGGAGGCGCCCGGCCGGCCCGAGATGCCGGCGGTGGGGATCAAGGTGTTCCGGCTGGAGACGCGCCGGTCCGACGGGTGGATGCGGATGGTCACCTTCGCGCCGGACCCGGAGACCAACCAGCCCGAGCGGGTGGACGAAGGCCCGTGGAAGTCGCCGCTGCCGGGGGTGGAGGCGGACTGGGAGGTGGAGGGGTAGCTAGCCCGCCGCTTCCGGGGCGGTGCGGGCCGGGCGGGGCAGGCCGGGGAGGCGCAGGCGCAGCAGGACGCGGAGCATCGGCTTCTCGATCCAGCGATGGGCGGCGAGGCCGGCCAGGGTGGACAGGCCGCAGCCCAGGACCATGACCGTGAGGAACTGGGGCCAGCCGGTGAGCGGCAGCTTGCGCGCCTGCCAGACCACCATGGCCAGGATCAGGGTGTGGAAGAGGTAGATGGCGTAGCTGGCGTCGCCGAGGGCCTCGAGAACCTTCGGGCGGCGGGCGCGCAGGGCGGGCTCGAACGCCAGCGTCCCGGCCACGAGGGCCGCGCTGGAGGCCACGACCCAGACCTTGGGAAGATCGACGAGCGGGGTGGCGTGGACGGCGAGGCCCACGGCGCCGGCGATGGCGAGCGGCCAGGCGCGCGCGAAGCTGATCTTGGTGTGGGCCCAGGCGATCCAGACGCCGGCCAGGAAGGCCAGCAGGATCGGGCCGGTGAAGGCGTGCAGCACGGCGCCCGGCGGATCGAACAGGAAGCCCGCCGTGACCAGGGCCACGATCGCCACGGTGGTGACCGGTACGACGCGCCGGACGGCGAGACCCAGGGCGAAGAGCAGGTAGAAGCCCATCTCGAAGGTGAGCGTCCAGCCGGGCACCAGCACCGGCCAGACGGTATTGGCGTGCATCGGGCTCTCGTGCGGGATCATGCCCAGCGACAGCCAGAGGTGGCCGGCGTCGGGCGTCGGCAGGTCGCGGAAGGCGAGCCAGGCCGCCCAGGTCAGGGTGGCGATCCAGTAGAGCGGGGCGATGCGCACCACGCGGCGGCGCATGAACTCGGCCGGCGCCTCGGTGCGTGCGGCGGCGTACATGATGAAGCCGCTGATCACGAAGAAGATGTCGACGCCGGTGGTGAGATTCCAGCCGACCATCGGGTCGAACATCCACGGCCGCGGGTTGCGGGCATGGTGGACCAGCACCATCAGGCAGGCGATCGCCCGCAGGACCTGGATCGAGACGAGCGTGCCCGAAGAGGCCTTGGGACGGTCCTGAGGAGTTGCGGCGGCCGCGGCGTGCATCGAATCCCCCATAGCACGGCCGCGGCGACATCACAGGCCCGTGATGTCGCAAGCGGGCCGGGCGGGGTCAGTTCCGGTAGCGGTTGGCGAGCCTTTGGACATCCTGGGGGCTGAGCCCGGGCGGCCAGGCGAACTGCATGCGCCAGCGCATCCGCGAGCAGGCCGGGCAGTTCCAGCCCACCTTGCGGGCGGCGTCGACGAGGCGGGTGGCGTAGCCGCCGGCGCGCAACTCCCTGAGCCGGTCGATGACGCGCTCGGGATTGTAGTGCTTCGACCAGGAACAGGCGCCGCAGCACAGCAGCAGGCGGCAGCCGGGGTAGCGGCGGAAGTCCCCGACGCTGGTCTCGGCGGAGGCGGGAATGGGGGTGAACTTCCAGGCGGGGTGGGACGGGATCGACGGGGGCATGGCGAATCGAACAAAAGCAGAACCCATCAACGTTCGCCACCATCGCTGGGTTGCGCGTCGCGCTGCGCCCGCGCCAAAGGTGCGACGCCCGCCGGCCCTCTGTTCGTTCGCCGCACTGCCAGCGGGCGCGAACCGGCCTATATCTGTCGCATGCTGGACAACCAGGCGCCGCTGAAGGGCGCCGCGCTCATCAAGGACGAGGTCAAGCGGCTGCCTGACCGGCCCGGCGTCTATCGCATGATCGGCGAGGACGGCGAGGTGCTGTACGTCGGCAAGGCGCGCTCGCTGAAGAAGCGGGTGCTGCAGTACGCCCAAGGGCGGTTCCACACCCAGCGCATCGCCCACATGGTCGACCTGACGCGGTCGATGGAGTTCGTCACCACGCGGACCGAGACGGATGCGCTGCTGCTCGAGATCAACCTGATCAAGCAGCTGAAGCCGCGCTTCAACGTGCTGCTGCGCGACGACAAGAGCTTCCCCGAGATCGTCATCCGGCGCGACCACGCGGCGCCGCAGCTTCGCAAGCACCGGGGCGCGCATTCGATCAGGGGCGACTACTTCGGGCCGTTCGCCAGCGCCTGGGCGGTGAACCGGACGCTCAACACGCTGCAGAAGGCGTTCCTGCTGCGCTCGTGCTCGGACAGCGTGTACGAGACGCGCACGCGGCCCTGCATGCTGCACCAGATCCGCCGCTGCTCGGCGCCCTGCACCGGGCTGATCAGCCTGGAGGACTACAACGGCCTGGTGGACGAGGCGGGGGCCTTCCTGCGCGGCAAGAGCCGGGCGGTGATGGCGCGCATGGCCAGCGAGATGCAGGCGGCCTCCGAGGACCTGGAATTCGAGCGGGCGGCGCGCCTGCGCGACCGCATCCGGGCGCTGGCGTCGGTCGCCCAGGAGCAGCAGATCAATCCCGAGACGGTGGACGAGGCCGACGTCTTCGCCCTGCACGCCGAGGGCGGCCAGGCGTGCGTGCAGGTGTTCTTCTTCCGCGGCGGTCAGAACTGGGGCAACCGCGCCTACTTCCCGCGCGTGGACCGCTCGGACGAGGACGCCGAGGTGATGAGCGCCTTCCTCGGCCAGTTCTACGACGACAAGCCGATCCCCCGGCTGATCCTGGTCAACCTGCTGCCGTCGGAGTGCGAGCTGCTGTCCGAGGCCCTGGCCCAGAAGGCGGAGCGGCGGGTGGAGATCAGCCAGCCGCAGCGGGGCGAGAAGCGGCAGCTGGTGCAGCACGCGCTCACCAACGCCCGCGAGGCGCTGGGGCGGAAGATGGCCGAGAGTTCGGCGCAGTCGAAGCTGCTGGACGGGGTGTGCGAGGCCTTCGGGCTGGAGGCGCGGCCCGAGCGTATCGAGGTCTACGACAACAGCCACATCATGGGCACCAATGCGGTGGGCGGGATGATCGTGGCCGGCCCCGAGGGCTTCCAGAAGAGCCAGTACCGCAAGTTCAACATCAAGGGATCGGACATCACGCCCGGCGACGACTTCGGGATGATGAAGGAGGTGCTGCGCCGCCGCTTCGGCCGCCTGGTGAAGGAAGAGGAGGAGGGCGCCGAGGCCATCCGCCCGGACCTGGTGCTGATCGACGGCGGCCAGGGGCAGGTCTCGGCGGTGATGGAGATCATGGCCGACCTGGGCGTCGACGATATCCCGGTGGTCGGCGTGGCCAAGGGGCCCGACCGGGACGCAGGGCTTGAGCGGTTCTACATCCCCGGCAAGCCGTACTTCATGCTCGAGCCGAAGAGCCCGGTGCTCTACTACCTGCAGCGCCTGCGCGACGAGGCGCACCGCTTCGCCATCGGCAGCCACCGCACGCGCCGCTCGATGGACCTGAAGAAGAACCCGCTGGACGAGATCGACGGCGTGGGGCCGGGGCGCAAGCGGGCGCTGCTGCACACCTTCGGATCGGCGAGGGGCGTCAGCCGGGCCTCGGTGGCGGACCTGGCCAAGGTGGAGGGCGTGTCGGAGGCGCTGGCGCAGCGGATCTACGACCACTTCCACAAGGCCTAGGTTTTACGGCTAAGCTCGCGGGAACGAACCAGCTCACCGGGCGCTCGATTCTGCCATGAAAGCTCTGCCGAACATCCTGACGTCGCTACGCCTCGTGATGGCGCTCTTCATGTTCGTGGCGCTGGCCGCGGCGGTGGGCGGCATCCCCTACGTGTCCGAGCGGCTGGACGCCCCGCAACAGTTCGCCCTGCAGCGGTGGGCGGTGATCGCCTTCGTCGTCGCGGCGATCACGGACTTCTTCGATGGCTGGCTGGCGCGCAAGCTGGACGCCACCAGCGTCTGGGGCGCCATCCTCGACCCGATCGGCGACAAGGTGCTGGTCTGCGGCGCGGTGCTGGGCCTGCTGGCGGCGGGCGACCAGAAGGCCTGGGTGGCTCTGCCGGCCGGCCTCATCCTGTTCCGCGAATTCACCGTCAGCGCCCTGCGCGAGGTGGGGGCCGGCAAGGGCGTGAAGCTGCCGGTCACCCTGCTCGCCAAGTGGAAGACCACGCTGCAGCTGGTGGCGCTGTCGATGGAGCTGATCGTGCTCGCCTGGGGGGCGTTCAGCCTGCCGGAGGACACGGGCGTGCGGGGCGGATTCGCCGCCGTCGCTCATGGCCTCTTCTGGCTGGCCGCGGTGGTCACGCTGATCACCGGCGCCCAGTACTGGGAGCAGACGCGGAAGGCGCTGACCTAGGCCTGGGCCTTGTTCAGCTGGGCCTCGCGCCAGGCGATCTCCTTCTGGATGATCTCCTCGCTGGCGATGCCGGCGAAGTCCTCGGGCTCGAAGAACGGGCGGATGTCGAGCTCGCCCTCCTGGAACGGCGCCTTCTTTAGCCAGGCGACGGCGTCGTCGAGGTCCTTGACCTGCCAGATCCAGTAGCCGGCGATCAGTTCCTTGGTTTCGGTGAAGGGCCCGTCGAGGACCACCGGGCTGGGCCCGTCGAAGCTGACGCGGACACTCCTGCTCATAGGGTGCAGCCCGGCGCCGTCGACCATCACGCCGGCGGCGATCAGTTCGTCGTTGTAGCGGTCCATCTCGGCCAGCATCTCGGGCGAGGGCATCTTGCCGGCTTCGCTGTCGGGGTTGGCCTTCACGATCACCATGACGCGCATTGTCCGTCTCCTGCTTGGGTCCCTACGACCTTATGCCTCGAGGACGAACCGGGCGCGCCGATCCCGACAATGGCGGCTCAGCACTCCGCGAGATTGACGGCGAGGCCGCCCAGCGAGGTCTCCTTGTAGATGGCGCTCATGTCCTCGCCGGTGCGCTTCATGGTGGCGATGACCTTGTCGAGGCTGACGGTGTGCTGGCCATCGCCGAGGAGCGCGAGGCGGGCGGCGTCGATCGCCTTCACCGCGCCCATGGCGTTGCGCTCGATGCACGGGATCTGGACGAGGCCGCCGATGGGGTCGCAGGTGAGGCCGAGGTTGTGCTCCATGGCGATCTCGGCGGCGTTTTCAATCTGGGCGTTGGTGGCGCCGAGCGCGGCGGCGAGGCCCGCAGCCGCCATCGAGCAGGCGACGCCCACCTCGCCCTGGCAGCCCACCTCGGCGCCCGAGATCGAGGCGCGGGTCTTGTAGAGCGCCCCGATGGCGGCGGCCGTGAGCAGGAACGTCCGCCGGCCCTTGGGCGTGCCCTGGTGGAAGCGGTCGTAGTAGCGGAGCACGGCGGGCAGCAGGCCGGCGGCGCCGTTGGTGGGGGCGGTGACGACGCGGCCGCCGGCGGCGTTCTCCTCGTTCACGGCGAGCGCCCAGAGGTTCACCCAGTCGAGGGCGGCGAGCGGATCGGCGATGCGGCGGTCCGCGTCCTCGACGAGGGCGCGCCAGACCTGGTTGGCGCGGCGCTGGACGTTCAGCCCGCCCGGCAGGATGCCCTCGGCGCGCATGCCCCGGTCGATGCAGGCGTACATCGCCTGGGCGATCTCCTCGACGCCGGCCTCCACCTCTTCCTGCGAGCGGCGGACCTTCTCGTTGGCCAGCATCAGCTCGGCGATGGTCAGGCCCGCCGCCTCGGCCATCTCCAGGAGTTCGGCGCCGGAGGTGAAAGGATAGGGCGTCGGCAGGGCGCGGTCGGGGGCGGCGTTGGCGGCCATCTCGCCCTCGTCGCGGACGAAGCCGCCGCCGATGGAGAAGTAGGTCCGCTCGCCCAGCAGTAGGCCCTGGTCGTCGTACGCGGCGAAGCGGAGCGCATTGGGGTGCTGGGGGAGGCGCGTGCGGCCCTCCCACAGGAGGTCGCGCGCCTCGTCGAAGCCGATTTCACGGCGGCCGGCGAGCGGCAGGCGGCCGGTTTCCCGGATGCGGGCGAGCGCCTGGTCGGCAAGGTCCGGATCCATCGTGCGCGGCTCGAAGCCGGCCAGGCCCAGGATCACCGCCCGGTCCGTGGCGTGGCCGCGGCCGGTCAGCGCCAGCGAGGCGTAGAGCGCGGCCTCGACGCGGGCGACGCGGTCCGCCGCCTCGCCGAGCCAGGCGAGGAAGCGGCAGGCTGCGGTCATCGGGCCCATGGTGTGCGAACTGGAGGGGCCGACCCCCAGCTTGAAGAGGTCGAAGACGCTGACTTGCATTTGAAAACCGTCATCCCGGCCAACGGAGCGGTGTGAGCCGCGGAGGCCGAGCCGGGACCCAGAAGCCGTGCGCGCCGCCCTGGGTCCCGGATCGACCCTGCGGGTCGTCCGGGATGACGCCCTTTTCCTTAGCTCATGGGGTTCGGCGGCGGGGCGGGTTCCGGCAGGGGGATGAACTCGTCGTGGTCGGCGTCAGGGAGCTTCATGCGGCCCGCCTTCCAGTCGGCCTTGGCCTGTTCGAGGCGGTCCTTGGACGAAGACACGAAGTTCCACTCGATGAAGCGCGGGCCGATGGGCTCGCCGCCCAGCAGCATGACCATGGCGGGCGTCACGGCGGTGAAGAGCACCGGCTGGCCGGGTTCGAACACCAGCATCTGGCCGGCCTGGAACTGGCGGCCGTCCACCTCGACGACGCCCTGGGCGACATAAGCCGCACGCTCGGGATACTCGGCCGGAAGCTGCGCCTGGGCGCCGGCGTCCAGCCGCCAGTGGACGTAGAACATCGGCGAGTGGGTCTTCACATTGGCCTTGGCTCCGAAGGCTTCGCCAGCGATCAGGCGGGCCCACAGGCCGTTCGCCTCATGGGTCGGCAGGTCGCCCGCCTCGTGGTGGGCGAAGGCGGGGTCGACCTCCTCGAACTCGACGGGGAGCGCACACCAGGCCTGGATGCCGTGCATCTTTCCGCCCTCGGCGCGCAGGGTCTCGAAACGCTCGGAGTGGGTGATGCCCGAGCCGGCGGTCATCCAGTTGACCTCGCCCGGATGGATGCGCTGGGTGACGCCCACGCTGTCGCGATGGGTGATCTCGCCGTCGAAGAGATAGGTGACGGTCGAGAGGCCGATGTGCGGGTGAGGGCGGACGTCCACAGTGCGCGGGAAGCCGGGCGCGAACTCCACCGGGCCCATGTGGTCGAAGAAGATGAAGGGGCCCACGGTGCGGCGCCTGGCGAAGGGCAGCACGCGGCCGACCTCGAAGCCGCCGAGGTCCTTCCGCCGCTGGTCGATGACGAGCTCGATCATGTTTCCTCCTTTGCCTCCCACGCAAGGCGGGGGAGGGGGACGCGCCCCGCAGAGGGCGTGGGGGAGGGGGCGAGGTCAAGCGCCGCGTTTGCGGCCGCCCCTTCCACCACCCGCTCTCCGGCGGGCGGTCCCTCTTCCCCGTGAACGGGGAAGGTAAAAGCTACCCCTGGGCGCTGACGTAGGGGCTGACGAGGCCGAGGGGGGCGGCGGTGGTGTGCTTCACCGAGCGGATGACGATCCGGCTCTCGATGTTGGAAACGAGGCCCAGCGACAGGATCTTCTCGCGCAGGAAGTCGTCGAAGGCGTGCATGTCACGCGTGACGATGCGCAGCTCATAGTCGGCGGCGCCGGTGACGGTGGCGCACTGGACGACCTCGGAGAGCTTGGCGATCGCCGCCTCGAAGGCGTCGAGGTTTTCCTTGGTCGGCAGCGACAGCTTCACGGTGCAATAGACCTCGAAGCCCAGGCCGAGCTTGTCCCGGTCGAGGATGGTGACGCGACGCTGGATGACGCCCGCATCCTCCAGGCGCTTGATGCGGCGCCAGCAGGGGGATGAGGACAGTCCCACCCGATCGGCGATCTCAGCGACCGACAGGCCGGCGTCGTGCTGGATGAGATCCAGAATCTTGGCATCCACGGCGTCGAGGGCCTCAGACAACTTTTCCTCCTTCTCCCGGCGGTCGATGGCGTCGTTCTTGCCCCGGAACCCCAAGGGCGGGGCATGCTTTTGGTAAGCAATTCCTCGGAACCTATATGATCTTGCAGGGCTGGAGGAAGGCCCGAAAGGAATAAAATTGCGATGCGGCACCTGGATGTGACGCTCGACGACAAATTTCTGCTCACCGAGGGTCGAGTTTTCATCACCGGGGTGCAGACCCTGCTGCGCGTGATGATCGACCAGCATCGGCTGGACCAGGCCGCGGGCCTGAACACGGCGGGATTCGTGTCGGGCTACCGCGGTTCGCCGCTCGGCGGGCTGGACCAGCAGGCCGCGCGCGCCGCCAAGCACCTGAAGGCGGCCGAGGTCACCTTCAAGGAAGGGCTCAACGAAGACCTGGCGGCGACCGCCGTCTGGGGCTCGCAACAGGCCAACCTGTTCCCGGGCGCGCGCTACGACGGCGTTTTCGGCATGTGGTACGGCAAGGCCCCGGGCGTGGACCGCACGGGCGACGCCTTCAAGCATGCCAATTTCGCAGGCGTCTGGCCGAAGGGCGGCGTGCTGGCGGTGGCCGGCGACGATCACTCGTGCAAGTCCTCGACCCTGCCGTCGCAGTCGGAATACGCCTTCCAGGACTTCGAAATGCCGGTGCTTTCGCCGGCGGACGTGCAGGAAGTCCTCGATTACGGCCTGCTGGGCTATGCCATGTCGCGCTTTTCGGGCCTGTGGGTGGGCCTGATCGCGCTGGCCGACACCATGGACTCGGGCGCGACGATCGACGTCGGCTTGGACCGGCACAGGTTCGTCCTGCCGGAGAACTTCCGTATCCCGACCGGCGGCCTGGGCATCCGCCTGAAGGACCAGCCGCTGGACAAGGAGCGCCGGCTCCGCACCCAGAAGATCCCCGCCGCTCTGGCGTTCGCCCGCGCCAACCGCATCGACCGCGTCATGCTGGGCGGCAGCCGCCCCAGGCTCGGCATCGTCTGCCAGGGGCAGGCCTACAAGGACGTCATCGAGGCCTTCGCCGCCATGGGCATCAGCCCGGCCGAAGCGCAGTCGCTGGGGGTCGCGATCTACAAGGTCGGCATGCCCTGGCCGCTGGAGCCGCAGGGGCTGCGGGCGTTCGCCGCCGGCCTCGAAACCCTGATGGTCATTGAGCACAAGCGTCCGCTGATCGAGACCCAGGCCCGCGCGGCCCTCTATGACCTGCCTGCGCACGCGCGCCCGAGGATCATCGGCAAGACCGACGAGAACGGCGGCCCCTTGCTGTCGGAACTGGTGTCCCTGTCGGTGGCCGAGATCGCGCTGGCGATCGCCGACCGCCTGCCCGCCGGCCCGCACATGGACCGGGTGCACGACTACCTGAGCCGGGTGTCGGCCGCCTCGATGGCGGCGGTGACCCTGTCGAGCGACCAGCAGCGCAAGCCGTTCTTCTGCTCGGGCTGCCCGCACAATTCATCGACGCGCCTGCCTGAAGGCAGCCGCGCGCTCGCCGGCATCGGCTGCCACTACATGGCCAGCTTCAACGATCCGTCGACGGACCTGACCAGCCACATGGGCGGCGAGGGCCTGACCTGGGTGGGCGCTGCGCCCTTCACCGAGGAGAAGCACGTCTTCGTCAACCTGGGCGACGGGACGTACAACCATTCGGGCTCTCTGGCGATCCGGGCCTCGGTCGCGGCCAGGTCCAACATCACCTACAAGCTGCTGTTCAACGACGCCGTCGCCATGACCGGCGGGCAACAGGCTGAGAGCGGCTTCACCGTGCCGCAGATCACCCGCCAGCTCGCCTCGGAAGGGGTGAAGAAGGTGGTGGTCGTGGCCGCCGAGCCGGAACGCTACGAGGGCGTCCGCGACCTGGCGCCCGGCGTGGAGGTGTTCCCGCGCACCGACCTGATGAAGGTGCAGCGCGAGCTTCGCGAGACGCCCGGCACGACGGTGCTGATCTACGACCAGGTCTGCGCCACCGAGAAGCGCCGCCGGCGCAAGCGCGGCAAGATGGCCGCCGCCCCGCGCCGGGTGATGATCAATCCGCTGGTCTGCGAAGGCTGTGGCGACTGCTCGCGCACCAGCCACTGCGTGTCGGTGGAGCCGCTGAACACCGAGTTCGGCCGCAAGCGGAAGATCAACCAGTCGACTTGCAACCAGGACTATTCGTGCCTGGACGGCTTCTGCCCGTCGTTCATCACCCTGGAGGGCGCCGAGAACGCGCACCGGGAGACGATGGCGGCGCTGACGGCGGACTCGACGCCGCTGCCGACCTTCGAAGAATTCACCGGCGTGAAGAACATCGTCTTCACCGGGGTGGGCGGAACGGGCGTGACGACCGTGGCCTCGATCCTGGCCATGGCCGCCCACGTCGACGGCCGCTCGGCCAGCGTGGTGGACATGACGGGCCTCGCCCAGAAGGGCGGGGCGGTGTTCAGCCACGTGCGCATCGGCGAAAGCGAAGAGACGACGATCGGCGGCCGGGTGCCGGCGGCTTCGGCCCACGTCCTGATCGCCTGCGACATCCTGGTGGCGGCCGGCGCGGACGCGCTGTCGCTCTACGCCAAGGATCGCACCGTGGCGGTGGGCAACGCCGACTTCTCGCCGACGGCGGACTTCATCACCGACCGCGACGTGCGTTTCGACGCCGACGCCCAGGCCCGCCGCATCGCCGCAGCGGTGAAGAGCTATGACGCGGCCCCGGCGCAGCACCTGGCCGAGACCAACCTCGGCGACGCCATCTACGCCAACATGATCATGCTGGGCTTCGCCTGGCAGAAGGGCGTGATCCCGGTGTCGAGCCGGGCGCTGTACCGCGCCATCCGGCTGAACGGGGTGCAGGCGGAAGAGAACCTGCAGGCGTTCGAGCTGGGCCGGAAGGCGGCGTTCGATCCCGCGAGCCGCGGTCCGCGCGAGGACGACGTGGCGACCCCCGAGACCATGCCGCTCGACGCGCTGATCGCACACCGCGCGGGCGAGCTCGAGACGTACCAGAACAAGGCCTACGCCCAGCGCTACCTGGACCGGGTGCGCAAGGTGCAGACGGCCGAGCGGTCGCTGGGCTCCGAGGCGCTGACGCGGGCGGTCGCGATCAGCCTCTACAAGCTGATGGCCTACAAGGACGAGTACGAGGTCGCCCGACTGCACTCGGACGGCCGCTTCGCCGCCTACAAGGCCGAGACCTTCAAGGGCGGGCGGGCGAAGGTGTGGCTGGCGCCGCCGCTGCTGGCCCGCAAGGGGCGCGACGGGAGGCCGAAGAAGATGGCCTTCCCGGGATGGACGCTGGACGTGGCCTTCCCGGTGCTGGCGAGCCTCAAGGGCCTGCGCGGCACGCCCCTCGACGTGTTCGGCCATACCGCCGAGCGCAAGATGGAGCGCGGGCTGATCACGGACTTCGAGGGTCAGGTCGACCGTCTCGTCGAGGGCCTGTCGAAGGATCGGCTGGCCACGGCGGTGAAGATCGCCGCCGTGCCGCAACAGATCCGCGGCTTCGGCCACGTGAAGGACGCTTCCGTCGGCCCGGCCAAGGCCGAGGCCAAGCGGCTGTGGGCGCAGTGGGAGAAGGCCGACGCCCGGGAGACCGTGACGGCCTAGGCCGTCGGGGCCGGCGCGAGCGACGCGGGGCGCCTCAACGAGGTGCGGTGGAGTCGCGTTGCGAGCCTGTACATTCGGTACGTGGCCCGACGTGGGGCGGGGCTTGGACGCTCCGCTCTCGGGATCAGGGCGCGAACACCTCGATCGCCCGGGGCAGGACGCCCAGCTCCAGCGGCGTCTCGGTGACGATGTCGCCATCGACGTTCACGGGCATGGGGCGGTCGGTGCGGAGGGTCATCGCCCGCGCGGTGGCGGTGCGGACCTCGTCCCAGCGGGCGTGGCGGCCGCGGCGGAACAGGGGCGCGAGGAGCGCGACCTTCCAGAGGCTGCCCGGCTCCAGCGAGTAGAGCATGAGCCGGCCGTCGTCGATCTCGGCGTCCTCGCGCACGGCCACGCCGCCGCCGTGGTAGCGGCCGTTGCCGATGGCGACCTGGTAGCTGCGCGTGTGGAGGACGCCGTCGCCGCCCTCGCCATGGGCTTCGATCTCGGCGTGGAACTGGCGGGCGCGGAGCAGCACCCGGGCGGCGGCGGCGGCGTAGGCGAAGCGGCCCAGCGCACGCTTCTCGCCGTCCTGCAGGCTGCGGGCGATGTCGGCGGCGAGGCCGACGCTGGCGACGTTGAAGAAAGGCCGGCCGTTGGCGGTCCCCAGGTCGATGCGGCGGGTCTTGCCCGCGGCGATGATCCCGGCGGCGCGCAGCGGATCGGCCGGGATCGCCAGGGTGCGGGCGAGGTCGTTGGCGGTGCCGAGCGGCAGGACGCCCAGCGGCTTCTTCGCCTCAATCAGCGCCGGCGCGGCGCCCGCCAGGGTTCCGTCGCCGCCGGCCACGATGATGGCGTCGGCGCTCTGGCCCTCGCGTCGTATGGCCTCGCAACAGGCTTCGACGGAGGCGGTGGGGTTGTCGCGGACCGCGACGCCGGCGTCCGCCAGCCGCGCGATCACCGGCGCCAGCCAGTCGGCCGGCTTCCCGCCGTTGCGGACGAGGAGGGCTGTGCGCGTCACCGGATGCTGAACGGCTCAGCCCGCGAAAAGGCTCGGCTAGAGCCCCTTCGCCGCTTCACGGACGCTGTTCAGGAAGGCCGTGCGGGCCATCGAGCGCTCGCGCTTGGTGGCCTCGGGCCAGGCGGCGTTCAGCACGATGACGATGCGGTCCTCGGGGAAGACCGTGACCGACTGGCCGAAGATGCCGCGGCCTTCGAAGGCGCCGGAGACCGGCATCCACCAGAAGTAACCGTAGCCGCGTTCGGGCGCGCCGTTCTTGATCTGGGGCGAGGTGGCCCGGGCCACGAACTCGGGCGGGACGACCTGCTTGCCCGCCGCCTTGCCGCCATCGAGGATGAACTGGCCCAGGCGGCCGTAGTCGCGGAGCGTCATCGAGATGCAGCAGCCGCCGCGCTCATGGCCGGCGAGGTCGGTGACCCAGACGGCGTCGCGCTCCATGCCGTAGGGCTTCCAGATCTTCTCCGAGGCGTACGCCGACAGGCTCTTGCCGACGGCGTTGGAGACCAGGATGCCGACGAGATCGGTCTCGCCGGTGTTGTAGGTGAACTTCGTGCCCGGCTCGTTGGCGCGGGGCAGCTTGCGCATGTAGCTGACCAGCGGATTGACGCCCGGCTCGACGATCGCCGTGCCGGCCCGGGCCACATCGGAGTTGGGGTCGGTGTAATCCTCGTTCCACTTGACGCCCGAGCTCATCATCAGGAGCTGGCGGACCGTGACGCCGTCGTAGCCGGAGCCCTTGAGCTCGGGGATGTAGTCGGTGACGAGGGCGTCCTCGCCCTTGATCTTGCCGTCGGCGATGGCGGCGCCGACCAGGGTCGAGGTCACCGACTTGGCGACCGAGAAGCTGGTCCAGCGATCCTGCGGCTTGCGGTCGAGGCCGTAGCGTTCGGCGACGATCTTGCCGTCCTTGATGACCAGGAAGCCGGAGACGTCGTTCTGCGCCATGTAGGCGTCGGAGAGCGCGTCGGGGAGCTGCTTGGCGGCCTTGGGCAGGGGATGGACCTTGCCGCCCGCCTTGATGGTGTTGACGCGGTAGGCGGTCTCGATGGCCGGGTACCAGGCCTTCTGCTGCTCGGGGCTCCACTGCAGGATGGAGGGGACGCCGGGCTTGACCGCCTGCTGGGCGGCAGCCGGCGCGGCGAGAAGGGCGGCCGCGGCGGCGGCGAGCAGCAGATGACGCATGGTGTTTCCCCCGAAGTTATGGACCGTAAGGTAGAGGCTGCGCCGACAAAGAGAAGCCCTCGGAAAGGGGGGCGGGGACGGACGGCGGGACATCGGGGCAGAGCCGCCGCCCGTCCCCCTGGCTACGCCGCGAGGCGGGCAGCCAGTTCGGGGTGCGGCAGGGCGGCGGCGCGTTCGGCTTCGAGGGCGCGCTTCAGGGCTTGGTCGCCCGAGCGGCCGGCGGCGGCGATCAGGGTCAGGTCGATGACGTCGCGCTGGGCGTGGCTGCCGCCGAAGCGGGCCGACCGGTTGCGAACGCCGCGGAGCAGCTCGCAGGTGCGGGCGTGGTCGCCTTGGGCGAAGGCGAGGTAGGCCTGGCAGAGCGGCTTGCCGACCTCGCGGGCGAAGTAGGCGTTGTCGCCGGGGCCGGAGATCGCCGCGTCCTGGGCCTCGACCACGGCGCGCGCCTCGTCCATCCGGCCGGCCTTGGCGTGGGCCATGACCGCGTGGCTGTCGACGAAGGCCGATGCGCCGAAGGGCTCGGTGGCGAAGGTGTCCGAAACGACGGTCCAGCGGTCGCCGACGTCCACGCCCAGCATGTCCAGGCGCCAGAGCAGGGCTGCGGCGTCCAGCATGTCGAAGGCGCGGTTGGACGGCTGGCCGAAGATCGGGCCGTCGAACAGGCGCAGCACCTCGTCGGTTTCGCCCAAGCCCAGATGGAAGAGCGCCAGGTGCCACCAGTTGTGCACGGCGAGCGTGCTCTCCGGCTGCCAGGCGGTGTTCTCGCGGGTCATCCAGGCGACGCCCTCGGGGCGGCGGTCCTGCATCTCCAGCACGTGGGCGACGCCGTGCTGGGCCCAGTTGTTGGTCGGCTCCAGTGCGACGGCGGCGCGGCCGGCGGCCTCGGCCTGGGCGTAGAGGCCCGTCTCCTCGTAGCCGAACGACAGCATGCCGAGGACGGCGTGGCGGTCGGGCATGCCCTCCGACCAGGCCGGCAGCGCCCGCGTGATCCGGTCGCGGAGCATGCGGGAATCCCCCAGCAGGAAGTCGAAGGTCTGGCCGGCCTGCAGGGCCAGCACGTCGCGGGGGCAGGCGACGGAGACGTCCTCCAGGATCCTCGCGGCGCCCCGCACCTCGCCCGCCAGCAGGCTGCCGATCGCGGCCAAGTGGCCAAGCTCGCGGCTGTTGGCGTTGAGGTCCTTGGCGGCTTCGAAGGCGGCGACGCCCTGCATGGCGGTCGCGGTGTTCTCGCCGATGAGCGTCATATAGGCCTTCAGCACGTGCGCCATCACGAACCGCGGGCTGTCGGCGATCGCCTCGTCGAGCGGGGCCATGCCGTCGCCGTAGAAGCAGTAGTAGGCGTGCAGCGCCTGTTGGAATTTTTCAGCCGCAAACGCGCTGGCGCCGGACAATTCCAGCCCGTGGTGGTCCCTGACCGACATCTTTCATTCTCCTCGCTTTGGGGCGGTGAGGGGTATTTCTTTCGGCCAATCTGCTCTAGGAGATGCGCGGTCGGTTCGCGCTGTTCGCCGATTTGCGTTATTTTTGAAGCCGCTGAGATCTCTAAGGACACGAAGCGCGGGACGATGGACGGCTCCATCGAGATCAAAACTGTACCGGGAGTGCAGTCCGAGCCCCGGACCAAGGGCGAGCGTACGCGCGAGCGGCTGCTGGACCTCGCCCAGGAAGCCGTGATCCGGAAGGGTTTCGGGGCCACGTCGATCGAGGAGCTGGTGGAGGCCGCCGGCATCACCAAGAGCGGCTTCTTCTACCACTTCAAGGACAAGACCGACCTCGCCCGCCAGCTGGTGGAACGCTACATTGCGCGCAATCAGTCGTTCCTCGACGACATGGCCGAACGGGCGCGCGAGCTGTCCGACGACCCGCTGCACAGCTTCCTGATCTTCCTGAAGTTCTATGCCGAGGCCATGGACGAACTGGTCGACGCCCATCCGGGCTGCATGGTCGCCACGATCACCTTCCAGGACCTGATCTGGGACGGCGCGACCCGGGCCATGACGATCGACAGCGTGAAGGCCTGGCGCGGCCTGTTCCGCGCCTGGCTGGAGGAGATCGCCGCGGTGTATCCGCCGAAGGCGAAGGTCGAACTCGCCGACCTGGCCGACAGCCTTCTGACGCTGACCTACGGCGGCATGACGCTGGCGAAGGCGCTGCAGGACGACCGCGCGATCGGCAAGCAGGCGATGATGTTCCGCGAGACGATCCGGCTCTGTTTCGAGGCTCGGTAGCGCAGCGTTCCGTGTCGCCCCGGTTTTCGCGCAAGCGAAAGACCGGGACCCATAGAGGCCGATGTCGGCCGGTAGGCCGGGGCCGTTCAGCGGAACAGCTTCAAGAATCCGGCGCTTATGGGTCCCGGACGGCCGCTGCGCGGCTTCCGGGATGACAATGCGGGGGGCGGCGGCTACCGAGCATCATGGCCGAGTTCGATTTCGATGCGGTGGTCGTCGGCGCGGGCGCCGTGGGGCTGGCATGCGGCTATGCGCTCAGCCGGCGCGGGCTGACCGTGGCGGTGCTGGAACAGGACGCGGCCATCGGCCAGGGCGTCTCCTCGCGCAATTCCGAGGTCATCCACGGCGGCCTCTACTATCCGACGGGCTCCCTGAAGGCGCGGCTGTGCGTGAGCGGCCGGCGGATGCTGTACGCCTTCCTGGACGCCCACCACGTCGCCTACGACCGCTGCGGCAAGCTGGTGGTGGCCACGACCCAGGACGAGATCCCGCGCCTGGAGGCCATCCTGGAGCAGGCGACGACGAACGACGTCGAGGGGATGCGGATGCTGACGCGCGACGAGGCCCTCGCGCTGGAGCCGGAGCTGTCGTGCGCGGCGGCGCTGATCTCACCGGAGAGCGGCGTGTTCGACAGCCACGGCTACATGCTGGCGCTGCAGGGCGAGATCGAGGCGGCCGGCGGGGCCGTGGTGCTGTCGACGCCCTTCGAGAGCGCCGCCCCGCTGGACGACGGGGGCTTCGAGGTGCGCGCTGGCGGCGCCGAGCCGACCACGCTGACCTGCCGCTATCTGGTGACTGCGCCGGGCCTGTCGGCGCAGGGCGTGGCCGCGCATATCGAGGGCTTCCCGGCCGAGGTGATCCCTGAGGCGCACTACGGCAAGGGCATGTACTTCCGGCTCCAGGGCAAGGCGCCGTTCGCCCGCCTGATCTATCCGCCGCCGATTCCGGGCGCGCTCGGCACCCACTACCGCCGCGACCTGGGCGGGCAGGCGGTGTTCGGGCCGGACCTCTCGTACGTGGACGAGCCGGACTACGTCGTCGATCCGGACGCGGCGGAGGGCTTCTATCGCTACATCCGCAAGTTCTGGCCGGGCCTGCCCGAGGGGTCGCTGGCCCCCGACTACGCCGGCGTGCGACCGAAGATCCACGGGCCCGGGGAGCCGCAGGCCGACTTCCGCATCGACGGCGCCGACGTTCATGGCATCGGCGGGCTGATCACCCTGTTCGGGATCGAGAGCCCCGGCCTCACCTCGTCGATGGCGATCGGCGAGGCGGCGGCGGGGCGGCTCGGGCTTTAGCGCTTGGGCGTCACCTTCAGCACGCGGCCATTGTCGCTGTCGGTGGCGACGTAGAGCGCGCCGTCCGGGCCGACGATGACGTCGCGCAGGCGCTCGCCCACTTCCGCCAGCAGGCGCTCCTCGCCCACCACCTTGTCGCCGTCGAGCACGAGGCGGGTCAGTCGCTTGTCGGCGAGGCCGCCGACAAACAGGCTGCCCTTCCAGGCCGGGAACAGGGCGGCGTCGTAGAAGGCCATGCCTGAGGGCGCGATCACGGGGTCCCAGTAGTAGAGCGGCTGCTCCATGCCCTGCTTCTGGGTGATGCCGCCGGTGATCGGGCCGCCGGCGTATTCCACGCCGTAGGCGATGGTCGGCCAGCCGTAGTCGCGGCCCTTGCGGATGATGTTCAGCTCGTCGCCTCCGCGCGTGCCGTGCTCGACCTCCCAGAGCTCGCCGGTGCGCGGATGGAGGGCGGCGGCCTGGCTGTTGCGGATACCGTAGGCGTAGATCTCGGGCAGGGCGTCCTTGCGGTCGACGAAGGGGTTGTCGCGCGGGATCGAACCGTCGGCGTTGATGCGGATGATCTTGCCCAGAGCCATCTGCAGGTTCTGGGCCTGCATGCGGCCGCTCGTGACCGAGCGCTCGCCTGTGGTGACGAACAGCGTGCCGTCACGGGCGAAGACCAGGCGCGACCCGTAGTGCTTTGTGGAATCCCACGACGGCTTCTGCCGCCAGATCACCTGGACGTTCTCCAGGCGCGGCGGCTGGCTCGTCGCGGAGACGAGGCGGCCGCGGGCGACGGCGGTGTTGGTCTTCCCGTCCGGGTGGACCTCGGCGTAGCTCAGATAGACGAGGCCGTTCTTGCCGTAGGCGGGGTCCAGAGCCACGCCCAGCAGGCCGCCCTGGTCGCGCGGGTCGAGGCCGGACGGAAGGCCCGCGACGGGCTCGGAGAGCTTGCCGCCTTCGAAGACGCGCAGTCGGCCGGGCTTCTCGGTGATCAGCAGCCCGCCGTTCGGCAGGAAGGCCAGGCCCCAGGGCTTCTGCAGACCGGTGACGTAGTCCGAGACCTGGTAGGCCACATTCGACTTCGCCTCGGGCGCGCGGGTCTGGCCGGGGAAGGCCGGCTGCTGGCCAGGCGCGTTGGCGGGTTTGGTCTGGACCGGCGACCCGCCCGGGTTCGCGGCCGGCTGTTGGGCGCTGGTGGGCTGGCCGCACGCGGCAAGGACGAGGGCGGCGGCGGCCGCGGACGTCAGGCGGCCTCGGGTTCGGGCGAAGGTCATCAGGCGGGGGCTCCCAGCAAGGAAACGAGCGCGTCTTCAGGAGAAGCGCCCTCGAGATGAATAAGTGCCCACAGCGCGAAGAACAGCAGCGGCCAGCGGCGGGCGCCTTCGCCGTCGCGCATGACCGTGGCGGCGTCCGGGGCGAGGCGGCGGACGGCCTCGACCTGGCCGATGCGGGCGGCGAGGTCGGCGGCGCGCGGGGCGATCCAGGCGTCGACGGGGACGGTGAAGCCCTGCTTCCTGGCCCAGGGGCGGGCGGCGGGGCAGGCGCGCTCCAGCCACCGGCGCAGCAGCCACTTGCCGAAGCCGCCGCGCACCTTGACGCCGTCGGGCAGCGACCAGGCGAAGCGAGCCACCTCGGGGTCGAGGAAGGGCGTGCGGCCCTCCAGGCCGTGAGCCATCAGGCAGCGGTCGAGCTTCAGCAGCAGGTCGTTCGGCAGCCACGTGGCGATGTCGGCCCACTGCGCCTGCTGCAGCGGGCTCAGGCCGGGCGGAGCCTTGGCGGCGGCGCGCCAGGCGGCGAGGGCTTCTTGATCCGCGCCGCGCGGCTCGGCGGGGCGACCGCCCAGCCAGGCGGGCCGCAGGGCGCGGCGATAGCGGCCGTAGCCGGCGAAGAGTTCGTCGCCGCCCTCGCCGGTGAGCACGACGGTCAGCGTGCCCCGGGCGGCCTCCGCGAGCTTGTAGGTGGGCAGAGTGGCGTAGTCGGCGGTGGGATCGTCCAGCGCCCACGCCACCTGAGGCAGGATCCGCCAGAAATCCTCCTCCCCGAAGCGGGTCTCGCGCCAGTCGAGATCGAGCGCCCGCGCCACCGCCTCGGCCTGCGACCGCTCGTCGGCGGCGCCTTCCGAGTCGAAGCCGCAGGTGAAGGCGGTGACGGGTCGCTCGGCCAGGCGGCGCATCAGCGTGGCGATGGCCGCGGAGTCGATCCCGCCCGAGAGGAAGAGGCCGTAGGGCACGTCCGAGCGCTGGTGGACCCTGACGCTGTCCTCGAGGACCGCGTCGAGCTGGGCGATGAGGTCCCGCTCCTCCCCCGCCCTGGCGGGAGTGGGGGACCGCGAAGCGGCGCTGTGGGCGGACGTCCCCTCCGTCGGCTTCGCCGCCACCTCCCCCGTAGCACGGGGGAGGAGCGGAGCATTCCAGCGCCGCCGCCTGCCGCTGACGATGCGGCCGTCGCGGACTTCGAGGATCTCGCCGGGGGCCAAGCGGCGGAGGCCGCGGAACGGCGTGCGTTCGCCGACCGTGTAGTTGAAGCCGAGCAGCTCGCGGGCGGCGGTTTCGTCGAGTTCGGGCCGCATCATTCCGGCGGCGAAGAAGGCGCGGGGTTCGGAGGCGAAGGCGAGGCCGCCGGCATGCTCCATGATGTAGAGCGGCTTGATGCCGAAGGGGTCGCGGGCGAGGAATGCGCGCCCGTCAGGGCCGATCAGGCAGAGCGCGTACATGCCGCGAAGCCGGTCGAAGGCCGCCTCGCCCTCGCGGGCGTAGAGGTGCAGCAGCGGCTCGAAGTCGGAGCCGGTGGCGGGGTCGAGGCCATGATCCCGCACGAGCTCGACGTAGTTGTAGATCTCGCCGTTGCCGATGACCGTCCCGCCCGAGGCGTGCAGCGGCTGCCAGCCGCATTCCAGGTCGATGATCGAGAGGCGGGCGTGGGCGAGCGCGGCGCCCGGCAGCTGCTCCACCCGCACGCCGTCGGGGCCGCGGTGCTTCAGGGCGTCGATCATCGGCCCGGCGGCCGCATCGCCGCCGACCTGGCCCGCGATGCCGCACATCAGAGGGCTCCGAAATCGGCGAAGAGGGCCTTCCAGCGGCCGACCACGGCGGCCTCCGAGAAATCGGCCTGAACGCGCTTCTCGCCGGCCCGAGTCATGCGCGAGGCGAGCACCGGCTCGGACAGCACCTTGCGGACGGCGTGCGCAAGGGCGTCCGGATCGTCGACGGGCACCAGCAGCCCGTCCTTATCCGGCGTGATCAGCGCCTTCGGCCCCTGGCTCTCGGCGGCGACGACCGGCAGGCCGTGGGCCCAGGCCTGGATGACCACATTGCCCAGCGGCTCGTAGCGCGAGGGGAAGACGCAGACGTCGGCCGCGCGATACAGCGCCGAGGCGTCGGTGCGCCAGCCGAGGAAGCGCACGCGGTCGGCGACGCCGAGCGCCGTCGCCATGCCCTGCAGCTTGGCCTCCAAAGGGCCTGCGCCGGCGATCCAGAGGTAGGCGTCGGGCAGCTTCGTCAGCGCCTGGAGCGAGACGTCGTGAGCCTTCGAGTCGTGGAGGCGGCCCATGCCGAGCAGCAGCGGCGCGCCCGCGGGGGTGTCGAGGCTGGCCCGGTCCAGCCCCGGGACGTCGCTGGGCGCCGTCGCGAAGTTGGGGATGCAGGTGACCTTGCCCGCCGGCCAGCCCTGGCTCACGACCCAGTCGGCGATGTCCTCGGTGTTGGCCACCAGGTGGTCGAAGTTCCGATAGTATTTGAGATTGTAGTAGCCGCCGAGACGGCCGATCCGCGCCCATCCTCCCTTTGGGGGTCCACGCGGCGTGTGGCGGGCGGCGCGGTTCATCCAGGCCAGCGCCACCTTCGTCCCGTGAACGGCGGCGAATCCCGAGGCCGCCGTGCGGGTGATCAGGTCTATGGGACCGCCGAAGGGCAGGGTTCGCACCGGCACGCCCGCGGCCTTGAGCCGCGCCTCCCGCTCCGGGTGGCGCCGGATTGCGGCGGCCTGCGGCACGCCCGCGCGCGCCAGCGCCTCGACCAGGCTTACGAAGTAGGTCTCGGCCCCGCCGTCGCCGGCCGTTCCCAGGAGGTGGAGGACGCTCATCGCGGGCGCGACCGTAGAGCGCAAATCGTCGAAGCCCAAGCGCTTGAAGCGGCGAAGGCGAACCCCTATAAGCCCCACCTCGCTTGAGGCGACCGTGGCTGGGTAGCTCAGCTGGTTAGAGCGGTGGATTCATAACCCACAGGTCGGCGGTTCGAGCCCGCCCCCAGCTACCACGGTCCCCTTGGCTTCCCCCAAGGCTTAGCTGTAGGCGTACCGGATGACCGAGACGTTGCGCCTGACGCCGGCGGAGATCCTGCAGCACGACATCGCCAACGAAGCCGCCGCGGCGCTGACGCCGGGCGTGCTGAAGCAGGGCACGGCGGCGCCGCGTCAGACCGCCGTCGCGGGCCTGGACGGGCACCTGTTCGTGGGCCTCGGCACGAACAACTGGGAGAAGCAGTACGCCGGCCGGGTGAACATCGACGATGCCTGGTTCGCGGCGTGGGCGGCGTTGCTGGCCAAGCGCGAGGCCGAAGCCCAGCGGCGAGGCGTGACCCTGTGCAACCTGATCCTGCCCGAGAAGCAGGTTGTGATGCCGGAGATGCGGTGGCGCCAGCCGCCATCCCCCGACCAGCGGCCGCTGATGCAACTGCTGCGCCGGCTCCCGACTGGAGATTCGATCTACTACGCCGCCGATGACCTGATCGCCGCCAAGACCGCTGCACCCATCTGGGCCCGGCGCAACTCGCACTGGACGGCCTCGGGATGCCTGGTCACGGTCGGCGCGCTCGCTGCGCGGCTCGGCGTCGGTGCGGACATCGAGACCCTGCGATTCGCCTGCCGCCGGGTGCGGACGACGCACGACCTGCCGGTGCACTTCTTCGGGGACCCGCCGCTGGTCGACGCCCTGGAGCTGCTGGCAAACGGACCCTATGTCTTCGAACACCACGCCCGGCAAACGACGGGGCGCAACACCGGGAGCGCCTACGGCATCCACAATCCCGACGCACCGGACCAGCGCCGGTTGGTGATCTTCGGCGACAGTTTCTCGTACGAATTCGGTCTCGGCGCCGCGCTCTCGGCCCTCTTTGCCGAGGTGGCGTTCCACTGGGGCAAGAGCATCCAGTGGGACCGCGTGGAGGCGCTGCGGGCCGACATCGTGATCAGCGAAGCCGCCGAGCGCTTCCTCGTCACCCTGCCGAGCGCCTGAGCCGCCCACGGATCCACCGCCCGCTCGCAGAACGCAGATATTCACACTCGCGATAGTGAGTATTGACTCGCGATGAAGCTGCGTCGCATCTTCCCGTCACGGCAGGCGTCAACGACCGGCCGATAGGGAGGGAAGGCTGATGAAGGCGCTTCTACTGGGCTCGGCGTGCGCCGGGTCGCTGCTCGCCGCCGCGCCGGCGCTGGCTCAATCGACGTCGCAGGAGACCCGCGCCGCGCCCGAGGTGGGCGAGGTGATCGTCACGGCGACCCGCCGCACCGAGCGGCTGCAGGACGTTCCGCTGAGCGTCACCGCCTATTCTCAGGAGGCGCTGACCGCCAAGGGCATCGTGGGCTACGAGGGCCTGGCGGTCGAGACGCCCGGCGTGGTGCTGAACCGGCCGTCGGCCAACTTCAACAACTTCACCGCCCGCGGCATCGCCACCAACGGCTACGGCGCCAACCTGCAGAGCACGGTGGCCGTCTATATCGACGAGCTGCCGATCTCGACGATCGGCAACACCACGGTGCTGGACCCCAACCTGTTCGACGTGGAGCGGGTGGAGTTCCTGCGCGGGCCTCAGGGCACGCTGTTCGGCTCGGGCTCGCTGTCGGGCGCGCTGCGCATCCTGACGAAGCGGCCGGACACCAAGGCGTTCGACGCCGCGGCGTTGGTGGACATCGGCCTGACCGGCGACGACAGCGTGCGCCAGCGCTACAACGCCATGGTCAACGTGCCCCTGGTGCAGGACAAGCTGGCCATCCGCGCCGTGGGCTTCGTGCGCAAGGAAGAGGGCTATGTCGACAACATCGGCCTGGCCGCGAAGAAGAACTCGAACGAGCTCGACGCCTTCGGCGGCCGGGTGGCGCTGCTGTGGGAGCCGACCGACCGGCTGTCGGTCAAGCTCATGGCCTCGTACGAGGACAGCGAGCCGCGGGATTCCTCGCTGATCAATCCGGTCCTGGGCCACGACAAGCGGGCGACCGACCGGCTGGACCTCTTCCAGGGGCAACTGGCCAGCTACAACGCGACGGTCGAGTACCAGTTCGACGGCGCCCAGTTCACCAGCTCCTCGACGCTGTCGGGCTTCGACCAGAAGTTCTTCGTCGACCTGGCGGGCACCTTCCTGCCGGTGGGCGCGACGCCGACGCCGACCAGCATCGCCTTCGGCCTCGACGCGACCGCCTACATGGACACCTTCGTCGAGGAAGTCCGGCTGGCCTCGGACCCCGGCGGCCGGTGGGACTGGACGATCGGCGGCTTCTTCCTCGATCGCCGTCTGGACGTCGACTACAACTACCGCTCGCGTCCGGACTACCTGGCCTTCCGTGGCTTCACCGGCCTGCCGGACGAGTACTACCAGCGCCAGTACAACCACACGAAATCGCAGGAACTCGCCGGCTTCGGCGAGGTGACCTACCGCTTCAGCGACCAGCTCTGGGTGACGGGCGGCCTGCGCTACGGCGGGTTCGAAGCGCAGTCGTTCGTCGAGGGCGGTTACACCAGCAACTACCTGGCCCAGGCGCTGACGCCGGGCAACAACCGGGCGCTGACCGTCACCCAGGTGGCCCCGGTCACCGGCGTGAAGGCCAAGGAGACCGGGCCCTCGTACAAGGTCAGCGTCTCGTACAAGCCCGTGCCGAGCCTCACCACCTACGCCACGCTCTCGACGGGCTTCCGCACGCCGGTGGTCAACGGTTTCGCCGGGCGGCCCAGCGTGGTCAACCCGAACGACATCATCATCCCGGCCGGCGCCGACTCCGACGACCTGACGAACTACGAGATCGGGCTGAAGGGCTGCTTCCTCGGCGGCCGCCTGACCGCCAACGTCGCCGCCTACTGGATCGACTGGAAGAACATCCAGGTGCAGGCCAACCGGGTGTCGGACTCGGTGCAGTTCGCCACCAACATCGGGGCGGCGTTCAGCCGGGGCGTCGAGTTCGAGGTCATCGCCCTGCCGATGGAGGGCCTGACCATCGGCGTGAACGGCGCCTTCAACGAAGCCGAGGTCTCCAAGCTGTCGCCCACGGAGGCGGCTATCTCGGGCGCCGGCGAAGGCGTGCGGCTGGCGTCGCCCAGGTTCCAGGGCTCGGCGAACATCAACTACGGCTGGGACCTGACGCCGGAAGCGCGGGCCAACCTGTCGGCGACCGTCTCGCACGTCGGCAAGTTCCCGGGCATGTTCCCGTACATCCCGGGCCGGCCGGGCGTGCTGCAGCCGACCTATGACTACACCGAGGCCTACACCAACGTGAACGCGGCCTTCGCGGTGGCCTTCGACAAGTGGACGGTGGGGGCCTACGTCGAGAACCTCTTCAACAGCCGCAAGGTCACCTACGTGCACCCGGAAGCCTTCCTGGTGAGCCGATACGCCGAGCAGCGGCCGCGCACGGTGGGCGTGCGCGTCGGCTACGACTTCTAGGCCATGGCGCACCCTCCCCGCGCCGCGGCCGAGGCCGGCGCCCAGCGGCCGCTGAAAGGCGGCGGCTGGGTGCTGGGGATCCTCTGCTTCGTCTATGTGCTGAACTTCCTGGACCGGCAGCTCCTGTCGATCCTGGCCAAGCCGATCCAGGACGAGCTGGGCGTCACCGACGGCCAGCTCGGCCTGATCAGCGGCCTCTACTTCGCTCTGTTCTACTGCCTGATCTCGATCCCGGTCGGCTGGCTGGCGGACCGGACGAACCGGACGCGGGTGCTGGCGGCGGCCTGCGGGCTGTGGAGCGCGGCGACCATGGCCTGCGGCCTGTCGGCCAACTATCCGCAGCTCGTGCTGGCGAGGATGACGGTGGGCATCGGCGAGGCGGGCGGCGTGCCGCCGTCCTACGCCATCATCACCGACTACTTCCCGCCCGGCCGCCGGGGTACGGCGCTGGGCCTCTTCAACCTGGGCCCGCCGATCGGCCAAGCGCTGGGCGTGGCGTTCGGGGCGGCGATCGCGGCGGCCTTCAGCTGGCGGGCGGCCTTCCTGCTGATCGGCGCCGTAGGCTTGGTCACGGCGCTCGTCGTGCTGTTCGGGGTGCGCGAGCCCGAACGCGGCGGCCTGGACCGGGCCGCCGGGGCGCCGAAGCCGGCGCCCGCCCGCTTCTGGCCCACCGTCAGGATGTTCTTCGGCACGCCGGCCCTGTTGCTGGCGGCGCTGGCCAGCGCGGCGACCCAGATCGTCACCTACGGCGCGGGCAACTTCACCACGCTGTTCCTGATGCGCGAGAAGGGCATGACCCTGCCCGACGTGTCGCTCTGGTACGCCATCGTCGTGGCGGTCGGCATGGGCGGTGGGATCTTCGCCTCGGGCCGGGTGATCGACCGCTATACGCGCAGGACCAAGGCCGCCTACGCCCTGGTCCCGGCCTTGACCCTGACCCTGGCGATCACGCCCTACCTGGCGTTTGTCTGGGCGCCCGACTGGCCGCTCGCACTGGTCTTCCTGCTGTTCCCGACCTTCCTGAACTACTTCTACCTCTCGTCGGCCGTGGCCCTGGTGCAGGAGGAGGTGGCGCCGGAGCAGCGGGTGCTGTCGGGGGCGCTGCTGCTGCTGGTGATGAACCTGATCGGCATGGGCGTGGGCCCCACCTTGGTGGGCGCGGTCAGCGACGCGATGAAGGCGACCCATCCCGGCAATTCGCTGCAGCTCGCCTTCTACGCCCTGACGCCGATCTACGCCGTGGCCATCGGCCTGTTCCTGGTCCTGGCGCGGGTGCTGAAGCGCGAGGAGGCGCGGGCGTGAGGGCTCTGCTTGGAGCCGTGCTGGCCCTGGTGCTGGGCGCCCCGGCGCTCGCGGCGGGGCCGGTCGTCCAGGCCCCGGCCGGCGCGGTGCGCGGCGAGGCCGCGGGCGGGCTCGGCGTCTTCAAGGGCATCCCCTACGCCGCGCCGCCCACCGGCCAGCGTCGCTGGAAGCCGCCGGCGCCGCTCGCGCCCTGGACCGGCGTGCGCGAGGCCAGGGACTTCGGCCCGGCTTGCCTGCAGCCACGGATGCCGCCGGGCGGGATCTATTCCAGCGACCTGCCGCAGCTCTCCGAGGACTGCCTGACGCTGAACGTCTGGGCGCCGAAGGACGCCAAGGCCGCGCCGGTGATGGTGTGGATCCACGGCGGTTCGCTGGTCACGGGCTCCAGCCGCGAGAGCATGTACGACGGCGCGGCCCTGGCGAAGCGCGGCATCGTCGTGGTCTCGATCAACTATCGCCTGGGCGTGCTGGGCTACCTGGCGCACCCGGCGCTGTCGGCGGAAAGCCCCGACGGCGTCTCGGGCAACTACGGCCTGCTGGACCAGATCGCGGCGCTCACTTGGGTGAAGCGCAACATCGCAGCCTTCGGCGGCGATCCGGCCAAGGTGACCGTCGCCGGCGAATCCGCGGGCGGCCTGAGCGTCATGTACCTGATGGCCTCGCCGCTGGCGCGGGGGCTGTTCGACAAGGCGATCCTGCAGAGCGCCTACATGATCTCGACGCCCGAGCTGAAGGCGAACCGGTTCGGGCTGGAGCCTGCCGAGGCGGCCGGCGCGCGGCTGGCCCAGCAGATCGGCGCCGCCGACCTGGCGGCGCTGCGGGCGATGGACGGCGTTCAGCTGATCGACAAGGCGCCGAAGACGGGCTTCTTCCCGCTGGGGTCCGTGGACGGCAAGGTGCTGAACCAGCCCGTCGAGGCGTTCGACCGGGGTGAGCAGGCGCCGGTCCCGATCCTGGCCGGGTTCAACGCGGGCGAGATCCGCTCCCTGCGCCGCCTGGCGCCGCCGAAGCCCGCGAGCGCGGCCGACTATGAACGCGAGATCCGCGCGCGGTACGGCGACCTCGCCGACGCGTTCCTGCGGCTCTATCCCGCCACCGACATGGGCGAGAGCATCCTGGCGACCACCCGCGACGCGCTCTACGGCTGGACGGCGGAACGGCTGGTGCGCAAGCAGACCGAGCTCGGCCAGCCCGGCTTCCTCTATCTCTTCGACCACGGCTGGCCCGCGGCCAACGCCCTGGACCTGCACGCCTTCCACGCCGCCGAAATCCCCTACGTCTTCGGCACGCACGACCGGACGCCGACGGGTTGGCCGAAGCCCCCCGCCTCCAGCACGGAGACGCGGCTGACGGAGGCGATCCAGGGCGCCTGGGCGAACTTCGTGAAGACGGGCGCGCCCGGCGGCGGCTGGCGGCCTTACGGCGAGACCCGCGCCTACATGGCCTTCGAGGATGCGCCACGGCCCGCCGAGCGGCTGATGCCCGGCATGTACGAACTGAACGAGGCGGTGGTGCGCCGCCGCCGCGTCGAGGGGAAAACCCCCTGGAACTGGAATGTCGGCGTCGTGTCGCCGCCGCTGCCGCCTGAGCCTCCGGAGCGCCGATGATCGACGGAGCCATGCAGCCCTTCGCGCTGACGCTCGACAAGTTCCTGGAGCACGCTGCGAAGTGGCGGCCGACGGCCGAGGTCGTGACCGCCCGCGAGGACGGAAGCGTCGCGCGGATCGGCTATGCCGAGCTCAAGGCCCGCAGCCAGCGGATCTCGGCGGTGCTGGCGGGCATGGGCGTCGGCGTCGGCGGGCGCGTCGCCACGCTGGCCTGGAACACCCAGGCCCACGTCGAGGCCTGGTACGCGATCATGGGCATGGGCGCGGTGTGCCATACGCTGAACCCGCGCCTGACCGCCGCTCACCTGGCGGCGATGGTGGAGCGCTCGGAGGTCGGAATCCTGGTCGCCGGCGCCGACCTCGTGGGGCTGGCCGAGCAGATCGCCGGGCATGTCCCGCAGGACCTCCTGCTGCTGGTCATCGACGGTCCGGCGATGGGCGATGCGCTCGCGCTGGAGCCGCTGATCGCCGGAGCGTCCGACGGCTACGTGTGGGGCGGGTTCGACGAGACCGCGCCCTGCGGCCTCTGCTTCACGTCGGGCACGACCGGCGCCCCCAAGGGCGTGACCTACACCCACCGCGCCAGCTTTCTGCACACGATGCGGGCGCTGCAGGTGGACACCATGGCGCTGTCGGGCGCGGACGCCGTGCTGACGGTGGTGCCCATGTTCCACGCCAACGCCTGGGGCCTGCCGTTCGCGGCGCCGGCGGTGGGGGCCAAGCTGGTCCTGCCCGGCCGCAACGCGGACGGCGCGAGCCTGGCCAAGCTGATCCTCAAGGAGGGGGTGACGGTGGCCGTGGGCGTACCGACCGTCTGGCTCGGCCTGTTGGAGCATGTGGAGGCCGCGGGGCTGGAGCTGCCGAGCCTGAAGCGGATCATCGTCGGCGGCGCGCCGATGCCGCCCGCCCTGATGGCCCGCCTGGAAGAGCGGCTGGGCGTCATCGTCCAGACCAGCTGGGGCATGACCGAGCTGTCGCCGTCCGGCGTCGTAGCCGCGCCGGGCGATCCGGTTCGCGATCCGGCCCTGTCGGGACGTCCCGCCGTGGGCGTCGACCTGATGGTGGCGGACGCCGAGGGCCGGCCGCTGCCGCAGCAGCGCAACGCCGAGGGCCACCTGCACGTGCGCGGCGCCGCAGTCGTGGAGCGCTATTTCGGCGAGACGGCGAAGGCGACCGACGCGGAGGGCTGGTTCGCCACCGGCGACCTGGCGCGGATCGACGACGACGGAAACCTGGCGATAACCGGCCGGGCCAAGGACCTGATCAAGTCCGGCGGCGAGTGGATCAACCCGGCCGAGATCGAGGCCGTGGTCGGCGCCCTTCCGGAGGTGTCGCTGGCGGCGGTGATCGGGCGGATCGACCCGAAGTGGGGCGAGCGGCCGATCCTGCTGGTCGAACTTCGGGAGCCGGGGGCGAGCGACGCCGCCCTGCTGGAGCCGCTCAAGGGCCGGGTGGCGAGCTGGTGGATTCCGGATGCGATTGTGCGTCTTGAAAGCATGCCGCTCGCTGCAACGGGCAAGATCGACAAGCTGCGGCTGCGGGCCGAGTACGGGGCGGGGACGGCGACTTGACGCTGCCCGCGGCGCGCCCGAAAGAACGGGTCGTGCCCGAGACGCCCAAACCCCGGCGGCCGTCCAAGAAGGCGGAACAGCGCGCCGAGTCGATGGAGCAGATCCTCGATGCGGCCGAGCACCTGTTCGCCCGGCACGGCCTCTATGGCGTCACCTTGAAGGACGTGGCCCAGCGGGTGGGCGTGCACCACACGCTGCTGAACTACTATTTCGAGGACAAGAAGAAGCTGTTCGACGCGGTGTTCGCCAGGCGCGCGGCGGTGACGAGCGAGCTGCGCATGAAGGCGCTGGACGACTACGAGGCGGAGGCGGCGGGCAAGCCCACGGTGGAGGGCGCGCTGCACGCCTTCCTCGACACCGACCTCGACCTCTACATCCAGGGCGGCGAGGGCTGGAAGAACTACGGCGCGCTGGGCGCCCAGGCGGCCAACACCACCGAAGGCGCCGAGCTGATGGACAAGCACTTCGATCCGGTGGTGCTGCGTCTCGTCGACATCCTGAAAAAGGCCCTGCCCGAAGCTCCGGAGGAGGACATCTTCTGGGGCTACCACTTCGTGACCGGCGCCCTGATGGTGACGCTGGGCCGGACGGGGCGCATCGACAAGCTGTCGGACGGACTGTGCAAGTCCGACGACTTCCCGGCCATCAAGCAGCGCATGGCCCGATTCATGGCCGCGGGCTTCCTGGAGATCTGCGAGGCGCGGAAGGCCGCGCGAGGCTAGCGCGCCTCCAGCGCCGCCGAGAGCTTCCGCCACAGCGTCTCGTCGAACGTCTTGTCCGGCGCCGCGGCCCCCAGGCGGACGACCACCAGCTTGCGGCCGGGCGAGACGTAGAGCTTGCGGTCGAGGGCGCCCAGCGCGGCCACCAGATCGGCGGGCGCCGAGGGGATCAGAGGGCCGTCAGCGCGCCGGCCGCCGGGGCGGATCGCATAGGCGCCGCCGTTCAGCCACCAGAGCCGGCCGTAGGCCGGGTTGGCCGCCGATCGCTCGAACAGCGCCGCGAGCTGGGCCTCGGAGACCACCCGCCGGCCGTCCGCGGCCCGGCCGCGGTCGAGGACGAGCTGGCCGAAGCGGGCCACGTCGCGCGGCGTGGTGACGAGCCCGGTAGGGTTGCCGACATCGCCAAGGGCGGCGGGGCGTCGGCGCCAGCCGGTGTCGGACATGCCGGCCGGTCCGGTCAGCCATTCGCGGGTGATCTCGTCGAGCGGCCGGCGGACGGCGGCCTCGAGAACCCTCTTGGTCACCGCATAGACAGGCGTGTTGTAGAAGAAGACGCGCCCGGGCGGCGCGACATAGGCGAACCCCTCGTCCAGGCCCGAGCTCATGGTCAGCACGTCGACAACGCGGATGGCGGCTTCCTGCTCGGGCGTCGCCTTAGACCAGCCGGCGCCGAGGTAGCGCGAAACCGGCTGCCCGACATCGAGCAGACCCTTGTCGACGGCGATCGCAGCCAGCACGGCCACGAAGCTCTTCTGCTGGGAGGCGACGTCCTCGAGCAGAGCGCCCGAGGCGGTGGTCCCGTGGACGAAGGCGGCCTGGAAATTCCCCGCCCCGGGCGGCGCGGGCCAGTTGGCCTCGGCCAGCACCTGTCCCTCGCGGATGACGAGGAAGCCGGTGGTGTTCTGGGATCGGACGTAGTCGAGGACGTCCTGCATCGCCGACTGCGCGAACGCCGGGGCGGCCGCACAGACCATGATCAGGGCCGCCAGAACGCCTGCCGTCTTTCGGATATGCCTCATCTGCCTCGCCCCTTCGCCGGGCGCGATGTTAACGCGCTATAGAGTGAACGTGGGAGGTCCGAAGCGAATGATCCTGTCCCGTCGCGAACTGATGGCGGCCGCGCCGGTCGGCGCGGGCCTTGCGGCCGCAGACCCCGCCGAGCCTTGGGTCGGCGTCGACCCGCGCTGGCTGCAGGCGGCGCTGGAGCGGTATGCGGGGTTCGGCGACAAGGCCTCGGGCGGCGCAGGCGACACCGCCTGCGGCGCGTGGCTGGAGGCTGAGCTGTCGGGGCTCGGCTACGTCTGCCGGCGGCAGGGCTTCGAGGTCCCGACGTTCGAGCCGCGCGCCTCCACGCTGTCCATGGTCGGCGCGCGGGCCTCGGTGATCCCCCAGGCGCATGCCGCGCCGACCGGGCCGCAGGGGGTCACCGGACCGCTTCGGCTGGCGGCGTCTGGCGGCGACCTGAACGGGGCGATCGCGCTGATCGTGCTCCCTTACAAGCGATGGGTCAGCCTCGTGGACCCGCTGGCCGCCCGGCCAATGGCCGAGGCGTTCGCTCGCGGCGCGGCCGCGGCGGTGCTGGTGACGACCGGACCCACCGGAGAGGCGGTGGCGCTGAACGTCTCGACGCGCCGACCAGCCTATGCCCGCCCGGCGGCCATCCTGGCGCCGAAGGATGCGGCGCCCTTCCTCGCCGCGGCGGCCGAGGGGCGGGCGGCGACGTTGATCCTGGACGGGATCGGGGACACGCGACAGGCCTTCAACCTCGTCGGCCGCCGAGACCGGAAAGCGGCGAAAACCGTGGTGATATCGACGCCGCGGTCGGGCTGGTTCGGCTGCGCGGCCGAACGCGGCTCGGGCCTGGTCGTCTGGCTCGCCCTGGCCCACTGGCTGGCGCGGGCCGACCTGGGCGTGAACGTGGAGTTGGCCGCCAACAGCGGTCATGAGTACGAATACCTCGGCGGCGAGCACTATCTCGAGACGCTGGCGCCGAAGCCGGCCGATACGCGGCTTTGGCTGCACATCGGCGCCTGCGCTGCGACGCGTGACTGGCACGAGTTCGGTCCCGTGTTGCGCCCCCTGCCCAGCGCCGACGCCCAGCGGGTGCTGACCGCCACGCCCGATCTGATCGGCGCGGTGCGGCCGGCCTTCGCCGGGATCACTGGCCTTGAGGCGACGCTCGAGGCCAACGCCGCGACGGCGGGCGGCGAACTGACCAATGTCCTGAAGGCGGGCTATCGCAGCGCGATCGGCCTCTATGGCGCGCACCGCTTCTTCCACACCCGCGGCGACGACATGCGCTGCACCTCGGGGGACCTCGTGGCGCCCGTGGCCGGCGCTTTCCGCGCCGCGCTGAGCGCCTGCCTGGCCTGAAAACGGAAAACGCCCCCGGGGGTGGGGTCCCCGGAGGCGTTCCTGTCTTCAGAACAGAGCGGCCGCCTTAGCGGATCAGGCCCGCCCCGAAGAGCTTGGCGACCGAGCCGAGCGCGGCGCCCGACTGGTCACGATCCTTGATCGAGCCGCCGAAGGTGTAGCGGCCGCCGATGCGGAAGGTGTCGCTGTCGAGCTGCAGGTCGTTGGAATCGAAGTGGTCGTAGCCGACCACCACCGAGAACGGCGTGCCCGAGAACTGGTACTCGGCCTCGGCGCCCACGTTCCAGCCGTCGGCGTCGCCCAGGTCGGTGTCGGCCTTCAGGAAGCCGGCCGAGCCCTGGAGCTTGAAGTTGTCGCTCAGGTAGTGACGCAGTTCGCCGCGCACCGCCCAGAAGTCGGTGTCGCCGATGTCGTCGGTGTTGCCGTAGCCGGCCTGGCCGTAGACGGTGGTGTTCGGCGCCAGGTTGAACTGGCCGTCGACGCCCACGCCCCAGATGGTCAGGTCGTCCGAGGTCTCGACGCCGGCGAAGCCGCCGATCAGGCCGTCGCCGACCTTGGTGTTCAGGTGGCCGGTGGCGCCGAAGCTGGTGTCGCCGCCTTCGTAGTCGGTGACCGTGCCGTTGATCGAAGCGCCCAGCGAGCCGGCGTCGAAGCGCACGGCGCCTTCGGCCTGGAACACGTCGCCGTCGACGTCGCCCAGCACGGTGTCGACTTCGGCGCGCGAGTAGTTGGCACCCACGTGACCGATGGTCTGGGCGTTGGCGGCCACAGCCGACCCGAGGAAGGCCACGACGGCGGCCGCGGCGAAGAGGTTCTTTTTCATTGTCAGTCCCAATCAACGTCCGGCGCAGCGCCGGGGGAGGCGGCACCTAGGTAGCGCCGGCGGCAGCCTCAAGGCTTGGCTGTGGCGGCGACGGGCATTGCCGGCCGTCTGTGCCATTCATGCAACAATATTTCTCAGGAGAGCTGATAGCGCGCTGAGATTTGCTCGAAACGGAGCATTACCGAAAAATCATGTTCTCGGAAAAGCGCTCAGGCGGCGGCTTCGCCCCACTCGTTCCAGCCGAGCGGCCGGGGCGTCCTGGGCAGGTACATGGTGTCGGTGCGGACGATCCTGAAGCCTGCGGCGGAAATGGCGTCGGTGACCGGACGGGTGAGATGGCAACCGCCGGCGATGCGTTTCCACATCGGCTCGATGCGCCGCTGCCAGGTCTGGACGCCCGGATCGGGCGCGAGGCCGTGCTCGCAGTAGAGGAAGCGGCCGCCGGGCTTCAACACGCGGCGGGCTTCGGACAGGGCGCGGGCCGGCGTCTGCACCGAGCACAGGGTGAAGGTGCAGACCACGCAGTCGAAGCTGGCGTCCGGGAACGGCAGGGCCTCGGCCGCGCCGTCCTCGACACGGACCTCCAGGCCCGGCGCCCGGGGCGCGGCCTGGGCGACGGCGCGGAGTTCGGGGGCGGGATCGACGCCGGTGACGCTTTCGACCTTAGCCGGGTCGTAGAAGGCGAGGTTCAGGCCCATGCCGATGCCCAGCTCCAGCACCTTGCCGGCGGCCTCGGGAACGACCTTCGCCCTCTGTTTGGCGATGGGCGGCGCCGAGCAGGCGCACTTGAGCAGCTTCGGCAGGACCAGCCGTTCGTAGAGCGACGCCATCTCGTTTCCCCCCTTGTCGAGAGCCGAGCTTAGCGCAGCTCGTAGACCTTGGGCGCCGGGCCCAGCGCGACGGGCCCCAAGGTGGTCTGGCCGGCCTGGAAGTTGATGGTGGCCCTGGCCGCATCGCCCGTGCCCTCCCGGGCCGCGGCGACGGCCGCCGCGGCGTCGGCGCGCTCCTGCGGGATGACGCCGGTCTCGCCCATGGCGCCCAGCGCCCGCGGCCCCTGGCGCAGGGTGACGTCCATGACGCCCGAGAGCCGCCCGTCGGAGCCCACGGTGAGCACGCCGGAGTTCGAGCCCAGGACGGCTTCGCCCGCCGTGACGCCGGCTTGGCGCAGGCTCATGCGGCCTCCGGCTGCGGTCCAGCGGCGGACCGCGTCGGCCCAGTCCGAGCCGTTGAACGACCCGATCTTGGCCAGCGTGGCGTTCCAGACGATCGACACCGGCCGTTCGCCGGCGATGCGGCCGAGCAGGCCCGAGAGACGCGCGCGGCCCTCGTCGACGCGGAAGGAGACCAGGCCCTCGTCCAGCTCCTTGTTGCCGCGGAGGTGGAACTCGACCCGCTTGGCCGCCTCGAGGCCAAACGGCTGGGCGCCGGCGCCGGGCTGGAACCTCAGGTCGACGCCCTCGAAGGAGAGGCGCGGCGGAACCTCGGCGGGATGGGTGAGGCTGGCGCGGATCACCTTGCCCTGCACCTGCACCGGCCCCCCGACGGGACGGACGAACGTCAGACCCTGGGGGGCGGCGACGACCCAGCTGGTCGGCGAGGAGATGCGGGCGTCCGCCTCGAGCCTGGGCGCCTCCAGGCCCCAGCCGGAAGGCTCGCGCACCCGCGGCTCCTCCAGCACGACGGACAGGCGGAATGGATAGCCGCCGATGCCGCGCGACTTCCACGAGACGTCGTAGCCGGCCCGGCGCAGCGTCTCGACGCTCGCGTCCATGCGCGTCCGGGCCTCGCCGCGCGCCCAGAGCCAGCCGGCGGTCCAGCCGACGAAGATCAGGATGGCCAGGACCCACGGGATGATCAGGCCGAGGCGGCGGCGTTTGCGGGGCGAGGGCAGATCGTGCAGAGACATGCGGAAAGGGCGGCTTTCAGCTTCGGGTCGGGATGGCGGACGAACGTTGGGTCTTCGGCTACGGGTCGCTGATGTGGCGGCCGGGCTTCCCTTATCAGGAGCGGCGGGCCGCCACCTTACACGGCCGGCGGCGGGCCTTCTGCATCTATTCGGTCCACCATCGCGGCACCTATGAGCGCCCCGGTCTGGTGCTGGGCCTGGCGCCTGGCGGCGCGACGCGGGGCATGGCGTTCCGGGTCGGCGAGGCGGACTGGGAAGAGACCTACGCCTATCTGAAGGAGCGCGAGCAGCCGACCGAGACCTATATCGAGGCGTCCCGAGCGGTGCGGCTGGCCGACGGCCGGCGCGTGGAGGCGCTGGTCTTCCTGTCGGATGTCGCCCATCCCCAGTGGGCGGGAGCGCTCAGCCTGGAGAAGCAGGCCGAGCTGATCGCCGGCGCGCGGGGGCTGTCGGGCCGCAACGTCGACTACCTGCGCGACCTCGTCGGGCACCTGCGTGAGGAGGGCGTCCGCGACGCCAGCCTGGAGCGGCTGCTGGGGTTGGTGGAGGCGCGGGAGCTCGCGGCCTAGAGGCTCATCAACTCGGTCGACTTCGCCTCGATGCGCTCTTCGAGGAGGCGCATGAACTCGGCCCGCTTGAGGCCGGGCGGGATGGGTTCGAGATATTCGAAGACGATCGTGCCCGGCTTGCGGATGAAGCCGTGGGCCGGCCAGTGCACGCCGGCGTTGGTGGCCACGGGACACACCGGCACGTTCAGCTCGCGGTAGAGCGCCGCGATGCCGGGCTTGTAGTCGGGCGGCGCCCCCGGCGCCTTGCGCGTGCCTTCCGGGAAGATCACCACCTGCTGGCCGCGGGCGAAGCGGTCGGTCCCTTCGCGGATCACCTGGCGCATGGTCTTCGCCTGGCCGCCGCGGTCGATGACGATGCAGCCGGCCTTCTTCGCGTACCAGCCGAACCAGGGGATCCAGGCCAGCTCCTGCTTCATGACGAAGGCGGTGCGCGGCAGCCAGGTGAACTGGGCGAAGACGTCCAGCATGCACTGGTGCTTGGGCGCGACGAGGGCGGCGCCGGTCGGGATGAACTCGCGGCCGCGCACCTCCACGCGGATGCCGCAGATGCGCAGCATGGCCGTGACGCCGCGGCCCCAGAAGTGGAACATGGCGAAGGTCCAGCTTCGCGGCCCCAGCAGGATCGGCGTGGCGCCCACCGCGACGATGGCCGTCCAGAGGTAGAAGAGCGCCACATAGGCGAAGGAGCGGAGCGCGATCACGGAGCGGCCTTCTGCGGCGCCGCGTCGAGCGGGGTCTGGCGGGGCCCCAGGCCCAGCACCGCCTCGCGGCCGAGGATCGCCAGATACTTGCAATACTCCACCACCATCAAGCGCGCGGCCCGGGGGCTGCGCCACCAGCGCCTGGCCTTCAGGGAAGGGGTCGGCACCGGATAGGTCTGCAGGCGCACGCCCGAGCCGTGGAAGACGGCGTTCAGCTCCAGCATGGCGCGGGGCATGTGGTAGTCGGTGGTGACCACGATCAGGCTGGCGTAGCGCATGGCCTGGGCCCAGTCGGCGGTCTCGCGGGCGTTGCCGACGGTGTCGGCGGCGGTGAACCCCAGGTCCACGCAGCAGTCGTAGAGACGGCGGACCGCGCGCGAGACGTTGCGGATGTCCTCGCGGCTGGCCTCGCGGTTGACGCCCGAGACGAGAACCCGCTGGCCGTAGCCGTCCTCCAGCAGCCCGACCGCGGCGGCGATGCGCTCGTTGGAGCCGGCGCCCGTCAGCACCACGATGCCCTGGGCCCGTTCCGGCAGCGGAGCCGGCGTCGACTGCTGGACCCGGGCGGCGTAGGCGAAGAGGCCCGCGAACCAGATCAGCGCCAGGACCAGGAAGGCCGCGACCGACTTCATCGGTCAGAGGCCCCGGATCAATGCGCCGGCCGTCAGGCGCGCGGCGACTGCGGCGACCGCGGCGGCGATCAGCGGGCAGGGCAGCACGGCCAGCAGGTCGAGCCAGGCGATCGGCAGGACGGGCGTCACGCCTCCACCTCCGCCGACGAGCCGCAGCATCGCCCCCAGGCCCGCGGCGGCGGCCGCGCCGATGGCGCCGGAGACCGCCGCGATGCCCGCGAAGCGGAGCTGGAACAGCGCGGCGATGTAGCCGTCCTCGGCGCCGGCGAGGTGCAGCACCTCGACCACGTCCCGGCGCGCGGCGAGGCCGGCGCGGGTGGCGAAGGCGACGACGGCTCCGGCGGCGAGCGCGATCAGCAGGAAGACGCCGGCGCCCGTCCAGCGGACCACGCCCGCGGCGCGGCGGATGTCCTTGATCCAGACCGAATGGTCGTCGACGACGATGTCGAGGCCCTGGGCCCGGAGGGCGATGGTGAGCTGTTCGGCCGTGGCCGGCTGCTCGCGCTCGAGGGTGACGGCGACAAGGCGAGGGACCGGCAGGTCGTCGAGGTCTGTGACATCGCCCAGCCAGGGACGGACGAGCTCGTAGGCCTTCTCCCGCTCCAGGGCGCGCGCCTCGGCGACGCCGCGCACGCCCGCCAGGGTCTCGGCGGCCCGGGCGGCGGCGGCGTCGGGCGTCTCGCCTCCGCTGGCGCGGACGATGACGGTGGCTTCGCCGCGGAGCTGGTTCGCCCAGCCGCCGGCGGCGCGGTCGGCGGCGATCACCCCCAGCGCCGTCAGGCAGGCCAGGAAGCAGAGCACCGCCACCACGAAGATCAGCGCCGGGTCGCGGGCGTCCTTCTCCGGCAGGAAGGGCGCCGGGCGCCAGCGGGCGACGTCGAGCGCATCACTCATGCGGGCCTCCGACGCGCGGGCCTTGCGGGCCGAGGGTCGAGATGCGGCCGCCCTCCAGGTGCAGCACCGGCTTGTTGGCGCGGGCGACGAGGTCCTGGTCGTGGGTGGCGATGACCACCGTCGTGCCGAGCCGGTTCAGCTCGACGAACAGCCGGAAGATGCGCAGCGCCATCTCCTGGTCGACGTTGCCGGTGGGCTCGTCGGCCAGCAGGATCTCGGGACGGTTCACGACGGCGCGGGCGATGGCCAGCCGCTGCTTCTCGCCGCCCGCCAGGGTCGGCGGCAGCGCGCTCATGCGCTTGCCGAGGCCGACCCAGGCCAGCAGTTCGGCGACGTCGTTGCGGTAGTCGGCCGGCTTGTGCCCGGCGATGCGCAGGGGCAGCGCGGCGTTGTCGAAGGCGGAGAGATGGTCGAGCAGCAGCAGGTCCTGGAAGACCACGCCGATCCGCTGGCGGAGCCTCGGCAGCTGGGACGGCCGCAGGCCCTGGGCGGGCTCGCCGAACAGGTGGACGGCGCCGGCGGACGGCTTGGCCGCCAGGTAGATCAGCTTGAGCAGCGAGCTCTTGCCCGCGCCCGACGGCCCGGTGACGAAGTGGAACGAGCCGCGCGGCAGGGCGAAATCCAGACCGGACAGCACCTCGGGGCCGCGCCCATAACGCATGGACACGCCGTCGAAGCGTACGATGTCATCGGCGGCCTCTGGGACCGCTGCGCTGTTCGGCTTTCTGGACATGGGGGCCGAAATCGGCGACCTCGGAGTGAGGGTGCTGGAGCGTCCGATTCGGCGTCATGATACTGACCTGTCCAGAGTGCGCCACCAGCTATTTCGTGGACGATGCGCGCATCCCGCCGGAAGGCCGGGTGGTGAAGTGCTCGTCCTGCGGCGGTCGCTGGCGGGCCGAGCGCGAGACGCCGCCGCCGCCGCCGGCGCCTGAACCCGAGCCCGAGATCCTCGCCGAGGCGGCCCCCGAACCTGCGCCGCCGCTGGACGACATCGTGGCCGAACCGGCTATGGCGGCGCCTGCGGCCGAGGACGTGGAGATCATCGCCGAGCCCGCGCCCGCGCCCGAGACGGGCCTGCGCCCGCGCGCCAGCCGGCCGGCGCCCGCGCCCAAGGCCAAGCCGAAGCGCACCGGCGCCGTCGTCGCCTGGACCGCGCTGGCCGTGGGCGTCGCGGCGCTGGCGGGCGTGGTCGTGTTCCGGGCCCAGATCGTGCGCATGGCGCCGGCCAGCGCCGGAGTCTTCGCCGCGGTGGGCCTGCCCGTGGACCGTCTGGGCCTGACGATCGGCGAGGTGCGTTCGGTGGCCACCCTGCAGGGCGGGCGGCCGGTGCTGTCGATCACCGGTGCGATCCACAACACCCGCGACGAGATGGTGACCGTCCCGGCGCTGCGCGTCAGCATCTTGGACCGGGACGGGAAGCCCGTGGCGGTGAGGATCGCCCGGCCGCTGAATCCCGAGGCGCCGGCGGGGGCCAAGCGCTACTTCGCCATCGCCATCCCCGACCCGCCAGCGGGCTCGGCCAGCCTGGACATCGTCTTCGAGGCGCCGGCGACCCATACCGCCGAGGCCGGACCGGCCGTGGACGCGCACATGGGGCCCGAGCCGATGGAGGCCAAGCCCGCGCCCGAAGCCCACGAGGCCCCCGCCGACCATGGCTGAAACCCATTCGCCCGCCGTCCTCCTCTCGGAAGCCGAGATCGCCGAGCGGGTCGAGGCGCTCGCCCGCGCGATCGCGCCGCGCATCGATGACGAGACGGTCGCCGTCTGCCTCCTGACCGGAGGGCTGTGGTTCTGTTCGGACCTGATGCGGGCGCTCGCCCGGCAGGGCCGGTTCGTGCGCTTCGACGCGCTGTGGCTCGCCTCCTACAAGGACGAGCGGCAGTCGAGCGGACGGTGCGAGGTGCGCGCGGACCTGCAGCGGCCGATCGCCGGCCGCAAGGCGCTGGTGGTGGACGACGTGTTCGACACCGGGCTCTCGCTGTCGGAGGCCGCGCGACTGGTGCGAGATTCCGGCGCCACCGAGGTGCTGACGGCGGTGTTCGCCCGCAAGCCCTGGCCGACCGAGCGCGCCATTCAGCCGGACTTCGTGGGCTGGGAAGCGCCGGCCCGGTTCCTGGTGGGCTACGGCATGGACGCCGCGGGGAAGATGCGCGGCCTGCCCTATGTCGGGGCGCTCGACTAGGCGTCCTCAGCGGCCGCGGGCGATCAGTTCGGTCAGCGCCTCGTCCAGGCCCGGCGCGGCGAAGTCCTGGTTGCCGAGAATGACCACGACGTAGCCGCTGTCGAGATAGATGCGGAACCGGGTGCTGACGCCCGAGAAGATGCCGTCGTGTCCCACGACCTTGCCCGCGGCGGTCGTCTCCACCGTGAAGCCGCCGCCGTAATCGTTGGGCGCGTTGTCGCGCCAGAGCACGGCGCGGGAGGCGTCGGAGACAAGGCGGCCCTCCTGCAGGGCGACGGCGAAGCGATGCAGGTCCTCCACCGTGGCGTAGCCGCCGCCGGCGGGTGTTCCGCGGAAGAGCTGGTTCGGCGTGTTCTCGCGCCAGCCGTACGGCGAGCCGGGCGCCGGGCCATAGCCCATGGCCAGGTTTGGGACCGGCTCGTTCATCGCGAGGTAGCCGGCCGAGCTCATGCCGGACGGGGCGAAGACGTGGTCGCGCACATAGTCGAAGTAGCTCTCGCCGGAGACCTTCTCGATCACCGCGCCCAGCAGGAGCATGCCGGTGTTGCTGTACTGGAACGCCGATCCCGGGGCGAAGGCCGGCCGCTCGTCGCGCACCAGGGGCTTGTAGTCGCCGAGGTCGCTGTAGAGGCGGCGCGAACTGCGGTTCCAGGTCTCGTTCAGGAAGCTGCCGAGGCCGCTGGTGTGGGTGAGCAGGTGGCGCAGCGTGATGGTCCGGCCGACATCGGGCGCGATCCAGGTCTCGTCGAGATGACGGCTGAGCGGATCGTCGAGGGATAGCTTGCCCGCCTCTGCGAGCTGCATCACCGCGACCGCGGTGAACATCTTGTTGATCGAAGCCAGGTTGAAGCGGGTGTCGGGGCGGTTCGGGACGTCGTAGCGGCGGTTGGCGTAACCGCAGGCCTCGGTCGCCAGGACGGTCCGGCCACGCGCGACGAGCACCGCGCCGGAGAAGACCTGGGCCTCGCAACCCCGCCGAACGAGCGCGAGCGCGTCCGTGGCGATCTGCGCGGTCGTGCGGTCACGGGGCGCGGGCGGCGCCCAGAGCGGAGCGGGATCGGGATCGAACTCCGAGACGAGCGCCTCGGCCGTGTCGTCGAAGTCCAGCGTGAGGCCGTGGCGGGCGCCGTAGATGCGGTCGCGCAGCAAGGCCTCGGCACGGCGCGGGCTGACGACCCGCACGTCTTCCAACTCCAGGCCGCCGGTGACCCGACGCTGCTGGGCGAAGAAGTCGATGAAGACCTCGCGTGGGACCGAGGCGGCGTAGGCAGGGTTGGTGTGCCGGGTCCGGAACGCCTCGGCGGGCGCCTCGTCGCTGGCGTTCACCGCGGCGACGTAGGCCTCGGCCCGGCGGTGCGCGACGGCGTCGGTCACGGCGGAGGCGGGCGCCGCCCAGGCCGGCAAGGCGAGGAGGCCCGCGGCCATCAAGACGCAACTGAACAGTCGATCCATGCGCACCCCCGCCGGAAGGTGCGCAGTTCAGTTTACATCTGTCAACTGATCGTCAGGCTAGCCAGGGCGCCGGGGCCTCGCGCGCCAGCATGTCGTCGTAGGTGGGCCGGGGCCTCACGACGGCGAACTCGCCGCCCTTCACCAGCACTTCCGGGACCAGAAGGCGCGAGTTGTACTCGCTGGACATGGCCGCGCCGTAGGCGCCGGCGGTCATGAAAGCCACGAGGTCGCCGGGCGCGAGCGGCGGCAGGGCGCGGTCGCGAGTGAAGGTGTCGCCGGTTTCGCAGACGGGGCCGACGACGTCATAGGGGGCCTGTTCGCCGTCACGCGGACGGACGGCGCGAATGTCGTGGTAGGCGTCGTACATGGCCGGCCGCAGCAGGTCGTTCATGGCGGCGTCCAGCACCAGGAAGCGCCGGCCCTCCGGCCGCTGGTGGACGTGGATCACCTGGGCCAGCAGGACGCCGGCGTTGGCGGCGATCATCCGGCCGGGCTCGAAGGCGAGGCCGACGTCCAGGCCCTTGGTCGACCGCGCGATCATGGCGGCATAGTCGGCGGGCGAGGGGGGCTCGGGCTGGTTGAAGTAGGGCACGCCCAGGCCCCCTCCGAGGTCGAGGCGCTCGACGCGCATGCCTTCGGCCTGAAGCCGCTGGACCAGGCCGCGCATCTTGCCGAAGGCCTCATCCATGGGGGCCAGGTCGGTGATCTGGCTGCCGATGTGGCAGGCGACCCCCACGGGCCGGACGCCGGCCATGTTGGACGCCCTGGCGTAGAGCCGCTCGGCTTCCGAGAAGCTGACGCCGAACTTGTTGTCCGACTTGCCGGTCGAGATCTTCGCGTGGCCGCCGGCGCTGACGTCCGGGTTCACGCGGATGGCGATGCCAGCGCGCTTGCCCAGGCGCTGGGCGACGCGGTCGACCAGTTCCAGCTCAGGCTCGGATTCGACGTTGATCTCGGCGACGCCGGCCTCGAGAGCGAAGGCGACCTCGTGTTCGGTCTTGCCGACGCCGGAGAAGACGATGCGCTCAGGCGGAACGCCGGCGGCGAGCGCCCGGCGGACCTCGCCCTCGGAGACCACGTCGGCGCCCGCGCCCAGCCGGGCCAGGGTGCGGACGACGGAGACGTTGGGGTTGGCCTTCAGCGCGAAGGCGATCAGCGGATCCCGCACGCCCGCGGCGGTCAGGGCGTCGCGCAGCACCGTGAAGTGCCGCTCGAGGGTGGCCGAGGAATAGACATAGACGGGCGTGCCCACGGCCTCGGCGATCCGGGCCAGAGGCACGTCCTCGCAGAAGAGCTCGCCGTCGCGCAGCTCGAAGTGATTCATCGGCGCGGTTGGGCGTAGGGATCCGGCAGGGCGCCCTGCGGCGCGGAGCGGGTCGGGTTCGGCGAGGTGCCCTCGATCGGCAGGGTCCGCGGCGGGGCCGGGTCGGTCGAGCGGTCGCGCGGATCGACGGTGTCGACCGGACGGCTGGGGTCCTGCTTGCGCTGGGCGTCGTCGGCGTCCTTGGTGGTGTTGCGCTCGGCGCCGAACAGCGGGCCGGGACGCTCGAGCTGGCCGACCTTGCCGCAGGCGGAGAGCCCGGCCGCAGCGGTCAGGGCGAGGACGAGGGCGGTGCGGCGCTTGAGGCTCATGCCAGGATTTCCTTCCAACGCTTGATCTGGGCCCGGACCTGATCCGGCGCGGTCCCACCGTAGCTCTTGCGGCTGGCGACGGAAGCCTCCGGCGTCAGCACGTCGTAAATTCCGGCTGTGACGCCCGAGTTCAGCTTCCGAAGCTCGTCGAGCGGCAGCCCCGACAGCTCGACGCCAAGCTCCTCGGCCCGCTTCACGGCCGCCCCGGTGACGTGGTGGGCGTCGCGGAACGGCAGGTTCAGTTCACGCACCAGCCAGTCGGCGAGATCGGTGGCGGTGGAGAAGCCGGATCCCGCGGCCTTGGCCATGTTGGCGAGGTTGGGCTGAAGGTCGGCGACCATGCCGGCCATGGCGAGCAGGGAGAGCTCCAGGGCGTCGAAGGCTTCGAAGGTGGGGACCTTGTCCTCCTGCATGTCCTTCGAATAGGTCAGCGGCAGACCCTTCATCACCACGGCGAGCTGCTGGAAGCTGGCCAGCAGGCGGCCGGCCTTGGCGCGGACCAGCTCGGCGGCGTCCGGGTTCTTCTTCTGCGGCATGATCGACGAGCCGGTCGTGAAGGCGTCGGAGAGCTTCACGAAGCCGAACTGAGGCGTCATCCAGATGACGATCTCCTCCGCCAGCCGCGACAGGTGGATGGCGCAGATGCCGCCGGCGGCCAGCGCCTCGAGGGCGAAGTCGCGGTCGGCGGTGCTGTCGAGCGAATTGGCCGTGGGACGGTCGAACCCCAGGGCCTTGGCCGTCATGTGGCGGTCGATGGGGAACGGCGAGCCGGCGAGCGCGGCGGCGCCCAGCGGGCACTCGTTCATCCGGGCGCGCGCGTCGGCGAAGCGGGAGGCGTCGCGGCCGAACATCTCCACATAGGCCATCAGGTGGTGGCCGAAGGTGACGGGCTGGGCCGGCTGCAGATGGGTGAAGCCCGGCATCACGGCGTCGGCGTGGGCCTCGGCCTTGTCGAGCAGGGCGTTCTGAAGCGCACGGAGCTGACCCACAGTCCGGTCACAGGCGTCGCGGACCCACATCCGGAAATCGACGGCCACCTGGTCGTTGCGCGAACGCGCTGTGTGTAGGCGCCCGGCCGGCGGCCCGATCAGCTCGCGCAGGCGCGCCTCCACGTTCATGTGGATGTCCTCGAACTCGTCGCGGAACGGGAAGGTGCCGGCGGCGATCTCGGCCTCGATGGCGGAGAGGCCCTGCTGGATGGCGGCCTCGTCCTCGCTTGAAATCACGCCCGCGCTGCGCAACATCGCGGCGTGCGCGCGGGAGCCGGCGAGGTCCTGCGCCGCCAGGCGCTTGTCGAAGCCGATGGAGACGTTGATCGCCTGCATCAGCTCGGCGGGCTTGCCGGAAAACCGTCCGCCCCACATAGCTTGGCCAACCGGGGCCTGGCCCGCCGATGCGGCGCCGCGCGCAGGAGAGGAGTCGTCGGTCATATGAGCGAAGGTCCAGGGGCCACGAAGCCCAGAGGCATGATGAGGTGGGCCCTCTGGGGCGCAGCCCTGCTGGGCGTCGCCGCGGTTCTCTACATCATCGCTCAGGCTTCCACCAAGCCGGAGCCGCCGGTCGTTTCGACAGGTCCGAAGGCCGAGACGCCGGCCGCCGCGGGCCTGATGAGCAAGTGGAGCACCGAGGCCGCGGGCCAGCCGCCCACGGACTATGTGTTCTACAACGACGCGGGCAAGCCCACGCGCATCGCAGACTTCAAGGGGAAGGTCGTCGTGATGAACGTCTGGGCGACCTGGTGCGCCCCCTGCAAGATCGAGATGCCGACGCTGGCCAAGCTGCAGGCGGCCTACCGGCGCGAGCCGGTCGAGGTGGTGGCGGTCAGCATCGATTCCGAAAGCGCGGCTGCGGCCGCCAAGCTGTTCATCGCCAGCAACGACCCGCTGAAGTTCTACCACGACCGCGAGATGAAGCTGCCGTTCAAGACGACGCCGCCGATCCCGGGGGCGCCCACCACGATCGTCTATGGCAAGGACGGCCGGGAGATCGGCCGCGTGGCCGGCGAGGCGGACTGGGCCGGCCCGGAGGCGCGCGCCCTGATCGACAGGGCGCTGGCCGCGGACTGAGCCGGGTTCAGGCCGCCTCGACGGCCTTGACGCGCGCGTCCGGCGTCAGCGCGCGCAGGAGGCTGACCAGGGACGAACGGGCTTCGGGCGGCAGGCGCTCGTAGGCGGCGAGCAGTTCGAGCGCGCCCGGCGTGCGCATGCGGGTGAGCAGGTCGAGGTCGCGGGCGGTGTCCTTGTCCGGCCCATCGAACACGTCCATCAGGTCGGTGACCCGGCAGCGGAGCGCCCGGGCGATCAGCACCAGCCGCGAGAACGAGATGCGGTTGGCGCCGTTCTCGTACTTCTGGATCTGCTGGAAACTCACCCCGCACTGGTCGGCGAGCGCCTCCTGGGACATGCCGATCGTCCGGCGGCGGATCCTGACGGCCGCGCCGAGTGCGATGTCCATGGGATCCGGCGCCTTCACAGACGTTGCGGGCATACTACCTCCTTGGGCCCTCGGCCTGAGTGCGACCTTCGAGAACCACGTTATGTGAACTGCGTTTCAGTAAAGGCTCTTGTCGCCGGTCTGAAAAGCCCCGCCCGCCTCCGCAAAAATACGGTGCAACCTGAGCCTTGGTCAGGTGTTCCCACCTCATGCCTGGGGCCGCCAACGACGTCTGGTGGGACGATCTGCGACAGGAAGCCGAGCTTCCGCCGCCGCCCCGTTCGCGCTGGCCGATGGCGGCGGGCGTGCTCGCCGCGGCGGCCGTGGCCGGCGGCGTCGGCTGGTGGCTGGCGAGCCCCAGCAAGACCTATTTCGACAATCCTGCCGTGGCGCCTGCGCCCGCCCAGACGGTGCGCGCCGCCGCCCCGGCCGCCGACGCCGAACAGGTGCGGCGCGCCTATGAGGAATTCCGGCTGGTCTACGCCAACAGCGGCGTCGATGGGTTGAACCGCTTCAACGAGAGCTGCGAGGCTTCGCTCCGGGCCGACGCGCGGATCCTCGACTTCTGCCTGGCCTTCGACCTGTTCTCGGCCACGGTGGGCGCATCCGACGCCGAGGCGGCGGGCAAGGCGCAGGCGCGGCGGATGACGATGGTGCAGACGGCCGCTCCCGGCGCCGATCCCGACGCGCGGCTGTCCGAGGTCCGCGGCTTGATGCGCGACGCCGCCGGGATCAGGACCGCCCAGGCCGAGACTGCGGCCCCGGCCGCTTCCGTGGCGGCCGCGGGCTCCACGCCGGCGGCCCCGGCGCCGGTCCAGATGGCGCGAGCCCCGGCCCCTCGGCCTGAGCCGGCCCGGACCGCCGTCGCGGCGACGCCTGCGCCGGTCCGCGCGGCCAGGACAGTCCCGCCGCGCAAGGCCGCGCCCGCCGGCCAGGCCTGCCGGATGAAGTCGACGCCGGCCGAGCGCCTGATGTGCGCCAACCCGGCCCTGCGGGTGCAGGAGCGGCGGATGAAGGCCGCCTACGAGCGGGCGCTGGCGGCCGGCGCCGACCCGCTGGCCGTGGACGCCGGCCAGGCCCAGTGGCGGGCGGAGCGCAACGCCGCCGACAGCCGCGGCGAGCTGGCCGACCTCTATGCCCGGCGGACCCGCGAACTGAACCAGGCGGCCGAGGCCGCCGCCCGGACGCCGCCCACCTGAACCGCCGGACGCGCGCCGTTAACCACGCCGATTAAGCTCTTGGTGACCGAAGCAACGCCGACTCCCTTTCGTCGGGGCAGCAGCTTTTGAGACCAACCGAGTGATCCGTTCACATCCCCCCTTCGATCACGGCGCGGCGTTGCGCGTGCCCCCGCCGCACGACCAGCGGAGCTGGGCCGTGCTGTGGAGCTGGCTCGGCGACGAGGCCCAGGCCGTGGCCGAGGCCGCGGCCGTGCAGGTGCGCACGCCCGACGGCCCGGTGGTCGCCCATTGCGGCGACTGGATCGTGCTGTCCCATTCGGGCCGCTTCCACGTGGCCCACGCCATGAGGTCCTGCGACGCCTGAGGCGTCGACCGGACCGGACGATCAGCCCGGTGTCGCGAAGTAGCGTTCGAGGGCGGCGCGGTCGCTGTAGCCCATGCGCACGGCCTCGGCGATTTCGGTGGTGGTCGCGCCCAGGGCCTCGGCAAGCTCTTCCAGCTCGGCCGGGTTCTCGATGTTGATCACGTGCGGCTCGGCGGGCGGTTGAGCGTCGGTCATGGCGTTGAAATCGCGCAGGCAGATCGAGCGTTCCCGCGTGGCGGCCCGGGAGGGATTCGAACCCCCGACCTTGGCTTTAGGAAAGCCCTGCTCTATCCGGCTGAGCTACCGGGCCGCACGCGGGCCGGGTCTTAAGGCATGAGACGCGGCGGCGCCAGCGTCCGCTCAGCCCCCTTGGCCGGCCAGGACGAGCAGCCCCACCACGCCGATCACGGCCAATACCACAACGACGATCAGGCTGAGCTTCTCGGGGCCGCGCCGCTGGCTGCGCGGGTCCGCGGTCTCGTCCTCGCGCCGTCCTTCGACCTTCGCCATCGCATCCTCCGGATTCCCGGGAGGAGAACCCCCGCGCGGCGGGGCCGTTCCGGAAACGAAAACGCCCGGCGGTGAGGCCGGGCGTATCCGTGTGCTGGCGCGAGGCGCTTAGGCCGCGGCGGCCGTGGCCTTGACCAGCGACTTGTTGAGCATGGCGATGGCCGCGTCGCGGTCGATCCGCTCGATGGCGGCGACTTCGCGGGCCATGCGGTCCAGCGCCGATTCATAGAGCTGGCGCTCGGAATAGGACTGCTCGGGCTGGTTCTCGGCGCGGTGCAGGTCGCGCACCACTTCGGCGATCGAGATCAGGTCGCCCGAGTTGATCTTGGCTTCGTACTCCTGGGCGCGGCGCGACCACATGGTGCGCTTCACCCGGGCGCGGCCCTTCAGGGTCGTCAGCGCCTTGGAGACCAGGCCCGTGTCGGCCAGCGGGCGCAGGCCCGCCGTCTTGGCCTTCGCCGTCGGCACGCGCAGCGTCATCTTCTCGTGATCGAAGGTGATGACATAGACCTCAAGCTTCAGACCGGCGACTTCCTGGGTTTCGATCCCCTGCACCTGACCCACGCCATGGGCCGGGTAGACCACGTGATCGCCAACCGAGAAATCGTGACCGTTCTTGCTCATCGAGAAAATCCTCTCAAAACCATCTGTCCGGGCGCGAGCCGGAACGCCGACGCGAGCAACCGCCAAGCGACAAAGCCACCCTCTCCGCGAAGGACATCGCGGCGGCGTCATCACTCTGAGCGGAAGTAGACCTCTTAAGACACCCTTCGTCCCGCCGGGGGCGAACCGCCGCGGGACTGTTCCGTGTTGTGACGGGCAGGGGACAAGCCTCACCGCCATGTCGTCCATGACAGTATCACAAAATTCAGCGGAATGAAAGGCTTGGGCCGGCGGGCCTCAGGAACCCAGGCTGTAAGGGATCAGGAGCCGCGGCCAGGCTTCTCGGAGAAGTACTTCTCGAACTTGCCCGTTTCGCGCTCGTACTGCTCCTTGTCGGCGGGCGGTTCGCCCTTGACCGTGATGTTTGGCCAGATGCGCGAGTATTCGGAGTTGATCTTCAGCCACTTGCCGTCGGGGTCGTCCTCGGTGTCGGGCTTGATCGCGTCGACCGGGCACTCGGGCTCGCAGACGCCGCAGTCGATGCATTCGTCCGGATTGATGGCGAGGAAGTTCTCGCCTTCGTAGAAGCAGTCGACGGGGCACACCTCCACGCAGTCCATGAACTTACATTTGATGCAGGGATCCATCACGATGTAGGTCATGGCGCGCAGATACTCCGGGCTGCCCCCCTTCGGGCGCGCGGGTTTTCTAAGCCTGAGGGCGCATTGTCAATGCGTTGGCCGCTTGCGGCGGCCGAGGAATTCTGGAAGCCGGCCCAGCCTTTAGCTGAACACCTGCGAAAGCGGGCGCTTGCCGTCGGCGGCGTCGCGGAGCGAGGCGGTCACGGGCGTCGTCTTCGGCTGCACGCCCAGACTGTCAGCCGGCCTCTAACGACGAGTAGAGCGTCCGCGCCTCCTCCGCCGGGCCGCGGCGTTCGCCGAACGCCTCGACCTGGACCGCGATCAGCCGCCCGCCGAGGGCGAAGACGAGCTGGTCGCCGAGCTTCACGGGCCGGGCCGGCTTGTCGAGGCGGCTCTCCTGGCCGAGGCGCGTGAGGCGCACGCGCCCTTCGTCGATGAACTTCGCCGCCAGCGAACGCGTCTTGAAGAAACGCGCACGCCAGAGCCAGACGTCGGCGCGGCAGGACTCGTCGGTCATGCGACCACCTTGGCCGCCTCGACCTTCTTCCTGCGCCGCGGCCGGCGGCGGCGCGCGGGCGGCGGCTGGTCCTTGAGGGCCGCCAACGCGGCGAAGGGCGAGTGGGCCGGGGCCGCCTTAACGGGCTGGCTGGGCCGGCTTTCGCCCCGCCGACGCCAGGCGAGCGGCTCTCCGGCCTTGGGGCGGTTGGCGGGGGCGAAGCCCAGGCCGCGCAGGATGGCCTCGGTCTCGGACGCGCTCCAGCCCAGCGCCTCGCGGGCCTGATCCGAGAGCACGATTCCGCCGTCCTGCTTCACGCCGGCGCGCATGAGGTCGTCCAGCCGTTCGAGCTGCTCCACCGGCACGGCCAGGCCACGGACCGCGCGCAGGCCGCGCGCCGAGAGCGCCCGGGCGGAGACGCCCGGCGGCAGGGCGACGACGGCGCCGGCGACCGGCTTCCAGTCCGGCGTCTGACGCGCGGCGATGGCCTGGGCGAGCGTCCGGGCCTCGGGCCGCAGCAGCCCGGGCATGAAGAGCGAGTAGGCGCCGATGCGGACGCCGAGGCCGCGGAGCACGCGGCGTTCCACCTGGCTGAGCGCGCGGGTCTCCTCGCGCACCTCGGCGCGGTCCAGCACGCCGCCGGCCTCGATCAGGCGATAGGCGACGCCGCGGGCCAGACCCTTCACCTTGCCGTCGGCGACGGCGGTCTCGAGCTTGCGCAACGGCGCGAGCCTGCGGGCCGCCTCCGCGGCGACGAAGGCCTCCAGGCGGCGCTGGGCGCGCTGGCGGGCGGCGTCGTGGCCGAGCTCGCCCAGCAGCCGGACGCGCGGGCTGAAGGGCTCGCCGCCCGTCACCACCCCGGCCGCCTCGCCCTGCCAAAGGACGACGCCGTCGGGCGTCAGCGCAAAGGCCGTGTCCGGGTCGGCCGCGAGCCTGCCCAGCCGCTTGGCGATCTCAGGGGCGACGGCATGGTTGGCGGCGGCGCGCAGCGCCTTGGTCTCCAGCACCGACTGGCCCTCGGCCGGCTCGAACTGCACGCCCGACAGGCGGCCGACATAGTGACCCTCCACCGTGACCGCGCCGTCGGCCGCGACGCCGGCCAGCATCTCCTCGCGCACGTTCAGCGCCCGCATCAGCGCGCTGGTCCGCCGGTCGACGAACCGGGCCATCAGCTTCTCGTGCAGGGTGTCGGAGAGGCGGTCCTCGAGCTGGCGCGTGCGCCCCTGCCAGCCGGCGGCGTCGTGCAGCCAGTCGGGGCGGTTGGCGACGTAGGCCAGGGTGCGGACGGCCGCCAGCCGCTGGGCCAGGCCGTCGATCTCGCCGTCGGTCCGGTCGAGGTGGGCGTACTGGCGGGCGATCCAGTCCTCGGCGATGCGGCGGCCGCCGCCGGTGAGCTGGAAGAAGAAGTCCTTCACCAGCCGCACGTGCTCGTCGGTGGCGGTCTTGCGGAAGTCGGGCGTCTGGCAGACGTCCCACAGCCGCAGAAGGTTGGTCCTGTCGCGGGCGCGGCGGACGACGTCCGGATCGTCGGCGAGCTGGCGCAGCGTCGTCTCGTCCAGGGCCTCCTTGGCGAGCTTGAGGCCCTCGCGATCGGGTGTCTGGGCCAGCGACTTCATCAGGGCGGCGAGGTTGGCGAAGTCGAGCTTGGAGTTCCGCCACTCGGCGCCGGCGACCGGCTCGAAGTGATGGTTCTCGACAGCCTCGACGAGGTCGGGGTCCATGTCCTCGGCCTCGCCGGTGACGCCGAAGGTCCCGTCCTTCTGGTAGCGACCCGCGCGGCCGGCGATCTGGCCGACCTCCTGCGGATAGAGGTAGCGCGTGCGGCGCCCATCGAACTTCCGCAGGCCGGCGAAGGCCACGTGGTCGACGTCCATGTTGAGGCCCATGCCGATGGCGTCGGTGGCCACCAGGAAGTCGACTTCGCCCGACTGGTAGAGGGCGACCTGGGCGTTGCGCGTCCGGGGACTGAGCGAGCCCATCACGACCGCGGCGCCGCCGCGCTGGCGGCGGATCAGTTCGGCGATGGCGTAGACCTGGTCGGCGCTGAAGGCCACGACGGCCGAGCGGCGGGGGAGGCGGGTGAGCTTCTTCGGGCCCGCGTAGGTGAGGGTGGAGAAGCGGTCCCGGGTCTGGATCTCGGCGTGCGGCAGCAGGCGGCGGACCAGGGGCGCCATCGTGCCGGCGCCCAGCAGCATGGTCTCGCGCGTGCCGCGGGCGTGCAGCAGGCGGTGGGTGAACACATGGCCGCGTTCGGGGTCGGCGCAGAGCTGGATCTCGTCGATCGCCAGGAACTCGACCTCGACCGACAGCGGCATGGCCTCGACGGTGCAGACGAAATACTGCGGCCGGGGCGGGACGATCTTCTCCTCGCCGGTGATCAGCGCCACGGCGCGGGCGCCGCGCAGCTTGACGATGCGGTCGTAGATCTCGCGCGCCAGCAGCCGAAGCGGCAGGCCGATCATGCCGGAGTGGTGGCCCAGCATCCGCTCGACCGCGAGGTGGGTCTTGCCGGTGTTGGTAGGGCCGAGCACCGCGACGAGCCGCGGCGGCGCTGCGCCCGACGGACGGTCGCTCATGGCCTTAAGGTGGGTTGCGGGAAAGAGTCGGGCAAGCGAGGCCTTCGGACGTCGTCGCGAGGTGCAGGGAGACCCCGAGAGCCGGCCAACGCTCTGAACTCCTTACGCCAATACCTGCTGAGCTTCTGACGCGCGAAAGGCTGTTCGGTTGCGCGCCTTAGCAATTGCGCACGGCGTCGTGAGGGCTAGGGTCGCGGCCACGCATCAGTTCGGGGATTTCCGCATGCACGCCTCCCGCCGCCAGATCCTGCTCTCGGCCGCCGCCGCCGGCCTTGTCTCCGCCGCCGCGCCGCTGAGGGCGCTCGCCGCCGCCGGGCCGGTGGACGACCCGAGGCTCTCGGCCCTGCTGGACGCCTTCGTCGACGAGATCCTGCGGGAAAGCCCGCAGACCGCCACGGGCCTCGGGCTGGACAAGGGCAAGTACGCGGGCCTGAAGCGGCAGCTCAGCGACCGGTCGGCCGAGGGCCGGCGGCGCGAGATCGCGCTGTACAAGAGCCTGGGCCAGCGGTTGCGCGGCGTGCCGCGCGCCAGCCTCAAGGGCCGCGACCTCACCCTCTACGACACCGTGCTCTATGCGATGGACGTGGGGGCCGAGGGCGGCCGGTTCGCGTACGGCCAGGACTTTGGCAACCCCTACGTGGTCAGCCAGCAGGACGGCTCGGTGGCCAACACGCCCGAGTTCCTGAACTCGCAGCACCTGATCGCCACCGGCGATGACGCCGAGGCCTATCTGGCGCGCCTCGAGCAGCTCGGCCCGGCCATCGACGCCGAGACCGCGCGGATGAACGACGCCGCGGGCCGGGGCGTGATCCCGCCGACCTTCATCCTCGCCACCACGCTGAAGCAGCTGCAGGACGCCCGCGCGCCGGAGCCGGGCGCCACCCGTCTTGTGGGCTCGCTGGTGGAGCGGACGAAGGCGAAGGGCATCGCCGGCGACTGGCAGGGGCGGGCCACGGCCCTGGTCGCGCAGAAGGTCTATCCGGCCATCGACCGGCAGATCGCCGCCGTGAAGGCGCTGCAGCCGCGGTCGACGAACGACGCCGGCGTGTGGAAGTTCAAGGACGGCGCCGACTACTACCGCTGGGCGCTGAAGTACAACACGACGACCGACCTGACGCCGGCCGAAATCCACGAGATCGGCCTGCGCCAGGGGCGCGAGATCGACGCCATCATGGACGGCATCCTGAAGGCCCAGGGCCTGACGCAGGGCACGGTCGGCGAGCGGATGAGCGCGCTCACCAAGGACCCGCGCTTCCTCTATCCCAACACCGACGAGGGCAAGCGGCAGGTCGTCGCCTACATCCAGGGCAAGGTGGACGAGATCCGTCCGCTGCTGCCGAAGCTGTCGAAGCTGGACCTGAAGGCGCCCGTCGAGGTGCGGCCGGTGCCGAAGGAGATCGAGGCGGGGGCTGCGCTGGGCTACATGAACTTCGCCGCCCTCGATGGCTCGCGGCCGGCGATCTATTACGTGAACCTGTCGGACACCGCGAACTGGCCGCGCTACACGCTCGCCAGCCTGACCATGCATGAGGCGCTGCCGGGCCACGCCTGGCAGGGGGCCTACCTCGCCGAGCGGCACGACCAGATCCACACCATCAGCTCCTTGATGGGCTTCGGCGCCTTTGCGGAGGGCTGGGCGCTCTATGCCGAGCAGCTCGCCGACGAGGCCGGGCTCTACAAGGACGATCCTTTCGGCCGGCTGGGCTACCTGCAGGCGATCCGCTTCCGCTGCGCGCGGCTGGTTGTCGACACCGGCCTGCAGGAGAAACGCTGGACGCGGGAAAAGGCGATCCAGGAACTGGCCGGCGCCACCGGCCGCTCGGTGGGCGCGGCGACCAGCGAGGTCGACCGCTATTGCGCCAGTCCCGGCCAGGCCTGCGCCTACAAGGTCGGCCACAACGAGATCGTCCGCCTGCGCGAGAAGGCCAAGGCGGCGCTGGGGCCAAGGTTCGACCTGCGCGATTACAACGACGCCGTGGTGACCACCGGCGGCACGCCGCTGGCGGTGCTGGAGACGGTGGTCGACCGCTACATTGCCGGCGCGAAGGCGGCTTGATCTTCATCGTCATCCCGGCCGCAGCGAAGCGGAGAGCCGGGACCCAGGAGGTTCTGCAGTGCGGCGGCCCTGGGTCCCGGATAGCCGCTGGCGCGGCTTCCGGGATGACGGCTAATTCGGGATGATCTGCAGCAACCGTTTCACGCAGGCGGCGGAGTTCTTCGCCGCCATGGCCTCCATCTCGGTGAAGGTGACCTGGCTCTCCTCGCCGGCCAGGTCGGACAGCGTGCGGATCACATAGAGCGGCGCGCCCCAGGCTTCGGCGACCTGGGCGACCGCGCCGCTTTCCATGTCGATGGCGTCGGCGCCCAGCTGGGCGCGGAGCTCGTCGCGGGTCTGGCCGCAGTTCAGGAAGTAGTCGGCGGTGGTGATGCCGCCGAGCTGGACCGGATGGCCGAGGGTGGGCGCCACCGCGTCGCGCAGGCGGACGAGCGTCTCGCGCACCTGCTGCGAGACGGATTCCAGCGCCGCCGCCGGCGCCCCGAACGGGATCACGCCCGACCGCGTCGCGGTGAACCGCCCGGCCGTGACGATGCCGTAGTCGTGGATCGCCAGCCGCTCGCCGAACAGCACCGATCCGACCGGCAGCTCGGGGTGCAGGCCGCCGGCGACGCCGGAGAAGATGAGCGTCGTCGCCTCGAAGCGGTCCAGCAGGAGGGTGGCGGCGGAAGCGGCGTTCACCTTGCCGAGGCCGCAGCGGGCCAGCGCCAGGCCGTGGCCGGCCCAGACCTCGAAGGGCCCGTGCGTCTCGCCCGGAACATCGAGGTCGAGCACCGCGCGCAGGGCGGCGAGTTCTTCGGGGGTGGCGCAGAGGATGCCGATCATCGGCGCCCTTCTAAGCCCAGTCGCCGGATCTAGTCCAAGGTCCGGCGATAGCGGGCGACGGCGAGCGCGGTGACGACACAGACGAAGGCCGTGAGCGCGGCGAGCTCGCGCCACTGGTCGCCGAGCGCCTGACCCTTCAGCAGCGAGCCGCGGACCACGCGCAGGAAGTGAGTCACCGGGATCACCTCGCCAATCGCCTGGGCCCAGACGGGCATGCCGCGGAACGGGAACATGAAGCCGGACAGCAGGATCGAGGGCAGGATGTAGAAGAAGCTCATCTGCATCGCCTGGAGCTGCGAGCGGGCGAGGGTCGAGATCAGGAAACCCAGCGCCAGCGAGCCCACGATGAAGAGGGTGACGCCTGCCGAAAGGCCCAGCCAGCCGCCCGCCATCGGCACCTGGAACAGCAGCCTGGCGAGGATCAGGATCAGCGCCGTCTGGATCAGGCCCACCAGCACATAGGGCGCGAGCTTGCCGGCCATCACCTCCAGCGGCTCGAGCGGCGTCGACAGCAGGGTCTCCATCGTGCCGCGCTCGGTCTCGCGGGTGACCGACAGCGCGGTCATCATCACCAGCGTCAGCGACAGGATGATGCCCAAGAGACCGGGCACGATGTTGTAGGCGGTGACGGCTTCCGGATTGTAGCGCCGGTGGACGACCACCTCGAACGGCGGGGCGTCCTGGCCGCGGCCGGCCAGCGCTCCCTTCAGGTCGTGGGCGAGCGCGGCGTCGGGCAGGGCGGCCAGGGCCGCGACGGCGCCGCCGGTGGCGGATGGGTCGGTCGCGTCGGCCTCCACCAGGATCTGCGCCCGGTCGCCCCGCGCCACGCGTCGGCTGAAGTCGCCGGGAATGGTGATGGCGAACTGCACGTCGCCCCGGCGGATCATGGCGTCCAGTTCGGCCGGGCTGCGGGCCTGGGCGACGAAGTCGAAGTAGCGCGAGTTCTTCAGGCTGGCGGTGATCGCGCGCGCATAGCGGCTGTCCTCCTGCACCAGGACGGCGGTCGGCAGGTGGCGCGGCTCGGTGTTGATGGCGTAGCCGAAGAGCGTGAGCTGCACGACTGGGATCATCAGCATCATGGCGTAGGTGATGCGGTCGCGGGTGAGCTGCTTGAACTCCTTGATCATCACCGCGGCCACGCGGCTCCAGGACAGGCCCATCATTGGAAGTTGTCCTGCGATCGGCCCATGAGCTGGATGAAGACGTCCTCCAGCGTCGGCGAGACCTCGGTCCAGCGATAGGGTTCGCGGCGCCACGGCGCGATGGCGGCTTCGAGAGCGGCGCGGTCAGAGCCGCTGACGTGCACGGCGGCCCCGAACGGGGCGGCGGTCTCCACGCCGGGCTTTGCGGCGAGCTCGGCCGACAGCCGGTCGACGCCCGGGCCTTCGCCGTGGAAGGTGATCAGGCCCGAGGCCGCCACCACCTCCTGCGCCGTGCCGCGGGCGATCAGCCGGCCGTAGCTGATGTAGGCGATCTCATGACAGCGCTCGGCCTCGTCCATGTAGTGGGTGGAGACCAGCACCGTCAGGCCCTCGGCGGCCAGGGCGTGGATCTCGTCCCAGAAGGTGCGGCGCGCCTTCGGATCGACGCCGGCCGTCGGCTCGTCCAGCAGCAATAGGCGCGGCTCGTGGAGGGTGGCTGCGGCCAGCGCCAGCCGCTGCTTCCAGCCGCCCGACAGCGTGCCGGCGAGCTGGCTCCGGCGGGCGGCGAGGCCCAGGCGGTCGAGCGCGGCGTCCACCCGCTCGCGCCGGCGGTCCAGGCCATAGACCCGGGCCGTGAACTCCAGGTTCTCGGCGATGGTCAGGTCCTCGTAGAGCGAGAACCGCTGGGTCATGTAGCCGGTGCGGCGCTTCACCTCGTCGGCCTGGGCGATGATGTCGTAGCCGAGGGCCGAGCCCGAGCCCGAGTCCGGCGTCAGCAGGCCGCACAGCATGCGCAGCGTCGTGGTCTTGCCCGAGCCGTTGGGGCCCAGGAAGCCGCAGATGCGGCCTTCCTCCACCTGGATGGCGACGTCCTGGACGACGTGCTTGGACCCGAAGCTCTTGTTCAGGCCGCGGACGTCGATAGCGAGCGTCACTTGAGCGGTCCCGCGAGCGGCTCGACGTCCACCGGTTGGCCGGGATTGAGCCGGACGTTCGGCCGAGCCTCGACGAGGTAGACCAGGCGGTCCCGGGCGTCGCGGCTGTAGATCACCGGCGGCGTGAACTCGGGCCTCGGGCTCACGTACTCGATCCGGGCGGTCAGGCCTTTCGCGCAGCCGTCGCAGGAGAAGCGGACGGTGCGGCCAAGGCGGTAGGCGGCGAGTTCGCGCTCGGGCACGAAGAAGCGCACCTTGATCCGGCCGTCGGGCAGCAGGGACAGGATCGGCTGGTTGGCGGGGGCCCATTCGCCGGCCTGGAAGAAGACGTCCTCCACCCGGGCGGCCTCCGGCGCGCGGGGCGCCACATCGTCGAGCCGGGCCTCGGCGCCGGCCACCGCGGCGCCGGCCTGGGCGACCCTGGCGTCGGCGGCGCGGATCTGGTCTTCCCGCGCGCCCAGCAGAGCGGCGTCGCGCTGGCGCCGCGCGGCGCGGACCTGGGCGTCGGCGGCCTGGGCGGCGGACCGGGCGTCGTCAAGCCGGGCGGGCGCATACCAGCCCTGGCGGACCAGGGGCTCGACGCGGCGCAGGTCGGCGTGGGCGTCGCGGGCTCGGGCCTCGGCGGCGGCGATATTGGCTTCGAAGACGGCGACCTCCACCGGACGCTGGCCCTTGCGGACGTCCTGGGCCTGGGCCTGGGCGGCCGCCTGCTCGGCGCCGGCCTGGTCCCGCTGAGCCTGGAGCTGGGACGGATCGACGACGAACAGCGCCTGGCCGGCCTTCACGGCCTGGCCGCGTACCACATGCATGGCCCTGACCGTGCCGGCCACCGGCGCGGCCAGGTACAGCGGCTCGCCCTCGATGTAGCCCGAGAGCGTGCGGGCGGGCCGGAAGCGGGGCGCCAGGACCAGACCCGCCACGATGGCGGCTCCGAGCGCCAGGAGCACGAGCGGCAGGATGCGGCGGCGTGTCATGGGCGCGCGTCCTCCGCGAGCATGCCGTTGAGCAAGGTGTCGAGGTGTTGGCGCATCAGGGCCGAGAGGTCGAACGGCGGCGCGCCCACGGGTACGAACGTCTCGCGCCAGATCACGCCCACCAGCAGGGGCGAGATGAGTTGCAGGGCGAAGCTTCTCGGATCGCCGGGCTTCACCTCGCCGCGGGCCTGGGCGGCCTGGATGGCGCCGGCGACCGCCCCAAGAGCCTGGGAAACCAGGTCGTCGTGCCAGACCCGGGCGAGCTCGGGGAAATTCCGGGCCTCGCCGATCACCATCTTCACGACGCCGCCCACGGGGGTGGTCTGGACCAAGTGGGTCACATGCTGCGCGAGGCCGCGGACGAGGTCCGGAAACGGCCCGGGGTGGGCGGCGGCCATGGCCTTCACCTGGGCGAGGTTGGGGGCCACGACCTGGCCCACGACGGCGCGGAACAGGTCCTCCTTGGTCTCGAAGTAGAGGTAGAGCGCGCCCTTCGACACGCCGGCCCGGGCGGCGATCTCATCCAGACGTGCGGCGGCGAACCCCCTCTCGGCGAACACGGCCATGGCCGCCTGCACGATCTCGCCCGGGCGGTCAGCCTTGCGCCTGCGGAACTTGGGCTCGCCAGGCAGCATCGCGGCTCCTTGATAACTGACCAGTCAGTCACTAGCTTGAACAGGCGCGCCCCGCAAGCCGGCGTTCGACGAACGGCTTGGCGCCCGGGGCGGCCCGATGCCGCATCGTAAATGCGGGTTTGATGCCCATTTTCCGCCCAGGTCGGGGGCGAAACGATCGGAAACAATCGCCGTGATCACGCGGCGCCCATAAGAAGCAACAGCCGATCCCGAAGCCCGGCGGCAGTCCGGGCGCGGTCGGCGCATCGGTGAAAACAAGGGGTCATCGCGATGACGCACGACTGGCGCGCGCGCCTTTCCGAACTGGCCAACGACCGGCCGCTGCAGGCCGTCACCCTGATCGCCGCAGTGTTGGCCACGGCCGCGGCGGCGGCCCCGGTGCGCACGCCCGAGGGGCCGCGCGCCGCGATCATGACCGCCATGGAACGCGCGAGCGCGCCGATCGTGCAGCCGGTGCAGATGGAGCTGGTGTGGCAGGGCGCCGATGTCGACGGCGACGGCCAGGCCGACTTCGCCAACCCAACCGGCAACGAGCCTCGCGAGCATGACGCCTACGGATCGGGCCAGTTCGGCGCCTCCCGCGATGGCGGCGTCCGCCGCCACGAGGGCGTGGACTTCATCGCCGACGCCGGCCAGGCCGTGGTCGCTCCGATCTCCGGCTATGTGACCAAGATCGGCTACGCCTACGCCGGCGACGGAAACCTGAAGTTCGTCGAGATCACCAATCCGGCGCTGAATCTGGAGGCGCGCGCCTTCTACGTGGACCCCGACGTCGAGGTCGGCGACACGGTCCATGTCGGCCAGCCGATCGGCGAGGCTCATACGCTGCAGCGCAAGTACCCGGGCGGCATGACCAACCACGTGCACCTGGAACTGGTCGACAAGCGCGGCCGGCGCATCGACGCCACCAACGTGATCACGGCCGAATATCGCGCCAAGCCTGACACCTACGCCGCCGACTGATCGCGTCCGTTGACAGGCGGGGTTACAGGCGTAATCTCTCCGTCATGCTTCGTATCTCTCCCGCCGAGAGCCAGATCATGTCCGCCCTTTGGCAGGACGGGCCGATGACGGCCGACGAACTGGTGCGCGGGGTCGGCGAGCCGCAGCAGTGGGGCGAGGCCACCGTCAAGACGCTGATCAACCGGCTGCTCAAGAAGAAGGCCCTGAAGTCCGAGCGGATCGAGGGCCGCACGCGCTACCGTCCGCTGGTTTCGCGGGAAGCCTATGTGACCTCCGAAAGCCAGGGGCTGCTGGACCGCCTCTTCTCCGGACAGGTGGCCCCGCTGGTGGCCCACTTCGCCGAGCACCGGGCGCTGACGCCCGACGACGTCGCTCGGCTGAAGCGCCTGATCGCGGAGCTGGAAGATGGCGATTGACCTCCTCGAGGCCCTGGCCCGCGCGAACGTCGCGGGATCGCTCGTCCTTCTGCTGGTGATGCTGCTCCGCGCTCCGGCGCGGCGGCTGTTCGGCCCGGAAGCAGCCTATCTGCTGTGGGCGGCGCCGGTGGGCGCGGCCCTGCTGAGCCTGGCCCCCTGGCCGTTCGGCGCGCCCTGGCCTGGGGCTGAACAGATGACCTTGAGGCCGCTGGTGGAGCAGGCCTGGGATCACCGCCTGACCCTGGCCGTCTGGCTGGCGGGCGCCGCGGCCACCCTGGCCGTGGCCTGGAAGGCGCAGGCCGCGTTCGAGCGCGACGCCCGCACGGGCCGCGCCGGGCCGGCCGTGTCCGGCGTGCTGACGCCCCGGGTGATCATGCCGGCGGCCGATCCCTATTCCGACGACGAGCGGCGCCTGATCCGGGCGCATGAGCGCGAGCACGTCCTGCGCGGCGATCCCAAGTCCAACGCCCTGGCCGCGGCCCTGCAGGTGGTGTTCTGGTTCAACCCGCTGGTCCACCTGGGCGCGAAGCTGATGCGCGTGGACCAGGAGCTGGCCTGCGACGCCGCGGTGCTGCGGCGCTTCCCGCGGTCGCGGCGGGTGTACGCCGAGGCGCTGCTGAAGACCGAGCTCGCGCGTGCGCCGCTGCCGTTCGGCTGCCACTGGGGAAGCGTCCATCCGCTTGAGCTGCGCCTGGCGACCCTGAAGGGCGGCCGCCGCCGCGAGCTGGCCGGGCTTTGGACCGCCGTAGCCTTCACGCTGTGCGCCAGCACGCTCACCTGGGCCGCCAAGCCCGCCGTCCCCGAGCCGCCGCCGCGCGCCCAACCTGTCGACACCCAGCCCTCGATGTCTGTGCTGCTGATCGACGTCCAGCCGCCCGCGGCGAGTCGCTGACGCCCCAGGCGGACTTGCGAGAACGCCGGCGAAACGAAGCGTGTCCGAATCACCGACTCGTCGCGATTCGGCTTTCGTTCCCTACGAGATCTGGTGGTCTCGGCCAGGCTGGGCCACAAGGCAGGAGCTTCGCCGGATGCGGCGGATCGGCTTTCGCCGCCCCTCGCCTTGACGCCGAAGGGCGCCTTCCTCTATATCGCCCGCTCCCCGCGCGGACGGCTGCCGCCCGCGTGTCCTGAAGTTTTTCCGCGAAGGTTCTTTCGCCATGTCGCGCCGCTGCGAAATCACGGGTGTTGGTCCGATGGTCGGCCACAACGTGAGCCACTCGAACATCAAGACCAAGCGTCGGTTCATGCCGAACCTGACCAAGGTGACTGTCCTGTCGGACGCCCTGGGCCAGAACGTGACCCTGCGCATCACCAATGCGGCGCTCCGCACGGTGGACAACAAGGGCGGCCTGGACGCCGTGCTGCTGAAGGCCCGCGACGAGGTGCTCTCGCCCCGCGCCCTGAAGATCAAGCGCCAGATCAAGGCCAAGCTCGCCGAGCAACCGGCGGCCTAAGAGCCCGACACGAGCTGTCGTTCCGGAAAGGCCGCCCCTCGGGGCGGCCTTTTCATTTCCGGGTCCAGTCGAAGGCCAGCAGCAGGGTCCGTTGATCGGTCTTGTGGCCCTCGAAGCTGCCGAAGTTGTCGTCCGAGACGAGATAGAAGCGCACGCGTCCCGCGGCCTGGGCCACGGCCGCCACGCCCTCGATGTTGTCGACGGTGAGCGGCCGGCGGATCTCCAGCACATCGATCGTGCGGCCGCCGCGGTCGGTCAGGCGCAGGCGGATGACGTTGCCGATCAGCGGCGAGTAGCTGCGGAAGAGATAGGCGCGGCCGCCGCCGGGCAGAGCGTCCATTCCCACCAGTTCGGAGCCTTCCAGGTCCACCTGTCCGTCGGGGACGCATCGCGTCGAAAGCCGGCACAGGAAGAGCTGGCCGGTGTTCTCCAGGCCGACGCGATAGGCGTCCGGGCCGGCCTCGGGCGCGGCCATGGCGGCTTCCATGCCCTTGTTGTGCTTGTAGGCGGTCTGTGGCGCCGGTGCGGCGCGCGGCAGGCCGCCATCGGCCGGGAAGGCCAGGACGCGGTCGTGCTGTTCGAAGGTGGCGATCAGCGTTCCGTCGGCCAGGCGCACGACGCCTTCCGAATCGTATTCTTCCTGCCCGCCGGCGTAGAGGTCGGCGCCCGTGACCTCCTTTAGCGCCGTGATCCGGGCCTGCGAGAGCCCGCTCAACCGGCCTTGGCCGTCGAGCACGATCTGCGCCTCCAGCAGGTCGGACTGGTCGCCCAGCGCCGTGAGCCGTCCGTCCGGCGTCACCTTCAGGTCGGAGAGGCCGCCCAGGCGCGAGGTCTGCTGCGAGGTCAGCGCCAGGCCGCCGGCATAGGTGAAGTTCCCGATGCGGGTGCGCGCGGGATCGGTCGGGTCGAGCGGCACGGGCTGGCCGTCGACCACGATGGCCGTGCCATAGGCGACCGGCGCGGGCGGCAGGCGGGCGGGCGGTCCGTCGACGCAGCTCGCCAGGAGCAGGGCCGCCGCGAGACCCGCGAGACGCCTCAAGCGGTCGCCCTCCGGACTTCCTTGAAACTGGAGCGGCGCGGCCCGCCGGCCTGGGGACCCTGGGTCGTCGGCGGCGGCTGGAGCAGGCCCGCCGTCTTGCGGTTCATAGCCCGGGGCTCTTCCTCGAACAGCTCGGCGAGCTGCTCGACCATGGCGCCGGCCAGTTGCTCGACGTCGACGATGGTGACGGCGCGGCGGTAGTAGCGGGTCACGTCGTGGCCGATGCCGATGGCGATGAGCTGCACCGGGCTCTTGGTCTCGATCTCTGTGATCACCTCGCGCAGGTGCCGCTCGAGGTAGTGGCCCGAGTTCACCGACAGCGTGGAGTCGTCCACCGGCGCGCCGTCCGAGATGACCACCAGGATGCGCCGCGCCTCGGGCCGCCCGATCAGGCGCTGGTGCGCCCACATCAGGGCCTCGCCGTCGATGTTCTCCTTCAGCAGCCCCTCGCGCATCATCAGGCCGAGGTTGCGCCGCGCGCGGCGCCACGGCGCGTCGGCCGCCTTGTAGATGATGTGGCGCAGGTCGTTCAGGCGGCCGGGCTGCGGCGGCTTGCCGGCCTTCAGCCAGTCCTCGCGCGAGCTGCCGCCCTTCCAGGCGCGGGTCGTGAAGCCCAGGATCTCCGTCTTCACCCCGCAGCGCTCCAGCGTGCGCGCCAGGATGTCGGCGCACACCGCGGCCACCATGATCGGCCGGCCCCGCATCGAACCCGAGTTGTCGATCAGGATGGTGACCACCGTGTCCCGGAACTCGGTGTCCTCCTCCTCCTTGAAGGAGAGCGGCGCCGTGGGGTCGATGATCACGCGCGTGAGGCGGGCGACGTCGAGGACGCCTTCCTCCAGGTCGAAGGTCCAGGAGCGGTTCTGCTGCGCCAGCAGCTTGCGCTGCAGCCGGTTGGCCAGGCGCGAGACCACGTTCGACACCGAGGCGAGCTGCTGGTCGAGATAGGCGCGCAGGCGCGACAGCTCCTCGCCGTCGCAGAGCTCCTCGGCGGCGACGATCTCGTCGTGCTCGGTGGTGAAGACCTTGTAGGTGATCGCGCGGTTGTCGCCGGAGGGGTCGGGCCGCGCGGGCTGGTCGCCTTCGCCCATCTCGGGAGGCTCTTCGGCGTCCTGGGCGTCGGGGTCCTCCTGGGCCTCCATCATCTGGCTGTCGGCGTCCTCGGCCTCGCGGCTCTGGGACTGGTCCTCGTCCATGGCCGACTGCTGCGGGCTCTGGCTCTCGCCGTCGCCCTCGTCGTCGCTGTCGGAGGCGTCGGGCTCGCCCTCGTCCTCGCCCTGGTCCTCGTTATCCTCCTGCTCCGGCATGTCGGAGAGGTCGTCGCCCATCTTCAGGTCGCGGATGATGGTGCGGGCGATCCTGGCGAAGGCCTGCTGATCGTCGAGGGCGGCCGCCAGCCGGTCGAGGTCGGCGCCGGCCTTCTCCTCCACCTCGGCCCGGAACATGTCGACGAGGGGCTTGGCGCTGGGCGGCGGCGGCTGGCCTGTCAGCCGCTCGCGGGCCATCAGGGCCACGACCTCGGCCATCGGCGGGTTGGCCAGCGCCTCCACCTGGTTGAACAGCCGCCGCGACCAGGCCTGCTCCATGACCGCCGTCAGGTTCTCGCGCACTCCGCCCATGGCGTTGGAGCCGATGGCCTCGATGCGGGCCTGCTCCAGGCCGTCGTACATGGGCTGGCCCAGGGCCGACTGCGGCCGCGAGCGGGCGTGGGTGGCGGCGTCGTGGTGGGCGATGCGCAGCGCCATCTGGTCGGCGAGGCCGCGGATGCGGGCGGCCTCGGCCGGGTTCAGGTCGCGCGGCGGATGCGGCAGGACGGCCCGGTTGCCCTGAAGCTGCGGGCCCTCGCCGGAATAGACGATCTCCAGGTCGGGCCTTTCGGCCAGCGAGCGGGCGGCGTGGGCCAGCGCGCGCTTGAACGGCTCCAGGGGGCTTTCCGGGTTCTTCGCCATCTCGGGTCCGTCTTAGATCAGGCCTGACCCGGCGGGAAACAAGGAAGTGGCGGGAACATCCAAGGCCAAGCCGTGTTCTGAGCGGCGGGCCGCCTGATGGCCCTTAGTCCTGAGGAGAGAGAGCCATGCTTCGCTGGGCTCTGATCTTCGCGGTGGTCGCCATCGTGGCGGCCGTGCTCGGCTTCGGCGGCATCGCCGGCGCCGCGGCCGGCATCGCGAAGTTCCTGTTCTTCCTGTTCGTGGTCGGCTTCCTGATCTTCCTGGTGCTCGGCGTCATGGCCGGCCGGAAGATGACACGCTAGCGACCGCGGCATCCGCGGAAGAAAGAGCGCCCGCCTCCGTCACCGGAGGCGGGCGTTTTCGTCATTTATGGATTGGATCCCGGATCGGCTGCGCCGTCCGGGATGAGTCGCGACGCGCTCACTTCGCCAGATAGGCCTTCGACTGCTGGCCGACGATGTCCACCAGGTTGCCCATGGCGATGTTGGCGTCGATCAGGTGCAGGCCCCAGTCCTTCAGGATCAGGTCGCCCGTGCCGACGTCGCCGTTGACGTCGTCGGTCCGTGGGTCGGCCGGATCGGCGTTGAGGTGCGCCGACAGGTAGGTGAAGCCGTCCTTCGAGACGCACTCGCCGGTGAAGAAGCCGGGCAGGGCGACGAACGGGGTCTTCGGATTAGGCTTGCCCTTCACCCAGGTGGGCGTGGGGCCGGAGGAACTGGCGATGTTCGCGTCGTTCGAAAGGTAGGCCTTCAGCTCGCCCTTGCCGCCGCCCAAGGCGGCCGGGTTCGTGCAGGCGGCCTGCATGCCCGGGGTCTGGACCTTGCCGAACCGGCTGTTGGCCGGCGGCGGGCTGGTCTCGCGGAAGGTGACGTAGCTGATCGCGCAGCCCGTCTGGGTCGCAGACTTGCAGAGCGGGATGGTCTTGAAGGCGCCTGTGTCCTTGCCGGTCTCGACGCCCAGGTTCGAGCCCAGGATCAGGGCCGAGACGAGCTGCTTCTGGACCGGCTTGCCTTCGACCTCGGCGGGGATCAGCCGCTGCAGCACGCCCGAGCCCTGGGAGTGGCCGATCAGCACCACGCCGCGGCCCTTGTTCTCGTGCGTCAGGTAGTAGTTCCAGGCGTCGACCACGTCCTGATAGCCGGTCTGCCGGGTGGCGGGATCGGTCGAGCCGGGCAGCGGCTGGCCGGTCATCATGGCGCGCAGCCCAGCCAGGGTGAACTGGCGGTACATCGGCGCGTAGATCCGGCACTTCGAGCCGAAGCGGGCGAGCTGCTGCTTCACCACGTTGAGTTCGGCCGGGTCGGCCTTCAGGTCCGACAGCACGCCGGGGTCCGTCGAGACGGTGGGATAGACGTAGAAGCAGTCCACCGGCGCCTTCGGGTCGGCCTTGAAGCTCTCCACCCGGCTCGTGCCGTCGGAGTTGATCACCGTGGTGGTGAGGTCGACGGCGCAGGCGTCGCCCGCCTTGCCGGGGAAGCACAGCCAGTTGGCCTTGTCGGCGTAGTCGGTGCGCGTGGGCGCCGCCGTTTCCGCGCTCGCCGTACCGACGGCGAGCATGAGCCCCATGCCGAGCGCAATGCCGCTCGCGAGCGTCCTGATCACTATGAAAATCCTCCCCAGATCGAATTTGCTTTTCGAAGAATGCGTACGATGATTGCGCGAGGAGGCTTCGCCGTCCAGCGGCGCGCGCATCCAAGAAGAAGACCGGGGGGAACATGTCGGAAAAGCGCAAGGGCCTTGGCGGCCTGATCGGCGCCGCCGTGGGCGGCGGCTTCGTGGGCCTCGTGGGGCTCGCCATCCTTGCGGGCGGCGTCCAGCTCGTGAGCCTGGGCGGCTCGCCCTACTACCTGCTGGCCGGCCTGGCGCTGGTGACGACCGCGGCGTTGCTGGTGCTGCGCCGGCCGCAGGCGGGCCTCCTCTATGCGGCGCTGCTCGTCGCAACCCTGGCCTGGGCGCTGTGGGAGGCTGGCTTCCAGTTCTGGCCGCTGCTGCCTCGCCTGTTCGCGCCGGCGGTGCTGGGCCTGATCGTCGCCCTGACCCTGCTGGCGGTCCCGAAGGGCGCCGGCCGCGGCCGCGCGCTGCTGGCGGTGCTCCTGACATCCGTCGCGACCCTCGCCGTGCTGGGCGCGGCGATCCCGGGCGCGTTCAGCCAGGGCCAGGCCACGGCCGCCAAGGCGCCGCTGCCCCAGCCGCTGCCCGCCGCGAGCGGCGCCGACTGGCGCTACTACGGCCGCGATCCCGGCGGTCAGCGCTACGCGCCCTTCGATCAGATCAACGCCGGCAATGTGAAGGACCTGAAGGTCGCCTGGACCGTGCGCACCGGCGCCAAGCCGATGAAGGGCTCGGAGGACCAGAACACGCCGATGCAGGTCGGCGACACCGTCTATCTGTGCACGCCGACGAATGTGGTGATCGCCGTCGACGCCGACACGGGCGCCCAGCGCTGGCGGGCGGACCCGCAGGCCAAGTCGCACTTCTGGAACCGCTGCCGGGGCGTCGGCTACTACGAGACCGCCGCGGCGCGGGCGCTAACGCCCGGCCAGCCAGCCGCGCTCTGCGACCGGCGGATCATCTCGTCCACCATCGACGCGCGGCTGATCGCCTATGACGCCGCGACCGGCGCCCGCTGCCCCGCCTTCGGCCAGGGCGGCGTCGTCGACCTGAAGGCCGGCATGGGCGAGGTCAGCGGCAACTTCTACTTCCAGACCTCGACGCCCACCGTGGCCGGTGACCGGATCATCATCGGCGGCTGGGTGACCGACAACCAGGAGCTCCAGGAGCCGGCGGGCGTGGTCCGCGCCTTCGACGCCGTCACCGGCGAACTGGTCTGGGCCTGGGACCTGGGCAATCCTGCGATCACCAAGCTGCCGCCCGAGGGCCAGAGCTACACCCGCGGCACGCCCAACGTCTGGTCGACGCCGGCCTTCGACGAGGCCCTTGGGCTGGTCTATCTCCCGACCGGCAACGCCACGCCCGACTACTGGGCCTCGCACCGCTCCGAGGCCTCCGACCGCTACAATTCCTCCGTCGTGGCCCTCGACATCGCCACCGGCCGCGAGCGCTGGCGCTTCCAGACCGTCCACCACGACGTCTGGGACTATGATGTGCCGTCCCAGCCGATGCTGGCCGACGTGCCGGTCGCCGGCGGCGGGACGAAGCCGGCGCTGATCCAGCTCACCAAGCGCGGCCAGGTGTTCGTGCTGGACCGCGCCACCGGCCAGCCGATTCATCGGGTCGTGGAGAAGCCCACGCCGCAGAACCCGGCGCCGGGCGAGTGGGTGACGCCGACCCAGCCCTATTCCGTGGACATGCCGACGGTGGGCCTCACGAAGCTCAGCGAGAAGATGATGTGGGGCTCCACCCCCATCGACCAGATGCTGTGCCGGATCAGCTTCAAGAAGGCGCGCTACGACGGCGACTTCACCCCGCCCGGCGTCGACCGGCCCTCGATCCAGTATCCGGGCAACGGCGGCGGCCAGAACTGGGGCTCGGGCGCCTTCGACGCCCGCCGCGGTCTCCTGATCGTGCCCGAGATGCGGATGCCCCAGACGGTGCAGCTCGTCCCCTCGAAGGAAGAGAAGGTCTCCACCGCCCGGATGACAGACCGCCCGCCGCAGAGCCGCGGCGCGATCCCTTACGAGGCCAAGAACGGCTGGATGCTGGGCGCGCTCTTCACGCCCTGCCTGCAGCCGCCCAGCGGCACCCTGACCGCCATCGACCTGACCACCCGCAAGATCGTCTGGCAGGTCCCGGCCGGCACGGCCGAGACCAGCGGCCCGCTGGGCCTCGCCTCGGGTCTGAAGATCCCGGTGGGGACGTTCGGCCTGGGCGGTCCCGTGACCACGGCCGGCGGCGTCACCTTCCATGCCGCCACCACGGACCCGTACCTGCGGGCCTACGACAACGGCACGGGCAAGCTTCTGTGGCAGGCCAAGCTGCCGGTCGGCGTCGGCGGCACGCCGATGACCTATGTCTCGCCGAAGACGGGCAAGCAGTACGTGGTGGTCTCGGCCGGCGGCGCGCGCCTGACGAAGCAGAAGGGCGATTACGTGATCGCCTATGCGCTGCCTTAGGGGGCGGCACTAGCCCCGGCTTCAGGGTGGAGGGCTCGGACTACCAGGCAAAGTCCGGCACGTGTTGCGCGACGTGCCGCTGCGCCAGCTGCTCAAACACTGCAGCCGTACGACGGAAGTTGTTCGAGTAGGTAATCACATCGATGTCAGTAACCGCGGCGTTCATGTCGCCATGAGCGATCTGATTCCGGCGAGCTACGATGGCATCAATCTCATTCTTGAAAGCATGCTGCGGTTCAATCTCGTGAAAGGCCGACCAACAGTCGATCAGTCCTACAGTCTTGAATAAGTCTTTGATCGCTCCTGTGCCTGGGTTTGCGAAACCCTCGGTGTGAAGCCCCGCGTCGAGGACACCAGGCGTGTGAGCTGTGTCATCAGCGAAGAGTGGCGACGCCGCACACTGCCGCATCATCTGCCATCGACGGGCCTGATCGGCGTTAGTCCAGCGCGCTGCGTCTCCAAGTACCTGTCGGACGCGGATGGCTTCGGGAATCGATGCTGGCGTTTGAGCGCCCGCGTCTACAGCCTCGATGATGTCGGTTACGAGTACCGCTCGATCGAGACGCGCGAAAGTCAGCATGATGGCGTCAAAAACGGCACTATTGATCTGGTTCTCCGGAGTGCCATCAGCATCCACCCGCCTGAATGCATCGTCCGCAAAAACTGAATACGCTTTGAGAATGGTTTCATCAAACGCTTCTCTGTGGGAGGCTATTGTTGCCTCATCGAATTTTCGCCCCGAGTCTAGGTATTTATCTAGATGCCTTGTGAATCCGCTGCGAAATTCCGATCCTCCGAAATGGAATGCCAAGAAACGAAGTATAAGTTCGGCGTCTCTCATTCGCTTATCGGGCGTTTCTGCGTTCCGTATCCTCAAGAAGGTTTCGTTTTTGCAGAGCTCAACGATTAACTTATTGAGGTTGCCGCGATAGGTAGAGTTTCTAAGTTCTTGTCTATTGAGGCTCACGGTCGCTGTATTGAGGCGTTCGAAGACATCAAATCTGATGTCCGGATGCGATTCTTTTAGGATTACGATGCATCGGATCGTTCTGGCTCTAATGAGCCTCTGGTCGGCCGGGGGAAGCTGGTGAAAACGCTTTCGGTTTAGATCTGGCCGAACCTTAAGGCCGCGGAGCGAAAACTGATTGTCCAAGTAACGATAAATGGAGGTGAGGCGTTGTTGTCCGTCCACAACGGCATAGGCACCGTCTTCGATCTCGGCAAAATAGCAAACCGGGATCGGGACATTCAGAATCAGAGATTCAATGAGACGGCTCGCCTTCACATCGTTCCATACGCGACGACGTTGAAATTCGTCTTGTAGAACAATCGAGCCGTCCTCGATCTGCGAATTTATCGAACTTACAATGAAGTCGAACGGATTTGTCTGAAGCTTTCGATCGCGGGGGGGAGTGCTCTCATCGAAGAGCGGGCTCTCTTCCTCGGGCTCGTCCGCGATGGACTCATCATTTTGGAGGTCGGTGTCCGCCTCCACATCCTGCTCGTCGACCATGTGTCCCCCTGTGGGAACAACGATAGCGATCAAGGAAGTCCTAGCGCAAGCCAGCGATGCGTTCGGTCGATGATGTACCTAAGCCACCCGCACCCGGGCGGTGCTTTCCGGCAGGTCCTGGCCGAAGGCGCGCTGGTAGAACTCGGCGACGGTGCCGCGCTCCAGCTCGTCGCACTTGTTCAGGAAGGTCATGCGGAAGGCGAGGCCGATGTCGCCGCCGAAGATCTCGGCGTTCTGGGCCCAGGTTATAACCGTCCGCGGGCTCATGACCGTGGAGATGTCGCCGTTCATGAAGGCGTTCCGCGTCATGTCGGCCACCCGGACCATGGCGGCGATGGTCCGCTTGCCCTCGGCATTGTCGTAGGCCGGCGCCTTGGCCAGCACGATGGCGGCTTCCACGTCGTGGCTCAGGTAGTTGAGCGTGGTGACGATCGACCAGCGGTCCATCTGGCCTTGGTTGATCTGCTGCGTGCCGTGGTAGAGGCCCGTCGTGTCGCCGAGACCAATGGTGTTGGTCGTCGAGAACAGCCGGAAGTGCGGGTTCGGGCGGATGACGCGGTTCTGGTCGAGCAGGGTCAGCTTGCCCTGCGCTTCCAGCACGCGCTGGATCACGAACATCACGTCCGGGCGGCCCGCGTCGTACTCGTCGAAGACCAGCGCGATCGGCCGCTGGATGGCCCAGGGCAGGATGCCTTCGCGGAACTCGGTGACCTGCTTGCCTTCCTTCAGGACGATGGCGTCCTTGCCGACCAGGTCGATCCGGCTGACGTGGCTGTCCAGGTTCACCCGGATCAGCGGCCAGTTGAGGCGGGCGGCCACCTGCTCGATGTGGGTCGACTTGCCGGTGCCGTGATAGCCCTGGACCATCACGCGGCGGTCGAACGCGAAGCCGGCGAGGATCGCGCGCGTGGTTTCCGGATCGAAGCGATACGCCTCATCGAGGTCGGGGACGTGCGGGTCGCGCTCGGAGAACGCCGGGACCTGCATGTCGAAGTCGACGCCGAACGTCTCGCGGGCGTTCACCGTCTTGTCCGGGACGAGGGAGATCAGCTTGTCTTCGGTGGTGTCGAAAGCGGCCATGGCAGCCGATTACTCGCTTGCCCGAGCGGAAGCAAACGGGTGTTTGTAGGGCGAGCGCGCCCGTAAGCCTGAGGCGCGCCGGGAGGTCGTCATGCTGGCCGAAGCCGCGCGGGACTACCGCATCATTTCCGTCAGGCCCGAGCCTTCGGGCTTCGGCGCCGAGATCACCGGGGTCGACCTCGCGCGGCCTCTGGCCCCCGAGGCGCTGGCCGAGGTGAAGGCCGCCTGGGCCAGGCACGCGGTCGTGGCCTTCCCCGACCAGCCGCTGACCCTGGACGAGCTCGAGGCCTTCACCCAGCAGATCGGACCGTTCGGCGAGGATCCGTTCATCAAGCCGATGCCCGGCCATCCCAACGTGCTGGAGCTGCGCCGCGAGCCCGACGAGAAGGCCACCAACTTCGGCGCCGGCTGGCACTCGGACTGGAGCTTCCAGCCCGAGCCGCCGGCGGCGACCATCCTGCGCTCGGAGGTCGTCCCGCCGGTGGGCGGCGACACCCTGTTCTGCGACGCCGCGCGGGCGTGGGAGGCGCTGTCGCCGACCATGCAGCGGATGCTGGAGGGCCTGCGCGCGGTCCACTCCGCCACCCGGGCCTACGGGACCAGGGGCGTCTTCGCCCGCGAGACCGAGAAGCGGACGATGGAGATCATCGTCTCGCCCGACGCCGACAGGAGCCTGACGCACCCGCTGGTCCGCACTCATCCCGTGACCGGCCGGAGGGCGCTGTACGTCTCACCGGTCTATACGACGGGCGTGGAAGGCCTGACGGTGGAGGAAAGCCAGGCGCTGCTGGGCTTCCTGTTCAAGCACATGACCCAGGACGCGTTCGTCTATCGCCACAGGTGGCGCGCTGGCATGGTTCTGATGTGGGACAACCGCTGCACCGCCCACTTCGCCGAAGGCGGCTACGACGGCCACCTGCGGGTCATGCACCGGACGACGGTGGCGGGGGAGCGGCCGGTCTAGTCCTCGTGCTTAGGCTTCGTGAGGACCAACCCCGCCAGGCTCAGCACCGCCGCCGCCACGAGGTAGAGCCCCACCGGCGCGAGGCCGCCGCGGTCGGCCAGGGCCTGGGCGGCCATGGGGGCGAGGCCGCCGCCGATGATGCCGCCGACGTTGAAGGCGATGGACGCGCCCGAGTAGCGCACGCGCGGCGGGAAGAGGCTGGGCAGGTAGGCGCCGAGCGGGCCGTACACGAAGCCCATGGCCAGAAGGGCGAGCGACAGCCACAGCCAGATCAGGGTGAGAGAGCCCGAGCCCATCATCGCGCCCATCGACGCGCCCACGGCCAGCGTGCCGAGGCAGCCGGCGATCAGCACCCGGCGCGGATTGGCCTTGTCGGACCACCAGCCGGCGAGCGCGATGCCCAGCGCCAGGAACAGGATCGCGCCGAGCTGGACGCCTAAGAAGGTCTCGCGGCTGTAGGCGAGGGTGGAGGTGCCGTAGCCCAGCGCGAACGCCGTCGCGAGGTAGAAGATGGCGAAGCAGGCCACGACGGCGAAGGTGCCGCCGATCAGTGCGCCCGGATGCCGCTTGATCACCTCGGCCATCGGGACGTGCGCGGGCGGCGCCTCGGCCAGCGCCTTCCGGAACGCCGGGGTTTCGGTCAGCTTCAGGCGGATCCAGAGGCCGAGGATCACCAGCACGGCGCTGAACAGGAACGGCAGCCGCCAGCCCCAGGCGCGGAAGTCCTCGGCGCTGAGCACGAGGCCGAGGATCAGGAACAGGCCGTTGGCGGCGATGAAGCCCACGGGCGCGCCGAGCTGCGGGAACATGCCGAAGCGCGCCCGCCAGCCGGGCGGGGCGTTCTCCACCGCCAGCAGCGCTGCGCCGCCCCATTCGCCGCCGAGCCCGAAGCCCTGGCCAAAGCGCAACAGGCACAGCAGCGCCGGCGCGATCCAGCCGGCGACGGCGTAGCTCGGCAGGAAGGCGATCAGCAGGGTCGAGAGGCCCATGGTCAGCAGCGAGGCGACCAGCGTCGACTTGCGCCCGATGCGGTCGCCGAAATGGCCGAAGAAGGCCGCGCCCACCGGCCGGGCGAAGAACGCCACCGCGAACGTCGCGTAGCTGCTCATGAGCTGGGCGGACGGGGAGGCCTGCGGGAAGAACAGGTGCGGGAACACCAGCGAGGCCGCCGTCGCATAGATGTAGAAGTCGTAGAACTCGACCGCCGTGCCGACCAGGCTGGCGGTGAGGACGCGGCGCGTCGAGTTGGTGGCCGTCACGCTTGTCTCCCCCTGATGCGCCCCGCTTCGCGCCCGGAAGGCTGGAGGTCAAGCCGCATGGCGCGGCGCGCCGTTTTTGGCTAGCCAAGCGTCATGAGCGACGTCGAGCCCTTCTACGCGATCTCCATCTCAGGCCTTGCCCAGAAGCTGAAGGCCGAGGGCCGCTCCATCATCCACATGGAGTTCGGCCAGCCCTCCACCGGCGCGCCCAAGGCCGCCATCGAGCGGGCGCACGCCATCCTCGACGAGGAGGCCATGGGCTACTGGGAGAGCGCGCCGCTGAAGGCCCGCATCTGCCGCCACTACGCCGAGACCTATGGCGTGGGCGTCGAGCCCAGCCAGATCACGCTGACCTGCGGCGCCTCGCCGGCCCTGGTGCTGGCGCTGTCGGCCACCTTCAAGCCGGGCGACGTGATCGCCATGGCGCGGCCGGGATACGTCGCCTATCGCAACACCGTCCGTGCGCTGCGCATGACGCCGCTGGAGATCGCCTGCGGGCACGAGACGCGCTTCCAGCTCACCGCCGAACAGCTCGCGGCCATCGAGCCCGCGCCGGCGGGGGTGATCCTCGCCAGCCCCGCCAACCCGACCGGCACCGTCATTCCGGGCGACGAGCTGGAGGCTATCGCGAAGGTCTGCCGCGAGCGCGGCATCCGCATCGTCTCGGACGAGATCTACCACGGGCTCAGCTACGCCGAGCCGACCCGCTCAATGCTGGAGTTCGAGCCCACGGCCATCGTCGTGAACAGCTTCTCCAAGTACTTCAGCATGGCCGGCTGGCGGCTGGGCTGGCTGGTCGTGCCGAAGGCGGAGGCGTCGCGGGCGGTGGCCTACATGGGCGCGCTGTTCCTGACCGCCCCGGCGCTCGCGCAGCATGCCGGCCTCGTGGCCATGGACTGCCGCGACGAGCTGGAGGGCCACGTCGCCACCTACCGGCGCAACCGCGAGCTGCTGCTGGCGGCGTTGCCGGACCTCGGCCTGGACGAGATTGCCCCGCCCGACGGCGCCTTCTACATCTGGGCCGACGTGGGCGCGCTCACCGACGACAGCCTGGCCTTCTGCAAGCAGCTCCTGCTGGACACCGGCGTCGCCACCGCGCCCGGCATCGACTTCGACCCCGTCGAGGGTCGCCACTTCATCCGCATGAGCTTCGCCGTCTCCACGCCCGAGATCGAGGAAGCGATCCGCCGGATGGTCCCCTGGTTCGCCGCCCGCCGCGGCGGCCGCCACGTCAGGTCCGTGGACGACCTGGACGCCGCGGCCGGCAAGCTGCGCGCGCCAACCGATTGATATCCTGCCCTTTCGGAGCGGCGAACGGTCGCAGGCATCCGACGGCCGCGGCAAGGTGTGGTTAACCGTGGCGGCCCCCTCTTGCGGCGACAAGTAGGGGGAAACCTATGGCTGACGCATACGCCATCCGCGAACGGCTCGACTTCATCGGTATGGACGCCGACGCGCGGAAGGCGCTGGCTGGACTGAAACCTTTCATCGAGGCCCGTATCACGCCCGCCCTGGAGGGATTTTACGGCCGGGTGCGCACGACCCCTTCGGTGCGCAGGTTCTTCAAGGACGAGAGCCATATCGCCATGGCTCAGGGCCGGCAGGGCGGTCATTGGGGCCTGATCGGAGAGGCGACGTTCGACGACGCCTACGTGAAGGGCGTGCGGACCATCGGCGAAACCCACGCCCGTATCGGCCTGGAGCCGCGCTGGTACATCGCGGGCTATGCGCTGATCCTGGAGCGCCTGCTGAAGGACCTCATCACCGAACGCTGGGGCAAACGCGGCCTCTTCTCGGGCGCGAGCGGGGCGGAGGAAACCTCGGCCGCCATCGGCGCTCTGGTGAAGGCGGTCATGCTGGACATGGACTTCGCCATCTCGATCTACCTCGAGAGCCTGGAGGCCGAGCGCCAGCGGCTGGAGGGCCTGCGCCAGGAAAGCGAACGGCGTCAGTCCGAGATGGTGAGCGCCCTGGCGGCCGCCCTGGCCCGTGTCTCGGCCGGCGATCTGCGCGCGCGCATGGACCTCGAGGTCGCGCCCGAGTTCGAGACGCTGAAGAGCGACTTCAACACCGCCATGGCCACGCTGGAGGGCGCCGTCGGCGCCGCGTCCGCAGCCTCGGCCGAGGTGACGGACGGCGTGGAGCAGATCGGCGCCGCCGCCGACCATCTGTCCCGCCGCACCGAGCAACAGGCGGCGAACCTCGAGGAGATCGCCGCGGCCCTGGAGCAGATCACCGTGGCCGTGACCCGCAGCGCGGAGGGCGCTCAGGCCGCCACCCGCTCGGTGGCCGTCGCCAAGTCCGAAGCCGACGCCTCGGCCGAGATCGTGCGGCAGGCCGGGCATGCGATGGACGAGATCTCGGGCTCGTCGCGGCGCATTTCCGAGATCATCGGGGTGATCGACGAGATCGCCTTCCAGACGAACCTGCTGGCCCTCAACGCGGGGGTCGAGGCGGCGCGGGCCGGCGAGGCCGGCAAGGGCTTCGCGGTGGTGGCTTCCGAGGTGCGGGCCCTGGCGCAACGTTCGGCCGAGGCCGCCAAGGAGATCGAGGCCCTGATCGGCGCTTCGACCCGCCAGGTGCAGACCGGCGTGCAACTGGTCGGCCGTACCGGCGAGGCGCTGACCGCTATCGTCCAGAGGATCGGCTCGATCGACAGCGTGGTCGGCGAGGCGGCGGCTTCGGCGCAGGAGCAGGCCCGCGGCCTCGGCGAGGTCAACGTCGCGGTCGGGCAACTGGATCAGATCACCCAGCAGAACGCGGCCATGGTGGAGGAGACCAGCGCCGCGACCCAGTCGCTGGCCGTACAGGCGGATGGGCTGGCCGAGCGGATGAGCGGGTTCATCGTCAGTCGCGGCGTCGACGCCCAGGCGCGGGGCTTGGCGGCGGCCGCCTGATCGCCCCCAGGACCGCGGCCTTGGGGCGGCCGGCTCCGGCTCAGCCGACGGTGACCGGCAGCTTCAGGTAAACGTGTCCGCGGTCGGTCGGGGGCGGAAGGGCGCCCGCGCGGATGTTCACCTGCAGCGACGGCAGGATCAGCGTCGGGGCCGAGAGCGTCGCATCGCGGGCCTCGCGCATGGCGACGAACTCCGCCTCGCCGACGCCGTCATGGACATGCACGTTCCGGGCGCGCTCCTCGGCGACGGTGGTCTCCCACCTGAACTCGCCGCGACCCGCAGGCAGGTAGTCGTGGCCCACGAAGACGCGGGTTTCCGGCGGCAGCGCCAGGATCTTCCGGATCGATCGGTAGAGGGTCGCAGCGTCCCCGCCAGGGAAGTCGGCCCGCGCAGTCCCGTAGTCGGGCATGAACAGCGTGTCGCCGACGAAGGCCGCATCGCCGATCCTGTAGGTGACGCAGGCGGGGGTGTGCCCGGGCGTGTGCAGGACCGACACGGTCAGAGCGCCCAAGGGTAGGGTGTCGCCCTCGTCGATGAGCACGTCGAACACCCGGCCGTCGGCCGCGACGTCGTCGGCCTCGAACAGCGGAATGAAGGTCTTCTGCACCTCCCGGATATGCCCGCCGATGACCACCTTCGCGCCCGTGGCCTTGCGGATGTAGTCGGCGGCCGAGAGATGGTCGGCATGGGCGTGGGTCTCGAGGACATAGGCCAGGTCCAGCTCGAGCTCCCGTGCGGACGCCAGCAGCCGGTCGGCGGATGTCGTCGAGAGCCTGCCGGCCTTGGGGTCGAAATCGAGGACCGGGTCGATCACGGCGGCGACGCGCGACTGCGGATCCCACACCAGGTGCGTGGCGGTGAAGGTGGCCGGGTCGAAGAAGGTCTGAACGGTGGGGTGCATGACGGAGCCTCCAATTCGCCATCCGATATATGAGTACTTGCTAAATTAGCAATACCTAATACATAGGCGGCATGTTCGATCTCACGCGCTTCGACATTACCCGCTTCGAGGAGAGCGCCGCAGAGGCCGCCAAGCTCCTGCGTGCGCTCGGCAACGAGCGGCGTCTGATGATCCTGTGCCAGTTGGTCGACCGGGAACGCTCGGTCGGCGAACTGCAGCCGCTCGTCGGGCTGTCGCAATCGGCGCTCTCGCAGCACCTGGCGGTGCTGCGCGAGGAGGGCGTCGTGGCGACGCGCCGGGACGGCCAGACCATCTGGTACCGGATCGAAGACCCCGCCGCGATCAAGGTGGTGGCGACGCTGGCCGAGATCTTCTGTCCTCCCGAGATGAAGGCGAAGCCATGACCGCTGCACTGGTCCCCCTCAAACCCCAGGATGTCGCCGCGCGGCTGAAGGCCGGGCGCGCTGTCCTGGTCGACATCCGCGAACCCGACGAGTTCGCGCGACGGCACGTGAAGGGCGCATTGCCGCGCCCGCTGTCGGCGTTCGAAGCCGCACGCCTCAAGATCGAGGCGGGCCAGGACGTGATCTTCACGTGCCGCACCGGGATGCGGACCGCGGCCAACTGCGAGCGCTTGGCCGCTCGGGTGGATGGGCCGGCCTATGTGTTGGAAGGCGGCGTCGACGCCTGGGCTCAGGCCGGCCTGCCCGTGGCGGAGGATCGCAAGGCGCCGCTCGAGATCATGCGCCAGGTGCAGATCGCGGCCGGATCGCTGGTGCTGCTGGGCGTGGCGCTGGGCCTGATGGTCCACCCCGGGTTCTTTGCCCTGGCGGCCTTCGTCGGCGCGGGGCTGACCGTCGCCGGCGCGACCGGCTTCTGCGGCATGGCGCGCCTTCTGGCGATCGCGCCGTGGAACCGGCCGCGGAGCGCGTAGGTGCCTGAGACGCTCCCGATGCTGCTGGCCGGCTTGAGCGGCGCGGTCGTCGGACTGCTTCTGACGATGTTCGGCGGCGGCGGCTCCGTCCTGGCCACGCCGCTCCTGATCTATCTGGTTGGCGTACGCGATCCGCATGTCGCCATCGGCACCTCCGCCGCGGCCGTCTCGGTGAACGCCCTGATGGGCCTGTCCGCCCAGGCGCGGGCCGGGCGCGTGAAGTGGCCCTGCGCGATCGTCTTCGGCATCGCCGGGCTCGTGGGCTCGCTCTCCGGCGCGCATCTGGCCAAACAGGTCGACGGCGCGACGCTGCTCGCCTGGTTCGCCCTGGCCATGGCCCTGGTGGGCGGCTCGATGCTGCTGCCGAGGCGCGGAGAGGGAGATCCTTCGGTGCGGCTCAATCCCGGCCTGGTCGCGCGCCTGGCGCCGGTCGGACTGCTGACCGGCCTCGCCGCTGGATTCTTCGGGATCGGCGGCGGCTTCCTGATCGTGCCCGGCCTGATGGCCGCGACCGGCATGACCCTCGCGCACGCGGCGGCCTCTTCGCTCGTGTCGGTGGCCCTCTTCGGCGCGGCGACGAGCGCCAGCTACGCCGCCTCGGGCCTGGTGGACTGGCCGGTCTTCGCCGCCCTCGTCGCGGGCGGTGCGGCCGGAGCCTTGATCGGCGTGCCCGCCGCGCGGCGGCTGGCCGCCCACGCGGAGGCGGCCCGGCGGCTCTTCGCGCTGATGGTGATCGCGACGGCGGCCTATGTCGCCTGGCGCGCGCTCGCCGGCTAGACCATCCCGGCCTTGCGCAGCGCCTGGTAGGCCTTGATCACCCGCTGCAGCTTGTGCTCGCCCGAGCGGTCGCCGTTGTTGGCGTCGGGGTGCAGGCGGCGGACCAGCTCGGTGTAGCGGGTGCGGATCTTGGCGCTGTCGGCGGCTTCGTCGAGGTCGAGGTCGGCCAGCGCATTGCGCTCGATCTTGCCCAGATGACGGCCTTCGGGCTCCGGCGCCCGGCCGTGCCGGGCATGGCCGCCGAACAGCTCGTGGTAGTCCTTGTAGCCGCCCTTGCTGGCCTGGAACTTGTGGGTGAACGAGGCGGCTTCGCGCGACATGCGGCCGGCCTTCATCTCCCAGGTGGGGCGTCCCCCGGTCTTCAGCTCGTCTTCCTGCCGGCGGCGGATCTCGTCCTCGGAGAGGCCGGCGAAGAAGTTCCAGTTGCGATTGTACTCGGCCGCATGCGGCTGACAGAACCAGTAGTGCTCGTTCAGCATCTCGCGCGACTTGGGCGCGCGCGCGGTCGCCGCCTGGCGACAGCCTGGATGGTCGCACGCCCGCTCCCCGGGCTTCAGGGCGTGCACATCCTCGCCGCGTCTGTCCTCCTCATTCGAGGGCGGACGCACGCGGATGTCGACGAACTTGGGCCTGTATTGAAACGCGCCGGGCATGGGCCAAGTATGGGGGCCAAACACTTCCCTTCAAGAATTGAACAGCGGGCTGATGGGCGCCATAATCGAGGCCATCCGAAACAAGCTGACCGACGCGTTCGAGCCCACCCGGCTCGAGGTCGAGGACGACTCCGCCCGGCATAGCGGACATGCCGGCGCGCGACCGGGCGGCGAGAGCCATTTCAACGTCACCATCGAAGCGGCCGCGTTCGCGGGGACGCCGCGTGTGGCGCGCCAGCGGATGGTCTATCGCGCCCTGGCCGAGGAACTGGCGGGGCCGGTGCACGCGCTCTCCGTCAAGGCGCTGGCGCCGGGCGAGGGTTAGGCGCCACACTGTCCTGCAAGAGCTGCCGGGACGTGCAGCCGAAGGACCAGGAGGGGCGGCGCTTGCGGACCATCATCACCGTCAATGGCGAGGCGCGCACGCACGACCTCGATCCCCGCACGACGCTGCTCGACTACCTGCGCGAGACGCTGCGGCTGACGGGCGCCAAGAAGGGCTGCGACCACGGCCAGTGCGGCGCCTGCACCGTCCTGGTGAACGGCGTGCGGATCAACGCCTGCCTGTCGCTGGCGGTCGCGCATGACGGCGACCAGGTGGTCAGCATCGAAGGGCTGGGCGCGCCCGACAACCTGCATCCGATGCAGCAGGCCTTCCTGAAGCACGACGCCTTCCAGTGCGGCTACTGCACGCCGGGCCAGATCTGCTCGGCCGTGGCCATGCTGGAGGAGGTGGCCGCCGGCTGGCCCAGCCAGGAGACGGCGGACCTGGCCGCGCCGCCGGCGCTCACGCCCGACGAACTCCGCGAGCGGATGAGCGGCAACATCTGCCGCTGCTCGGCCTATCCGCAGATCGTCGCCGCCATCCAGGAGGTGGCCGGATGAGGCCGTTCACCTACGAGCGGGCGACCTCGCCGGAGGCCGCCGTGAAGGCCGCCGCCCAAACGCCGGGCGCCCGCTTCATCGCCGGCGGCACCAACCTCCTCGACCTGATGAAGCTCGACATCGAGCGGCCGGCGCACCTGATCGACGTCTCGCGCCTCCCGCTCTCCCGCATCGAGGCGGCCGATGGGGGCCTGCGGATCGGGGCCTGCGCCACCAACAGCCAGGTGGCGGCCGACGCGGACGTCCGGCGGCGGTATCCGGTGCTTGTCCAGGCCATCGTCGCCGGCGGCTCGCCGCAGCTGCGCAACAAGGCGAGCGTGGCGGGCAACCTGCTGCAACGAACCCGCTGCGCCTACTTCTACGACACGTCGAAGCCCTGCAATAAGCGCCAGCCCGCCTCGGGCTGCGGCGCCCTGGAGGGGCTGAACCGCAACGCCGCCATCCTCGGCCAGATCCACGCCTGTATCGCCACCCACCCGTCCGACATGGCCGTGGCGCTGGCGGCGCTGGACGCCGAGGTCGAGACCTTGTCGCCGTCGGGCGAGGCGCGTCGGTTCGCGCTGACCGATCTGCATCGGCTGCCCGGCGAGACGCCGCATGTCGAAACGCACTTGATCGCTGGCGAGCTGATCACCGCCGTCATCCTGCCGCCGCCGCCGGAAGGTGGGCAGGCGTATCGCAAGGCCCGCGATCGCGCCTCCTACGCCGGCGGCCTGGCCAGCGTCGCCGTCGCCGGCGAGCGGATCGCGCTGGGGATGGTCGCCCACAAGCCCTGGCGGGCGCTGCAGGCCGAAGCGGCGCTCACGGTCGGCGCCTCGCCGGCCGAAGCGATCGGGGAAGAGCTGAAGGACGCCGCAACGGCGGGCCGCAACGACTTCAAGGTGACGCTGACGGCGCGGCTCGCCATCGCCACGATCTCGGAAACCAACGGGGGCGCCGCATGAGCTCGGTCCGCGACTGGGAAGCGCCGAACCCCATCAAGGACGGGAAGGGCGGCGTCTTCGGCAAGCCGGTCGACCGGTACGAGGGCCCGCTGAAGGTCACCGGGACCGCGCCCTACGCCTATGAGGTGGAGCCGCCCGCGCTCGCCGCCTACGGCGTGATGATCGGAGCCGAGATCGCCCGCGGCCGGATCGTCGCCGCGGACATCGCCGAGGCCCGGGCTCAACCGGGCGTGCAGCTTGTCTGGACCCACTTCAACGCGCCGGCCCAGGCGCCGAAGGGCGCCCGCCTGCATCCGCGCAGCACCGCGCCGTCGCGGCCGGCCCTGGAGAACGATCGCGTCGCCCACTTCGGGCAGGTCGTCGGCTTCGTGGTCGCCGACACGCTGGAGCAGGCGAGCGCCGCGGCGCACCTCGTGCGTCTGACCTATGCCGAGGAGCCCCAGGCCTCGGACTTCCAGGCCGCGCTGCCGGAAGCCGCCGATCCGCCCGGCGAACAGGACGTGGAGATCGGCGATTTCGACGGCGGCTTCCAGAGCTCTCCGGTGAAGCTGGACGAAACCTGGACGACCCCGATCCAGAACCACATCCAGATGGAGCCCTGCGCCACCACCGCCTGGTGGGAGGGCGGGACCTGCGTGGTTCACACCTCGGTGCAGATGGTGAAGCCCGCCCAGCACGGCTTGGCCGAGACGCTGGGCATCGACCGCGACGCCGTGCGCCTGCTCACCCGCTACATCGGCGGCGGCTTCGGCGGGAAGGGCCAGACCTACGACGACCTGACGCTGGCGGCGCTGGCGGCGCGCGAGCTGGGCCGGCCGGTGAAGGTCGCCTTCACCCGCCGGCAGATGATGCACGGCACGATCCACCGCCCGGCGACGGTGCAGCGGGTGCGGCTGGGCGCCGACGCCGACGGCCGCCTGAACGCCATGTCGATCGTCTCGTGGACCCACTGCCACCGCGACGGCAGTTTCACCGAGCACGCGTCGAACTTCGCCCGCAGCCTCTATGCGGCGCCCAACCGCCTGACCGGCCACCGCCTGGTGAAGCTGGACCTGCCCGGCGCGGGCCCCATGCGGGCGCCGGGCGAGGCCTCCGGCACGCTGGGCCTCGAGTGCGCCATGGACGAGCTGGCCGAACAGCTCGGCCTTGATCCCATCGAACTGCGCATCCGCAACGAGCCGGAGGTCGACCCCGAGACCGGCAAGCCGTTCTCCATGCGCCAGCTCGTGCGCTGCATGCGCGAGGGCGCGGCCCAGTTCGGCTGGGAGCGGCGCAACCCGAAGCCGGGCCAGGTCCGTGACGGCCGCTGGCTGGTCGGGTTCGGAATGGCGGCGGCGATCCGCGGCAACTTCCTGCTGCCCGCCAAGTGCAGCGTCTCTGTCGACGCCGACGGGATCGTCACCGTCCGCCAGGGCATGACCGACATCGGCACCGGCACCTACACGGTGCTGGCCCAGATCGCCGCCGAGACCCTGGGCGTGCCGCTGGAGAACGTCCGCGTCGAGATCGGCGACAGCGAACTGCCGCCGGCGCCGGGCTCGGGCGGCCAGTTCGGCGCGGCCACGGCCGGCTCGGCGGCCCTGGATGCGGGCATGAACCTGCGGAAGGCGCTGGCCGAACTGGCCGTCGGCGATCCCGGCTCGCCCCTCCATCAGGGCGGCGTGGAGGCGGTCGGCTTCCACGACGGCCTGATCGCCATCGAGAACCGCTCGGAGCCGATCGCCGACCTCGTGCGCCGCGCCGCGCCTCAAGGCCTCACGGCGGAGGGAGAGATCCGTCCGGCGGCCGATGCGCGGAACTGGAGCCAGCACACCTACGGCGCCCATTTCTGCGAGGTCGGCGTCGATCCGGTGACGGGCGAGACCCGCGTCCGGCGGATGCTGGGCGTCTTCGCCGCTGGGCGCATCGTCAACGCCAAGACCGCCAGGAGCCAGCTCACCGGCGGGATGATCTGGGGCGTGGCCTCGGCGATCCACGAGGGCAATGCGGTCGATGTGCGCTACGGGTCGCTGATCAATCAGGACCTGGCGCAGTACGTCGTCCCCGTGCAGGCCGACATGGGCGAGCTGGACGCCGTCATGCTCGACGAGGTGGACGACAAGGCCAACCCGCTGGGCATCAAGGGCGTGGGCGAGCTGGGCAACTCCGGCGCCGGCGCGGCCGTGGCCAACGCCATCTACAACGCCTGCGGCGTGCGGGTGCGGGACTATCCGATCACCCCGGACAAGCTGCTGCCGGGGCTGATCCGCAACGGGTTCTAGGGGCGGGCTGGCGAACGGCCAAGCTCGTTCCTATCTCCGACGCACGAGTCGGAGACGGGACGTGAAGCTGCTGCTTTCCATCATGGCGCTGGCCGGGTCCGTGACCTTCCTGGTCCAGGACCTGGCGATCCGCGCGCTGGATTACCTCTAGGCGCGGGCCGCCGCCTGCCGCAGCTCGCCCAGCACGCGCGCCAGGTCGCCCTCGCGGAACGGCTTCTGCAACACGGGGGTGCCCCGGTCGGCGTCGCGCAGGCCGGCGTCGCCATAGCCGGTGGCGAAGGCAAAGGGCGCGCCGCGCTCGCGCAGCAGATCGGCGAGCGGGAAGATCGGCTGTCCGCCCAGGTTCACGTCCAGGACGGCGCAATCCAGATCGGCGGCGCGGGCGAGATCGATGGCCTCGTCCAGGCGCGAGGCCGGACCCACCACTGTGCAGCCCAGGTCCGCCAACATGTCCTCGATCAGCATCGAGACCATCATCTCGTCCTCGACCACGAGGACCTTGAGGCCCTCCAGGCTCGGCATATCGGTCATACTTGCGGCTCCTGCCCCGGGGCGCCTGTGTGTCGTGTCATTCCGCTAAGCACATGCCGGCGCGATTGAACAGCGCCTGAACGGCCTTCCGGAGCATTGTCCGGAGCCCTCGCCAAAGCCCACACCCGAAAACCCCTCAACCGCGCACAAGAAACGGAAACGGCAAGCTCTGCCGTGGGTTCCCTGCGGACGTTCAGTCCTGGTCGTCCAGCGGCTCGGGCGGCGAGATGACGAGCAGGGTGAGCTGGTTGCCGCGACGTTCGGCGACGCGGAAACGGTGGCGGTGGAAGGCGAAGGTCTCGTCGACCTCGGGGATGCGCTGGCACTCGTGGATCAGCAGACCCGCGACGGTCACCGCCTCGTCGTCGGGCAGCTGCCAGTTCAGGGCGCGGTTGAGGTCGCGGATCGTTACCGAGCCCTCCACGGACACCCAGCCGTCGGCCTGCGGCTTGACGCCGGGCGCGACCACGTCGTGCTCGTCTTCGATTTCGCCGACGATCTCCTCGAGGATGTCCTCGAGCGTCACGAGCCCTTCGAGGGCGCCGTATTCGTCCACCACCAGGGCGAAGTGGTTCTGCCGCTTCAGGAAGGCGGCGAGCTGGTCCTTCAGGCTGGTCGTTTCGGGGATGAACCACGGCGTGCGCAGGATCTGGCTCACCTGGATGGCGTCGATGTCGCCGTCCGCCTTGGCGATCGCCTGCAGCAGGTCCTTCACGTGCAGGACGCCGACGACGTTCTCGGGTTCCTCGCGATAGATCGGGATGCGGGTGTGGCCGCAGTCCAGCGCCTCGGCGAGGATCTCGCGGGAGGCCATGTCGCCGTCGATCATCACGATGGAGCGGCGGTGGACCATCACCTCGGCCACGTCCATCTCGGCCAGGTCGAGCACCCCGCCCAGCATCCAGCGGTCGCCGGTCTCCACCAGGCCTTCGGAGTGGTGGTACTCCACCGCCCCGCGTATCTCCTCATGGGCGGCGAGCACGTCGGCGCCGGCGTCCAGCTTGATGCCGAAGGGCTTCAGCGTCTGGCGGACGATCCACTGGGCGCCGTCGGCGAGCGGGCCGAACACGCGCACCACCCAGGTGGTCGGGATGGACAGCGCGCGAGCGGTGTCGTCGGCCCGGGCGATGGCGATGGTCTTGGGCAGGATCTCCGAGAAGATCACCACCAGCACGGTCATCACCGCCGTCGCGATGGCGGCGCCCAACCAGCCGGGGAAGGCGGCGCCCAGCACCTGGGTGGTGACCACCGAGGCGAAGATGTTGATGACGTTGTTCGAGAGCAGGATCGCCCCGATCATCGTCTCCTGGTTGCCGATCAGCCGGTTGACCCGTCGCGCCGCGCCGTCGCCCTCGCGCTCGAGCTGGTGCATGCGACCGCGGCTGGCGGCGGTCATCGAGGTCTCGGCGGCCGAGATCAGTCCCGACATCGTCAGGAGCAGGATCAGCGTCGGCGCGAGCGCCGCGAGAATGGCCCAGATCACGCGCGGGCTCCTTCGGCGACCAGGAAGCGCCGCACGGCCGCGGCGTCCACGTCCTTGGCCACGAAGGCCTCGCCCAGCGCACGGGCCAGGATGAAGGTCAGGCGGCCGCCCTCGGCCTTCTTGTCCTGCGCCATGTGCGACACGAGCCGGTCGGCGTCGAAGGGGTGGCCCGGCACGTCGTCCATCCGGACGGGCAGACCGGCGTCGGCCACGCCGCGGACGCCGCGCTCGGCGTCCTGGCCGCTGCACAGCCCCTGCTGGCTGGAGAAGCGGAAGGCCAGCGCCATGCCGACGCCCACGGCCTCGCCGTGCAGAAGGGCCGCGCCATAGCCGGTCTCGGCCTCCAGCGCATGCGCGAAGGTGTGCCCCAGGTTCAGCAGGGCGCGGCGGCCCTGCTCACGCTCGTCCTCGGCCACGATCTCGGCCTTCATTTCGACGGAACGCGCGACGGCGTGGGTGAGGGCCGAAGGCTCGCGCGCCAGGACCGCCGCCGCGTTGGCCTCCAGCCATTCGAAGAAGTCGCGGTCGCCCAGCAGGCCGTACTTGATCACCTCGGCGTAGCCCGCGCGCATCTCCCGTTCGGGCAGGGTGGTAAGCACCGAGAGGTCGGCCAGCACCAGCTTCGGCTGGTGGAAGGCGCCGACCAGGTTCTTGCCGCGCGGCGTGTCGATGGCCGTCTTGCCGCCGACCGAGCTGTCGACCTGCGCCAGCAGGGTGGTCGGGATCTGCACGAAGTCGATGCCGCGCTTGTAGATCGCGGCCGCGAAGCCCGCGAGGTCGCCCACCACGCCGCCGCCGAAGGCCGTCACCAGGTCGCCGCGATCCAGCTCCAGCGCCAGCAGGCGGTCGGACACGTCGGCCAGGCCCTCGAAGCTCTTGGTCTGTTCGCCGGGGGGCACGATCACCGGATGCGCCTCGATCCCGGCTCTCGCCAGGGCGGCGGACAGGCGCTTGCCGTGCAGGGCCCACACCGTCTCGTCGCTGACCACCGCTGTGCGGCCGCGCTTCAGGAACGGGCGGATATGCTCGCCGGCGGCGTCCAACAGGCCGTCGCCCACGAGGACCTCATAGGCGCGGTCGCCAAGGCCGACCGGAATGCGTCGGGTCACTGGGCGGGCTCCTGCAGGTCGTCCAAAAGCGCCCGGATGATCTGTTCGACGGTCACATGGTGGGCGACATCGCCCGTCTCCACCGTGATGTCGGCCTCGGCATAGACCGGATAGCGGACCTCAGCCTGGGCCTTCAGAACCTCCAGCGGGTCCTTGCCGGCGAGCAGCGGGCGGGTGTCCTTGCGCCCCACACGACGGGCGAGGGTCTCGAGGTCGGTCTTCAGCCAGACGGATACGGCTTTCGACTTGATGAGGCCGCGGGTCTCGGCGTTCATGAACGCCCCGCCGCCGGTGGCCAGCACGTGGGGCGGTTGGTCGAGCAGCCGCGAGATCACCCGCCGCTCCCCGTCGCGGAAGGCGGCCTCGCCCAGGTCCGCAAAGATGTCCGAGATGGAGCGACCGGCCGCGGCCTCCACCTCGGAGTCGGCGTCGCGGAACGGCAGGCCGAGCGCGCTCGCGAGGCGGCGGCCCACGCTGGACTTGCCGGCGCCCATCAGGCCCACGAGGGCGATGGTGCGGCGGCGGAGCGGTTCGTAGCGGTCCATGAACGGCGGAGCCATACACGAGCGCGCGGCCTCGCGCCAATCCGAGCCGCCATGTAGGCTCTCTCCATGTCGCGTTCGCCTCTCCTCTCCGCATCGCTCGCCCTCGCCCTGACGCTGGCCACACCGGCCCAGGCCCAACCCGTGGAAGTGGCCCCGCTCGCGGCCCCCGACGCCTTTTCGACCGCGGGTCGGGACACGGGCCTTCCGACGAACCTCTGGCAGGGGGCCTCGGCGGCGACCTTGGCCAAGGTCCTGCCGCTGCTCGCGACCAAGCCGCTGTCGCCCGCCGCCGCCCAGCTCGCCCGACGGGTGCTGGCCACGGGGGCGGCCGGGCCGGCCGGCGTCGGCGACGACCCGGCCATGATCGGCCAGCGCGCCAATGCCCTGATCGCGCTCGGCGACCCACAGGCCGCCGCGGCCATCCTGGCCCGCGCGCCCGGCCTGGAACGCAGCGCCGAACTCTCGCAGGCCGCCGCCGAGAGCGCCTTGCTCGCCGGCGACGACGCCCGGGCCTGCGCCATCGCCGAGCGGTTGGGCGAGGGCCGGGGACAGACCTACTGGCTGCGCCTGCGGGCCTACTGCCAGGTTCTGGCGGGCGAAAAGGCGGCCGCACAACTCACCTTCGACCTCGCCCAGACCCAGGCGCGGGACGCCATCTACGGCCGGCTGATGGCGGCGAAGCTCGCGGGCGCGGCCCCGGGCGCGGCCTCGCTGCGCAACGGGCTGGACTACGCGCTGTCCCGCAACCTCGGCCTCGATGTCGCGTCGTCGAAACCCGCGCCGGCTGTCGCGGCGGCGATGGCGCCGGCCGAACCCACCTGGACGGCCCCGGAACCGGACCCCAGCGCCCACGGCTTCATGGCGGCCGCCGACCAGGCTCCGGGCCCCACGCCCTGGACGATGGCGCTGATCCATGGCGCTGGGTCTGCCCAGGGCAAGGAGCGGGCGCGGTACGAAGGCGCGGCCCTGCTGATGGCGGCCCTGTCTCCCGACCTGGGCGTCAGCGAAAACGGCGACCTGGCTGGGTTCTCGGTTCCGGCCGGCAAGGCTCCGGCGGGGCGGACCCTGGCGCTCTCCCGGGCCGTGGCGGCCAAGGCCTCGGGCGAGACGGCCTTGCTCGCCCTGTGGACCGCGGCCGAGGCGGGCGCCGGCGGCGTCGCTCTCGGCGACCGGATCCAGATCGTGCAGGCGCTGCGGCTCGTCGGTCTGGCCGACGAGGCGAACGCCTTCGCCGCCGAGGGGCTCGCCGGACTGAAATGAGCAGGGGCGCCGCCTGGGCCGAGGCCTTCCTCGAGATGATGGCCGTCGAGCGCGCCGCGGCGAAGAACACGCTCACGGCCTATCATCGCGATCTCGCCGACGCGTCCGAGTTCCTGGCGGCGCGCGGGCGCGACCTGTCCCAGGCCGCGGCCGAGGACGTGGAAGCCTATTTCCAGGACCTCGGCGCGCGCGGCCTGTCCGCCGCGACGGCCGCCCGCCGCCGGGCGGCGGTGCGGCAGTTCTATCGCTTCGTGCTGGGCGAGGGCTGGCGCGACGACGACCCTTCGCGCCGCGTGGAGGCGCCGAAGCAGGGGCGGAAGCTGCCCAAGGTGCTCACCCGCGCGGAGATGGATCGGCTGATCGCCGCGGCGTCCGCCCGTGACGGGGCTCAGGGCCTCCGGCTGGCCTGCATGGTGGAGCTGGCCTACGCCTCGGGCCTGCGCATCTCGGAGCTCACCGGCCTCAGCTTGGCCGCCCTCGCACGGGATCCCGCATACCTGATCGTCAGGGGCAAGGGCGGCAAGGAGCGGCTGGCGCCGCTCAACGAGGCGGCCCGGTTGGCGGTGAAGGCCTATCTGGACGCGCGCCCCACGTTCCTGCCGAAAGGCGACAAGGCCAATCCGTGGCTGTTCCCCTCGCGCGGCAAGGGCGGACGCCTCACGCCTCGCCGCTTCGCCCAGTTGCTGGACGAGGCCGCGGCCGACGCGGGCATCGATCCGGCCCGGGTGAGCCCGCACGTGCTGCGGCACGCCTTCGCCACCCATCTGCTGGAGGGCGGCGCGGACCTCAGGGTCGTGCAGAAGCTGCTGGGCCATGCCGACGTGGCCACCACCCAGATCTACACCCACGTCGCCCAGGATCGGCTCACCGAGGTCGTCCGCAGCAAGCACCCGCTGGGCCGCAAATAGAAGAAGAGCCGCCCTGGCGGGCGGCCCTTCGAAGTCAGGCGAGGTTCGGCCTAGCCGGTGATGCGGTAGCGGCCGTCGCCGTCCGGGCAGACGCGGACATAGCGGTAGTCGTTGCCGTAGGTGTCGACCGGCGCCGGGGCCAGGCGACAGCGCTGGCGCGTGTAGTAGCTCTGGTCGTAGGAGCCGTAGCGCCACGAGCGGCTTTCCCGATAGGGCACCGTGTCGTTGTACGTGAAGTACGGGCCGCGGCTGTCGCACTTGTACTTGTCGTTGGCGTTGCCGACGGCGGCGCCGAGGCCGCCGCCCACCAGGGCGCCCAGGACGGCGCCTTCGGTGCGGGCGTTGCGGGCGGCCACGTTCGACCCCAGCACGCCGCCGACGATCGCGCCCAGCACCCCGGCCGTCACGGTCGAGTTGTTGTTGCAGCGGACGTTCGTCGAGGCGTTCGAGCCGTAATAGCCGGCGTAGGGGGCGCTACGGCCCGCATAGGGGCCGCTGCGGTTCCAGTAGGCTTCGTCCCACACCGGGCGCGCATAGCGGCGCTCGTACGAGCCGTAGCCGTAGCGGGCGTCGTAGCGGGCGCGGGCGCGCTCCCAGTCCGCCAGGCGGCGATCGTAGTCGGCGCGGGCGGCGCGATAGTCCTGACGGGCCTCGCGATAGGCCTCGCGGCTGTCCTGGTACTGCTCGCGCTGCGCCTCGTATTCGCGCTGGGCGCGCTGGTAGTCGTCGGTCGGACGATAGTATTGGGCGTAGGCGGGGGCCGCGGTGGCAAGCGCCAGCACCGAAGCCATCCCGATCTTCGTGATCTTGTTCATAGCCAAGTCGCTCCGTTTCTCCTCAAGCTCTCCTCGGGGCGCGGGTGCTGTGTCAGGGCAGCCGCGCCTGCGACGAAGACGCGCCGGTCTGCCTCCGGCCCCCCGAAACGGATGCAGGTCTGGCTCGACCTCGGGCCTTCAAACGATCAGGCGATAACCCGGTTGCACCCGGTATCAGGTTCCGGTCTGCGCGTTGGGGGCCGCCACCGGCTTGCTTTCGGGCGAACCCCTCTGGCGCAGCACGATGGCCAGCACGACCAGTACGGCGGTCGAGAGGAACTCGCTCTGCCAGTTCTGGAAGCTCTCGAACCAGAACTGCGGACTGTGCAGGTGTTCGAGCAGACCGGGCGGGGGCTGTCCGTGCATCTGCGCCTCCTCGGCCGCGAGCTGGGCGCTGTGGGTGAAATGCAGGGTGAACGAGATGAGGAAGAGGACCGCCAAGGCCAGGCCCAGCGACTGGCCGTAGAGCGCCCGCACGAAGCCGCCGGCCTTCACCGGCCACGGGGCGTCGGGCTGGTCGGCGTCGAGCGCGGGGTCGCGATCCTGCGGCGCGGGCTTGTCGGGGTCCTTGGATTCCGGCGACCCGCGCTGGAACAGGAAGGCCGTCAGCGTGACATAGGTCCACATTTGCAGGAACTCGCTCTCCCAGTTCTCGAACAGCGCGGAGAGGAACTGGGCGGAGTGCAGGAACTGGGCGAGGCCGATGAGCGGCATCTGGTGCTCGAACCGCTCCTGGTTCTCGACGCCCAGGCCGGACAACATCTGGCCGACCAGGCTGATCAGGAACAGCGTAAGCAACGCCAGCGTCAGGCCGTTGTCGCGGAGGAACGTCTTCATGGCTGCTGAAGCCTGCAACCACGGCCCCGGTTCCCGGCTTGTTAGGTGGGCGGTTCGCGCCTAGTTTCCGCCGCCTCTGGACGACTTGAGGAAGCCCTTCCCGCATGGCCGCGCACTATCTCGAATTCGAGCGTCCGATCGCCGACCTCGAGGCCAAGATCGAGGAACTCTCGCGGCTGTCGGAGACCGCCGCGGCGGGATCGCTGGACGAAGAGATCGAGGCGCTGCGGGCCCGGGCCCAGGAGATGCGCCGCGAGGCCTACGCCAACCTCGACGCCTGGCAGAAGACCCAGGTGGCGCGCCATCCCGAGCGCCCGCACTTCGTCGACTATGTCGGCGCGCTGATCGAGGACTTCCAGGAGCTGCGCGGCGACCGCGCGTTCGCCGACGACCAGGCGGTGATGGGCGGCCTCGGCCGGTTCCGCGGGATGCCGGTGGTGGTGATGGGCCACGAGAAGGGGCGCGACACCGTGGGCCGGGTGAAGCACAACTTCGGCTACGCCCGGCCCGAGGGCTATCGCAAGGCGATCCGGCTGATGGAACTGGCCGAGCGCTTCAACCTGCCGGTGATCAGCTTCGTCGACACCGCCGGCGCCTACCCGGGTGTGGCGTCCGAGGAGCGCGGGGTCGCCGAGGCGATCGCCCGATCCACCGAGAAGTGCCTGATGCTGGAGACGCCCAATGTGGCGGTGATCACCGGCGAGGGCGGGTCGGGCGGGGCGATCGCCATCGCAGCGTGCAGCAAGGTGCTGATCCTGGAACACGCCATCTATTCGGTGATCGCGCCCGAAGGGGCCAATTCGATCCTGTGGCGCGGCGCGCGCACGGCGGGCGAGGCGGCCAAGGCCATGAAGATCACCGCCCAGGATCTGGAGCGGATGAAGATCGTCGATCGCATCATCCCGGAGCCGGCGGGCGGCGCCCATTCCGATCCCGAAGCCGCGATGCGGGCGGTCGGCGACGCCGTCGAAGACGAGCTGAAGGCCATGTCCCAGCTCGACGCCGCGACCCTGAAGAGCCAGCGCGCCGAGCGCTTCTACGCCATCGGCCGCAGCGGGCTGCAGTAGCGGGCGGACAAGCCGGTTGCCTGACGTCGCGTCCGGCGCTTCAGTGTCGGCCAAACAGATGTTTGGAAGGCGGTTCCCATGGCGCTGAAGACGCGGTTCACCGAGACGTTCGGGATCGAGCATCCCATCGTGCAGGGCGGGATGCAGTGGGTCGGCCGCGCCGAGCTGGTCGCGGCCGTGGCCAACGCCGGCGGCCTGGGCTTCATCACCGCCCTGACCCAGCCGACGCCTGACGACCTGCGTCGCGAGATCGACCGCTGCCGCAAGCTGACGGACAAGCCGTTCGGCGTGAACCTGACGATCCTGCCGGCCATCACGCCTCCGCCCTATGCCGAGTACCGGCAGGCGATCATCGACGGCGGCGTGAAGATCGTCGAGACGGCGGGCTACAAGCCCCAGGAGCACGTCGACCACTTCAAGGAGCACGGGATCAAGGTGATCCATAAGTGCACCGCGGTCCGCCACGCGCTGTCGGCCGAGCGCATGGGCGTCGACGCCATCTCCATCGACGGCCTGGAGTGCGCCGGCCATCCGGGCGAGGACGACGTGGGCGGCCTGATCCTGATCCCCGCCGCCGCCGACAAGGTGAAGATCCCGATGATCGCTTCGGGCGGTTTCGGCGACGCCCGCGGCCTGGTGGCGGCGCTGGCCCTGGGCGCCGACGGCGTCAACATGGGCACCCGCTTCATGTGCACGGTCGAGAGCCCGATCCACCAGAAGGTGAAGGAGCAGATCGTCGCTAATGACGAGCGCCAGACCAACCTGATCTTCCGCACGATGCACAACACCGCACGGGTGGCGAAGAACGCCGTCTCGGACGAGGTCGTGGCCATCGAACGCCGCGGGGGCGCCACGTTCGAGGACGTGAAGGACCTTGTGGCCGGCGCCCGCGGGCGGGTCGTCTACGAGCAGGGCGATCCCGACTACGGCATCTGGTCGGCGGGCCAGGTCCAGGGCCTGATCCATGACATCCCGACCTGCGCCGAGCTGATCTCGCGCATGGTGCGCGAGGCCGAGGAGATCATCACCGGACGGCTCGCCGGGGTTGTAACCCAGCGTTCGATGCAGCCCGCCTGATCGCCGCCGACCGGCGGGTGGAGTCGCTTGTTGGATGCAATCCGGGAACCGCGGTCCGGGAACGGCGTGAGAAGAGGCAGATTTTGCCCCTTTGACGTCATGTCGCTGTGACGTTCCTGTCACACTGACGCCACAACTAGAAGCTTAGCCGTAAAGGTTCGGTCGAGGTGCGTTGACCACCTGCGACCGCACCTCGCCTAGTGCCCCGATAACTAGTTCTAGGGGCATCTACGTGAACACCAGGAATGTGCTGCTCGGTTCGAGCGCTCTGATCAGCGCCGCTGTGCTGGGCCTCGCCGCGCCCGCCGCGGCTCAAACGACGAACAACCCGTCCGCCACGGCCGCGCCGTCGGACGTCGCGGTGGAAGAGATCACCGTCACCGGCTCGCGGATCCGCCGCACCGAGTTCAACTCGGCCCAGCCGGTGACCATCCTGACGACGGACGCCGCGGAACTGCGGGGCGCGGTCAACACCGCCCAGGTTCTCCAGACCCTGCCGGTGGGCGCGACCGCCCAGCAGATCAACGACAACTTCACCGGCTTCGTCACCACCGGCGGCGGCGGCGCCAACACCATTTCGCTGCGCGGGCTGGGCGCCCAGCGCACGCTCGCGCTGATCAACGGCCGCCGGGCGGGGCCCGCCGGCGTCGGCGGCACCGTCGGCCCGTTCGACCTGAACACCATCCCCTCGTCGCTGGTCGACCGGATCGAGATCCTCTCGGGCGGCGCCTCGGCGGTCTACGGCTCGGACGCCGTGGCCGGCGTGGTCAACTTCTTCACCGAAGAGGAGGACGATCGCTGGAAGTTCGAACTGTTCGGCTCCGTGCCGCAGAAGTCCGGCGGTGAGGAGTACCGCGCCAGCGTGAGCAAGGGCTTCAAGTTCGACCGCGGCCACCTGCAGGTGGCGGGCGAGTTCTACAAGAACGAAGGTCTCCGCTTCAAAGACCGCAGCTACCTCGAATGCCCGGTCGACTATGTGTCGAGCCCCGAGACGCGCGAGCGCCTCGATCTGCGCGATCCGGCGACGGGTGACTTCAAGTGCCTGAACACGCTGACGGGCATCTACGTCGTCGGCTCGAACCGGTACATTTCCGACCCGACGGCAGTGGCCAATGGGTTCGACCTGAACGGCTTCCGGCGCGTGAACGCCACCGTCACGGCTCTGAACGGCGACATCAACCCGAACGTCGCGGGCGTCCAGCCGATCTACGCGGCCCTGATCCCGGCCTGCGCCGGTCAGAACGTGCCGGCCAACGTCGACGCCAACTGCTCCGCCGCCCGCCTGGCCTTCGCCCGCGCCAACCAGGCGATCCAGCCGACGGACAGCGCCATCCAGGGCTACCGCCACGCGCGTTCGCCGGTCGAGCGCAAGACCCTGTTCGTCAGCGGCGGCTATGACCTGACCGACAGCGTCCAGGCCTACACCGAGCTGCTCTACAGCAACCGCAAGTCTGAGCAGCGCAGCATCCGGCAGGTCGGTCCGACGATTTCGGCCGCCAACCCGAACAACCCGTTCAACGTCGCGAACAACCCGGCCTACAACAACGGCCCCTACGGCCCCCGCGCGGCATCGAGCGCCGCGCCGATCTTCGTGCTGCCGGTCACGCGCGACCAGGACGTCGACTATTATCGCGGCGTGCTGGGGCTGAAGGGCGAACTGCCGGCAAGCGTGCCCTACATCGGCGAGTGGACCTGGGACCTCTACGGCCAGTACTCGCGCTCGGAAGGCACCTACGGTCAGGACTTCTTCTACCTGGACCGCCTGAACGCCGTCGTCGGCCCGCAGATCTGCAACCAGGCGCTCGTCACGATCTCGGCCAACCAGCCGAACGCGACCTGCCCGACGAACGTCAACCTGTTCAAGACCTCGACCGTCGGCGCGAGCATCCTGACGCCGGAAGAGTACGCCTTCCTCAACGGCTATGAGACGGGCGAGACCACCTACGTGCACAAGTACGTGGAAGGCACGCTGTCGGGCGACCTGTTCGACCTGCCGGCCGGCCCGCTCGGCGTGGCCGTCGGCTTCCACATCCGCAAGGAGTCGATCGACGATCTGCCGGGCTACAACTCGCGCAACAGCAACTACTCCGGCGCGGCGGCCGCCGGCGCGACCAAGGGTAACGACACCGTCAAGGAAGTCTTCGGGGAATTGAACATCCCGCTGCTCCGCGACCTGCCGTTCGCGCACCGGGCGGAGCTGAACCTCTCGGGCCGCGTGTCCGACTACAAGAGCTACGGCACCAGCGAGACGTACCGCATCAACGGCACCTGGAACATCACGCCGGAAGTGGCCCTCCGTGGCTCCACCGGCACGAACTTCCGCGCGCCGGCGCTGTACGAGCTGTACCTGGGCGCCTCGACCAGCTTCCAGGCCCAGAACACCGACCCCTGCTACCAGTTCGGTTCGGACCCGGCGGTCACCGAGCGCCAGCGGGCGAACTGCGCCGCGCAGGGCATCACGCCGAACTCCACCTTCGGCGGCGCGGGCTCGTACACGATCTTCGCGCAAGGCGGCCAAGGCTATCTGAAGGCCGAGAAGTCCGACTCCTGGTCGATCGGCGTCGTCTACTCGCCGGAGTGGGCGGCCCTGAACGTCTCGCTCGACTACTCGGAGATCGAGATCAACGACCAGGTGCAGCGGTTCGGATCGGTGAACATCCTCGAGGAGTGCTACGACTCCCCGAACTTCCCGAACGATCCCTACTGCTCGCTGATCACGCGGAACCTCGATGCGAGCTCGCCGACCTTCGGTGAAGTGCTGACGGTCAACGACGCCTACCTGAACGTGTCGAAGCAGTGGAACCACTCGCTCGACCTGAACATCAACTACCGGCACGAGCTGCCGCGCGACCTCGGCCGCCTGACCTTCGCCGGCCAGTTCACCTGGGTGCTCGAGTGGTACACCCAGCTGACCGAGGAGACCGATCCGGAGAAGAACAACGGCTTCACCGGCTATCCGGACTTCGCGGGCAACGTCAGCCTGGTGTGGGACCTGAACGACAAGTGGACCTTCGCCTGGGCCACCCAGATGTTCGGCAAGACGTCTGACGTGGACGACGCGATCAGCGGCTACGGCACGGACATCATCACCTACCGGGATCAGCCGGGTGGTGGCTACGTGAAGCGCCACATCGAGTTCCACGCCCAGCATGACGTGTCGGTGCGCCGGACCTTCGACAACGACCTCGAGATCACCTTCGGCATCAACAACCTCTTCAACGAAGAGCCGCCGTTCATCTCGACCAGCGGCGCGAGCCGCTTCTCGAACCTGCGCCTGACCTCGCAGTACGACGTCGTCGGCCGCCGCGCCTTCGTGAACCTGAAGAAGGCGTTCTAAGGTCCAGGACGACCCGAGGAGTGTTGAGGGCGGCGGGCTTCGGTCCGCCGCCCTTTTCTTTTGCGGATCAGGCCAGGCCGCGCAGGGTCGCGGTCAGTTCCTCGACCGCGGCCTCGGTGGTCGCCCACGAGCACATGAAGCGCACCGAGCCGTCGAGGAACCGGTAGGCGAACCAGCCCGAGGCGTGGAGGCGCGAGAGCGTGGCGTCGTCCATCTCCACGAAGACGCCATTGGCCTCGACCGGGTGGGTCACGCGGAAGGGCATGGCCTCGGCCAGCTTCCGCGCCATGGCGTTGGCGTGGGCCGCATGGCGGAGGAAGGCGCCCGAGCCCAGCATGCCGATGAAAGGCGCGGCGTAGAAGCGACCCTTGGACGGGAGCTGGCCCGCCTGTTTCAGGCGCGCGTCGAAGCGGCGGGCGAGCTGGCGGTCGAAGATCACGACGGCTTCGGTCGGCGGCATGCCGGCCTTGGTGCCGCCGACGACCAGGACGTCGACGCCCAGGTCCTTGATGGCCTTCAGGTCGAACCCGCGCGCCGCCGCATTAGCCAGGCGCGCGCCGTCCAGATGAACGCCGTAGCCCTTGGCCTTCACAGGTGCGGTCAGGGCCTTCAGTTCGGCGGCGGTATAGACCGTGCCGTATTCGGTGGCGTTGGTGAGCGACAGCGCCGCCGCCGGCTGGCGATAGGAGACGTCGGGCGCCTCCAGGGGCGCCTTCAGCTGGCCAGGGTCGATCTTGCCCGAGGCACCGCCCAGGCGGACCAGGCCGACGCCCTGGCCGAAGAAGCCCGGCGCGCCGGTCTCGTCGGTGCAGACGTGGGCGTGCTCGTGGGCCAGCACCGCTTCGAAGGGCCGCGCCAGCGCCGCCAGCGACACCGCGTTGGCCGCCGTGCCTGAGGCCACGAACCGCACCTCGGCGTCGGCGTCCAGGAGTTCGCGCACGAGGTCGGCGGCCTTGGCGCTGACGGGGTCCGTTCCGTAGCCCGACGTGAAGCCGGTATTGGCGGCGACCAGCGCGTCCAGCGCCTCCGGTGCGGCCGGGGCGGTGTTGTCCGAGGCGAAGTCGTAGCGGGCGTGCGTCATGCCCGCCGTTTAGCGGTCAGACCGTGCGGCCCCAAGCCCGGATCTCGTCCACGAAGAGGTCCGGCTCCTCCATGGCCGCGAAGTGGCCGCCGCGCGGCATGTCTGTCCAGCGGACGATGTTGTAGGCCCGCTCGGCCCAGCTTCGGGGCGGCGCGGTGTAGAGCGGCTCGCCGGGGAAGTTGGCGAAGGCGGTCGGCGTCTCGCAGCGCTCGCCGGGCTTCAGCGCCACGCCGCCTTCCTCGATCAGGCCGCGGTAGTACCAGGCCCCCGTCGTGAAGCTGCCGGTCATCACATAGAGCATGATGTTGGTCAGCAGCCGGTCCTTCGGGAACGCCTCGTCCAGGCTCCTGGCCGACAGGTCTGCCCAGTCGTGGAAGCGCTCGGCGATCCACGCCGCCTGGCCTACCGGGTTGCCCACCGCCATCCAGGCGAGCGACTGGGGCTTGGACGCCTGTAGGCGGAAGTAGGCGCCCATCACGTCCATCATGGCCTGCTGGCGCTGGATCCAGGCGACCTCGGCGTCATCCTTCGGACCGCCCGCCGGGCGGAAGCCGATCATGTTCAGGTGGATGGCCTTTGCGCGGGCGCCGTGGTCGTGCCCGAGCCAGGAGGTTACGAGTCCGCCCCAGTCGCCCCCCTGCGCCAGATAGCTGTCGTAGCCCAGCACCTCGGTCATCAGGCTGTTGAACAGGCGCGCCGTGAGCCGCTGGCCGACGGGTCTCGCCGGCTTCGACGAGAAGCCGAAGCCGGGCAGCGACGGAATCACGAGGTCGAACGCGTCCTCCGCATTGCCGCCGTGGCGGCTCGGGAAGGCGAGCTTCTCGGCGGCCTCCCAGAACTCGTAGTGCGACCCCGGCCAGCCGTGCGTCAGGATCAGCGGCCGCCGCCCGCCCGCCTCGCCGACGAGGTGGACGAAATGGATGTCGAACTCCTCGACCCTGGCCGTGAACTGCGGGAAGCGGTTGAGCTCCGCCATCGCGGCCCGCCAATCGTAGGCCTCGGTCCAGTGGCGGCAGAGCGCCTGCAGGTACCGGGCGTCGCATCCGTACGCCCAGCCGTCGTCCACCTGCGGCGCCGGCGGCCAGGGATAGGCGCGCACCTGCGCCAGCACCGCCTCGACCGCCTTGGCGGTCCAGGCGACTTCGAACGGCGCAGGCTTCGGCATGGCGGCTCCTTGCTTCGTCGCATGAACCTCGACGGATGACGTCGCGGCGGTCAAGCTCGCGCCGGAGTCGGGGGCAGGCGGATGGCCGAAGCGGGCAGCGCGAAGATTTGGCGTCGGCTGGCGGCGGCGGCGGTCGACGGCGTGTTCTTCGTCCTGGCGGCCAGCCTGATGTCGGTCGTGCTCTACAGCGCCACCGACGGCCGGTTCCGGGCCTATGTCTTTCAACCGATCGATCGCTGCGAGGCGGCGGCCAGCATCGCGCCGGGCGTAGCCAGGGCCGCCGTTTCGGCGATCCCCGGCGCGACCGCCCGGGTGGTTTCGGCCACGGCCTGCCGGCGGCTGTTCCTCGGCCTGGAGAGCGGCCGCTTCGTTTCGGTGAACGTCGAGGCCCAGCAGGGCGAGACGGTGATGGGCGCAGCGGTGCTGCAGCCCGTGAACCGCAAGGGCGAGCCGGTGCGCCCGCTGTCGCTGGGCTGGGCCTATCCCTTGGCGTTCGTGCTGTGCATGGCTGTGGGCGAGGGCGTGCTGGGCGGCACGCCGGGCAAGGCCGCGTTGGCCCTGCGGGTGGTCGCCGCGAACGGCGGCCGGCTGGGCTTCGCCCGCGCGCTCGCCCGCAACCTCGTGGTCTATGGCTGGCTCGTCGCCGGAGCGCTCCTGGTGGCGGCCCTGCCGCATCTGGGCCGGGCCGCGCCGGGCGTTATGGCCTTCGCTCGGGAGGTCCGCCTGGCCGAGCTGACCGTCGTCGGCGGGCTGGCGCTCCTGGCGCTGGCCCTGCTGCTCGCCGGCCGGCCGGACCCCGCCTATGACCGCTGGACGAGCGCGAGGGTGGTTCGCGTCTAGGCCGCTCCGGGGCGCAGGCCCCGGCTGATCGCTTGGCCGAGCGCGTGGTGCAGGTCCTTGGCCGTGCCCGGCGGGAGCTTGCCGGCCAGCTCCAGCACGACGCAGCCGTGGGCGGCCGCCCAGAACATCGTGCCCACCTCTTCGGCGTCGCCGGCCAACACGCCGTTGGCGATCAGGTCCTGGACGTAGTCCCTCAGCGTGGCGCGGGCGCGGCGTCCGGCCTCGACCAGCTCTGGATACTCGCCCTCGTCCGGCTGGTTCAGGTCGAACATCAGCTTGTACGTATGCGGATGCTCCAGCGCGAAGGTGACATAGGCGTCGCCCACCGCCGCGCCCTTGCGCCGAGCGTCGCCGTCGGTCTGGTCGCGCGCCTTCTCAAGCGCCTCAGCGAAGCGGTTGAACCCGTTGGTCCGCACGGCTGCGAGGATGTCGTTCTTGTCCTGGAAGTAGCGATAGGGCGTCATCGGCGAGACGCCCAGGGCGGCCGCGAGCTGGCGCATCGTCACCGCGTCCGGCCCCCGCTCGGCGAACAATCGCTCGGCAGCGGTGCACAGGCGTCCGCGGAAGTCGGCGACGTCGGTTTCGGTCAGCACACGAGGCATCGGGACTCACGATCGACAAAGCGCTTGCCAAGGCGTAGACCTTACCTCATAAATTTACAACGTAAGTTGTCGCTAAGGCAGCGGGAGGAACGGCCATGGACGGCGATGCGCGCATCAATCCCTATCTGGCGGGCAACTTCGCGCCGATCCGGTCGGAGGACGACTTCGACCTGACGGTGAAGGGCGAGATCACGCGGGAGCTCCGCGGCGCCCTGTTCCGCATCGGCCCCAATCCTCAGTTCGAGCCGCGCGATCCCAACCACCACTGGTTCGGCGGCGACGGCATGGTCCATGGCTTCTACGTCGAGGACGGCCGCGTCTCTTACCGCAACCGCTACGTCCGCACGCCCAAGTGGGAGCTGGAGCACGAGCACGGCCGATCGCTGTTCGGCTCGTTCGGCAATCCGATGACGACCGATCCGATCGCCCTCGGCAACGAGGGCGGCGTGGCCAACACCAACATCGTCTGGCACGCCGGCCGCCTGCTGGCGCTGGAAGAAGGGCACCACCCCTTCGAGATGGGGCCAAGGGACCTGTCGTCGCTGGGCTATGTCCGGCCCTACGGCGGGCGGGTCACGGCTCACCCGAAGATCGATCCCGTCACGGGCGAGATGGTCTGGTTCGCCTATGGCGTCGGCGACATGCCGCTGTCGGCGGGCATGAGTTACGGCGTCACCGATGCGAACGGGCAGGTCGTCCGTCGCGACGAGTTCCAGGCGCCGTACGCCTCGATGGTCCACGACTTCATGGTCACCGAGAACCACGTGCTGTTCCCGGTCCTGCCGCTGACCGGCAGCCTGGAGCGGGCCATGAACGGCAAGCCGGCCTTCGCCTGGGAGCCGGAGAAGGGCGCCTACGTCGGCGTCATGCGCCGCGACGGCGCGGTGGACGACATCCGCTGGTTCAACACCGAGGCCTGCTACGTCTTCCACCCGCTGAACGCCTGGGAGGAAGGCGGCAAGCTCTTCGCCGACGTCATGCGCTACGACCAGGCGCCGCTGTTCCCCAATGCCGACGGCTCGCCGGGCGGCAAGGCGGCGGCGCGGCTGGTGCGCTGGACCTTCGACCTGGACGGCGACAGCGACGCGATCCGGGAAGAGCCCCTGGACGATCTCGACGGCGAGTTCCCCCGCGTCGATCCCCGCGTCGAAACGCGCAAGCACCGCCACGGCTGGTACGCCGCCGACCCGTCAGGCTCCAAGACCGTCAAACAGACCGCCATCGCCCACATCGACCTGCAGACGGGCCGCCGCCAGGCCTATGAGCTCACCGGCGGCGACATGACCTCCGAGCCCGTCTTTGTGCCTCGTTCGGCCGATGGGCCGGAAGGCGACGGCTGGCTGACGGCGGTGGTCTGGCGGGCGGCCGAGAACCGCTCGGACCTGCTGATCTTCGAGGCGCAGGACGTGGCGAAGGGGCCGGTCGCCACGGCCGAGATGCCGCGCCGCGTGCCCTTCGGTTTTCACGGCAACTGGGCGAGCTTCTAGACTCCGCCGCCGGAACATGGTCCTGCGGACGCCGACCAGACGGGGGAGGGGTCCGATGCGGAAGTGGCTTTGCGGCATGGCTGTCGCGGCGGCGGCCGGGAGCGCCGTGGCGGCGCCTGATCTTTCCGACCGCCGGGACTTCGACTTCGCCGACCGCGGCTTCCTGGGCACGCGTGACGATCCGAAGATCACGGCCGCCGACGGCCGGCTCGTCTGGGATCTCTCGGCCTACGACTTCCTGAAGGGCGATGCGCCGCCCAGCGTGAACCCCAGCCTGTGGCGCCAGTCCCAGCTCCTCGCGAAGAATGGCCTGTTCAAAGTCGCCGACGGCGTCTGGCAGGTGCGCGGCTTCGACCTTGCCAACGCCACCTTCATCGCCGGCAAGAGCGGCTGGATCGTCATCGATCCGCTGACCTCGGCCGAGACCGCGAAGGCCGCCCTGGACCTTGCCAACGCCAGGCTGGGCGCGCGTCCCGTCGTGGCGATCATCTACACCCACAGCCACGTGGACCACTTCGGCGGCGCGCGGGGCATCGTGACCCAGGCGGACCTGGACGCCGGCCGGGTCCAGGTGATCGCTCCGGAAGGCTTCCTGGAGCATGCGGTCAGCGAGAACATCATCGCAGGCCCCGCGATGCAGCGCCGCGCTACCTATCAGTTCGGCAGCTTCCTGCCGAAGGGACCGGCCGGGCAGGTCAACGCCGGCATCGGCATGGCGGTGAGCGCCGGAACCCAGACCCTCGTGCCGCCGAACGTCGACGTCGTGCGCACCGGCCAGACCCTGACCGTCGATGGCGTGCGGATGGAGTTCCAGCTCACGCCGAACACCGAGGCGCCGGCGGAGATGAACATCTACCTGCCGGACCTGAAGGCCCTGTGCCTCGCCGAGAACGCCAACGCCACCATGCACAACGTACTGACGCCGCGCGGGGCGCTGGTGCGCGACGCCAAGGTGTGGGCGGACTCGCTCACGGAGTCCCTGCGCCTCTACGGCGACCGGACCGACGTCGTGTTCACCAGCCACGCCTGGCCGCGGTTCGGCCGCGCCGCGATCGCGGACTACGTCGCCAAGCACCGGGACGCCTACAAATACCTGCACGACCAGACCGTCCGCCTGATGAACGACGGCCTGACGGGGGCCGAGATCGCCAATCGCCTCAAGCTGCCCGAGGTCCTGGACCGGGAATGGTACAACCGTGGCTACTACGGGACGGTCAGCTTCAACAGCCGCGCGGTCTACCAGCGCTACATGGGGTGGTACGACGCCAATCCGGTGAACCTCGCGCCGCTGGAGCCGGCTGACGAGAGCGCCCGCTACGTCGCCGCGATGGGCGGCCCGGCGAAGGTGCTGGCCGAGGCGCGGAAGGCCTTCGAGGCCGGGGACGACCGCTGGGCCGCCACGCTCGCCAATCGCCTGGTGCTGGCGGACGCGAAGGATACGGAGGCCCGCGGCCTGCTGGCCCGCATCTACGAGCGGCAGGCGGCCGGGGCGGAGAGCGCGCTGTGGCGGAACATGTACCTGGCTGGCGCCCACGAACTGCGCGAGGGCGTGCCGAAGGCCGGTGGGCGGGGCGCGTCGTCCGAGCTGGTGCGCAACACGCCGACGGGCATGCTGCTCGACCTGCTGTCGGTCCGGCTCGATCCTGCGAAGTCGAAGGGGCAATCCGCCGTGGTCGACCTCATCTTCCCCGAGCGGAAGGAGCGCTTCCGCGTTTCGGTGCGCAACGACGTGCTGACCTGGGAGGCCGATCCGAAGGGCGACGCCGCCGACGGGGCGGTCACCCTGCCGCGGGCCCAGTTCCTGGCTGCGGCCCTGGCCGGCGCGCCGGCGCCCGCCGGAGCCGAGCCGCTGGGACGTCTGCTCGGATGGCTGTCAGCGCCGCGCGCCGACTTCCCGATCGTTACGCGCTGACGCTTCGTCGGGCTTGCACTCGACCTCGTCGACCAGGCGCTCGCCGCGCCAGACTTCGACGAACGGCGCACCGTCCTCGCAGAGCTCCTCGGCCTGCGCCTTGGCGGCGGCGTCGTTGGGCGCCGTGACCCACACGCCGCTGCGGATCTCACGCCTTTTGTCGAGGCGAAACGCTCGATAGGTCGCCATGTTCAGCCTTTCTCCGAGGCTAAACAGAACGAGCTTGGCGGCAATCCGTTGCCACGCTTCAAGCCGCAGCCACGGCTGCGGCCGAGGATGAGACGCCCTCGGCGCGCGGCGGGACGGGCAGGGCGTGGCCGGCTGCGACCGCGCGTTTCGCTCCCCGTTCAATCTCGCGCAGCAGGTCGTGGACGTAGCGCCCGAAGTCCACCTGGATCGTGTGCCGGGCGGACTTGTAGTAGGGGCCGAGGTGGTCGGCCTCGTCCTTCGCCGTGACCGCCCGCATCTCGTCCGCGGCCGGCGGCCGGTAGCGTCCGGTGAGATAGGCGCCGACCAGCTTCGCCTGCTGTTCGGCGAAGTTCACCAGCGTGGGCAGGGGCTGCGCCAGGCCCATGAAGAACAGGTTGGCGACGCCCGGCTGCATCATTCGCTTGAACAGCGGGAAGCGGTTCTCCGCGTCCGGCAGCAGCGCCGGGTCGGAGAAGAACGGGAAACTGATCCGGTAGCCGGTGGCGTAGACGATGGCGTCCACGTCCTCGACGCTGCCGTCCTCGAAGCGCACCTTCCGGCCGATCAGCTCGGCGATGTTCGGCTTGAACTTCACGTCGCCGCAGCCCGCCCGCGTCAGAAACTCGCCCGATACCGAGGGGTGCGCCTCCAGCGGCTCATGGTCGGGCTTCGGGAGGCCGTAGTCCTCCATCGCGCCGATCGTCTTCTTGATCTTCTTGCGGGCCAGGGCCAGGCCCAGCTTGCGCGGGAACCACGGCGGCAGCGCCGCCTTGTCCGCCGGCTTGCCGTCCATGTACTTCGGCAGCACCCAGACGCCGCGGCGGGCGGCAACCCACAGGGTCCTCGCGATCGGCCGCTGGGCGAGCTCGGAGGCGATGTCCATCGCCGAATTACCCATGCCGACGACCACGATGTTCTTGCCGCGCATGTCCACGGGATCGAAGGGGTCGCGGTACTCGTGGGCGTGGAAGTGCGGCCCGTCGAAATGGCCGGGGTAATCCGGGATGCGCGCGTCCCAGTGGTGGCCGTTGCAGACGATGAGGACGTCGTAGAGCCGCCGCTCCCCGGTCGACAGCGTCACCGACCAGAGCCCGTCGCTCGTCCGCTCGGCGTGCGTCACGGCGGTGTTGAAGGTGATCAGCGGCCGCAGCCCGAAATGGTCCACGTAGTCGTGGAAATACTGCAGGAGCTGGCTGTGGTGCGGGAAGTCCGGCCAGTCGGCGGGGACCGGATAGTCTTCGAAGGCCAGGCGCCACTTCGAGGTGTCGATGTGCAGGCTCTCGTAGCAGGCCGACATCCCGTTGGGGTTCTTGAAGTACCAGTTGCCGCCGATGTCGTCCGACATCTCGAAGCAGTCGAACGGCACGCCCAGGTCCTTCAGGCGCTTGGCCGTCGTGAAACCCGAGCAGCCCGCGCCGATGATGCAGGCCTTGGGCAGGGATGCGCCCATCTGTGACCTCCCGATGTGTTCTTCTTCTGCGGCAAGTCTGACGGGGTTACGCGACGGTCGGCAAGCGCTGGCGGAGAACGCCGATTCCGCGCAATGACGGAGCCCGAAAGGTGGGGTGATGGCGGCGCAGGGGCTCGACGGCGAGTACGACTACATCGTGGTCGGGGCGGGCTCGGCGGGCTGCGTCGTGGCCAATCGTCTCTCGGCCGATCCCAGGAACCGCGTGCTGGTCCTGGAGGCCGGCGGCACGGACGACTGGATCTGGTTCCACGTGCCGGTGGGCTACCTCTTCGCCATCGGCAACCCGCGGTCGGACTGGCTGTTCGAGACCGAGCCCGAACCCGGGCTCAACGGGCGGGCGCTGAAGTATCCGCGCGGAAAGGTGATCGGCGGCTCCTCGGCGATCAACGCCATGATCTCGATGCGGGGCCAGGCCGCCGATTACGACCACTGGCGCCAGCTCGGCCTTAGCGGCTGGGGCTGGCAGGACGTGCTGCCGGTCTTCCGCCGGCTCGACGATCATTTCCTGGGAGACGGCGAGCACCATGGCGTCGGCGGCGAATGGCGGGTGGAGCGTCCGCGGGTCCGCTGGGATGTGCTGGACGCCATCGCCCGCGCCGCGGTCGAGATGGGCGTCCCGGCGACCGAGGATTTCAACACCGGCGACAACACCGGCGTCGGCGCCTTCCACGTGAACCAGCGCCGCGGCCTGCGCTGGTCGGCGGCTCGCGCCTTCCTCAAGCCCGCGCTGAAGCGGCCGAACCTGCGGCTGGAGACCGGCGTCACCGTCGAGCGGGTGCTGATCGAAAACGGCCGCGCGGTGGGGGTCGCCTTCTCCCGCGGCGGGGCGCGCTTCGAAGCCCGCGCCCGCGGGGAGGTGATCCTGTCCGCCGGCGCTATCGGCTCCCCCCAGATCTTGCAACTCTCGGGCGTCGGACCCGGCGAGTGGCTGTCCGAACTCGGGCTGCCGGTTGTCGCCGACCGGCCAGGCGTCGGCCGCAATCTTCAGGACCACCTGCAGCAGCGGGCCATCTACAAGGTCAGCGGCGTGCGCACCCTGAACGCGGTCTACCACTCGCTCCTCGGCCGGGGTCTGATGGGCCTGGAGTACGCCCTCCTGAGGACGGGACCCCTGACCATGGCGCCCTCGCAGCTGGGGCTTTTCACGGTCTCCTCGGCCGAGCACGAGCGGCCGAACATCCAGTTCCACGTCCAGCCTCTGTCGCTGGACCGCTTCGGTGAGCCGCTGCACCGCTTCCCGGCGGTCACCGTGGCGGCCTGCAATCTCAGGCCCACCTCACGCGGCACGGTCCGCCTGCGCTCGCCGGACCCGGCCGATGCGCCGAGGATCGCGCCCAACTACCTGGCCACGCCCGAGGATCGCCGGGTCGCCGCTGACGCCATTCGCGTGACGCGCCGCCTGATGAGCCAGTCGGCGCTGAGGCCCTACCGTCCGGAGGAATACCTGCCGGGGCCGGCGGTCGGCGACGACGACGCGGCCCTGGCCAGGGCGGCCGGCGACATCGGCACCACCATCTTCCACCCCGTGGGCACGGCGAAAATGGGCCTGCCGTCCGACCCGCAGGCCGTTGTGGACGACCGGCTGCGGGTGATGGGGGTGGCGGGTCTGAGGGTGATCGACGCCTCGGTGATGCCGACGATCACGTCGGGCAACACCAACACGCCCACGGTCATGATCGGCGACCGGGGCGCGGGGTTCGTACTGGAGGACAGCCGCGCCTAGGCGGCGCCGGTCGTCAGACCAGCGCGCCGTGGCAGTGCTTGAACTTCTTGCCCGAGCCGCAGGGGCAGGGCTGGTTGCGGCCGGTCTCTTCCCAGCCGTCGGGCAGGGCGGTCACCGGCAGCGCCTGGCGCTGCTCGGCCGAGATGTTGTCGGGGATGAAGCTCGCCGCCTCGTTCTCGCCCGTCAGCGGGTCGAGGTGGACCTCGAACATCTCAGGCGCGTGCTGCTGCGGCGGCTCCTCGAACTGGATCTCGACGTTCATCAGCCAGCGCGTGACCGTCTGGCGCAGGTCCACCAGCAGCTTCTCGAACAGCGAGAAGGCCTCGGTCTTGAACTCGTTCAGCGGATCGCGCTGGCCGTAGCCGCGCAGGCCGATCACGTTGCGCAGGTGGTCCAGGTGCATCAGGTGCTCCCGCCACTGCGTGTCGACCACGTTGAGCAGGAAGCTCTTCTCGACCTGGCGCATGCGCTCGGGGCTTAGGAGCTGCTCGCGCTCGGCGGCGCGGACATCGGCGGCCTTCTGGATCCGCTCCTCGATCTCCTCGTTGGCGATGCCTTCCTCGGCCGCCCAGTCGGCGATCGGGAGGTCGAGGCCCAGGTACTCGCGCACCTGGGCGGTCAGCCCCTGGACGTCCCACTGTTCGGCATAGGCCTTGGGCGGGAGGTGACGTTCGACGAGATCCGAAATGGTGTCGCGGCGGAATTCGAGGATCGCCTCCGAGAGGTCCTGCGCATCCAGGAACTCCTGGCGCTGCTCGAACACGGCCTTGCGCTGATCGTTCACGACGTCGTCGTACTTGAGCAGGTTCTTGCGGATCTCGTAGTTCCGCTGCTCGACGCGCTTCTGGGCCGTGGCGATGGCGCTGTTCAGCCACTTGTGGGTGATCGCCTCGCCTTCCTGGACGCCGAAGGTGCGCATGATCGCGTCCAGCCGGTCGCCGGCGAAGATGCGCAGCAGGTCGTCCTCGCACGACAGGAAGAACTTCGAGTGGCCGGGGTCGCCCTGACGGCCGGTCCGGCCGCGAAGCTGGTTGTCGATCCGGCGGCTCTCGTGGCGCTCGGTGCCCAGCACGAAGAGCCCGCCGGCGGCCAGCGCCTGCTCCTTGAGGTCCTTGATCTCGGCTTCGATCTTCTCGCGTTCGGCGAAGGCCTGCTCAGGCGTCGGCTCCACGCCCAGCGCGCGCTGCTCGTCCCGCCACTTGGCCAGGCGCATGTCGACGTTGCCGCCCAGTTGGATGTCGGTGCCGCGGCCGGCCATGTTGGTGGCGATGGTCACGGCCCCGGGCATGCCGGCGTCGGCCACGATCAAAGCTTCCTGCTCGTGATAGCGGGCGTTCAGCACGTTGTGCGGAATGCCGGTCTGGCTCTTGCCGTCCTTCTCGAAGCGGTGGGCCTTCAGCAGGTCCGAGAGCTGCTCCGACTTCTCGATGGAGACCGTGCCGACCAGAATCGGCTGGCCGCGCAGGTAGCACTCCTCGATCTGCTTGATGATCGCCTGGTTCTTCTCGGCGTTGGTCCGATAGACCTCGTCGTCGTCGTCGATCCGCTGGATCGGCCGGTTGGTCGGGATCTCGGCCACGTCCATCCGGTAGATGTCGAGGAACTCCTGCGCCTCGGTGGCCGCGGTGCCGGTCATGCCCGACAGCTTCGAGTAGAGGCGGAAGTAGTTCTGGATCGTCACCGAGGCCAGGGTCTGGTTCTCGGGCTGGATGACCGCGCCTTCCTTCGCCTCGATGGCCTGGTGCAGGCCCTCGGACAGGCGGCGGCCGTGCATCATGCGGCCGGTGAACTCGTCGATCAGGATCACCTCGCCGGCGCGGACGATGTAGTCCTTGTCGCGGGTGTAGAGGACGTTGGCGCGCAGCGCCTGGTTGACGTGGTGCACCACCGAAACATTGGCCGGGTCGTAGAGGCCAGCGCTGTCCTCGGCGAGGTGGCCGGCGGCCTCGAGGATCTGCTCGATCTTCTCCGAACCTTCTTCGGTGAGGATGACCTGCCGCTGCTTCTCGTCGTGGTCGTAGGTGGTCGGGTCCTGGATCAGTTCTTTGATCAGCAGGTCGATGGTCTTGTAGAACTCGGAGCGATCTTCGGTCGGGCCCGAGATGATCAGGGGCGTCCGCGCCTCGTCGATCAGGATCGAGTCCACCTCGTCGACGATCGCGAAGTTGTGGCCGCGCTGGACCATCTCGCCTTTGTCGTAAACGAGGTTGTCCCGGAGGTAGTCGAAGCCGAACTCGTTGTTCGTGCCGTAGGTGATGTCGCTGTTGTAGGCCGCCTGGCGCTGGCCCTGGCTGAGGCCATGGACGATGACGCCGGTGCTGAGGCCCAGGAAGCGATAGACCTGGCCCATCCACTCGCTGTCGCGCTGGGCGAGGTAGTCGTTGACGGTGATGACGTGCACGCCCTTGCCGGCCAGAGCGTTCAGGTAGGTCGGCGCGGTGGCCACCAGCGTCTTGCCTTCGCCGGTCCGCATTTCGGCGATGCCGCCCTCATGCAGGATCATGCCGCCGACCAGCTGCACGTCGTAATGGCGCTGGCCCAGCACGCGCTTGGCCGCCTCGCGGACCACGGCGAAGGCTTCGTCCATGATCTGGTCGAGGGTCTCGCCCTTGGCGAGGCGCGCCTTGAACTCGTCGGTCTTGGCCCGCAGCTCGGCGTCGGAGAGGCCCTGGATCTTGGGCTCCAGCGCATTGATCTTCAGGACGCGCGCCTGGAAGGCCTTGACCTTGCGGTCGTTGGAGGAGCCGAAGAACCGTTGGAAGATGCTCAAGGGAGATGTCCGATCGTCGGCGGCGTCCAGGGCCCTACGCACGCCGAAAAAGCCGCTCTTTTGGGGCGTGCGTGACTTAAGGACTACCCCCGGCCAAGTCAACGCGGCGGCATGGCCGCACCTCTCGGACGGAGGTGCGGCCCGCGGTTCAGATCAGAACACCTCGAAGAGGCCGGCGCCGCCCATGCCGCCGCCGATGCACATCGAGACGACGACGTGCTTGGCGCCGCGGCGCTTGCCTTCCTGCAGGACGTGGCCCGCCAGACGCGCGCCGGTCATGCCGAAGGGGTGGCCGATGGCGATGGAGCCGCCGTTGACGTTGTACTTCTCCGGATCGATGCCGAGCTTGTCGCGGCTGTAGAGGCACTGGGAGGCGAACGCCTCGTTCAGCTCCCACAGGTCGATGTCGTCGATCTTCAGGCCGTGCCGCTCCAGCAGGCGCGGGATGGCGAAGATCGGGCCGATGCCCATCTCGTCAGGCTCGCAGCCGGCGACGGCCCAGCCCTTGAACACGCCCAGCGGGTTCAGGCCGCGACGCTCGGCTTCCTTGGCTTCCATGACCACCACGGCCGCCGCGCCGTCCGAGAGCTGCGAGGCGTTGCCGGCCGTGATGTACTTGCCGGGGCCGCGCACCGGCTGCAGGCCCGAGAGGCCCTCCAGCGTCGTGTCGGGGCGGTTGCACTCGTCGCGATCGACAACGTAGTCGACGACCGACTCCGCCTTCGTCGCCTTGTCGACCACCTTCATCTTGGTCTTCATCGGGACGATCTCGTCGGCGAACTTGTTCGCCTGCTGGGCAGCGGCCATGCGGCGCTGGCTTTCCAGCGAATACTCGTCCTGGGCCTCGCGGCTCACCTTGTAGCGCTCGGCCACGATGTCGGCGGTGTCGATCATCGGCATGAAGATCGCCGGGTACATCTCGGTCAGCTTCGGATCGAAGTTCTCGACGCTGCCGGGGCCCGGGTTCGGCATGGAGATCGACTCCACGCCGCCGGCGACCACCACGTCGGCGCCGCCGTTGCGGATGTAGTCGGCGCCCATGGCGATCGTCTGCAGGCCGGACGAGCAGAAGCGGTTAACCGTCACGCCCGAGGTGGTGATCGGCAGGCCGGCGAGCAGGCCCGCCTGACGGCCCAGGTTCCCGCCGCCATGGGCGACGTTGCCAAGGAAGACGTCCTCGACCTCGGCCGGGGCGATGCCCGAGCGCTCGACCGCGTGCTTCACGGCGTGAGCGGCCATCGAGACGGTGGGCGTCATGTTGAAGCCGCCGCGGGCGGACTTGGCCAGGCCGGTGCGGGCGTACGAGACGATAACGGCTTCGCGCATTCTAAATGATCCTCCGGGAGAATGGTCGGCGCTTTTAAACGATTGTTCTAACTCGGGGGCAACCTTTGCATCCCGCAGCGGAAATGGCTAGGGACGGCCCGCGCCCGCCCGCGTGCGGCGCCGCTCCGGAAAGACGGGTGATCCTCGCATGGCGGCACAGACCCTCCGCACGGCCGGCCTGGTCCTGGCGCTGAGCGCGGCGCTCGTCGCCTGCGGCCGCGGCGGCGACGGCGACCAGCCGCCCGAGCGCGGCGACGTGGCGGTGGCCCGTGTCGATGGCCGGACGGTCTGGACCTCGGACGTGAAGCGCGAGGCGGTGGCTCAGGGCCTGATCGGCGAGGGGGAGCCGCTGGATCCGTCGTCCGACCTGTTCCGCCGGGTGCTGGACGAGGTGGTCGACCAGAAGCTGCTGGCCGCCGAAGCGTTGAAGCGCAAGCTGGACAAGGACCCGGTCGCCCAGCGCCGCCTGGCCGCCGCCCGCGATCGCATCCTGGGTGACATGCTGGTGGAGGACGTCGTGGCCGACGCCGTCACCGAGAACAACATCCGCGGCCTCTATGAAGAGCAGCAGAAGCTGGCCAAACGCTCGGAGGAGATCCGCGCCCGTCAGATCGTGCTCGCCACCGCCGCCGACGCCGAGGCGGTGAAGAAGCTGCTGGCGGCGGGCGCCTCCTTCGAGGCCCTGGCCATGGAGCGGTCGCGCGACGCCGCGACCCGCTTCAACGGGGGAGACCTCGGCTACTTCACGACCGACGTCATGCCGGAGGCCTACGACACGGCCCTCAAGGACGCCAAGGTCGGCCAGATCGTCGGCCCCTTCGCGGTCGAGACCGGCTTCGCCCTGGTGAAGGTGGAGGATCGCCGCCTGGAGCAGCCGATCACGCTCGAGGCCGCGCGGCCGCAGATCGTGCGCTTCCTCACCTACGACCGCATCCGCGACCTGCTGGAAAAGCTGCGCGGCAAGGCCAAGATCGAGACTCTGGTGAAGCCGCAGGAAGGCGCGCCTCAGGCGCCCCCGCCGGCGGACGCGCCCAAAGCCAAGGGGACCCCCTCATGAGCCGCAAGCCCACGAAATCCGACGCGGCCAAGTCGAAGCCGGCCAGCAAGCCGGTCGAGGTGGTCGGCCAGACCCTGGAGCGCGCCTTCGACCCGCTGACCAGCGCGATCAAGCGCGCGGCCCTGAAGCGCGCCGACAAGCTGGCCCACGCCTTCGATCGCGAGCCGCAGCCCGCGGGTTCGGCCGCTCCCGCCAAGGTGGACAAGTCGGCCATGCCGGTCTCCCCCCTGGCCGTGCCGTTCCCCGAGATGAAGCCGATCGCCGGCGTCCAACTCGCCGTGGGCCGCGCGGGTTTCTACAAGCACGAGCGCGACGACCTGATGGTCATGTCCTTCCCGGACGGCGCCAGCGCCGCGGGCGTCTTCACCCGCCACGGCGTAGGCTCGGCGCCCGTCGACTGGTGCAAGCGCCACCTGGAGGCGACGAAGGGCGAGGGCGCGCGGGCCCTGGTGGTCAACGCCGGCTGCGCCAACTCCTTCACCGGCAAGCCCGGCGCCGACGCCGTCCGCCGCGTCGCCGCCGGCGTGGCCAAGCGGTTCGACTGCCGCCAGCGCGACGTGATGGTGGCGTCCACAGGCGTCATCGGCGTGCTGCTGGACGACGCCAAGATCACCCACCGGCTGCCGGACCTGGAGCAGAAGCTCAGCGCCGACAACTGGGCGGCGGCGGCGCGGGCCATCATGACCACCGACACCTTCCCGAAAGGCTCGTACGCCGAGGCCACGATCGACGGGACGACCGTCCGCATCGGCGGCATCTGCAAGGGCTCGGGCATGATCGCGCCCGACATGGCCACCATGCTGGCCTTCGTGGTCACCGACGCGGCGATCTCGCCGGGCGCGCTGCAGAACCTCTGCAACCTCTACACGCGCAATACCTTCAACGCGGTCACGGTGGACGGCGACCGCTCGACCAATGACACCCTGCTGCTGTTCGCCACCGGCCAGTCCGGCGCGCCGAGGATCAGCCGCGCCGGCGACCGCCGCCTGGCCGACTTCCGCGACAAGCTGGAAGGGGTGCTGATGGACCTCGCCCACCAGCTCGTCCGCGACGGCGAGGGGGCGACCAAGTTCATCAAGATCACGGTGACAGGCGCGGAAACCGCCGCCTCGGCCCGCAAGATCGCCAAGTCGATCGCCGACAGCCCGCTGGTGAAGACCGCCTTCGCCGGCGAGGACGCCAACTGGGGCCGGATCGTCATGGCGGTGGGCAAGGCCGACGAGCCGGTCGACCGGGACTCCATCAGCGTCAGGTTCGGCGACCTCTGGGCCGCCCAGGACGGCCTGATCGCGCCCTCGTACAACGAGGCGAAGATGAGCGCCTACATGAAGAAGCCGGAGCTGGAGGTCACCGTTGACGTGGGCGTCGGCCGCGCCAGCTCCACCGTCTGGACCTGCGACCTCACCAAGCGCTACGTCGAGATCAACGGGGACTATCGGTCGTAGGCCGACGTTCCGCGCCTGAAACGACGAAGGGCCGCCCCCGTCTCCGGCGCGACCCCTCTTCCGTCAGCCTGCGGCTGACACCTTCTCCTGCAAGGGGAGAAGGATGACTACCGATTGCTCCAGACGCCGGAACGATTGCCGCCGCCGCCGGAGCGGTTGCCGCCGCCGCGGCGCGGGCCCTTGAAGGCCGGGCGCTCTGCGCCGCCATTGCCGCCTTCGCGCGCCGGGCCGCCCTCGTGACGGTGGCCGGGCTTGGCCTGGCTGTGGTTGCGGTTCGGCTTCTTCTGATGGCCCTGGCGGTGCGGCTGGGCCGCACGTTCCGAGCGCTCCGGCTTGCCGCCCGTTTCGGGCATCGCCGCCGTGGCGGCGCCCAGGTGACGGTCGTTGCGGCGATCGAAGTTCGGGATCCGCTGGCGGGTCACCTTCTCGATGTCCTTCAGCAGGTTCCGCTCGTCGTCGGCGCAGAACGCCACGGCGGAGCCGTCGGCGCCGGCGCGCGCCGTCCGGCCGATCCGGTGGACATAGGCTTCCGGCACGTTCGGCAGCTCGTACTGGACGACGTGGCTGACCGCGTCGATGTCGATGCCGCGGGCGGCGATGTCGGTGGCCACCAGGGCGCGGACCTCGCCCTTCTTGAACGCCGCCAGCGCCCGCTCGCGCTGGCCCTGGCTCTTGTCGCCGTGGATGGCGGCCGCCTCAACGCCCACCTGCTCCAGGCTGCGGGCCACGCGGTCGGCGCCGCGCTTGGTGCGCGTGAAGACGATGACGCGCTTGAAGCTGGCGTCGTCGAACAGTTCGGCCAGCAGGGCGCGCTTGCGCTGCTGCTCGACGAACAGGACGCGCTGGTTGATCCGTTCCACCGTCGTGGACGGCGGCGTGACCGTCACCTTCAGCGGGTTCGGGTTGAGGATCTCGCCGGTCAGCTTCTCGATCTCGGCCGGCATGGTGGCCGAGAAGAACAGGTTCTGGCGCTGCTTGGGCAGGAACTTCACGATGCGCCGGATCGGCACGATGAAGCCCATGTCCAGCATCTGGTCGGCCTCATCCAGGACGAAGGTCTCCACGCCGTCGAGGACGATGGACTTCTCCTGCAAGTGGTCGATGAGGCGGCCGGGGGTGGCCACCAGAACGTCGACGCCGCCGGCCAGGGCGCGCATCTGCGGCCCATGCTTCACGCCGCCGAACACCACGGCGACCGAGACGCCGATCTGCTTGCCATAGGCCTTGAAGCTCTCGGCGATCTGGGTGGCGAGCTCGCGGGTCGGTGAGAGCACGAGGACGCGGGCGCTGCGGCGCGGGGCCGGCTTCCGGTCCTCGGACAGCCGGTGGAGGATCGGCAGGGCGAAGGCCGCGGTCTTGCCGGTCCCCGTCTGGGCGATGCCCAGCAGGTCGCGGCCGCCCATCACGCCCGGGATCGCCTGGGCCTGGATCGGGGTCGGATTGACGTAGCCTTCGTCGGCCAGCGCCTTGAGCAGCGGCTTGGCCAGGCCAAGGTCAGTGAATTGGGTCAAAGAGGTATCTTTCACGTATGCGCCGAGCGCGCCCAGTCGAACGGTTCGAGGGCGCGGACATCGCGGGTCTATGGGGAAGCGCCCCGCGTGATGGGCGAATCTTATGGGTCGGTTGGCTCAACAGGCTGAGCCTCCTTCTGGAGGCCCCACGCGGCTGGAGCGCCGATAGCGCCGTCTCTTAGGCGCGCAGTGGAGATCGGTGTTCGCGAGCGCGAAGTCAACCCAGCGCAACCATTCGGACACCGCCTGTGGCGGATATGGCGCGGTCGCGCTAAGGCCCGTTCATGACCAAGCCGATGCTCCTGGTGGCCGCCGCCGCCCTGATCGACGTCGACGGCCGGGTGCTGATCTGCCAGCGGCCGGAGGGCAAGCAGCTCGCCGGCCTCTGGGAGTTTCCCGGCGGCAAGGTCGAGCCCGGCGAGACGCCCGAGGCCTGCCTGATCCGCGAGCTGGACGAGGAGCTCGGCATCCGGGTGACGAAGTCGTGCCTCGCGCCCTTCGTCTTCGCCAGCCACGAGTACGAGGGCTTCCATCTGCTGATGCCGCTCTACCTGATCCGCCGCTGGGACGGGCAGCCGAGCGCCAAGGAGCACAAGGCGCTGGCTTGGGTGAAACCGGTGAAGCTGGACGACTATCCGATGCCCCCGGCCGACGCGCCGCTGGTGGCCTGGCTCCGGGACCTGATCTGATGCGGCAAGCTTCGCGGACGCTCTCGGTCGCCACGCCCGGCCAGGGCCTGCACGAGATCACCCGCGAGGTCGCGGCCTTCGTGGCGGGCGAGGACATGACGACAGGCCTGCTCACCGTCTTCTGCCGCCACACCTCGGCGAGCCTGCTGATACAGGAGAACGCCGACCCGGATGTGCGCCGGGATCTGGAGGACTGGGTCGCCCGCGTCGCGCCCGAGAGTCCGTCGTATCGGCACCAGGACGAAGGTCCCGACGACATGCCGGCCCACCTGCGGACCGCCCTGACGACCGTGCAGCTCTCCATACCCCTGACGGGCGGCCGTCTGGCGCTGGGGACCTGGCAGGGGATCTACCTCTTCGAGCACCGCACCCGCCCGCAGCGGCGCGAGCTCGTCCTGCACCTGCTGGGGGAGTAGCGCCCTCCTTCTTCAGCTGGGCGGGGCCCAGCCGGTCAGGGTAATGATCTCGAAGGTCGCGGGAATGCGGCCGTCCGCGTCGCGGAAGCGCTCGAAGTAGATCTCGAACGTCCGCTCCAGCAGCGCCCGGGTCAGCCGCTTCGGGTGCCGTTCGGCCAGCACGCTGGTCTCGCCCATCTGGCGCAGGTCGATGAGCAGCTTGAGCGGGTGTTCGTAGGTGACCGTCACCTTGTCCACGTCCGCCACCGGCATCGAGAAGCCCGCCCGCTGCAGCAGGCTCGCCGCATCCTGGGTGTCGGCGAAGGGCGAGACGCGGCTGCCCGCGCCACCCAGGATCTCGCTCTCGGCGGCCACCAGCGACTGGCGGAGTTCCGTCAGGGTCGTCCCGCCCAGGAACGCCCCGATGAAGAGGCCGTCCGGCTTCAGCGCCCGGCGGGCCTGGATCAGCGCGCCCACGACGTCGTTGGTCCAGTGCAGGCCCAACGTCGAGACGATCAGGTCGAGGCTCCCGTCCGCGAACGGCAGCCGCTCCTCGTCCAGCACGACACGGGGGCCGGCGCGCCCCACCAGCATCCGGTAAGACAGGTCGGCCTCGACCAGGAAGCCCACCCGTTCGGGGGCTTCGCCGCCCCTGAGGGCTTCCCGGAACGCGCCCGCCCGGGCCGAGAGGTCGACGGCCACGGGGAAGTTGCGCATGATCGGCGCCAGGCGCTCGGCCACGTCCTCGGCGGCACGGCGCTGCAGGAAGTCGGCGTTCGCGAACGTCCGGGCCGCGCGGTCCAGGCGTTGGCGGTGCAGGGCGCGGTCGAACAGCTTAGGTGGGGCGGACATGGCCGCGGAACATGGCGACTTCACCCGCCGATGGGAACCGGGCCCGCGGCTGAAAGGCCTCTGGCGCGGCGCGCTCGACCTGGTTTTCCCGCCCCAGACGCTCGATGGCGGCCCGCGGCCGCTGGCTGGCGGCCTCTCGACTACGGCCTGGAGCCGCATCCACTTCCTCGACGGGCCGGTGTGCGACGGCTGCGGCGCGCCGTTCGAATACGACCTCGGCGCCCGTTGCCCCGCTTGTCTGGCCAAGCCGCGCGGGTTCGACCGCGCCCGGGCGGCCTGTCTCTACGACGAGACCTCTCGTGAGCCGATCCTGAAGCTGAAGCATGCCGATCGCACCGATCTCGCCCCGCTGATGGCCCGGTGGCTGTCGCGGGCCGCCTGGGAGCTGATCGATGACGCTGACGCCATCGCCCCCGTCCCGCTGCACCGCCTGCGCCTGCTCTCGCGCCGCTACAACCAGGCGGCCGAGATCGCCCGGGCGCTCAGCCGGCTGACCGGAACGCCCTATCTGCCCGACGCGCTGGTCCGCCGCCGCGGGACCGACAGCCAGGCGGGGAAGTCGGGCTCGGGCCGTCGCCGCAATGTCGCGGGGGCCTTCGAGGTCCCGCCGAGCCGGCGCGGCCGCGTGGCCGGCCTGAGGATACTGCTGGTGGACGACGTGCTGACCACCGGCGCCACCGCGGAAGGCTGCGCGCGAGCCCTGAAGGCGGCGGGCGCCTCGGCTGTCGACCTCGCCGTCGTGGCGAGGGTTAAGCAGGCGGCCGGACTCACCATATGAAATGTATGAAGCTTCAGCGGCAGGTCCCTCGTTAAGGCGCAATGGCAAACGTCACGATCTACACCAAGCCCTACTGTCCCTACTGCATCCGGGCCGTCAGCCTGCTCGAGCAGAAGGGCGTCGAGTTCACCGAGATCGAGGCCGCCTTCGATCCCGAGAAGAAGGCCGAGATGGTCCAGCGGTCGGGTCGCATGACCTTCCCGCAGATCTTCATCGGCGACCGCCACATCGGCGGTTGCGACGACATGATGGCGCTCGAACGCGACGGGAAGCTCGACCCGCTGCTGCAGCAGGCGGCTTAAGCTATACCGGGGCCGATGAAAGTCGGCCTGATCCAGACCCGGACGCCCGCGACGCTCGACGCGGCGTTCGCCCATCTCGCGCCGCTGGTGCGGAAGGCCGCCGCCGGCGGCGCCCGGCTGATCGCCACCCCCGAAGGCTCCAACATCCTCCAGAAGGACAAGGCCAGGCTGTTCGCCCAGCTTCGGCCGCTCGACCAGGACCCCGTGGTCCTGGGCCTGCGCGACCTAGCCCGGGAGCTCGGCGTCTGGATTCTTTGCGGTTCGGCGCTGGTGCTGCGCGACGACGGCAAGGCTGCGAACCGGCAGGTGTCGATCAGCCCGGACGGCCAGGTGCGCGCCACCTACGACAAGCTGCACATGTTCGATGTGGACCTTCCCAGCGGGGAGACGGCGCGGGAGTCCGAGACCTACGAGCCCGGCGACCGAGCGGTGGTCAGCGAGGTGGACGGCCTCCAGCTCGGCCACTCCATCTGCTACGACCTGCGCTTTCCGGCGCTGTACCGCGCGCTGGCGCTGGCGGGCGCGGAGGTTCTGGCGATCCCGGCGGCCTTCACCCGCTCGACCGGGGAGGCGCACTGGGAGGTGCTGATGCGCGCCCGGGCCATCGAGACCGGCAGCTACGTCGTCGCACCGGCCCAGGGCGGCTTCCACGAGGACGGCCGCGGCACCTGGGGCCGCTCCATCGTCGTCGGGCCCTGGGGCGAGGTGATCGCCAGGCTTGACCACGACGAGCCGGGCGTGCTTCTCGCCGACCTCGATCCCGCGGCCGTCGCCAAGGCGCGCGCGGCGATCCCCGCGCTGGCCAATGCGCGGGCCTTCACGGGTCCCTAAATCTAGGCGCGATGATCAAATACGCCCTGACCTGCGAGCATGAACACGCCTTCGAAGGCTGGTTCGGCTCCTCGGCCGACTACGACGACCAGCACGCCCGCGGCCTGCTGGAATGTCCGGTCTGCGCCTCGAAGTCGGTGCGCAAGCAGATCATGGCGCCGGCGCTGGCCGGCGTGCGCAAGACCGCCCAGGACGAGGTTCCGGGCCCGCCCCAGGCGATGATGATGGAGGCCATGAGCCGCATCCGCCGCCACGTCGAGGAGAACTTCGACGACGTCGGCGACGCCTTCGCCAAGGAGGCCCGCGCCATCCACGAGGGACGCTCCGAACAGCGCGGCATCTACGGCCAGGCCTCGCCCAAGGAGGTCCGCGACCTCGTCGAGGACGGCGTCCCCGTCGCGCCCCTGCCGCCCGAACCGCCGAAAAAGACCGAGCTCAACTAGCCCGCGCTTGCCGCGCATCGCCCGTTCGCTGCAATCTGCGATGGCAGCGTTCTGGGGGGAAAGCTCGTCGATGGTGTTCGTACGCATCGTGGCCGCGTTGTTCGTGGCTCTCGTCTGTTCGTCCGCCGCCGCGGCCGCCCCGTTGTCGGCATACGGCAAGCTTCCCACCGTCGAGCAGGTGGTGCTCTCGCCCAGCGGAAAACGCCTCGCGGTGGTGGTGACCGACGGCGAGCGGCGCACCGTCACGGTGAAGGACCTTGAGAGCAGCAGGATCCTGATGGTCGCCGAAGGCGGCGACCAGAAGGTGCGGGACATCATGTTCGCCGGCGAGGATCACGTGCTGGTCGTCGCCTCGGTGACCTCCATTGCCACCGGAGTCAGCGCCGGACGGCGCGAGTGGTTGATGGCGCACGACATGGACCTGAAGGCCGGGAAGGTCCGACGCTTGATGTCGGACGCGGCGGAGTCGATGAACACCATCCACGGCTCGCCAATGGTCCGGTTGGTGGAGGGCAAGCCCCAGGTCTTCATCGAGGGCATCTACTTCGGCAACGGCCGGGGCCGGCTCTCGGTCTATCGGATCAATCTGGATCGCGCCCAGAGCCAGCTCGTCGAGCAGGGCGACGAGGACACCATCGACTGGCTGCTGGGCCCGGACGGCGCGCCGATCGCCCAGGAGATCTACGATCAGCAACATGGCCGCTGGTCGCTCAAGCTCAAGGCCAAGGTGGGCTGGCGCGAGACCGAGGCCATCGAGGCCAAGCTGGAAGCGCCCTACCTGATGGGCCTCGGCCGCGACGGCTCCAGTCTGCTGGTCGGGCGCGACGGCAAGTGGTCCGAGGTCGGCGCGGCCGACGGAGTCTGGGGCGAGGGCGTTCCGGTGACCGACAACCAATCGCCGATCTTCGATCCCGTGACCGGCCGGTGGATCGGCCACTACGCCCTGGTCGGCGACGAGGATCGCTACGTCTTCTTCGATCCCAGGGACGCGCGCGTCTGGAAGGCCGTGCAGGCGGCGTTCCCGGAGGATCGCGTCGAGCCCGTCTCCTGGTCCGACGATCGCCAGAAGATCATCGTCCTCTGCGACTCGCCGACAATGGGGCCGGCCTACGCCCTGGTCGACCTGGCGTCCAAGAAGGCCACGTGGCTCGGCGCGCAGTTCACCGAGCTGAAGGAAGCCGACATCTCGCCCAAGCAGGCGATCCGCTACAAGGCCGCCGACGGGCTGGAGCTGACCGGCTACCTCACCCTGCCGCGCGGCAGGGCCGCCAAGAACCTCCCGCTGGTGGTGTTCCCGCACGGCGGGCCGGCCGCCCGCGACACCCCCGGCTTCGACTGGTGGGCCCAGGGCATGGCGTCCCGCGGCTACGCCGTCCTGCAGGTCAACTTCCGCGGCTCCGACGGCCTGGGCGGCGACCTGCTGAAGGCCGGCTACGGCCAGTGGGGCCGCAAGATGCAGACCGACCTCTCGGACGGCGTCCGCCATCTGGCGGCGCAGGGCGTGATCGACGCCAAGCGGGTGTGCATCGTGGGCGCGAGCTACGGCGGCTACGCGGCGCTGGCCGGGGCGACCCACGATCGCGGCGTGTATCGCTGCGCCGCCTCGGTGGCCGGACCGTCCGACCTGCGCCGCATGGTCGACTGGTCCGGCGATCGCAACGGTATCCGCTCCCGGCGCTACTGGATGCGGTTCATGGGCGCGAAGGACCTGCGCGATCCCGTCCTGGGCGAGATATCGCCGGCCGCCTTCGTCGACAAGGTCGAGATCCCGATCCTGCTGATCCACGGCAAGGACGATACCGTGGTGCCTCCGGTGCAGAGCCAGATCATGGCCGACGCCCTCAAGCGCGCGGGCAAGCCCTACGAGCTCGTGATCCAGCCGGGCGCCGATCACTGGCTAAGCCGCGGCGACACCCGGCTGCAGACCCTGGAGGCGACCGTCGCCTTCCTCGAGAAGCACAACCCGCCGAACTGAGGGCGGCTAGAACGTCGCCTTCAGGCCGACCGACATGACGTAGCCCGCGCCCGAGACGTCGCCGCGCAGGCGGGTCGTCGTGGCCGCCGGGGTGCCGGCGTAGAACGTCGTGTCGTGGTTCACCCGGCTGTCCTCGAAGTGGATGTAGGCGGCGCCCAGGTCCATCGAGATGCGCTCGCTCAGCTTGGCCGTCGCGCCCGCGCCGAAGAGCCAGCGGTCGCCGTCCGGCACCCGGGCCGTGCGCTCCTCGTCCGGCGTGGGCGTCGGGTCGTACTGCACGCCGGCCCGCAGGGTGAGCCGCGGGTTGACGGCATAGTCGAGGCCGACCGCGCCGGTGGTGGTGTCCTCGTAGTTCTGAACCAGGCTCTGGGTCCCGGCGGGCGTCTCCACCTCGATCGCGTCGAACTTGCTCCAGCCCAGGCGCTGCACCTGCGCGTTCAGGGTCAGTCGGTCGGTCAGGGCGTAGCGCACGCCGAGCGTCGCCGCCCACGGAGTCGTGAAGCTGGCCGAGCCTGCGGTATCTGCATTCGCCGCGGCGAGAGGACCGAGCAGGCCCCCCACGAAGACCCGCCCGTCCAGGTCGTGGTTCATCTGCGAGCGATAGCTGGCGCCGACCGTCAGCCGGCCCACATGCGCCTGGCCGCCCACCGTCCAGCCGATGTCCCAGCCGTCTCCGGCGAGCTGCGAGACGCCGTCGGGCAGCAGGGGCGAGAGGTTCGGATAGGCGGTCTGCAGCTTGGCGTCGGCATACTGGGCGTTGACGCTGGCGCCCAGGTCCAGCCAGTCGTTCACCCGCATCGCGCCGGTGAGCTGCAGGTCGGCCGTCGTCAGCCGCGAGGTGAGCGCATCGTAGCGGGCCCAGGAGTTGCGACGGTAGCGCGTCTCGAAGTTGTAGGGCGCGGCGACCGAGAACCCTAGGGCGAAGCGGTCGCCCACTGGGGTGGCGATGGCGAAGTTCGGCGCGACGCCGTCCTGGATCGGGTTCAGGCCGCGGGCCTCGCCGCCGACGGGCACGGTCACGCCGCCGGGATAGGTGATGGTGGAGCCGTCGTTCTCGACCTCGGCGTCGATGAAGATCGCGTGCGCGCCCACATAGGCCTCGCGGCCCGAGCGGGCGATCGCGGCGGGGTTCCACCACAGCGACTCCACGCCCTGGTCGGCGACCTCGCCGGAGTAGGCGCGGCCGACGCCGCGCACCGACTGCTCCTGAAGGTAGAAGCCGCCCGCGTTGGCGATGGCAGGGATGGAAATGAGGGCCGTGCTCGCGAGCGCGAGCGTCAGGGACTTGGGCATGGATCCGACTCCGCAAGCGCCGCGCGAAAGGGAGGGGCGGCGCAATCTGGCGTCGGCTATATTGTTGAGGCGGGTTTTGGTTGCGACCAGGGCGGGACCTGACCCACGTCAATTTCGTCCGGTGCAGGCTCTGGTATGCCTTGTGTGGCTGTAATGTCACACTAAATGCGAGGTCTCGACGATCGCGCTTCAGTGAAAGGCGATCGTTGAATTCCGCCTGAGTAGGGGACGCATGAACATCGACATCTATTCCGACCGCGCCAAGCAGGCGATCCAGTCGGCCCAGAGCCTGGCGCTTGCGCGCCGGCATCAGCAGCTCGCTCCCGAGCACATCCTCAAGGTCCTGCTGGAGGAGAAGGACGGCCTGTCGCGCGCCCTCATCCAGAGCGCCGGCGGCCGACCCGACGCCGCCGACCAGAGCGTCGACGAGCTTCTCGGCAAGCTGCCGAAGGTCGAGGGCGGCTCGGGCCAGCTCTACATGAAGCCCGAGACGGCCCGCGTCTTCGTTGAGGCCGAGGCCGGCGCCAAGGCGGCGGGCGACGCCTTCGTCACCACCGAACGCCTGCTGATCGCCATCGCCAAGGAGGGCGGCGAGGCGGCGAACGTGCTCAAGAAGGCCGGCGCCACCGCCAAGGGCCTGGAGGACGCCGCCAACGCCGTCCGCAAGGGCCGCACCGCCGATAGCGCCTCGGCCGAGGAAGGCTACGACGCGCTGAAGCGCTACGCGCGCGACCTGACCCAGGCCGCCCGCGACGGCAAGCTGGACCCGGTGATCGGGCGCGACGAGGAGATCCGCCGGACGATCCAGGTCCTGTCGCGTCGGACCAAGAACAACCCCGTGCTGATCGGCGAGCCCGGCGTCGGCAAGACCGCCATCGTCGAGGGCCTGGCCCTGCGCATCGTCAACGGCGACGTGCCGGAAAGCCTCAAGGACAAGCAGCTCCACGCCCTCGACATGGGCGCGCTCATCGCCGGCGCGAAGTACCGCGGCGAGTTCGAGGAGCGGCTGAAGGCCGTGCTCAACGAGGTCACCCAGGCTGAGGGCTCGATCGTCCTCTTCATCGACGAGATGCACACCTTGGTAGGCGCCGGGAAGAGCGACGGGGCGATGGACGCCTCGAACCTGCTCAAGCCCGCGCTGGCCCGCGGCGAGCTGCACTGCGTGGGCGCGACCACCCTCGACGAGTACCGCAAGCACGTCGAGAAGGACGCGGCGCTCGCGCGGCGCTTCCAGCCCGTCTTCGTCAGCGAGCCCACGGTCGAGGACACCGTCTCGATCCTGCGCGGCCTGAAGGAAAAATACGAGGTGCACCACGGCGTGCGCATCTCCGACAGCGCCATCGTCGCGGCGGCCACGCTCTCGAACCGCTACATCACCGACCGCTTCCTGCCGGACAAGGCGATCGACCTCGTCGACGAGGCCGCCAGCCGCGTGCGCATGGCCGTGGACAGTAAGCCCGAGGAGCTGGACGAGATCGACCGGCGCGTCGTGCAGCTGAAGATCGAGCGCGAGGCGCTGCAGAAGGAGACCGACGCGGCCTCCAAGGCCCGGCTGGAGAAGCTGGAGGAGGAGCTGCGCGAACTCGAGGCCGAATCCGCTGAGATGACCGCCAAGTGGCGCGCCGAGAAGGAGAAGGTCTCCTCCGCGGCCCAGCTGCGCGAGGGTCTCGACCGGCTGCGCGCCGAGCTCGTCGCCGCCCAGCGCCGCGGCGACCTGCAGCGCGCCTCCGAGATCGCCTACGGCGAGATCCCCGGCCTGGAGAAGCGGCTCGAGGAGGCTGAGACCCAGGCCGAGCAGGACACCGTCTCGCCCGAGGTCGTCGACGCCGAGCAGATCGCCGCCGTCGTCTCGCGCTGGACCGGCGTGCCCGTCGAGAAGATGCTCGAGGGGGAGCGCGAGAAGCTCCTGAAGATGGAAGACGGCCTGCGCCGTCGCGTCGTCGGCCAGGAGGAGGCGCTCGTCGCCGTCTCGGACGCGGTCCGCCGCGCCCGCGCGGGCCTGAAGGACCCGAACCGGCCGATCGGCTCGTTCCTGTTCCTGGGCCCCACCGGGGTCGGCAAGACCGAGCTCACGAAAGCCTTGGCCGAGTTCCTGTTCGACGACGAGTCCGCCGTGACCCGCCTCGACATGAGCGAGTACATGGAGAAGCACTCGGTCAGCCGGATGATCGGCGCGCCTCCGGGCTACGTCGGCTACGACGAGGGCGGGGCGCTGACCGAAAGCGTGCGGCGCCGGCCCTACCAGGTCGTGCTGTTCGACGAGGTCGAGAAGGCCCACCCCGACGTTTTCAACGTGCTGCTGCAGGTGCTGGACGACGGCCGGCTGACCGACGGCCAGGGCCGCACGGTCGACTTCCGCAACACGCTGATCATCATGACCTCGAACCTCGGCTCGGAATTCCTGGCCAATCTCGAGGACGGCGACGACGTGGAGAAGGCCCGGCCGGGTGTGATGGAGGTGGTCCGCCGCCACTTCCGGCCCGAGTTCCTGAACCGGATCGACGAGGTGATCCTCTTCAAGCGCCTCGGCCGGGCGGAGATGGACAACATCGTCCGCATCCAGCTCCAGCGGGTCGAGAAGCTGCTCGCCGACCGTCGGATGTCGATCGCGCTCGACCCCGCCGCCATGCACTGGCTGGGCGACAAGGGATACGACCCCGTCTATGGCGCGCGCCCGCTGAAGCGCGTGATCCAGAAGGAGCTGGTCGATCCCATCGCCCGCAAGCTGCTGGCGGGCGAGCTTGAGGACGGCGCGGTCATCGACGTCCACGCCGGCGGCGAAGGCCTCGAGATCGGCCGCGCCAAGGTGCACTAAGGAAAACGCCCGCCGGGTGGTCCGGCGGGCGTTTCTCTGCTACCGGCTCCAGCACTCCCGGCGGGTCGTGTAGCCGCCGTAATAGCTGTCGTAGCTGCGGCGCAGCTTGCATTTGATCCGCCGGCCGTCGGGGCCGATCATGCCGTTCGGGTCGGGGCCGTAGCGGTCCACGGGCACGCCCGAATAGAAGCTCTGCGGATAGCTGAGCCCCAGCACCGAGCCCAGGACCGAGCCCAGCAGGCCCGCCGAGCCCGAGCCGCCGTAGTAGCGGTTGTCGTAGTAGCCGTTCCCATAGCCGTAGGGCTGCTGGTAGGCGGGCGCCCGGTAGTAACCGTCGTAGTAGGGGCTGTAGGACGGGGCCGGCGGGTAATAGTACCGCTGGGCCAGGGCCTGGCCCGCGACGGCGGCGCCGCCGGCGACCGTCGCGCCGGCCAGCGCAGCGGTAAGCCACTTGCGCATCTTCAACGAACTCCGTTCGGCGCATCCCTCGGGGCGGCTAAAGACCCTGTGCGCCGGACGGGTTCCGAAAGCCCCGCTTGTTCCGGAGGCTAGAAGGTCAGCTGGGTCACGCGGCCGTTGCGGGTCGCCACCCGGCGCATCAGGGCGATGGTCGCCCCCTGCGGCTGGGCGGCAGGCCTGGCGATGGTGATCGCATACCAGGAGCCGTTCGGCAGGCCCTGGAACGAGAACCGGCTGTTCGCGTCGCACGTAGTCCGCTTCACATACGGCCCCGCGTCGCCGGCCGGCGCCGACGGGGTCCGCTTGCGCACTTCCTCGGCCGGCAGGGCGGCGCGTTCGGTGGAGCCGTAGAGCGCCGCCATCCGCCGCCGCGACCAGGGCGTCTCCGGCGTCAGCACCACGCCCGAGCCGGCGCAGGTGTAGGCGCCGCCGCCGTTGCGATAGGCCAGCGCGCCCTGGATGCCGGCCCGGCCCGGGGCCTGCGACCAGGCGAAGTCCGCGGCCGAGAAGCTGGCCGGGCCGCCGGGCGGCGGTCCGGGGCGCATCGGCCGGCCAGGCGGGGGCGGGCCGAGGGTCGGCGCGCAGGCGGAGACGGCGAGCGCGGCCAGGCCGCCCAGGATCGCGGGCGCGGAGTACAGGCTGAAGCGTGTCATTGCGGAGCCAGCATATAGTCCAATGCGGCGAAACCTTGCCAGCGGAGACGCAAGAGCAGCGTTAGTCGAACCGCACCTTGCCGCGGCCGGCCTTCACACTCGACCGCTGCGACTTCGCCTTCAGGCGGCGTTCCTTCGAAGCCTTGGTGGGCTTGGTCTTCTTGCGCGGCGGCGGCGGCGGCCGGGCCGCTTCCTGCACCAGCTCGACGAGGCGCTCGATAGCGGCCTGGCGGTTCAGCTCCTGGGAGCGGTGTTCCTGGGCGACCAGCACCAGGACGCCGTCCATGGTCAGGCGGTTGCCGGCAAGCTCATACAGCCTGGCCCGCACCCGCTCGGGCAGCGAGGGCGAGCCGCGCACGTCGAAGCGCAGCTCGATGGCCGTCGAGACCTTGTTCACGTGCTGCCCGCCCGGCCCCGAGGCGCGCACGGCGCGGAGCTGCACCTCCTCTTCCGGGAGCTGGATGGCGGACGTGACCTCGATCATCGCCGAAGCGTTGCCACGGTTCGCGCCGGCGTGTGAATGGGACGCGCGACGGGCGCGACGTCTTTCCCGCCACGGCCATGGGCGGGTTCCCTTGACCGCCGCGCAAAAAACCGCTTCACAGCCCCGGCTTTGCTGCACTGCCGTTGCGCAGGCGCAGCCGATTTGTCGTATCAGGAGAAACAAACATGCGCGTCTACTACGATCGCGACGCCGACCTGTCCCGCATTCTGGACAAGAAGATCGCCATCGTAGGCTATGGCTCGCAAGGCCGTGCGCATGCGCTGAACCTTACCGACTCCGGCGTGAAGAACGTGGCCGTGGCGCTTCGCCCGGGCTCGTCCACCGCCAAGAAGGTCGAGGCCGACGGCCTGAAGGTGATGACGGTGGCCGAGGCCGCCGCCTGGGCCGACGCCATCATGATCCTCGCGCCCGACGAGTTGCAGGCGCAGATCTACCGCGACGAGATCGCCCCGAACATCCGCGACGGCGCGGCCCTGCTGTTCGCCCACGGCCTCAACGTCCACTTCGGTCTCATCGAGCCGAAGAAGACGGTCGACGTGCTGATGGTGGCGCCCAAGGGCCCCGGCCACACCGTGCGCGGCGAGTACCAGAAGGGCGGCGGCGTGCCGTGCCTGATCGCGGTCCACCACGACGCCACCGGCGGCGCCATGGACTTCGGCCTGGCCTACGCCTCGGCCATCGGCGGCGGCCGCTCGGGCGTCATCGAGACCAACTTCCGCGAAGAGTGCGAGACCGACCTCTTCGGCGAACAGGCCGTGCTCTGCGGCGGCCTCGTGGAGCTGATCCGCGCGGGTTTCGAGACCCTGGTCGAGGCGGGCTACGCTCCCGAGATGGCCTATTTCGAGTGCCTGCACGAGGTGAAGCTGATCGTGGACCTGATCTACGAAGGCGGCATCGCCAACATGAACTACTCGATCTCCAACACGGCCGAGTATGGCGAGTACGTGACCGGCCCGCGCATCGTGACGCCCGAAACCAAGGCCGAGATGAAGCGCGTGCTGGAGGACATCCAGTCGGGCAAGTTCGTCCGCGACTTCATGCAGGAGAACGCGGTCGGCGCGCCGTCCTTCAAGGCGACCCGCCGCCGTGGCGCCGAGCACCAGATCGAGGAAGTCGGCCAGCGCCTGCGCGCCATGATGCCCTGGATCACCAAGAACAAGCTGGTCGACGTCGAGCGCAACTGACCGCGCGCCAGCCCTGAAGACCGAAGGCCCCGGAGCGATCCGGGGCCTTTTTCGCGTCCCCTCTCCCCCGACCCGAAGGGCGAGGGGAGAGGGTAGGGTGAGGGGAGGCGCAGGCTGGACCGCCGCCGCTCCGTGATCCTCGACCAGCCGACATACGCGCCCGCTCGTCCGAGCCGCCCCCCTCACCTCGATCCTCTCCCCTCGCGCTGCGCGTCGGGGGCGAGGAGGCCCCTTCACGCCGCGGCGAAGGCCCCCTCCAGCTCCGCGAGCCGCTGCCGCGCCGCGTCCAGCTCGCCCGGGTGGGTCAGGATGTAGAAGTCGTCGCGCGCCACGCCGGCCAGGATGCGTTCGGCGGCCGCGTCGGCGTCCTGCATCCCCCGCTGCATGACCTCGTCGAACACCGGCCGGATCAGCGCCAGCAGCGCCGGGTCCGCGCCCTCCGCCGTCCGGTACGCCGCGGGCCGGCTGCGGTCGGCGGCGTGGATCCGCGAGACGACGTTGCCGGGGCAGGCGACCGACACCTTCACGCCCGAGCCCACGGCGGCGAGCTCGGCCGCCAGGCTCTCGCTCAGGGCCACCACCGCATGCTTCGAGGTCGCGTAGGGCGCCAGGAACGGCGGCGAGGTCAGCCCGGCCAGAGAGGCGATGTTCAGCACATGGCCTGAGCCCCGTCGCAGCATGTCGGGCGCGAAGGCGCGGACGCCGTTGGCCACGCCCATCAGGTTGACGCCCAGCACCCAGGCCCAGTCCTCGGCCGGCGCCGTCCAGATCGGCCCCAAGAGGCCGCCGACGCCGGCGTTGTTGACCAGCAGGTCGGGCGTGCCGAACCGCCCGGTCACGGCCGCCGCCGCGCGGCTCATCTGGGCCGCGTCGCTGACGTCGACGACGTGGGTCAGAGCCGTCGCGCCGTCAGCCCGCAGGCTCTCGGCCGCCGCCTCCAGCGCCTCGCCCTCGACGTCCAGCAGGCAGAGGAAGACGCCCCGCCGCGCCAGCCCCTTCGCCAGCGCCAGGCCGACGCCGCTGGCCGCGCCGGTGACGACGGCCACATGTCCTTCTTCGATCTGCACAGTCGGAATCCCCGCCTCCGCCGACGGGATCGCGGCGGACGCGGCTATTTATATCCGGGTATAATTCAGCGCAAGCCGGGACTCAGTCGTCCGGCCCCTTGCGCTTCTGCTTCACCCAGGCGCGCATCTGCTTCTGCCGGCCGGCCCACAGCTTCTTGTTCTCCTGGGCCGCGCGCGGGTCCTCGCGGCGGTGCTCGAAGGCGAGCTCGGCCTGCAGCTTCTGGAAACTGGCCCAGCGGTCGGGATCGAGGTCGCCGCTTTCCAGCGCCGCCCGCACCGCGCAGCCCGGTTCGGACCCATGGCTGCAGTCCGAGAAGCGGCACTCGGTCACCAGCGCTTCGACGTCCTCGAACGCCTGCGAGACGCCGCTGTCGGCCTCCCAAAGCCCCAGTTCGCGCATGCCCGGCGTGTCCAGGATCAGGCCGCCGGACGGCAGCAGCACGAGTTCGCGGTGCGTGGTCGTGTGCCGGCCGCGCTCGTCGCCCTCGCGGATCTCGCCGGTGGACATGCGCTCGCTGCCGGCCAGCGCGTTGAGCAGGGTCGACTTGCCCGCCCCGGACATCCCCAGCAGCACCGCGGTCCGGCCGGGTTCGAGGTAGGCGGCCACGGCCTCCAGCCCCTCGCCGCGCTTGGCGGCGATCGGCAGCACGGGCGCATCGCCGGCGATGGTCCGCACCTGCGCCACGAAGGCCGCCACATCCGGCGCCAGGTCCGCCTTGGTCAGAACGATCACCGGCTGGGCGCCGCTCTCGTAGGTGGTCGCCAGGTACCGCTCCAAGCGGCGCAGGTTGAGGTCCGAGTTCAGCGAGGTGACGAGGAAGGCGACGTCCACATTGGCCGCCACCACCTGGGCATGGAGGCCGCGGCCGGCCGCCTTGCGCACGAAGGCGGTGGCCCTCGGCAGCACGTGCTGCACGAACAGCGGCTCGGGCGGCTTCCGGGGTTCGAACGCCACCCAATCGCCGGCGACGGGCCGCGCCATCTCGGCCTGGGACCGCATCAGCCGGCTGGCGGCCTTGGCGTCGGCCTCGCCGTCTTCGGTGATCAGGCGATAGCCGCCGCGTTGCTGGACGACGACGCGTCCGGCCTTCAGCCCCTGCGCCGCATAGGGCGCGAAGTCGTGCTGGAGCCGTTCGCTCCAGCCGTATTGGTCTAGCACTGGGAATGTCCTTGAAGTCGATTGCCGATGAGGCGTCGACCGTGGGGACCCATCCTGATCAGGGTGTCCGGAGCTGCACTCACGCAGCCGTCACGGCGACGCAGCGAAGGGCTGCGTGGACAATGGGCGACACGAGCATCCTCCTCTCAGTTTGCGTGGCCGTCGGTGAGGCGGACCTTGGCGGGCGGCCTGCTTCGCGTCAAGAAGACGGCTGAAGCGAAGGAGTGCGCCCGTGTCCGAAGCCCTGAACGTCGTGATGAACGAGGCCGAACAGCAGTTCCAGGTGAAGCTCGACGGCGAAACCGCCTTCGCCGAGTACCGCCTCGTCGACCACGGCATCATCCTGCCGCACACGGTCGTGCCCGAGAGCTTCGAAGGGAAGGGCGTCGGCTCGGCGCTGGCCAGGACCGCCCTCGGCTACGCCCGCGAGCACGGCCTGAAGGTCATCCCCACCTGCACCTTCATGGCCGGCTACATCAAGAAGCACCCCGAGTGGCACGACGTCGTCCACGACGCCTACAAGGCGCAGCTGGGGATCGGTTAGGGGTGGTAGCGAGCGGCAGCCTCTGCCTAACGGTGCCCGCTGCTTCTGCTATGGCCGATGTGGTAGCCAGTCCAATCCCGCCTCGCGAAAGCCGCGCTGTAGAGTTCGGCGAACGCGCATGATATCGCTCGCGACTTGCTCGAAGTGCTCAGGGGAAGCCTCGGTGGTGACGCCTGCGCCTTTTCCACGGTGAGTCTCGATCGTATATTTGCCGTCTTCTTCGAGATACTGGATTCCATGCACAGCCCGATTACGTTGAACGTCTAAGCCGTCTTGTATTGCCTTTCTTGCCGCGACCAGCGCGGCTGTGGCCTCGTGAGGGGCCTTAAGGTGGCGTGCTAGGGCTATCGCCATATTGAAGCGCGGGAGCATATCAAGCCCGCCAGTCACGATCCTGCCTGTGTCAGCATCGGGCAAGTTAAGTAGACGCCAAATGATGATCGCGAGGTTCAACTCCAAGGCGGACCATTCGGCACAGATCCGCCCTATCAGAGCGTGGTTGATAATGCTCGTTGGGACCACGATAGCCTCAGATGGTGGAAGTGTTGAGCCGGCGCAGGCTGCGCTACTGAGCCGGTAGCGTCTGCCTAATCGACTCTGATGAAATCTAATGAAAAGGGGCGCGAACGAAGCCCGCGCCCCAAAGGCCGCTAATGCGTAGTTAACCGTTACGCCGCGTACTTGATCGGCGTGCCGTTGCCAGCACCCGTGTTAGCCACGAGGTTGATGGCAGCAACACAGTCTTGCTTGTTGTTATAGCCCTCGCCGGAGTTGGCGATCTTGCGATTGTTCGCGGCATAGAGGGTCCAACGCCACTGGCGCTGGACGTCGAGATAGACATAGTAATGCATCGTTCCGATTCCTCTGCTGATGCACAAGGCCGGTTTCTCTTCGAGTACCGGCACGAGGGGGCGGAATGGGCCCTTGAGGTGACAGCTCGCGACCTGGATGATGCGAAGGCTCGGCTGCGAACTCTGCCTTTCGCGCAGTTCAGGGGTGAGGTTGCTGCCTCAGGGGTAGTTCCGGCTGCGAGGCTGTTCCCGCAACCCGCGAATGAGCCGTGATTCCCAAGTTCAGCGAATGGCGTTCGCGCCGCGCCCGGCCAACGTTTTCGTGAAGTATTCGTTGGGAGTTCCGCCCCAGGTGAAGGCGGCAAGCACGTGCCTGCTATTCACGCCCACCGCAGCCCCGCCTCGCCCCGAAGCACCGCCTCCGCCTCGGCCGTGTGCTTGGCCCCGCCGCGGTCGTGCAGCACCAGGGGCGGCAGCAGCTTCAGCGGCGCCTTGCCGGTCTTTACCGCCCGCACCAGCACCCGCTTGGCCGGCTCGTCGGCATATGGGTGAACGGGCCGGATCTGGAACGAGCCGGCCTTGGCGCTGAGCAGGTCCAGCAGGTCGGCGAGGCGGTCGGCGCGGTGGATGACAGTGATGGTCCCGCCCTCGCGCACGGCCTTGGTCAGGAACGGCGTCCAGGCGGCGAGACCCCCCTCGGCCATCCAGGCGTTGGTCTTCTCCGGCGCGGGCGCGCGCAGGGCCGCGGGATCGTCGAAGAACGGCGGGTTGGCGATCACCGCGTCGAAGGGTTCGAGCCCCAGCCTGGAGAAGGGGACGTTCACGTCGCCGGCCAGGATCTCGACGCGCTCCGACAGCCCGTTCAGCGCCACGTTCTGCTCCGCCAGCACGCGGGCGGTCTCGTCGCGCTCGACGCCCACGAAGCGCGCCTCCGGCCGCCGCACCGCCGCCGCCAGCAGGGCGCCGCCGGCGCCGCAGCCGGCCTCGATCACCCGCTGGCCGGGAGCCGCGTCGCACGCCGCCGCCAGCAGGGCCGCGTCGAGGCCCGCCCGGTAGCCGCGCGCCGGCTGCAGGAGGCGCACGCGGCCGTCCAGCAGGCGGTCTTCGGTCGTGGCGTCCATACCCGGCCCTTGCTAGAAGGCGTGACCTACGCGTGTGGGTCGCTTGACCGTGACCTACCGCGTCACCATTGTCCCGGCAAACGGCGCACGGCCGGGGCCCGTACGCCTTCGCCGCTAAGGAATTCGTCGTCTTGGAAGCCGCCCAGGCCATCGCCCGACCCACGCCCTCCATCGATGCGCTGCTGGAGCTGGCCGGGCCCGACATGGCGGCGGTCGACGCCCTGATCCGCGCCCACATGGACAGCCCGGTGCCGGTGATCCCGGCGCTGGCCGACCACCTGATCGCCGGCTCCGCCAAGCGGCTTCGGCCCCTGCTGACAGTGGGCGCGGCCCGCCTCGCCGGCGCCCAGGACGACGCCTGCCTCAAGCTCGCCGCCGCCGTGGAGTTCATCCACACCGCCACCCTGCTGCACGACGACGTGGTGGACAGCTCCGAGCTGCGCCGCGGCCGCGTCGCCGCCCACCTGATCTGGGGGGCGCCGTCCAGCGTGCTCGTCGGCGACTTCCTGTTCGCCCGGGCCTTCGAGCTGATGGTGGGCGCGGGCTCGATGCCGGCGCTGGAAGTGCTGGCCCGCGCCAGTCGCGTCATCTCCGAGGGCGAGGTGCTGCAGCTCACCCGCAGCCACGACCTCGACCTTACCCAGGAGGTCTATATCGAGATCATCGGCGCCAAGACCGCCGAGCTGTTCGCCGCCGCCGCCGAGGCCGGCGCCATCTCGGCCGGCGCCTCGCCCGAGCGCTGCCGGGCGCTCCGCAAGTTCGGCCAGGACCTGGGGCTCGCCTTCCAGCTCGTCGACGACGCGCTGGACTATTCCGGCGATGCCGGGACGCTGGGCAAGAACGCCGGCGACGACTTCCGGGAGGGCAAGGTCACGCTGCCGCTGCTCTACGCCATGGCCCGCACGGGCGCGGCCGAGCGCGACTTCTGGGTCCGCACCGTCGACCGGCGCGAGCAGACCGACGCCGATTTCGAGCGGGTCCGTGGCCTGATGGCCGAGACCCGCGCGCTGGACGACACCCTCGCCCTGGCCGCCCGCTACGCCGAAACGGCCAAGGCCGCGCTGGCCGATTTCCCCTCGAACAGCTGGCGTCCCGCGCTCGAGGATCTGGCCGACTTCTCCGTCCGCCGGAAGGCCTGATCCCGGCCAGAGTCCGCCGCCCGACACTGGAACCAGCCTGCCGCTCAAGCGCTCCCCTGCGTCCCTGGGACGGAGGTTATTTGCGCATGTTTCCTGGAACGAGGCTGGCGCGGCTGGGCGCGTTCAATCCCGAGTTCCCCGACGCCGAGGCCCTGCACATCGGCCTCGCCCGCTGGAACCGCGAGCGCCTGGCGCCGCAGACGCCCAAGTCCGACTGGCTGGCGGACCTGAACCGCGACACCCGCATGTTGCGCCTGGAAGGGACCTTCATCGAGGCCTTCCGCGCGCACATCGCGCCGCTCGTGGAGGACGTGCCGGATGACCCCGAGGGCTTCATCGCCTGGTTCGAGGCGCTCAAGGACAACGGCCCCGGCCAGTACGATCCGCTGTTCGACTGGCTGGCGTCCGAAGCCAGCATGGATCAGGTGAAGTGGTTCCTGACCCAGGAGGCGGCGGGCGAGGCCGGCTTCGACGACCTCGTGGCCTACACCCAGGTGAAGCTGCCCGTGCGGCCCAAGCTGGAGCTCGCCCGCAACTACTGGGACGAGATGGGCCGCGGCAACGAGGGCGGCATGCACGGCCCCATGCTGGACCGCACCATCCAGCTCCTAGGCCTGAAGCCGTCGATCGAAGGCACCTGCTGGCAGGCGCTGGCGCTCGCCAACACCATGACCGCGTTCGCCACCACGCGGCGCTATGTCTACCAGTCCGTGGGCGCGCTGGGCGCGGTGGAGCTGACGGCGCCGACGCGCGTGGGCCTGGTCTCGGAAGGCCTGAAGCGCCTGGGCGTCGAGCCCGCCGGCCGCAAGTACTTCCAGCTCCATGCCCAGCTCGACGTCGAGCACTCCAAGGCCTGGAACGCCGAGGCGCTGATCCCGCTGGTCAGCGAGAACCCGGCCTGCGCGCGCTACATCGCCGAGGGCGCGGTGATGCGCCTGGTGCTGGGCGAGCAGTGCTTCGAGAGCTATCGGGCCCATCTGTGGGCCCACCATCACCCGGTGGTCTACGCCGCCGAGTGATCGCGCCCGGCGCGCGCCGCCAGCCAGGGCATGGCCATTCCGCCCAGGACGCCCAGGAAGCCGAGCGGCGCGATCAGCGCGTACAGCGCCGCGCAGGCGACGCTGAGCAGCCAGCGGCGGTCGTTCAACGTGCCGATCAGGCCTGCGGCCACGGCCGGCGCGATCACCGCCCGATCATAGGCCAGGGCGTAGGGCCCTGAGAGCATCGCCGCGCCCGCCACGGCGGCCAGGCGGGCGGTCACGTCCTGAGTTCGGCGGAAGACGATCCACACCAGCACGGCCATGACAGGAACGAGCAGGTAAGCCGGCCAGCCCGGCAGACCCCAGAGCACGAGCACGCCGTAGGGCGTGGCCGCATCCCCGGCCAGCTCCGGGTCGCTGAACACCAGGTCGTGGAAGCGGCCGAGCGAGCCCACCCATTCGAACCACGGCTGCACGCCGAACGCCGCCGCCGAGAGCGCCATCGTCAGCAGACCTGCGGCGGCGGCCCCCGCCAGGCTCCGCCAGCGGCCCTCGGCCAGGAGACCCAGCGGCGCGAACACCAGCATCTGCGGCTTCACGCAGGCCGCCAGGCCCCACAACACGCCGGCCAGCCAGGGGCGGTTCCTCAGCGCCAGGGCGAACAGCATCAGCGCGCCGACCAGGAAGGTCACCTGCCCGGCATAGACCACCAGGGAGACGGGCGCGAAGACCACGAACCACCAGGGCGCCCGCGCTTTCAGTCCCGCCGCGAGGAAGAGGGCGCCGCTCGCGGCCATCCAGAGGCCGTAGGCCGCCAGGAACGGCAGCCCCGCGAAAGGCGCCAGGATCAGGGCCAGCGTGGGCGGATAGGCGAAGGGCCGAAGCTTGTCCGGCCCGAGCGGCCAGCCCTGCAGCTCGGTGACGTACCGAAAATCGTAGAGCCTCGCCGGATCGGAGAGCGCCACGCGAGCGCCCGTCCAGAGCGGCGCGAAGTCGACGCCGGCGGGCTGCAGGCGCGCGAGGCTCCAGACGTAGGCGCTGGCCAGGGCGAACGCGACCAGCACCCCCAGGAGCAGGGGCCGTCGCGTCTTCGCCAGGGCCTCGTCCCTCACCGGCGGATCAGCCCGGGCTGATCATCTTCTCCGGCCGCACCCACTCGTCGAACTCCTCGTTCGTCAGGTAGCCGCCGCCCACGGCCTCCTCGCGGAGCGTGGTGCCGTTCTTGTGCGCCGCCTTGGCGATCTTGGCGCAGTTGTCGTAGCCGAGCTTGCCGTTCAGAGCGGTGACCAGCATCAGCGACCGCTCGAGGTTCTGCCTGATGTTGTCTTCGCGAGCCTCCGTGCCCGCCACCATGTTGTCGGTGAACGAGATCGCCGCGTCCGACAGCAGCCGGCAGGACTGCAGGAAGTTGTAGGCCATCACAGGGTTGAAGACGTTCAGCTCGAAATGGCCCTGGCTGCCGGCGAAGGCCATGGCCGTCTGGTTGCCCATGATGTGGGCGCAGACCATGGTCAGCGCCTCTGCCTGGGTCGGGTTCACCTTGCCCGGCATGATGGAGGAGCCCGGCTCGTTCTCGGGAAGCGCCAGTTCGCCGAGGCCGGCGCGCGGACCCGAGCCCAGGAAGCGCAGGTCGTTGGCGATCTTGAAGAGCGCGCCAGCCGCGGCGGTCAGAGCGCCGTGGCTGAACACCATGGCGTCGTGCGCCGCCAGGGCCTCGAACTTGTTCGGCGCAGTCACGAAGGGCAGCCGGGTGATGTTGGCGATCTTCTCGGCCACCAGTTCAGCGAAACCCACCGGCGCGTTCAGGCCAGTGCCGACGGCGGTCCCGCCTTGGGCGAGCTCGTAGAGGCCGTAGAGGGTCTCCTTGATCCGCCGCACCGACATGGCGACCTGGTGCGCATAGCCGCCGAACTCCTGGCCCAGGGTCAGAGGCGTCGCGTCCTGGGTGTGGGTGCGGCCGATCTTGATGATGTGGCCGAACGCGTCCGACTTGGTCTTCAGCGCCGCGTGCAGGTGCTCCAGCGCCGGCATCACCGAACGCGCCACCTCTTCCGCCGCGGCGATGTGCATGGCCGTCGGGTAGGTGTCGTTCGACGACTGGCTCATGTTGACGTGATCGTTGGGGTGGACGGGCGTCTTCGAGCCCATCACGCCGCCCATCATCTCGATCGCCCGGTTCGAGATCACCTCGTTGGCGTTCATGTTCGACTGGGTGCCCGAGCCCGTTTGCCACACCACAAGGGGGAAGTGGTCGTCCAGCTTGCCGTCGATCACCTCCTGGGCGGCGGCCACGATGGCGGCGCCGATCTGCGGGTCGAGCTTGCCGAGCTCCATGTTGGCCTCGGCCGCCGCGCGCTTCACGACGCCAAGGGCGCGAATCACCGGCTTGGGCTGCTTCTCCCAGCCGATCTTGAAGTTGCCGAGCGAGCGCTGCGTCTGCGCGCCCCAGTACCGGTCGGCGGCGACTTCGATCGGGCCGAAGGTGTCGGTCTCGGTGCGGGTGGCGCTCACGGCGGATCTCCAATGGAACTGGCCGCGCCGGTTTAGCGAGACGGCGCGAGACTGCAAGGCGCCCGAACGGTAGTTTGAGGGGAATGACCGACGCCCAGACCCCGCAAGGGTGGACCCAGCACGGCAAGGTGCGCGCCCGCGAAGCCGACGGCCTGCTCGAGGTCACGGTCGACGGCCTGACCACCCAGGCCAAGTACTACAAGCCGCTGATCTACGAGTTCTTCCGCAAGGCCTGGCGCGGCTCCCGCCCCGCCTGGGGCGAGTTTTCGGTGGAGATCGGCATGGAGTACGTGGGCGACCCGCCCTGGCTGGACCTCGACAACCTGGCCAAGGCCATCCTCGACGCCATCAAGGGCTACGCCTTCCACGACGACGCCCAGGTCGCCCGCCTGCTGGTGGAGCGCAGGCCCGGTGAGCGCGAGCGCATCACGGTGCTCGTGCGGAAGCTGCGCTAGGCGGCCTCGATCGACGAGACGTGGTTCAGGGCGATCACCCAGCGTCCGTCCACCTTGCGCATCAGCCGGGTGTTGATCCCCTCCTGAGCGCGGCGGCCCCCGCTCAGCTTGTAGCGGCTGATCAGCTGGGCCGCGTCCGGGGCCAGCATCTCGACCCGGATGTCGTGGAAGTGGAGCTCGCCCTGCGAGCCCGGCGCGCCGCCGTAGTCGCGGACGTAGTGGTCCAGCGTGCCCTGCCAGCCGTCCTGGAACTTCCCGCGGGAGACGAAGACGACGCCGGGGTTCAGGAAGCCCGCCATGTAGCCCTGGAAGTCGCCGCGGTTCCACGCGGCCTCCATATCGGCGATCACCTTCCGGATGGCTGCGGCTTCCCTCGCGGCGTCCACCGGGGGGCAGGTCGCCGCGCCAGCCGGGCCGGCCAGGGCCGCGGCGGTCAGGGTCAGCAGGTGTCTGCGGGCGGGACGGGGCATTCAGGTCTCCGGACTGTCGCCCGAACCTCTCCTGCGCCGCGCCCCACGCGCAAGCCTAGTGCCGACTGGGCGTGATCGACCCGGCGGCCTCGCGGCAGGCCGCTTCGCACCGGCGACAGGCCTCGGCGCAGATCCGGCAGTGTTCGTGGCGCTCGGCGTGCTTCTCGCATTCCTCGGCGCACATCCGGCAGGCCTGTTCGCAGGTCTGCAGCATCGACACGATCAGCGCCTCGTTCGAACCGGTCCGGCGCGTCGCCACCTTGCCGGTGGCGGCGCAGATGTCGGCGCAGTCCATGTTCAGGCGGATGCACTGGGTCAGCTCGGCGACCATCTCCTCGCCCAGGCAGGCGTCCGCGCAGCTCGTGCAGACCTGGGCGCAGTCGTAGCATTCCTCGATGCAGCGGATCAGGGCGTCGTTCGTGCTTCCGCGGACGTGTGGATGCGTCGAGATCATCTCGTGGGCATGCATGGGGCTATCCCTCGCTTTTCGTGGATGCGGGTCCAACCCGCCCCGGCGAAGGACGTTCCGCCTTCACGCGGAACTGACGGCGGCCGTCAGGGCCAGGGGCCGTCGGGCTCGCCCACGTGCAGGACCACCTCGTCGCGGGGCCCCGCGCACGCCCAACCCGCGCTCGTGGCGGTCTTCCAGCGGTAGCCGTCCCGCGCGCGCCAACATTGCGGCCCCGGCATCTGCGAGACTTCGGCGGCGCCATAGCCCGCGTGCGCGACGGCGCGCGCGACGTTGTCCATCCGCCGATCGACGTTCCAGGCGTGCAGCCCGGCGCCTGCGCCGGCCAGGATCACCAGGCTCGCCGCGCCGATGGTCAGGGGCAGGCGCGCCCTGGGCCCGCGGGTGTTGTCGAGGGGATTGCCACGCATCATCGCGCCTCCCGTGCAGATGACACTTGTCATCTGGCCATGGGTCGACCGGGGTCGTCAAGCGAAAGCGGTCATGAAAACGGCCGCGCCCGGAGGGTTGGGCGCGGCCGGTACTTCGCGAACCTGTCCGGGGGAAGTTGGGTCGGTTCAGCGATACTGTTGCAGGCGGGTGGTCCGGAGGCCGGCCATCCCGTGGCGATCGATCGAGCGTTGCCAGGACAGGAACTCGTCGCTGGTCAGCGAATACCGCTCGAGGGCGTCCTCCAGCGAGATCAGCCCGCCGCGGACGGCGGCGACGACCTCCGCCTTGCGGCGGATCACCCACCGGCCCGTGTTGGGCGGCGGCAGGTCCTTGATCGTCAGAGGCGCGCCCGTCGGACCGATGACATAGCTCTCGCCCCGACTGTTCGTGCGCAGCTGCTGCGTCTGTTGCAACATGGCTCTTATGGCCTTCCCACCATCACTGTTGATGGCGTCCATACGCCGCGCCCGTTACCGGCCGCTGAATCGCTACAGTAAAGAAACACCTAACCATACACTCCCCCGTGTACCAATTTGATACTATTCTAACCGTTTACGGCGGTTAATCTAAGCTAATGGGAAGTTCTAACGCTTGATGTTGATAAGCTCTTCCAGCATCTGATCGGCAGTCGTGATGATCTTCGAGGATGCTGAGTAGGCTTTCTGAGTGGCGATCAGGCCGGTGAACTCGGCCGACAGGTCGACGGTCGAGGCTTCGAGGCTGGACGGCGAGATCGCGCCCGCGCCGCCGACGCCGGGTTCCTTCACCACCATTTCGCCGGCCGGGATCGTGGGCCGGTAGGCGTTGCCGCTCACCGCCCGCAGAGCGTTGGCGTTGGGGAAGGTCGCGATGCCGATCTTGGCGATCTTGCGGATCTGACTGTTGTCGTAGATCGCCGAGACGATCCCGGACTCGTCGACCTCGATGGCGATGACGTTGCCCACGCCGGCGCCGTCGGTGCTGATCGAGTTCACCGTCGAAGTCGAGGCGTACTGGCTGAGCTTCGTCAGATCGATGTCGAGGCTCTGCGCCGCGAGGCCAAGGCCCGGCGCCCAGCGGGCGCCGGTCGCGGCCGTCGAGGCGCCCAGGTTCAGGCTCTTCAGCGCGTTGCTGGTCGCCGTCATGTTGATGGTGCCGTCAGCATTGAACACCACGTTGCCGGTGGCGAGCTGGCCGGCCGGGTCGGTACCGTTCGGCACGATGTCGGTGGCGGGCACCGCATAGATTTCCGCCCGCCAGGTATTGGCGGCGGTGTCCTTCAGCATCGCCATGGCGACCTTGCGCGACCCGCCGGCGGAGTCGACGACGTTCATCTCGATGACGAAGTCCGGCTTCGTGCCGGTCGCGCCGTTGCTGCTCGAGTACAGCGCCATCGAGTTCGTGGCGGCGTTGTAGCCGGCGAGGCCCGACGAGACGGTCGTGCCCTTGTTCACGTTGGCGCTCACGCCCAGCTCGGTCGTCGGGGCAACGGCTGCGCCGAGGTTCTTCACATTGATCGAGCGCATCGCGTTCAGGTCTGACGGATTCACCGCGAAGGAGCCGTCGGCCTGGATCGGCCAGCCCTGAAGATAGAGGTTGGCGTCGTTCACCAGGAAGCCGTCGGAGTCGACTCCGAACGAGCCCGAGCGGGTGAAGCTGCGCGCATCGGCGGGCGTGAGGCCAAGGCCCTTGCCCGCAACCACGAAGAAGCCGTCGCCCGAGATGGCGAGATCCGTGGTCGAGCCGGAGGCCTGGATCAGGCCCTGCTGGCTGACGAACTGCCGGGTGACGCTCTGCACGCCGCCGGCCGCGTACTTGCCCTTCACCGCCTGGGCGGTGACGACATTGGCGAAGTTCACCTGATTGCGCTTGTAGGCGACCGTGTTGACGTTCGCGATGTTGTCCGAGATGGCCGCGAGCGCCGAGGAGTTGGCCACCAACCCCGAGACGCCTGCGAGCATGGCCGAATTGATGCTCATGGCTTAGTTCCGTTCTTCTCCATTGGGTCCGCTTCCTGCGGAGGGTCGGCTCCTGGAGCCGCCGGTGGAGACGACGTTCTGCCGTCCGGGTTGTGGGTTCAGTCCGCGTCCTCCGTCGGCGGCGGATTCGAGGTGTCGTCCTCGGTCTCCGTCGGCGGCGGCGCGGCTTGCGCCTGTTTGATCGTGACGATGTGGTTCCACAGGACCGGAGCCCCGTTGACCGTGATCAGCGTGTCGCCGTTCGACTGCTCCACGCCCGTCACCACGCCTTCGATCGAGACGGTCGTCGGGATGGTGGCGTAGTCGCTGTCCTTGGCCGTGACGCGCAGGCTGTAGATGCCGTCGGGCATCTTCACATTGTTGGCGTCCTTGCCGTCCCACGTGACCTTGTGGTCGCCGGCTTTCAGCCCCTTGGCTTCCTCGGGCGCGAGGACCTTCACGACCTTGCCCTTGGAATCCAGCACCTCGAGCTTCACGTCGTTGGCGTCGCGCGGCAGGGTGTAGATCCACTCGGCCTTGCCGTTCTGCAGCTTGGCGTCGGTGGTGGCCGCGCGGACCTCCTTGCCGATCAGGCTCACGGCCGTCGCCACCCCGTTGGTCGTGTTGGAGACCAGCGACTTCAGCAGGTCGTTGGTCAGCAGCTGCTGCTCGACCCCCGTCATCTGCACGATCTGCTGGGTGAACTGGTTGGAATCCAGCGGCGACAGCGGGTCCTGGTTCTTGAGCTGCGCAGTGAGCAGCGCCAGGAACGTGTCGAAGCTCTCGGCCAGCCGTGTGCGGCCGATGGCGCTGGCGTCTCCCCCTGTTCCGGATACGGCGTCGACCATGTCAGATCCTCACGTCCACGCCGGCCGTCACGCCGCGCCGCAGCCTCAGTTCGCCCGAGGCGGCGGCGAGGTCGGCCTCGTTCGCCGCGTCCATCGCCTGCTGGAAGGCGCGGCCGCGGAAGCCGCCCTGCTGCTGGCCCTCGCCCCAGTCCTGCCGGGCCTGGCCGCGATCGCCGGCCACGTCGAAAGACAAGCCGCCGGACAGATCGAAGCCGGCCTGTTCCAGCGCCTTGTGCAACTCGCCGGATCGCGTTCTCAGCTCGGCGGCGGCCTGCGGGTTCTCGAAGCTGAGCGAAGCCGTCATCCGGCCGTGGGCGCCGATCTCGACCCGCACGTCGACCTTGCCCAGGCCGACCGGATCGAGCTCCAGGTCGAAGCGCGTGGAGCGGGCCTCCAGCTTCTTGACGATCTGGGCCGCGAGGTTCGCGACGGTCTCGGGCGCGCCGCGAACGGGATGGGCTTGGGGCGCCGCGGCCTGTGAGGCCTGGGTGGTCGCCTTCGTCTCGGCGGTCTGTGGCTGCTCGAGCGCCTCCGGCAGGTCGGCCTTGCGGGCTTCCGGCTGGGGCGTGTCGATCTTCGGCGCCTTGGCCGCCGCGTCGCCCTTGCCCGTGGGCGAGGCGGTCGGGTCGGTCGTGGCGCCGCCGCGGGCGTTCAGGGGCTCCGCCTTGGCGTCCTCGGCCTTGGCGCTGCGCTCCGAGACCGAACCCTTCTTGTCCTTCTCCTTCTTGGAAGGGGACATCTGCGGGGGCGCGTCCGCGGCCTTGGTGATCTCTTCACGCGCGCCCGCCTCGGTCATGACCTCCGGCGTCGGGAGCGCGGCTGCGTCCTCGGTCGGCTGCGGGGCGTCGGGGAGGACCGGTGCGGACGTGCCCGCCTGCGGGTTCAGAGCAGCCGTCGGCGGCGGAGTCTGGGGTGCGGTCGCAGCCGTGGCCGGCGTAGGCGCCGCGACCGGGGGCTGGGCGGCGGTCGTGGTGGCGGGCTTTGGCGCCGAGAGGGCCGCCGTGACGGGCGCATTCGAAGCCGCGGGTTCGGACGGCGCCGCTTCCACGCCGCCGGTCGGCGGCGCAACCTGTGCGGCGGGAGCGGGCGAGGAGGCGGTCGCGGGCGGCGCAGCCGTGGTCTCGGCCGGCGACGCGGCTGGCGCGGGTGCGGGAGCGTTCAGGGCCACGAGCAGGGCGTCAGGCGCAGCCGCGTTCGAATCCGGCTGACCGGCCTCGGGCGGGTTGGGCTCGGCGGGAGCGGCGTCTTCAGGGAGCTCGGCGGCGTCCTCGAAGCTCACGAACATGGCGCCCGCGGCGGGAGCGGTCGCGATCGCCTGAGCCGGCGTCGGGACAGTCCCGCCCGCTGGCACGCCCGCGATGTCGGTTTCGCCGAACAGGGCAGCCAGCAGCGCCTCGAATCCCGCCAGCGGACCCACGGCCTGGCCGCTCCCAGCGCCGGTCAGGCCGGGCAGGACGCTCGTTGCGGGATTGATCGCGGCAGCGGTCATGCGGGAGGTTCGAAAAGCCGTGTGACGAGGTTCAGCGCGTGCTGCGCCGGGTCCATTCGACCGTTCCGGAGCAACCTTCGCGCCAATCGGCCAAGTCTCGGAATTCGTTGCGGAATGCCTTGCGGGTGAAGGGTCCCGGATCGCCCGCCCGCGGCGGAATTTGCCGGGCCGGTGGGGCGTTCCCTGCCGCCCTGGGGAACCGTCTCTCGTTCTGGCGCCGGACTTGCGCTGCTTGTTGCGAGCTCACCGGGCCTAGAAGGGCCCATCCTTGAAATTATTAGGTTTTCCCCGGCGCCTTATGCGCGTGTTCACCCTTCTCCCGGCAGAAACCGCCGGGCCGGGGGGTGAGCCTTTGCCGGGTGGAGCGTTAAGCGATGTCGCTGAGCGTCACTCTGAAGACCGGGGCCTCGGGCCTCAACGCCGCCCAGGCCGCCCTGCGCGCGGTGTCGGACAACATCGCCAACGTCAACACGCCCGGCTACGTCCGCAAGGCGGTGGACCAGCAGCCGCTCGTCGTGGACGGCGTCGGCATGGGCGTCCGCGTCCAGGGCGTGAAGCGCATCACCGACGACTATCTGCAGGCCGCCAGCCTGACCGCGGCGTCGGACTCCAACCGTTGGGCGGCGGTTTCACAGTACCTCGACAACGCTCAGAGCCTGTTCGGCAATCCGTCGAGCGAGACCTTCTTCTTCAACCGCCTCGACGCGATCTTCGGCGCCTTCGCCACGGCCGCCGACGATCCTTCGTCCAGCCTGCTGCGCACCCAGGCGCTGTCGAACGTGCAGGACTTCCTCTCCGAGGCCGATCGGATCAACAGCCAGCTCGACGAACTGGGCGACACGGTCGAGACGAAGATCATCGCAGACGTCGACCGCGCCAACAGCCTGCTGTCGCAGATCAACCAGCTGAACGTCGAGATCAGCCGCGCAAAGCTGGTGAACGCCGACGCGTCGGGCTCGGAGAACATCCAGAGCCAGTTGCTCGACGAACTCTCCACCCTGATGAACGTGCGCGTGAACGGGCGCGAGGCCGGGGGAGTGACGGTGCGCTCCACCGAAGGCGTTCTGCTGGCCGGCGACGGCGTGGCCGCCAAGCTCGCCTATGTCCGTAGCGACACCACACCGGGTTACATCACCGCCCAGCCTTCCGAGGGTTCGCCCGCCCAGCCGATCCAGATCACCAGCGGCGAGATCCGCGGCCTGATGGACCTGCGAGACACCGAGCTGCCGGAGCTGTCAGACCAGCTCGGCGAGTTCCTGACCCGGGCCGCCGACCGCATCAATGCCGCCCACAACGCGGCCGTGGCCTATCCCGCGCCCAACATGCTGACCGGCCGCAACACCGGCCTCGACCTGCCGACCGCGATCAGCGGCTTCAGCGGCAGGACCACGATCGCGGTGATGGACGCCGCCGGCGTGCTCGCGCGGCGGGTCGACATCGACTTCACCGCCGGGACCATGAGCGCCAACGGCGGTCCGGCCGTCGCCTTCACCCCAGCGAACTTTCAGACCACCCTGAACAGCCAGCTCGGCGGCCAGGCCACGGTGAACTTCACCAACGGGGCCATGTCGATCGCTGGCGCGGGGTCCAACACCATCGCCGTCGACGAAGGCACATCGCAGAAGTCCGGCCGCGCGTTCTCCCACTTCTTCGGCCTGAACGACCTGATCCGGAACGACGGGTTCGCCAACTACGACACCGGTCTCACAGGCTCGTCGGCGCACGGCTTCACGGCCGGCCAGCAGATATCGCTCCGCCTTTCGGGCCCCGACGGCCAGCCGCTGCGCGACGTCACCGTCACGGTGCCGGCCGCCGGGACGATGAACGACCTGCTGAACGCCCTCAACAACAGCACGACGGGCGTGGGCCTCTACGGCAGCTTCAGCCTGGACGCGAAGGGGAACCTCAGCTTCCAGGGCTCGGGGCCCTCGGACGCCAAGATCTCGGTGATCAGCGATGCGACGCAACGCGGCGTGGGCGGGCCCTCGATGAGTCAGCTCTTCGGCCTGGGCGCGCTCGAGCGCTCCAGCCGCGCGAGCCGGTTCTACGTCGACCCCACGCTGGAGAGCGATCCCACCAGGTTGGCGTTCGGCAAGCTGGACTTCTCCGGCGGCTTCACCCAGCCGCTGATCCGTCCCGGCGACGGCCGCGGCGCCCTGGCGCTGTCCCAGGCCGGCGACGTGGCCACCGGCTTCCAGGCGGCGGGCTCGCTTGGCGACGTGACCATGACCGTCTCGCGCTATGCCTCGGAGTTCGGTGGCTCGATCGGGCGCAACGCCGCCGCGGCCGAGACCCGCAAGGAGAGCGCCGCCGCGGTGATGACCGAGGCCACGGCGCGCCGGCAGTCGGTCGAGGGCGTGAACCTCGACGAAGAGCTGGTGAACATGACGACCTATCAGCAGGCGTTCAACGCCTCGGCCCGCGTGATCCAGGCGGCCAAGGACCTCTACGACGTCCTGCTGGGCATGCTTTGAGGAGCAGCTAGATGGTGACCCGCGTCTCGACACCCGGCAACTACTCGGCCGTCCTCGCCAACCTGCTGGCCGCCCAGCAGCGCCAGATGTCGGCCGGCGAGAAGGTGGCCACGCAGAAGAACGGCTCGGACCTGAAGGACTACGCGCGCGACGCCGAGATGCTGACGGCAATGCGCTCGCTGAAGACGCGCATCGAGACCTACCAGGACCAGAACACCTTCATCTCCGAGCGCCTGGCCACTCAGGACACCGCCCTGAACCAGGTCGCCGACGCCGCCCTCGACGCCCGCCAGGCGATCGCCGACGCCCTGGCCTCGGGCCGCGTCGACACGCTGATGGAGGACCTGCAGGCCCAGTTCCGCAACGCGGTCGAGGGGATGAACGCCCGCTACGGCGGCAAGTACGTCTTCGCCGGCGGCCAGGTGGACACCCGTCCCGTGACCGCCACCGCCCTCGCCGACCTCACCTCGGGGCCCCCGATCGCGAGCTGGTTCAAGAACGACCAGTTCGTCACCAACGCCAAGGTGGACGAGGCGACCTCGGTCCAGGTGGGCCTGCTGGCCGACGACCTCGGCACGGGCCTGCTCACCGCCTTCCAGACCATCCAAGCCTTCCACCAGGGCGGTTCGGGCCCGTTCACCGGCGCCATGACGGCGGCCCAGCGCACCTTCCTTGAAGGCCAGCTCGCCACGTGGGACGGGATTCGCGAGGACCTGACCAACACCACCGCGCGCAACGGCCTGATGCAGAAGCGGGTCGAGAGCGTCCGCGACGACCTGGAGACCCGCGGCAACCAGCTCGCCGGCATGATGGGCGACATCACCGACGCCGACATGCCTGAGGCCGTGGCCCAGCTCGAGCAGGCGCAGATCGCCGTGCAGGCGGCGGCCCACGTCTTCACCGCGTTGCAGGAAAGCTCCCTGCTCAACGTCCTCAAATAGGGCCGGCCTCGAAAACCCGCGCCTCAGCCGCTACATAGGCGGCGATGAGCGTCTGTAGCGCCCCCGTCGCGATCACCGCCGATCGCCTGTCCGACGGCCTCGTCGAGGCCGCCCGCGACGCCGTGCGCCTGCCGCTCGGGACCCGGATCGTCGCGGCCATGTCCGGCGGCGTGGACTCGACCGTCACCGCGGCCCTGCTGGCGCGCGCCGGCTACGATGTCGTCGGGGTGACCCTGCAGCTCTACGATCACGGGGCGGCCGTCCAGAAGAAGGGCGCCTGCTGCGCCGGCCAGGACATCCACGACGCCCGCACGGCGGCCCAGTCGCTGGGCATCCCGCACTACGTCCTCGACTACGAGAGCCGCTTCCGGCAGCAGGTCATCGACGACTTCGCCGACGCCTACCTCCGCGGCGAGACGCCGATCCCCTGCATCCGCTGCAATCAGACGGTGAAGTTCCGCGACCTGCTGGACGTCGCCCGGGAGCTGGGCGCCGAGGCCATGGCCACCGGCCACTACGTCCGCCGGGAAGAAGGGCCGGCCGGGCCCGAGCTGCATCGGGCCGTCGACCCGGCGCGCGACCAGTCCTACTTCCTGTTCGCCACCACGGCCGAACAGCTCGCCTATCTGCGCTTCCCGCTGGGCGGGATGCCGAAGCCCGCCGTGCGCGCGGCCGCCGCCGAGCTGGGCCTCGCCGTCGCCGACAAGCCCGACAGCCAGGACATCTGCTTCGTGCCCGAGGGCAAGTACACCACCCTCATCGACAAGCTCCGGCCCCAGGGCGCCGAGCCCGGCGAGATCGTCCACCTCGACGGCCGGGTGCTGGGCCGCCACGACGGCGTCACCCGCTACACCATCGGCCAGCGCCGGGGGCTGAACGTCGCCGTCGGCGATCCGCTGTTCGTGGTCAGGATCGACGCCGATACGCGACGGGTGATCGTGGGACCGCGCGAGGCGCTGCTCACCCACGCCCTGTCGCTGAAGGAAACCAACTGGCTGGGCGACGAGGCCTCGATCGAGGCCGCCTGCGACGCCGGCCGGCCGGTGCTGGCCCGCGTCCGCTCGACCCGCGAGCCCGCGGCCGGCCGCCTGGCCCTGGTGGACGGCGTACCCGGCGTCGCCTTCGACGCGCCGGAAGAGGGCGTCGCCCCCGGCCAGGCCTGCGTGCTCTATGCCCCGGAAGCGCCCACCCGCGTCCTCGGCGGCGGCTTCATCGCCAGCACGGCCCGCGACGTCTGACCTTCAGTTTCATGGGCCGGTGAATTATCTAAGGCCCATGACCCAATCCTCCGATCCCGTCGTCATCGCTTCCTACGCCCGCACGCCCATGGGCGGCTTCCAGGGCGTGCTCTCGGGCGTGAAGGCCACCGAGCTCGGCGCCGCCGCCGTGCGCGCCGCCGTCGAGCGCGCCAAGGTCGCCCCCGACGCCGTCGAGCAGATCCTGATGGGCTGCGTGCTGCCGGCTGGCCTCGGCCAGGCCCCCGCCCGCCAGGCGGCGCTGGGCGCGGGCCTGCCGAAGTCGGTGGAGGCCACGACGGTCAACAAGATGTGCGGCTCGGGGCTCCAGGCCGCGATCCTCGCCCACGACGCGCTGGCCGCCGGCACCGCCGACGTCATCGTCGCCGGCGGCATGGAGAGCATGACCGGCGCGCCCTACCTGATGACCAAGCACCGTGGCGGCGCCCGCATCGGCCACGACACCCTGTACGACCACATGTACCTGGACGGCCTGGAAGACGCCTACGAGCCCGGCCGGCTGATGGGCTCCTTCGCCGAGGAGACCGCCCGCCAGTACCAGTTCACCCGGGAGGCCCAGGACGAGTACGCCATCGGCTCGCTCACCAAGGCCCGCGCGGCGGTCGAGGGCGGCGCCTTCAAGGCCGAGATCGTCCCGGTCGAGGTGAAGGATCGCCGCGGCGCGGTCACGCTCGTCGAGCACGACGAGCAGCCGCTGAAGGCCGATCCCGCCAAGATCCCGACCCTGAAGCCCGCCTTCGCCAAGGACGGCACGATCACCGCCGCCAACGCCAGCTCCATCTCCGACGGCGCCGCCGCCCTGGTGATGACCCGCGAGAGCGTCGCGCGGACGCTCGGCATGCAGATCGTCGCCCGCGTCGCCGGCCACGGCGCCCACGCCCACGAGCCCGGCCAGTTCACCACGGCCCCGGTGCCCGCCATGCGCAAGGCGCTGAAGCGCGCCGGCTGGAGCGTCGACGACGTGGACCTGTTCGAGGTCAACGAGGCCTTCGCCGTCGTCGCCATGATCGCCGAGCGCGAACTGGGCCTCGACCGCGCGAAGCTGAACGTCAACGGCGGCGCCTGCGCGCTGGGCCACCCCATCGGCGCCTCCGGCGCCCGCATTCTGGCCACCCTGCTCAGCGCCCTCGAGGCCCGCGGCCGGAAGAAGGGCCTGGCCTCGCTCTGCATCGGCGGCGGCGAGGCGGTGGCGATGGCGGTGGAGCTGGCCTGAAGCCGCCTACCGGACGGGACGGGAGTTCAGCACGTTGAACCGCGCGCCGTCGCCCAGCTCCACCTCGCCCGGCCGCCAGCCGGCGGGGCAGGGTCCTTCCAGGACGCCTTCGATCCGCGTCTGATGGCGGCCATTGGCCTTGGCGAATTCCGAGCCCGCGATCAGGGACGTCGCTGTCATCACGAACCGCCGCTTGAGGTCGCCGGTGACATGGCCGGTCACCTCCTGGCGTCCCATGCTCAGCATGTTGCACTGGTGCTCGAACGACCAGCCGTCGCCATCGCGCCAGCTTCGGTTCGCGGGGCACTCGAAGCGGGCCAGCTCGTCGCCCAGCAGGTTCAGCCGCCGGGCCGCCTGATCGTCCAGGCAAATCCGCATCGTCTTGGTCGTGCCGTCCGCGGTCACCGTCTGACGCCAGAGGCCGGCGGCCCGCATCGGCATGATCTCGTCCGGCGCCGGCGTCTGCGCCGCCTCGCGCTGGCACCCGGCCAGCAACAGCCCGCAAAGCACCAGCCCCGCCTGCCACCGCATCTTGCCTTCCCCCGTGCGACGCCCGAGCCTAGGCGGGAGCCGCCGGCCCCGCGAGGGGTTCTATGTAACCGACGTAACAAGGGAGCGCACGGCCATGGCCGACCTTAGGGACACCGGCGACCGCTACGAGATGGACGAGCAGGGCCTCACCAGCCACGCCGACTACCGGCTGAAGGACGGCGTGCTCTACATCGACTACGTCTTCGCCCCGCCGGCGCTGCGCGGCACGGGCGCCTCCGACCGGCTGATGAAGGCCATCGGCGCCGACGCCCGCGCCAAGGGCCTCACCATCACGCCCATCTGCGGCTACGCGGCCACCTGGCTGCGTCGCTCCAGCGAGTTCCGCGACCTGCTGAGCTGAGTTCGCCCCGTACCTCATCTGGGGGAGGCGGGGCCGCCTGGCCCCATGATTAGGTTTGCTCCCGAGGGAGAGCTGTAGGGTCCGACGCCCCCAAGCTTCGGGCCGCAACGGCCGCCCGCGCCGCGCATGCCCCGATACGCGCGGCGCGGGCATGGCTGGGGCGTCAAGCGCCACGGCGTTCGTGCGGCTTCGTGTCTGTTCGTGGTTATCCGATAACCTTGAGGGGCGCAGTTAATGTCCGGCTGCGTCCGGAGGCCTGCGGTCGGGGCGGAGCTCGCGCGCCCGATGGCCAGGATCTTGACCCTTGCGGCCCGCCGGCCGGCCCCTCGCGCGCCGGCCGAAGACGGGTCGTAGGGTCAGGTCACGCCCGTCCCCTTCTGGGACGGCGTGGCCGCGCCGCCTTACGTGCGGGCGACGATCGCTTCCAGGGTCTGGACGCGGCTGTCCATGTCTTCCACCAGGCGGCGGGCCATGTCGCGGACGCCGGGCGGATAGGCTTCGCCGCCCTCGGCGATCTCGGCGGCCATCTCCTCCACGGCCACGATCTGCGCGGTCAGCGCCTTGATGTGGTCCTTGGCGAGCTGCTTGGCTTCTTGCTGCAGGCGCTTCACGCGCTGCGCGACGGTCTCGGTCTTCGAGACGTTCGGACTGATCTTCAGGTCGTTATCGGCGACCACGCTGAGCGACGGTGACATCCTCAAATACCTCAAATCCCAGACCCAGGTTCCTGGAAGATCCGCGGTCCACGATGGCCCGCTGCGGACGATCCTCCGGCCCTGGCTGTCTCAACTTACGCTCATTGACAGCACAGGTTCCCTGTCTCCCGCATGAACGGCGCCGGTTAAGGCTGTTGCCGGGCCGGGTGGGGATTTGTGGTCACGGTGTGTGGTTAGCGGATGTGACTAACGGTTCGGCAGCGGGGGCCTAGCGCCGCAGTCGAGCCGATCGTCGTCGCCCCAAATTGGCGGTTGGCACGAGGCGATCCGAACTTTTAGCTTATGCGAAACGGTGGGGAGCTGCGCCTTGGATGACGCCAAAGAAGATTTGACTCTCACGCAGACTCTTACCGGACGGCTGCGCAACTTTCCCCTAGCGCCGTCCCCAGAGAACGCGATGTACGGCGTCTATGAGGCTGTTTCGAATAGCTTGCACGCTATTCAGGACCAGGGCGACCCGGCGCGTGGTCAGATCGTGGTTTCAGTGTTCCGTAGTGTCGGCGGTGAAGTGGAAGGCTTCTCAGTAGCCGATACTGGGGTTGGTCTGAACGCCGGGAATTTTTCATCATTCCGCCGAATTGACAGCACGACGAAGGCAGTGCGGGGAGGTAAGCTGATTGAGAACAACCGAGTGAGGCATAACGCTCTCTTCGAGAAGCTCGGAATATCCTGAACTGTCCGCCTTTGGGCGTAAAAGGCGTATCGCCTCTCCATCGACTGAGCTGACACCTTCGGCGAAGCGCGTCGCGCTCGCGTTCTTCGCGCCGGCCCCGCCCGTTCTGCTGGTCGCCGTCCTGGCGGGCCTGCTGGGCCTCGCGAGCGGCGGCGTTGCTGGAGCCAGCTTCGCCGGCCTTGTGACGATGACGGGCGCCTTCCTCGGCTGCGGACCGACCCTCGCCGTGGGCGTGCCGCTCTAGCTGATTCTGCGCAGGAGCGTTCGGGCGACGGAGCAGAGCGCGGGCCTTGTGGGCGCACTGCTGGCCGGTATGTGGCCGCTCGCGACGGCCCCGATGCGGTAAGCGCGGGACGGGCCGCTCGACCGCGGGCGACCGTTCACCCTCTTCGGCGGACTCGGCTTCATTGGCGGCCTCGTCTTCTGGGGCATCCCCGAAGGCGTGCGGCGCTCTCGGGCGGAGGCCTCGAGTAGCGGGCCGGTGGCTGGCTAATCCTCCGTCCGCCCCTCGCCCTCGCGGTCCCGCTCATAGCTCCGCTTCAGCGGGAACGCCGGCAGCCAGGCCTCGCGGCGGATGGTCCAGTTCTCGTAGGTCGGGGTGAACCGGTCCGGGGCGTCGAGGGCGCCTAAGTGCACCTCCACCTCGTCGCCGTAGCGGGCGAAGACCGACGAGCCGCAGCGGGGGCAGAAGTGGCGGCCCTTCCAGTCGCGCGTTTCGCCTTGGACGGTGACCGCCCCCTCAGGGAAGATCGCCGCGGCGAAGAAGAGGGCGCCGTGGTGCTTGCGGCAGTCCAGGCAGTGGCAGACGCCGACGCGATACGGCTCGCCCCGCGCCGTCAGGCGGACGTCGCCGCAGAGGCAGCCGCCGGTGATGGGCTCGGACATGGTGGGGCTCCTGGGGCTGGCCGGTCGGGTTCGGGCTTTTAAGTCCTGGCGGGGAGGTTGGCTCCGCCGTGCGGACGCCTCAAGGCGCGGGCTCCGCCCGGCCTTGACCCGCCCACACCGCGCAGCTTGTGGCCTGCCATGGCGCCGGCGCGGCCCTTGTAGCGGCCCATGGACTTCAGGCTTCATAACCTCCGGTAGGGTGGTGTCGGGGCGAGGGGCTTTGGTGGAGAGAAACGACCGCGACGTGGTGCGGGCCATTCGCCGCGCGATCCGGGGCGACAGGCAATCGCCGTGGCTCGGGATTGCCTTCGGAGCCGTGATCGGGGTGGCGCTCGTTGCCGTGCTGGCGAAGTGCCAGCCTGAGCAAGGGCCGCCTGAGAACCTCAAGGGCGAGGTGTTGGCGGTCGAGGTCGTCGTCTCGAAGTTTGGCCACGTCAGCCTGCGGGTCCGTGCGGACACGCCCGACGGCGTCCGCGTGGTGGCGCTTCCGGCTGAGGCCGTTTGCTGGCCGGGAGACCGCATCGAGCTCCGGAAGCGCGGCGCGGTCTACCAGGCTGGGGCGGGCGACTGCTCACCGGGCAGGCGCCGCCGCGCGACCCCTCATCCGTCAGGCTCGGCCTGACACCGTCTCCCGCAGGGGGAGAAGGAGACGGGACACCGTCATCGCCGCCGGGCGCTCGGCACGGAATTTTTGGCGACTGGCGGGCCCCGTGTTACCCTGAACATAACGGGAACGACCCCGCCGCTCTTTCTCAGGTGAATCCGAAGTCCGCAGGCCGCCGAAGGCCTGTGCGCACGTTCGTACGTCTTCCACACGCCCGCGCGCGTGAAAGTCTCCAGCCATACAGGAATATACTGACGGTTCGGCGCTAGCGCCGGCCGCGGCCCTTGCGGAACTGTTCCTGCTTCTCGGCGCGGGCCTCCGCCCGGACGCGCTTGACCGCGTCGCGGTCGCCGGTCTCGCCTTCGCCGGCCAGGGCGTCGGCGGCGAACTCCAGGTCGAGCAGCTTCAGGCGCTTGATCTCGTCCCGCAGCCGCGCGGCCGTCTCGAACTCCAGGTTGGAGGCCGCCTCGCGCATCTGGTTCTCCAGGTCGCGCAGCGTGGTCTTGAAGTTGTCGCCCATGAAGGGCTTGCCGTCCTCGGCGACGCCGACGGGGACGGTGACGCGGTCCTTCTCGTAGGGGCTGGCGAGGATGTCCTTGATCTGGCTCTTCACGCTCTCGGGCGTGATGCCGTGCTCGAGGTTGTAGGCCTGCTGCTTCTCGCGGCGCCGCTGGGTCTCGGCCATGGCGCGTTCCATGGAGCCGGTGATGTGGTCGGCGTAGAGGACGACCTTGCCCTCCACGTTCCGGGCGGCCCGGCCGATGGTCTGGATCAGCGAGGTCTCCGAGCGCAGGAAGCCCTCCTTGTCGGCGTCGAGGATGCCCACGAAGCCGCACTCCGGGATGTCGAGGCCCTCCCGCAGCAGGTTGATACCGACGAGGATGTCGAAGGCGCCAAGCCGCAGGTCACGGATGATCTCGATCCGCTCCAGGGTGTCGACGTCGGAGTGCATGTAGCGCACGCGCAGGCCCTGCTCGTGCATGTACTCGGTCAGGTCCTCGGCCATCTTCTTGGTGAGCACGGTGACCAGGCTGCGGTAGCCCTTGGCGGCCGTCTGGCGGGCCATGTCGATGACGTCGTCCACCTGGCTGAAGCCGTCCTTGGCGACCGGGCGGACCTCAACCGGCGGGTCGATCAGGCCGGTCGGGCGGATGACCTGCTCGGCGAAGACGCCGCCGGTCCGCTCCATCTCCCAGGAGCCCGGGGTGGCCGACACGTGCACCGTGTCGGGCCGCATGGCGTCCCACTCCTCGAACTTCAGCGGCCGGTTGTCGATCGCCGACGGGAGGCGGAAGCCGTACTCGGCGAGCGTGAACTTCCGGCGGTAGTCGCCCCGGTACATGCCGCCGATCTGGGGCACGGTCTGGTGGCTCTCGTCGACGAACAGCAGGGCGTTGTCGGGGATGTATTCGAAGAACGTCGGCGGCGGCTCGCCCGCCCGGCGGCCGGTGAGATAGCGGCTGTAGTTCTCGATGCCGGCGCACGAGCCCGTGGCCTCGATCATCTCGAGGTCGAAGGTGGTGCGCTGTTCGAGACGCTGCGCTTCGAGGAGCTTGCCGTTGGCGACCAGCCAGTCGAGCCGTTCCTTCAGCTCGATCTTGATCTGGTTGATGGCCTGGCGGAGCGTCGGGCGGGGCGTCACGTAGTGGCTGTTGGCGTAGATCTTCACGCCTTCCAGCTCGGCGGTCTTCTTGCCGGTCAGCGGGTCGAACTCGACGATGGCCTCGATCTCGTCGCCGAAGAGGCTGATGCGCCAGGCGCGGTCCTCGTAGTGGGCCGGGAAGATCTCGATGGTGTCGCCGCGCCGCCGGAACGTGCCGCGCTCGAAGGCCTGGTCGTTGCGCTTGTACTGGAGGGCCACGAGGTCGCCGAGCAGCTTCTTCTCGTCGATGCGGTCGCCGGGCTTCAGCTGGAAGGTCATGGCCGAGTAGGTCTCGACCGAGCCGATGCCGTAGATGCACGAGACCGAGGCCACGACGATGACGTCGTCGCGCTCCAGGATCGCCCGGGTGGCCGAGTGGCGCATCCGGTCGATCTGCTCGTTAATCGACGAGTCCTTCTCGATGTAAGTGTCCGTCCGCGGCACGTAGGCCTCGGGCTGGTAGTAGTCGTAGTACGAGACGAAGAACTCGACCGCGTTCTCGGGGAAGAAGCTCTTGAACTCGGAATAGAGCTGCGCGGCCAGGGTCTTGTTGGGGGCGAGGATCAGCGCGGGGCGCTGCGTCTCCTCGATGACCTTGGCCATGGTGAAGGTCTTGCCCGAGCCGGTGACGCCCAGCAGGACCTGGTCGTGCTCGCGGCCTTCGAGACCGGCCACCAGTTCCTTGATCGCCTGGGGCTGGTCGCCGGCCGGCTGGTAGTTGGAGACCAGCTTGAACTTGCGGCCGCCCTCGCTCTTCTGCGGCCGCTCCGGACGGTGCGGCTTCCACAGGAGCGGCATGGTGTTCTCGTCGTAGTCGAACGCGCCGGACATGTCGGCGACGCCGGCTGCGGCGGGGCTCTGGGCGGCTTTGGGCATGGCGTGAACGTAGGTATTTCGGGGCTGTTTCGCTACCTTAACGCACAGGGCTGCTGACAGGAGAGTGGCAGCAGCGGGAGGGCAGATGATCGCACTGGCTTTGGCGGCGGCGCTGGCGGCGCCCTTGGCGGCTTCGGACTTCCGGCCGCTGGACCCGGAGAACACCCTGGTGATCGAGACGACCAAGGGCCGGGTGGTGGTCGAGATGGCGCCGGCGATGGCGCCCAAGGCGGCTGAGCGGGTGAAGCGGCTGGCGCGGGAGGGCGTCTATGACGGCCTGCAGTTCCACCGGGTGATCGACGGCTTCGTCGCCCAGACCGGCAATCCGAACAACCGGGACGGCGGGACTTCAAAGCATCCGGACCTGCCGCCCGAGTTCCAGTTCCGGGCCCCGGCCGAGGCGGTGAGCGTGGCGGTGGAGCGCAGCGACGGGATCGAGGGCCTGCTGGGCGCCACGCCCTTCGCCGGCGTACGGCAGGCGGACGGCAGGGTGCGAGGCTGGGGCGCCTACTGTCCCGGCGTGGTCGGCATGGGGCGGCAGGCCGATCCGGGGACGGCGAACTCGGAGATCTTCTTCATGCGGGCGCCGGCGCGCAGGCTGGACCACGAGTACACGGTCTGGGGCCGGGTGGTGGACGGGCAGGCGGCGGTGAACGCCGTGGCGGTCGGCGAGCCGCCGAAAGTCCCTGACCTGATGCTCAAGGTGCGGGTGGCCGCCGACCTGCCGGACGCCGAGCGGCCGAAGATCCACGTGGCGGACGCGCGGAGCCCGGGCTTCGCCGCCCGGCTGGCGGCGCTGAAGGCCGAGAAGGGCGCGGCCTTCAGCATTTGCGACGTGGAAATCGCCGTTCGCGCGCCAGGGTAATTCTACGCCTGCGACTCTCCGTCCGGTTGTTGTGTCCGCCGGGCGGGCGTAAGCGGCGCCTTATGAAGTACGAAGTGGTCCAGTCCGACGACCAATGGGTCGTCTCCCGCGACGGCCAGGAACTCGCCCGCTTTGCAGGTCAGGACGAGGCGCTGAACGAGGTGGCCGTGCGGCTGCGGGGCGCCGACGCCGACGCACCCACCGCGCTCTGCATGCGCTACGAGCGCCGCGGCTAGGCCGGCTTCGGCTGCCTCCGGGCCTCGGCGGCGGCGGCGGCCAGACGGCGGGCGGACTCCTCGGCGGCCTCGGGCGTCAGCGACACGGCGATCGACTCTGGCCCCAAGACCACGACTTCGCCCTCGACGGCCTGGGCGTTCATCGCCTCGGTAAGCGGCGCACTGTAAGCATTCATGTTTCGGACCCTGCGCCGCGCACAACACGAGGCGAGGGCATGGCGTTCCCGGCGCCGGCGTGAACTGGCTTGGCCGCACCGCGTTCTTGGACGCGTGAGCCGCATCAATCACTTCCTCGACAGCCTGGACGCCCAGGACATGGCCGCGATCGCGCCGCGCCTCGAACGCGTGACGCTGAAGCGGGACGATGTGCTGACGGAGGCCGGCGCGCCGGTGACCCACGTCCATCTTCCGATCGACTGCATCCTGTCGGTGGTGACGGTGATGCTGGACGGCGCCCAGATCGAGAGCCGCACCATCGGCCGCGAGAGCGGCTACGGCCTGCTCCACGCCCTCGGCTCGAGGATCGCCTACGAGACCATGCTGGTGCAGGTGCCGGGCGACGCCTGGCGGATCGCCACCGCGGAACTGCAGGCCGCGGCGGCGAAGAGCCCCGCGCTGACCCGCGCCATTGTCCAGCACGCCCAGGCAAGCCAGGTTCAGGCGGCCCGCGCGGCGGCGTGCAACGCGCTCCATCCGGCCGAGAGGCGCCTGTGCCGCTGGCTGCTCCTGACCCAGGACCGGCTGGACTCGGACCTCGTACCGCTGACCCAGGAGCATCTGTCGATCATGCTGGGCGTGCAGCGGACGACGGTGACGGGCATCGCCACCCAGCTCCAGAGCCGCGGCGCGATCCGCTATTCCCGCGGCCGCATCCGCATCCTGGACCGCGGCGCGCTCGAGACCTGCGCCTGCGAATGCTACGCGGCCATACAGGACACGGTGCGCCGGGTCCTGGAAGACTGATCCCGCTTGCAGCCGTCCCCTGAACCAGGCCACATCGCGCGTTCTTCTTCCGGAGGGTTGGGGTTGCGGCTGCTGAAGTCCCTGAGCGTGCGGGTGCTGCTGGGCCTGATCCTGGGCCTGGGCATCGGGGCCGTCGCCGCGGCCGGCGGCGACCCGACGGTGGCCAAGGTCATCGAAGGCGTCGAGGCGTTCGGCGGCCTCTGGCTCAACGCGCTGCGGATGACCGTCATCCCCCTGATCTTCGCCATCCTCGTGACGGGGATCGCCCAGGTGTCGGACGCCGCGGCGACGGGGCGGCTGGCGCTCCGGGCGCTGGGCTGGTTCCTGGGGCTGCTGCTGCTGGGCTCGCTTTACAGCATCGTCTTCACCAACGGCCTTCTGGCCCTGTGGCCGGTTTCGCCGGAAGGGGCCATGGCGCTGCGAGCCGGTGCGCCCGGCACGTCGATCGAGTCGGCGACGCCCGACTTCGCCGCCTGGATCCGCAGCCTCGCCCCGTCGAACCCGGTGAAGGCGGCGGCGGAGGACGCCGTGCTGCCGCTGGTGGTGTTCGCGATCTTCACGGGCTTCGCCCTCACCCGCCTGCCGCCCGAGCGCGGCCGGCTGCTCGTCGACATCTTCCAGGCGATCGGCGACGCCATGATCATCATCGTCCGCTGGGTGCTCCTGGCCGGCCCCATCGGCGTCTTCTGCCTGGGTCTGGGCGTCGGACTGCGGGCCGGCGTCGGCGCGGCCGGGACGCTCGGCCACTACATCGCGGTTGTCTCCCTGACCGGCCTCGGCATCACCATCATCGGCTACCTGCTGGCGGTGACCGTCGGGCGCGTGCCGCTCGGCCGCTGGGCGCGGGCCACGGGGCCTGTGCTCGCGACGGCCTTCGCCACCCAGTCGTCGCTCGCCTGCCTGCCGGCGATGATCGAGCGCAGCCGCGACGACCTGGGCGTGCCGCAGCGGATCGCGGGCCTGGTGTTGCCGCTGGCCGTCGCCGTCTTCCGGATGACCAGCCCGGTGATGAACCTGGCCGTGGCGATCTTCGTCGCCCACGTCTACGGACTGGAGCCCACGCCGCTGCAGTACGCCGGCGCGGTGCTGGTGGCGCTCGCGGTCAGCGTCGGCTCGGTGGGCCTGCCGGGGCAGGTCTCGTTCATCATCAGCGTCGGCCCGATATGCCTGGCGCTGGGCCTGCCGATCGAGATCCTGCCGATCCTGCTGGCCGTGGAGGTCGCGCCCGACATCTTCCGCACCCTGGGCAACGTGACCGGGGACATGGCGGTGACCTCCATCCTGGCGCGCGACGCGCCCAAGGCGCCCGAACCGGAAGACGCCTGAGCCGGGCGCCGCTCGGCGCCGGCCGCTACCGGCCGAGAGCGATCCAGATGGCGCAGGCGGCCTGGGCCGCGGCGATCGACCAGAGCAGGCTGCGGAACGGCTCCTTGCGGGTCTTGTGGCGCAGCAGCTGCTGGGCGGCGATCGCGCCCGGCGCGCCGCCCGCGGCGGCCAGCAGCAGCAGGGTGGCCTCGGGCGTCCGGCGCTCGCCCGCGACGGCGGCGCGCTTGTCAGCCGCGAAGGCGAACCAGGTGACGAGACTGGCGACGGCGATCCAAGCGAGGAGCATGCCGCTCGCCTAGCGCGTCGACCGCTAACAAATGATCCCACCCGGAACGGCGTCATGGCTGCCCGGTTGAGCCTCCGCACGGAGGGACGCCATGCGGATCCATCACCTCAACTGCGGCACCGACTGCCCGTTCGGCGGCGCCGTCTTCGACGGACGCAGCAAGGGTCCGCTGGGCCACCTCGTCTGCCACTGCCTGCTGGTGGAGACCGACGCCGGTCTGGTGCTGGTGGACACCGGTTATGGCCTGCGCGACGTGCGCGACCCCTTTCCGCGCCTGAGCCGCCCGCTCGCCGCCATGCTGAACATCCGGCTGCGGGAAGAGGAGACGGCGGTGCGCCAGGTCGAGCGGCTTGGCTTCTCGCCGGCCGACGTCCGCCACATTGTCATCACCCACCTGGACTTCGACCATGCCGGCGGGCTGGAGGACTTCCCCAACGCCACGGTGCACCTCACCCGGACCGAGTTCGAAACCTATCGGACCGAGCGCCGGGGCTTCATCATGAAGAACCGCTACCGGCCGATGCAGGTGGACGAGGTGCGGAACTGGCGGACGTATGACGCCGAGGGCGACGGCTGGTTCGGTTTCGACGCGGTGCGGCAGCTCGACGGGCTGCCGCCGGAGATCCTGCTCATCCCGCTGAAGGGCCACACCTGGGGCCACGCGGGCGTCGCCGTCGACACCGACGACGGCTGGCTGCTGCACGCCGGCGACGCCTACTTCTACCGCGACGAGGTGCGCCGTCCCGACCGGCGCTGCACGCCGGGGCTGCGGGGCTACCAGACCATGATGGAGGTCGACCGCGCCTCACGCCTGGCCAACCAGGGTCGGTTGCGGGCGCTGTCGCTGGACCGCGCCGCGGGCGTCAGGATGATCTGCGCCCACGACGTGGTCGAGTTCGAGGCCTGCGCGGGTGGGCGCCCGCTGGCCGCCTAGACGCCGGGCGGGGTTTCGGCCGGCGGAGCCGGTGGCTCGGCCGGCGCGGGATCGGCGGCCGGGACCTCCGGCTCGGCGCCGCGCAGGGTGGCGGCGGCCAGCAGCGAGCGCTGCTCCAGGGCGGAGGCGGTGGTCTCGCACTTGGCCGGCAGGGCCCAGCTCATCCACTCCTGGGCCTTGCGGGCCTTGGTGACCTCCGGGCCGGCGTTCCAGACACTGCGGCCCTGCTTCACGGCCTCGGCGCCGACGGTGTTGATCGGGCGGACGGACGCCTTCTCGGCGGCGGTGAGAGCCGACTGGAACAGCTTCAGCTTGGCGCGGCCGTCCTTCTGCATGTCGGCATAGACCTTCATGTCGTCCTCGAGCTTCGTCCCGGGCTTCCGGAACTGCTTCTCGATGCGGGTGACTTCGGGGATCACCTCGTCGTGCATGTCGAGGTAGCCGCGCAGCGCGCCGTAGCACCAGGCGACGAACTGGTAGTCCTCGCGCGGGGCGCCCGTGGGCCAGCGGTCTTCCGAGGCTGTGGCCGGCGGCGCGGCCTCGGTCGCGGGCGCGGCGGCCGGAGCATCTTGCGCGAAGAGGGCGAGGGCGATGGCAAGCGGGGTCATGCGGAACCTTGTGGTCAGGAATTTAGTCAGCTTCGCGCCGATCGGGCGGGAACGCCGTAACCGCCACCCCCCGGGGTTTCGATCTCGATCACGTCGCCAAGCTTCACCTTAACGGAGAAGCAGCCGGGAAGTTCACTAGCGCCGCCCGTGGCTTCGATCAAACGCTGCCGGCCGGGCAGGCCGGGTTCGCCCCCCGCCAGGCCTTGCGGCGCGTGTTCGCGGCGCGAGGAGAGCAGGGCCGCGTCCATGGGGGCGAGGAAGCGGATGCGGCGGATCGCGCCGTCGCCGCCCCGGCGTTCGCCCGCGCCGCCCGAGCCCTGGCGGACTCCGAAGGCTTCGACTCGCACCGGGAAGCGGCGCTCCAGGATCTCCGGGTCGGTGAGGCGGGAGTTGGTCATGTGCGTATGCACGGCGGCGGCGCCGTCCGCCTCCGGCGTGGCTCCCGCGCCGCCGCAGATGGTCTCGTAGTACTGCCGGGTCTCGTCGCCGAAGGTGAAGTTGTTCATGGAGCCCTGGGCGTTGGCCATGACGCCCAGCGCCGAATAGAGCGCGTCGACCACGTGCTGGCTGGTCTCGACGTTGCCGGCGACGACGGCGGCCGGCGGGCGGGGATCCAGCATCGAGCCTTCGCGGGTGCGGATCTCCAGCGGCTCCAGGCAGCCGGCGTTCAGCGGGATGTCGTCGTCCACCAGGGTGCGGAAGACGTAGAGCGCTGCGGCGTCGACGATAGCCGAGGGCGCGTTGAAGTTCGAGCCGAGCTGATCGGCGCTGCCGGTGAAGTCCAGAACGGCGGTGCGCGCCGCAGCGTCCACGGTCGTGCGCACGACGATCTCGCCGCCGCCGTCCATCGGCACGCGGGCCTCGCCGTTGGACAGCCGGCCCACGGCGCGGCGCACGGCTTCGGCGGCGTTCTCCTGGACGAAGCCCATGTAGCGGGCGACCGCCTCGGCGCCGAAGGTGCGGATCATGCCGGCGACGGCGGAGGCGCCCGCCTGGCAGGCGGCGACCTGGGCCTTCAGGTCGGCCACGTTGCGGTCCGGCGCGCGCGCGGGGTAACGCCCGGCCGCCAGCGCCTGGCGGACCTCCGCGTCGAGGAAGCGGCCGCCGGTCATGATCGGCAGGGCGTCGAGCAGGACGCCCTCCTCGTCGATCGTCTTCGAGAAGGGCGGCATGGAGCCGGGCTGAACGCCGCCGACGTCCGCATGGTGGCCACGGGCGGCGACGTAGAAGGCGGCTTGGGCGTCGGTCTCGGCCATGAAGACCGGCATCACGACGGTGATGTCGGGCAGGTGGGTGCCGCCGGCGTAGGGGTTGTTGAGCGCGAAGGCGTCTCCGGGCCGAAGCGTCGGATGGCGGTCGCGCACGGCGCGGACGCTGGCGCCCATGGAGCCCAGATGCACCGGCATGTGCGGGGCGTTGGCCACCAGCCCGCCGTCCGCGTCGAAGAGGGCGCAGGAGAAATCCAGCCGCTCCTTGATGTTCACCGAGTGCGCGGTGCGCTCCAGCGCCGCGCCCATGGCCTCGGCCACGCCCATGAAGCGACGATTGAAGAGCTCCAGGGTGACCGGATCAGGTCTGTCGAGCGCGATCGCGGTCTGCGTCGCCGCCCCGGTGCGGGTGAGACGGATCAGGCCGTCGCCCTCGCGGGTGGCCCGCCAGCCGGGCAGCACGGCGACCTGGGTGTCGCTACGGACGACCAAGGCCGGGCCGTCGATGGTCGCCAGGGCCTCGGCGTCGACGACGGGAGCGTCGTGCCACGCGCCTTGGGCGAACACCCTGGCCCGCTCGTCCCGGCGGAAGCCGGGATCGCCGCTCACCTCAGGCGCAGCGGAAGCGCTGCTCGGCTGCGGATTCTCGCCAGTCTGGTCGGAGGTCGAAGTCGCCTCGGCCTCCACCGCCGCGATCAGGATCGTCCGGTGGGTTTCGATGAAGCCGAAGAGGCGCTGGTGGGCGGCTTCGAACTCAGCCTTGGGGTCGGCGAGGGAGACGGGCAGTTCGGCGTCGGCGCCGTCGTAGCGGAGGCGCAGCGTGCGGCGGACTTTGCCCTCAGCGGCGCCCTGGTCGGCGAGATCGCGGCGGACGGCGGCCTCGGCCTGCGCGAGCAGGGCCTCGGCCCGCGCGACGCCGTCGGCGTCCAGCGGCGCCTCCAGACCGGCCTGGCGGAGCGCGGCGACCTGGGCCTGGCCGATGCCCCAGGCGGACAGCACGCTGCCGTACCTGGGGCACAGCACCTCGGCGACGCCGAGAGCCTCGGCGGTCTGGCAGGCGACCTGGCCGGCGGCGCCGCCGAAGGCCACCAGGGCGTGTTGGCGCGGGTCGAAACCGCGCTCGGTGGAGATGCGACGCACCGCCTGGGCCATCTGCTCGACGGCGACCGCGACGAAGCCCTCGGCGGCGGCCTCGACGCTTTCGGCGCCCATGGCCTCGGCCAGTTCGGCGAGTCGCGCGTAGGAGGCGGTGGGATCGAGCGGCCCATCGCCGTTCGGGCCGAAGACGTGCGGGAAGGCGCGGGGGTCGATGCGGCCCAGCACTAGATTGGCGTCGGTGACGGCGGCCGGGCCGCCGCGGCCGTAACAGGCGGGTCCCGGAGCGGCGCCGGCGCTGGCGGGGCCCGCGCGCGCGCGCATGCCGTCGAAGGTGAGCACCGAGCCGCCGCCGGCCGCCACCGTCTCGACGTCCAGCATGGGCGCGCGCAGGCGGGCGCCGGCCACGCGGGCGGTATCGCGCCGCTCCAGCGCGCCGGCGAAGCGGCAGACGTCGGTCGAGGTGCCGCCCATGTCGAAGCCCAGCACGGCCTCGGCGCCGGCCGCGTCCGCCGTGCGGGCGACGCCCACCACGCCGCCGGCGGGGCCCGAAACCACGGCGTCGCGACCGCGGAAGGCCTCGGCCCGGACCAAGCCTCCGGCTGAGGTCATGAAGAACAACGGCGCCCCGGCGACCGCATCGGCCACGCGGCGGACGTAGGCCTGCAGCACCGGCGTCAGGTAGGCGTCGGCGACCGTCGTCTCGGCCCGCGGGATGAAGCGCGGCAGGGGCGAGACCTCGGAGCTCAGCGCCACGAACTCGAAGCCTGCCTCGCGGGCGATCTCGCCGGCGGCCCGCTCGTGCGCCGGGGCCAGGTCGGAATGCAGGAAGGCGATGGCCGCCGACGTGAAGCCCTCGGCGACGGCGCGTTCCAGGGCGGCGCGCAGCGCTTCGGCGTCCAGAGGCGTAACGACCGCGCCGTCGGCGGCCAGCCGCTCGTCGGCCTCGACGACGCCGGCGTAGAGCGGCGCGGGCTTGCGGACGACGAGGGCGAAGAGATCGGGTCGCGCCTGATCGCCGATGGCCAGGGCATCGGCGAAGCCCCGCGTGATGACGAGCAGGGTCTTGGCCCCGCGGCGCTCCAGAAGGGCGTTGGTGGCGACGGTGGTGCCCATCTTGATGGCTTCAACCCGCTCGGCCGGGAACGGTGCGCCGGGGCCGACGCCCAGGATCCGACGCATGGCTTCCACCGCGGCGTCGGGATAGGCCGGCGAAGACGAGAGCAGCTTCAGCGAGGTCTCGGACCCGTCTTCCGCGCGCCCGATGACGTCGGTGAAGGTGCCGCCGCGGTCGATCCAGAAACTGAAGCGCATGTCCAAAACTTAACTCAGGCTGTGATTGTCATGGCGCGGCCATAGTCCTAAGGCTTCCGCTTAGTCACATGAGCTTCTGGCGCAAGATAGCTGGGCTCGCCGTCCGCAAGATCGATGAAGCGGAATGCGATCAATGCCCGCCCGGGCTGCCGGGTGAAGACCCCGCGTTCTCGACGGCGGTGACGGCGCTTGGCGCCAAGCTGGCCAAGGCGGACGGCGAGGCGCAGGCCCACGAGTACGACACCTTCGCCAGCGTCTTCCAGTCCGAGCCCGGCAGCGAGGGCAATGTCCGCCGCCTGTACCAGCTTGCCCGGCAGACGACGCGCGGCTTCGAAAGCTACGCGCGGCGGCTGAAGAAGCGCTACGGCGGCTGTCCTCAGCTCCTGGAGGACGTGCTGGACGGGCTGTTCCACATCGCCGCGTCGGACGGCGTGGTGACCGGGGACGAGCTCAAGTACCTGGAACGGGTCTGCGAACTGTTCGGCCTCTCGCCGCTGACGTTCCGCCGGCTGAAGGCCACCCATCTGGGCGCAGCCAACGACGATCCCTACGCGATCCTGGGCGTCGCGCCGGACGCCTCCGACGAGGCGGTGCGGGCGGCGTGGAAGGCCCAGCTTTCGGAAGCCCATCCCGATCGCGCGCGGGCGCGGGGGCTGCCGGCCGAGTTCATCGAGGTGGCAGAGGTCAAGGCTGCGCAGATCAACGCGGCGTTCGACGAGATTCTGCGCGAACGCAAGGCGATGCGGCTCGAAGGCGCGGCATAAGGCCTTGATGTCGCATCGTTCAGCCCGTGTTGAGGTTGACGGCGGGAACCTCAGGCCCGAGATAATGAGTTACAGGCTTCCTGAAGGCCTAGAGGAAGGTCGATGGTGAACCACTTCCGCACCGGATCCGCGCCCAAGGCGTCCGCGATGAGCAGCCTCGCCGCCATCGGCGCGACGCTCGCCACCGCCGCCGCCCTGGTGGTCGGAGCCATCCTGGCGGTGTTCGCCGCGGCCACTGTGGCGGTGATCGCGGTGATGACGTCGGCGCTCCTCGCCTTCGCGGGTCTGGCGCTCCGCGCGCGGCGCGTCCGCTCCCGCCGCCCGGCCGAGCCGGGGATCATCGAGGCCAAGCACCTCGGCGGCCACCATTGGGTCGCCTACGGCTGGAACGAGCGGTCGTGAGCTGACGCCGTCCCGACGGCGGCGTCCCCCACTGTTGCAGGTCCGCAAAGCTTCGACGCTTGCCACCTGCGCCGATCATGCTAATGCGAGGCGTTATTAATTAAAGGCGTCCCCTGCCTTGAACGCGCCCCTGCCCGACGCGGCCTCTGCGGAGGTCGCCGCCGCCGCCCTTGAGCGCGCCCGCGCGAAGAGGCGGGCCCAGACCCGAGCCGCCGTCCTCCGCCAGGTTGTGCAATGGCACTGGATCAGCGCCGCCGTGTGTCTCGCGGGCATGCTGCTGTTCGCGATCACTGGGATCACCCTCAACCACGCCGGCGACATCAAGGCCGAGCCCAAGACCGTGACGCGCGACGGCGAGTTGCCGGCGGACCTGCTCGGCGCGCTCAAGGCGGCCGAGGCGGCAGGGGGCGACCTGCCGGCGCCGGTGCGCGCCTGGCTGGCGTCGGAGCTGAAGGTGAAGGCGCCCGCCGGCCCGGTGGAATGGTCCCCCGGCGAGGCCTATGTTGCACTGCCCGGCCCGGGTTCGGACGGCTGGGTGACGCTGGAGAGCGCAACCGGCGCCGTCGCCTACGAGCGCACCGAGCGCGGCTGGGTCGCCTACCTCAACGATCTGCACAAGGGCCGCAACACCGGCAAGGCCTGGGCCTGGTTCATCGACATCTTCGCGGTGGCCTGCGTGCTGTTCTCGGTCACCGGTCTCCTGCTGCTGCAGCTCCACGCGCACGCGCGGAAGTCTACGTGGCCGCTGGTCGGCCTGGGGCTTCTGGTTCCCGTCCTTCTCGCCCTGTTCCTGATCCACTGAGGAGAGCGCATGCGCGCCAGGTATCCGATCGTCTTCGCCGCCGCCGGAGCGGCCGCCGCGCCCGCCGCCGCGAACGCCGCCGACCTGACGGTCAGCGTGGAGATCCCGAAGCTGAACGTCGCCGAGTATCACCGGCCCTACGTCTCGCTGTGGATCGAGGGGCCGGACCAGCAGGCCGTGAAGACGCTCGCCGTGTGGTACGACGTCAAGAAGGCGAAGAACGAAGGCGCGACCTGGCTCAAGGACATGCGCACCTGGTGGCGCAAGGCCGGCCGCAGCCTGGCCCTGCCGGCCGACGGGGTCAGCGGTCCGACGAAGGCGCCGGGCAAGCACCAGGTCGTGTTCGGCGCCGCCCAGATGGCCGGGGTCGCTCCGGGCCAATACACCCTCGCCGTCGAGGCGGCCCGCGAGGTGGGCGGCCGCGAGGTGGTCCGCGTACCCTTCGCCTGGCCCGCCAAGGGCGGGCCGAAGTCCGCATCGGCCAAGGGCTCGTCCGAGCTCGGCGCCGTCGCCGTCACCGTCAAACCCTGATCGTCCGGAGAGATCGTCCGATGCCGAAAGCCTTCCGCGCCGCCGCGGCCGCCGCCCTCCTGACCCTCGTGGTCGCCCCCGCCGCGCACGCGCACCGCGCGTGGTTCGCCCCATCCGCCACGGTGCTGTCGGGCCAGGACCCGTGGGTGACGATCGACGGGGCGGTTTCGAACGACCTGTTCTACGCCGACCACGTGCCGATGCGGATGGACGGGGTGAAGGCGCTCGGGCCCGACGGACAGCCGGTCGAGCTGAAGAACGTCTCGACGGGCAAGTACCGGTCGACCTTCGATCTCCAGCTCGCGAAACCCGGCACGTACAAGATCGCCAACGTCACCGAGGGGGCGTTCGCCTCCTACAAGCAGGGCGGCGAGACCAAGCGCTGGCGTGGCCGGGCCGAGGAGGTCGCGACAGCGATCCCGAAGGACGCCACCGAGGTGCAGGTGACGCACAACACCCGCCGTGTGGAGACCTTCGTCACCTCCGGGGCGCCCAACGACGCGGCCCTGAAGCCCACGGGCAAGGGCCTCGAGCTCGAGCCGATCACCCACCCCAACGACCTGGTGGCGAGCGAGCCTTCGAAGTTCAGGCTGCTGAACGACGGCAAGCCCGCCGCCGGCGTGGAGGTGGAGGTCGTGCTGGGCGACACCCGCTATCGCGGCAAGGGCGTGGAGCTGAAGGCGACCACGGGCGCCGACGGGACGTTCCAGGTGACCTGGCCCGAGGCCGGGCTCTACTGGCTGGAGGCCACCGTGCAAGGTCAGGAAGCCAACGGCGGCCGCCGCAGCGCGGGCTATGTCGCCACCCTCGAGGTGATGCCCGACTAGCGATGGTCCGGGTCGCCGTCCCGCTGCACGTGACGCGCGAAACCGCCAGGCCACGCGAGGGGCGGGCGGTGCGGCTGAGCGGTCCGACTATGGGCGTGAGTTGGACGCTGCAGGCGCTGGCGCCCTCGGGCCTCGGCGACGAGGCGATCCGCGAGGCGGTGCAGGGCGCCTGTGACCGCGTCGTCGCGCAGATGAGCGACTGGGAGCCCGAGAGCGACCTCTCGCGCTTCAATGTCGCGCCCGCCGGAACCTGGGTGGCGATCCCGCCGGAATTCGCCACGGTGGCGCGCGCCGCCCTGGACCTGGCCGAGGCCAGCGGCGGGGCTTTCGATCCGGGCCTGGGCGACCTGGTGCGGCTGTGGGGCTTCGGTCCGGCGGGTCCCGTCGATGAGCCGCCCGGCGCGGCGGACCTGGCGGCGGCGCGGGCCGGCTGGCGCGATCTTCGGCTGGAGGACGGCAGGCTCCTGCAACCCGGCGGCGTTCGCCTCGATCTCTCCGGCATCGCCAAGGGCTACGGCGTGGACCTGGCCGCCGAGGCGCTGACCGCGCTGGGCGTTCGCGACTACCTGCTGGAGATCGGCGGCGAGTTGCGCGGCGGCGGGGTGAAGGCCAACGGCGAGCCCTGGTGGGTGCAGGTCGAGCGGCCGCCCGAGGCGCGCCTGGACGAGCCGCCGGTGCTGATCGCCCTGCACGAGCTTTCCGTGGCCACGTCCGGGGACTGGCGGCGGACGTTCACGGCGCAGGGCCGCCGATACAGCCATACCCTCCACCCGCTGCATCGGGCGCCCGTGGCCGAGCCGCCAGCGGCCGTCACCGTTCTGCACGAGGGCTGCATGCAGGCCGATGCGCTGTGCACCGCGCTGACGGTGCTGGGGCCTGACGCCGAAGCGTTCGCCGCGCGGCGCGACGTGGCCGCCCTGTTCCTGTGGCGCACGCCCGACGGCTTCGAGGAACGGATGACGCCCGCCTTCCAGCGGCTGCTCGCCTGAAGCGACGCTTGCCGCGCACGTCCGGCGGCTCTACCGTCGGTTCAAACAAGCGTTGGAGGATGTCCAGATGACGATTGGCGTGATCGCGAAGCTGCCGATCCAGGAAGGCAAGACCGCGGAGTTCGAGGCGTTCTTCAACGAACTGGCCAAGCAGGTCCGCGCCAACGAGCCGGGCAACATCGCCTATCAGCTCACCAAGAGCCGGACCGAACCCAACGTCTACAAGGTGCTGGAGCTCTACAAGGACCAGGACGCGCTGACGCACCACGGCGGCACCGACCACTTCAAGGCCGCCGGTCCGAAGTTCGCCGCCGTGCTCGCCGGCCGGCCCGAGATCGAATACCTCGACGGCGTGGGGTGAACCGCCATGGACCTGGATTTCGCCCCTGAGGACCTCGCCTTCCGCGACGAGGTCCGCGCGTTCATCGCCGAGGCCTACGACGAAGACATGCGCGCGCGCATGGCGCAGTCCAAGAACGGCTACCTCGACAAGGCGAGCCAGGTCCGCTGGCTGAAGCGGCTGGGCGACAAGGGCTGGATCGCGCCCGACTGGCCGGTGGAGTACGGCGGCACCGGCTGGTCGCTCGGCAAGAAGTACATCTTCGACATGGAGATGGCGCTCGCCGGCGCGCCTTCGACCTCGAACATGGGGCTGAAGATGTGCGCGCCCGTGGTGATGGCCTTCGGCACCGACGAGCAGAAGCAGCAGCACCTGCCGAAGATCCTGAGCACCGACGTTTGGTGGTGCCAGGGCTATTCCGAGCCGGGCTCGGGGTCGGACCTCGCATCGCTGGCGCTGAAGGCCGAACGCGACGGCGACCACTACATCCTGAACGGCTCCAAGACCTGGACGACGCTGGCGCAGTGGGCCGACTGGATGTTCTGCCTGGTGCGCACCTCGAACGAGGACATCCGCCAGAAGGGCATCAGCTTCCTGCTGATCGACATGAAGACGCCGGGCATCACCATCCGCCCGATCCCGACGCTGGATGGTCCCGTCGAAGGCGAGCAGGAGATCAACGAGACGTTCTTCGACAACGTCCGGGTGCCGGTCTCCAACCGCATCGGCAAGGAAGGCGAGGGCTGGACCTACGCCAAGTACCTGCTGCAGTTCGAGCGCGGCAACGCCTATGCGCCGGGCCTGCAGAACCAGCTCCGCAAGGTGCGCAAGATCGCCAGCCTGGAGCGGTCGGACCGCGGTGGCTCCATGCTTTCCGACCCCGACTTCCGCCGGAAGCTGGCCGAGGTCGAGATCAAGGTCGAGGCGCTGAACGCCACAGAGCTGCGCATCTTCGCCGGCCGCGCCAACGGCGAGGCCATGGGCGCAGTCTCGTCGATGCTGAAGCTGGAAGGCAGCCAGATGCAGCAGGCGATCACCGAACTGGCCCTGGAGGCGGCGGGGGTCTACGCCCAGCCCTTCGTCCGCGACACCTGGGAGATGCTGCGCCCCGAGGGGAACACGTTCCGCGCCGGCCCGGACTACGCGGCCACCGTGGCGCCCCAGTACTTCAACTATCGCAAGACCTCGATCTACGCCGGCTCGAACGAGATCCAGCACAACATCATGGCCAAGATGGTCCTGGGGTTGTGACGGCGCGGATCCGCTGACACCGGCCTGGCCGCGAGCTGGTCGCCGGTCGGCGGCCCCTGGACATCGAGCGTCCTCCGCTATCAATTAGCCTTCTAAGCATTTGCGGAGGGCGACGGATGGCACTCGAAGGCAAGGTCGCGCTGGTGACGGGCGCCGCCCGGTGGCTGGGCCGGGGCTATGCAGAGGCCTTCGCCGCCCGGGGCGCGGCCGTGATCGTCGCCGACATCAACGCCGAGGGCGCCGAGGCGGTGGCCCGGGACATCTGCAACGCCGGGGGCCGGGCTGCGGCCGTGGCGGTGGACGTCGCCTCGGAGAGCTCCGTCGAGGCGGCCTTCGCCGAAGCCCGCAAGCCGTTTGGCGAAATCTCCATCCTGGTGAACAACGCCGGCGGCCTCTTCGCCCCGACGCAAGCGGCCGAAACCTTCTCCCTGGACCAATGGTCGAAGGCGATCGCCGTCAATTTGACGGGCTCGTGGCTCTGCGCGCGGGCGGCGATCCCGGCCATGAAGGCCGCCCGCTGGGGCCGGATCATCAACATCACCTCGACGACGCTGGACTACGGCCTGCCGACCGAGATGGCGCCGTACATCTCGTCCAAGGGCGGCGTCATGGGGTTGACCCGTGCGCTGGCCCGCGAACTCGGCCGCTTCGACATCACGGTCAACGCCGTGGCGCCCGGGCTGATCCAGCCGAAGGTCGGACGCGAGGGACGCGTCAGCCTGTCGGAGGAGAAGCTGAAGAGCATCTTCGACCTGGTCATCGCCAATCAGTGCATCCCGCGGCAGGGCGAGGTGGCGGATCTCGCCGGCGCCGTCGCCTTCCTGGCTTCGGACGACGCCCGCTTCATCACCGGCCAGGTGCTGAATGTGGACGGAGGATGGGCGCTGAAATAGCCCGCCGCGGCGTCTCCGCCGAGTTGCCATCCGCGGGCAACTGCCTTTTAGTTAGAAATCTAAGTGATGAGCCGCGCGCAAGCGGACACGACCGGGAGGAAGATCATGCCGGGCCACGCGTCCGACTACGGGCTGGAGGCGCTCGCCGCCCGCGCCGAGATCACCGACGTGATCTACCGCTACTGCCACGCCACCGACCGCCGGCAGTGGTGGCTGATGGACACCGTTTTCCACGAGGACGCCAGGTGCCAGCTCTCCGTGATCGGCGGCGACTGGCGTGAATTCGTCCGCCAGGGGGAGGCGCTGCTGAAGCCGGTCGGCGTGACCCATCACCAGGTCGGCAACATCCTGATCGCGCTGGACGGCGATGTCGCCCACACCGAAACCTACCTGACCGCTTTCCATCGCGTGCCGGCCGATGCGCCGCCGGGCGGGCCCTTCGGCGGAACGGGCGAGGCCTATGACGCCGTGTTCGGCGCCCGCTACGTGGATCGCTTCGAGAAGCGCGACGGCGTCTGGAAGATCGCCGAGCGGCAGTCGCGGGCGGAGTATCGCCACTACCGCCCGGTCGCCGAGGGCGGGCTGTCCGAGACGGCGGAGCAGTTCCGCGGACAGTGGGGCGACGCCGATGCGGCGCGGCCGCTGAGCGCGCCCTGGCGAGGCCGCCGGTCCGCCGCGCCCACCCTGGAAGTGCTGGCGGCGCGAGCGGAGATCGCCGACGTGGTCAACCGCTTTGCTCACATGGTCGATCGGCATCAGTGGGAGCTGGCGGACGAGGTCTTCCACCGGGACGCCACGTCGCGCTTCCTCGACTCCGTCCGGACCGTCGACCAGTTCCTGGAGAACGGCCGCAACCTACTGGGCCCTCTCAGCGGGACACTCCACCAGACCGGCAACATGCTGATCGAGGTGGAGGGCGACACCGCCTGGTGCGAGACCTACGTCACCGCATTCCACGCTGTCCCCACGACGGCGCCCAGGGGTGCGTTCTGGGGCGGGCGCGACGAACCCTACGAGGGGATCGCCGGCGGCCGCTACGTCGACCGGCTCGAGCGCCGCGACGGGCGCTGGAAGATCGCCGAGCGCCAGACCCTCGTGGAATGGCGCCACGACCAGCCGGTCCGCGACGGCGGCCTGGGCGGCGTCCCGGCCGAGTTCCGCGGCCAGCGGGGTGACGCCGACGTCGCCCGCCCGGTGGTGGCGCGGTTTCTTGATCGCAAGTGACGGGAGTGTAGCCGATGCCAGGCCGCCTTGAAGGCAAGGTCGCAATCATCACCGGAACCGGCAGCGGCATGGGCCGCGCCGCCGCCCGGCTCTTCGCCCGCGAGGGGGCCAAGGTTGTCGGCTGCGATATCAATCCGGCCGGCGGCCGCACCGCCGACGAGGTCAGCGCCGAGGGCGGCGAGATGGTCTCGCTGCAGCCGGTCGACCTGTCGGTCCCGGAAGGCGCCGAACGCCTGGTCGCCTTCGCCATCGAGCACTACGGCGCCATCGACGTGGTCTACAACAACGCCGCGATGGCCTATTTCGCCATGGTCCCGGACATGGACTACGAGACGTTCAACCGGACCCAGCGCGAGGAGGTGGACATCATCTTCCACCTCTGCCGGGCCGCGTGGCCTCACTTGGTCGCCCGCGGCGGCGGCTCGATCATCAACACCGCGTCGACGGCGGCGAAGAAGGGCTCCACCGCTCAGGGCATGCTGGCGCATTCGGCGGCCAAGGGCGCGGTGACGGCCATGACCCGGCAGTACGCCGCCGAAGGCGGCAAGCATCGCATCCGGGCCAACACCATCTCGCCCGGCATGATCCGCTCGGCCCAGACCGAGCCTCTGATGAAGCAGGAGGGATGGACCGAACGCGCCATCGCCCGGCAGCTCATCAAGCGGATCGGCGAGCCCGAAGACGTGGCGCAGGCGGCTCTGTTCCTGGCCTCGGACGAGAGCGGCTTCATCACCGGAGCCGACATCGCCGTCGACGGCGGCGGCATGGCCAACTGAGGAGCGGACGGATGACCAACCTGGAAATGCTGAAGCGCATCTACGCCAAGGACCGCGAGGTCCTCTGGGGCGCCATGCGCGACGACTTCACCGTCCACTCACCGGGTCAGAACATCCTGGCGGGGACATATGTGGGGCCCGAAGCCTTCAAGGCGCACATCGCCCGCATCCACGCCGAGACCAACAACACCTTCCACGAAGAGCTGCAGGGCACGTACTTTGCCGATGACACCTGGGGGCTCGTCGTCCACCGCATGACCGCCGAGCGGAAGGGCAAGACCCTCGACACCTGGGGTTTCGGCCTCTGGCGGTTCGAAGACGGCAAGCTCACCGACCATTGGGAGAGCGTCGGCGACCAGGCGCACTGGGACGACTTCTGGTCCTGACGTCAGGGCCTCAGGCGGCGTCGCGGACCACGGCCTCGGCGTCGCCCACCACATGCCGCAGCTGGGCCAGGTAGCAGAGCGCCGCGATCACCGCGACGGGCGTCACGCCGAGCATCGCGACCCGGAGGGAGTCGGCGACCCCGTCGGCCGCCAGCAGGTCGCTGAGCAGGCCGATCGCGAGCGGCCCGCCGCCTTGCCCCACGATGTTGAAGGCCAGCATCAGCAGGGCGGTCACCGTCGCCCGCGCGGCCACCGGCGAAAGATTCTGCACCAGGGCCAACGCCGGCGCGACGTAGATCGTCGACAGGATCATCGGCACGACCAGCAGGGCCAGCGCGGTCTGCCAGTCGGGAGCGACGAGCGCCAGGGCCAGGGTGGGCGCGGTGAAGAGCATCGAGAGGCCGGGAATCCAGGCGTAGGCCTTGAGGCTGCGCCGCGAGGCCCAGTTCACCAGCGCCCCGCCGCCTGCGATGCCGATGCCGAAGCAGAGGCCCGCCGCCGGGCCGAACCACTTGGCCACCTCGGTCAGGGGCATGCCCTGGACCCGCATCAGATAGGCGGGGATCCAGGCCAGCATCCCCGTGCTGACGAAGGCCGCAAGCGCACTGGAGACCACCAGCCACCGCAGGGTGGGCCGCGAGATGAAGACGCGGGCCGTGGCGCCCAGCGGCTGCGGCTTCACATGTTCGGCGGCGACAGGGTCGAGACCGCCGCGGGCCGGCTCGCGGACCAGGAGCAGCAGCAGCGCGGCGGCGACCGCGCCGACGCCCGCCACCAGCAGGAAGGCCGTGCGCCAGCCGTATTCCGCGGCCGCCCACCCGCCGAAGCTCGCGCCGACGAAGACGCCGAGCGGCCCATTGGCGGTGAAGAGGCCGAAGATCGCCGGGCGCATCCGAGGCGGATAGTAGTCGGCGAGGATCGACAGAGACGGCGCGGTGCCGCCCGCCTCGCCGACCCCGACGCCGAACCGGGCGAGCGCCAGATGCAGGAACGAGCCCGCGAACGCGCAGGCGCCGGTGAACAGGCTCCAGACCACGCAGCACAGACCGACCAGCCGTACGCGGTTGGTGCGGTCGGCGAGCATGGCCGCGGGCACGCCCATGATCGCGTAGAAGAACGCGAAGGCCAGCCCCGTGAGCAGCCCGAGCTGGGTGTCGGTGAGTCCGAGATCCTGGCGGATGGGCTCGGCGAGCACCGACAGGATCTGCCGGTCCATGAAGTTCGTCGTGCCGACCGCCGTCAGCAGCACAAGGGCGAGGACGCGCCCCGGTCTGACGGAAGCGTTCGCGGCCCCTGGGGCGGCCGTGGCGGAAGACGTCATTGGACCCTCATGATGCTTCCGGCCGCGAAACCTGGAGGTCGGGGCCTTGCGGTTCGGCGGCGGGCCTTGTGAGCCCGCCGCCTCCGGATCAGAACTTCACGCCGGCTTCGATCGAGATGTTGCGACCCGGCTCGACCCAGTAGAGCGCGCGAGTCACCGGCGCGACCGGAGCGGGGAGGCGGAAGGAGCCGCTGGTGGTGATCTCGTCGGTGAGGTTGGTGCCGACCAGGGCGACGTGCCACGGACCGTCCTCGGGGGCGAGTTCGATGCGGCCGTCGAGCTTGGAGTAGCCCTTCTGCAGGCCGTAATCGCGGCTCTGGTCGTCGGAGTTGAAGAACTTGGAGCGGCTGTTGACCGACAGCATCGAGGTCAACTGGAGGCCGTTCGGGAGTTCGGCGACGTACTGCACCCGGATCATGCTGCTCCACTTGGAGATGTTCGGCAGCGGATAGCCCTTCAGGTTGTTGGCCAGCACGCTGGCTGGGACCGTCGGGTTGCACACGGTGATCGGCTGGGTGGCGAGGCACTGGGCGCCCGGGTAGTCGTCGTACTTGACGTCCTGGTAGGCGCCGTTGGCCGTCACGGTGAGGTTCCGCACCGGGCTCCACACCACCGAGGCCTCGACGCCGGTGCTGCTCGCCTTCGCGGCGTTGCCGACGATGTAGCTCTGGATGTTCGAGTTGTAGGTCGAGACCTGCAGGTCCTCGAACTTGGTCTTGTAGACCGCGGCGTTGACCACCAGCGTCCCATCGGCGAGGGTGCTCTTCACGCCGGCCTCGATGTTCTCGGACTTCTCGGGCTTGAAGGTGAAGGTCGCGTTGGTCGTGCCGTAGGTGTTCGACACGAAGCCCCCGGATTTCGAGCCCTGGCCATAGGTGGCGTAGACCATCACCCGTGGCGCGACGTCGTACTGGACGGTGACCGACGGGTCGATGTTGCCTTCGGAGATGTTGTTCCGCGCCGAGGTGATCGGCCGGAACGGGAACGGGCCCAGCAGCGACTTGGTCGTGAAATCGCCGCGCTTCTTCGTGTGCGAATAGCGCAGGCTGCCCAGCAGGCGCAGCTGCTCGGAGATGTTGAAGGTGCCCTGACCGAAGACCGACCAGGATTCGGCCTGCTGCTTGAAGTGGCTGTAGGGCATGAAATTGCCCAGGCCGGCGATCGAGTAGTAGTTGTACTGATCGACCATGTATTGCTGGTTGTCGTAGTAGGCGCCCACGATCCAGTCGAGTGTCTGGTCGCCCGGAGATTGCAGGCGCAGTTCCTGCGACCACTGCTGGAAGCGTTCCGGATAGTTGTTCGACACGGTGTGCGGGAAGACGCCGCCCGCCGGGTTGGTCTGGTCGAAGTCGTTGGTGTGCTTGGCCTTGAAGGTCGAGAAGCCCGTCACGGACACCAGGGTCAGGTCGCCGACCTGCAGGTTGCCGGTGCCGGAGACGTTCCAGGCGAAGGTGTCGAACCCGGCTTCGCCGAGCGGGCCGTCGGTGGTGTAGCGGGTCAGCTTCGGCTGCTGGCCGCCGGTCAGCGGGCCGGCGACGGTGACGTTGCCGCGCTGGACCGACTGGCTGTATTCGACCTTGCCCGTGTAATCGAAGACGTCGTTCGGCGCGTAGCGGAGGATCACCCGGGCCAGGGCCTGTTTGTTGCTCGTCTCCTCGCGGCCGTTCTGGCCGGTGTTCTTCACGTAGCCGTCCTTGTCGAGCAGCTTGGCCGCCACGCGGATGCCCAGGCTGTCGTTGATCGGACCGGAGACGTAGCCCCAGGCTTCGGGACCCTTCTCGTCGAAATTGTACACGCCCGTCACCGCGCCTTCGAACTCGCGGGTTGGCATGGCGGAGATGATGGCGATGGCGCCGGCGGCGGTGTTCTTGCCGAACAGCGCCCCTTGGGGACCGCGCAGCACCTCGACCCGCTGCAGGTCGAAGAACGGGGCCATGAACTGCCGGCTGCGCCCGGCGTAGACGCCGTCGACGTAGAGGCTGACCGCCTGGTCGAAAGAATAGTTCTGCGACGGCGAGCCGAAGCCGCGGATGTAGATCACGTCATTGCCGCCGATGTTGCCGACATTGACGTTCGGCACGCTGAGCTGGCGGAAGGTGTCGGTGTGCAGCGCCTCGATGGCCTCGGCGGACACCACCTCCATGGAGATCGGCACGTCCTGCACGTTCTCGGCGCGCTTCTGGGCCGTCACCACGACCTCGCCGATGCTGGTCCCTGCCTGGTCCGCCGCCAGGGCGGCTGTGGCCAGCGCGCTCGCGAGCGCCGTCGTCACGAATAGAATCCGGGCGTTCATTCCGTTGCCTCCCCTGTGCGCCAGCCCGCGTCTACGCGCGACGTCTGGTCGGTTGTGCGAAGGATCGACGCCTCTGGACCGGCCAATCCTTAGACTTAAAATTAGATATCTAAGTTTCTAAGTCAACGGGGGCGCTTCGGCCCCGCCCTTCCGCCTTTAGAGCGCGTCAGACCTTCACCATCAGCTTGCCGACCTGGGCGCCGCCGAACAGCAGCCGGAGGGCCTCGGGGAACCGCTCCAGTCCGTCCTCGACGTGCTCGCGCGCGACGATCGAGCCGTCGGCCAGCCAGTCCGCCAAGGCGTCGCGGGCTTCCAGGAAGCGGGCGCCGTAGTCGTAAACGGAAAAGCCTTCCATCCGGCCGCGGGTCTCGAGCAGCTTCAGGTGGTTCCTGATGCCGATCCGGCCGACGTCGTTGTAGTGAGCCACGCCCCCGCAAAGCGGGACGCGCGCCTTGAACGCCAGGTGCAGCAGCACCTCGTCGAGCACGGCCCCGCCCACATTGTCGAAGAAGACGTCGACGCCTTTCGGCGCCAGCTCGACGAGCCGCTCGCCGATGCTGCCTTCGCGGTAGTCGATGCAGGCGTCGAAGCCGAGGTCGTCGACGACGTGGGCGCACTTCTCCGCGCCGCCGGCGATCCCGACCACGCGGCACCCCTTCAGCCTGGCGATCTGGCCCGCGACGCCGCCGACAGCGCCCGCGGCGGCGGAAACCACGACGGTTTCCCCAGGCTGCGGACGACCGATGTCGAGCAGCCCGAAATAGGCGGTGAAGCCGGTCATGCCGAGGACGCCGAGATAGCGGGGCAGGGGCGCCAGGTGCGGATCGACCTTCATCAGGCCGGCGGCGGGACCGGTGAAATGGCTCTGGACGCCCAGCAGGCCTTCGATGTGGTCGCCCGGCGCGAAGGCGGACGAACGGCTCTCCAGCACCTCGCCCACCGCCCGTGCTCGCGGCGTGTCCCCGAGCTGCAGCGGCGGCAGATAGGCGCCGCCGGCTTCCATCTGGCTGCGCAGCGAGGGGGAGACCGAGACGTAGCGCACGGCCACCAGCACCTCCCCGTCGCCCGGCGGCGCCACGGCTTCTTCGCGGACCTCCCAGTCCGTTGGCTGCGGCAAGCCCGACGGCCGCGCGCGCAGGCGGATGATGGTCTTTTGCACTCTCGCCTCCATCGATTAGATACCAAAGTATCGGGATGCGGAGCGTTGGCCAGCGCCGGGAGGTCGTCTCCGGTCGGCGTGAAGTGAGGACTCCCAGCCGGCGAGCGTCTAAGAGGCCATGAGATCGGCTCCGGAGCCCGTGTCCTTGCCGAGGATTGCGCAGGTCGACGACATCGCTCGCCGCTTCAGCGGGCCGCTGGCGCGCTACTTCGGCGCACGCGCGCGGCGTGGCGCGGACGTGGACGACCTCGTGCAGGAGGTGTTCCTGCGCCTTGCCCGGCGCGCCGACGACGCACCGGTGGAGATGGTCGAGGGCTATATCTTCACCGTGGCGAACAGCGTGCTCATGGACAGCCACCGGCGGGCTGCCCGCCGCCTGCCGGAGGCGTTCGATCCGACCGGCGAGCTGGCCGGGCGCGGGGCTCCCGAGGAACGTTCCCCAGAGCGCATCGTGCTGGGGCAGGAGGAGCTGGCGGCGGTCGAGCGCGCGCTGCTCGAGCTGCCGGAGCGGACCCGTATCGTCTTCGCCCTGAACCGCTACGAGGAGCACACCTATCAGGAGATCGCCCGAAGCCTCGGCGTCTCGGTGAGCGCGGTCGAGAAGCACATGATCCGGGCCCTCGCCCACCTGGCGCGGCGGAGGCGGGAGCTGTGAGCGTGTCCGCCGACCTGCATGACATTGCGGCCGAGTGGTTCGCGCGCAGCCGCGGCGCCGACTGGAGCGCCGCCGAAGCCGAGCGGATGGAGGCTTGGCTCGCCGCCGATCCGCGCCACCGGGCGAGCTACGACGACGTCGCCGAGGCGTGGGCGGCGAGCCGGGAGATCGCCGCCTCGCCGGCGGTGCGTGGCCTGCGCGGTGAGGCGCTCGCGGCCTTCCGCCGTCCGAAGCGCCGGCGCATGCCGGCCTGGCTGCAGCTCGCCGCGGCGGTGCTGGCCTTCGTCGTGCTGGGCGCCGGCGTCCTGACCGCCACACGTTTCACGAGCCCGACGCCGGATGTGCAGGTCTATCGCACCGACGTCGGAGAGCGGGCGACGGTCACCCTCGCCGACGGATCGCAGGCGACCCTGAACACCGCCAGCGCCTTGGCGGTCGAGTACACGCCCACGCGCCGGGGCCTGAGGCTGATCTCGGGCGAAGCCTGGTTCGACGTGGCGAAGAACCCGTCGCGGCCGTTCGTGGTCACCGCAGGCGCCCACACCGTCACCGCCACCGGGACGTCCTTCGATGTGCGCCTGGGAACGGACCGGCTCGCCGTCGCCGTCTCGGAAGGACGGGTGGTCGTCGCCGCGGCGGACGAGACGCCGTTGACGGCGGTGACGGCGGGGCAGCAGGCGCAGGTCGGCGGCGGGCGCGTCACGCTGTCGAGCGGCGGTCCGCTGGCCGGCGACTGGCGCGGCGGACGGCTGCAGTTCGAAGCGGTGACCTTGGCGCAAGCCGTCGCGGAGATGAACCGCTATCGGCGAACGCCCATCGTGCTCGACGACCCGGGCGTGGGCGCACTGCGGGTCAGCGGGGTGTTCGAGGCCGGTGAGGACTCGGGCTTCCTGGACGCGCTGCCTCTGACGCACCCTGTCCGCGTGACGCCGTCGGCCCAGGCGGTGCATCTGGCCTGGCGCGGCGCGAAGAAAAATCCGTCCGGCCCGTGAGGACTTGCGGCGACGCGGCGTCTTTCAGCTGACGACCACGGGGCCGGGGAGAGCGGAATGCGGATCGGGATCAAGGTTTTGGCGCTGGCGAGCGCAGCGGCGGCGGCCTATGCGGCGCCGGCCTGGGCTCAGGCCGGGCGCGCGTCTTTCGACATTCCGGCGCAAGGGCTGGGCGCGGCGCTCCGGCAGTTCGCCATCCAGTCGGGACGGGAAGTGCTGTTCGATCCGGCGCTCGTGGCCGGCCGGCAGGCGCCCGGGCTGAAGGGCGAGCTGGAAGTGTCGACGGCGCTGGATCGGCTGCTCCAGGGCTCGGGCCTCAGAGCTCAGAACGCCGGCCGCACCCTGGTGATCTCGCCGGCGCCGCAGCGGATCTCCGCGCCGGTCGCCCGCGTCGCTGCGCCCGCCGCGGCCGAGGACGCGCTGCCGGCGGCGGCCGTCGACGAGATCGTCGTGGTGGGCAGCAAGATCGCCGGGGCGGACCTGACGGGCGCCCTGCCGGTGTCGGTGGTCGACCAGGCGCAGATCCAGGCGCAGGGCGTGGCCAGCACCGGCGAACTCGTCGGTCGCCTTCCGCAGAGCGGTGCGCAGGCCTTCAACAGCGGCGTGCAGGGGCCGAACAACGCCCGCGGCGACGTGGCCTCGGCCAACCTGCGGGGCCTGGGCTCGGGCAACACCCTCGTCCTGCTCGACGGCCGGCGGATGGTGCTGCACCCCACCAGCCAGCAGGAGGGCGGCGTCGTCCCGGTGCAGATCGTCAACCTGAACGCTCTGCCGTCGTCGGCGCTCCGGCGGGTCGAAGTGCTGCGCGACGGCGCGAGCGCGCTGTACGGTTCGGACGCGACGGCCGGGGTGCTGAATTTCGTGGTCGACCGCGAGTTCGAGGGCGCGCTGGTGACCGCCCGCTACGGCGCATCCGAAGGCACGAACTTTGAGGAGCAGGACGTCTCGTTCAAGGTCGGTGCGCGGCTGAACGGCGGGCGGACCCACGTGGCTGTGTTCGGTCAGATCTTCCACAACTCCGACATGCCGGGCGCCGACCGCGACTATGCGGCCACCGACGATCTGAGCGGCCGGGTCGAAAGCCAGTACGCGGGCTTCTTCAACCGCACCCAGAGCCAGTCGCCCTGGGCCACCGCGCGCGTGGCGACCCCGATCACCGGCCTCGGGGCGAGCTTCACGACCTTCTTCGTGCAGCCCTGCGGCTTCACCGGATCGCGGGCGCAGACCGCGACGCCGGGCGTCTGCCTCTCCGGCGGCTCGTCCACACTGCCGTCGGCCTTGCGGACCGACGAAGCGCCGGTGCGCACGATGATCCCGCGCACGACCCGCGGCAGCGTCATGGGCGTGTTCGACCACGAGCTGACGGATGATGTGACGCTGTTCGGGGACCTGCTCTACTATCGCGCCAGCGCCTATGCCGAACGCGGCGGGAGCACGCTGCTGACCGACGCGCCGCTCGTGGTGTCGCGCAACAATCTCTACAACCCGTTCGGCTCGGGGCCGGGTCGGCTGCCCGGCTACACCGGCCCGGCCCAGGACGTGACCCTGGTCGGCTACAACGTGCTCGACGTCGGCAATCGCAGCTTCGACGTCGACAATCACCAGTACCGCGGCGTGCTGGGTCTTAAGGGACGGGTGGCCGACTGGCGCTGGGAGACCTCTGGGGTCTGGAGCCGGGCCAAGACCATCGACACGGAGCACAACCGGGTCAGCAACACGGCCCTGCAGGCGGCGCTGTCGAGCGCCGACCCCGCCACCGCCTACAATCCGTTCAACGGCGGCGATCCGGCCAATCCGCGGTTCGGCGACGCGACGTTCAACTCGCCCGCCGTCGTGGACAGGCTGCGGATCGACGTCACCCGCCGGAGCGTGACCAAGCTCGGCGTGCTGAGCGCCGAGGTCTCCAATCCGGCGGCCCTGACCCTGGCGGGGCGCGAGATCGGCGTCGCCTCGGGCGTCGAGTGGCGGTACGAGAGCTACGACGACTACCGTGATCCGCGGGTCAACGGCACGATCAACTACGTCACGCCTTCCGGCGCTCGGACCAGCGACGTGGTGGGAACGAGCCCCACGTTCGATACCCATGGGGACCGCGACGTCTTCTCGGCGTACGCGGAACTGCGCTCGCTGCTGGTGCGGCCGGAGGACGGCGTGCCGCTCATGCGGAGCTTCGAGGTGCAGGCGGCGGCCCGGTACGAACGCTACTCCGACACCGGCGACGAGGTTCTGAAGCCGAAGGTGGCGGCCAGCTGGGGCGTGACCGACTTCCTGAAGCTGCGGGCCTCCTACTCCGAGGCGTTCCGCGCGCCGAACCTGGAGCAGATCAACGCCTCGCCGGCCGTGCGGGTGCAGCAGAACCAGACCGACCTCTACCGCTGCGCGCTCGCCCAGGGCGCGACGACCATCGCCGCCATCAACCGCAGCGCCTGCGCCGGCTTCCGCGGCGATGTCTCCGAGGCGCGCTCGGGGAACGACCGCCTGAAGGCGGAGGACAGCAAGACGGTGAGCGTCGGCCTGGTGCTGACGCCGCTGCGCAACCTCACGCTCACCGCCGACTGGTGGCGGATCAAGCAGAAGGGGCTGGTCGGCGTCCTTTCGACCCAGGACCAGATCAACCTGGACGCCATCGGCCGTCTGGAAGGCGGCGGACCCAACCCGCTCGTCACGCGGAACGCCGCCGGCCAGGTGGCGAACGTCCAGGCGATCTTCCAGAACCTCAACGCCCGGACCGTCGAGGCCGCCGACTTCGGCGTCAGCTACCTCGTGCCCACCGACGGCTTCGGCGATTTCCGCTTGAACGCCGAGATGTCGGTGTTCGGGAAGTTCTATCAGAGCCCGTCGCCCGAAGCGGCGGCCCTGGTGGCGGCAGGCCTGTCCACGGCCGCCGGCGGCTCGCAGATCGGCCTGAACGGCAATCCGCGGACGCGGGCGTCGGCCACCGTGATCTGGACAGGCGGCCCCTGGCAGGCGACCGCCAGTGGCGTCCACCTCTCGCGAATCTATGACACCAGCGCGCTGAACTTCCCGGTGTCCTCGTGGACGACCTTCAACGCCTCGGTCCGCTACGCGGCCCAGGAGGGGCGGCTCGAAGGCGCGTCGGTTCGGGTCGGCGTGAACAACCTGACGGACGAGGCGCCGCCGCTCGCGAACCAGCTCTTCGGCTTCTACACCAGCCTGTACAATCCGCGCGGGCGCTTCTGGTACCTCGAAGTCTCGAAGGCGTTCTGATGTTCGGCAAGCGCCTGCGGTCCTTCGCCGGGACCGTGCTGGCGGCGGCTCTGGCCTTCGGCGGCGCGGCTTCGGCCGCTCCGCCGGCGAAGCCCCGCTTCGACTACATCCTCGACTATCCGTCGATCCACCATCCGGTGATCGCGCGCCGCGGGATGGTGGTCAGCCAGAACGCCGTGGCCTCCCGCGTCGGCGCCGACATCCTGGCCCGCGGCGGCAACGCCGTGGACGCCGCGGTCGCCACGGGCCTCGCGCTCTCCGTCACGCTGCCGCAGGCGGGCAATCTCGGCGGCGGCGGTTTCGCCTTGATCTACGTGGCCCGCGAACGCCGCACCGTGGCGCTCGACTACTACCCGCAGGCGCCGGGCGGCACGACCGCCGACCTGCTGCGCGGAGCGGACGGCAAGCTCGATCCCGACAAGCGCTATTCGCACCTGGGCGTCGGCGTCCCGGGCACGGTGCTGGGCCTCAGCGAGATGCACCGGCGCTACGGCCGGCTGCCCTGGCGCACGGTCGCCCAGCCTGCCGTCGACCTTGCCGCGCGAGGCATTCGCGTGACGGACGAACTGGTCTACGGGCTCGACCTCCAGCGGGAGGGCCTCTCGTTGGACGCGCCCACCCGCAGGAGCCTCTTCAAGTCCGATGGCTCTGGCTACCGGCCCGGCGAGACGCTGAGGCAGCCCGACCTCGCCTGGTCGCTGGGCCAGGTGCGCGACCGGGGCGCCGAGGCCTTCTATGGCGGAGAACTGGGTCGGCGCGTGGTCGCCGGCGTGCAGGCGGGCGGCGGCGTCATGACCATGGCGGACCTGAAGGCCTACCGCGTGCGCTGGTCCGACCCCGTGGGCTGCGACTACCGGGGCGTGCAGATCGCCTATGCGCCGCCGCCGTCCGCCGGCGTCCTGCTGTGCGAGCTGATGAACATCCTCGAGCGGTTCCCGATCGCCGAGTACGGCCAGAACAGCACCGAGGCCCTGCATGTGACCGCCGAGGCGATGAAGCTGGTCTTCGCTGATCGGGCGCGCTTCATGGGCGGCTATCCCCAGTACGCTCCGCCCGTCGCCGGCCTCACCAGCAAGGCCTATGCGGCCGAGCGGGCGAAGGCGATCGATCCGCAGAAGGCCATGCCGGCTCAGGCGATGCCGGGCGACCCGCTGCTGTTCGAAAGCCGCGACACCACCCACTTCACGGTCGCCGACGCCGACGGAAACGTCGTGACCAACACCTACACCCTGGGCTCCTCCTATGGGGCGCACGTGATGGCGCCCGGCACCGGGTTCTTCCTCAACGACGCCATGGCCAACTTCAACTGGAGCAGCGACGAGCCGGCGAACCAGCCGGCGCCCGGCAAGCGAGTGGTGACGACGATCACGCCGGTGATCGCATTCCGGGACGGCAGGCCCTGGCTGGCGTCGGGATCGCCCGGCGGCACCCGGATCATCTCGGCGATGGCGCAGCTTCTGATGAACGTGGTCGACCACAAGCTGAACGTCGCCGAGGCCACCGCCAGGCCCCGGATCTTCCAGGCCGCGAGCGACACGCCGGTGGAGTTCGAGCCGGGGTTCCCGCCGGACATGCTGCGGCTGATGGAGGCGCGCGGCCACAAGACCCGCGGGTCGCTGACCATGGGCTCGACGCAGTCGATCCTGATGGAGGCGGGCGTCTTCTACGGAGGTTCCGACAGCCGCCGACCCGACGCCCTCGCCGTCGGGGTCGACTGAGATCGCGCGCCGTCGCGTCTACTTGCCGAGTTGGCCGCGCACGGCGCCGGCCGGGAACTCGGCGTTGTGGACGTTCACGTAGTACATGGCCGGGTTCTGGAGGATGTCCTTCACGACCGCGGCGTCCGCCGTGGCGCAATCCTTGACCTTGCCGTCCGCGGCCGGCGCCTTCAGCGGGACGACCGGCGGGCCGGCGGCGTCGGGGCCGCCCTTGTGGATGTGGGCCGCCGTCGCGACGGCGATCTTCTCGACCGCCAGCTCATAGCAGACCTGGTTCTGGCCGACGTTGACGCGGAAGCTGGCGTGACCCTGGCCGTCGGGATCTCCGGCCTTCGGCTTCTCGGCGGCGCCGGTCAGATGCGCCGACAGCGGACGCCCGCCCTCGACTTCCTGGGCGTAGGCGGCGATGGCGAACAGGCCGACGGCGGTGGCGACCAGGACGGCCGGGGCGTAGCGGATCACTTGCGACATGGGCGTCTCCCCTGAAGGGTTTCGCCCCACCCCGAACTTGAGCGGCCGAACTGAAGCCCAGACGACAGCCTGCGTCAATCGCAGGTCATGCTCCCGGTCGGCCGCCGCTCCGGCCGCTAGTTGCGGGTCGGGATCACCACGGGCAGGTGCTCGTAGCCCTTCACGAACGAGGAGTAGACCCGCTTGGGCGGACCCACGACCTCGATCCTCGGGAACCGCGCCAGGATCTCTTCCCAGATGATCTTGAGCTGGAGCTCGGCCAGGCGGTTGCCCACGCAGCGGTGGATGCCGAAGCCGAACGACAGATGCTGGCGCACCCGCGGCCGCTCGATCCAGTAGTCGTTCGGCCGCTCGATGACCTCGTCATCACGGTTGCCGGACACGTACCACATGGCGACCTTGTCGCCCGCCTTGATGGTCTTGCCGTTCAGTTCGGTGTCCTGCAGCGCGGTGCGGCGCATGTAGGCCAGCGGCGTTTGCCAGCGGATGGTCTCGGAGACCATGTTGGGGATCATGCCGGGATCGGCGCGCAGGATCCGGTCCTGGTCGGGGTTCTGGTGCAGGGCCAGCACCGAGCCGGAGATGGTGTTCCGCGTGGTGTCGTTGCCGCCGACGATCAGCAGGATCAGGTTCCCCAGGTATTCCATGCGGTCCATGTTCCGCGTGGACTCGCCGTGGGCGAGCATGGAGATGAGGTCGGGTTGCGGCGGAGCGTTCACCCGCTCGTTCCAGAGCCGCATGAAGTAGTCGACGCATTCGAACAGCGTCTGGCGGCGGCGTTCCTCATGCTCGTCGGGATCGGTGGTGCCGAGGATGCCGCTCTCCGGAGCCGAGGTGGCGACGTCCGACCAGTGAGTCAGCTTGCGGCGATCCTCCCAGGGGAAGTCGAACAGCGTCGCCAGGGTCATGGTGGTCAGCTCGATCGACACCTTGTCGACCCAGTCGATCTCCTCGCCGATCGGCAGGTCGTCGAGGATCTTGCCCGCCCGCTCACGGATGATCGGCTCGAGATAGGCCAGGTGGTTCGGGGCCACGATCGGCTGGACCGTCTTGCGCTGCACGTCGTGCTTCGGCTGGTCCATGGCGATGAACATCGGCAGCCGGAAGTCGTCGGCGGGGTCGGGCAGGACGATGGTCGGCTCGGACGAGAAGACGCCGTGGTTCGTGTCCACGGCCATGATGTCGTTGTACTTGGTCACCGACCAGTAGCCGCCGACGTCCTCGTAGGGCGACACCGACCAGTGGACCGGGTCTTCCTTCCGCAGGCGCTCGAAGTAGGGCCACATGGTGTCGGTGCGGAAGAGCTCCGGATCGCCCGGATTGATCTCTTCCAGGGGCATCGAGTAGGCCGCGTCGCGCGCCGCGCGCTGCAGGTCGATCGAGGCGTCGTCCATGGGGGTCCTCCTGCTCGCGCGGGTCATGGCTCGGCGCCCGCGGCTTCCGCTGAGTGAACGATGATCCCGAACGCCCGAGGAGTCAACGAAACATGACGCGGGCGTCAACTTCGACGGGCCGGGGAAGCGGCTAGGCGATGAAGTTCAGCTTCAGGCCAGGCCGCGGCCACGTCGCCTTGAACAACCGACCCGTGGAGGAGGCCGTGATCCAGGCGGTGCACATGTCCGGGCCGCCGAAGCAGATGTTGGTCACCACGAGGTCGGGGAAGGCGAAGTGCTCGGTCGAGCCTGACGGGTCGAAGACCGTGATCCCGCCGTTGATGATCGTCGCCACGCAGACCTTGCCTGACGCCTCGACGGCCAGGCTGTCCAGAAGCTGGTAGCCCGGCAGGTTCGCGACCACGCGGCCGGCCCCGAAGGCGGGACCCTTGGCCAGCTCGCCTGGCGAGGCCACGTCCAGGGCCCACAGGCGGCCAACCATGGTGTCGGCCAGGTAGACGACGGTCTCGTCGGGCGAGAGGCCGATCCCGTTCGGCGAGATCAGATGGTCGCGCTGCCGTGTGATGGAGGAGCCGTCCGCCTTCGCATAGTAGACGGCGCCGAACTTGCGGCCGTCCTCGGTGGAGCAGCCGTGATCGCTGAACCAGAAGCCGCCCGACTTGTCGAAGACGATGTCGTTGGGGCCGACCAGGCGCTTGCCGTCGCAAGTCTCATAGATGGTTTCCAGCTTGCCGGTCTTCAGATCGAAGCGCTGGATCATGCCGCCGGTGTGCGTCGGCGGCGTGGGGCCCGGGATGGTCAGGCCGTCCCGCTCGAGCCAGACGAACGAGCCGCCGTTGTTGGTGATCCAGATCGCCCCGTCGGGCCCGATGGCGGCCCCGTTCGGCCCGCCGCCGGTCTCGACCACGGTCTCCTTCGTGCCGTCGGGCGTGATCCGCGTCAGGCGCTGGCCCTTGATCTCGGTCAGGATCACCGAACCATCGGCCATGGCGATCGGGCCTTCCGGGAACTCCAGCCCTTCGGCGACCAGTTCGACGTCCATCCTCGTCCTCCCAGGTTTTGCCGGACTATAGCCACAGCGGGGCCGGGGAGGTGAAGCCGGAACCGGCGGCCGGCCCTTCGCGGAGACGTCCGCGTCAGAGGCGCTCGAGAACCCGCCAGGTGAAGGGGAAGTCGTCGTCGGGCCCCGCCGGATGGTCCTCGCGAGAGACTTCGCGCCACAGGGTCTCGTCGATGGGCGAAAGGGCGACGTCGCCGACCACCTCGGCATCGACCTCGGTGACGTAGAGGCGGGTCGCCTTCTTCAGCGCCAGCTCGAAGAGCGAGGCGCCGCCGATGATGCAGACCTCGCCGACGCCGTCCTCGGCCGCCTGCTCGCGGGCGATCTGGACCGCCTCCGAGAAGTCCTCGACCACCAGCGCGCCGGGCGCCTGGTAGCTCTGGTCGCGGGTGAGCACGATGTTCGTGCGGCCGGGCAGCGGCTTCTTCGGCAGGCTCTCCCAGGTCTTTCGGCCCATGATCACAGGCTTGCCAAGAGTCGTGCGCTTGAAGAGGGCCAGGTCCGACTTCAGCCGCCAGGGCAAGGCGCCGTCCTTGCCAATCACGCCATTGCGGGCGCGGGCGATGGGGCCGGCGGCGAGGATGATCTGCGACATAGTTCCGGTTTAGCGCGACACCGTCGGGCGCGTCACCGGGCCTGTGCGCGCTCGGCCTTCTGCCGGTCGACCATGGCCTTGACGTCGGCCAGCAGGGCGCGGGCGTCGTAGGCCACGCCGCGAACGACGGTCCAGCGGACCCCGCCCACCGTCTCGATGCGGTTGTCGGCGGAAAGCCGCTGATGGCCCGTGCCGTACAGCGTCTTCAGATTGGCCAGCGGGTTCTCGGGCACGATGACCAGGTCCGCGCTCATGCCCGGCCGCACGATGCCGAAGGTGACGGGCGCCTTCTTCGGCGCGGCCAGGGTGCGGGCGCCGTTGCTGGTCGCCGCCTGGATCACCTCCAGCGGCGTGAAACCCGCCTCCTGCAGGAGCTCCAGCTCCTCGATGTAGCCGAAGCCGTACAGCTTCCAGATGAAGCCTGAGTCCGAGCCGGTGGTCACCCGCCCGCCCATGTTCTTGTAGTCGTTCACCAGCCGCATGAAGCGGCCGTAGAAGTTCCGCCAGGCCACCTCGTTGCCGGTGGTCCAGTCGTAGAAATAGCTGCCGTGGTTGTCCCGGGTGGAGACGAAGAAGTCGTTCAGGCTGGGCAGGGTGTAGGTCTGGTGCCAGTCGGCGTTCTTCGCCCGCATCAGGTCGCGGGAGGCGGCATAGATGGTCATCGTAGGATCGAAGGTGACGCCCGCCGCCTTCTGGGCCTCGAGGTAGCCTACCCAGGCGTCCGAGCCCGGCTCCACCTCGTCCCAGATCTCGGCCGCTTCGCCAAAACGCTTGGCCTCGTCGTAGAAGTTGTAGTCGGCCGGGTACTTCTGCAGCCGCCCCTCCTTCAGCATCGACTCGAAGTGGCCGTAGAAGTGGGTGACGGTTCCCAGGCCCGCCTCGCCGTACTGGCGCGCGTTCAGCGAGGCGACGCCCGGCTGGGCGATGTGGGCCACGGTGCCCAGGCCCTGCTTCCTGGCCTCATCCAGCGCCGCGGTGATCACCTCCGGCGTCTCGTCGTTCCAGCCGAAGAACTTGATGCCGTCGACGCCGTTCTTCGACGCCCATTGCACCCACGCCCGCGCCTTGGCAGGCCCGTCGATGCGGCCGCCCGACCAGCCGGAGCCCAGGGTCTGGTAATTGTAGATGCGAGGCGCGACGATCTCGCCGCGCGCGCTGCGGGCCTTCTCCGAGACGGCGATGTCGTGGGGCGCGAGGCTGACGCCGCGCACCGTGGTGACGCCGTGCGCCAGCCACAGCTTGTAGGCGTATTCCAGGTCGGGCGACTTCTTCGGGTCGCCGCCGTGGACGTGCATGTCGACGAAGCCGGGCAGGGCGTACATGCCGGTAGCGTCGATCTCGTGGACCGCATCGCGCGGCGGCCGCTCGCCTTTCAGCGGCAGGCCGGGCCAGCCGGCCTGGACCACGTCGGTGATCGTGTCGCCCTCAATGACGATGTCGACCGGGCCCCGCGGCGGCGCGCCGGTGCCGTCGATCAGCGTCACGCCGCGGATGACCATCTTGCGATAGGGGCCGAACCCCTCGCCCGGACGTCGGGCGGGCGCGGGGTTCATCGCGGGCTTCGCCGCCGGCGCGCCCGCCGCCGTCTGGCCAGCTGCCGACGGCGCGGCGCCCGTCAGCGCGACCGCCATCGCCGCAGCGCCCAGCCGCGTCATCCAAGCCTGCATGCAGATCCCCCAAATCAGCCGCCGCCGATCCTAAGCGCGCCGGCGCACGGGCGCCAGGAAGCAGAGCTAGTGCGCGGCCGGCTCGAGCCACCTCAGCCATTTGGCCTTAACCGCCGCGTCCGGATCGATGCCGAACCGGCGGCAGTAGAGCAGCAGGAAGCAGAGCACGTCGGCGGCTTCGTCGGCGCGGTCCTGTTCCGTGGCCTCGCCGCGGCTGCGGGACGACAGGCGCAGGTGCGCCTGGGCGAGTTCGCCGAGCTCCTCCTGGAGCTTGAGCAGGAACCAGTCGTCGTCGCGCTGGACGCCGTACTTGGCGGCGTAGATGTCAGCGATCTTCTCGGCGGCGTCCGTGACCTCGTCCAGGGTCAGACGCGGCGCCATGGCTAGACGGCGATCGGCGCCGGGATCGAGGCGTGCGCCTGGTAGCCCTCGAGCTTGAAGTCCTCGTAGTCGAAGCCGAACAGGTCGGTCTTCGGCGCGATCGTCAGGCGGGGCAGGGGCAGCGGCTCGCGGGTGAGCTGCAGCCGGGCCTGATCCAGGTGGTTCATGTAGAGGTGGGCGTCGCCCAGGGTGTGGACGAACTCGCCGGGCTCGTAGCCGGCGACCTGAGCCATCATCAGGGTCAGCAGGGCGTAGCTCGCGATGTTGAACGGCACGCCCAGGAAGACGTCGGCCGAGCGCTGGTAGAGCTGGCAGGACAGGCGCTTCACACCGTCCTTGTCCGGCGCGACGAAGAACTGGAACAGGCAGTGGCAGGGCGGCAGGGCCATGTCCTCGACCTCGGCCGGGTTCCAGGCCGAGACGATGTGGCGGCGGCTGTCGGGATTGGTCTTCAGGCTCTGCACGACGGCGGCGATCTGGTCGATCACGCGGCCGTCGGGCGCGGCCCACGAGCGCCATTGCTTGCCATAGACGGGGCCGAGCTCGCCTTCCGCATCGGCCCATTCGTTCCAGATCGAGACCCCGCGCTCCTGCAGCCAGCGCACGTTGGTGTCGCCGCGCAGGAACCACAGCAGCTCCAGGATGATCGACTTGCGGTGCAGCTTCTTGGTCGTGAGGAGCGGGAAACCCTTCGTCAGGTCGAAGCGCATCTGCCGGCCGAACACGCCAAGGGTGCCCGTGCCCGTGCGGTCGCCGCGCTGGGCGCCGTTGGCCAGGATGTCGGCGAGCAGGTCCAGGTACTGCCGTTCCGGGTGGTCGGCGGCGGCCTGGTAGCGGTCGGCGATGGAGACGGGCGCGTTCATGGCAGATCGAAGTTCGCGCACGAAATGATTCGCGAACAGGCGATTCAAGGCGGGCGTCCACAGGCCGCGGGCGACTGTCCCCACATTACCAACTCACAACTTGGCGTAGCGGAGATCTTTGGGTAAGGGCGGCGGTCCAGTTTTTACGAAGGTATCCGTATGATCGTCTCCGCCCTGGCCGCCCTGGCCCTCTTCGCCGCCCAGGAAGCCGCCCCGGCCGCCGCGCCCGCTGCGGACGCCAGCCCGGCTGCGGCCGCCGCGCCGAAGAAGGTCTGCAAGAAGCAGCCGGAAGTTTCGGGCTCACGCCTCGCCAAGAAGGTCTGCGTCACCGAGAAGCCGAAGGCCGAGGCCGCGCCGGCCGAGACGAAGAGCGCCGAGAAGCCCGCCGCCTGAGGCGTCCGCCGGCTCAGCCGGCGAAGCCGCCCTCGTCCAGGAATTGCTGTTCCTCCGGCGTCGTGACCCGGCCCAGCGCCGGGTTGCGGTGCGGGAAGCGCCCGAAGCGGACGATGATGTCCCGGTGGATCTCGGCCCACTTCAGGGTTTCGGGATCGCCCAGCTCGCGGGCCAGTGCGACGGACCGCTCCTGGTCGGCCGGGTCCTCGGAATGCTCGAACGGCAGCAGGAAGAACTGGCCGAACGGCGCCTCGCACGAGAGATGCCAGCCGTTCGCCACGGCCGCCCTGGCGATCTGGCGGGCCTTGCCGTCGGTGGCGAAGGCGTGGCCCGAGCCGCGGTAGAGGTTGCGGGGGAACTGGTCGAGCAGGATCAGCAGGGCCAGCGCCCCTTCGGCCGTCTCGGACCAGGCGTCGTACTCGCCGCGCGCCGCGGCGTGGTGGGTGGGCTCGAACTTCAGCCGGATCGCCTCGTCGAAGGCCGTGCTGCGGGCGTACCATTTGGACGGCCCCGCATTGCGCCAGAAGCCGATGATGTCGTGCGGCGTCGCGACCAAGCTGTGTATCTCCACTCTGATCCGAACCGGGACAGTTGGGCGGCTGCGCCGCTTCGTTCAAGCGCGGTTCAGCCTGCGTACCGCTAGCTGGCGTTCGAGAGGGAAGCCAGCGGCCTGCCGTTTGCAGGTCGGCGCGAGTGATCACCATGAAGACGAAGACGATGACGGCGATCGCCGTCCTGATGCTGGCGGCGGCGGCCATGCCGGCCGCGGCGCAGGAGCGGGGCGAGGGCGGCCGCCACCGCGGCGGCGAGGGCCGGGCGGAATCCCGTTCCGAGTTCCGCCAGGAGCGCGTCCAGCAGCGCCAGGAACGGATGCAGCAGCGGATGGACCGCGTGCAGGAGCGCGCCCGCGCTGCGGAAGCGAGGCCGGCGCCCCAGGCTGGCGAAGCGGCCCGTGCGCCCGAGGCTGCGCCGGCGCCCCGCGCCCGCCGCGCCGGGGGCGACGGCCAGGACATGTGGCGCAGCGACCGCCAGCGGGGCGACCCGCGCGGCGGGCCCGACATGCGCCGGCCCGGCCGATGGACCGACAACGACGGCGACGACCGGACGAACCTGTCGCCCGCCGATCGCGCCGACCGGGAAGACCGCGACGAGGCCCGCGACGCGCGTCGCTGGAACGGCGGCAATGTCCAGTGGGACGGCCGCCAGATTCGCGATGGGCGGCCGGACGGCCGCCGCGACGGCGACCGCAGCTGGGATCGCGAGGGCCGCCGGGATGGCGACCGCCGCTGGGACGGTGATCGCCGCGACGGGGATCGCGACGGCCGCCGGGATGGCGACCGCCGCTGGGACGGTGATCGCCGCGACGGGGATCGGGGTGATCGCCGCGACCGCGACGGCGACCGCCGCAGCTGGGATGGCCGTTGGAGCCGTGACGATCGCGACCGCTGGGACCGCAACGACCGCGACCGCGACCGTCGCCGCGGAGACCGGCCTTACTGGAGCCAGGGCCGCTATCCGTTCAGCTACCACAGCGCCCGCCGCTACCGCGGGCCCGCGTGGATCGCCCCGTCGGGCTTCTACTTCCGGACCTGGTCGATGGGCGACTACCTGCCCTACGGCTGGTACGGCCCCAGCTACCGCCTGAACGACTGGTGGTCGTATGGCCTGCCCTGGCCGCCCCCGGGCTACGACTGGGTCCGCAATGGGCCCGACGTGCTGCTGGTCGACCGCTTCTCCGGCCGCATCGTCCAGGTGGTCCGGATGGTGTTCTGGTAACTAGAGGTAACCAAGCGCCCGGAGCTCTGCGATCGAGCTCCGGGCGTTCTTGTGATGCACGAACTTGCCGCCGGCCGCCTCCCAGAGGTGGCGGTGCTTGTCGCGGTCGTCGACCAGCACGTCGCCCGGGTGGCAGTGCTCGCGCTTCAGGGCGGCCATGGTGGTGATGACGGGCACGCCAGGGAACCAGCGCTCGGCCCATCGGCGCTTCTGCGGCTCTGCCCAGTTCCCGCGCGGAAGACCGGTGAGGATGATCGGGTCCCGCTCCTTCACCGCCTCGTAGAGCTCGAAGGCGTCGGGCATCGGCTCGAGGTTTTCGAAGAAGTCGGGCGCCGTCGCGAGCCGCTTCCAGAAGAGGCCGGGATTGTAGCGCTTCTCGAAGACCCGAGGGGGCATGCCGAGGATGGCCTCGGCCCCCTTGTCGAAGTCGGCGAGCACGCCGTCGCAGTCGAGGTAGATCTGTTTCCGCATCAGGCGGCAGGAACGCTCAGTGCTCCCGGCAGGCTCCGCAGAGGCCGCGCGCCTCGAGCGTAACCGAGCGCACGGCGTAGCCCGCCCGGGCTGCGGCCTCGAGCTGCGGGCCGAAGTCGGGGTCGAACTCCTGGGCCGCGCCGCAGCAGTCGCAGATCAGGAAGGCGGCGGCATGCCCGCCTTCGATCCGGCAGGGGACGTAGGCGTTCAGGCTCTCGATCCGGTGGGCGAAACCCAGCCGCTCCAGGAATTCGAGTGCGCGATAGACGGTGGGCGGCTTGGCCGGCTCGCCCGTCTCGCCGAATGCCGCGATCAGATCGTAGGCCTTCAGCGGTCCGTCCGAGGCCAGCAGCAGCTCCAGCACCCGCCGCCGCGGCGGCGTCAGCCGCTCCTGGGTCTCGGCGCAGCGCGCCTCGGCGGCGCCCAAGGCTTGCCGCAGCGCCGCGCCCTTCAGCGCGTCATGGCTGTCGTGGTGATGCTCGCAGTGGTGCGACATGGCTCTTCAGCTAACCCGGTTCCGGCGGCGCGGCAACGGCTTGACGACCCGTTATGTTATTTCATAACACTAAAGCCTCCTCGCAAGTGCCGGATCGACAAATGTCTCGCGTTCTCCTCCTGGCCACCGCCGCCGCGGTCGCCTGCGTCTCGCCCGCCTTCGCCCAGACCAAGGAGGTGCAGGAGGTGGTGGTGACCGCCGCGCCCTATGCGGTGACCCTGGATTCCGCCACCACCAGCGTGGACATCCTGAAGCGCGACGAACTGGACCAGGCGCCCGCCGGCGGCCTCGGCGACGTTCTGGCCGGCGTCGCGGGAGTGCGCTCCAGCGCCTTCGGTCCGGGCGCGAGCCGGCCGGTCATCCGGGGCCTGTCCGGCCCCCGCGTCCTGGTGCTGTCGAACGGCCTGGGCCAGGTGGACGCGAGCGCGCTGTCGCCCGACCACGCCGTCGCCACCGACCCGCAGGAGGCCGAGCGGATCGAGGTGCTGCGCGGCCCCTCGGCCCTGGCCTATGGCGGCTCGGCGATCGGGGGCGTGGTCAACATCATCGACGACCGGATCGCCGATGCGCCGATCCGGGGCGTGCAGGGCCGGGTGCTGGCCTCGGGCTCGACGGTAGATAATGGTTGGCAAGCCTCGGGCGCGCTGCGCGCCGGCGTCGGGAACTTCGTGCTGAGCCTCGACGGCGTGCGCCGCGAGACCAAGGACTACGACGTGCCGACCTCGCCCGAGTCCCGGCGTATGACCGAGTCCGAGGGCGAGGCCTGGGGCGGCCCGGTCGACAGCAAGGTCGAGAACACCTTCAGCGAGCTCACCGCCTACGGCGCCGGCCTGTCCTACGTCGGCGAGCGAGGCTACCTCGGCGTGTCCGTGAAGCGCACCGAGACCGACTACGGCGTCCCTGGCCATGCGCATGAGCACGACCACGAAGGAGGTGAGGAAGACCACGAGGAAGGCGCCGTCTCCATCGATCTGAAGCAGACCCGCTACGACCTGCGCGGCGAGTACAGGATCGACCTCGGCCCCTTCGAGAAGGTCCGCTTCGCCGGCGGCTACGCCGATTACACCCACAAGGAGCTGGAAGGCGCCGAGATCGGCACCCAGTTCTTCTCGGAAGGCTGGGAAGGGCGGCTGGAGTTGATCCAGCCCGACCGCAACGGCTGGCAGGGCGCGGTGGGCGTGCAGGCCCTCAAGCGCGACTTCGAGGCCGTGGGCGACGAGGCCTTCGTGCCGCCCACCAAGACCACCGAGTTGGGGGTCTTCACGCTACAGCGCTTCGATCGGGAGGCCTGGGGCGTCGAGGGCGGCCTGCGCCTCGAGACTCGCGAACTCGACAGCACCGTAGGCAAGCGCGACTTCACCGGTATCTCGGGTTCGCTGGGCGGCTTCATCCGTCCCGCCGACGGCTGGTTCTTCGCCCTTAGCGGCTCGCGCACCGAACGGGCGCCGTCGCAGGAGGAAATGTTCGCCGACGGGCCGCACCCGGCGACGCGGTCCTACGAGCGGGGCGACGCCGGTCTGGATTCGGAAGTCTCGTACTCGGTCGACCTGACGGGCCACTACGGTTCGGGCCGATGGAACGTGGACGCGCACTTGTTCGCCGCCAAGTACGACGGCTTCATCGACCTGCGTCCGACGGGCGAAGAGGACGAGGAGGCCCACCTGCCGATCCATCAGTTCGTGCAGACCGACGCCACCTTCTACGGCGCCGAACTCGAAGGCTCGTACCGTCTGTGGGAGGAGGGCGATCGGAGCTTCCGTCTGGAGGCCACGGCCGACTACGTGCACGGCAAGACCGACCTGGGAGCGCCGGCGCGCATTCCGCCGTGGTCGGCCACGGGCCGCGGCGTGTTCGAGGGCGGCTGGTGGACGGGCCAGATCGAGGTGCGCCGCGTCGGCGAGCAGGATCGCGTCGCCGCGTTCGAGCTGCCGACCGACGGCTACACGATGCTGAACGCGTCGCTGTCGTTCCGTCCGCTGAAGGACCAGAACGTCAAGGTCTTCGTCGAGGGGCGGAACCTGACCGACGTCGAGGCGCGCGAGCACGCCTCGTTCCTCAAGGACATCGCTCCCCTGCCGGGACGCAATCTGCGGGTCGGCGTCGGTTACCGCTTCTAGCGCCGGGCGCTCCGCCAAAGAGAAAGGGCCGGCGAGATGCTCGCCGGCCCTTTTCGTGTTCGGTGTCGAAGACGCGTCTAGGCTTCTTCGGTCTCGCCGCCGGGCGCCTCGCCGGCTTCGAAGCTGCGCGGTCGACGGCGACGGCGCGCCGGCTTCTCGCCTTCGGCCGTTTCGGCCTTGGGCTCGGCGCGGGCCTGCAGGAAGGCCGGGGCATGGCTCTCGCCGCCCTCGGCGTCGCGCAGCACAGCGCCGCGCTCCTCGCGGGGCTCGGGACGCGCATCGCCTTGCGGTTCGATCACCGTCAGCGGATCCCGCTCGGGACGGTCGCCACGGTCACGGTTGGGCTCGCGTTCGCGGCGTTCGCCGTCACGACGCTCCTCGCCCTCGCCGCGGGGACGGTCGTCGCGGTCGCGGCGGTCGCGCCAGCGGTCGCGGCGGCCCTGGCGGCCTTCGCCGTCGCGGCGTTCCCCGTCCCGGTTACGGTCGTCGCGACGCTCGCCGTCCCGGTCGCGGTCACGGCCCTGCCATTCGCCGCGATCGCGGTTGCCGTCGCGGTCCCGATCCCGGTCCCGGTTGCGGCCCTCGCCATCGCGATTCTCGCCGCGGCTTTCGCCCTGGGTGTCGTTCTCGTCGGCGGCCTCGGCCTGGGCCTGGACGCCTTCGTCCTCGAAATCGATATCGTAGCCCGAGGCGAACTGGTCACGGCCGAGGATCTCGGCGGCCGGGCGCTGGGGCTGGATCGCGCGCAGCAGGCGGAAGTAGTGCTCGGCGTGCTGCAGGTAGTTCTCGGCCAGAACGCGGTCGCCGGCCGACGTCGCGTCCCGGGCGAGCTGCTGGTACTTCTCGAAGACGTGCTGGGCGTTGCCCCGCACCTTCACGCCATCAGGGCCGTTCGAGTCGAACGCGCGGTTGGCGTTGTGCTGCTGCGGCTTCCCGCCGCCGCCCCCGCCGCCGCGATTGCGTCCGCGCTGACGCTTCATACCCTTGAAATCTCTCATATTCGAAACCGTTCGGCTCTTCCCTGAGCGCCCTATCGGCGGCCTTGGCCTTCGGAAACGGGCGTCCGCCCGGTTCGAGTGTCGATGACGCTTGTTTTTCCCCGTCTTCCGCCCGGAAGCTTGTCAGCGAGAGCTGTCTTGCGAAGCGTCGCGCCTGCCGGGGCTGGCGGGCGTCCCGGTAGGGACGCGTCTGCCTTTACACCGGCGATTTGGGTGGAGACATGCAAGGATGTAGCGACTCAAGCCCTAGTTTCCAAGGGGTTTCTTCGCACCTGCGACGACCCGGTCCCGATCGGCCAGGTCGCGGATGGTGCGGACGTCCTCGGCGCCGGCGGCGCGGAACAGCGCCTCGACGGCCTCCTTCTGGTCGTAGCCGATCTCCACGGCGAAGCGTCCGCCGGGCTTCAGCACCCGCATGATCTCGGGCGCGAGGATCCGATAGGCGTCCAAGCCGTCGGCCCCGCCTTCCAGCGCCAGCCGAGGCTCGAAGTCCTTCACCTCGGGCTCGAGGGTCTCCAGCACGTCCGAGGCGATGTAGGGCGGATTGGAGACCACGAGGTCGAATCCGGCATCGCCCAGGCCGGCGGTCCAGTCGCCGCGCAGAAGGGCGGTGCGGCCGGCGAGACCCAGCGCGGCCGCGTTGTCGCGGGCCACCGCGAGCGCCTCTTCCGAGGCGTCGATGCCAAGCCCCTTGGCGGCTGGCCGCTCGGCCAGCAGGGCCAGCAGGATGGCGCCGGAGCCGACGCCCAGGTCCAGGATCGACCACGGCGCGTGTTCGGGAAATTCGCGTAGCGCGACCTCGACCACCGTCTCGGTGTCCGGGCGGGGCGTCAGCACGTCGGGCGTGACGCGCAGCATGATCTTCCAGAAGCCCTTGCGCCCCAGGATGTGGCTGACCGGCTCGCGCCGTTCGCGGCGCGAGAGGTAGTCGTCGAGCGTGGCCTCCTGCTCGGGCGTCAGCGCGCGGTACGGGTCGGTGACGATGTCGGTGCGCGTGGCGTCGGCGGCGGCCTCCACCAGCAGGCGCGCATCGATCACGGGGCCGGCGAGGCCGGCGGCCTCCAGGCGCTTCTTGGCCTGGCCCCAGGCCTGGACGAGGGTCAGGCCCATGCCGGCTCCTTCGCGGGCTCCTCGCGGGTCGGCGCCGTCGCCGCGTCGCCCACCGAGACGCGCCCGCCGGAGGTCACGTGGACGTAGATTCCGCAGTGCATGTGCCCATAGTTGTCGAACAGGGCCTTCACGACGTCGAGGTCCCGCGCGGCGGTCGTCGGATCGACGTGCGTCGCGGCGCAGCGGACGATCGGCTTGAACACCGAGGCCCGGGCGAAGCCGGTCATCAGCGCCTGGCCGGTCCAGTCGTTCTCCACCCAGGCGGGCCAGCCCTCGACATAGAGGTTGGCGCGGAAGCGCAGGGGATCGATGTCGACGCCCATCTTCTGCGAGAGGTCGCGCACGCTGGCCAGGTTGACGATGGAGACCTCGCCTTTCGGATGGTCGGTGAAGCGGAAGTCGCCAGCGGCCTCGACGACGTTCAGCGGGCCGCGGATCTCGTCGGCGCCCAGCAGGTCCGTGAGCCAGGCCGCGAAGGCGGCGCGGCCGGCGTCGGTCTTGAGCGATCCGGAGAAGGCCGGCGCGCCCGCGGCCTCAGCGTGGAGCAGGCCCGAGGCGTCGTCGTAGCGGGTGCGGGCGGCTGCGACCCTGGCCATGTTCATCAGCACCGTGAACTTGGTCTTCGGCAGGAAGGCCGGAGCGGCCGGGTCGTAGCCCGACGGGCCGTTCTCCACGGCGAAGATGCGGTCGCACGGCACGCCCACGCCGGGGGCGAGGTCGACGTGCTCCAGGCGCTCGGGCGTGAAGCCCTTCACAGGATGGCGGTAGATCGCCGCGACATGGCCGGTCATGCGGCCGCTTGTGGCCAGAAGCCCGCCGGCTGGCAAGGCGGAACGGCGTCGCGCCCCCGGTGTTCAGGCTTGGCTTGAGGGAGAACGGCCGGAGTGGCGTTTCAGGAGGCGAAGCCGGGGAAGATCGCTCGGACGGCCGTGGCGCTGGCGCCCTGGGCCGTGACCGCCGCCGTGGCGGCCGCCTGGCTCTCCACCCAGCCGCGCAAGCTTCCGCCGCCGCCTCCGCCGCCAGAGGCGCCGCCGCCTCCGCCCGGCCTGAGCGAGGCCCTTGTCGCCACGCCCGAGCGGTTCGAGGCGCTGGAGCCGGGCCGGGGCCGTAGCGCGCCCGCGCCCCATGGAATCCCCTGGCGCGGCTGGAAGGACGTGCTCTGGCGGACCTATCGCGAGTTCAATGTCGACAACCTGATGTCGGTGGCCGGCGGCATAACCTTCTTCACCCTGCTGGCGATCTTCCCGGCGCTGGGCGTCTTCGTCTCGCTCTACGGCCTGATCGCCGACGTCGCCGCGGTCGAGAAGCAGATGTCGCAGCTCGCCGTCGTCTTCCCGCCCGAGGCCGTGCGGCTGGTGGGCGAGCAGATGATGCGGCTGGCCACCGAGCGGGGCTTCAACCTCTCGGCCGCCTTCCTCGTCAGCTTCGTGTTCTCGACCTGGACGGCCAATGCGGGGATGAAGGCGCTCTTCCAGGGCCTGAACATCGCCTACGACGAGGTGGAAAAGCGCAACTTCTTCTACCGGACGGCGCTCACCTACGCCTTCACCTTCGCCTTCCTGACCTTCCTCACCGCTGTCACGGCGATCATGGTGGCCCTGCCCATCGTCGCGCGGGCCGCAAGGCTGCCGGACTGGGTGCTGGGCGTCCGTTGGCTGCTGCTCTACGCGGTGGTCGCTGCGTCCTTCGCCTTCGCCTATCGCTATGGGCCGTGCCGCAAGCGCGCGCGATGGACATGGATCTATCCCGGCGCCCTCGCCGCGGCTTTGGTCTGGATGGCCGGCTCCGCGGGCTTCTCCTGGTACGTCAACAACGTGGCCCACGTGCAGGTCACCTACGGCTCCCTGGGGGCCGCCATCGGCTTCATGCTGTGGGTCTGGTTTTCGGTGATCATCGTGCTGACCGGCGCCGAGCTGAATGCTGAGATCGAACACCAGACGGCGATCGACTCCACCGTCGGCCCGCCCAAGCCGATGGGGGAGCGCGGCGCCGCCATGGCCGACACCGTGGGCCTCCCGTTCATCGGCGTGCGCAAGGGCGCCAGCCTGCTGTGGGGCGTGTCGCGGCGGCAGGTGGGCAACCTTGTGCGGCGCGGGCGCAAGCCGCCGCGGCAGGGCTAGGCCAGCTCGTCCTCGAGGGCCGCCAGGCGCGCGGCCTGGTCCTCGGCGATCAAGGGATCGATCACGTCGTCCAGCGCCTCGCCCTCCATGATCTTGGGCAGGTTGTAGAGCGTCAGGTTGATGCGGTGGTCGGTCACCCGCCCTTGAGGGAAGTTGTAGGTGCGGATGCGCTCCGAGCGATCGCCCGAGCCCACCTGGCTCTTGCGGCTTTCCGAGCGGGCCGAGTCCAGCGCCTCGCGCTGCATGTCGTACAGCTTGACCTTCAGCGCCTTCATGGCGCGGGCGCGGTTCTGGTGCTGCGACTTCTCGGAGCTGGTCACAACCACGCCGGTGGGCAGGTGGGTGATGCGCACCGCGGAGTCGGTCTTGTTGACGTGCTGGCCGCCCGCGCCTGACGACCGATAGGTGTCGATGCGCAGGTCCTGGTCGCGGATCTCGATCTCCACGTCCTCGGGTTCGGGCAACACGGCCACGGTCGCGGCCGAGGTGTGGATGCGGCCCTGGGCCTCCGTGGCGGGCACGCGCTGCACCCGATGGACGCCGCTCTCGAACTTCAGGCGGCCGAACACGCCCTCGCCGGTGATCGAGGCGATGATCTCCTTGTAGCCGCCGGCGTCGCCCTCGGAGATCGAGTCGATCTCCACCCGCCAGCCGCGGCTCTGGGCGTAGCGCTGGTACATGCGGAAGAGGTCGCCGGCGAACAGCGCCGCCTCGTCGCCGCCGGTGCCGGCGCGGACTTCGAGGATGGCCGAGGCGTTCTCGTCCTTGTCCTTGGGCGCCAGCAGCAGGGCCACCTCGTGCTCCAGCTGGGGCAGGCGCTCCTTCAGGGCCGCCAGCTCGTCGCGGGCCAGCGCGGCCATCTCGGCGTCGCCGCTGTCGGCCATCTCCTGCAGTTCCGGCGCCTCCGCCCGGGCGCGCTCCAGCGCCTGGACGGCGTCGGCGACCGGCTTCAGCTCGGCGTGCTCCTTCGACAGCCGGACGATCTCGGCGCCGTCGGTGGCCGCGCCCATGCGCGCCTCGATCTCGCGGAAGCGGTCGAGCACCTGGTCGAGCCTGGCCTGGGGGAGTCGCAAAGGTCTGGGGTCCCAAATCCGAAGGGCCGCCTCTGTAGCGGAGCCGCGCCGCAAAGCCAAACTGAGCCATGGGGACGGAACGCCGTTCGTCCCTGGCCGTTTGGGCGGCGTGACCTTGAGGAGACTCTGAAAATGGCAACCGAACGAGTCACCGAGCGCAGCGATGGCCTGACCAACGAGCGCGTGGTGGAGCGCGACGGCGGCGGCACGACCTATGTCGAACGCGGCGGCTCGGGCATGGGCGGCGTGATCATCGGCATCGCCGTGCTTGCGCTCGTGGCGATCGTCGCCTTCTTCCTGCTGCAGTCCAGCCGCAACGACGCAATGCGCACCGACGCGGTCGCGGGCGCAGCCTCGAGCGTGGCCGACAGCGCCAGCAGCGCGGCGGACAGCGTGGGCGATGCGGCCCGCAGCGTGACGCCGAACCCCTAAGCTTCCCGCCCGCCACGGGCGGAAAAGAAAAAGCCCCGGCCGCGAGGCCGGGGCTTTCGCACGTCTGAGGCTTGCGTGGCCTAGGCGCGGACGCCCGAGAGCGGCGCGTTGCCGAAGGCGCCCAGCTTCACGTTGCCGGTCATCTTGTCGCCGTCCACCGTGGCGGTGAAGTCGAGCTGCATCGGCATCGGGCTGGTGATGTTGGCGCTCCAGGTCAGGGTGTTCCCGTCGACCTTGCCGGTGATTTCCTGCGAGCCCATCCGGCCTTCGGTCTTGCCGGTGAAGGTGTCGCCGTTGGTGGTGATCGTGGCGTCCACCTCCTGGGCGCCCATCGGCGTGTTGATCGTGATCTTCCAGTTGCCGTCCGCGGACATGTGTCCCTCCCAAGGAAGTGGCCAAAGAAAACTCGGCCGCCACCTAAGCCCGTCAGACGGCCGGCGGCAAGAGTGACGCAGGCGTCAACTTCCGCACGTCTCCGCTCGCGCAGGATGCCGGACGCCTGCGCGCGGCGCGTACAGGCACGCGGCGGCGAGCTTCTGGGGATCGGGAAGCGCCACCTGACCTGGCCGGTAGTTGACGAGGCCATCCTTGCGGAGCTGTTGCAGGGTGCGGTTCACGTGGACGATGCTGAGACCCAGCACATCGGCCAGCGCCTCCTGCGTCAGCGGCAGGTGGAACACGCCGTCGCCGGCCAGGCCGACGCGCATCAGGCGCTCGTGCAGCTCGAGGAGCAGGTGGCCCATCCGTTCGTAGGCGGTCAGGCGGCCCAGCCGCACGATGTGGTCGGCCATGCGCCCCTCTTCCTCGGCCTGGGCGGCGGCCCAGGCCTGGCGCCACGGGTCGAAACGGCCGGACGGGTCCTTTCGCGCGGTCGCCAACGCCGAGGCGTCCACCGTCTGCGCGGAGGTCAGAGCGATTACGTCGCAGGGTTGTGGCGACCACTCGTCGCCGAGAAGGTCGCCCGGGATGCGTAGGGCGGTGATCTGCCGGCGTCCGTCGCTCATCGTCCGCACCTCGGCGATGAAGCCCGACGCTACGAGGCGCAGGCCGGGTCTGTGCCCGTCGGCGCTCGAGAGCTCGGCGCCGGCCGGGTGGGATTGCGCGTCGGTGGTCGCCTCGCCGAACCGGGCGACGTCGTCCGGCCTTAGCCGGCGCGGCACACAGAACCGGCGCAGTAGAAGATCGAGCGGGGTGGCCCCCGGCCGCAATGCGTTGATCATCGAACCTCCCGTCCGGAAGGTGATAGCCGATGGACCGGAGGCGGGTTTATCTCATGGGTTAAGTTGCGCGAAATTGGACAACCACAGGATGTTCCTGGCGAATTAGCGCACGGGAACCGTCTCTGCTGTGGCGGCTTCCCTCCCGATGGAGACCTTCTACTTCCACTCCTCGGGCGCACTTCCTCACCGTGACGACGAGGGCGTGGAACTGCCGAACCGCGGCGCCGCCGAGGTCGAGGCCTTGCGGGTCGTGGGCGAGCTGTTGAAGGACGGCCAGGGTTGGCTATGGGGCCCGGAGCCGCTCGTGCTTCAGGTCACCGACGCCGATGCCGAGGAAATCCTGCGCGTGGAAGTTTCAGCGCGCAGGACGGCTAGGCGGCCCTGAGGTGCAGATAGCCGTCGTTGAATCCGCAGAGCTCCGCGAGGCCGAGGCGGTCGCGCACTTCGATCGCTGACCGTCCCGGGCCGAGAAGACGCCGCTCGCGCAACTCCTTCAGCACGCGGTTCACGTGCACGGGCGAAAGACCGAGCGCATCGGCCAACTGGATCTGCTTCAAGGGCAGGGCCGCCGCCTGGTTCGGCAGGTCGACCGAGCGGAAGCGCGCGACGGTTTCGCTGACGAGGTGGGCCAGCCTCACAATCGCCTCGCGACGTCCGAGCCCGAACAGCCACTCCCGATAGATCGCCGCGTCGACCAGCGTCTCGCGCCACAGGGCGGCCGCTACCGCGGGCCGGGCGGACATCAAGTCGACCAGGTGATTGTGCGCGATCGAAGCGACGCGGCTTGGCCGCAGCGTGGCCAACCCGTGATCCATCGCGACGGTATGGAGGCTCTGGACGTCGGGCATGTCGCTGGGAACGTGCAGCGAAAGGATCTGTCGGCGGCCGTCGTCGGCGAGCTTGTAGCGACAGGCGAAGCCCTCCAGCAACAGCGTGCAGTGGGCGGGCCGCTCTCCCTGGCGGATCAGGTCGGCGTCGGCGCCCACGTCCCGGACCGTGACGGGAAGGGCGACAAGCGCTGCAAGGTCATCTTCAGAGAGTGCTGTGGTCGTCGCGAGCTTGCTGAGCAGGCGCGCGTGGCCTGGATGGCGGCCGAGAGTAGGCATGGTTCGTGTCCCGGTTCAGGGCGGGAGGCACGAAGTCTCTCAGCGCGGTAGCCCGAAAATTCCCGCGATGGTGGAACTATCGCACGCGCCGCACGGCCGAGCCGAAAACATATGTTAATTCGCCGTCGCTATTCCGCAGCTTGCAGAGCAGCGGCCTTGGCGGCCTCGATCTGGCCCGCCCGCGCTTCGACCAGCTCCACGATGTGATCGACCATGCGGTCGTTGTCCATCTTGTGGTCGGGCCTGCCTGCCAGATACACCATGCCCGAGCCCTTGCCGCCGCCGGTGAACCCGACGTCGGTCATCAGCGCCTCGCCTGGGCCGTTCACCACGCACCCGATGATGGACAGGCTCATGGAGGTGGAGATGTGCGCCAGCCGCTGCTCCAGCTTCTCCACCGTCTCGATGACGTTGAACCCCTGACGCGCGCAGGACGGGCAGGCGATGATGTTCACGCCCCGGTGGCGCAGGCCCAGCGACTTCAGGATGTCGAAGCCGACCTTGATCTCCTCGACGGGGTCGGCGGCGAGGCTGACGCGGATGGTGTCGCCGATCCCTGCCCACAGCAGCGAGCCGATGCCGATGGCGCTCTTCACCGTTCCCGTCCGAAGGGCGCCGGCTTCCGTCACGCCCAGGTGCAGCGGACAGTCGATGGCCTCGGCCAGCTGCTGGTAGGCGGCCACCGTCATGAACGGGTCCGAGGCCTTCACGCTGATCTTGAACTCGTGGAAGTCGTGGTCCTGCAGGATGCGCGCGTGGTTCAGGGCGCTCTCGACCATGGCTTCGGGGCAGGGCTCGCCGTAACGCTCCAGAAGGTCCCGCTCCAGCGAGCCGGCGTTGACGCCGATCCGCATCGAGCAGCCGTGGTCGCGGGCCGCCTGGATCACCTCGCGCACCCGGTCGGGCGAGCCGATGTTGCCGGGATTGATCCGCAGGCAGGCGGCGCCGGCTTCGGCCGCCTCGATGCCGCGGCGATAGTGAAAGTGGATATCGGCCACCAGCGGGACCTTGGCGGCCTTGGCGATCGTCCGGAACGCTGCGGTGGACTCCTCGTCCGGACAGGAGACGCGGACGATGTCGGCGCCGGCCTCTTCGAGCTGGCGGATCTGGCCGATGGTGGCGCCGGCGTCGGCGGTGACCGTGTTGGTCATCGACTGCACGGTGATCGGCGCATCGCCACCTACCTCGACCGAGCCCACGCGGATCTTGCGCGAGGGGCGGCGGTGGATCGCCCGCCAGGGCCGGTGATGGTTGGGGTCTTGCGCGCTCATGGCCGCCGGAAAATAGGGGTTTCGGGCCGCGAGCGAAAGCGCGGGCCGCTCAGCCGGCGGGCGGACGCGGCGCCGCAGGCTGGATCGGGGTCGGCGCGGGCGTCGGCGCGATCGGCCGCGGGGCGACCACCACCGGCGCCGACGGCGCGGCGGCCGCCAGCTTGGAGGCCAGCACCTGACGAGCCGGCAGGACTCCCTTCGACTGGCCGTTCACGAACACCTGGAAGTCGTAGGGCACCGAGACGTCGATCGTCAGGCCCGCGATGTTCGGCACCTTGTACGCCTCGCCGGGCGCAAGCTGGCGGGCGAAATAGACCGAGCCGTCGCCGCCCCGCAGGATCAGGCTGGCGCCCTTCAGCGCCTGGATCGTCACGCTGGAGCCCAGGGCGGGATTGCCGCTGTCGTAGACCTTGCCCTTCGGGCGGAAGGTCGGCGGCAGGGCGGCGAGGTCCACCGGCAGTTCGGTCGGCAGCTCGTTGATGTTGGACGGTGGGGCCAGGTTGCCCTTGCCGTCGGCGCCGGCCTCGGCCAGCCCGGGGGTCTCGTACGGCGGCGGGGTGGTGGATTCCACCGGCGCCGGCAGCGGATCGCCCAGCACGACCGGCCCGGTCTTCTCCTGCGCCAGCAGTTTCCGGGCGACATCCTCCGAGGCTTTCGGGGGCGGCGGAGCGCTGGCGTTCATCGCCCGCTGGGCGACGTTCCACAGCACGATCGCGGCGATGATGATGATGGCGCCGGCGATGAACGCGGCGATGCGCGGATCGCGTTCGTCGGGCACGCCGATCGGCGCGCGCAGCGGCTCGTCCAGCACCGGCTCGTCGGTCTTGAAGCGCTCGACCGCGGCTTCGGGGTCGAGGCCCAGCGCCAGGGCGTAGGCGCGAATGTAGCCGATGGTAAAGGGCCGCGACGGCAGGGCGTCGAGGCGCATGTCCTCCAGGGCGTCGAGATAGGAGCGGCGGACCCGGGTCTTCTCGGCGAGCTCGTCGAGCGTCAGGCCGCGGTCCTGGCGCAGGGCGCGCAGGGCGGCGCCGATCGAGGCGTGCGCGTGCAGCGGGTCTCCGCCGCCGCTCGGCCCGGCCTCGGCAAACTCGGGGAATCCTGCCGTGTCGAGCGGCATGGCGGCTCCGGGGTCCGGCTTGCGCCGTCTTCTGAAGGGGATGACTCGAGAGGAGCGTGGCACGCCAGCCGGATACCGCCAATGCGTTGTTCGGTCACGTCGAAGCGACGGTTTCGCCTAGACGGCCAGATACAGTTTACGCGCCAAGGTTTCGATCTCGTTGCGGACCGAGCCGGCGCCGGATTTGAGCAGGGCCGAGACGCCGCGGCGGGCGGCCTCGCGGTCGCACGACAGCACCATCTGTTTCACCGGGCCGATGCCGGCGGGCGACATGGACAGCCGCTCGAAGCCGAGGGCCACCAGGGTGAACGCCTCCAGCGGGCGCCCGGCCAGTTCGCCGCAAATGCTGACGGGGGTGCCGGTTTCGGCGCAGGCGCGCTGGATCGCCTCCAGGGCCCGCAGCGCCGGCGGCGAGAGCATGTCGTAGCGGTCGGCCACACGCGGGTTCCCGCGATCGGCGGCGAACAGATACTGCATCAGGTCGTTCGTCCCGACGCTGACGAAGTCGGTCATCGGCAGCAGGGCGTCGAGGTGCCAGATCAGCGACGGCGCCTCGATCATCGCCCCCACGTCCAGGCGGGACGGCGCCGGGCGGCCGCGGCGCAGCGCCCAGGCGACCTCGGTGTCGACCAGCGCGCGCGCCGCGCGGAACTCGTCGCAGCTCGCCACCAGCGGGAACATGATGCGCAAGGGCCGCCCGCGCGCGGCGGCGATCAGAGCCCGGAGCTGCATGCGCAGCAGGGCAGGGCGGTCGAGGCCCATGCGGATCGCGCGCCAGCCCAGAGCCGGGTTGTCCTCGCGCTCGGCCTCCAGGTACGGCAGCACCTTGTCGCCGCCGAGGTCCAGGGTTCGGAACGTGACCGGACGGTCTCCGGCGGCGTCCATCACGCGGTCGTAGAGTTGGGTCTGGGCCGTGAGCCTCGGCATCTCTTCCGAGACCATGAACTGGAATTCGGTGCGGAACAGGCCGATGCCCTCGGCGCCGGCCTCGTCCATGGCTTCCAGATCGACGTCCAGGCCGGCGTTCATCAGCAGGGTGATCTTCACCCCGTCCCGGGTGAAGGCCGGCGTATCCCGCAGCTTGGCGAATTCCGCCTTCCGCAGGCGCCGCACGTCGATCCGGGTCTGGATGGCCTTCACCACGTCCGGCCGCGGTCGCAGGTAGGCCTCGCCGCTTTCCGCGTCGACGACGACGCTGTCGCCTTCCGACACCCGGTCGCGGAGGCCGGGAAGACGGCCGACGCAGGGAATGTCCAGCGCGCGGGCGACGATGGCGGCGTGGCTGGCGGAGGAGCCTTCCTCCAGCAGCAGGCCCCGCAGCTTAGTGCGGTCGTATTCCAGGAGGTCGGCGGGCCCGAGGTTCCGCGCGATCAGGATGGCGTTCTCGGGCAGCTCCCTGGCCACGTGGCCGTCGCCGGCTAGGTGGCGCAGCAGCCGGTCGTTCAGGTCCTCCAGGTCGTGCAGCCGCTCGCGCAGGTAGGGGTCGCGGGCCTGACCGAGGCGGGCGCGGTGCTCTGAGCGGACGCGCTCGACCGCGGCCTCGGCGGTGAGGCCGTTCTTCACCGCGTCCTCGAGGCTGCGGTTCCAGCCCCGGTCATGGGCGAACATGCGATAGGTCTCGAGCACCTCGTACGAGGCGTCGACCAGGCCGTGCTGGCCCTCCAGCATCTGGTCGATCTGCTGCTTGAGGGCGGCGAGGGCGGCGGCCAGCCGCTGCTCCTCGGCGGCCACGTCGTCGGACAGGAGCTGGGAGGGCGCGACCGGGGGTTCGTGCAGCACCGCGACGCCATAGGCGAGGCCGTCGGCGAACTTCGAGCCCTTCAGGCGGTCCGGGCGGCGGGGCGCGAGCTCCACGCCCTTCATCTCTTCGATGGTGATCAGCTCGCCCGAGCTGACCATCTCGGCCAGGACCATGGCGATGATCTGCAGGTCCTCGACCTCGTCCTCGGTATAGACGCGGGCGGTGCGGTTCTGGACGACGAGCACGCCGATCGCCCGGCCGCCGCGCAGCAGCGGCACGCCCAGGAAGGCGTGGTAGGGGTCTTCGCCGGTTTCCGGGCGGTAGGAGAACGCCGGGTGCTCGGGCGCGTCGGCCAGGTTCAGCGGCCGGCCCAGGCGCATGATCTCGCCGACCAGGCCTTCGCCCGGCTTCATCCGGGTGACGTGAACGGCGCCCGGGTCGAGGCCCTCGGTGGCGAACAGCTCCATCTCGCCGTTGGCGCGGCGCAGATAGATCGAGCAGACCTCGGCCACCATCGACAGCGCGATGATGCGAACGACCATGTCGAGGCGCGCCTGGGCGGGACCGCCGCCCGCCAGCGCTTCGCGGATCTGCCTCAGCAGACTGCGTTGTCCTCGTATGGCCACGTTCGGCGCCGGCATCTGCGCTGACCCGTCCTCCCGTTCCTCAGGCGGCTGACTACCAGCTTTATCTTTCCGTTCCGAGACGGGAAGAGCCGTTTGCGACGAACCGCGCGCGCTGACGCCTAGATAGGCGCCCGATCGGGAAAGCGTAGCCGCCGGCGCCGACAAAGCCTATGTCAGGCGCCCCGTTTTCCGCAGCGCGAGAATCGAGTGGCCGCCGCCCAACAGCCAGAGCAGGGCCCGACGGGCTGGATCGATCTCCTGGCCGGCGGCCGCCTGCCGCAGTTCGCCCTGATCTGCCTGGGCGTGTGGCTGAACGCCGCCGACGCCCTGGTGACGGCCACCATCATGCCCAGCGTCGGCGCCGATCTCGGCGGCTACGCCTACTTCTCTTGGGCCACCGCCGGCTTCCTGGTGGGCGCGATCCTCGCGGGCGCCAGCGCCGGGCGGCTCTCCGAGCTGTTCGGCCTTCGCAGCGCCACGGCGCTCGCGGGCCTCGTCATGCTCGGCGGCTGCGTGCTGAGCGCGGCGGCCCCCAACGTCGAACTGTTCCTGGCCGGGCGGCTGGTCCAGGGGCTCGGCTCGGGCTGGATCTCGGGCTTCGCCATGGTCGCCATCGCGCTGCTGTTCCCGGAGCGGCATCTGGCGCGCGTGTTCGCCAGCGTCACCTTCATCTGGGGTGTCGCCACCCTGCTGGGCCCGCTGTTCGGGGGCCTGGTCGTGGAGCAGGGGCACTGGCGCGACGTCTTCTGGCTGTTTGCGGCCCAGTCGGCGGTGTTCAGCCTCGCCGCGCTTGTCCTGCTGAAGAAGTCGGGCGGCGGCGCGGGCGGGCCGGGCGTCCCGTGGAGCCAGCTGGGCGTGCTGGGCGTCGGCGTCGCCGCCATCGCGGTGGCGGACGTGATCCACATCCCCATGCTGTCGATCGGCCTCGTGGTGGCGGGCCTGGGCATCCTGGCGCTGGTCGTGGTGATCGACCACCGGGCCAGGGTGCGCCTGCTGCCGCACCGGGCGGGCGACCTCACCACCGTCTGCGGCTCGGGCTATTTCGCCATGTTCGCCCTGACGGCGGCGTCGATGGGGTACGCCATCTATGGCCCGCCCATCCTGCAGCAGCTCAGGGGGTTCAGCCCGCTCTGGGCCGGCTACGCCATCGGCGCGGAGTCGCTGGCCTGGACGCTGTCGGCCCTGGCGGTGGCCGGCGCGACAGGTGTCTGGGACGCGCGGTGGGTGCGCTTCGGAGCCGTACTGCTGGTGGCGAGCCTGGTCGTCCTGCCGCTGACCCTCGCCGACGGACCGCTGACGCTCGCCATACTCGGCGGGGCGCTGATGGGCGCGGCGTTCGGCTTCTCCTGGGCTTTCATGAGCCGGCGCGTGCTGGCGGCGCTGTCGGAGGAGGACAAGGCCATCGGCTCGTCGGCCATCATGGCGGTGCGCCAGGCCGGCGCGGCGGCGGGCGCGACCATCTCGGGCGTGGCGGCAAACCTCACCGGATTCTCGGGCGGGCTCACGGACGCCAGCGCCCGGGCGGCGTCGGTCTGGGTGTTCGTCGCCGTGATCCCGCTGGCGCTGGCCGGCGCCTGGGCGGCCTTCCGGCTGACAGGCGGGGCGGAGAAGGCCTGAGCTAGAGCTGGTCCAGGCCGTAGGCGGCGTGCAGGGCGCGGACCGCCAGCTCGGTGTAGGCGGCGTCGATCAGCACGCTGATCTTGATCTCGGACGTCGAGATCACCTGGATGTTCACGCCCTTGTCGGCCAGCGCCTTGAACATCGACTTGGCGACGCCCGCATGGCTGCGCATGCCCACCCCGATGACCGAGACCTTGGCCACGTCCTCGTCGCAGCGCACGTCCTCGAAGCCCACCTGCGGCTGCACCGCACGGATGAGCTCCATCGCCCGCTGGGCGTCGCGCCGGCCGACGGTGAACTCCATGTTGGCGGTGTCGGCGACGCGGGCGTGGCTCTGGACGATCATGTCCACGTTCACGTTCGCATCGGCCAGCGCGCCGAAGATGGTGGACGACACGCCCGGGTGGTCGGGCAGGCCGAAGAGGCTGATCTTCGCCTCGTCGCGGCTGTAGGCCACGCCGCTCACGATCCGCTTCTCCACGATCTCCTCCTCGTCGCAGACGATAGTTCCCTGGCCGGGCGCTTCGCCGGGCTCGACAAAACTGGAAAGCACCCGGACGGGCACATGATAGGCCATGGCCAGCTCGACCGACCGGGTCTGAAGCACCTTGGCGCCGAGCGAGGCCATCTCCAGCATCTCCTCGTAGGAGATCTTGGCCAGCTTCCTCGCTTTGGACTCGATGCGCGGGTCGGTCGTGTAGACGCCGTCCACGTCCGTATAGATGTCGCAGGCCGCGCCGATCGCCGCGGCGATCGCCACCGCCGAGGTGTCCGAGCCGCCCCGGCCCAGCGTGGCGATGCGGCCGTCGCGGGTGACGCCCTGGAAGCCGGCGATCACCGCCACCTGGCCGTCGTCCAGCGCGGCGCCGAGCTTCTCCGGCGGGATGTCGTCGATGCGGGCCTTGCCATGGGCGTCGTCGGCGATGATCGGCACCTGCCAGCCCAGCCAGGACTGCGCCCGTACGCCCATGTTGCGAAGCGTCATCGCCAGCAGGCCTGCGGTCACCTGCTCGCCCGAGGCCACGACCACATCGTATTCGTCGTCCGACGGCTGGATGCCCTGGGCGGCAGGCCCGGCCCCGTCGGTCCAGGCGACCAGCTCGTTGGTCTTGCCGGCCATGGCCGAGACCACCACGGCCACCTGGTGGCCCGCCTCGACCTCGGCCGCCACGAGCCGCGCGACCCGGCGGATACGCTCCAGGTCCGCGACGGACGTACCGCCGAATTTCATCACCAGCCGGGACATGCGCCTGCGCCCGTCGCCCCCGATTTGTTGCGCTGCGGAAGGATCGGCCTTCTAGCGGCGGTTCCCGGGACCCGCAACGGCAAGAGTCTTCCGTTCCGGGGGCGCGGAGCGGTAGAAGGAGGCATGACTTCCCAAACGTCCGCGCGTTCGAGCATCGATCCTGCCGAGGTCGAGCGGTTCTCGCGCATCGCCGCCGAATGGTGGGACCCGAACGGGAAATTTGCGCCGCTGCACAAATTCAATCCCGTGCGCCTGGCCTTCATCCGTGACCACGCGCTCTATCGCTTCGGCCGCGACGGAGCCGAGCGGCGGCCCTTCGAGGGGCTGCGGCTGCTGGACATCGGCTGCGGCGGCGGGTTGCTGTCGGAGCCGATGGCGCGGCTGGGCTTCCAGGTGACGGCGGTCGACGCGTCGGAGCGCAACATCGCCACCGCCAGCACACACGCCGCTGAGCAGGGGCTTTCCATCGACTATCGCTGCGCCACCGCAGAGGCGCTGCTGGCGGCCGGCGAGCCGCCATTCGACATCATCCTAAACATGGAGGTGATCGAGCACGTCGCCGACCCAGGCGAATATCTCAGGACCTGCGCCCGCCTGCTGAAGCCCGGCGGGCTGATGATCGTGGCCACCCTCAATCGGACGATGAAGGCCCTGGCGCTCGCCGTCGTCGGCGCCGAGTACGTCCTGCGCTGGCTGCCGGCCGGCACGCACGACTGGAAGAAGTTCCTCAAGCCCGACGAGATCCGGGGCTTCCTGGACGGCGAGCCGGTGAGCGTGGACGGGCCCTACGGCGTCGTGTTCAATCCGCTCACCGGGCGATGGAGCGAGTCCGTCGACGCCGACGTGAACTACATGATGACGGTCGTTCGCGACGCGGCCTGATGGGAGTGTCGATGCCATCGCTGCGCGTACTGGGTCATGCATTCCGCGCCTGGCGGCGGAACCTCCGCTGGGCCAAGCACGAGCCCGAGACGCCGTACCTCGCCGACCTGCTGTCGGGGGAGCCGGTCTGCCTGCACGTAGGCGCCAGCGACGGTCGCCACTCCTACGTGATGACCCAGGTGGCCCCGAAGGCCCGCATCTTCGCCTTCGAGCCCTCGGCCTTCGCCTATGAGGTCCTGAAGGTGACCACGGCCTGGCACGGCATCCGTCGCCAGGTGACGCCGATCCACGCCGCCGTGGCCGACAAGCCGGGCGAGCTGCTTCTGGTCACGCCGAAGAAGACCTCCGGCCGGATGGGCCGGGCCTACGCCTATGTGGCCGAGCAGGCGCCGCAAGGCCCCGCCCGACCGGACCTGCAGGACCAGGGCATGGACCTGCAGCCGACGCCCGTCGTGACGCTCGACGGCTTCTGCGCCGAGCGCGGCGTGGAGCACGTGGATTTCATCCGGATGGACATCGAGGGCGCCGAGCTGAAGGCCCTGCAGGGCGCCCTGCAGATCCTCGACCGTGACCGGCCCCATGTTCTGATCGAGATCCATCCGCCGATGCTGGAGGCCCGCTTCGGCGCCTCGGGCGACGAGGTGCTGGAGATCTTCCGCAGCCGCGGCTATCGCATGTTCGCCCTCAACGGCGACCGGCTGGAGGAGCGCACCGACCTCGTCGACGGCGTGCCCTGGAAGGACTACTTCCTCATCCACCCCAGCAAGGCCGGCCGCCTCCCGGACGGGGTTTTCAAGGCGCGGATGGCGGCCTAGGCCCCGGTTCGAGGCTCGCGGGCAGCAGGTTCGCCGCGTGGCGCCGATGCACGGGCGCCGCCGTGTCCGCACAATGCCGCGGAGGCGCAGAACCGACCCTTGAACCGTGCGTTTGCCAAACACAGGTGACGAGCAGATCCGAGTAGGAGGCGAAGCGTGCCGCGCAAACGGCCCAAGGGCGTACTGGCGATGGGATGGGCCTGCATCGAGGCGGCCGCGACGGGCCGGACGGAGCATGCGCCGACTTCGGCGGACTATCCCGAAACGGTGGTGCGCCGGACCAGCTTCATCGCCGGCGGCGGACACCGCTGGCGGATCTCGGCGCTGGAGACCCCCCGCGAGACGCCTCAGCCGTGGAAGATCGTGGTGATCACGGGCGCGCCGTCGTGGGCCGAATACTGGGCCGAGACGCTGTCCGAGCTGCCGCAGGACCGCGAGATGATCGTCGTGGACCGGCCGGGCTATGCGGGATCCGAGCCGCTGCATCCGGTGACGGACATCCGCGTCCAGGCCGAGGCGCTCGCGCCGGTGCTGAACGCCGCCCGCGGCCAGAAGGTGCTGCTGGTGGGCCAGAGCTATGGCGCCGCCATCGCCTCGATCATGGCAGACCAGAACCCTGGAAAGGTGGCGGGCCTCGTCCTGCTGTCGGGCTTCTTCGGCGAGGCGGGTCCCACGGCCAAGTGGCTGCTGGACATGGGGGCCAAGGCCCTCAAGGTGATCCCGCGCGACCTGCGCAACGCCGTCATCGAGGTGACGGGGCAGCGGCCGCAGCTGCGCCATGCCAAGCGGGCGCTGGCGCGGGTGAACGTACCGATCCACATGATCCACGGCGACAAGGACGACTTCGCGCCGCTGGAGGTGGCCGAGCGTCTGGCGGCAGAGACCGTGACGCGCCGGCCGATCCGCATCGTGAAGACCGAAGGCGCCAACCACTTCCTGAACGACGGCCCGGCCGAGCAGCTGATCCAGGCCCTGGAGAGCTGCATTCCGGAGAAGACCGCCTGGACCTTCCGGTGGCCCAAGCTGCCGGCGCTGTGGCCGGCCAGGCTGCCGAGGCCGGAGGGCGTGGTGGCCCAGGTCAGGGCGGCCGGCGCCAAGGCGGGTCAGGCGGCCGGCGCGGCCGTGGGCGGCGTGGCCCCCGGACGAAGCGCGGCGGCCTAGGCGAGCATCGCACCCGTCGCCACCGCGAAGCCGATCACCACAAGCCATGGCGGCAGGCGGGCGACCTGCAGGAAGACGAACGCCGCCGCCAGCAGCGCCCAGTCCGACGGACGCTCGATGGTGGTCAGGAGAACCGGGTCCCAGAGGGCGGCGCCGAGGAGACCCACCACCACCGCGCCGACGCCGGCGAGGGCGCCGCGAGCCCAGGGTTCGCGCTTCAGCCGGTCCCAGAACGGCAGGACGCCCACCACCAGCAGCAGGCTGGGGAGGAAGATGGCGAAGAGCGCGATCAGGCCGCCCACGACGCCGGTGGGGCCGAAACGCTGCGAAGCGCCGACGAAGCCCGCGAAGCTGAACAGCGGCCCGGGCAGAGCCTGGACGAGGCCATAGCCCGCGAGGAAGGTGTCCTGGTCGAGCCAGGCGCGGTCGACGATCTCGCGCTCCAGCAGGGGCAGGACCACGTGCCCGCCGCCGAACACCAGCGCGCCCGTGCGGTAGAAGACGGCCGCGAGGCCGAGGCCGGGATTCTGCGACAGCAGGGCCAGCAGGGGGAGGGCGAGCAGCAGGCCCGCGAAGAGGGTGAGCGCGATGACCGCGCTGCCGGTGTCGACCGGCGGCGGCAGGGCGTCGTCGGCGCTCTCGTCACCGAGGGGCTCGCGGAGCAGGGCGAAGCCGAACGCGCCGCCCGCCAGGATGGCGGCGACCTGGGCCACGGCGCCCTGGGCCACCACCAGGCCCACGGCCGCGCCGATCGCCATGCCGGCCCGGACCGGCCCGCGGGCCAGGCTGCGGGCCATCTGCACCAGCGCCTGCAGCACCACGGCCGCCGCGGCGATCTTCAGGCCGTGGATCCAGCCTGAACCCAGCGCCAGCTCCATCTGCGGGGCCAGCGCGGCGAAGGCGATCATCAGGGTGGCCGCCGGCAGGGTGAAGCCGGCGAAGGCGGCGAGCGCGCCGGCCAGCCCCGCCTGACGCAGGCCGATGGCCATGCCGACCTGGCTGGAGGCCGGGCCCGGCAGGAAATGGCAAAGCGCCAGGAGATCTGCGTAGGCGGCTTCCGAGATCCAGCCGCGGCGCTCGACGAACTCGCGCCGGAAATAGCCGAGGTGCGCCACAGGCCCGCCGAAAGCGGTCAGGCCCTGCTTGAGGAAGGCCAGGAACACGTCGACCGGGGTCACCGCCTTCCGCGGCGCAGCAGCGTCCATCGCCCCCTAGATGGAAGGCCGCGAGCGCCCTGTCGACCCGTTTCGCCGACAAGTCGCTTGGCGGCGTGCGCTGAACGGCGATAAGGCTGGTTCAAACACCAGTATGAAGGGGAGACCGCCATGAAGGCCGCCGTGCTTCGGGAAGTGGGCAAGCCGCTCCAGATCGAGGACGTGCAGATCAGCAAGCCCGGCCCGCACGAGGTGCTGATCCGCACCGCCGCCGCCGGCGTCTGCCACTCGGACCTCCACTTCGTCGAGGGCTCGTACCCGCACCCGCTGCCGGCGGTGCTGGGCCACGAGAGCGCCGGGATCGTCGAGGCGGTCGGTTCGGAAGTCCGGACGGTGAAGCCGGGCGACCATGTGATCACCTGCCTCTCGGCCTTCTGCGGCCACTGCAACCACTGCCTCACCGGGCACATGAGCCTGTGCGTGTCGCCCGACACCAAGCGCGGCAAGGACGAGGAGCCGCGCCTGGCCTCGGCGAACGGGCCGATGATGCAGTACCTGAACCTGTCGTCGTTCGCCGAGCAGATGCTGATCCACGAGCACGCCTGCGTGGCCGTCCGCAAGGACATGCCGCTGGATCGCGCCGCCCTCATCGGCTGCTCGGTGATGACCGGCGTAGGCGCGGTGATGCACACCTCGAACGTGCGCCCGGGCGACACCGTGGCGGTCATCGGCTGCGGCGGCGTGGGCCTGTCGGCGATCAACGGCGCGGCGATCGCCGGAGCCGGCCGGATCATCGCCATCGACATCGTCGCCGGTAAGGAGAACTACGCGAAGGCGTTCGGCGCGACCGACTTCGTCAACGCCTCGGAAGTCGATCCCGTGAAGGCGGTGATCGAGATGACCAAGGGCGGCGTCGAGCACAGCTTCGAGGCGCTCGGCCTGGCGAAGACCGCGGAGCAGGCGTTCAACATGCTGGGCCGCGGTGGCACCGCCAACATCATCGGCATGATCCCGGTGGGCCAGTCGATCAACCTGATGGGCGCCGCGTTCCTGGGCGAGAAGCGCATCCAGGGCTCGCTGATGGGCTCGAACCGTTTCCCCGTGGACATGCCGCGGCTCGTCGACATGTACATGGCTGGCAAGCTGAAGCTGGACGACATGGTCTCGCGCCGGCTGAAGCTGGAGCAGGTCAACGAGGCGTTCGAAGAGATGAAGACGGGCTCGATCGCCCGCTCCGTGATCGTCTTCGACGCCTAGGCCCGTTTCGGCCGCATCACCAGCCAGGGCGTCGGGCAGCCGCGCCATTCCCAGACGGCGAGGAGCTGGTCCAGATGGCCCAGCTCCTTGAGCCACGGCGGCAGCTCGGCCGTCTTGGCCTCCGTGTCCACGCGCGTGATCTCGTGCGTGGGCGCGAAGCGCTCGCACAGGGTCTCCAGCTTGCCGGGACCGTGCGTCTCGACGATCAGGCGCATGCCGGCCAGCGACGGCGCCAGGTCCGGGCGCAGCAGGTCGGTCTCGGCCCCTTCGACATCCATGATCACCAGCGGCCGGCGCTCGGCGAACCGCTCGAAGTCCTCGGGCGCGAAGAGCTCGCCCACCACGACCCGGTCTCCGACGCCGTTGCGGGCTGCGAGCTCGGTGCAGACGGCCCGCGCCTTCGGGTCGACGTCATAGGCATGGATGGTCGCGTCCGGCAGCAGCCGGGCCAGGCCCACGGCGTAGAAGCCTTCGGCGCAGCCCACGTCGATGACGCAGTCGACGCCCTCCTGGCGGAACGCCTCCAGGTGCGGGTGCAACTCGGCCTCGTAGGCGCCCAGCAGGCGCGGCATCAGCGCGCCTTCCGTGGCCCGCGTGACGTACTCCATGCCGGCGAAGAGGCCGGTGAGCACGCGCGGTCCGTGGTGGGCGAGGAAGGTGTTCACCAGCATCTGCTGGCGCCAGAACCCGAGCAGTCGAAGCAATTCGTTGGCATGGCGCGCGTCGGCGTCTTCGGGCCACCCGGCGACGTCGTTCTTCACACACTGGATCGTCGCGGCGGTGAGACGCCCCATCGACGTGTCCCCCTGTCCGCGGCATGGAACGCCGCGAGCTCTGGGGAATCAACGCCTTAAGCTTGGCCTTGGTTGCGAAGGACCGTCAGTCGGCGGAGGCAAGCTGGCGCGGGGCTTCAGCGCCGCCGTTGGCCAGCAGGTGCTGGATGCGGTCCTTCTGAGCCCGGAAACGGGCGAGTTCGGCGCCGGCCAGCACGGTGCCCTGCGGCACCTTCGCGCCGACCGGGTTGACCCGTTGCCCGCGCTGCCAGACCTCGTAGTGCAGGTGCGGGCCGGTCGAGAGGCCGGTCGTGCCGACATAGGCCACCACCTGCCCCTGCCGGACCTGCACGCCGGGCCGGATTCCCTTGGCGTAGCGTGAGAGATGGGCGTAGCCGGTGTCCCAGCCGCCCGTGTGGCGGATCTGCAGCCAGTTGCCGTAGCCGCTCCAGCGGCTCGCCTTGACGACCACGCCGTCCCCGGCGGCCAGCACGGGTGTGCCGTGGCCGGCGCCGAAGTCGACGCCCTTGTGCGCGCGGGCATAGCCCAGGATCGGGTGGCGGCGCAGGCCGAAGTTCGAGGTCATCCGGGCGCCGTCGATCGGGGTGCGCAGGAGGAAGCCTTTGATGTTCTTGCCTGTCTCGTCGAAGTACTCGACGCCGCCGCCGGAGCGCTCGAAGCGGTAGAACTTCACGCCCTTCAGCTCGGCGTACTCCAGCGCGCCCACATCGACCGTGCGGCCGCTCTCGGTGACCTTGCGGTCGAAGACCAGCTTGAAATCGTCACCCGCCTGCATCTCGCGGAAGTCGATCTTGTGGGCGAAGAGCTTGGCGACCTGGCTGACGATCTCGGGCGTCGCCCCCAGCTTGGAGGCGCTTTCGTAGAGCGAACCGCGGATCTCACCGTCGGCGACCGTGACCTCGTCGCGGACCTCTTCCTCAAGGGCGCGCAGGCGAAGAGCGCCGTCGAAGCTGCGGGACAGGGTGAGCGCGCTGGCGGGGCCGGTGCGCATGGACAGGCCGATCAGGCGGGCGGGGCCGCGGTCGGCGCGGGGCCTGGCGATGGCCGCGTCGAACGCCATGCCGGCCTTGATGTGGACGGTGTCCATGGCCTGGCCGAGCGCGGCGACGGCCTGGCGGGCTTCTTCCGGCGCGACGCCCGCCCGCTGGACGGCTTCTTCGAGGGTTTCGCCGCGGAGGACCTTCAGCGGCACGTTTTCCGGGCGGTCCCAGCCGGGCTGGTTGACGGCGGCCTGGGTGAAGGCGGTGTGCTGCAGAGCCGCAACGGCCTCGGGAGCCAGGGGCGGAGCCGACGGAGGGGCGGTGGTGTCGGTAAGTTTCCAGGCGGCGAACAGGGCGATCAGCGCCCCGCCGCCTGCGAGCACGCGCGGCGCAATCCGGAACGAGAACCGTCGCGGGTCGAATTCTGCCATTACGCCCCCGTACTGGCCGATGCAGGGTTAAGGCATCGGCTACGCAAAGCCAAAATTGTCAGTGTCCCCCGCGGAGACCCTCATGCGAGGGCTGCTCCCCGGCGCAATCAATACCGGAAAAGCGCCGAAGCGCCACCGGCCGAATTGTCACGGACTCCTTCAGAGCAGCGTCAGGACCAGTTCCGCTGGGCGGCAGAGCGCGGCGCCCTTCGGCGTCACCACGATAGGGCGATTCACCAGGACCGGGTCGATGATCATGGCGGCGATCAGCGCCTCGTCCGAGGCGGCGGGATCCGACAGGCCGAGCTCGTCGGCGCGAGTGCCCTTCACCCGAAGGATGTCGTGGGCCGAGGCGTCCATGCGCTTCAGGAGGTCCTGCAGGCCTTCCTTCGTCCAGCCGGCCTTGAGGTACTCGACGACCTTGGGCTCGACGCCCTTCTCGCGGAGCAGGGCCAGGGTGTTGCGGGACGTTCCGCAGTTCGGGTTGTGGTAGATGGTGACGTCGGTCATGGCCGGCTGGATAGCCCACTGCGGCGCCGATCACCAAACCAACCGCTGGCTCCCTGTGACGAGGGTCGTGCCGGAATTGCCCCAGGCCATGACGTCCGCCGGCATCGGCGGCAGCGGCTTCGCCCCCGCCGGCCATGTGGGCAGGACGGCCGATGCCCCGACCTGCATCGCGCCGGACTTCGTGGGACGCATGACGAGCTCCATCTGCGGCGCGGCCCAGCGGAGGGTGGTCGGCTTGCCGCCCTTGAGGGCGCCCGTGAGTGGTGCGCCATCGACGCTCACCAGGGCCACGTTGGCGTCAGGCGTCACGCGCAGGCCCAGCGTGGCGCCCGGCGGACCCGCGACGCGCAGCGCGACCGTTCCATCGGGGCGTGAGACGAGCGAGACCGTCGGCGGCGGCAGCGTCACGAAAGGCGCGGGCCCGGCGCGATTGGCGGCGGACCAGTACCAGTGGCGCAGCGGCCTCACCGGCCCGCTCGCCGCCATCGCCGCCTCGGACCACGGGACGCGATCGGGCGTGGTGCTGACGAGGCGGCCCCGGCGGGCGTCGTTGTCGACGTGGTAGATCACCGAGGCCGCCTCGGCCGTCCGGGCATCGTAGGGATCGGCGAAACGCACCCAGGTGGTGACCGCGAGGCCCGCCACCAGGAGGGCCGCGCCGAGGCCGCGGCCGGGCGGCGCGCCGTCGGCCGGCTGGGCCAGCGGCCACAGCACGAGCGCCGCGAGCACCGCCGGCAAGGCCAGCAGCGGCATCAGGTCCATGCTCAGGAACGCGCCGTGGGCGAGGTTGCCGAGCCACGCAAGGACGACCGTCGCGATGAGCGCGAGGAGAGCCAGGCTTGGATAGCCACGCCGCACGCCGAAGTCGGTGGCGGCGGCCGCCAACGCGGCGGCCAACAGCGGCCAGGCGAGGACGTGGGCGGCTGGCGGCGCCAGAACCTGGGCGGCGACGGCGAGCGCCAGCCCCGCCAGCAGCACGCCGGCCCAGCCGGCCGGCCGGCTCACCGGCTTGCCGTAGGCCAGCACGCCCACGATCGCGGCCACGACGCCCACCGCCAAGGCGACGAGGTCCAACCTGCCGAACGCAGAGCAGCCGACGCCGGCCAGCAGCGGCACGAGCGCCACGATGCGGCGTCCCCGCGCGAGCTCGGCCGCCGCAAGGAGCAGGACGCCCACGCCGATCAGTGCGACGGCGGCCTCCCAGCGGCCGACCTGAGCCAACAGGAAGCGCTGCTGCATGAAGCCGAAGCCCGCTCCGGTGGCCTCGCGGGCGAACATGAGGACCACGGCGACGCTGAGGCCGGTGAAGATCAGGGCGCCGGCGCCTCGGCCTACGTCGAGCCAGGAGAAACGCTCCGCCTTGCGGGCGCGCTGGAAGGCGAGCGCGCCGAGCGCCAGGGCGGCGGCGAGCAGCAGCCAGCCGAGCCATGGCGGATAGGCGATCACCAGATCGCCGAAGACCTGGCTGTAGACCAGCGAGGGCGCCTTCCCTGGCAGGGCCGGATCGAAGGCTGCCGCCATCGCGACCGCCTGCACCTGGGTCCCCATGTCCTGCAGCGAACCCTTCTCGAGGTTCGCCGGCGTGGAGTTGGGCGAGTGGTACTGGAACTGGCGGCCGATGAAGGCCCAGTTCATGCCCGGAACGCCCGCCCGCAGCGCCTCGGAGAGGTCTGTGTCGTTCGGCATCTGCTCGTAGATGAAGACGGTGAGGGAGGACGAGGACGGCCGCTCGGCCGTCCGACGCAGCAGCCCGACCAACTCGCCGTTGTCGGAGCTCGTCTGGAACATCTGCACGCGGCCGCCGGCGCCGCGGGTCTCCATGTTGAGGACGAGGCCGATGCGCTTGGCGAGCGGGTCGCGGGCGAAGAAGTGGTCGGCGCCCAGCAGCCCCGCCTCCTCGCCGTCGGTGATCACCACCATCACGTCCCGGGCCGGGACGCCGCGGGCCTTGATGGCGCGGACGATCTCAAGGGCCGCGGCCGTGCCCGCCGCGTCGTCCGCGGCGCCGGGCGAGCCGGGCACGCTGTCATAGTGGGCCATCAGGGCGAGCGCCGGGGCGCTGCGGTCCCGGCCAGGCAGAATGCCGACCAGGTTCTCGACCGGTCCGCCGAAGATCGCGTCGTCCCGCTGCTGCACGCCGACGCCAGGCTGCACCTGGGGCGAGAGGCCCAGGTCGCTCATCCGCCGCATCAGGTGGTCGCGGACACGCCGGTTCTCGGGAGAGCCGATAGGGTGCGGCGCGCGCGCCATCGCCTCGACGTCGACCATGGCGCGCGTGGCGGAGAAGGCGGAGGCGGGCGCATCGACCCCCAGCGGCTCCGGAGGCCGCTCGGCCCGCCAGGCTGCGATGACGCCCACGACCAACGCGACGACCAGCGCGACCAGCCTGCCCATGAACGTCCCCTCCCGACGCGATTTGCCCGGAGGCTAGCTGCTGACGGCGGAAACGAAAACGCCCGCCGGTGAGGGCGGGCGCTCCGTAACTCTCCTCGAACTCTAGATCAGGCGGCGATGACGCCTTCCTGCGGATCGCGCAGAACGTAACCGCGGCCCCAGACTGTTTCGATGTGGTGCTTGCCGTCGGCGGCGGCCGCCAGCTTCTTGCGCAGCTTGCAGATGAAGACGTCGATGATCTTCAGCTCCGGCTCGTCCATTCCGCCGTAGAGATGGTTGAGGAACATCTCCTTCGTGAGCGTCGTGCCCTTCCGAAGCGAGAGCAGCTCCAGCATCTGGTATTCCTTGCCGGTCAGGTGAACGCGGATGCCGTTCACCTCGACCGTCTTGGCGTCCAGGTTGACCGTGATGTCGCCGGTCTTGATGACCGACTGCGCGTGGCCCTTGGAGCGGCGGACCACGGCGTGGATGCGGGCGACCAGCTCGTCCTTGTGGAAGGGCTTGGTCATGTAATCGTCGGCGCCGCCGGTGAAGGTCTTAACCTTCGTCTCGATCTCGGCCGTGCCCGACAGGATCATGATCGGGGTATTGATCTTGCCCACGCGCAGGGTGCGCAGCACGTCCATGCCGGACATATCGGGCAGGTTCAGGTCGAGCAGGATCAGGTCGTAGTCGTAGATCTTGCCGAGATCGACGCCTTCCTCACCCAGGTCGGTGGTATAGACGTTGAAACCCTCGGATTTCAGCATCAGCTCGATGCTTTGCGCGGTGGCGCTGTCGTCCTCGATCAACAGTACGCGCATTCGCCTCTCCTAACGACTACCCGCAAATCCCCGCGAATTCTGAGAATCCGCCCCGAAGCTCGCCGTTAACTTGCCAGCGAGTTAATTTAAGACTGGTTAATGAAACTGGCCCGTCTGACCGAATCGTTAATCTGATTTGAGAATCCGACTCAAGCGCCTCGTTCCGGGCTACGGGTCGCACCCCTGTTGAATCTTTTGTGAGTGGACGCGGGCCTCGAAGCAGGGGTGCGGGAACGACACCTTGGCCTTGGCGGTTCTCCCCGAGGAACCGAGGTAAGGAATGATGCAAGACGCCACTCGAAACACCCTGGCCGAAGGTCGGGCGCCGCTCTGGAGCCGTGAGAACCTGAAGCGGGTGACGGCCGCCGCGCCGATCGTACGCCCGATGGTGAAGTACGTGCCGAAGAACCCCGTCTTCCTGCTCGGGGCCATTGCGGTAGGCGTGGTCGGCACGCTGGCCTGGCGCAACCGCCAGAAGATCGCCGAGCGCGCGCGGCCGTTGATCGACGACGCTGCGGCCCGCGCCCGCCCCATGCTGGAAAGCGCGGCCTCGAAAGGCGAGGCGCTCCGCGACAGACTGCCGCTGGGCCGTCGGTCGGAAACGGACCCGGCCTCGTCGATCTGACGGGAACAGCGCCCGCGACCCGGCTGTTGAGAGGGCGATCCCAGCAGCCGGAGTCGTTACATGCGCGCCAAGCTCAAGCCGCTCGACCAGCAGGTCGTCGTCGTCACAGGCGCGAGCTCGGGCATCGGCCTCGCCGCCGCCCGGGCCTTTGCGAAGGCGGGCGCCGCCGTCGTGCTGGTGGCCCGCAACGAAGAGGCGCTGCGGGAGGCCTGCGCGGAGATCGAGGCCGCCGGCGGCCGGGCGCATGTCGTAACCGCCGACGTCGGCTCTCCTGAAGACATGGCGCGCGTGACCCGCGCGGCGGTCGCCCGCTTCGGCGGGTTCGACACCTGGGTGAACGACGCCGGCGTGGGCATCTACGGCGACAGCCTCGAGGTCAGCCTGGAAGACCACCAGCGGCTGTTCCAGACCAACTACTTCGGCGTCGTCCACGGCTCCCTGGAGGCCGCGCGCCACCTGAAGGAACGACCGGGCGGCGGCGTGATCATCAACATCGGCTCGATCCTGGGCGACATGCCCTCGCCGCTGATGGGACCGTATGTCGCGTCCAAGCACGCGGTGAAGGGATTCACCGACACGCTGCGCATCGATCTGCAGCGGCAGGGCGCACCCGTGCAGGTCAGCCTGATCAAGCCGGCGAGCATCGGGACGCCGTTCCCGGACCACGCCAAGAACTACATGGAGACGGCCGCGCGCGTGCCGCCGCCGGTCTATGCGCCGGAAGTGGTGGCCGATGCGATCCTGCACGCGGCGACGCATCCCGTGCGGGCCCTGACCGTCGGGGGCGCGGGCCGGCAGCTCGTGGCCACCTACCACGCGGCTCCGCGGTTCGCGGACCGGCTGTTCGGCGCGGCGATCCCGAGGCTGTCGATACGGAAGGAGCCGAAGCCCGCCGACGACAGCCTGCATTCGCCATCGCAGGACGGCGAAGCCCGGACCGACGCTTATGGAAGCAGGCCGTTCTCGCTCTACACCCAGGCCCACAAGCAGCCGGGCGTGGTCGTAGGCCTGGCCCTGCTGGGACTCGCGGCCGCATTCGCCTGGCGCAATCGGGAGGCGATCCGCGATGGCGCCGGGCCGCTGATGCGCCAGGGCGTCGAGCGCCTGCCGTGGACCCGCCGGACCGGTACGCCGGGCGGCCTCCAGACGACCCTCCACTGAGGCGCAACTAGGCAGATTCTTCACCCCCTCTTAACGGCGAAGCACCGACTCTCACGCCAGTAGCTGAGGGGCGTTCGTGCAGAGCCTTGTCGCCGCCGTTGAGCGGCTGGATCCCTTGACCGTGTCGGGCCGCGTAGCCGCCGTGAACGGCCTCCTCATCGAGGCCCGCGGCGGGCTGACGCGCCTCGCCGTCGGGGCCCGGGCCGAGATCGTCCGGTACGGCCACGAGCCGCTGGCGGCCGAGGTCGTGGGCTTTCGCGACACCCGCGCGCTGCTGATGCCCTTCGGGCCGGTCGAAGGCGTGGCTCCGGGCGCCGAGATCCGGATCGAGCCGCACGGCTCGGCGGTCCGCCCGACCAAGGCCTGGCTCGGCCGCATCGTCGACGCCTTCGGCGCTCCCATCGATGGCAAGGGGCCGCTGCCCGAGGGACTGGCCGCCTATCCGCTGCGCGCGCCGCCGCCCGCCGCCCACGCCCGCGCCAGGGTTGGCGAGCGCCTGGACCTGGGCGTGCGCGCCATGAACGTCTTCACCACCTGCTGCCGCGGCCAGCGCCTGGGCGTGTTCGCGGGCTCGGGCGTCGGCAAGTCGGTGCTGCTGTCGATGCTGGCCAAGAACGCCGACTGCGACGCGGTCGTGGTGGGCCTGATCGGCGAACGGGGCCGCGAGGTCCGGGAGTTCATCGAGGAGACCCTGGGCGAGGAGGGGCTGAAGCGCGCCATCGTGGTGGTCGCCACCTCGGACGAGCCGGCCCTGAAGCGTCGCCAGGCGGCCTATATGACCATGGCCATCGCCGAATACCTGCGCGACCAGGACCTGGAAGTCCTGTGCCTCATGGACAGCGTCACCCGCTTCGCCATGGCCCAGCGCGAGATTGGGCTGGCGGCGGGCGAGCCGCCGACCACCAAGGGCTATACGCCGACGGTCTTCACCGAGCTGCCGAAGCTGCTGGAGCGCGCCGGGCCGGGGCCGATCCGCCCCGACGGCACGCGGGCGGGGCCGATCACCGGCCTATTCACGGTGCTGGTCGACGGCGACGACCACAACGAGCCGATCGCCGACGCGGTCCGAGGCATCCTGGACGGCCACATCGTCATGGAGCGCGCGATCGCCGAGCGTGGCCGCTTCCCGGCCATCAATGTGCTGAAATCGATTAGCCGGACCATGCCGGGTTGCCAGCAGCCGCACGAGCGCGAAGTCGTCAAACAGGCTCGCCAGGCCCTCTCCGCCTACGCCAACATGGAGGAGCTGATCCGCATCGGCGCCTACCGCGCCGGCGCCGATCCGCTGATCGACCGGGCCATCGAGCTCAACCCGTCGCTGGAGGCCTTCCTGAGCCAGGACCCGCACGACGCCACCGGCCTGGAGGAGAGCTTCGCCGGCCTCGCGATGATCCTGGGCGCCGGCGCTGAGGCCCATGCGGCATGAGCAAGTGGGCCCAGTCTCTGATCAAGCTGGCTTCCTATGAGGTCGAGACCCTGCAGAAGCGCCTCTCGGAGGTCGTGAACCGCCGTATGGCCGCCCAGCAGCGGCTGGCGCGGCTGCTGGTCGAGGCCGAGGCCGAGATGCTCAACGCCGCCCAGGACGATGACGCGGCCATGAGCCTGTCCGCCTACCTCGATGGCCTGCGCGTTCGAAAGGCGACCATCCAAGGCGAGATCGAGACGATCCTCATCGAGGAGACGGGCGCCCGGGACGCCCTCGCCGAAGCGTTCGAGGCGCAGAAGAAGTATGAGCAGGTGGCCGAGTCCGCCCGCATCCTCGAGGTCCGGGAGGCCGGCCGCCGTGAGACGGCCGCCCTGGACGAACTCGGCCTGCGCAAGGCGCGCTAGAAGATCCAGCCGTCCGGCAGCGACGAGAGCTGCACGCCCTGCAGGATCATCCGGCCGTCCGCGACGTCGATGGCCACGCCCTGGTCGGCCTGGCTGACCCAATAGCTCCCGGCCACGTCGACGCGGTCGCCTTCCCAGTAGCTGAAGTCCAGCACGAGATCGGCGTTCGAGCCTTCGAACAGATGGAAGGTGTCCGCTCCCGAACCGCCTGAGATCGTGTCCGATCCGCGGTCGCCAGAAAGCCAGTCGTCGCCCGTCCCGCCGGAGAGGCTGTCGTCGCCCTGGCCGCCGCGGACCACATCGTTGCCCGCTCCGCCGTCGGCGCGGTCGGCGCCGAGGTTGCCCAGCACCACGTCGTGGCCGTCGTCGCCGAACAGGAGGTCGTTGTCCTGACCGCCCACGACCCAGTCGTCGCCGCCGCCGCCCGCCACGGTGTCGTTCCCCGTGTTGCCGTGCAGGTCGTCGAACGCCCAGCCGCCCTGCAGGCTGTCGTCGCCCGCCTGGCCGCGGAGCAGGTTCGCGCCCCCGCCGCCGGACAGCGTGTCGGCGCCGGCGCCGCCGTGGAGCTGGTCGGCCCAGTCGCCGCCGACAAGGTTCTGGCCCCCGCCGCTGCTGGGTCCGGGGCCGGCCGCGGGAGCGCCGGAGAAGGGGGTATCGTAGCCGCCGAACTTGCCGACGTACTGCGACACCGGCGTGCCGTAGGGATCACGGGTGTCCACCGCTCCGCCGCTCTCCAGCCACGACTTCAGGTTCCAGACCCCCACCAGGTGCGAGCCAGCCAGGATGCCCGACGCCGTCACCTGGACCCCGCCGACCCACTGGCCGATGTAGCTGGGCAGGTTCAACGCCGTGGCGTCCTGCCAGACCTTCTGGAACCAGGCGTCCTGCGCGGCGTCCTGGGCCGCCGGGGTGGCGAGGAAGCTTCCCTTGTCCCAGACGCCGAGGTTGTGCGCGGCCTCGGTCCAGCTCCCGACGAAATCCAGCGCGTGGGTCCCGTCGCCGTTGTAGAAGCCGATCGCCTTGAGGGCCTCCTCGCTGAACTGGAAGCGGCCCAGGTAGCCCACGCTGCTCACGAAACTGTAGTTGTTGCCGGACTCGTTCTGCCCCAGCGCGCGGAGCAGGTCCGCGTAGGTTCCAACGCTCATGGTGATCGTCCCTGACTTGGACTTCCCACGCCGTCGCCGCGCGCAAGGCGTCGTGCCGCGCCCTCGGTGAGAGGCGGAAGCTCGAGCTTGCGGTGACTGGCTGTGGGTGACGCCCCCGTTGCCGTTCCCGCCCCAACCAAGGCCTGCGTCGGAGGGCGAGAATGCGGCGCGTTTTAGGTCATCCGCGTTCAGCGGAGCCGTAGCGCGCGTGCAGGAAGATCGGCGGTCAGCGACCCTGGCGGGTGCGTTCGTCCTCGACGTCGCGGCGGAGCACGGCGAGGTCTTCGCTGATCCGGAAGACGGTGACGTAGAATTCGCAGAAGGAGCGCCACAGCAGGACCGCGGCGGCGACGCCCAGCATGCCCACGCCCAGAACGGCCAGAGCGAGCAGGATGCCCAGGATGCTGCCTTCCCGGATGGCGACGCCCACGGTCGCGCCCAGCACGCCGAAAGCCATGATCGCGATGACGCCGAGGCCCGCCCAATAGACCAGGTGGATGACCTGGTTGGTCATCAGCCGCTCGAAGGAGAGCAGGTCCCAGAGGAACTGTCCGCCCGCGCCTTGGGGTCGTTCGAGAGGTCTGCGCATCGAACCTGAGAACCTTTTGACTTGGTCGAACCGCTAGCAGCGCCCGCGGCCGGCTGCAACGGGCGAGAGGCCGCGGCTAGATGGAGCCGACGGTGCGCAGCCGCGCCCGGGCGTGGATTTCGTTCTGGCTCATGACGGGGGTCTGGCCGCGGAAGCGCTCGATGATCGAACGGACATAGGGCCGGACGGCCGGGCTGGTCAGCAGGACGGGCGACTCGCCCGCCAGGGCGGCGCGTTCGAAGCTCTCGCGGACGCCGCGGATGAAATCCTGCAGGCGGGACGGCGCCAGGGCGAGCTGCTTCTCCTCGCCGGCGCCGACGAGGGCCTCGGCGAAGGCGTTCTCCCACTCGCCGGACAGGGTGATGATCGGCAGGGCGCCGTCGTCGCTCCGGTAGGCGTAGCAGAGCTGGCGCGCGAGACGGCCGCGGACCTGCTCCACCAGCAGGGTGATCGAGGCCGTATGCGGCGCGGCCTCGCCGACGCCTTCCAGGATGGCGCCCAGGTCGCGGATGGACACGCGCTCGCGCAGCAGCGCCTGCAGGACGCGCTGGATGGTGGTCGTGCTGACGACCGACGGCACCAGGTCCTCGACCAGCTTCTTCTGATGCTGCGGCAGGTCGGCCAGCAGCTTTTGCACCTCCGCATAGGAGAGCAGGTCGGGCATGTTCTCCTTGAGGATCTCGGTCAGGTGGGTGGTGAGCACCGTGGCCGGGTCGACGATGGTATAGCCGCGGAAGGTCGCCTCCTCGCGCAGGCCGTCGTCTATCCAGGTGGCAGGTAGGCCGAAGGCGGGCTCCTTCACGTGCTCGCCGGGCAGTTCCACCTGGCCGCCGCGCGGGTCCATGGCCATGAGCTGGCCCAGGCGCACCTCGCCGGAGCCCGCCTCCATCTCCTTGATGCGGATGCTGTAGCCCTGGGAGGGTAGGCGCATGTTGTCGAGGATGCGCACGGACGGCATGACGAAGCCGAAGTCGGCGGCCAGGGTCTTTCGCAGCGCCTTGATCTGGTCGGTGAGCCGGCGGCCCTCGAGGTCGTTGATCAGCCCCAGCAATCCGTAGCCCAGCTCGATCTTGATCTCGTCGATGGCGAGCGTCGCGGCGATGGGCTCCTCCTCGTCCGCGGGCAGGTCGGCAAGGATCTCGACCGGAGGCGGTTCGGCGGCCTTCTGCGACCGGCGCCAGGCGAGGACGCCCGCTCCGGTGGAGATCAGGGCGAACGGGATGATCGGCATGCCGGGGATGAAGGCGATGACGCCGGCGGCGGCCGAGACCATCCCCAGGCTGACCGGGTTCATGGCCAGCTGGGCGACCAGCGCCTTGTCGGCCGAGCCCTCGACCCCGGCTTTCGAGACCAGCAGGCCGGCGGCGATCGAAATGATGAGGGCGGGGATCTGGCTGACCAGGCCGTCGCCGATCGTCATGATCGTATAGCTGGACGCCGCCTGGCCCAGCGGCACCTTGTGCTGCAGCACGCCGATCAGGATGCCGCCGATGACGTTGATCGCGACGATGATCAGGCCGGCGATGGCGTCGCCGCGCACGAACTTCGAGGCGCCGTCCATGGCCCCGAAGAAGGTGCTTTCCTGCTCCAGCTCCTTGCGGCGCTTCTTGGCCTCCTCCTGGTCGATCAGGCCCGACGACAGATCGGCGTCGATGGCCATCTGCTTGCCCGGCATGGAGTCCAGGGTGAAACGCGCCGACACTTCGGCGATGCGTCCCGAACCCTTGGTGATGACGACGAAGTTCACCAGCACCAGGATCGCGAAGACGATCACCCCGATGGCGAAGTTGCCGCCCATCATCATGCGGCCGAAGGTTTCGATGACCGCGCCCGCGCCGTGCGCCCCCTCGTGGCCGTGACCCAGGATCAGCCGGGTCGACGCGACGTTGAGGCCCAGGCGGTAGAGCGTGGTGACCAGCAGCACGGTCGGGAAGGCCGTGAACTCCAGCGGCTTCTTGATGAGCAGCGAGGTCATCAGGATCAGGACCGCCGAGGTGATCGAGATCGCCAGCAGCACGTCCAGCAGGAAGGCCGGAACCGGCAGGATCAGCAGGACGACGACGCCGACGATGCCGAGCGCCAGTCCGACCTCGCCGCGCGCCACCCAGCTCCACATCTCCTGCGGAGAGGGCGCGTTCGCCAGTCTGCCGGGAACGCCGGTGTCGGCCATCAACTCAGCCCTTCACGGACGATCCGGCCGACCTCGGCATGGACCGCGTTACGCACGTCCATCGGGACGCTGGTCCCGGTGATATACGCCGCCACGTAGATTCGCGGTCCCCTTGGCGGCCAGAACACCGCCACGTCGTTCGACGAGCCGCGGGCGCCGTTTCCGGTCTTGTCGCCGACGCGCCAGCCGGCGGGCGTGTCCTTGCGCAGGCGCTGCAGTCCCGTCGTCGCGCCGACGAGCCAGCTTTCCAGCCGGCGACGCGAGGCCTGGGTCAGAACCTTTCCGTCGAACAGACGGCCGTAGTCGGCGGCCATGGCGCGCGGCGTGGTGGTGTCGCGCGGGTCGCCGGGCAGGGCCTCGTTAAGCTCGAGCTCGAAGCGGTCCAGGCGTGTGGTCTCGTCGCCGATCGACCGCAGCCATGCGGTGAGGCCGGCCGGCCCGCCGATCGTCCTGAGCAGCAGGTTCGCCGCGGGATTGTCGCTGACCTCGACGATGGCCTTGCAGAGCGCCTCGACGCTGAGCGCGCCGTCCTTGAGGTGCGCCTCGGTGACGGGCGCGTGGCTCAGCATGTCGCCGGGACCGTAGGCGATCATCCGGTCGAGCCGCTCTTCGCCGGCGTCCACCCGGGCCAGCACGCAGGCGGCCAGCAGAGCCTTGAAGGTCGAGCACATCGGGAAGCGTTCGTCGGCGCGGTGCGCGAGCGTCGCCCTGCCGCTCCTGGCGAAGACGCCGAGGCGGCCGCCTTCCAGCCGCCTCTCGAGGGCCGCGAACGGCGCGGCCGGGGCGGCGGCGCCCAGGACGACGGCCGCGCCGCCCGCGAGGACGGCGCGTCTGGGGAGGACCTTGGCGGCCCGTCCGCTCACGCCGCGCTCGCGCCCATCTGCGGCGCCGGCACCGAGACGCCCGCCTCGGTGTATTCCTTCAGCTTGTTGCGGAGCGTCCGGATCGAGATGCCCAGGATGTTGGCGGCATGGGTGCGGTTGCCGAAGCAATGCTCCAGCGTGTCGAGGATGAGCTGCTGCTCCATCGCCGCCACGGTCTGGCCGACGAAGGCGCGCGAGGCGGTCTCGGCCGCCAGCGACGCGGCCTGAGCGGCGCGGACGTGCGGATCGGCGGGGGCCAGCGGCTGACCGTCCGGCAGCCGGATCGCGGTCTCGTCGATCTCCGGGCCGACCGCGAGCAGGACCGCGCGGTGGATGGCGTTCTCCAGCTCGCGGACGTTGCCGGGCCAGCGGTGGGCGGCGAGCCGTCGCTTGGCCTCCGCCGACAGCGGCTTCTCGGTCATGCCGTTGGCGGCGGCGTACTTCTTCACGAAGAACTCGGCCAGGGCGACCACGTCGCCGGGACGCTCCCGCAGCGGCGGCAGGCGCAGGTTCACGACGTTCAGCCGGTAGAGCAGGTCCTCGCGGAAGGTCCCGTCCTTCACCGCCTGGGCAAGGTCTCGGTTCGACGTGGCGAGGATGCGGATGTCCACCTTCACGGGCTTTGTGCCGCCGACGCGGTCGATCTCGCGCTCCTGCAGGGCCCGCAGCAGCTTGGCCTGGAGGCGGGCGTCCATCTCCGAGATTTCGTCCAGCAGCAGGGTGCCGCCATTGGCCTCCTCGAACTTGCCGATCCGACGGGCCACGGCGCCGGTGAAGGCCCCTTTCTCATGGCCGAAGAGTTCGCTCTCCAGCAGGTTCTCGGGGATGGCCGCGCAGTTGACGGAAATGAATGGCTTGGCCGCGCGACGGGACTTCTGGTGGACGTAGCGCGCCACGACTTCCTTGCCCGAGCCGCTCTCCCCGGTGATCAGGATCGAAGCGTCGGAGCCCGAAACCTGGTCGGCGAGCTGGAGCACCTGCTGCATCGCCGGATCGCGGACCACCATCGGACGGTTGTCGTCGGAGACCGCCGACAGCACGGCGGCGATCAGTTCCGCCTCGGGCGGCAGCGGGATGAACTCCTTGGCGCCCGCGCGGATGGCGTCGGCCGCCCGCTTGGGGTCGGCGCCCACGCCGCAGGCCACCACCGGCACGCGGATGCGCTCCGCCTCGTTGGCCAGGATGAGCGCCTCGATGTCGAGCTCGTAGTCGACCATCAGGAGGTCGGCGCCCTGGCCGGCGCGCAGCGCGTGCGTCGCCGCCGCGACCGTCTCCACGTGGCTGACCTTGGCGCCCGCGCTCATCGCCATCTTCACGGCGGTGGAGAGCTGTCCGCTCAGTTTTCCGACGACCAGAAGCCGCATCGGCAATCTCCTTCACACGCGCACGGCCTCAGGCCGCGGCGTCACCGTCCTTGATGATTTCCGTCATGGTCACGCCGAGGCGTTCGTCGACGATCACGACCTCGCCGCGCGCCACCAGGCGGTTGTTCACGTAGATGTCGATCGCCTCGCCGACCTTGCGGTCCAGCTCGAGCACGCTGCCCTGGCCGAGCTGCAGGAGCTGGGCGACCGAGAGCGTCGAGCGTCCCAGCACGGCCGAGATGTTGACGGGGACTTCGAACACCGGGGCGAGATCGCCGGCGCTCTTGTCTTCGTCGACCCCGGCGACGTCGGGCAAGCCGCCCTCTTCGGGACCGAACTCGTCGAGCTTCAGATCGTCTTCGGACATGGTTGCGTTCCTGGGCGTCAGCTTTCGCTGCCGGGGATGAGGGGTTCGGCGTGCAGGCCTTCGGCGGCGAGCGCGGCCTCCAGGGCCTCGGTCACGCGCAGGGCGGCCTGGGCGGGGTCGAACGTCGCCGCCCCGTCGCCGAAATCGAGGGTGAAGGCGTGGCGGCCGAAGCCCGGTGCGGGCTTGACCTGGATCGCGCCGTCGAAGCCCACCGCCCGCGCCGCGTCGTCCAGCACGCCCTGGATGGCCTCGCAGAGCTGGGGCTCGGCGGTGAGCGTGAGCCGCGGCTGGGCCTCGATCTCCCGCGCCAGGGCCGAGAGCGCGGCCTGCACCGGGGCCTCGGGGAAGCGGTCGAGGGCGGCGTCGGCGATGGCGCGGGCGCAGCTGAGCGCCAGGACCGCCGAGCCGGTGCGATGTTCATGGGCCACTTCGGCCAGCTTGGGCAGCGCCTGGGCGCAGGCCATGGAGATCACCGACAGCGCCTGGGCCTGCTGGGCGGCGATGCTGGCCATCGCCTGGGCATGGCCCTCTGCGAAGGCCTGCTGGCGCAGCTGTTCCGCCTCGTCGGCGGTGAAGCTGCGCTTCGGCCGCGGCGCGGCGAAGGCGACGCCGCCGCCGGCGTCGAACTCGGTGTCGAAGGTGAATTTCTCGAGGCCGGACATCAGTACACCAGCTCGTCGTCGCCGCCGGCGCCGGCCAGCATGATCTCGCCCTTGTTGGCGAGGTCCTTGGCCACCTGAACGATCGCCATCTGCGCCTGGTCGACGTCGCGCAGGCGGACGGGGCCCATGGTCTCCATGTCCTCGCGCATGATCTTGGCGGCGCGCTCGGACATGTTGGAGAAGAACATCTCGCGCAGGGCGTCGGACGCGCCCTTCAGCGCCAGGCCCAGCTGGTCCTTCTCGACCGAACGCAGCAGCGTCTGGACGCCGCCTGGATCCAGCTTCGACAGGTCCTCGAAGACGAACATCAGGGCCCGGATGCGCTCGGCGGCCTCGCGGTTGCGCTCTTCCAGGGCGGTGATGAAGCGGGACTCGGTCTGCCGATCGAAGGCGTTGAAGATGTCCGCCATCATCTCGTGGCTGTCGCGCTTCGACGTGCGCGCCAGGTTCGACATGAACTCGGTCCGAAGCGTCTGCTCGATCTTGTCGAGGATCTCCCGCTGGACCGGCTCCATGCGGAGCATGCGCATGACGCACTCGAGCGCGAAGTCCTCGGGCAGGGCGGCGAGCACCCGGGCCGCGTGCTCGGACTTGATCTTGGAGAGCACGACCGCGACGGTCTGCGGGTATTCGTTCTTCAGGTAGTTGGCGAGGACGGCCTCGTTCACGTTGCCGAGCTTGTCCCACATGGTCCGGCCGGCGGGCCCACGGATCTCCTCCATGAGCTGGTCGACCTTCTCCTGCGGCATGATCGAGGTCAGCAGGCGCTGGGTCTGCTCGAACGAACCCATGATCGCGCCGGTCGAGGACATGCCCGACACGAACTCGACCAGCAGCTCTTCCACGACGCTGGAGTGAACGGTGCCCAGGCTGGCCATGGCCTGGGAGATTTCCTTGATCTCGTCCTCGTCCAGCTGCTGCCAGACATGGGCGTGCTCTTCGCCGAGGGCCAGCAGGATCACCGCGGCCTTCTCGGGCCCCGTCAGCTTGGACCCGTCGGCGACACCTTTGCCTTTGCCTCGGACCATGGCGTCAGGCCGTCTCGTGCAGCCAGCCGCGGAGGATCGAGACCGACTCCTCCGGATGCTTCTCGACGAACTCCGAGACGCGCTTCACCGAACTGGCCTTCACCTGACCTTCGATGCGCGCGATGTCGATCTTCTGTTCGAGTTCGCTGTGAGTCGGGCCGGGGAGGGCCAACTGGCCCTCGGCGCCGGGCGGAAGCTGCATCTGCTGGCCATCCACCGTGGTCACCACGCGCGTCACCTGCGGGCCGCCCATCATCGCCATCGGCAGGCCGCCGCCACCGCCGCCGCCGCCGCCCGTGGCGCTCTTCAGCAGCGGGCGGGCCACGAACAGCAGCATCAGGATGCCGACGAGGGCCATCACCCCGATCTCCGCGGCGCGCATGATGTCGTTCTTGTCGAAGCCCATCAGCGGGCTCGCGGCCTCGACGCCGCCGGCTTCGTCCGCCGCGGGGAAGCGGACGTTGATCACGCTCACCTGGTCGCCGCGCTCGGCGTTGAAGCCCACGGCCGTGCGGACGAGTTGCTCGATGCGCTGCATCTCCTCGGCCGTGCGCGGCGTGTAGGCGCCGGGCTTGCCGTCCGCGCCGGCGGCCGTGACGCCGTCCACCGCGACCGCCACCGACAGGCGCTTCACCTGTCCGGGCTCCTGCACCTCGGTGCGGGTGGTCTTGGAGATTTCGTAGTTGGTGGTCGATTCCTGCCGCCCGCTTTGCGAGCCCGTCTGGCCGCCGCCCAGCGCCGCGGCGCCGGGGATATTGGCCGCGACGGACGCCTGGCCCGAACCGTCGTCCTGGTTCTCGCGGCTGTTCTCGTCGGTCGTGGACTCCGAGCGGATCACCTGGCCGTCGGGATCGAAGGTCTCCTGCTGGACCGTGACACGGGCCAGTTCCAGATCAGCGCTGACGTTCACCCGCGCCTTGCCGGGTCCCACGATGCCTTCGATCATGGTCTTCACCTGCTTGGCGATGCGGCCCTCGACCTCCGACTTGCGCCCGTCGGCCTCGGCGGCCATGCCGGTCTCACCGCCGGAGAGCGTCTTGGCGTGCTGGTCCACCACCGTCACCCGGTCGGGACGCATGTTGGGCACCGCGCCGGCGACCAGGTTCTGCATGGCGCGGACCTGTTCGGCGGTGGGCTCACGGCCGCCGACGCCGATATTCACCGAGGCGCTAGGCTGCTCGGCTTCTTCCTCGAACAGCTGGCGTTTGGGCAGGACGAGATGCACGCGGGCCGAGGTGATGCCGTCCAGGCTCCGGATCGTGCGGGCCAGTTCGCCCTCCAGCGCCCGCTGGCGGTTCAGTTGCTGGACGAAATCGGTCTGGCCCAGCGAGTTGGCTTCGTCGAAGATCTCGTAGCCGACCGACCCTGCGGTCGGCAGGCCCTTGGACGACAGCATCAGGCGGGTCGAGGCGACCTCGTCCCGCGGCACCATGATGGTCGAGCCGTCGCCCTTCACCTCGTACTTCACGCCGGCCTGGTCGAGCGCCTGGGTGATCGAACCGGCCTCCTTGAGGTCGAGGTTCGAGTAGAGCAGGGCCTTGGGCTCGCCCAGGTTCATGGTCAGAGCGAAGAGTACGGCGGCGACGCCGGCGCCGATGCCCAGGATCGCGGCCAGGCGGCCGATCCCGAATCTCTGGAGTGCCGCGAGCAACTGGTTCAACGCGGGCGTCCCTTCCCCCAAACAGGCAAGGGCGGCGCGGCCTGCAGATCCCGCCCTCAGCTAGGCAGGATTTACCCAGTTGATGGTAAACGCGGCCTTAAGGGTCGCCGCGTCGCCACGGGTTCCTATGCGCTCCAGGGGGCGAGCAGGCCCCACAGGCCCAGGGCGACGCTGAAGGCCGCGTAGATCACGACCGTCGTCGTGAAGGCGGTCTTGCGCAGCAGGCTCCAGGAATCCACCCGGCGTCCGCCCTGCCAGACGGCGGGTAGGACCACGACGGTCACCAATGTCAGCGCGGCGGCGACCAGGGCGCACGCCGAGGCGGTGATCAGCAGAACGCCCGGCCACGCGTAGAACACCGCAGCGACGTCCGCGGCGCGGATGGCCCAGGCGGCGACGAGGGCGAAGGTCGCGAGCCAGAGACCCGCCTGGATGTTCTGAGCCAGGGCGGCGCGGGCCTGGATCTGGTTCTCACGCACGTCGCGGCGATTGCGGAGAATGGCCCCCAGCAGCGTGGCGACGGCAGCGAGACCCGCCAGCAGCGCCAGGCCGCCCAGCAAGAGCGGGTTCATCCAGAACGCCGCGCGTTGCTTACGGTCGGCGTTGAAGGCGTCCGTGAAGCCGGCGGCGCGGCCGTCCTTCATGATGAAGGCGATGCGGCGATCTCCGTCGGCGGCGATGAAGCGGCCGTCCGCAATCGGTCCTTCCGGGACCCACAGGCGCGGGCCGTCCTGCCCGCTGACGAGCAGGCGGCCCTCAGGCGTGACGCGCACCGACGAGCCGCCGATGAGCAGGTTGACGAAGCCCTCCAGGCCCCCGTGTGCGCGACGGGTGGTGACGTAGTAGCCTTCGAAGGCGCCGGCCATGTCGCGGAGCTGCGACGAGCCTGCCCGCGGGAAGGTGACGGGCGGCGCGTAGAACTGGCGAACGAGCGTCTCGACGAAGCGGTTCGACAGCTTGGAGCCCTCGTCGCTGTTCGTGGTGATGAAGACGCCGAGATCGAGTTCGGGGATGACAACCAGGCTGGAGTGGAAGGAGAGGGTCGCGCCGTTGTGGCCGTAGCCCCGCCGACCGCCCGGCAGGTCATAGACGATGAACCCGTGCGCCCAGCCGTTGATCCCCGGCGCGGTCGCCTGGATGGGTTGGCGGAACGCGCGCGCCGCCTGGGGCCCATAGACAGTGACGCCGTTCCAGCTCCCGTTCCCCAGCAGCATCAGCATGTATCGCGCCATGTCGCCGGCGGTCGAGGAGGCGGCCCCGGCCGGCGCGATCTGGCCGATGTACTCGTACGGCCGCGGCTCGTAGCCGGCGCCGGTCCACCAGTAGCCGGTGGCGACATCGCCGCGCAGCGCCTGCGGCATGGCCGCGGGCAGGCCGCGCCGTTCCGGGCGGGGCTCCCGGAAGGTCGTCCGCTGCATGCCGAGGGGCCCGGTGATCTGCTCCTCGACCAGGGTCTCGAAGGGCTTCCGGTTGAGGTTCGCGACGGCGAGGCCGGCCAGGCCCGTGCCGTAGTTGGAGTAGCTGGACAGCACGCCGGCGGCGCGCACCCGCGCAGGCCGCTCCTGGCGCAGGTAGAGGTCCAGCGGCCGCACCCGGGCGGGATCGCGTTCGAAGAGCTGGCCCAGCGCCCGGTCCTCGAACCCCGGCGAATGCGACATCAGCGTCTTCAGGGTGATCGGCCGCCGGTAGCCCTCGTCGCGGACCCGCACCTTGTCGGGCAGATAGGTGTTGATCGGCCGGTCCAGCGCCAGACGGCCCTTCTCCACCTCCTTCATGGCTAGGATCCAGGTGAAGGTCTTGGAGATCGAGCCGACCCGGAAGAGGGTCCGGTCAGGATCGACGGCCTTGCGCGGGCCGAGACCGGCGAAGCCGTAGCCCTTCTTCAGCGTCACCTGTCCGCCCTGGACGACGGAGACCGCCGCCCCGGCGACATGCTCGCGGGCCATGGCGTCCTTCACCCACCCGTCGACGAACGCCTCGAGTTCGGCGGCGGGGATCGGCTGGTTGGACGCCAGTCTCGCGCCGCTCACCTGCGTCGGCAGCGCGGCCGCCGACGGCGGCGCGCCGGCGATGGTCGGAGCCTGCGGCCTGGCCGCGGCGGCGGGCGCACGGGCCGGGGCCGTCGGCGCGGTCCGGGCTTTCGGCTGGGGTCTTTTGGGGCGCACCTGGCTGTAGGGGATCGGCGCGTCGGGCAGGGCGGCGGCGACCGACTGCGGCGCCTCCTGCGCGGCGGCGCAGTTCGCCCAGGTAAGGGACACGAGCGCCGCCAAGGCGGCCATCAAACCGGTTCGCATGGCCACCGCCCCCAAGCTCCAGCCCCACCCGACCCGCCGGTTGTAGGGCCGACATCGAGTCCTTCAAAGCGGGGCCGTTACGTTCCTCGCCCGGATCAAAAGGCGAAGAGCGGCAGGATCGGCCGCAGGGCGGCGCCGACGAACACCTGCGGCTCGGACGGCGGCTCGACCTTCTCGGCGATCTCGCGCCGGCGCACGCACTCCCGCGTCGCCGTGGCCAGCGCCTGGAAGTCGCGCGTCTGACCGATGGCGCTGAGGAAGCAGTCGTCGAAATAGGGGTACTTGTCGGCCTCTCCGCAGCCGAACGAGGTGCGGTCGCGCCTGGCGGCCGTCAGCACCATGCGGTTGGGACCGGAGAGCTGCGGCACGAACACGCCCGAGAAGCAGGCGGAGATCACCACGACGGTCGGCCGCGCGCCGCAGGTGCGGTCCAGCATCGCGCCCAGCACGCCGGGCGGCAGGATGCGCTTGTCCACCACCGCGCCCTGGGGCGTGCCGTGCGTGGTGATGTAGAAGAGGCAGCCGCCGGCGGCGCGGGGCGCCAGATCCTCCATGGCGGCGTAGATCTGTTCCAACTCGGCCTTACCCGGCGCGGCGTCGCGGTATCGCTCGGGGCGGGTGGAGAACTGGCGCAGGTTGGACGGGTGGAAACCGACACGGGTCAGCGCCTGGGCCACGTCGCGACGGGCGTTGTCGAATGCTTCGGTCGGTCCGCCGCCCGAACCGCGCCAGTCCCCCGCGATGATCACCGCCGTCCAGTCCGCGAAGCTTCCGGCGCGCGCGGGCGCGCCGGAAAGCATCAGCAGCAGACCCGTGATCGCGATGATCAGGCGGGCCGGCGGAAGCATCTTATTTCTTGTAGCTGGCGAACGGCGTGGGGATCGCCGTGCCGGTGGCCTTGGCGAGCAACCGGCCCTCCGGATCGAAGAGCTCGCCCTCGGTGAAAGCGACCTGCCGACCCCACTTCACCACCTTGCCCACCCCGCGGATCTTCCCGGGCATGCCGGGGCGGAAGAAGCTGGTCTTCATCTCCAGCGTCGGGGCGACGGCCGTCATGCCGGAGGCGACCATGCAGGCCACGCTCATGCACTCGTCCAGCATGGCGCAGAGGTAGCCGCCCTGGATCTGCTTCATCGGGTTGAGCAGCAGCTCGGCCTTGGCGTCGAACTCGACCTCGACCGACCGTTCAGCTTGGCTTACCGCCACCATGCGGAAGCCCAGGGTCTGCGAGCCGGTCGGCTGGTTCTTGGAACGCAGGAAGCGCTCCAGGATCGCCTCGTCGGTGAGACCCTTCGGCTCTGCGCTCGCGGCTTCGGACATCCGGCTACTTCTTGCGGAACTGGTCGAGCGAGACGACCTTGGGCTCGTCGTCGCTGCCTTCAGGCTTCGGGGCCGGGGCTTCCGCCTTGGCCTCCACTGGCGCCGGAACGGCCTTCGCCTCGGCCGGCGCGGCGGGCGGCGGCTCGAACTGCAGCAGGAACTGCACGGAGGGATCGTAGAAGCGGGTGACGGCCGCGTAGGGGATGCTCAGGCGCTTGGGCTGCCCCCCGAACTGCAGGGTCACCGAGAAGAACGTCTCGCCCGGCGCAAGGTCCCAGTACTGGTGCTGGAGGACGATGGTCATCTCGTCCGGGTACTTCGACAGGAGGTCGACCGGACCGGAAACCCCGGCCGCGTCCGTCTTGAACGTGATGTAGAAGTGGTGGGCCCCAGGCAGGCCGCCCGGCGCCGCCGCGCGCTTCAGCGCAGCCTTCACGACGCCCCGCAGCGCATCCTGCGCCAGGGCCTCGTAGTTCATCATATCCTGGGCCGGCGGCTCCTGGGCCATGCGGTCTCCGAAAACGCGGGGGAACTCGTTGGCTGAAGGTAGCGTCTGGCCGTCCCGAAGCAAGGCGCGAGGCCGACACACATGCCCGGAATCGTCAGGCTGCTGAAGAGGGAAGGTGGGAGGATTCTGTTGGCAGGCTCCTCCCGGGCCCCGCCTAAGGATCTGAACCCCTAGGGCTTAGGTCGGATTTCTACCGGACCGCATTACGCGGCCAGGCGGACTTCCTCAGCGAAGTTATCGTTCGCATTTAGTTTAAGACCCGGAACGGTGGGTCAAGCCGAGAGAAAGCAACGCCTTTACACGTCTGTCGATGCTGATCGGCCCCGCACTTGCCCGGCGATAACCCGGGGGAAGATTTGGTGGAGCCGCCGGGAATCGCACCCGGGTCCAGTCCGCTTATTTCGCGCGCGTTTATCCCCATAGTCGGGCGAACCCGACGCGATGAATATAGGACGCCCGCGCGGCGATTTGAAGGACCTGCCGTTCACGAAGCGCGGATGGACAGCCGCGTTACGCGGATCGCCGCGGAACCTTCGCCAACGGGTTAGGGCCTCCAGTCGCGGCTCGCTAGCCTCACACGCATCGGATTTTTCAGGAGTTTTCCCGATGCGCAATCTCGCCTACGCCATCCGGCCGCTGGCCAACGACCTGGCGTCGAGCCTGTTTTTCGCCCTGCTGCTCATCGCGGGCCTCGACGCGCGGACGGCCACCGTCGTGGCCATGGGCTTCGGGCTCGCCCATGCCGGCGTGTGGCTGGCGCGCCGCAAGGCGATCGCGCCGTTGCAGTGGGCGAGCCTGGGGCTCGTGCTACTGTTCGGCGCCGCGGCCCTGGTCACCCACGATCCGCGCTTCCTGATGGCCAAGCCGACGCTGGTCTATCTGGTGATCGCCGCGGTGATGCTGAAGCGGGGCTGGATGCTGCGCTACCTGCCGCCCATCGCGGCCGAGCACGGCGCCAGCCTGGCCATCGCGTTCGGCTACGCCTGGGCCGGGCTGATGCTGGCGACGGCTGCGGCGAACCTCGTGGTCGCCGTCTGGTTCAGCAGCGCGTGGGCGCTCTTCAGCGCGGTCTTCCCAATCGGTTCGAAGCTGGCCCTCTTCGCCGTCCAGTTCCTCACCATCCGCCACGTGGTGCGGTCGAAGGTCATCGCCCTGGCGCCGGCGTAGCGGCCTCGACCTCGGGCTGCGGCGCGGGCTCCTGGCCGGGCGGGCGGAACCGGCTTTGGGCGTCCGGCTTGAGCTGGCCGCCGCTCTCGATGAGCTGGCGGTAGGCGGTGCGGGCGGCGCTGAAGTCCGCCCCGCCGCGGAAGACCAGGTCGTAGCGCGGGTCCTGGCCCAGGCTCGCGCCGATCACCGCCTCCAGCACCTCGGCGCCTTCGCCCACCTCCGCCAGGTCGCAGGCGCGGCGCACGGTCCGGGCGCCCTTGGCCGTGAGCAGCGTCAGGTCGTAGGCCACGCCCTCGACGCACACCGCCTCGGCCGCGCCGGCCTCCGCGACCCGCACGTCCCGCGGCGACTTCCAGACCCAGTGATCGCGCAAGCTCCGGAAACGATCCGCCGAGCCCGCAGGCAGCTCTCTGTCAAAGCCCAGGCGGCGGCCGATCCCCGCCTCGCAGCAGGCGAGGCCTGCGCGGCCTTGCACGAACACCCGCTCGTCGCCGCGGACCGAGACGCGGGTCACGGTCTGCCGCACGCTGCCCGTGGGCCGCGTCCAGACCTCGAAGATCATCTCGTCGCCGCGCAGGAGCTGCCACTGCAACGGCATCAGGCCCCAGAGGCGATAGGTCGATGCATCCACGCCGTTGTCGATGGTGGGCAGGCGCTCGCCGCGGCGGACGCGCCGGCCGCCGAATGGATCGGCCTCTTCACCGGCCTTGGGCCACTTGTCGTCCCACCAGGCCTTCGGATCGGGCGCCGGGAACGGCCAAACCTCAGCCTCGTAAGGGGTCGCGTCCTTCGGCGGGCCGATCTCCTGCGGCTTGGCCTTGCGCAGCGGGATCGGGATCAAGAGCTGGGCGTCGGCCGGGGTGGCGAGGGCCAGGACCAGCACGGCGAGGATGGCGCGATGGATCGCGGGCAAGCGGCGTCTCCTGCTCACGCCCCCCGCATTCAAAGAGACTATCGCGCCCCGTCGTTCCTTAGAAGACGTCGACGCCGCGCGAGATCGAGAGCACGCCCGTGCGGGACACCTCGACGAGGCCCAGCGGCCGCATCAGGTCCACGAACTTGTCGATCTTTGAGGGCGCGCCCGTCAGCTCGAAGACGAAGCTCTCGTGCGTGGTGTCGATCACCTTGGCGCGGAAGATGTCGGACACGCGCAGCGCCTCCACGCGCTCGGCGCCGGTCCCCTTCACCTTGACCAGAGCCAGCTCGCGCTCCAGGCCGTTGGGGTCGCGGGTCACGTCCTGGACGTGGCGGGTCGAGACCATCTTCTGGAGCTGAGCCTCGATCTGGGCCAGCACCTGGGGCGTGCCGCGGGTGACGATGGTGATGCGGCTGGTGTGCGCCTTGCGGTCCGTCTCTGCGACGGTCAGGCTCTCGATGTTGTAGCCGCGGGCGGCGAACAGGCCCACGACGCGGTGGAGCACGCCCGGCTCGTTGTCGACCAGCACCGCGAAGGTCGCCAGGCTCTCGGGCGCCTCCTCGTGGGCCAGGTCGTAGACGGAAGCGGGCTGGGCGTCGGACATCGGTCGGGCTCCTTGCGGTGGAGACGAGGTGTCACAGGACGGCGGCCGCCGCAACCGCCGTGGCCTCAGCGCCACAGCCGCCCGGCCAATGCCGCGCCGCATAACCTCGGCCTTGCCCGTCGCCATCGGATCGTGAGAGACGAACCGCGTTCTCAAACGAGAGTCACCGAATGACGACGTGCACTGACATGGCCAGCGAGACCCGCCCCTGGGCGGCGGACGCTGCCGTGCGCGTCGGTTCGGATCCGGGCGCACCGACCACCCTCAACGCCTGACGCGCGGACGCTCCCGGAAGGAGGTCCGCTTGTGACCTCCGGGAGCTTTCGATGTTCATTCCCCTGACGGGCGCGGCCCCGGTTCCGAAACGGACCGCCCCCACGTCCCTTCTGAAACTGGTGGCCGGCGAGTTCGCCGAGGCCGTCGCACGCGTGTGGCCCGAGCCTCACGGCGCGTTCCTGGCCGCGCCCGCCGCGCGCCGGCACCTGGCCTGCTTGGGCTTCGCGCTGGGCGTCGACGTGGCGGGGCTTGCGGCCGCGATCCTGGGGGCCCGCCTGCGCCACGCCATCCCCGCGGTGGTCTGCGAAGCGTCGCCCGGCCTGGAGCGCATGCTGAGCCGCATGGGCGAGATCGCCTTCGACGCCGACGCCTACCGGCTGCTGCTGCGGCTGCTCGTCCGCCCGGCGCCCGCCAAGGTGTTGCGCCACGCCGAAACCGTGGACGTGAGCCTGGTGCGTCGGCTGGCGGGCCTGCCCGAGCCGATGGAGCAGGCGGTGCGGCTCGCCCGGGATCTGACGCCTGAGGCTGTCGCGGTCCTGCGCGAAGCCTATGACGCCCTGGCGCTCCGCGACGGGCGCGCCGCGGCCGAGGCGGCGGCGTCCGGCTGGGCGCGTGCAGGGTCGGCCAAGGCGCTGTTCGCCGTGGTGCGGGATGACCTGACGCCCGAGCCGCCGGCGCCGCCGCACCCGGGCACCGCGCGCCTGCGGCCTCTCGCCACCAAGGCCGAGATCCGCGATGCGGCCCGCCGCTATCGGAACTGCCTGGCCGACCGCACGGCCCACGCCGCCGCGGGCTGGTCGGCCTTCTACGAGTGGGATGGTCCGCCTGGCGTGATCGTGGAGGTCAGCCGGGACCATGTGTTCGGCTGGCGCCTCGACCAGGCGCGTGTCGCGGACAACCGCGCCGTGCCGGAGCCGGTCCGCGACCTGCTCGCCTCCGAGCTCGCTCTGATGGGCATGCACGTCGGCCGCTCGGGCTGGCAGCTCGACCGGCTGCTGAACGAGGACGTGGGTCGCGGCTACCGGTTCTGGGCTGTCGATGAGGACGTGGCCGAGGCGTTCGGCGAGGGGTGATCCCCTTCGCCGAACGCTGCGGCGCCTAGGCCGAGACGCCGGCGACGGTCGCCTCCAGCACCCGCACCAGGTCGGCGGGCGCGAGCCTGGCCTGAAGTCCGCGCTGGCCGCCGTTGACGAACACCTGCGGCCTGGCCAGGGCGGCCTCGTCGAGGACGGTGCGGACGCGCCGCTTCTGGCCGAAGGGGCTCACGCCGCCGACCTTGTAGCCCGTGACGCGCTCGGCCTCGGCCGGCTTCATCATCTCGGCCGACTTGCCGCCCAGCGCCGCCGCCAGCTTCTTCATCGAGACCTCGCGGTCCGACGACAGCACGACGCAGGCGGGCTTGCCGTCCACCAGCACCATCAGCGTCTTGAGGACTTCGCCGGCCGCGACGCCCAGCGCCTCGGCGGCCTGCAGTCCCACACGCTCGGCGTCGGGATCGTAGCCGTAGACGGCAAGCTCGTAGGCGACGCCGCAGGCGTCCAGAAAGCGTGTCGCCGGCGTCGCTCGGCTCATCACCTACTCCATGTTAAGTTGGAACAACTGTCGGTTGCCCGACCGACGGCGCCGCAATGCGCTCTATCTTTCGCCGCCGTCTCGGAGTTCAAGTGCTTAATGGTCAGCGTTGTCCACCAGCGCCTGCGTGTCGCCACGCGGGCCGACCACGAGCGCCTGGAGTCTCGAGCGGATCTCATTGAGCGGGTCTCCACGCCCGCCGGCCGGCGTTCGGTTGTCCAGCGCTTTTGGCGCCTCCATGCCGAGGTCGAGGCGGCGGTCGCGCCCTGGCTGGCGGAGCTGGACGGTCTCGACTTCCAGGATCGCCGGCGGACCGAGCGGCTGAGCGCGGACCTGGAAACCCTCGGCCTCGAGGCGCCGAGCGAACATGCGCACGGGCCGGACGTCGGCTCCCTGGCCGAGGCGCTGGGCCACTTGTACGTGCTGGAGGGATCCACGCTCGGCGGACGCACGATCCGCCGCTCGCTCGACGCCCTGGGCTCGGACATGCACGGGCTCAGCTTCCTCGACCCCTATGGCGAGCGGACCGGCGAACGCTGGCGCGCTTTCCTGGACGTGCTCGACCGCCATGCGGCGACGCCGCAGGCCGTGGAGGCGACGGTGCGCGGCGCCGTCGCCGGCTTCCGGCACGCCGAGCGTCGGATCTGTGAAGGCCAGGCTGCATGAGCGAACCCCTCGACCTCGACGCCTGCGCGCGCGAACCGATCCACATCCCGGGCTCCATCCAACCGCACGGCGTAATGCTGGTGGCCGACGCCACCACCCAGGAGGTGAGCCACGCCGCAGGCGACGTCGCGGGGCGGCTTGGGCTGTCGCGGTGGCTCGGAGAAAGCCTCGGCGCCGTCCTTGGCGATCCGCTGGCCGCGCGCGTGGCTCAGGTCACCCAGTCCTCAGCGCCCGGCGGCTATGCGGGCCGGCTGGTCCGCCAAGGCGGGACTTTCGACGTGCTGGCGCACGTCTCCGGCGACTGGCTGATCGTCGAGCTGGAGCCGGCGGAAGGCGAGGGCCTGCCGGCTGCCGCGCTCCTCGCGCAGCTCGAGGCCGCGGCGGCTGCGTTCGAGCGTGCGCCGAACCTGCAGGCGCTTTGCGATCGCGCCGCCATCGAATTCCGGCGGCTGACCGGCTTCGACCGGGTGATGATCTACCGCTTCCTGGAAGAGGACGCCGGCTCCGTCCTGGCCGAGAGCGCGGCCCAGGACATGCCCTCGTTCCTCAATCATCGCTTCCCCGGATCGGACATCCCGGCCCAGGCGCGCGCGCTCTACGTGCGGAACCTGGTGCGCGTGATCCCCGACGTCAGCTACCACCCGGCGCCGCTCATTCCCGCCTGGAACCGGAGTGAGCCGCTCGACATGAGCGACTGCGCGCTGCGCAGCGTCGCGCCAGTGCATATGCAGTACCTGCGCAACATGGGCGTCGGCGCCTCGGCGTCCATCTCCATCGTTCGGGACGGGACGCTCTGGGGCCTGATCGCCTGTCACCACAGGACGCCGATGGCGATGCCCTATGACATCCGCGCCGGAGCCCGGGCGCTGGCAGGGGGGCTGGCGCGTCAGGTGCGGGCGAAGGAAGAGGCGGAAGGCTATCGCGAGCGGATGCGCCTGCGCGGCCTGGAAGACGAGGCCACGGCCCGCTTCGTGCGGATCGGCGGGCTCGAAGCCCATCTGGACGCGGGTCTGGCCGATCTGAAGCGGATGCTGGACTCCGACGGCGTCGCGGCGCTGCGGGGCGAGACGCTGCACCTGGAGGGCGTGTGTCCTCCGCCCGGGGCGGTGCGTTCGCTTGCCCGATGGGCGTTGGCCGAAGCGCCTGAGCTGGTCGTCACGGATCGCCTGCCCACGGTGTTCCCCGAGGCCGAGGCCTACGCGGCCCAGGCCAGCGGCGTCCTGGGCATGGTGGTGGCTTCGGAGGAGCCCTTCGTCCTGCTCTGGTTCCGCGCCGAGCAGCCCGAGGTCGTCAACTGGGCCGGCAACCCGCACAAGGCCGTCGGGCTCGGCCCAGGCGAGGTGCTGACGCCGCGCTCGTCGTTCGAAGCCTGGCGCGAGACGGTGTGCGGCCGCTCGCGCCGCTGGACCCTGGCGGAGATCGATGCGGTGCTGCGCCTGCGCGAGGCCCTGCTCGAGGCGCGCGGCCGGCGGAGGCTGGTCGACCTGAACCGTCAGCTGGGCCATGCGCTGGACGAGAAGGAAGCGCTGTTGCTGCAGAAGGAGGTGCTGCTGCGCGAGGTGAACCACCGCGTGCAGAACAGCCTGCAGCTGGTCTCCAGTTTCCTCGGCCTGCAGTCGCGGGACGCGGGCGACGCCATGCTGACGACGGCCTTCGACGAGGCGCGCCGCCGCCTGAGCGCGGTGGCCCTGGTGCACCGGCGGCTCTATCGCAGCGATCAGATCGAGACCGTCGACCTCGCCCGCTACTTCGAGGAGCTCATCGCCGACATGGCGTCGTCCATGGGCGAGGAGTGGGACGGCGCCATCCATCTGGACGCGCTGCCCATCCTGGCGCCGACCGATCGGGCGGTGACCCTGGGGCTCGTGGTCACCGAGCTGGTGATCAATGCCAACAAGTACGCCTACGGGGGCGCGGCCGGGCGCATCGAGGTGAGCGTGGGCGAGGCGCGCGGCGTGCTCACCGTCTCGGTCGCCGACCACGGCCGTGGCAAGCACACGCCCCGCGAGGGCTTCGGCAGCCGCATGATGTCGGCGATGGTCCGCCAGCTCGGCGGCGAGATCGCCTATCAGGACAACCGTCCGGGGCTGCGGGCGGTGCTGACCGTGCCGGTCGTCGCCCCGCCCGCCAACGCCCGGGTCTGAGCCGTCAGACGAGCCGCTTGCCGGCGTCGTCGATGATCGAGCCCAGGTCGCGGGCTTCCTCGGCCATGATCATCTCGTTGTGCGCCTTGCCGGACGGGATCATCGGGAAGCAGTTCTCCTCCTTGGTGACGCGGCAGTCGAAGATCACCGGCTTGCGCACGTTGATCATCTCGCGGATCGCATCGTCCAGTTCGTCGGGATGCTCGGCGCGCAGGCCCACGCCGCCGTAGGCCTCCGCCAGCTTCACGAAGTCGGGCAGGCTCGACGAATAGGAATGGCTATAGCGCTCGCCGTGCAGCAGTTGCTGCCACTGGCGAACCATGCCCATCCACTCGTTGTTGAGGATGAAGATCTTGATCGGCAGGTCGTACTGCACCGCCGTGGAGATCTCCTGCATGGTCATCTGCACGCTGGCGTCGCCGCCGATGTCGATGACCAGGCTGTCGGGGTGGGCCATCTGCACGCCGACCGCGGCCGGCAGGCCGTAGCCCATGGTGCCCAGGCCGCCCGAGGTCATCCAGCGGTTCGGCTCCTCGAACCTGTAGAACTGGGCCGCCCACATCTGGTGCTGACCGACCTCGGTGGTGATGTAGGTGTCGCGGTCCTTGGTCAGCTCATACAGGCGCTGGATCGCGTACTGCGGCTTGATGAGCTTGGCGTCGGGTCGGTAGCTGAACGAGTTGCGGGCGCGCCAGCCGTCGATCTCCGCCCACCAGGCCTTCAGCGCCGCCTTGTCGACCGACAGGTTCCGCTGCTTCCAGGCGGCGATCATGTCTTCCAGCACGCTGGCCGCGTCGCCCACGACGCCGATGTCGGTGCGGACATTCTTGCCGATCGACGACGGGTCGATGTCGATGTGGATCTTCTGCGAGGTGGGCGCGAAGGCGTCCAGGCGGCCCGTCACGCGGTCGTCGAAGCGGGCGCCGATGGCCACCATCACGTCGCAATCGTGCATGGCGTTGTTGCTCTCGAAGCTGCCGTGCATGCCGACCATGCCCAGCCACTTCGGATCCGAAGCGGGGAAGGCGCCCAGGCCCATCAGGGTGGACGTGACCGGCGCGCCGGTCAGTTCGGCGAACTCGCGCAGCAGGGCCGCGGCGCGGGGCCCGGCGTTGATGACGCCGCCGCCGGTGTAGAGGATCGGCTTGCGGGCGCGGGCGATCATCGCCATCGCCTCGGCGATCTTGGCCGGCTCGGCCTTCACCCGCGGCGCATAGTTGTGGGCGTGCGTGACCTCCTTCGGCCCCTGGTAGGCGGCCTTGCCGAACTGCACGTCCTTGGGGATGTCGATGACGACGGGGCCCGGCCGGCCCGACGTGGCGATGTGGAAGGCCTCGTGGATGATCCGCGGCAGGTCCTCGACCGACTTCACTAGGTAGTTGTGCTTGGTGCACGGCCGGGTGATGCCGATCGTGTCGCATTCCTGGAAGGCGTCGGTGCCGATCAGGTGCGTAGCCACCTGGCCGGTGATCACGACCATCGGGATCGAGTCCATCAGCGCGTCGACGATGCCGGTGACCGCGTTCGTCGCACCGGGGCCCGAGGTGACCAGGACCACGCCCGGCTTGCCGGTCGAGCGGGCGTAGCCTTCGGCGGCGTGGGTCGCCCCCTGCTCGTGGCGCACCAGCACGTGCTTCAGCCGCGGCTCGTTGAAGAGCGCGTCGTAGATCGGCAGCACCGCGCCGCCGGGGTAGCCGAACAGCACCTCGACGCCCTGGTCGATGAGGGCGCGCACCACCATCTCGGCGCCCGAAATGGTGTCGGCTTCGGCTTCGATCGTCTGATGGGCGGTCATGGTGTGGGCTCTGGCTGTCGGGACAATAAAAAAGGCCCGCGAGGGGCCTGGGAACGAGCGACCGGTCGGTGCTGACGCCTATCGTCAGTCCGTTGTCGGCCGCCCGGAGATTACAAGAAGGTTGCGCATGTAACGACCCTGGAGAGAGTGCCCAGGGAAATGACATGCCGGGATCAGGCCGTCAAGGCAGGTGCCTGCGCAAGAAACTGCCTCCACTGTTCGTCAGGTTCGGCAGCCGTCAGCCGTGGCCAGTCCGCCATCTGGCCGCGCATCCAGGTGAGCTGGCGCTTGGCGTACCGGCGGGTCTCCTGCTGGGCGGCGGCGGTCGCCTCCTCAAGGCTCGTTTCACCCCGCAGGTGGGCGGCCAGCTCGCGGACGCCGACCGCCTTCATGGCGGGCAGGGCGGGGTCGAGGTCGCGGGCCATGAGCGCGCGGACCTCCTCCAGCGCGCCGTCGCGCACCATCGCGTGCAGGCGAGCGTCGCAGCGCGCGTAGAGCGCCTCGCGCGGCGGCTCCAGGGCCACGGCCCGCCACTCGGAGATCGCCGGCTCTCCCGTCTGCTGCAGGTCGCTGAGCGCCCGGCCCGTGGCGGCGAACACCTCCCAGGCGCGGGCGAGGCGCTGGCGGTCTCCGGGGGCGATGCGTTGGGCGGCGGCGGCATCGACCTCGGCCAGACGGCGGCGGAAGGCGTCCTCGCCCAGGCGATCAAAGTCGGCCGCGGCTTCGGCGCGGACCTCCGCCGGCACTTCGGGAATCTCGGCGAGGCCTCGCGTCAGCGCGCGGAAGTAAAGTCCGGTGCCGCCGACCACGACCGCAGGCCGCCCGCGTCCCGCGATCTCCTCCAGCACCTCGGTCGCCGCCCGCAGCCATCGTCCCACCGACCATCCATCCGCCGGATCGACCGTTCCGAACAGGTGATGCGGCGCGCGGGCCGCTTCCTCGGGGCTCGGTCCCGCCGTGACGACGCGCAGGCCGGCGTAGAGCTGCATGGAGTCGGCGTTGACGATCTCCGCGCCGACGGTTTCCGCCAGCCGCAGGGCCAGAGCCGACTTGCCGCTTGCCGTCGGCCCGGCGATCAGCCAGATGCGGGGCGCCATGGAGCTCGTCCTCACCACCGTCACGCCGGCCCAGGCCGGATCCCTCTCCATCGGCTACGCCGAAGCCCTCGCGGACCTCGACGTCGAGATCACCGACTCGGTGATGCTTTCGCCCCAGGCTTCGGACCTGGTCTTCGAGGCTGCCAGCTTGGAAGACGTGCGCAAAGCCCTGACCGCCGCCTTCGCCGACGCGCCCTTCGACTGGTGCGTCCAGCCGGTGGAAGGCCGCCGCAAGCGGCTGCTGGTGGCCGACATGGACTCCACGATCATCAATGTCGAGTGCCTGGATGAACTGGCCGACTTCGCCGGCAAGAAGTCCGAGATCGCCGCCATCACCGAGCGCGCCATGCGCGGCGAGCTGGAGTTCGAGGGCGCGCTGCGCGAGCGCGTCGGGATGCTGAAAGGCCTCTCCACCGGCGCGCTCCAGCAGGCTTACGACGAGCGCGTCCGCCTCAACCCCGGCGCCCGGACCCTGGTGCGGACCATGGCCGAGAACGGCGCCCGATGCGTGCTGGTGTCGGGCGGCTTCACCTTCTTCACCTCGCGGGTGGCGCAGGCTGCCGGCTTCCACGACAACCGCGCAAACACCCTTCTCGAAGGCGAGGGCGCTTTGACCGGCCTCGTCGGCGAGCCGATCCTCGGCCGCGAGGCCAAGCTCGCGGCCTTGAAGGAGGAAGCGGCGACCCTCGCCGTTCCGCTATCCGAGACCCTGGCGATCGGCGACGGCGCCAACGACCTGGCGATGATCGAGGCCGCGGGCCTGGGCGTCGCCTACCGCGCCAAGCCGATCGTGGCGGCCCAGGCTGACGCCAAGGTGGACCACGCCGACCTCACCGCGCTGCTCTACTTCCAGGGCTACCGCGCGGACGAGTTCGTGATCGACTGATGGCCCTGCCGCGCCCCGTCAAGGCCGTCGTCTTCGACATGGACGGCCTGCTGATCGACACCGAGACGGTGGTCTACCGCGCCATGCGGCGGACGGCCGACGGTATCGGCCGTGAGATGCCATTCTCCACCTTCCAGCGAATGGTCGGCCTGCAGCATTCGGCCAGCGACCTGATCCTGATGGACCACTTCGGCGAGGGCTTCGACCTTGCGGCGTGGTCGGCCGAGGTCAGCCGGCACTTCCGTGAGGAGCTGGCCGCGGGCATCGCCCTGAAGGCGGGCGCCCTGGAGATCCTGGACCACCTGGACCAGGCGGGCCTTCCCCGGGCCATCGCCACCTCTTCGGGCCTTGAGAGCGTGCGCCTCAGCCTGGGGCCGCACGGCATCGTGGAGCGCTTCCAAGCCCTCATTACCCGGGACGTCCAGACCCAGGGCAAGCCCCATCCGGAGCCGTTCCTGAAGGCGGCGGCCGCCCTCGACGTCGACCCCGCCGACTGCCTGGCCCTGGAGGACAGCCACAACGGCGTCCGCGCCGCCTCGGCCGCCGGCATGATGACCATCATGGTGCCGGACATGCTCGATCCCACCGAGGAGATGGAGACGCTCTGCGTCCGCATCGCCCGCGACCTGCACGAGGTCCGCGAGCTTCTCGCCGCACAGGCGCGATAGAAGGAGGCTCCCCCGCCAGGCGGGAGAGCCCCAGTTAGACCGGGCGTTGGCTTAGGGCTTCACGCCCGGCTCTGCGGTAAGCAGCTCGGCGTAGGCGAGGCGCAGCTCGCGCGTTTCCAGTCTCTCCACCGCCTGCGCCATGGCCTGCGTGCGGCAGCGCCAGGCCAGGCCCGGCGCCCGAGGCAGCAGCGGGCTTGGCGTGAAGGCGCAGAGGTCGCGCGCCGCGGCGTTCAGCCGGTGGAGCATGGCGCGCGCGCCCGCTGCGGTGGAGAGGTCGAGATCGTCCACAGGCACCCTCGCCATCACGAGAGTCCGCCGGGGCTCGGCGGCGGCGGGCGTGGCGAGGACCAGCACCGCAAGTGCGGCGAGCAGGAAACGCTTCGGCATCACGACCTCCGTGACTACAGATGTAATAATGTCAGATTACATCTGTCATATAGAGAGTCAAGCCGTTGGGGATGCGTGCATCAGGCAAGCGAAGACGGAAGGCTAGCGGCGGCTGGCGCCCGCGCCCGAGGGGCCCCGCTCGAAGTAGCGGAAGAACGCGCTGTCCGGAGAGAGCACCATCGTGGTGTCGCCCTGGGCGAGGCTCGCCTCATACGCCTGCATCGAACGCCAGAACGCGGCGAACGACGGGTCCCGCCCGAAGCTCTGGGCGAAGATGCGCGTCCGCTGGGCGTCGCCCTCGCCTCGGATGGTCTCACCCTGCTCCTGAGCCTGAGCCAGGGTGACGGTGACCTCCCGATCGGCCTGGGCGATGATCTCGCGCTTTTGCTGCTCGCCCTCGGCGCGGATGCGCGCGGCGTCCTGCTGACGCGACGTCTGCATGCGCCGGAAGACGTTGGGCTGGTTTTCGTCCGGCAGGTCCGCGCGACGGATCCGCACATCGATCACCTGGATGCCGAAGCGCGAGGCCTGGGCGCGCCGGGCGACGTCGACGCGAGCCAACTGCATGAGCCGGCCCCGGCCGCCGGAGATGATCTCCGTCTGCGGCGCCGAGCCCAGCACCTGCCGAAGCGAGGAGTTCACCAGCCGCTCGATCCGGTCCGTGGCCGTCCGCTCGTCGCGGAGGCTTCGGTAGAACGCCAGCGGATCCGAGATGCGGTAGCGGACGAAGGCGTCGACCACGAGCCGCTGCTGGTCCGCCGTGATGATCTCTTCCTGCTGGCTCTCTAGGGCGAGGTTGCGGCGGTCGAACTTGATCACGTTCTCCCAGAAGGGGAGCTTGGCGTTCAGTCCGGCGCCGGGGCGGCCGGGCGCATTGATCACCCGCACCGGCTCGCCGAAGCGCAGCACCAGCGCCTGCTCGCGCTGGTCGACGATGAAGAGCGTGTTGGCCAGGACCACGAGGATCCCGGCGCCCAAGATCAGATAGGTCCAGAGGCGACGGCTCATTGGGCGACCCTGCCCTGCGCCGACGTGGGCGACTGGACCTCGGGCGACGCCGTGGCCGCCGAGGACCTTGGACGGAAGATGTCGGGCGGCAGGATGATCGGCGCGGTCGCGCCATCGCCGTCGATGATCACCTTGTTGGAGCGCTGGAGCACCCGCTGCATGGTTTCGATGTAGATCCGGTCGCGCGTCGCCCCGGGGGCCCGGCGATACTCGTTGAGGATGGCGTTGAAGCGCGATGCGTCGCCGGTGGCTTCCCGCACCGCCTGCTCGCGATAGGCCTGGGCCGACTGGGTGATGCGCGCGGCGTCGCCCTTGGCCTCGTTGATCACGCGGTTGCGGTAGGCGTTGGCCTCGTTGACGGCCGATTCCTGGTCCTGCTGGGCGCTGACCACGTCGAGGAACGCGGAGCGCACCTGCTGAGGCGGATTGGCGTTGCGGATCTGCACCTCGTCCACGCGGACCCCCGCGCCCCAGCTGTCCAGCGTGCGCTGCATCAGTTCCGCGGCCTCAAGCTGCACCTGGCCGCGGCGGGTGGTCAGGATGTCGAGGAGGGACGTCCGGCCGACGACCTCGCGCATGGCGCTCTCGGCCACGGCCTTCACCGAGCCTTCGGGATCGCGGATGGTGAAGACGAAACGGTCGGCGTCGGAAACCCGCCAGGTGACGCTGAACTGCAGATCGATGATGTTCTCGTCGCCGGTGAGCATCAGGCTCTCCTGCGGCGCCGCGCCGGCGCTGGCGCCGCCCACGTCCAGCCGCTGGAGGCTGGTGACCGGCACCTTCTGAACCCGCTCGATCGGCGTCGGCAGGTGATAGCGCAGGCCGGGACCTTCGTTGCGCGAATAGGCGCCGAGGGTGGTGACGACGGCCTCCTCGTTCGACTGCACCACATAGATGCCCGAGAGGGCCCACAGGCCGAAGGCGGCGCCGACGATGGCCGCGATCGCGCCGGGGCGGACGCCGCCGCCGCCGGGCCCGCCCATGAAGTCGCGCATCCGCCGGCCCAGCCGGTCGAACCCGGCGTTGAGGTCGGGGCCGTCAGGGCGGCGGCCGTCGCCGCCGTTGCGCGGACGCCGGGGCGGCGGGGTGTTGCGGTCGCCGTCGCCCGACGGGGGCGAGCCCCAGGGACCGGGATTGGCGTTGTCGTTCCAGGGCATCAGCCGGGGTCACGTACTCGGTTGGAGGGCCTTAGCGGTCTTCTTGCTTAAAGCCCGGGGCCGGCTTGTAAACCGGGCGGGCTTGTAAACCGGCGCTGTCAGCCGGATATGAGACCCCTTCCAGACCAAAGCAAGACAAAGCGGCATGATCCAACCAGCCGGTCCAGACAGAGCGGTGGTCCTCAAGGCGCTCGACGCCGTGGAGGATCCGAAGTCGGGCCAAGGCCTGGCCGCGGCCGGCCTGGTGCGCGGCCTGGTGATCCGCGGGAGCCGCGCGGCGTTCATGCTGGAGGTCCCCGCCGACGACATCGAGCTCTATCGCGGCGTCCGCGAGGCGGCCGAGCGGGCGCTGGCCGGCGTCGCCGGCGTCGAGACGGCGCAGGTGGTGCTGACCGCCGAGACCGCCGCACCGCAGCTCAAGACCGCCCCGTCACGCAAGGCGCGGGTCGCCGATGATCCGCAGGCGCGCCTCTCGCCGATGACCGAGGCCGAGCGGCCGGCTCATGTGCGGAAGGTCATCGCGGTGGCCAGCGGCAAGGGCGGCGTGGGCAAGTCGACCGTCTCGGTGAACCTCGCGGCGGCCTTTGCGAAGATCGGCCTGCGCGCCGGCCTCTTGGACGCCGACATCTACGGCCCCTCCGCGCCGCACATGCTGGGCGCCGACGGGGAGCCCACCTTCGACGCCGAGAAGCGCCTGAACCCGCTGGAAGCCTGGGGCGTGAAGGTCATGTCGATCGGCTTCATCGTCGAGGAGGGACAGGCCAACATCTGGCGGGGGCCGATGGCGTCTTCGGCCCTGCGCAGCCTGATGAACTCGAACTGGGGAACCGCGGCCGAGCCGCTGGACGTCCTGGTGGTGGACCTGCCGCCCGGCACCGGCGACATCCAGCTCACCCTGGTCCAGAAGCTGAAGCTCGACGGCGTGGTCGTGGTCTCCACGCCCCAGGAGATCGCCCTCATCGACGCGCGCCGCGCGGCCGCCATGTTCGGCAAGACCGGCACGCCGATCCTGGGCGTGGTCGAGAACATGGCCTGGTTCGAAGGGCCGGACGGCTCGCGCACCGCCATCTTCGGCGAGGGCGGGGCGGCCGAGGAGGCGCGGCGCCTGGGCGTGCCGCTGCTGGCCCAGATCCCCATCGAGACCGCGCTTCGCCAGGCCTGCGACGACGGCCGGCCGCTGGTGGCGACCACGCCCGATACGCCCGCCGCCTGGGCCTTCCTGCAGATGGCCGAGAAGCTGAGGCCCTAGGCCTTCGGGACCACGACCATGTCGTCGCCGGTCAGCGAGCCCAGCCCCGGCGCCTCGGCGTAGGCCGCGTCCCGTTCGTCGAGCTGGCGGCGGATCTCGGCATGGCGCTCGGGCGTCAGCTTGTAGCCGAGGAAGCAGAAGCCGGCGGCCATCGAGAGCACGATCGGCCCGATGATGTAGACCAGCTCCAGGGTGCGGATCGCCTCCGGCGAGTTCACCGCGCCCTCGGCGGCCTGATAGCCCAGCGCCGCCAGCAGAACGAAGGTGAGGGCCGATAGGCCCGAGGCGATCTTCGTCGTGCCGATGGTCATCGCATACATCATGCCCATCCATTCGCGACCGTTCGCCAGGCGCAGCTCGTCGGCGATGTCGCCCGTCAGCGCCCGGATCATCACCAGGAAGCCGGCCGCCATAGCGCCGACCAGGAACATGCCGGGCGCAAAGGCCCAGAAATTCCCCGCCGGCAGGAACGGCACGATGATCAGCCCAAGCGAATAGACGGTGGTGGTAACCATCAGCGCCCGGTGCTTGCCGATACGGTTGCCGAGCCACGCCACGAACGGCGCGCCGGCGAAGCCCGCGGCCACATAGATCATCAGCAGGGTGTTGGCGGCGACCACGCCGAAGCCGCGGCTGTCCTGGAAGTAGAAGAGGTAGAGCGCCGCCATCCAGCCCGGCGCGGCCGTCGCGGCGAAGTCGGCGCCCAGCAGGCGCAGCACGTTCCCATGCTTCAGGAGGGTGAGGTAGTCGCGGAAGGCGAACTTCTTGCCCGTCTCAACCGTGATCGGCTCGCGCGTGGTGGCCAGCACCAGCAGCGCCGTGACGGGCAGGGCGGCGATGATGAACCAGACCATGGCCCGCACGCCCTCGGCGTCGGAGGCCCCCTGCTGCTGCATCAGGATCGGGATGACGAGGACCGCCACGGCGCCCGCAACGCCCAGGCCGATCACCGCGCCGAACACGCGGTTGCGCTGTTCGTAGGTCGGCCCCAGCACGCCGCCCCAGGCGAGGTGCGAGAGATAGACCATCGAGTAGCCGATGTAGGTGAAGAGCAGGATTCCAGAAAGCGCGAGCTGGGTTGTGCCCACGTCCGCCTGCAGCATCAGCCACAGCCCGAACATCATCACCGGCACGCCCGCCACCAGCCAGACGCGATAGCGGCCGAACCGTGTCCGGGTCCGGTCCATCGCCATGCCAAGCAGGACGTCGATGGGGATGTCGATCAGCCGGACCATCGCGAAGGCCGCGCCGACCACAGCCAAAGACAGGCCGACGTGCGTCGCGAAATAGCGCGGCAGATGCACCGCGATGGCGATCACCAGGGCCTGGATCGGAATGCTGGCGCTGGCGAAGGCCAGCACGGTAAGCGGACTGAGATGGCCGGCCGAGGTTCCAGACTTCGCCTTCGTCACCAACCATCCTCCTCGACACGGCGTCTCTGCCGGACGCGCCCGTTCAGGTTACGCGCGATCGGTCAGCCGCACGCAAGCTCAAACAGATTACGGTCGCGAAACGGGCGCGGATGTGGCGGAAACGAAAGAGGCCCGCCTCTCGCGAGACGGGCCTCCCAATCTCATGGCTCGCCGAAGCGGGGCTTAGCCGCCCTGCATCTTGCGGAAGAACTTCGCGGTCTGCTCGCCGCCGTTCATGTAGGCCTGCTGGCCGGCCGCGTCGGCGATCTTGGCGAAGTTGTCCCGGACCTGTTCGACGGTGGCCTCGTGGCCGAGGTACAGGCCCTCGGTTTCGACGATCCGGGCCACCGCGAAGGCGCCGGCGCCGGCGGTCAGCACCGTGCCCGTCGGGGCTTCGTCCGAGCACAGGAAGACCACGCCCGGCGTCACGTACTCGGGCTTCAGCTGCTCCAGCACCTGGGGCGGCATCAGGTTCTCGGTCATCCGCGTGGCGGCCACCGGGCTGATGGCGTTGACGTGGATGTTGTTCTTCTGGCCCTCGAGCTTCAGGGTGTTCATGAAGCCCACGAGACCCAGCTTGGCCGCGCCGTAGTTCGCCTGGCCGAAGTTGCCGTACAGGCCGGTCGACGAGGTGGTGACGACGATCCGGCCGTAGTTCTGCTGGCGCATGATCTCCCAGACGGCCTTCGCGGGCTTCACCGTGCCCATCAGGTGGACGTCGACCACCACCTGGAAGTCGGGCAGCTCCATCTTGGCGAAGGTCTTGTCCCGCAGGATGCCGGCGTTGGCGACCAGGATGTCGATCCGGCCCCAGGCGTCCATGGCGTCCTTGACCATCCGCGCCACGCCGGCGTCATCGGTCACCGACGAGCCGTTGGCGATCGCTTCGCCGCCCAGCGCCTTGATCTCTTCCACGACCTTGTTGGCCGCGTCAGAACCGCCGCCCGAGCCGTCGACCGAACCGCCGAGATCGTTGACGACGACCTTCGCGCCGCGCCGAGCGAGCTCCAGGGCGTGCTGGCGGCCGAGGCCCCCGCCTGCGCCCGTGACGATGGCCACTTTGCCGTCGAAGCGGATGTCCGCCATTTGCATGTCCCTCTTGAACAGGTGTTCGCAATTCGGCGCGCGTTGTGCGGCGCGGCGAAGAGGGCGTCAAGCTGACGTGCAGTGCGGTGTAATCGGTAAAAAGGAGGCCTCCCCCGTCACCAGGACGGACGGGGGAGGCGGGCGCGCGGGGGTCAGGGTGCTTGGGGAACCTAGCCCTGCGGCGCCGTCGGGGTGCGCTCGGGCCCTTGGGCCTGTTGCTGACGCATGAACTTAACGAGGACGCGCTGACCGATCAGGAACGGCGCGCCCGAGCTGTCGACCACCACCTCGACCACGCGGTCGTCGGTGCGCTCGTTCGGGTCGTCGGACTGCAGCTTGCGGGCGCCGAACACCGCCGCGCGGCGCAGGACGCGGCCGTTGAACGTCTTGGTCGGGTCGCTCTCGGGCGACATGGTCACCGTCTGGCCGACCGCCACATAGGGCAGGGCGCCTTCGGCGATCTCGGCGCGGACGATGCGGCCGGCCCGGGGCTCCAGGTCGAACATGTTGGAGACGTTCAGCGTCGAGGCGCCGGCGCCGGGATTGGCGTAGCGGCGGACGATCCGGCCGTCGGCCGGGGCGCGGATGATGCTGAGCTCCTGGTCGTAGCGGGCCTCGTTCAGGCGCGCCTCGGCGGTGGCGACCACCGCCTGCTGGGCCATGATCCGGGCCTGGGCCTCGCGCACGCCGTCGCGGGCCTGGTCGAGCTTCTGCGCGGCCACGAAGTTGGAAGGCGCGAGGCCTTGCATCCGGCGTTCCTCACGCTGCGCGGCGGAGAGCTGCACCTCGAGCAGGGCCAGCGCGGCGCGGGCCTGGCGGACTTCGGCCGCCGCGCGCTCGGACTGCAGGCGCGGCTCGTCGTCCTCGAGGCGGGCCAGGATCTGGCCCTTCACCACGTCGTCGCCCTCCTGGGCCAGCACGTCGCGCACGACGCCGGCGCGGCGGGCGGCCACCTGGATGATCCCGCCCTCCACGTCGGCCTTGCCGTTGGCGACGGCGGCGAAGGGGCTGGGCTTCACCTCGGCGGCGGCCTTGGCCTCAGCCTCTTTCTTGGCCTTGGCCTGGCTGGACACGAACATGAAGCCGCCGCCGCCGAGCACGAGGACGAGGACGGCGATCCAGACGAAGCGGTTACGGAAAAGGGCGGGCATGGCTCTCTAGGCTCCAACGAGCTCGGGTTCGGGGCGGGGGTCGGCGACGGGCGCGGCGGCCGGAGCGGCGCGACGGTCTTCGAGGATGTTCCCGTCTTCCAGGTGGATGATGCGGTCGGCGTAGGCTTCCAGGCGCGGGTCGTGGGTCACGCAGATCACGGCGGCGCCGTGCTGCTTGGCGGCGCGCTGCAGCAGGCGGATGACGATCTGGCCGTTCTCGCCGTCGAGGGCCGAGGTCGGCTCGTCGGCGAAGACCAGGCGCGGGTCCTTGGCGAGGGCGCGGGCGATGGCCACCCGCTGCTTCTCGCCCCCCGACATTTCGGCGGGACGCGAGTTGAGCCGCTTGCCAAGGCCGACTTCCTCGAGCGCCAGGGTCGCCTTCTCGCGGGCGACCGCCTTCGGGTGGCCCTGGTACTTCAGGATGATCTCGACCTGCTGCAGCGCGGTCAGCGCCGAGAACAGGTTGAAGCCCTGGAAGATGAAGCCGCAGTGGTCGAGGCGAAAGCGGTCCAGCTTGCCCGAGCGGAGGTTCCAGATGTCGCTGTCGAGGGCGCGGACGCTGCCTTCGTCGGGCTTCAGCAGCCCCGACAGTGCGGCCACCAGCGTCGACTTGCCCGAGCCCGACGGGCCCATGACCATGGTCACCTCGCCGTGCGCGGCGTCGAAGTCGACCCGCTTCAGCACCTCGATGTGCGTGCGGCCCGTCTTGAAGCGCTTGTAGACGCCGTGCGCCTGGATGGCGGTCTTGTTCGAGCTCATCGCAGCAGGTCCGCAGGTTGGCTCTTCTTCAGGACGCCCAGGGCCAGCAGGCCGGACGCGCCAGAGATCACGAGCAGCAGGGTCGAGACGCCGATCACCCAGGGCGCCGGGAAGCCCATGGGCATCCCGCCGTTCTTGGCCAGGAGGTAGACGCCGAAGGTGAAGAGGCCCGTGGCGGCAAGGCCGACGACGCCCACCCACACCGACAGCTCCATGACGATCATCCGGAGCGAACCCATGGAGACGCCCAGCGCCCGGAGGCTCGCGAACTCCTTGATCGAGGACAGGATCGCGCCGCGCAGCGTCTGCGAGGTGATGCCGACCCCGATCAGGAAGCCCAGGAAGACCGAGAAGCCGATGAAGATGCCGATGATCTGCTCCGACATCAGGGCGCCCTCGTTGGCGGCGCGCAGCTCCTCCCGGGTCCAGGCGCGGTAAGCGCCCTTGGCGGTGGCGTTGAGCTGGTCGCGCACGATCACCGCCCGCGACGGATCCTTGATCCGCACCATCAGGGGCCCGGTCTTGGACTGGTCCTTGTTGAAGCCGAGCAGGCGGATGGTGTCGCGCGAGGCCACCACCGCGGCGTTGTTGATGTTCGGATACCCGTCGAGGATCGCCCGCACGCGGACGGTCTTGCCGTTGAGCGAGGCGGAGTCGCCCAGCTTCACGCCCAGCCGCTTGAGCTGGCTGCGGTCGATGGCGACGGCATAGGGCTCCATCAGCGCGAGCCGCGTCGCCTCGGTATAGTCGATCGGCAGGGTCACGGCGCCCGGCCGGGTGTCGACCATGTTGACGTCGACATAGGTGGTGACGGCCTTGCCGCCGTCCTTGGGCTGGTTCACCCAGCGGCCGCCTTCGATATCCCAGGCGGCCACCTCGGTGATCTCGGGATGCAGGTACATCTGCGGCTGCAGGCGCGCCGGCAGGCTGCCGCCGCCGGAGTTGATCAGGCTCTCCATCTTGGCCGGCAGGATCATCAGGTCGGCGCGGCTGCGCTCGAGCGTGGCGGTCACGCCCTTTACGATGCCGACGAACATGCCGACCTGCGCCAGGATCAGCAGCCCCGAGAACGCGAGCGCGACCACGGCGGCGGTGTAGCGCCGCCACTCGTAGATCAGTGTGGCCAAGGCCAGCGACATGGCGGATCCGCCCCTTCCCAAGCTCGGCGCGAATGTCGCGCTTCACGTGAGAAAGAGGCCGCCGCAACCGTGGCCGGATGCGGGCGGGCCGATTAAACCTTCGTAATGCGGCGCCGGGGATTGCCGGAGCTCATCCGCCGCCCCAGATTCAAGCGCGCGGCGGCGCCGCTTCCCCACATCGCGAAGGAGCTTCCCATGCAGACCCGCAAGCTCGGAACTCAAGGTCTCGAGGTCTCGGCCATCGGCTTCGGCTGCATGGGCCTCTCCGGCGTCTACAACGCGCCCCTCGACGAGGCGCAGGCGACGGCGGTCCTGCGGCGCGCGCTGGATCTCGGGATAACCTTCTTCGACACCGCCGAGATCTACGGCATGACCACCAACGAGGTGCTGGTCGGCCAAGGCCTGGGGGACGCCCGCGGCAAGGTCCAGATCGCCACCAAGTTCGGCTTCGACCTGGAGGCGGCCCGCGCGGCCGGTCGTCCGACCGGCACCAACAGCCGCCCGGAGAACATTCGCGCCGTCGCCGACGCCTCTCTGAAGCGGCTGGGGGTGGACGTGATCGACCTCTTCTACCAGCACCGGGTCGATCCCAACGTGCCGATCGAGGATGTCGCCGGCGCGGTGGGCGAGCTCGTGAAGGCGGGCAAGGTCCGCTACTTCGGCCTCTCGGAAGCCGGCCCCGAGACCATCCGCCGGGCGCATGCCGTGCATCCGGTCAGCGCGCTGCAGTCCGAGTATTCGCTGTGGACCCGCGATCCGGAGAAGACCGTTCTGCCGGTGACCCGTGAACTCGGCATCGGCTTCGTGCCCTACAGCCCGCTGGGCCGCGGCTTCCTGGCCGGCGCGGTGACCGGCAAGGACGCCCTCGCCGAGAACGACTTCCGCCGCTTCATGCCGCGCTTCCGCGACGGCGCGCTGGAGAAGAACCTCTCGCTCGTGGAGACGCTGACCGGCCTCGCCCGCGAGAAGGGCGTCACGCCGGCCCAGCTCGCGCTGGCCTGGCTGCTGTCGCGGGCGCCGGACATCGTGCCGATCCCCGGCACGACCAAGCCCTCGCGGCTCGAGGAGAACGTCGGCGCGGTCGACGTCGTGCTCTCGGCCGACGACCTCGCCGCCATCGAGGCGGCGGTGCCGGAGACCGCCGTGGAAGGCGCCCGCTACGACGAGCGCGGCCTCTCCATGGTCAACCTCTAGGGTTCCGGGGCGCCGAGCCGGCTTGCGTCGCGGGCCGTCTGGCGTCTTCTATCGTCCGATGGCCGCCTGACTCGGGAAGCTCCCCGGGGCCGGCGGCGCATCGGGGGGTGCATGTTCAGTCTCGCGAACGCCCAGAGTCTGGTCGGTGTGGCGCTGGTCCTCGGCCTCTGCTGGGCCATCTCTGAGAACCGCCGCAGGTTCCCCTGGAAGCTCGCCGTCGGCGCGATCCTCGTGCAGGGCGTGCTGGTGCTGGCCCTCTTCGGCCTGCCGGCCCTGCGCGTCGCCCTCCAGGGCGTCGGCCAGGCGGTGGACGGCCTCGCCGCCTCGACCCAGGCCGGCGTCGCCTTCGTGTTCGGCTTCCTGGCCGGCACGCCGAACCAGCCCTATCCGCTGACCGACCCCGGCTCGATGTTCGTCTTCGCCTTCCGCGTGCTGCCGGTGATCCTGGTGGTCTGCGCGCTGGCGGCGCTCCTCTGGCACTGGCGCATCCTCGTCTGGGTCACGCGGGGTTTCGGCGTCGTCTTCGAACGCACCATGGGCCTGCGCGGCCCGCCCGCGCTGGCGACTGCCGCCACCGTCTTCATGGGCCAGGTGGAAGGCCCGATCTTCATTCGCAGCTACCTCGCGGGGCTCTCGCGGTCGGAACTGTTCATGCTGATCGCGGTCGGCATGGCCTGCGTCTCGGGCTCGACGATGGTGGCCTACGCCACGATCCTGAAGGACGTCCTGCCGAACGCCGCCGCGCACGTGCTGACCGCCTCCATCGTCTCGGCGCCGGCGGGCGTCCTACTGGCCCGGGTCATCGTGCCGCGCGACCCCGACGTGGAGCAGGCCCAGGCCTACGACCCCGCCGCCGCCAAGCGCTACGAGAGCTCCATCGACGCCCTGATCAAGGGCACCACCGACGGCCTGCAGATCGTGCTGAACGTCGGCGCGACGCTCATCGTCTTCGTGGCCCTCATCGCCATGGTGAACCTGATCCTGGGAGCCTTCCCCGACATCGCCGGCGGCCCCTTGTCGGTCGAGCGGATCCTCGGCTTCATCTTCGCGCCCCTGGCCTGGGCCATCGGCGTGCCGTGGCACGACGCCTCCACCGCCGGTTCGCTGCTGGGCGTGAAGCTGGTGCTGACCGAGTTCACCGCCTTCATCCGGATGGGCGCCATTCCGGTGACCGAGATGGACGAGCGTTCGCGCGTGCTGATGACCTATGCGCTGTGCGGCTTCGCCAACGTCGCCTCCGTGGGCATCAACCTTGCGGGCTATTCGGTGCTCGTGCCCGAACGGCGCAACGAAGTGGTGGGCATGGTCTGGAAAGCGATGTTCGCCGGCTTCCTCGCCACCTGCCTTACCGCCTCCATCGTGGGCCTCCTGCCGACCAACCTGTTCGGCTGATGCAGGCGCGACTTCCGAGCTTGACCGGAAAGTGACCGGGCGTACTCTTTTGGGCTGAAGGCCAAAGGGAGGTCCGCCATGAAGCTTTACGACACGCCGCTTGCGCCCAATCCGCGCCGGGTCCGCTGGTTCATGGCGGAGAAGGGCATCGACGACCTGGAGGTCGTGGTGCTCAACCTCATGGAAGGCCAGCACAAGACGCCGGAGTATCTCTCCAAGGCGGGCCTCGCGAACGTCCCGATGCTCGAGCTGGACGACGGGACCTGCATCACCGAGTCGATCGCCATCTGTCGCTACCTCGAGAGCCGCTATCCGGAGCCGAACCTGTTCGGCCGCACGCCCGAAGAGGTCGCCGTGATCGAGATGTGGATGCGCCGGGCCGAGATGCTGGTCGCGACGCCGATGATGCTGGGCGTGCGCCATACCCATCCCATGATGGGCAAGCTGGAGCAGCAGAACGCCGAGGTGGGGCAGTACAACCTTGACGCCAGCCTCCGCGCCCTGAAGGTGCTGGACCGCCGCCTGGCCGATCAGGAGTGGCTGGCCGTCGACCGCCTGAGCATCGCCGACATCGTCGCCTTCACCGGCCTCGACTTCGGCCGGCTGATCAAGGTGGGGCCGCCGGAAGAGCTGAAGAACGTCGGCCGCTGGCATGCGGCGATGAGGGATCGCCCCGCCGCCGCCGCCGGCATGCCGCAGCGGGCGGCCTGAGGCGAACCGGCGTCCGGCGTCACGCCGGGCGCTTGCCGACCTTCTTCAGCACCGCCGAAAAGCTCATCATCGGATCGCCGCCGCGGGTGGCGTTCACGATCAGCCCCCGCATGAAGATCATGCTGCGGCCGGCCTTCACGACCTCGCCGGTGCACTCGATCAGGTCGCCGATCCCGGCCGAGCCCACGAACTCGCCGTTGAAGGTCGCCGTCACCGCCATGCTGTTCTCCAGCGCGTCGCGGGCCAGCACGAAGAGGGCGAAGTCGGCGAAGGTCATCATGCACCCGCCGTGCAGGAACATGCCCCCGTTCATGTGCTTCTTCTCGGCGCGGAAGGCGCAGACGCGCCCCGTCGGCCGGTCCTGGAAATAGAAGGGCCCCGCGAGGTCTTCGTAAGGATCGCCGCCAGGATAGTAGGACCACCCGGCCCACTCGCCTTCCGTCACCTGCGCCAGGTGCGAGGTGTAGTTGTGCTCTTCGTCGCCGCCGTCCATCGCCCCTCGACCTCGTTCCGAACCGTTTGCAGACCGAACTTTCAAACACTAGTTTGCCGGCCCGCTTACAAGCCTTCCGAGGAGCCAGGATGCAAGGCCGGACCGTCTATCTCTGCACGGGCGCCCGCACGCCCATCGGGCGCTACGGCGGCGCGCTGGCCAAGGTGCGGGCCGACGACCTGGCGGCCCACCCGCTGAAGGTGCTGATGGAGCGCCTGCCCAACCTCGACTGGGAAGCGGTGGACGAGGTGATCTACGGCTGCGTCAACCAGGCCGGCGAGGACAACCGCAACGTCGCGCGCATGGCGCTGCTGCTGGCGGGCCTGCCCGACCGCACGCCCGGCATCACCGTCAACCGCCTCTGCGCCTCGGGCCTGGACGCGACGATCGCCGGCGCCCGGCAGATCGCGGTGGGCGAGGCCGATCTCGTCATCACCGGCGGTGTGGAGAGCATGACCCGCTCGCCATTCGTCATGGGCAAGGCCGACAGCGCGTTCTCGCGCAGCGCCGAGATCTTCGACACCACCATCGGCTGGCGGTTCGTGAACCCGAAGATGCAGAAGGATTACGGCGTCGACTCCATGCCGGAGACCGCGGAGAACGTCGCCACCGACTACCAGATCGAACGTGAGGCGCAGGACGCCTTCGCCTTTCGGAGCCAGCAGCGTGTCGGCGCCGCCCGGGCGCGCGGCTTCTTCGACGGCGAGATCGCGCCGATCACCATCAAGGACCGCAAGGGCGACGTCGTGGTCAGCCAGGACGAGCATCCGCGGCCCGAGACCACCCTCGAGGCGCTGCAGTCGCTGAAGCCCATCGTCCGCCCGGACGGCACCGTCACCGCCGGCAACGCCTCCGGCGTCAACGACGGCGCGGCGGCCCTGGTGCTGGCGTCGGAAGAAGCCGTGAGGAAGTACGGCCTTGAGCCCCTGGCCCGGATCGAGGGCGGCGCGTCCGGCGGCGTCGCGCCGCGGATCATGGGCGTGGGCCCGATCCCGGCGGTCGAGCGGCTGACCGGCCGGCTGGGCGTCAGCGCCCGTGACTTCGACGTGGTCGAGCTGAACGAGGCCTTCGCGGCGCAAGGCCTGGCCTGCACCCGCTCGTGGGGCCTGCCCGACGACGCCGAGCACGTGAACCCGCACGGCGGCGCCATCGCAATCGGCCACCCCCTGGGCGCGTCCGGCGCGCGGCTGGCGCTCACCGCTGCACGGGCGATGAAGGAACGCGGCGGCGAGCGCGCGCTGGCCACCATGTGCGTGGGCGTGGGCCAGGGCTCGGCTCTGGCGCTCGCCAGGGCATGACGCGGGCGGCGGCCGTCCTGCTGGCGGCGCTCGCCGCCACGCCCGCCGCGGCCGAGGTCCGGTCGCAGGTCACGGCCGACGGCGCGCTGCGCCTGTGGGCCGGCGAACGGGTGACGGTCCGCTTCGACGCCGACGGGAGGCCGGAACTGGTGTCCGTCGTCCCGGCTCCCGAGTCCGACGTCCTGCCGCCCAAGCCGGGGCAGGGGAAATTCGACGACCCGCCGCAGGGCGTGGCGATCTTCCTCGTCGGCCGCGAGCGCGACCGCCTCTGGCTGAAGACCGAGAGCGGCCTGGCCCGCGCCTTCGACCTGCGGGCTCAGCTGCTCAGCGGTCCTGCCGCCCGGCCCGACATGCGCCCCGTCAGCGCGTGCACGATCCTGCCGCTGCTCACCGACTATCAGGACTGGCCGGCCAGTGGCGCCGCCGGCGTGCAGCTGTATGAGGTACGCATGCGGGACACCAATGCGGTGACCTGCACCAATCCCGCCCGGCATCCGGGAGCCAAGTAAGCGTGATGATCCTCTCCACCCTCCTCGCCCTCGCCGTGGCCGCGCCGGCTGAGCCCGTTGCGACCGCGCCCAAGGCTCCCGCCGCCAAGGCCGCGCCGACGCAGCCGCTGAGCTTCAAGCCCGAGACCATGGTCGACGGCGAGACCCTGCAGATCGTGCTGGGCCAGCGGGCGCTGTTCCGCCTGGACGACCAGGGGCAGCCGGTGCTGTTCAAGGTCGAGAAGGGCCAGCTCGCCGCGGCGCACCCCGACGGGACCGTGACCGAGACCTTCGCCCCGCCGCCCGAGGGCCAGATCGCCGCCGCCCTGGACGGTTCGGCCGAGAAGCGGGCCACGGTCCTGAAGATCTGGAACCGCACCGGCAAGCCGCTCGACTACCGGGCGATGGCGCTGATCCTGGGGAAGGACAAGACGCTGAACCCGTCGCCCGCGCCCGTCTCCTGTTCGCTGCCCCCGCGTAGCGTGCATATCGAAACCTGGCGCGCGCCGATCGTCGCCGTCGGCCTGGGCCGCTTCAAGGAAGCGGTCGTCACCAAAGCCTGCCAATAGGGGGAACCGCCACATGGCGCTCGACGCCGAGACCCGCGACCAGCTCATCGACACCGTCCGCCGCTTCGTCACCGAACGGCTGCGCCCGCTCGAGGCCAAGGTGGCGGAAGACGACGCCATGCCCGACGACGTCGTCGAGGAGATGAAGGGCCTGGGTCTCTTCGGCCTCTCGATCCCCGAGGAGTACGGCGGCCTCGGCCTCTCCATGGAGGACGAGTGCCTGGTGGTCATCGAACTGGGCCGCACCAGCCCCGCCTTCCGCTCGACCTTCGGCACCAACGTGGGCATCGGCTCGCAGGCGCTGGTGATGTTCGGCACCGAGGATCAGAAGCAGAAGTACCTGCCGGGGATCGCGTCCGGCGAGATCATCACCTCGTTCGCCCTGACCGAACCTGAGGCCGGTTCGGATTCCGCCTCGGTCCAGACCCGCGCGGCGCGCGACGGCGATCACTACGTGCTGAACGGCGCCAAACGCTACATCACCAACGCCAACAAGGCCGACCTCTTCACGGTGATGGCCCGCACCGATGCGTCGAAGCCCGGCGCCGGCGGCGTATCCGCCTTTCTCGTGCCGCGGAACACGCCCGGTCTCAGCGTCGGCAAGCCCGAGAAGAAGATGGGCCAGCAGGGCGCCCACGTCTGCGACGTCGTCTTCGACAACGTCCGCGTGCCCGCCGAGAACCTGATCGGAGCCGAGGGCGAGGGCTTCAAGGTGGCCATGCAGGTGCTGGACAAGGGGCGGCTGCACATCTCCGCCCTGTGCGTCGGCGTCGCCGAGCGGCTGATCGCCGACAGCGTGGCCTATGCCGCCGAGCGCAAGCAGTTCGGCCAAGCGCTGTCGGGCTTCCAGCTCGTCCAGGGGATGATCGCCGACTGCAAGACCGAGGCGCTGGCCGCCCGGGCCCTAACGCTCGAGACCGCCCGCCGTCGCGACGCCGGCCAGAACGTCACCATGGAAGGCGCGGCGGCCAAGTACTTCGCCTCCGAGATGGTCGGGCGCGTGGCCGACAAGGCGGTGCAGATCTTCGGCGGCGCCGGCTACATCACCGAATACGGCATCGAGCGCTTCTACCGCGACGTGCGCATCTTCCGGATCTACGAAGGCACAAGCCAGATCCAGCAGGTGATCATCGCCCGCGAGACCATGAAGCGGGGCGGGTGATGAGCCAGGAGGTCGAGAACGCCATCTTCGACCTGCTGGGCAAGGTCGCGCCTGGGAAGTCGGTCTCGCCCGAGGACGTGGCCAAGGCGGTGGACCCCGCAGGCTGGCGGCGCGAGCTCGGCAAGGTGAAGCCGGTGGCCGTCGGTCTGGCGCGCGCCGACCGTCTGCGGATCCTGCGCCACAACAAGCCCGTGAACCCCGAGAAGTTCAAAGGCGTCTGGCGCATGCGGCTTCCGATGGAGGGCGACCAGATCCCCGCCGCCATCGCCGACACCGACGGGGACGAATAGGCGTTCCTGCCGCCATGACGCGCCTCGCCGCCCTCCTGGTCTCGCTGTTCCTGCTCGGCGCCTGCTCGAGCATGGCGGTGCAGGCGCCGGCCCAGCCGCCGGCCGGCTATCGCGGGCCCTACATCGGCGGCGACGTGGTCGCGAGCTTCGACGGGGCGCTGCTCGGCCTTCGCAAATGGGAGGCGCAGGGCGAACCCTGGGCGGTGATCGTCGCACTCCACGGCATGAACGACTACTCCAACGCCTTCCACCTGGCGGCGCCGTGGTGGGCGGAGCAGGGGGTTACGACCTACGCCTATGACCAGCGCGGCTTCGGCCGCTCCCCCGGCCGCGGCATCTGGGCCGGGGAAGAGCTGATGATGGAGGATCTGCGGACAGTCGTGGCGCTGGCCCGGGCCAGGCATCCAAACGCGCTGATCGCCGTCGCGGGCGAGAGCATGGGCGGCGCGCTGGCCGCCGCGGCGTTCGCCAGCGACCGCCCGCCCGCCGCCGATCGGCTGGTCCTGCTGGCGCCGGCCGTCTGGGGTTGGCGCGACCAGCCGCTGCCGAACAAGACCCTGCTGTGGCTGGCGGCCAACTTCACCGCCTCGAAGGTCTACACCCCGCCGCGCTGGCTCACCTCCAAGATCACGCCAACCGACAACCGCGCGGAACTGATCGCCATGGGCCGCGACCCGCTGATGATCTGGGGCGCCCGTTCCGACACCCTCTATGGGCTCGTGGGGCTGATGGACGACGGCGCCGACAGCGTGGGCGAGGTCCGCGCGCCGACGCTCTACCTGTACGGCGCCAAGGACCAGATCATCCCGAAGAACGCCGCCTTCCGGGCCGCCGCGGCGCTGAAACCCGGCCAGCGGACGGCCTATTACGCCAACGGCCACCACCTGCTGACCCGCGACCTCCAGGGACCGGTGGTCTGGGCCGACATCCTTGCTTTCCTCAGGGACAAGGACGCTCCTCTTCCCTCCGGCGCGCCGCCCATCCCGACGACGGCCGCGGTCCCGAAAGGAGCCGAACGCCACGCTGCGGGGTTGTGAGGTGTGTCGCCAGGGCGTAGAGGCTGGCGCGAAAACATTGCGTCTCAAGGCAAAGAGTGCGGCATGACCTTGTTCGATTCTCCGGCTTTCGAGGGCCATGAAGGCGTCCACGCCTTCTTCGACGAGAAAACCGGCCTGAAGAGCATCATCGCCGTCCACTCCACCGCCCGAGGCCCGGCCGCCGGCGGCTGCCGCATGTGGCCCTACGCCAGCGCCGAGGACGCGCTGACCGACGCGCTGAAGCTGTCGCGCGCCATGTCCTACAAGAACGCCATGGCCGACCTGGAACTGGGCGGCGGCAAGAGCGTGATCATTGGCGACAGCCGCACCCAGAAGACCCCCGCGCTGTTCGAGGCCTTCGGCGCCGCCGTCGAGGCCGTGGGCGGCCGCTACTGGACCGCGGAGGATGTCGGCGTCTCGCCCGCCGACCTGATGCACGCCCGCAAGCACACCCGCTACGTCGCAGGCCTCGAAGGCCACCCGGCCGCCTCGGGCGATCCGAGCCCGGTTACGGCCGAAGGCATCTTCCGCGGCGTACGGCTCTGCGTCCGCCGGGCGCTGGGCCGCGACCTCAACGGCGTGACCGTCGCCATCCAGGGCGTAGGCCACGTCGGCGCCTACCTCGCCGAGAAGCTGCACGCGGCCGGCGCCAAGCTGATCATCGCCGACGTGAACCGCGAGGCGGTGGACCGCGTCGCCGCGGCCACTGGCGCCCAGGCCGTCGCGCCTTCGGCCATCTTCGACGTGCCCGCCGACGTCTTCGCCCCCTGCGCCCTGGGCGGCGCGGTCAGCGTCGACACCCTGGCCCGCCTGCAGGTCCGGGTGATCGCCGGCGGCGCCAACAACCAGCTCGCCGACGCCGAGGCCGGCCGCGCTCTCTTCCAGCGCGGCATCCTCTACGCGCCGGACTACGTCATCAACGGCGGCGGCATCATCAACGTCGCCGGCGAGATCCGCGCCCTCGAGCGCGACGAGGCCTTCGATCCGGCCTGGGTCGACGCCAAGCTCGACCGCCTCGCCCAGACCCTCGAGGAGGTGCTGGAGCAGGCTGCCCACGAACGCCGCCCGACGCACGAGGTCGCGAACGAAATCGCCCGCGCCCGCATCGCCGGCGCCGCCGAGAAGCGCCAGGCGGCCTAGGCCAGCTCGATCTCCATGTGGGCGCCCTGCTCGACGGCGGCGGGGTCCATCCACATGACTTCCAGCACGTGGCCGTCCGGGTCCTGGAAGCTGACCCCGTACATGAAGCCGTGGTCTTGGGCCGGCATCCACTCGGAGCCGCCGTTGGCCAGGGCCTTCTGCAGGAAGCCGTCCACTTCCTCGCGGCCGCTGGCCGAGAGGCAGATCAGGGCCTCCTTGTCCTTCGACACGTCGGCGATCCCGCCCTTCAGGAACTGGCTGAAGTGGTCGTGGGTCAGCATCATGAAGACGATGTTCTCTTCGATGACGACGGCGGCCGACTGGTCGCTGGTGAACTGCGGGTTCAGCTCGAAGCCGAGGCCCGTGTAGAAGCGCTTCGTCGCTTCCAGGTCCTTCACCGGCAGGTTCACGAAGATCATCCGCATGGCGGTCCTCCCTAGGGCGCGGCGTGCGCTTGCCACCCTAGGACGAGCGGCCCCCTCAAATCCCGACAAAGTTCGGTGACGTTTCTGTCGAAGCGCTTACGACACCGGCGCGGCCCGGCTGGAGCGGGCGAGGGGGATGAGGAAGTCGTCCAGGGTCGGCGGGCCCAGGTCGGGCGGGATCGAGGCCTCGATCTCGCAAACCACGCCCTCCGGTCGGTACTCGATGGTCACCTTGCCCTGCAGGTCGGCGCTCAGGCCGCGTTCGATGAGGCGGGTGCCGAAGCCGGTGCGGCGGGGCGGCTCCACGGGCGGACCGCCGCTTTCGCGCCACGACAGGCGGAGCCGGGTTGCGCCGTCTTCCTCTTGCAGATCCCAGTGCAGGTCCACCCGACCGGCGGCGGTGGAGAGGGCGCCGTACTTGGCGGCGTTGGTCGTGAGCTCGTGCAGGGCGAGCGCGATGGCGATAGCGGTCCGCGGCGGCAGGCGCACCGGCGGCCCCCCGAGCCGGAAGCGCGCATCGCCCTCGGTCTGGTAGGGCTCGGCCGCCTGCTGGACGATCTCCCGCAGGTCCGCCCCCGACCACTGCTCGTCGGTGAGCACGTCGTGCGCCTTGCTGAGCGCAAGGATGCGGTTGGTGAGCGTCTCCCGCACCGGGCCCGGCACGGCGACCCCGCGCAGGCTGAGCGCGATGATCGACTGCACCGTGGCCAGCGTGTTCTTCACGCGGTGGTTCAGCTCGTTGACCATCAGCCGCAGCCGTTCCTGGTCCTGAAGCTGGCGCGAGACGTCGGTGTTGGTGCCGAACCAGCGGACGATCTTGCCGGCCTCGTCGCGCAGGGGCGTCACGCGGGTCAGGAACGGGCGGTAGACGCCGTCGGCCCCGCGGATGGGGAAGGTCATCTCGAAGGGCTCGCCCGTCGCCAGCGAGTGGCGCCAGCGGGATTCCACCGCCAGGATGCTGGCGGGGTCCAGGACGGCCGCCCATCCCCAGCCTGCCAAGGTCGGGTGGTCGACGCCCGTGTATTCGTACCAGCGTGGATTGTACCAGAAGACGCTGCCGTCGGGGCCGGCCATCCAGCACAGGATCGGGATGTTCTCGGCCAGCGTGCGGAAGTGAGCCTCGGCCGTGCGGATGGCGTCGATGCGCTCGCGCGCTTCGTACTGGCGCCGCCGGCCGCGCAGGGCGGTTTCGATGACGCTGACCAGCGTCGTCGGATGGAACGGCCGCTCGAGGAAGGTGACGTTGCCCAGCGCCTGGCTGATCCGGCCGGCGGCGGGATTGCGCTCCAGGCCGCCGCCGCGCCGGGACAGGACGACGATTGGGAAATCGGACCAGCTCGGCTGCTCGTCGATCCAGCGCGCCAGGCTGACGTAATCCTGTTCGAGCAGCGATTCCTCGACGATCAGGGCGACGCCGGCGCCGTCGTCCAGCTCCGAGACCAGGCAGGGCAGGTCGCGGCAGACGACGCCCTCGAGTCCGGCCTCTTGCAGGATCGCTGCGGCGACCTGCGCATCCCGGCCGAGCGGCGCGAGGATGAGCGCCCGCTCGGATCCTGAGGCCAGGCGGCCCGTCATTTGGCGGCGCCGATCAGGCCATGCTGCGGTCCGACGAAGTCCGGGACGCCTCGGAGGATGCCCTGGAACTCGGTCAGCGGGGGCCCGACCGAGATTCCCTCGTCGCCGATCTGATACTCGCGGATCGTCTTCTCGTGCTGTCCGCCGCGCTTCTTGATCACCGACACGGCGCGCCGCACCGAGCCCCGCGCCTCGAAGTATCTGAGCAGCAGGACGGTGTCGGCCAGATAGGTCACGTCCACCGGCGACTTCATGTCCCCGACGAGGCCGTGCTGGGCGACGGTGAGGAAGGTGTTGGCCCCCTGGCGGTTCAGGAACTGCAGCAGCTCGTGCATGTGCAGGAGCAGGTAGTGCTCCTCGGGCATGGCCGCCTGATAGCCGTTGAGGCTGTCGATGACGATGGTGCGGACCTGGTGCTTCTCCACGCAGTTGCGCACCCGCGCCGAAAATTCGCCGGGGGACAGCTCGGCCGCGTCGATCTGTTCGATCAGCAGATCGCCCTTGTCGACCAGGGCCTGCAGGTCCATGCCAAGGTGGCGGGTCCGCGCGAACAGGAAGCCCAGTTCCTCGTCGAACACGAAGAGGGCGGTGCGCTCGCCTCGCCGGATCGCCGACATGGCGAAGCAGAGCGTCAGCAGGGACTTGCCGGTGCCGGCGGGCCCCAGGATCAGCGCGCTGGAGCCGCGCTCCAGGCCGCCGCCGAGCAGCTCGTCCAGGCCCTCGACGCCGCTGCTGAGCTGATGGCGATCGAAGCTGGTCTTGTGCTCGGCCGAAACCAGCCGCGGATAGACCTCCAGGCCGCCGGTCTTGATCGTGAAGTCGTGGTAGCCGCCCCGGAACTTGCGTCCCCGGTACTTGATGATGCGCAGCCGCCGGCGCTCGGCGCCATACTCGGGCGCGAGCTCTTCCAGGCGCAGCACGCCGTGCGCCACGCTGTGGACGGTCTTGTCGGGGGAATCGGCGGTCAGGTCGTCCAGCAGCAGCACGGTCGCGCCGTGCTTGGCGAAGTAGTGCTTCAGCGCGAGCACCTGGCGGCGGTAGCGCAGCGAACTCTGGGCCAGCAGCCGGATCTCCGAGAGGCTGTCGATCACCACCCGCGAAGGCTTGAGGCGCTCGAAGGCCTTGAAGATCAGGCGCGTCGTCTCGCCCAACTCCAGGTCGGACGAATAGAGCAGGCTCTGCTGCTGCTGTTCGTCCAGCAGCGCCTCGGGCGGCGTGAGTTCGAAGATGTCGACGCCGTTCAGGTCCCAGCCGTGGTTGGCCGCGCCCTCGCGCAGCTCCGCCTCCGTCTCGGACAGGGTCACGTAGAGCGTGGTCTCGCCGCGCGCCGCGCCCTCAATCAGGAAGCTCAGCGCCGCTGTCGTCTTGCCGGTGCCGGGACTTCCCTCGAACAGGAAGACCCTGTTGGTGGCCAGGCCCCCCGCCAGGATGGCGTCGAGGCCTTCGATGCCCGTAGAGACCTGAGGGGCCTCGGTCGCGGATTTCGTCATTCGGCGGTCTTCAGGTCAGGGTCGGCCCCGCGGGGTTGATGACATGCCTAGAGCCCGGGGTTCGTCGGCTAGGCGACCCTTAAACACGGCCAAGCTTTGAAAGTTTCACCGCCTCGTGCGGGGGTCCTGCACCGCCACCAGCAGGATCAGCAGGGCGGCCGCAAGGAAGCCCAGGGACGCGCCGAACACCACGGTGTAGCCGAAGGCCTCGGCCACGAGGCCGCCGACGAGCGGTCCGGCGGTGGCGGTGATGCTCTCGGCCGTGGCCGAGACGGCGATGCGCATCGGCAGGTCCTCGCGGGCGCCGAACTCCAGGATCATCGTCTGCGCGGCCATCATGTAGCCCGACAGGGCCGCGCCCAGACCCGCGAAGGCCGCGAAGGTCGCGGCGACCTCGTGCACGTTCATCAGCAGCAGGGTGGCCCCGATCCAGGCCACGATCGAGACGATCAGCACCAGCCGGAACCCGGTCTTGTCGCCGAGATAGCCCCAGACCAGGTTCGAGAGCGTGTCGGCGCCCAGGAAGGCGAAGGACAGCAGGCCCAGCGTCGCGCCGTCCGTGCCGACCGTGCGGCCGACGTAGAGGATGTAGAACGGCGTGGCGATCCGGGCCGACGTGGCCAGCATCTGCACCAGCAGGAAGAAGGCGTAGGCTCGGTCCTGGGCGATCAGGGCCGGGAATTCGCGCAGCCGGTCGCGGAAGCGCGACTGCGGCCGCAGCGTCGGGGGCTCAGGCTCCTTCAGCAAGAGCTGCAACGCCCAGAGCCCGGCGCTGGTGAGCAGGAAAGCGAAGGCGAAGGTGGTCGAATAGCCGTTGCCGAACAGGTTCGGCCCGATGAACCAGCGGCCGGCGGCATAGGCCAGAACGGCGGCGATCAGCCCGCCGGTGGCGTTCCGCCAAGCCTGCAGCCGGCCGCGACGGCTGATCGGGATCACCTTGGACATCAGCAGCGAGAAGACCACCCGCTGCGCGCCCATGAAGACGCCGAACATGAAGATGAAGAACAGCAGCGCCCAGACCAGCGGCTGCCCCGACAGCAGCCAGCCGGCGATGGCCATGCCGAGGATCGCGAGCCGGCCCAGGCTGCCCATCAGGACAGCCGCGGGCATCACCGTCTTTCGGTGCTCGACCTTGGTCGCCCCGAAAATCGGCGAGATCACCCCGCCCACCTGCTGGAGCGCGAGGCCCAGGCCGACGATGGCGTTGGAGCCGGAGACCGCGTGCAGGTAGGCCGGCAGGAAAGTCGGCGCGTTGACCAGCCGGAAGCCGGTCATGCCCAGCATGCCGTGCAGATAGTTGCCGAGGTAGTTGCGCTTCAGGTTATCCCAGACGAACCGCTCATAGGCCGCTTCCCGCGCGGCGAGATCGTCCTCGGGAGCCTCGTCGGTCGGCGAGGGGTCGTCCGGCAGGTCCCTGGCGTTCAATCCTCATGGCCGCGCGCTCGGCTGGCGGCGGCTCCCTTTTCGAAGAACCGGAATGGTCCCTGCCGGTCTAGCAGAGTCCGGCGGCCTCGTCAGGGTGTCCGTTCACCTGCCGGGCCGCGGCGTGAAGCTGCGCGGCTCGCGCGACTTCACCGGCTTTTCGGGCGGTTTCTGGCCGTGCTGGGGGCTGGCGGCCGACTTGGGGATGCAGAAGCCGACGAGGGTGTCCTGCTGCTGGAGACCGTGGGTCATGGCGACGTCCTTCGCGCCGGCCCACTCTACCTAGGCTGCGGCCGAGAGCGAGTCCGCCGGCCGCACATCCACGTGAACGGTGAGCGTGGCTTCGCCGCCGTCGCCCAGGATCGCGCCTGAGATCGGCGCCGCTTCGGAGGGGAGGCGCGCCACGGCCACGGGGATCAGGTCTTCGCTCTCGGCGAGGCCGTTCGTCGGATCGAACTCGGTCCAGCCCAGGTCGGGCAGGAAGACCTCGCACCAGGCGTGCGTCGCGCCTGCGCCCCGCACGTCTGTGTGGCCGGGCGAGAAGAGGTAGCCGGTGACGAAGCGGGCGGCGTAGCCCAGCCGCCGCAGCGCCTCGACCATCAGCCAGGCGAAGTCGCGGCAGGTGCCCGAGCCCAGCTGCACGGTAAAATGCGGCTCCTGCGCGGCGCCCAGGTCGCGGGCCTTGTACTCGAACTCGTCGCGGATCGAACGGTTGAGCCGCATCAGGAAATCCAGCGCCGGCTCGTGCGGGCTGCCGACGCGCGCGCGCAGCCACTTCAGCAGGATCCCGTCGGGGTCCTCCGTCGCCGGCTCGACGAATGGCGCCAGCACCGGGCGGTCCGTCGGCGAGTAGACGATCGGCGTCGCCGTCTGCGGATCGCGGACGGGAATGTCCGCCAGCGGGGCGGGGAACCGCTCGATGATGAGCTCGCTGATGATCGACAGCGCCGTGCTCTCGCCGGCGGGCGTGAAGGTGCAGACCGAATTGCCGAGCGCGTCGTAGAGCCAGCGGGTGTCGCCGGGGGGCGAGACCGTCATCACGGCCTCGGCGACGCGGATGGCGTGGCTGTCGCGCGGCCGCAGCAGCAGCCGGTGCGGCGCGAAGCCCACCGGGCGCTCATAGGTGTAGAGCGTCTCGTGACGAATGCGCAGCCGGGTCATGGGGGCGGAACCGGTTTGTCGCACGTCAGTTCCACCCAGCCGTGCTGGACAGAACAAAAGTGGAACTCTAGGGTGCGTTCATGGCGGTACTCGACCTCAAGCGCAAGCTCGCCATCCTTTCCGATGCGGCCAAGTACGACGCGTCCTGCGCCTCCTCCGGGAGCGTGAAGCGCGATTCCGTGGGCGGGAAGGGTGTCGGATCCACGGACGGCGGCATGGGCATCTGCCATGCCTATGCGCCGGACGGCCGGTGCATCAGCCTGCTGAAGATCCTGCTGACCAACTTCTGCATCTACGACTGCGCCTACTGCGTGAACCGGGTCAGCTCGAACACGCCCCGCGCCCGCTTCTCGGCCGAGGAAGTCGTCGACCTCACGCTGGGCTTCTACAAGCGCAACTACATCGAGGGGCTGTTCCTCTCCTCGGGCATCATCCGCAGCGCAGACTACACCATGGAGCAGATGGTGCGGGTGGCGAAGCTGCTTCGCGAGGTCCACGACTTTCGCGGCTACATCCACCTGAAGGTGATCCCCGAGGCGTCGCCGGCCCTGGTGAACGAGGCGGGCCTCTACGCCGACCGGCTCTCCATCAACATCGAGCTGCCAAAAGACGAAAGCCTCGCCGCCTTCGCGCCGGAGAAGGACCTCGCGGGCATCAAGAAGGCGATGGGGGCGGTGCGCGTGGGCGTCGACGCCGCGAAGGAGCCGGCGCGCAAGGCGCGGCCGCCGAAGTTCGCCCCCGCCGGCCAGTCGACCCAGATGATCGTCGGAGCCGACGGCGCCTCCGACGGCGAGATCCTCAAGCGCTCCGAGACGCTGTACGGCGCCTACCGGCTCCGGCGGGTCTACTACTCGGCCTTCTCGCCGATCCCGGATTCGACCGCCCGCCTGCCGCTGCAGCGGCCGCCGCTGGTGCGCGAACACCGGCTCTACCAGGCGGACTGGCTGATGCGCTTCTACGGCTTCGACCGCGCGGAGATCATCGGCGAAGGCGAGGACCTCGACCTCACGGTCGACCCCAAGCTGGCGTGGGCGCTCCGGAACCGCGGCGACTTCCCCGTCGACCTGAACGCCGCCGAGCGCGAGCGCCTGCTGCGGGTGCCGGGCCTCGGCGTCCGCGCCTGCGACCGTATCCTCGACCTGCGGCGGCACAAGCGCATCACGCTCGAGGATCTGAAGCGCCTCTCCCGCGGCGTGGCCAAGCTGAAGCCCTTCGTCGTCACCGACGACTGGCGGCCTGGCGCGCTTATCGACGCGGCCGACCTGAAGGCGCGGCTCGCCCCGCCGCCGAAGCAGCTGGAGCTCTTCTGATGCAGGTCGTTCGGCTGGCGTCCGAAACCGATCTCGCCGGTTGGCGCGCCGCCGCCCGCAACCTGCGCGCCGCGGGCGTGCCTCCGGAAGCCGCCATCTGGACGGTCGACGGCGACGCCAGCCTCTTCGCGGGGGAAGCGGGCCCCGCGCCGACGCCCGGCGACCGCCCCTTCACCGTTCCGCGCGAGTTCGTCGACCTGGCCGGGCAGGTGATCCTGCACCGCTCGGACGAGCGGTTCTCGCTGCTCTACCGGCTGCTCTGGCGCCTGCAGGGCGAGCCGAGCCTGATGAAGATCTCGACCGACCCTGACGTCGACAAGGCGCGGCTGTTCGCCCGCGCGGTTTCCAAGGCCTTCCACAAGATGAAGGCCTTCGTCCGCTTCCGGACGGCGGGGGACGAGCAGGGCGAAGCCTACGTCGCCTGGTTCGAGCCTGCCCATCGGGTGACCGAGGCGACGTCGCCCTTCTTCGTGAAGCGGTTCGCCAACATGCGGTGGTCCATCCTGACACCCGACGTCTGCGCCCATTGGGACACTGAGACCCTGACGTTCACGCCCGGCGCCGACCCCGCCGACGCGCCCCAGGCCGACGCGCTGGAGGATTACTGGCGCACCTACTACGCCTCGATCTTCAATCCTGCCCGGCTGAAGGTGGCCGCGATGCAGAAGGAGATGCCCAAGCGCTACTGGCGGAACCTGCCGGAAGCCGGGCTCATTCCGGAATTGATCGCCAAAGCCGAGGCGAGGACGAGCGAGATGGTCCGCCAAGCCCCGTCAGAACCCGAGCGCCGCATCGTGAAGGCCGCCGTGCGCGCCAGCCGCGACGCGCCCTACGACGGCCAGGCTCCGGGCAGCCTCGCCGAGATCGCCGCCGGCGTGCAGGTTTGCCGGCGCTGCGATCTGTGGCGCGACGCGACTCAGGGCGTTCCGGGCGAAGGGCCCAGGCAGGCCCGGCTGATGTTCGTCGGCGAGCAGCCGGGGGACCAGGAGGACCTGGCCGGCCATCCATTCGTCGGGCCTGCGGGGCAGGTTCTGGACAAGGCTCTTGCGGAGGCCGGCGTCCCGCGCGCCGAGACCTTCGTCACCAACGCGGTCAAGCACTTCAAGCACGAGCTGCGCGGCAAGCGGCGCATCCACCAGACGCCGAACGCCGGCGAGGTCAGCGCCTGCCGCTGGTGGCTGGATCACGAACGCAGCATCGTCCGGCCGCGCGTGGTCGTGGCCCTCGGCGCCACCGCCGGGCTCTCGGTCTTCGGCAAGCCCACCCCAATCGCCAAGTTCCGCCAGCAGGCGCTGCAGCTCCCCGACCAGGCCCAGGGCGTGGTCACCTATCACCCGTCGTACCTGCTGCGCGTGCCCGACGCCGAGGCCAAGGCGAAGGCCTACGCCATGTTCGTCGAGGATTTGAAGTTCGCCTGGACGCTGGCCGCCTGAGGAGCTTGCCATGACCGACCCCACGCCCACCCATATCGACGAGCGCGACCCCGGCAAGCCGTCGGGGCTCTCGATCCGTGAGGAGGCCGACCGCGAGATCGACGCCTACGACGACCTCGCCAACCTGGTGCTGCTACTGCCCGAGGACCGCTGGGCCGAGTTCGTGCGCGACATCGCCGGCGAGGCCGACGAAGCCGCCGGCGAAGTCCGCTATCGCGGCGTGCTGTTCCGCCGGGCGCCGGTCACGGCCGTAGTGGCGCAGGAGGGCTTCTAGACCGAGCCCTAGGCCAGGAAGCCCGCTTCGGCGAAGTCCAGCATCCGCTTCAGCAGCGCCGCCACGTCGCCCTCGCGCGTCGCGCCCCCGGACAGGTGGTGCAGCCGGTCGAACTCGGCGAAGCGGTTGTTGTGGACCATGCCCAGCACGAAGTGCAGCCGCCAGTAGACGTCTTCCTTCGGCAGGTCGGGCCGCGCGGCCAGCAGCGCCTCGGCGAAGCGGGCGAGGTGGCTGACGTCGTTGCGCAGCACCTCGCGCATCTCCTCCGTGCCCTCGGACCGGGCGCGGATGATGAACTGGAGCGAGATGCGGCGTTCGTTGTCCGGCGCCGACCAGCGCAGCGGCGGGGCGAAATAGGCCTCGAGGATCTCGCGCACGGGCGGGCGGCCACCGTGCCGCGCGGCGGCCTCGTGCAGCTGCTTGGCGCGCTCGCGGTTCAGCTCGGCGGTGCGGCGCTTGAAGATCTCGAAGAGCAGCGCGTCCTTGGAGCCGAAGTGATAGTTCACAGACGCGAGGTTCACGCCGGCCTCGGCCGTGATGTCGCGCACCGAGACGTTCTGGAAGCCGTGCAGGGCGAAGAGCCGCTCGGCGGCGTTGAACACCGCCGCCTTGGTGGCGGCCTGGGCCTCCTCCGTGTCGGGGGCGTCCTGGATCAGGGGATCGTTCATGGGAATCCCTTAAGCATCCCGGAAGCTTAGGTCGATCCGGCGCAACCGCACACCCTTAAGCTTCGGCGCCCGTGCCTAGCGCGCGAGCTCCTTCATCGCCTTTTCCAGGCCCTCTATGGTCAGCGGGAACATCCGCTCGCCGACGAGCTGCTTCAGCACGCCGATCGAGGGCGTGTAGTCCCAGTGCCGCTCGGCGGTGGGGTTCAGCCACACCACATGTTCGTAGATCTGGGTGACGCGGTCGATCCAGACGGCGCCGGCCTCCTCGTTCCAGTGCTCCACCGACCCGCCCGGATAGGTGATCTCGTAGGGGCTCATGGTCGCGTCGCCGACGAAGATGATCTTGTAGTCGTGCGGGAACTTGTGGAGCACGTCCCAGGTCGGAATCTTCTCGGCGTGGCGGCGCCGGTTGTCCTTCCACACCGCCTCGTAGAGGCAGTTGTGGAAGTAGTAGAACTCCATGTTCTTGAACTCGGTGCGCGCGGCGCTGAACAGCTCCTCGCAGACCTTGATGTGGCTATCCATCGAGCCGCCGATGTCGAAGAAGATCAGGACGCTGATCTTGTTTCGGCGCTCGGGACGCAGGTGGATGTCGAGATAGCCCTTCTCGGCGGTGCCCTTGATGGTGCCGTCGAGGTCCAGCTCCTCCGGCGCCCCGTCGCGGACCCATTTGCGCAGGCGGCGCAGGGCGACCTTGATGTTGCGCGTGCCGAGCTCGACCTGGTCGTCCAGGTTCTTGTACTCGCGCTGGTCCCAGACCTTCACCGCCTTGCCGTGGCGGCTCTTGTCCTGGCCGATGCGGACGCCCTCGGGATTGTAGCCGTTGGCGCCAAAGGGCGAGGTGCCGCCGGTGCCGATCATCTTGTTGCCGCCCTCGTGGCGCTCCTTCTGCTCCCGGATGCGCTCGGCCAGCGCCTCCATCAGCTTGTCGAAGCCGCCCATGGCCTCGATCTGCGCCTTCTCCTCCTCGGTGAGGAACTTTTCGGACAGCTTCTTCAGCCATTCGGCGGGGATGTCGGCGGCCAGGCCCTCGTCGACGCTCTCCAGGCCCTTGAAGACGTGGCCGAACACCCGGTCGAACTTGTCGAGGTTCTTCTCGTCCTTCACCAGGGCGGCGCGCGACAGGTAGTAGAAGTCGTCCACCGAACGGTCGATGACGCCCTTGTCCAGGCCCTCCATGAGGGCGAGGTACTCCTTCAGCGTCACGGGCACGCGGGCCTCGCGGAGCTCGGTGAAGAAGCGCATGAACATCGGGGAGCCGGCCTTCGAACGTCCGTTTGAACGCCGAGGATGGGGCTCCGGGTCCCCGATGTCTAGTATGCCGAGCGCCCGCTAGCCCTTCTCGCTGTCCAGCATGGCCATCATGGGCGTCGCATAGCGGTCGCCGGCCACGGCGCCCTTCGGCGCGGCGGCCTCGAAGGCGGCGAAGGCCCCCGCGTCCAGCTTGGCGTCAAGCGCGCCCAGCGCCTCGACCAGCCGGTCACGGCGCCGCGCGCCCACCAGCGGGATGATGTCCTCGCCGCGCGACGCCACCCAGGCGATGGCCGCCTGGGCCGGCGTCACCCCGGCCGCCTCGGCCGCCGTCCGCAGCGCCTCGGCGAGTTTTAGGTTCTTCTCCAGGTTCTCGCCCTGGAAGCGGGGGGCGTGGGCCCGGAAGTCCCGGCCCGTCGGCGCCGCGGTCATGTGGCCGCCGATCAGCCCGCGCGACAGGACGCCATAGGCGGTGATGGCGATCCCCAGCTCGCGGCAGGTCTGCAGCACGCCGTCCTCGATGCCCCGCGACAGCAGGCTGTACTCGATCTGCAGATCGGTGATCGGATGGACGGCGGCGGCCCGGCGGATGGTCTCCGATCCCACCTCCGAAAGGCCGATGTGGCGCACGTAGCCCGCCTGCACCATCTCGGCGATGGCGCCGATCGTGTCTTCGATCGGCACGTTCGGATCGAGCCGCGAGGGCCGGTAGACGTCGATGTGGTCCACGTCCAGGCGGCGCAGGGAGTAGGCCAGCGCGCTCTTGGTGGCGATCGGCCGCGCGTCATAGCCCAGGAAGGCGCCGTCGGGCGCGCGCAGGCCGCCGAACTTCACGCTCAGCACCAGGTCGTCGCGGCGGTGGCGCTTCAGCGCCTCGCCGATCAGCATCTCGTTGTGGCCCATGCCGTAGAAGTCGCCGGTGTCGAGCAGGGTGATCCCGGCCTCCACCGCCGCGTCGATGGTCGCCAGGCTCTCGGCCCGATCGGCCGGCCCGTACATGTCGGACATGCCCATGCAGCCCAGGCCCAGGGCCGAGACTTCGGGGCCGGTCTTGCCAAGCTTGCGCGTCTGCATTGTTCGCCTCCTTGCGTTCGCAGCCTCAAAGCTAGGCCTGGGCAATCCCCTCGATAATCGGCATTGTTCCACACGGACTGTGCGGAAATCCGAACAATGGAAAAGCTCGATCTCGACGCGTTGGCCGCCTTCGCCGCAATCGCGCGCCACCGTAACTTCCGTCGGGCGGCCCTGGAGCGCGGGGTCTCGGCCTCGACCCTCAGCGCGGCGCTGCGCGAGTTAGAGGCGCGGATGGGGGTCCGCCTGTTGAACCGCACCACCCGCAGCGTGGCCCTGACGGAGGCGGGCGCGGCCCTGCTGTCGCGCCTGCAGCCGGCGCTGGCCGAGATCGGCGAGGCCGTATCGGAGGCGCGGTCGGCCCAGGCCGAACCCTCCGGCTCGCTCCGGATCAATGCGCCGCAGCCGGCGGTGGACCTGGTGCTGGCCCCGTTGATCGCCCTCTTCCTGAAGGCCTATCCGGCGGTGCGCGTCGAGGTGGTCACCGAGACGGCGCTGGTCGACATCGTCGCCCAAGGCTTCGACGCCGGCGTCCGCTGGGGGGAGAGCCTGGCCCTGGACATGGTGGCGGTGCCGCTCGGCGGGCCGCAGCGCTTCGCCGTCGTAGGCTCGCCCGAGCTGATCGCCCGCGTCGGGCGGCCGGAACATCCGCGCGACCTGCTGCAGATGCCGTGCCTGAAGGTCCGCTTTCCCAGCGGAGCCGAGCCGCCGTGGGAGTTCGAGCGGGCCGGCGAGACGGTGCGGCTTTCGCCGCCCGGTCGGCTGGTGTCGAGCAACACCGCCGTCCTCATGCACGGCGCGCTGGAGGGGCTGGGCTTCGTCTCGGCGTTCGACGGCTATGTGCAGTCGTATGTGGACCGGGGAAAGCTGGTCGAGGTTCTGGCCGACTGGTCCGAGGTCTTCCCGGGACCCTATCTCTACTACCCCAGCCGCCGGACGCTGCCGTCGCCGCTGCGGGCGTTCGTCGATTTCGTGCAGGCCAGCCGCAAGGCCTAGTTGTGCGCGTCGAGCTCGCGCAGCTTGCGCCAGACGGTCATGCGCGAGACGCCGAGGCGCCGGGCGATCTCGACCGGGCCCACGCCCGCGCGCTTGAGGGCCCGGATCTGCTGAACCTCGGCGGGACTGCCGCGGCGGCCGCGGGCGCCCTCGGGCTCCAGCGCGCCGACGGCCTGCAGCACGGCGCGCAGCGCCCGGCCGCCTTCGCCCTGGCTGCTGATTTCGGCGTCGGCCACGTACAGCGTTGCGCCGCGGGCCTCCAGCCGCGCCACGATGTCCAGCAAGGCATGGCTGGTGGTCGCCAGCTCCTCCAGCCGATTGACGACGAGCTGGTCGCCGGCCCCGATGAAGTCGAGGATCGAGATGAGCACCGGAGCCGTCGGCCCCTCGGCCAGAGCCGCCTCCGTGCGCACGACCTGGCAGCCCAGAGCTTCCAGCGCTCGGATCTGCTCGTTCGCGTCCTCGTCGCCCAGTCGAACGTAGCCGATCTTGAGCATGCCGCCCGCCCCTTGAGCACTCCGCCACTCGCAGTTGCAGAGTCCCAGAACCGGCCGTCAAAGTGAAGGCGCCGCTACGTTAAATCGGAGCAATATTCTCCCGGGCCGACGGAGATTACCGGATATTTATGTTCGGCGAACGACAACTATGGCAGAAATGCGGCAAAATTTTCTGCGCTCTTCTTCAGGATGAACTCTGCATCCACGGTTGAGCCCACGACGAAACCATAGTCGCCCACCTTCTCGAACCCGCGCCGGGCGTAGAACCGCTGCGCTCCGTGGTTCTCCGACCAGACCCCGATCCAGACGTTCCGCGGTCCGTCCGCCTGCAGCCAGGCGATCGTCTCGTCGAAAAGGCGTTTGCCGAGCCCGCCGCCCTGCCACGCTTTCAGGAAGTAGATGCGCTTCAGCTCGCCGCAGTCCGGCGTGACGTCAGGGTGCGGCAGGTTGCATGGGCCGGCGAGCGCATAGCCCACCGCCTGGCCGTCCACCTCGACGATCCACGACGCCTTGGCGGGGTCCGCGAGATCGGCTCGCGTCCGCTCCAGTCCATAGGCTTCCGCCAGGAACGCTTCGAGGTCGGCGGCCGGATAGAGGTGGCCGAAGGTGTCGGTGAACGTCCTGGTCCCAAGCGCCGACAGCGTCTTGGCGTCCGCGGACCCGGCGCGCCGGATCACGGGTTCAGTCATGTCGCCCCCCTGCGCGGCGGCCATGCGGACCGCCTCATTTCGAACTCAAGGGCGCCTTGCGATAGGATGCCCCCATGGACGTCGCGCTTTATACCCACGTGGACATGCTGGACCACCGTCCGGGCGACGGCCACCCGGAGCGGCCGGAGCGCCTGCGGGCGGTGATCGACGCCCTGAGCGACGCCACCGACCTGGCGCTGATCCCCAACGACGCCCCACTGGCCGAGGAGGCCGATCTCGCCCGCGTGCACGACCCGGCGCATCTGGAACGGATCTTCCGCCTGGCGCCCACGGAGGAGGTCCATGTCCTGGACGAGGACACCTACATGTCGGCGGGCAGTCTCGTCGCCGCCCGCCGTGCGGCGGGGGCGGCGGTGAAGGCCGTGCGGGATGTGGCGACCGGGCGCGTCCAGCGGGCGTTCTGCGCCGTCCGGCCGCCGGGACACCATGCCGAGCCGGGCCTGCCGATGGGGTTCTGCATCTTCTCCAACGTCGCCGTCGCCGCGAAGGCCGCCCAGGCGGCCGGGCTGAAGCGGATCGCCGTGGTCGACTTCGACATCCACCACGGCAACGGGACCCAGGCGGCGTTCGCCGGCCAGGACGGGCTGTTCCTCGCCTCTATCCAGCAATGGCCGATGTGGCCGGGGACCGGACACCCGTCCGAGAACGTCGCCGGCAACATCGCCAATGCGGTGACCCCGCCGGGCGCCCCGGCCGAGGTCTGGCGCCAGGCGTTCGAGGGACTGCTGGACCAGGTGGACGCTTTCGCGCCGGACCTGATCATCGTCTCGGCCGGCTTCGACGCCCATCGGCGCGACCCGATCGGCGGGGCGGGCCAGAGCCTGGAGGAGGCGGACTTCGCCTGGGCCACCCGCGCCATCGTCTCGGTCGCCGAACGCCGCGCCAAGGGTCGGGTTGTGTCGTCGCTCGAGGGCGGGTACGACCTCGAAGCTCTGGGCCGCTCCGCGCTTGCGCACGTGAGGGCCCTGGCGGACGGGTGAGGGGCTTTCAGTTGCGCGTTGGCGCCAACGGCAAAGGCGTGCGGGTCTGATGGATAAGACCCCCAAAGGGGAAACCCGCGTCGACGACCCCCAGGCGAAACCCGCCGCGATCCGTCATGGCGCGATCATCCTGGCCCGTCACGGCGAGCCCGCGCTGTCGCGCAAGGTGCGCCTGAGGGCGGCCGAGTACCGCGAGTTCTGGGCCAATTACGAGATCCTCGGCCTGCTGCCCGGCCAGACGCCGCCGAAGCAACTCCTCAGCTTCGTGGAGTCCTGCGGCGCGCTGGTCTCCTCGACCCGCCTGCGCTCGATCGAGAGCGCCCAGGCGTTGGCCAAGGACCGTGTCTTCGACCGGCACGATGTCCTGATCGAGGCGCCGCTGCCGCCGCCGAACTGGCCCGACTGGATTCGCATGTCCCCGTCCATGTGGGGGTTCTTCGCCCGCCTCTGGTGGTGGTTCTTCGACCATCACGAGGGCCAGGAAACCCGGTCCCAGGCGGAGGAGCGCGCCGACCGCGCCGCCGCCATGCTGATCGGGCTGGCCGCCGGGGGCGAGAACGTGGTGGTCCTCGCCCACGGCTTCTTCAACTTCATGATCGGCCGCAGCCTGCGGAAGCTCGGCTGGAAGCTCGTGCAGAGCGAAGGCTACAAGTACTGGTCCATGCGCCGCTTCGAGCGCGCCTAGGCCTTCAGCCGGCTCCAGGGCCCGGTGATGGCGATGGTCGTGCCCGGGAAGTAGATGTTCACGAAGCAGGTCGAGCCGTCGGGCGAGAAGCAGACGCCGGCCAGTTCCGTGTTCGGCGCATTCTGAACCGCCGGCTTCGCGGCGTTACGGCCCACGGTGTAGATCTGCCCCTTTGGCGTGACCGCCTTCAGCATGTTGTAGCCGGCGTACTTGTCCTCGCAGAGGAACAGGTGGCCGTTCGGCGCGATGGCCACGTTGTCGGGCATCGAGATGCGCTGCTTGTCGGTGCTCTCGAAGAACAGCTCGATCTCGCCCGGACGGTCCTTCTCGCCCGGCTTGCCCTCCTGCGCGCTCGGCCGATAGCGCATGATCTGGCCGTCGCGCGTCGGCCCGCCGCTCGTGCAGGTGAAGTAGAGCTCGCCGTCGCCGAAATAGATGCCCTCGCCGCGCGCGAAATAGGCCGCGCCCTTGCCGTGGCCGCGATGGCGCAGGTCGTTGTGCGGATTGTCGACGCCGTCCATGTCGATCCAGACCGCCTTCTTGCGGTCGCCCACTTTCCAGAAGGGCTTGTCCCAGTTGCGCGGGTCGGCCGCCGCGCCCTCGCGGAAGCCCAGGGCCTGCAGCCGCCCGCCGGCATGCAGCCTGGCGGGGTCGTTCGGCAGGTACCGGTAGAACAGGCAGAAGCCGTCCGAGAAGTCCTCGGTCAGATAGACCACGCCGGTCCGCGGATCGGTGGCCGTGGCCTCGTGCTTGAAGCGGCCCATGCCCGTGATCGGGACGGGATCGGCCAGGCCGCGCAGGTCGGCCGGCACCTCGAACACCCAGCCGTGGTCCTTGGCCCCGACCTCGCCCGCGCGATATTCGGTCTCCTCGCACGACAGCCACGTCCGCCGAGGCGTGCGTCCGCCCGCGCAGTTCACCGTGGTCCCCGCAAGGCTCAGGTGGTGGGTGACGAGGCGCTGCTGCTTCAGGTCCCAGACCAGCGTCGTCGTGCCGCCGTCCATCGGCAGCCCCGAGGGGATGCGGTCGTAGGCCTGGTCGGCGCCGACCTTCGCGGCCAGGGCGCCGTCCTTGCCGAAGGCGGAGCGGTCGGGTTCGGACGGCCGCTGCTCGTGGTTTCGCACCAGGATGACGCGGTTGGGGTCGCTCGCGTCGGGGAAGCAGGCCATGCCGTCCGCCTTGCCCGGCGTCAGCAGCCCGTCGTCCATCGGCTGGCCGACCTGCGAGACCACCTTGTAGGAGAAGCCTTCGGGCAGGTCGAAGACGCCGGCCGGATCGGGGACCAGGGGCCCGTAGCCGGTGATGTCGTCCCGGTAGTCGCCGACGGATTGGGCGGCCGCGCGGGACAGGCCGGCGAAGGCGGCGGAGGTTGCGGCGAGCGCGAGGAAGCTGCGGCGGCTGACGGACATGATCTTCGGATTGCACCCCTGAAGCCCGCGAGCTATCCGCCGATCATTGCAGGCCTATGACGGCGTCGCGGGACGGACAAGCCTTAGCGGGTGGACCGGCCGGAGCGCCAGTTCTAGGTTCGCCGCACGCCTGGAGAGCGACCTCATGTCCGAGCCCGCCGACATCGCCGCCATGAGCTTCGAGCAGGCGCTCGCCGAACTCGAGCAGATCGTCGGACGGCTGGAGTCCGGCCAGGCGCCGCTCGAGGACTCCATCCGCATGTACGAGCGCGGCGCGGCGCTGAAGGCCCACTGCGAGGCGCGCCTCGAGGCCGCCCGCCTGCGCGTCGAGAAGATCGTCTCGGGCGCGGGCGGCGCTCTGAACGCCGAGCCCGCCGAGTTCGGCTGATGGAGCTGGCCCGGCGCGTGGCCGAGGCCGCCGACCTCGTGACGGTGGCGCTCGACGAACTCCTGCCCCGGGCCGACGGGCCCGAGAGCCGGCTGACTGAGGCCATGCGCTATGCCGTCCTCGGGCCGGGCAAGCGCCTGCGCACCTTCTTCGCCCTCGAGACGGGCCGGATGTTCGATCTGGACGATCGGCCAGTGCTGCGCTCGGCCTGCGCGCTGGAGTGCATCCACGCCTACAGCCTGGTGCACGACGACCTGCCCTGCATGGACGACGACGACGTCCGCCGAGGCCGGCCCACGGTGCACAAGGCGTATGACGAGGCCACGGCCGTGCTGGCCGGCGACGCCCTCCAGACCGCGGCCTTTGAGATCCTTTCCCACCCTGACACCCATCCGGATGGGACGATCCGCAGCGAACTGGTCATGCGCCTGGCGGTGGCGTCGGGCGCGCGGGGCATGGCCGGCGGCCAGATGATCGACATTCTGGGGGTTCGCGAGGACCTGGGCGGCGTCGCCCGCATGCAGCGGCTGAAGACGGGGGCCTTGATCGCCTGCGCCTTCGAGCTGCCGCTTGTGCTCGCCCGCGCCAAGGAGGCCGAACGCCACGCGCTGATGGGGTTCGCCCACGACCTCGGCCTCGCCTACCAGATCGTCGACGACCTGCTGGACGCCGAGGGCGACGCCGAGGAGATGGGCAAGGCGGCGCAGAAGGACGCCGGCAAGGGCAAGGCCAACTTCGTCACCCTGCTGGGCGTCGACGCCGCCCGGGAACGTCTCGGTCTGCTTGAAAAGCAGACGAAATCTCACCTGGATCCGTTCGGGGAACGGGCCGATTTCCTGCGGGCCAGCGTCGATTTCGTGCTAGAGCGCCGGCAGTAATCCGGAAAAAGCTGCCCGCGTTCCCCATGCCTCCTGCAACGCCTCTCCTCGACACCGTCCATGCGCCCGCCGACACGCGTGGGCTGTCCATTCCGCAGCTCCGCCAGCTTGCCGACGAGGTGCGGGCCGAGACCATCGACGCTGTGTCTCAGACGGGCGGACACCTGGGCGCGGGCCTGGGCGTAGTCGAGCTGACGGTGGCCCTGCACCACGTCTACGAGACGCCGAAGGACATCCTGATCTGGGACGTCGGCCACCAGGCTTATCCGCACAAGATCCTCACGGGGCGCCGGGATCGCATCCGCACCCTGCGCCAGGGCGGCGGGCTCTCGGGCTTCACCAAGCGGGCGGAGAGCGAATACGACCCCTTCGGGGCGGCGCACGCCGCCACCTCGATCTCCGCGGCGCTCGGCTTCTGCGCGGCCCGCGATGCGGCCGGCCGCGACAATAAGGTGGTGGCGGTCATCGGCGACGGCTCGATGAGCGCCGGCATGGCCTACGAGGCCATGAACACCGCCTACGACACGACGAAGCAGCTCACCGTCATCCTCAACGACAACGACATGTCGATCGCCCCGCCGGTGGGCGGCATGAGCGCCTACATGGCCAGGCTCGTGTCGGGCGGCGGCTACCAGTCGCTGCGCAACATCGGCAAGGCGGTGTCGAAGGCCTTCCCACGGCCGATCCAGGAAGCCGCCCGCAAGGCCGAGGAATTCGCCCGCGGCATGGTCACCGGCGGCACGTTCTTCGAGGAGCTGGGCTTCTACTACGTGGGCCCGATCGACGGCCACGACATGGACGCCCTGGTCCACGTCCTGCAGAACGCGCGGAAGATCGACGACAAGCCGGTCCTCGTCCACGTCGTCACTCAGAAGGGCAAGGGCTACGCCCCGGCCGAAAACGCCGCCGACAAGTACCACGGCGTGGTCAAGTTCGACGTCGTCACGGGCCAGCAGGCCAAGCCCGCCCAGGCCGGCGCGCCCAGCTACACCAAGGTCTTCGCCCAGGAGCTGATCAAGCACGCCGAGCGCGACGACAAGATCGTGGCCATCACCGCGGCCATGCCGTCGGGCACCGGCCTCGACCTGTTCGGCCAGACGTTCCCCGACCGCACCTTCGACGTCGGCATCGCCGAGCAGCATGCGGTGACCTTCGCCGCCGGCCTCGCCGCCGACGGCATGAAGCCCTTCGCGGCGATCTATTCGACCTTCCTGCAGCGCGGCTACGACCAGGTCGTCCACGACGTGGCGATCCAGGGCCTGCCCGTGCGCTTCGCCATCGACCGCGCCGGGCTCGTGGGCGCCGACGGCCCGACCCACGCCGGCTCCTTCGACGTGGGCTACCTCGGCCAGCTTCCCGGTATGGTCCTCATGGGCCCGTCCGACGAGGCTGAGCTCGCCCGCGCCATCGCCACCGCCGTGGCCATCGACGACCGCCCTTCGGCCTTCCGCTATCCGCGCGGCGAGGGCACAGGTGTCGAGATCCCGCCGCTCGCCGACCCGCTGGAGATCGGCAAGGGCCGCATCGTGCGCGAGGGGTCGGCGGTCGCCATCCTCTCCTTCGGCACGCGTCTCACCGAGAGCCTGCGCGCCGCCGACCTGCTGGCCGCCCGTGGCCTCTCGGCCACCGTGGCCGACGCCCGCTTCGCCAAGCCGTTGGACCTCGACCTCCTGCTCAGGCTCGCCCGCGAACACGAGGCCCTGATCACCGTGGAAGAGGGCGCGATGGGCGGCTTCGGCGCGTTCGTCCTGCATGCGCTGGCCGAGCACGGCGCGCTGGACCGCGGCCTCAAGATCCGGACGCTCACGCTGCCGGACATCTTCCAGGATCAGGACAAGCCCGAGCTCATGTACGCCCAGGCCGGTCTCGACGCCGACGGCATCGTCCGCGCCGCCCTGGGCGCGCTGGGCATCGACAACGCCTCAGCCAAGGGCCGGCGGGCCTAAGCCCCGCGGCAGCTCTCCACGAACCTGCGGCCCTGGTCGTCGGCCGCGGGAAGCTGCGTCCGGCGCCCGCCCACGCGCACGCTCAGCGCGTCGCCATGCCGGAACCGCTCCAGGGCGGGATCCGTGGCGGGCGTCGCGGCCTCGATCAGGTAGCCGCCGGTCATCATGTCGGGCTGGGCTTCCGCCCGGCGCTTGGACGACGCGCGTCCTGCCTGCAGGGTCAGGGCCGGGGCGGCGCGCGCCTCATGCTCGACCAGCGTCACCAGCACTTCGCCCGACCGGGGCTGGCAGGCCAGCATGACGATGACGTTGTCGGTGCCCATCTCGCCGTAGGCGAGCTTGTTCTCGTCCGGGCTCTCGGTGAGGCCCCAGCTCATGGAGGGCCCCTCGGCGACCGGCGTCACCGGATGGGCGCAGGCCGTGACGGCGACGGCGGCGAACAGACTGAAAAGGCTACGGCGGCGCATGACGCTCCCTCCATGGGTTAACGCCAGCGCCGCCGCATTGATCCCGATCAGGTTTAGAAGGGCGAGAACCGCTCGATCAGCGACTGGCCGGCCGGCACTTTCTGCACGCGGCTGATGTCGCCGCGGCCGCCGTAGCTGATGCGCGCCTCCGCGATCTGGGTGTGGCGGATGGTGTTCGCCGCGCTGATGTCCTCGGGGCGCACGACGCCCGCCACGGTGAGCTGGCGGATGTCGGTATTGGTGCGCACCTCCTGGGTGCCCTGAATCGTCATGTTGCCGTTCGGCAGGACGCCGGTGACCACCGCGGCGATGGTCAGGCTGATCTTCTCGGCCCGGTTCACCGCGCCCGCGCCCGTGTTGGCGAACTTGGAACTGGTCTCGATGGCGTTCGACGGGTCGTATTCGCCGGGCAGGATCTTGCCCAGGCTGCTCTCCAGGCCCAGCAGGTGCGGGATGCCGGCCGTCGCGCCCGAGCTGCGCGAGCTGGTGGTGGAGTTGATGGTCTTGGCGCTGTCGTCGATGTCGATCTGCACCGTCAGGATGTCGCCCACCCGGCCGGCCCGCTGGTCGGCGAAGAAGGTGCGCGCGCCCACCCGCCACAGCGAGTTGGCGCTGGCCGGCTGCGGCACGGGCTCGCGCACCGAAACCAGCGGGACGACCTGCTGCTGCACGCCCACGATGGCGGCGGGATAGCCTACAGGGGCCAGCTCGGGGCCGCGCACCGCTTCGGTCACGGTCGAGCAGGCCGCCAGCGGCGCGAGGGCGAGGAGGGCGAGGGGCGCGAGGGCACGGATACGCATGATGGCTTCCTTCAGCGGAGCGCGACGCGGGTGGAGCGGTTGAGCAGTTTCATCTGGTCGGCGGCGGGTCCGACCGCGGCCTGGCCAGGCCCGGTGACGACCGCCTGGACGACCTTCTTCGACGACACGTTCTGGACGTTGATGGTCTCGCCCACGCCGCCGCCGGTCATGGCCTTGGCCTGCAGCGCCAGGCTGATCCCGTCGGCGTCGTAGGTCAGGGTGACGATCTCGCCGGCCTTGACGACCTCGACGGCGGCGACGTCCCGTCCGGCGACCGCCGCGCCCATCCGCAGCGAACGCTTGGCGGCCAGGCCCACGACCACGTCCGGATCGGCCGGAGCATCGGCCGGCGCTGCGGCCGCCTTGCCCCAGACCAGGTCGGCCGGCTGGATCGTCTCGCCCGCCATGATGTTGCGGGCCCAGGTCAGCACCTGGACGTTGCCGCGCTGGGCCGCGGGCGTCCCGCCGCGAACCACGATCTGACGGAGGCCCTGGGCGTTGGCCCAGTCCAGCCCCGCCCGTCGGGCCGCGATCTGCACGGCGGCCGCGCTCAGCATCATCGTCTGGCCCGTGCGGGCCGCCAGCGGCGTGCCGGCCGCGGCGCCCGCGCCGTCGAACAGGTCGCCCAGGGTGACGATTCCGTCGGCGTCGGCGACGTCGGTCTTCAGCGTCACCGGCTGGCCGGCCAGGGCTGGGGAGACCATCAACCCCAACGCCGTCATCCCGGCCGCAGCGAAGCGGAGCGCCGGGACCCAGGGGCCGAGCGCGGTGCGTCCGTCCTGGGTCCCGGATCGGCCTTCGGCCGTCCGGGATGACAGGCTGTTTCCGGAGCGGGTCATCACGCCTTCACCTGGTTGGCCGTGGCCAGCATGTTGTCGGCGGTGGAGATGACCTTGGAGTTCATCTCGTAGGCCCGTTGCGCGACGATCAGGGCGGTGATTTCCGAGACCGCGTCGACGTTCGAGGCTTCGGTGTAGCCCTGGATCAGGCCGCCGACGCCGTTCTCGCCCGGCACGCCGGTGGTGGGCGCGCCCGAGGCGGCGGTTTCCATGAACAGGTTCGAGCCCATGGCCTTCAGGCCGCCCTCGTTCAGGAAGGTGGCGAGCTCAAGCTGACCCACGACCGCCGGCGCCGTCTGGCCGGCCTGGGTCACCTGCACCTGACCGCTCTTGGAGATCGCCACGTCGACCGCGTCCTGCGGGATCGTGATGCCCGGCTGGATCTGGTAGCCGTCCTGGGTGACGAGCTGGCCCTGGTCGTTGACCGCCAGGTTGCCGGCCCGCGTGTAGGCCGTCTCGCCGGAGGGCAGCAGCACCTGCAGGTAGCCGGTGCCGTCGATGGCCATGTCCAGCTTGTTGTCGGTGCGGGTCATTGTGCCCTGGGTCATGATCCGATAGACGCTGCCGGCCTTCACGCCCGCGCCCACCTGCACGCCCGTCGGCACGATGGTGCCCTGGTCGGACGACTGCACGCCGGCGGCTTCGAAGGTCTGGTAGAGCAGGTCCTGGAACTCGGCGCGCTGACGCTTGAAGCCCACCGTGTTCATGTTGGCGATGTTGTTCGAGATGACCTCGACGTTCAGCTGCTGAGCGGCCATGCCGGTGGCCGCGGTGCGGAGCGCTTGCATCGGTCGCTATCCCCTTACTGGACCCGGCCCAGGCGCTCGACGGAGCGGCGCGAGAGGTCGGCTTCGGAATCGATCATCTTGGCGGTGGACTCGTAGGCTCGGCTCACCTCGACCATGCGGGTGATCTCCAGGATCGCCTGCACGTTGGAGCCTTCCAGCATCCCCTGCCGAAGGACGGCTTCGGTGGCCGGCTGGGCGGTCAGGTTCGAGGTGTTGCGGTACTGGTTGTCGCCGGTCTTCTCGAGGGCGGCGAGGCTCTCGAAGGTGAACACGCCTACCTTGCCGATGCGCTCGTTCCCCTGGCTGACCACGCCGTCCTTGGCGATGGAGGCCGGGCCCTTTTCCGGGTCGATGGTGATCTCGCCGCCGCCCTCGTCCAGCACCGGCTGTCCGTTCTGGGTGACCAGTCGGCCGACCTCGTCGGTGCGGAAGCGGCCGTCGCGGGTGTAGCGCTCGCCGTCGTCGCCCTGCACGCGGAAGAAGCCCTGGCCCTCGATAGCCAGGTCGAACTGGCCGCCGGTCTGCCGCAGGGCGCCCTGGCCGAAGTCGCGGGCCACGCCGTCGGCCGAGACGAACTTCACGGGCTTCGGCCCGCCCAGCGTCATGGCCGGCGCCTGCGCGTCGGTCTTCTTCAGCAGCGATTCGACCTTGAACCCGGTGGTGTCCAGGTTGGCGATGTTGTTGGCGATGATGTCCATCTCCTTGCGGAGCACCATCTGGCGGGACAGTCCGATGTAGGTCGCGTTGTCCATCTTAACCGGCAAGCCTTGCAGGGCATGGTTTTCAGCCGTTCGTGCTGCAAGGTTTGGGCCAGTCTGAAAGTCCAGCAAATTCAACGGACAATAAAGTTAACGGGCGCCGGGCGGCGGAAAATGCCGGGCAGGCTTGGCCGTCGTTAAGGTCCGTTAAAAACCGGTTCTTAACCAAACCGGGGTCACACGTGTGCGGGACAGGATTCTAAGGAACGCGCGCGTGGCCAAGGACAAGGTCAAGGAGGCCCCGGAAGGCGAGGCTCCCGCCGAGGGCGAGGAGGGCGAAGCGCCGGCCAAGAAGAAGCTGCCGCTCAAGCTTCTGATCATCGGCGGCGTGGCCGCCGTCCTGGTGCTGGGCGGCGGCGGGACCGCGGCCTTCATGTTCCTCGCGCCCAAGCCCGACGAGGCCGCCGCCCATGGCGAGGCCAAGGCGAAGAAGAAGGAAAAGAAGAAGGAAGAGAAGGGCGAGAAGGGCAAGGAAGGCGAGAAGGGCGCGGCGGTCGTCCGCGAGGGGCCCGACGGCGTCGTCTTCTACACCATGCCCGACGTCGTGGTGAACATGCAGACCGCCGACGGCCGGCCCACCTTCCTGAAGCTGAAGCTCACCCTCGAACTGCCCGACCACGAGGCGGTCGAGACGCTGGATCCGAACATGCCGAGGCTCCAGGACATGTTCCAGAGCTTCCTGCGCGAGCTTCGCCCCGAGGACCTGTCGGGCAGCCAGGGCAGCTATCAGCTGCGCATGGAGATCCTGCGCCGGGTGAACCTCGTGATCGCCCCCTCCAAGGCCAACGCCGTCCTGATCGAGGAGATGCTGATCAACTAGGGCCGCAAGGCCCTGGGCGAGACGCGCCAGTCCCATGAGTGAAGACGCAGACCTTCCCGCCGAACCCGAAGCCGCCGCCGGCGGCGAGGCCGGCTGGACGGAGCCCAAGGGCGGCCCCGACGGCCTGATCGGCTCGGAGCGCATCCTCAATCAGGACGAGATCGACAGCCTGCTGGGCTTCGACCTCTCCGACGACGAGGTCTCCGAGCGCACCGGCATCCGGGCGATCATCAACTCCGCGCTCGTCAGCTACGAGCGCCTGCCGATGCTGGAGATCGTCTTCGACCGCCTGGTGCGGTTGATGACCACCTCCCTGCGGAACTTCACGTCCGACAACGTCGAGGTCAGCCTCGACAACATCAGCTCGATCCGCTTCGGCGACTATCTGAACTCGATCCCGCTGCCGGCGATCCTGTCGGTGTTCCGGGCCGAGGAGCTGAACAACTACGGCCTGCTGACGGTCGACTCGAACCTGATCTACTCGATCGTCGACGTGCTGCTGGGCGGGCGCCGCGGCACGGCGGCCATGCGCATCGAGGGCCGGCCCTACACCACCATCGAGCGCGTGCTGGTCCAGCGGATGGTCGAGGTCGTCCTCGCCGACGCCCGCGAGGCCTTCGAGCCGCTGACCCCGGTCAGCTTCACCCTCGACCGGCTGGAGACGAACCCGCGCTTCGCCGCCATCGCCCGTCCTGCCAATGCGGCGATCCTGGTGAAGCTGCGCATCGACATGGAAGACCGCGGCGGCCGCATCGAGCTGCTGCTGCCCTACGCCACCCTCGAGCCCATCCGGAAGATGCTGCTGCAGCAGTTCATGGGCGAGAAGTTCGGCCGCGACAACATCTGGGAAAGCCACCTCGCCACCGAGCTCTGGACCACCAGCATGGAGGTCCGCGCCGTGCTCGACGAGCAGCAGATCCCGCTCCAGCGCGTCCTCGACCTGAAGGTCGGCGACACCCTGATGCTGAACGCCACGCCCGACAGCCTGATCGAGCTGCGGGCCGGGGCCATCCCGCTCACCCGCGGCCGCATGGGCCGCCGCAACGCCCACATCGCCGTCCGGGTGGAAGCGCCGCTTTCGCCTCACGCCCGCCAAGCCGTCACGAGGACCCAATGAGCCTGATCGGCCTGATCATGAACCTCGTGCTCGCCGGCCTGCTGCTGGCGGCCCTGTCGATGGGCGTGCGGCTGAACCGCCGGCTCAAGGCGCTGCGCGACAGCCAGGACGGCTTCGCCACAGCCGTGGCCGAACTGAACGCGGCGGCGAGCCGCGCCGAGCAGGGGCTCGCCGACCTGCGGGCCGCCACCGACGAGGCCACCGACGAGCTGGCCGACCGGATCGAGAAGGGCCGGGCGCTCGCCGCCAGGCTGGAACGGCTGATGGCCTCCGCGCCCGATCGGGTCCGGGACGCGCCTGAGGAGGGCGACCTCGGCCGCGACGCCGAGCGCCGCCTTGGCGCGCTGCTGGCCGCCGCCCGGGAGGCCCGGACCAAACCCGAGCGCCTGGTGCGAGAGCAGCCGAAGGTCGCCCCGCGGCCGGCGCCCCGGTCGCCGCACGATCCCGACGCCGACCTTTTCGAAGACGAGCCCCTGACCCTCGACGCGCCGTTCGGAGGCCGCCGGTGAAATCCATGCCCCGCATCCTGCCGCTGGTCGGCCTCGCCGCCGGCGGCGTCCTCGCCATCAATGCGCTCGCCGGCGCCCGCGATCTGCCGGGCATGCTGTCCGGCGCCCGCGCTTTCGCCGAGGAGGCCGTGAAGGGCGAGCCCAAGGACAAAAAGGCCGACGAAAAGGCCGAGACCGGCGAGGCCAAGGACGCTGCGGCTCCTGGCCTGCCGCCGCCGACCCTTCAACCGAAGGCCGTCTGTGCGCCCACCGCCGCCGAGCTCGCCAAGCAGGCGGGCTTGTCCCCGGCCGAGCTGCAGGTGCTCCAGAGCCTGGGGGAACGCCGTGGCGTGCTCGACGCCCGCGAGAACGACCTGAACACCCAGCTCGCCCTGATGGCCGCCGCCGAGGCCAAGCTGGACGCCAAGATCAAGGCGCTGACCGGCTTGAAGGGCGAGGTCCAGGGCCTGCTCACCCAGGCCGACGCCAAGCAGGCCGCCGAGATCGATCGCCTCGTGAAGGTGTTCGAGGGCATGAAGGCCAAGGACGCCGCTCCGCGCCTCGCGGCGCTGGACGACGCGGTCCGGCTGCCCATCGCCGCGCGAATGAAGGAGCGTTCGCTCTCCGCCATCGTCGCCCAGATGCCCTCGGCCGAAGCCAAGAAGCTGACCGAGGGCCTCGCCAAGCGGTTCACCGACGCCCAGGCCGCCGCGCTCCGGGCCCAGCAGCTCGCCCAGAACACGGCCGAGCCGCCTGCGGCGGAGCCGGCCGCCGCGCCGCCCGCAAAGGCTGCAGCCCAGCCGCGCCGTCAGCCCGCGCGCACGCCGCCACGCAAGGCTGCGCCCGCCAACCAGCAGGCCGCCAAGCCCGAAGCCGCGCCCCCGGCCGCCGCGGCGGCGCCGAGCGCCGCTCCTCCGGCCAAGGCCGGGTAGCCGATGAGCCTGCGCCAGGCCCTCCGTTCCGGCGTCGCCGCCGCCTGCATCGCCTCCGTGGCGGCGCCGGCGAGCGCCGTTGCGCCTGCGGTGGACGCCCTGGCCAAGGGCCCCCTGGACGTCCGCGTCGCCCAGGCCGAGACGTTCTCGCGCATCGAGTTCCACTGGAAAGGTCAGGCGGCGGTCTCATCGGCGCGCGACGGCCAGCAACTCACCCTGACCTTCAGCCGCGACGCCGACCCGGATATCTCCCGTCTGCGCACTTCGCCGCCGCGCTGGGTGAAGACCGCCGAGAAGCGCCACGCCGGCGGCAAGCTGCAGCTCGTCATCACGCTCGCCGACGACGCCGACGCGAAGGTCGGCTCCGCCGACGGTGCGTCCTACGTCAATATCTTCGAGAAGCCGCCCGCCGCGGAGGCCCCGGCCGAAGTGGCGCAGGCCGAGCCGGAGCCGCCCCGTCCGAACCCGCTGCCGCCGGGCGGCGTGGTCAAGATGGGCGTGCGGGTCGCGTCCGGTCAGGCGCAGCTCTCGTTCGACTGGGCCAACCCGGCCGGCGCCGCCGTCTTCCGCCGCGGCTCGGCAGTCTGGGTGGTGTTCGATGCGCCGGCCAGGCTTGACGTCTCGGCCGCGCCGAAGGGCCTGAAGCAGTTCGGCGCCGTCCAGGCGTTCCGCGGGCCCGACTACGCCGCCCTGCGCATCGAGACGCCGGCCGAGACCCCGATCTTCGCCACCGCCGTCGGCAACACCTGGACCATCAGCTTCGGTCCGGGCGGCCAGGCCCAGCCGGGCATCGTCCGCGTCGGCCGCGACGCGGCCGGCGGTCCGCCCGTGGTGAAGGCGCCTGTCGCCGGCGCCACGCGCGTCGTGCGCTTCAACGATCCGGTCGTCGGCGACGTGGTGACGGCGGTGACGGCCCTCGGCCCGGCCAAGGGCCTGCCCAGCCGCCGCGACTATGTCCAGATGGCGCTGCTGCCCTCGATCCAGGGCCTGGCCGTCGAGAGCTTCGTCGAAGACCTCGACGTGCAGCGCGACGGCGACATCGTCCGCATCGGCCGGCCCCAGGGTCTGACGCTGTCGCCCGCCTGGGCCGTCCGCGACCGCGAGCAGGCCGATCTCGGCGCGCCCAAGCCCGCCGTCATGCCGGCCCTGATCTCCGAGGAATGGGCGCAGACGGGCGAGCACGGCTTCCTCGCGCGCTACAATTCGCTGATGTCGGCCGCGGCGGGCGAGGCCGCCAACGAGGACCGCCAGGCGCCGGTCGCCGCCCGGATGGCCTTGGCCCGCTTCCTCGTCGGTTCCGAGCTGTCGTTCGAAGCCATCGGCGTCCTCAACAACCTCGCCCGCGAGCATCCCGAGATGCTCGACGATCCGGAGTTCCGCGGCCTGCGCGGCGTCGCCCGCGTGCTGGCCCGCCGCTACAAGGAAGCCGAGGCCGACCTCTCGGCCCCGCCGCTCGCCGACGATCCCTCCAGCGCCATGTGGCGCTCCTACGTGGCGACCCAGCTCGCCCGCTGGCCGGACGCCCGCACCGAATTCGGCAAGGGCGCGGAGTCGTTCGCCCTGTTCTCTCCGGCCTGGAAGGCGCGCTTCGCCCGGTCCGAGGCCCAGGCCTCGCTCTACCAGGGCGATCTGGTCGGCGCCGAGGCGCGCATCAAGCTGGCGCTCGCGGAAAAGGCCGGCGCCTCCGAAGAGCTGCAGAGCCGCCTGCTGCAGGCCCGCATCATCGAACTGCAGGGCCACAAGGACCGGGCGCTCAGGATCTACACCGCCATCGCCCGTGCGCCGGTCGACGCCATCGCCGCGCCCGCCCTGCTGCGCGCCACCCAGATCAAGCTGGAAACCGGACAGCTGACGCCGCTCCAGGCGGCCACGGTGTTCGACAACCTGCGCTATCGCTGGCGTGGCGACGCCACCGAGCTCGAGACCATCCGCGCGCTGGGCAATCTCTACCTCGGCCAGGGCCGCTACCGCGAGGCGCTGGAGGCGCTGCGCACCGCCGGCGGCCGGCTGCCCGACCTGCCCGAGGCGCTGCAGCTCCAGGCCGACCTCTCGGCCGCCTTCCGCGCCCTGTTCCTGGACGGCATGGCCGACGGGCTGGAGCCCGTACAGGCGCTGGCCCTGTTCTATGACTTCAAGGAGCTCACGCCCATCGGCGCCGACGGCGACCTGATGGTCCGCAAGCTGGTGCGCCGCCTCGTCGACGTCGACCTCCTGCCCCAGGCCGCCGAGCTCCTGAAGTACCAGGCCGAGAACCGTCTCGAGGGCGTGGCCAAGGCCCAGGTGTCAACGGACCTGGCGCTCATCTACCTGATGGACCGAAAGCCGGAGGCGGCGATCCAGGCGATCAACGCCTCGCGCACCACCGTCCTGCCCAACGCCCTGAGCAGCGAGCGCCGCCTGATCGAGGCCCGCGCCTGGGCCGCCGTGGGCCGCCACGAAAGCGCGCTGGAGATCATCGAGCGCGACGCCTCCAAGGAGGCCCAGGACCTGCGCGCCGAGGTCACCTGGAAGCAGAAGAACTGGGCCGCCGCGGGGCCGCTGTTCGAGAAGGGCCTGGGCGACCGCTGGAAGAAGCCCGACGCGTTGACCGCCGAAGAGGAGGGCAAGCTGCTCCGCGCCGGCGTCGCCTACAGCCTGGCCGGCGACGAGGCCGCGCTTCAGCGGCTGGAGCGCCAGTACGCCGGCTTCTACGACAAGGCGAGCAATCCCGAGGCCCTGAAGATCGCGCTGTCGGGCGAGCCTTCGGGCCGGCTCAGCGTCGGCGACTTCGGCCGCGTCTCCGCCGACAACGAGGCCTTCGCCGGCTGGGTCGCCAAGATGAAGGAGCGCTTCAAGACGCGGCCTTCGCCCAGCGGCAAGCCGGCCGCTCCCGCCGCCGCCACCAAGGCCGCCACGACCTAGCGCTCCTCCCCTGCGAAGCGGGGGAGGGGGACCACGAAGTGGTGGAGGGGGCGTCTTCGGAGGATGGGCTCTACGCCCCCTCCGTCGCATTCGCGACACCTCCCCCGCTTCGCAGGGGAGGAGCTGGGGCGCCTACCCCCCCGCGCCGCGCTGGAAGCTCTCCACCAGGCTGCCGCAGACTAGCCGCCAGCCGTCGACGAGCACGAAGAAGATCAGCTTGAAGGGCAGGCTGACCACCGCCGGCGGCAGCATCATCATGCCCATGCTCATCAGCACGCTGGCGACCACCAGGTCGATGACCAGGAAGGGCACGAACAGCAGGAAGCCGATCTCGAAGGCGCGCTTCAGCTCGCTGATCATGAACGCGGGCGTCACCACGCGCAGCGGCACGGCCTCGGCGGTGGCGGGGCGGGGGATCTTCGACAGCCGGATGAAGAGGCCGAGGTCGTCTTCGTCCACCTGGCTCAGCATGAAGGTCTTCACCGGCCCGCCGGCCCGGTCGAACGCCTCGGGAAGCTCCATCTGCTGGTCGAGGAGCGGCTTCACGCCCTCCTGGTACGACCGCTCGAAGGTCGGTCCCATGACGATCGCGGTCAGGAACAGGGCCAGGGAGATGATCACGGCGTTGGGCGGGCTCTGCTGCACCCCCAGCGCCGTGCGCAGCAGGCTGAGCACCACCACGATGCGCACGAAGGAGGTGGTCATGATCACGATGGAGGGCGCCAGCGACAGGACCGTGAGCAGCCCCACGAGCTGCACGACCCGCTCGGTCAGGCCGGCGCCCGTGCCGAGGTCGATGTTCACCGCCTGGGCCGCCGCCGCGGCCGGGAACACCAGCGCCGCGACCGTGGCGATGACCGACAGCCCCGCGGCCTTGCGCCAGTCCTCGGCGGGGAGGGCGCGGACCGCCTTGAAGAGGTCGCCCAGCATCAGCGGCCGCCCGTCTTGGACTTCAGCTCGCCCAGCATCCGGCCCTCGCCCAGCAGCAGCAGCCGCTCCTCACCGTCGCAGTCGACGATCAGCAGGCGCCGCGCGGGATCGATCACCAGCGTCTCCACCACCTTGAGCCGGCGTTCCTTGCGCTGGGGTTGGCCGAAGCGGGCGAGGGCGTTCGGCCCATAGCGGCGCAGCGCCAGCGCGCCCAGGCCCACGAGGCCCAGGGTGAAGGCCAGCGCGAAGACGGCTTGGATGAAGTCGAGGAAACCCATGGGCGCTTCTGCGGCAGGAGGTGCTTTGTGGCCCCATGACGCCCCGAGTCTCTTAAGAGCCGATTAACCCTGTTTATTCACCATCTTCCGCATGGACTTGGCCCAGATTCCGCTCTTCGCGATGCTCCGCGGCCGGCTCGGCCATCTGTCGGAACGCCAGCGGGTGATCGCGCAGAACGTCGCCAATGCCGACACGCCCGGCTACGTCGCCCAGGACGTCAAGCCCTTCGGCTTCCAGGCCGCGATGCAGGCGCAGGGCGGCGGCGCCCGCGCCACGATGATGGCGGCCACCCAGGCCGGCCACATGCAACCGAAGTCCGAACGCCGGACGGCCGCGGCCGCCAAGGCGGTGGCCGCACCCGGCTCCGAGACCACGCTGAACGGCAACGCCGTGGTGCTCGAGGAGGAGATGCTGAAGATGACCGAGGCGCGGATGAATTACGACGCCGCCATCGGCTTCTACCAGAAGTCCATGAACATCCTCCGGATGGCCACCCGGCCGCCGGGCCGCGGCTGAAGGAGCCCTGACCGATGGCTGTCCGCTCCATGGCCGGGATCGCCCAGGCGATCGCCGCCTCCGCCCTCCGGGCCCAGCAGGCGCGCATGCGTATCATCGCCGAGAACCTGGCGAACGCGAACTCCACGTCCAAGACCCCCGGCGGCGACCCCTACCGCCGCCAGGCGCCCGTCTTCGAGCCGGCCAAGGTGGGCGGCGGGCAGGGCGTCCGCATGGCCAAGGTCGAGGCCGACCAGACCGAGTTCCGTACCGAGTACAACCCGGGCCATCCTTCGGCCGACGCCAAGGGCTATGTGAAGCTGCCGAACGTGAATTCTCTCGTCGAGGCGATGGACATGCGCGAGGCCCAGCGCGCCTACGAGGCCAACCTCAACGTCATCGAGACCGCGCGCGCCATGGAGGCCCGCACCCTCGACCTGCTCAAGAAGTAGGAGGCCTTAAACCGTGATCACGCCGCTCGCCGCCGCCAAGGCCTACGCCGCCGCCCAGAAGGGCATGTCGCTGGACGCCGGCTCCGAGGCCTCGGCGCCCGCCGCCGGTCCCGGCTTCGGCGACATCCTCAAGGCGGCGATGGGCGACGCGGTCCACGCCTCCAGGAACGCTGAGACCCAGATGGCCGCCCAGGTCCAGGGCAAGGCCGAGCTGATCGACGTGGTCACCGCCATCTCCGCCGCCGAGGCCAGCCTGGAGACGGTCATGGCCGTCCGCGACCAGGTGATCAACGCCTATCAGGAAATCATGCGGATGCCGATCTGAGCGCGAAGCGACCCATCCCCGCGAAAGGGATTCAGTCGCTCCGCACGTCGTCCCCTACTTGATGACGGCGCACGCCACGCGCGCGCCCGCGCCGCCGATCGGCTGGGTCGTGTGGTCGTCGGCGTTGGCGTGGATCAGAACCGCCGAGCCGTCCGCGTCGCGGAGCGCCTTCAGCGTCGTCAGGGTCGTATAGACCTCGGCGGCCGCCGCGCCGTCGGCGCCGGCGTGGATGTTCGGCAGGTCGCCCGTCTCGTTGGCCTGCGGGTTCAGCAGGCCGTGGACGCCCTTGGCCTCGCCGTGGCGGGTGTGTGCGCCGGCCGTCGTGAAGTCCGACTTCGAGCAATCCGCCTTCTCGTGGAAGTGCAGGCCGTGCCAGCCCGGCGACAGGCCCTTGGCCTCCACCCGCATCACCACGCCCTTCGGCGCCTCCGTCAGGGTCACGGAGCCCACCGTCTGGCCGGCCCCGTTCTTCAGTTCGGTGGTGACGGTTTCGCCCTGAGCGGACCAGGCGGGGGCGGCGCCCGCTAGGGCGGCGGCGGCGATGGCGATGGCGAACAGTCGGGACATTCGGGAACTCCTTGCACCTGGGGCGTCAGTCATAACGCGCCGGCGGCGGGACCGGGAATGCCGAACCGTGCTAGCGCTTGCGGCGATGCAGCCGGTGATCGAACTTGCCGCCGTCTCCAGGCGCTACGGCGGCCTGGCCGCTCTCGACGCGGTCAGCCTCGCGGTCGCGGCGGGCGAGTTCGTGGCGCTCGTGGGCGGCTCCGGGTCGGGCAAGACCACTCTGCTGAAGACGATCAACGGCCTGGTCCAACCGGACGAAGGCCGTGTGACCGTGCTGGGGCAGGACGCGACCACCGCCTCGCAGGCGCTGCGCCGGCGGATCGGCTACGCCTTCCAGGACGTCGGCCTGTTCCCGCATCGGACGGTGGCCGAGAACATCGCCGTGACGCCCGGCCTGCTGGGGTGGTCGGCCGAGCGCGTCGCCGCGCGGGTCGCCGAACTTCTGGAGCTGATCAGCCTGCCGTTATCCGTGCGCGACCGCCTGCCGGCCGAGCTCTCGGGCGGTCAGCGCCAGCGGGTGGGCCTCGCCCGCGCGCTGGCCGGCGAGCCGCCCCTGGTGCTGATGGACGAGCCCTTCGGCGCCCTCGATCCCGTCACCCGCGACGCGCTCGGCGGCGACTACCGCGCCCTGCACGAACGTCTCGGGCTCACGACCGTCATGGTCACCCACGACATGGCCGAGGCCGCCCTGCTGGCGGACCGCGTCGTGATGCTGAACGCCGGCCGCATCGTCGCCGACGGCGCGCCGGCCGAGCTGCTGGCCGGGACCGCCGATCCGGAGGTGCGGTCGCTGCTCGAAGCGCCGCTGCGCCAGGCCCGCCGCCTGGAGGCCCGGTTCGGAGCATGACCTCACGGTTCGCCGCCGCCTTCGAACGCCTGCCGGAGTACCTGGGCTGGCACGTGCTGCTGAGCGGCAGCGCTCTGGTCCTGGGCGTCGCCGTCAGCCTGCCGCTGGCGATCGCCGCCACCCGCAGCGCCCGCCTGCGCTGGCCGCTCCTGGCGCTGGCGAGCCTGATCCAGACGATACCGAGCCTTGCGCTGCTTGCGCTGTTCTATCCGCTGCTGCTGGCGCTGTCGGCCCTGAGCCTGGCGGCCCTGGGCGTCGGCTTCTCCGCCCTGGGCTTCCTGCCGTCGCTGCTGGCGCTGACGCTCTATTCCGTGCTGCCGATCCTCAGGAACACCGTCGCCGGCATCGGCGGCGTCGACCCTGCGGTCCGCGAGGCGGCGGACGCGCTGGGCATGACCTCGCGCCAGAAGCTCATCCAGGTGGAGCTGCCGCTCGCCGCGCCCGTCATCATGGCCGGCGTGCGGACCGCCGCCGTCTGGACCATCGGCGCGGCGACGCTGTCGACGCCCGTCGGCCAGACCAGCCTCGGCAACTACATCTTCGCCGGCCTCCAGACCGAGAACTGGGTGTTCGTCCTCTTCGGCTGCGGCGCCTCCGCCGCCCTGGCTCTGGCCGCCGATCAGCTCCTGGGCCTCGCCGAGGCGGGGCTGCGCCTGCGCCGCCGCGGGCTGGTCGCCGCCGGCCTCGGCGGCCTGCTCGTGGGTGCGGCGCTCGCGCTGCTGCCGCTCGCGGGCTTCGGCAAGCCCGTGGCCTACGTGGTGGGCGCCAAGAACTTCTCCGAGCAGTACATCCTCGCCGAGCTGATGGCCGAGCGGCTCGAACGCGGCGGCGCCCGCGTCGCGCGCAAGGAGGACCTGGGTTCGGCCGTCGCCTACCGCGCGCTCGCGGCCGGCGAACTGGACGTCTACGTCGACTACTCGGGAACGCTGTGGACCAACGTCCTGCGCCGCACCGACAATCCGGGCCGCCAGGCGGTGCTCGACCAGCTCACAGCCGAGCTCGATCGCCGCGACGGGGTCCGGGTTCTGGGCTCGCTGGGGTTCGAGAACGCCTACGCCTTCGCCATGCGCGCCGACCGGGCCCGCGAGCTGGGCATAGGCTCCATCGCCGACCTGGCGCGCCGGGCGCCCGCCCTGGCGCTGGGCTCCGACCTGGAGTTCCTGTCCCGGCCCGAATGGAAGGCCGTCGAGGGCGCCTATGGCCTGAAGTTCCGCAGCGCCACGGCCTACCAGCCCACCTTCATGTACCGGGCGCTCGCCGGCGGGGAGGCGGACGTCATCTCGGCCTTCTCGTCCGACGGTCGGATCGCCGCGGACAACCTCGTGACGCTCGCCGATCCCAAGGGCGCGATCCCACCCTACGACGCCGTCGTGCTGATCTCGCCCAAGCGGCGGGACGACCCACGCCTGCTGGCGGCGCTGCGCCCGCTGATCGGCAGGATCCCCGTCGAGGCCATGCGCGCCGCCAACTACACCGTCGACCGGGACCAGGGCAAAGCCACGCCTGCCGAAGCCGCCCGGAGGCTGGAATCCGAGCTGGGTCTCTAGGCAATTCCTGCCCACCGGTAGCCGTTCGTTAACCATGCCGGACCGACTCTGCCGCCAGCGGATTCTCCGCGGTTCGAGCGTGTGTGGGCGGGGGATTCGATGAACGGCGCCGAAGTCCTGGATGTCGGGCGCGAGGCCATCTGGCTGACCATCCAGCTTTCCGCGCCCGTGCTGATCGTGGGCCTGATCGTCGGCGTGGGCATCGGCCTGCTGCAGGCGCTCACCCAGATCCAGGAAGCGACGCTGGTCTATGCGCCGAAGATCGTCGCGATCTTCGTCTCGCTGCTCATCTTCCTGCCGCTGATGGGGGCGCTCATGAGCGGCTTCATGCAGCATATCGCCGCCCGCATCGCGGCCATGTGAGCGGGGGCGCGGCCGCCCCCATGGAATCCCCCTGATGGAGTCCTACGCCACAGCCCAGCAGGTGTTCGCCGGCGGCCTGGTCTTCGCGCGGCTGGGGGCGATCATCATGCTGCTGCCGGGCCTGGGCGAGACCTTCATCCCGCCCCGCATCCGGCTGTCGTTCTCGCTGGCTATGGCGCTGATGCTGTTCCCGGTGCTCGGCGCCGCCGCGCCGCCGCTTCCCGGCACGGTCAGCGGCATGGCCGGACAGGTGATCCAGCAGATCTTCATCGGCCTGATGATCGGCGGCATCCTACGGATCTTCATGATGTCGCTGTCGACTGCGGGCGAGCTCGTGTCGCTGGGGACGACGCTGTCGTTCGCCCAGACCGCGAACCCCATGCAGGCCCAGCCCTCGCCCACGCTCGCCACCTTCCTGGGGCTGATGGGGGTGGTGCTGATCATGTCCACCGACCTGCACCACATGTTCCTGGCCGCCATCGTGCGGTCCTTCAGCCTGTTCCCGTTCGGTCGTGACGTGCCGATCGCCGACGCCGGGCAGCTCGCCATCCAAACGGTCAGCAAGTCCTTCGCGCTCGGCCTCCAGCTTGCGGCGCCGGTGCTGGTCTTCTCTCTGATCTTCAACGTGGCGGTGGGCCTCGTCGGCCGCATCATGCCGCAGTTCCAGGTGTTCTTCGTCGCCACCCCGCTGATCGTCCTGCTGGGGCTGGCCGTCTTCGCGCTCAGCCTGGGAACCATCGGCCTCGTCTGGGTCGAGCGGTACCGTGAACTGGTGGGGGCCTTCCTCGGCCGATGAGTGAAGACGCCGCCTCCAAGACAGAAGAACCGACACCGCGAAAACTATCCCAGGCGCGGGAGAAGGGGGACGTTCCCAAGACCCCGGACCTGTCGCCCTTCGCCATCCTCGCCGGCGTCTCGGCGGCGATCATCTTCGCCGGCGACTGGCTGGCCCGCGGCCTGACCGAGAACCTCGTGCCCTATCTGGCCCATCCGCACGAGATCGTCGTGGACGGTCAGGGCGGGGTGGGCGTCATCCGGCATGCGGTGCTGGCCGCGGCGCCGACGCTGGCGCTGGTTTTCGGCGTGGCCTCGATCTGCGGGATCGCCGGAAACCTCTCGCAGACCGGCTTCATGTTCTCGGGCGAGAAGCTGAAGCCCGACCTCTCGAAGTTCAACCTGCTGAAGGGCCTGCAGAAGCTGTTCGGCCCCGACGGCCTCATGCAGTTCGCCAAGTCGGTGCTGAAGGTCTGCGTCACCGGCGCGCTGGGCTGGTGGATCCTCAAGCCCTTCATCCCCCAGCTCGCCAACCTCGCGGCCCTCGATCCGATGGCCATGCTGCCCTTCGCCGTCGACATCCTGAAGCGCCTGCTGTTCGCAGTGGCCGCGCTCTCCCTGGCCGTCGCCGGCGCCGACTGGCTCTGGCAGCGCCAGCGCTTCATGAAGCGCATGCGGATGAGCAAGGAGGAGGTGAAGGAGGACTTCAAGCAGACCGAGGGCGATCCTCACGTGAAGGCGCGCCAGAAGCAGATCCAGTTCGAGCGCGCCAAGCGCCGGATGATGCAGGCCGTGCCCGACGCCACCGTGGTGATCATGAACCCGACCCACTACGCCGTGGCGCTGAAGTACGACGAGGGTGCCTCAGGGGCGCCGCTCTGCGTGGCCAAGGGCCTGGACAGCCTCGCCCTGAAGATCCGCGCCATCGCCGAGGAAGCCGGCGTCCCCGTCATCGAGGACCCGCCGCTGGCCCGCGCCCTCTACGCCGCCGTCGAGGTCGACGACATGATCCCGCCGGCCCACTATGAGGCGGTGGCCAAGATCATCGGCTTCATCCTCAACGCCGCGAACGGCCGCCGCCGTGCGGCCGCTAAGCCCTTGTGACACAATGCCGATGACCGAATCGCCGCCGGAGGCCGCCTTTGGCGGCCGACATGTGGAAAAACCGGAGGCCGCCTTGGCCGAGCCGTCCAATCCGAAGGGCCGCTTCGACCCCCTGACCGGGGCCGCCGTGGTGTTCTTCCTGCTGGCCGTGGCCTTCGCCGCGGCGCCGGCGGTGGACGCCGGCCCGGCCACCCTGGCCAGCATGATGCTGCTGATCGGCCTGGCGGGCGTGTCCTGCCTCGGCCTCTTCGTGCTGCGCACCGGCGCCGACACGCCGGCCGAGACGGACCAGGGGGCCGAGGCTTTCCTCCAGGCCCTGGACGAGCCCGCCGCCATCGCCTCGCCCGACGGCAAGCTGTCCGCGGCCAACGCCGCCTGGCGCACGGCCATGGGGCCGACGATGCGGCTGCCGAAGAACGGCGCGGCCGCCGCCAGCCTGTTCGGCGCCCTCGCCGCCGCGCGCCGCGGGGAACTGGGCCGCGCCCTGCTGAAGGTCGCGGGCGAGGAGCGCAAGGCGCTGATCTCGCCGGTGGGGCCCCGTCGCTACCTCGTCCGCCTGACCGGCTCCGGCGGCGTGCTCGCTCTTCCCTCGGCGGCGATGGAGGTGCTGAACGCCTTCTCGGGGGCCAAGGCCCCGCCGCCCAAGGTGCTGGACGCCTTCGCCGCCGCCTCGCCGTTCGGCGCCGCCCTGCTCGAGGGCGAGGACCCGTTCCTGTCGACCATCGTCGAGGCCAACCCGGCCCTGAAGGCCGTCGCCGGCGACTGGGAGGTCGGCCAGCCCTTCGGTGCGCTCATCGAGCCCGCCAGCCGCGAGGACGCCGCCCGGCGCCTCGCCGACGGCAAGGCCCCGCTGGAAGTCCGGCTGGCGTGCGATACCGCCCGGATCGCGCACCTGTACCTCTCCAAGAGCGACGGCCGCTGGGTGGCCTACCTCGTCGATGTCTCCGAGCAGAAGCAGATCGAGCTGCAGCTCGCCCAGAGCCAGAAGATGCAGGCCATTGGCCAGCTGGCCGGCGGCGTGGCGCACGACTTCAACAACCTGCTCACCGCCATCCTGATGCAGCTCGACGTGCTGGCCACCCGCCACCCGGTGGGCGACCCCTCGTACGAGGGGCTGAACGAGATCAAGCAGACGTCGATGCGGGCCGCGGACCTTGTCCGCAAGCTGCTGGCCTTCTCGCGCAAGCAGACCGTCCAGCGCGAGATCCTCGACGTCGGCGAGATGATCTCGGAGTCCGAGGTGCTGCTGCGCCGCCTGCTGCCGGAAGACATCAAGCTGGTCACCGACTACGGCCGCAACCTGCCGCACGTCCGGGCCGACCGTGGCCAGCTCGACACCGCCATCATGAACCTGGTGGTCAACGCCCGCGACGCGATCCGCAGCCACGGCGGCAGCCGCATCAAGATCAAGACCGGCCGGGTCAGCCAGGAAGAGGCGCGCAACCTCGGCTATCCGACGGCCCAGGGCGACCAGGCGCTGATCCAGGTGTCGGACGACGGCCCCGGCATCGCGCCCGAGGCGCTGGACAAGATCTTCGACCCCTTCTTCACCACCAAGCCGGTGGGCGAGGGGACGGGCCTGGGCCTCGCCACCGTGTACGGGATCGTCAAGCAGTCCGACGGCTGGATCTCGGTCGACAGCCGTCCAGGCAAGGGCGCGGCCTTCCGCATCTTCCTGCCGGTGCATGTGCCGGTGGTCGAGGTCGCCCCGCCGCCCGAGCCTGTGGCCAAGCCCAAGCGCCCGGCGGCGCGCGACCTGTCCGGCGCCGGCCGCATCCTGTTCGTCGAGGACGAGGACGCCGTCCGCGGCGTCGCGGCCAAGCTGCTCCGCGCCCGCGGCTACGAGGTGATGGAGGCGGCCAGCGGCGAGGAGGCCCTTGAGATCGCCGAAACCCACGCGGGCGAGATCGACCTGATGATCTCCGACGTGGTGATGCCGGGCATGCAGGGCCCGGAGCTTCTGAAGCAGGCCCGATCCTACCTGGGCTCGGCCCCGGTGATGTTCATCTCGGGCTACGCCGAGAGCGAGTTCTCGGACCTGCTGGAGGGCGAGAGCAATATCTCGTTCCTGCCCAAGCCCATCGACATCAAGACCCTCGCCGAGCGGGTGAAGCAGGAGCTCCAGAAGGCTGCGTGAGCCGGCGCGCCCGTGGCAAGCGGCAGCATCCGCGCCAACGGGCTTGCCTCGCCGGGCGGGCGCCTCCAAAGATCGCCGCTCCATGGGATTGAAGAGCGCCGGCCTGCAGGACCGGCGCCCGCTACGCTGGATGGGTTACGCCGCATGTCCGCTACTGCCGAAGCTCGCCTGGGACTGGTGAAGGTCTTCGACCTCGCCGCGAAGGCCGCAGCGGAGGATCGGGTCGAGGAAGCCGAGCGCCTCTACCGCCTGCTGATGAAAGGCGGCCCGACGCCCGAGGTGTACCGCAACCTCGCCGTCCTGCTCGATCGCCACGAACGCTACGACGAGGCCGAACAGCTGCTGCGCGAGGCGCACGCGCGCTGGCCGGAGGATCGCCCGACCGCCTGGTTCCTCGGCATCGCGCTCCTGGCGCGGGGCGCCTGGGAGGAGGCCTGGCCGCTCTACCACCAGCAGGAGACCCGCGGCTCGTGGGCGCCGCGCCTCAGCTACCCCGAGTGGGAAGGCGGCCCGGTCAAGTCACTGCTCGTGCTGCCCGACCAGGGCCTGGGCGACCAGATCCAGTTCGCCCGCTTCATCCCGGTCCTCGTCCAGCGGGGCATCGCGGTGACGCTCTTCTGCCAGCCCAAGCTGGCCCGGCTTTTTGCGGGTCTTGGCGCCAAGGTGCTGCCGGCGGAAGGCTCGGCCAGCGTCCCCCGCCACGACGCCTGGACCATCCTGTCGGCCCTGCCGTGGCGCCTCGGCGTCACGCCCGAAACGATCCCGAACGCGCCCTATCTCCCGGGCAAGTCGGGCGGTTCCGGCATCGGCGTCGCCGTGCGCGGCAACCCGATCCACACCCGCGACCGCTGGCGCTCGCTGCCGCCTGACATGGCCGCCGAGCTCCTCGCGCTGCCCGGCGCGCGCAGCCTGCACCCCGAGGATACGGGCGCGCAGGACATGGAGGACACCCGCCGCATCGTCGCCGACCTGGAGCGGGTCATCACCGTCGACACCGCCGTGGCCCACCTCGCGGGCGCCATGGGCAAGCCGGTGTGGCTGCTGTCTCCGGCGGCGGCCGACTGGCGCTGGCTGCGCGGGCGCACCGACAGCCCCTGGTACCCGACCCTGCGGATCTTCCGCCAGCACCGGCCGGGCGACTGGAAGAGCGCACTCGACGACGTGCGCCGCGCCCTCGCCGAAGAAGGCTCCGCCGCGTGAGCCAGACGGCGCTCACCGCCCAGCAGGCGTTCGATCTGGCGCTGGAGAAGAGCCGCGCCGGCGAGCTGGAAACAGCTGAACAGCTCTTTAGGACCGTGCTCACCGCCAGCCGTCACCCGGGCGTGTTCACCAACCTCGCCGTCAACCTGGTCCGCCAGGGGCGGCTCGACGACGCCGAGGCGGCGTTCCAGGAGGGGCTGGCCGGACACCCCCACGACGTCGAGCTCAACTGGCAGCTGGGGCTGCTCCATCTGCTGCGCGGCCGCTACGCCGAGGGCTGGCCGCGTTACGAAGGCCGCCCCGCCCGCCGCCACTGGAGCCAGTCCCTGAGCTTCCCCGAATGGCAGGGCGAGCCGGTCCAAAGCCTGCTCGTGCTTCCCGAACAGGGGTTGGGCGACCAGATCCAGTTCGCCCGCTACGTGCCGGGCCTCGTCGCGCGGGGCGTCAAGGTGACGCTCTACTGCAGCCCCGCGCTCGTGCGACTGTTCTCCGGCCTGGGCGCCGACGTGCGCGCCGCCGAGGGTGCGGTCGACATCCAGCGCCACGACGCCTGGTGCATGGCGGGCTCGCTTCCGTACCGGACCCAGACGACGCTCGAGACGATCCCCAGCGCGCCCTACCTGCCGGGCGGCTTCGGCGGCGGGACAGGCGTCGGGGTGGCCCTGTCCGGCAATCCCGGCCACAAGGACGACGCCAACCGTTCGCTGCCGCTAGAACTGGCGGCCGAGGTGCGCGCCTGGCCGGGCGTCGTCAGCCTTGCGCCCGAGGACACGCGCGCCCGCGATTTCGAGGACACCCGCGGGATCATGGAGGGGCTCGACCTCGTCGTCAGCGTCGACACGGCCGTGGCCCACCTGGCGGGCGCGATGGGTAAGCCGTGCTGGCTGCTGCTGCCGTTCTCGCCCGACTGGCGCTGGATGACCGAGCGCACCGACAGCCCCTGGTATCCCTCGATCCGCATCTTCCGCCAGCCTCGCCGCGGCGACTGGCGGAGCGTGCTGGACGCGGTGAAGGCCGAGCTCGACGCGCGGACGCCGTCTTAAGGCCGGCTGACAGCGCATGCAGTCTTCCGCGGGTGGCGGCCGGCCGCCATCGTAGTAGCGTCGGCTCCAGCAAGGAGCCGCCGATGAGCCAAGCCCTGAACATCCGCCGCGTCGCCGGCGCCCTCGGCGCCGAGATCTCGGGCGTCGATCTCTCGCGGCCGCTTTCCGACGACACGGTGGCCGGGATCCGCCGCGCCCTGGTGGAGCACCAGGTGATCTTCTTCCGCGATCAGGATCTGACGCCGGCCCAGCAGACCGCCTTCGGCGCCCGCTTCGGCCCGCTGAACGTCCACCCGTTCGTCCAGGGCATGGCCGGTCAGCCCGAAGTCATGGAGATCATCAAGGAGCCGTCCGATCGCGTGAACTTCGGCGGCGGCTGGCACTCGGACATGAGCTTCCTGGAGCGGCCCTCCATCGGCTCGATCCTCTATGCGATCGAGATCCCTGAGTTCGGCGGCGATACCCTGTTCGCCAGCCAGGCCGCCGCTTTCGAGGCCCTGTCGCCCGGCCTGCAGAAGACGCTGGAGGGGCTGAACGCCGTCCATTCCGCCAGCCGCGAATACTCGTCCCAAGGCCACTCAGCCCAGAAGCGCGGCTCGATGCAGGTGGCCGAGGCGGACGGCTACGTGGGCGAGTTCGTCCACCCGATGGTGCTGGTTCACCCCGAGACCGGCCGCAAGGCGCTCTACGTCAATCCCGCCTTCACCCTGCGCATCGAGGGGTGGAAGACCCGGGAGTCCAAGGCCCTGCTCGACTTCCTGTTCGAGCACTCGCGCTATGAGGCCTTCACCTGCCGCTTCCAGTGGCGCGAGGGCTCGGTCGCCTTCTGGGACAACCGCTCCGTCTGGCACTTCGCGCTGAACGACTACCCGGGTCAGCGCCGCCACATGCGCCGCGTGACGGTGGACCCGTGGCCGGTGGGCGCCGTGGCGGCGAAAACAGACGAGGCGGTCGCCTGATCGCTCCTCCCCCGCGACGCAGGGGAGGTGGCCCGAAGGGCCGGAGGGGGTGTCCTTCCGCGGGGCCACGCGCCCCCACCGTCTCGCCGCGCTTCGGCGGCGATCCACCTCCCCCGCGACGCGGGGGAGGAGCGGGGTCAGAGGCCGAGACGCTTCAGCACGCCTTGGGCCGCCGCCAGCCCCGTCGCGAAGCTCGCCTGCAGCAGGTAGCCGCCGGTGGGCGCTTCCCAGTCCAGCATCTCTCCGGCCACGAAGACGCCCGGGCGAGACCTCAGCATCAGGTCGCCGTCCACGGCGTCCAGCCGCACGCCGCCGGCCGAGGAGATGGCGCGGTCCAGTCCCTGCACGCCGGAGAGCTTTAGCGGCGCGGCCTTGATGGCGCGGGCCAGCGCCCCGGGTTCGGACGGCAGGTCCTTGCCGTGCGCCTCGCGCAGCAGGTTGGTTTCGAGGGGCGAGAGCTTCAGCGCCTTGCGCAGGTGGTTCGACAGGCTCTGCGCGCCGCGCGGCTTCGCCAGCCGCCCCGTGAGCGCGCCCACGCTCATGTCCGGCCGCAGGTCGACCTCCACCACGGTGGAGCCCTCGGCCGCGATCGCGTCCCGCAGCTCGGCCGACAGCGCATAGACCGCGCCGCCCTCGAGCCCGTAGCGGCTCACCACCGCCTCGCCGCGGACGGTGCGGCCCCGGTGGGTGAGCGCGATCCCCTTCAGCGGCTGGCCGGCGAAGCCCTGCATCACCGCGCTCCAGGCCACGTCCACGCCCATGTTGGCCGGTCGGAAGGGCGCGACGTCGTCCGCCAGGAACCGCGCCCAGCCGCCGTCCGTCCCGAGTTTCGGCCAGGACGCCCCGCCCAGCGCCAGGATCGCCGCGTCCGGCCGCACCTCCTCGTCGCCCAGCAGCAGCGCGCCGTCGGCGGTCCAGCCCCGCCAGTCGGAGCGCGTCCGCACCTCGACTCCCAGCCACGCCAGCCGCGCCAGCCAGGCGCGCAGCAGCGGCGAGGCCTTCAGCGCCCTCGGGAACACGCGGCCTGAGGATCCGACGAACGTCTCCTGGCCGAGGCCTTCGGCCCAGGCGACCAGCGCGGCTGGTGGAAACCGCTCCAGGTGCGGCCGCAACCACTCGGCGGCCGCCCCATAGCGTGCGACGAACGCCTCGAAGTCCTCGGAATGGGTCAGGTTCAGGCCGCCGCGGCCGGCCATCAGGAACTTGCGCGCGACCGACGGCATCCGGTCGAAGACCGTCACCGTCACCCCTGCGCCCGCCAGCCGCTCGGCGGCGAAGAGCCCGGCGGGCCCCGCGCCGACGATCACGACCTGAGCGGGCATCGGGCGTTAGCGGTTCGCCATGGCGATCAGCGCCGCCAGGCCCACGCCCATGCCGCGCAGGCTCTCCGGCTTGGCCACGTCGATCCACTCATCGGGCGCGTGCGCCCGGCCGCCCTTGCCGCCCGAGCCGATGGTGACGGCCGGGATGCCCAGGCTGATCGGCATGTTGGAGTCGGTCGAGCTCGCGCCCAGGATCGGCTGGTAGCCCGCCGCCCGCACCGCCGCGGAGGTGATCTGCACGATCTCGGCGTCCTCGCGGGTCTTGCCCGTCGGCCGGTCGCCGATCAGCTTGACCTCGGCGCTGATCTTGCCGGGCGCGGTCGAGCGCGCCGCGTTCTCGGCGGCGACCGCCTCGTCGACGATCTGCTTGAACTTCGCGTCCACCTTGGCGAGCTCGTCGGGGCTCTCAGAGCGCATGTCGACCTCCAGCCAGATCGCTTCGGGGATCGAGTTCACGCTGGTGCCGCCGCCGACCACGCTCGTCGCATAGGTGGTCTTCGGGGTCTTCGGAACCTCGAGCTTGTTCATCGCCACCACGGCGTTCCCCATGGCCGCCATCGGGTTGACGATGCCGAACGCGCCATAGCTGTGGCCGCCCGGGCCCTTGAAGGTGACGCGGTAGCGCCTGGAGCCGACGGCGCCCGAGACCACCCGGTCGGGGCTGGTCCCGTCCATCGAGAAGAAGGCCGCGACCCGGTCCTTGTAGCGTCCCTTGGTGAAGATGTGCCGCACGCCGCGCAGGTCGCCGGGGCCTTCCTCGCCGACGTTGCCAACGAAGAGGATGTCGCGCTTGGTCTTGATCTTGGCCGCGTCCAGCGCCCGGATATAACCCAGCAGCACCGCCAGCGAGTGGGTGTCGTCGCCGACGCCCGGCGCGAAGAGCTTGGTGCCTTCGCGGCGGACCTTCACATTGGTGCCTTCGGGAAAGACGGTGTCGAGGTGGGCGGCGATCACCACCACCTTGCCGCCGGCTGGGCCGGTCCCGCGGCGCAGGCCCATGACGTTGCCCTCGGCGTCCATCTCGATGTCGGTTAGGCCGTGGGCCTTCAGCATCTCGATGTAGGTCTGGGCGCGCTTCTCCTCCTTGAAGGGCGGCGCCTCGATCTCGGTGAGCGCGATGGTGTCGGCGACGATCCGCTCGTGCTGCGCGTCCAGCGTCGCCATCGCGGCCTTGAAGTCGGCCGAATTGCGAATCTGCTGGATGGTCCTGTCCGCCTGCGCCGGCGTCACCTGGGCGAGTGCGCCCGTCGCGACCGATACGGAAAGAACGGCGGCCAGTCCCAGCCCCGAAACGCGTAACATCGTGATGGAATCCTTGCCTTTGAGCGCGGGCATATCAGCCGATCCCACCGGCTTTTCCTAGGGCGCGCGGCAAGGTCATGCCGCATTACCTGGAATTAATGCGCGCTTTCGTGCGCGTTCGCTTGCCCGGTCGGCGCCGCGGCCTCTAAGCCTTCACGTCTCAGGTTACGAGAATGGGGAGGCGCGCGTGCACAACCGACGCCAGCTGATGATCGCCGCGGGGGGCCTCGCGGCGCTCGCCGCCACCCGGGCCTACGCCCAGTCCGCGCCCTCCGGGGCCGAGGCCCAGCTCGCCCGCCTGCTGGACGAGATCTTCAAGGAGACGCTCGACGACAGCCCTGAGCTGGTCACCTCGCTCGGCCTCGACAAGGGCGAGCGCGCGGCGGCCAAGGCCCGGCTGCACGACGCCTCCCTTGCCGAAATCGCGCGCCAGAAGGCCAAGAACACCGACCAGCTCCGTCGCCTGAAGGCGATCGACCGCAAGCAGCTCTCGGGCATGGCCGCGGTCAACTACGACACCCTGCTGTTCGAGCTGGAGACCACCGAGGAGGGCAACCGCCGCTTCGCCTACCCAGCCGGCGGCAGCCCCTATGTGCTCGCCCAGATCTGCGGCTCCTGGCAGGAGGTGCCCGACTTCCTCGACAGCCAGCACACCGTCGAGACCCGCGCCGACGCCGAGGCCTACATCGCCCGCCTGGAGGCCTTCGCCGCCAACATGGACGCCGAGGTCGAGCGCGTCCGCCATGACGTGGGCCTGGGCGTGATCCCGCCCGACTTCGCCATCAACGGCGCCCTGGCCGGCATGAAGGTGCTGCGCCAGCCGGCCGAAAAGTCGACCCTCGTCACCTCGCTCGTGACCAAGGCCAAGGCTAAGGGCGTCGCCGGCGATTGGCAGACGGCCGCCACGAAGGCCTACGAGGGCAAGGTGATCCCGGCCCTCGATCGCCAGATGGCGCTGCTGGAGAGCCTGAAGCCCCGCGCGACCCACGACGCGGGCGTCTGGAAGCTGACGGACGGCGAGGCCTACTACGCCCACATGCTGAAGGCCCAGACGACCACCGCCATCTCGCCGGACGAGGTGCACAAGCTGGGCCGCGACGTGACCGCCGAGCTGTCGGCGCGGGCCGACGTCCTCTTCAAGCAGCTCGGCTATACGAAGGGCACCGTCGGCGAGCGCTACATCGCCCTCTACGAGAGCAAACAGGGCGTCTATCCCAACACCGACGAGGGCAAGGCCAGGATCATCGCCGACCTCAATCAGGTGGTGAAGACGATCACCGCCCGACTGCCGGAACAGTTCGGCACGCTGCCCAAGGCGCCGCTGGAGATCCGGCGCATCCCGCCGGCCACCGAGGGCGGCGCGTCCACCCACTACGAGGGGCCCAGCCTCGATGGCTCGCGCCCGGGCGTCTACTGGCTGAACCTGCGCGACACGGCCGAGAGCCCGTATTGGTTCCTGCCGACCACGACCTACCACGAGGGCCTGCCGGGCCATCACATGCAGATCTCGATGCAGCTCGAAGCCGACCTGCCGATGATCCGCCGGGTCATGGGCTTCGGCGCTTACGCCGAGGGCTGGGCGCTCTATTCCGAGCAGGTCGTCCAGGAGATGGGCCTCTACAAGGGCGAGCCGCTGAACGAGCTGGGCTACATCCACGACGCCCTGCTGCGCTCGGCGCGTCTCGTCACCGACTCCGGCCTGCACCACCTCAAGTGGACGCGCGAGAAGGCCATCGCCGAGATGCGCGCCATCGAGGGCGATCCCGAGCCGCTCGCCGCCCAGGAGATCGAGCGCTACTCGGTCTGGCCGGGCCAGGCGTGCAGCTACATGGTCGGCAAGGTCACGATCCTGCGCCTGCGCGAGAAGGCGAAGAAGGAACTCGGGCCCAAGTACGACCCGCGCAAGTTCCACGACGCCGTCCTGCTGTCGGGCTCCATGCCGCTGACCGCGCTGGAGAACGTCGTCGACCTCTACATCGCCCGGACCAAAGCCTGATGGACCGCAGAAGCTTCCTCGCCGCCACGGCCGCTGCGGCCATGGCGCCCGCCCTCGCGCGGGCGCAGACCCGCACGCCCGAGGACGCCAGGCTCCGCGTGCTCTTCGACGACATCTTCGAGGAGATCCTCAACCAGTCGCCCGAGACGGTGACGCGCCTGGGCCTGCACAAGGACCGCCGGGTCGAGCAGAAGGCGATGCTGGACGCCCAGTCCATCGCCAGCCTCGAGGCCGACAAGGCTCGCAACGCCCGCAACCTCAAGCTGCTCAGGACCATCGACCGGGCCAAGCTCAGCGACCACGAGGTCCCGCACTACGACGCGGTGATGTTCACCACCGCCGCCAACGACGAGGCGAACGGGCGGTACGTCTACGGCAACGGCGGCGCCGGCCAGCCCTACGTCCTGTCCCAGCTCACCGGCAGCTATCAGGACATCCCCGATTTCCTCGGCACCCAGCACACCATCGAGACCAAGGCCGACGCCGACGCCTACCTCTCGCGCCTGGAAGTCTTCGCCTCGGTGATGGACGAGGAGACCGAGCGCGCCCGCCGGGACGTCGGCCTGGGCGTCGTCCCGCCCGACTTCGTGCTGGAGCGCGCGCTGCATCAGATGGGCAATCTGAAGGTCGATCCGGCCGCCTCGCCGCTGGTCACCTCGGTCGCCACCCGGGCCAGGGAGAAGGGCGTCCCCGGCGACTACGCCGCCCCCGCCGCGAAAATCTATTCCGACAAGGTGGTCCCCGCCCTGGACCGCCAGATCGCGCTCCTCAAGTCGCTCCAGCCCAGGGCCGTGCATGACGCCGGCTGCTGGCGCCTGCCCGACGGCGAGGCCTATTACCGCGACGCGCTCCGCAGCTCGACCACGACGACGCTGACGCCCAAGGAGATCCACGAGCTCGGCCTGGAGCAGGCCAAGGCGCTGTCGGCCCGGGCCGAGGTCATCCTGCGCGGCCAGGGCCTGACCCAAGGGTCGGTCGGCGAGCGCATCCAGCACCTCTTCAAGGACCCGAAGCAGCTCTATCCGAACACCGACGAGGCCAAGGAACAGCTTATCGCCGACCTGAACCGGCTCGTCCGCGACATGCAGCCCCGCCTGTCGCAGATGTTCGGCCAGCTCCCGAAGGCCCCCGTCGAGATCCGCCGGGTGCCCAAGTTCATCGAGGCCGGCGCCCCAGGCGGCTACTACAACCGGCCAGCCCTCGACGGCTCGCGGCCCGGCATCTACTGGATCAATCTCCGCGACAGCGCCGAGAACCCGCGCTGGACGCTCAAGACGCTCACCTACCACGAGGCGATCCCGGGCCATCACCTGCAGCGCTCGCTGCAGCAGGAGGCCGACCTGCCGATGCTCCGCCGCATCGCCGGCTTCTCGCCCTACTCCGAGGGCTGGGCGCTCTATTCCGAGCAGGTCGCGCTGGAGATGGGCGTCTACAAGGACGACCCGCTGGGCGAACTGGGCCAGATCCAGGCCTCGCTGTTCCGCGCGGCGCGCCTCGTCGTCGACACCGGCCTGCACGACATGCGCTGGAGCCGCGAGAAGGCGATCGCGACCATGACCTCCATCGACGGCTCGCCGGCCAGCTCGGCCGCCACCGAGATCGAGCGCTACTGCGTCTGGCCTGGCCAGGCCTGCAGCTACATGGTCGGCAAGCTCACCTGGCTGCGCCTGCGCGAGAAGGCCAAGGCGGCCCTCGGCGGCCGCTTCGACATCCGCAAGTTCCACGACGCCGCCCTGCTCTCGGGCGCCATGCCGCTCACCGTGCTGGAAAGCGTCGTCGACCGCCACATCGCAGCGTCCAAAGCATAACGATCACCGTCATCCCGGCCGCAGCGAAGCGGATAGCCGGGACCCAGGGGCCGTGCGCACTGCAGAACCTCCTGGGTCCCGGATCGGCCTTCGGCCGTCCGGGATGACGGGCATGGGAGAACCAGGATGACCCTTCACCGCCGTCACTTCCTCGCCGCCTCGACGGCCGCCGTCCTCACGCCGGCGCTCAGCCACGCTCAAGGATTGGAAGACGCCAGGCTCCGCGCCCAGCTCGATGCCATGTTCGAGACCCTGGTCGACGAAAGCCCCGAGTTCGCCACCCAGCTCGGCCTCGACAACGGCCGCCGCGCCGCGCTGAAGGCCGAGCTCGACGACAACTCGCTGGCCGACAAGGCTCGTCGCCTCGAGCAGACGCGCGGCTGGGTGAAGGCGCTGAAGACCATCGACCGGTCCAAGCTGTCCGACAGCGCGAAGATCGATCTCGACACGGTCCTCTACGTCCAGGAGCGGGCGGTCTATTCCGGCGACCGCTACAAGTTCGGGAGCGTCGGCCGAAACTACAGCCCGTTCGTGGTCAGCCAGCGGACCGGCTCGTACCAGGACATCCCCGACTTCCTCGACAGCAGCCACAAGGTCGCCAATGCGCAGGACGCCGAGGCGAACCTGTCGCGCATCCGCGCCTTCGCCCGGCAGATGGATCAGGACCTGGAGCGCCTGAACCACGACGTGGCCATGGGCGCCGTCCTGCCGGAGTTCGCCGTGCCGCTGGCCATCGGCCAGATGAAGGCGCTCCGCGATCAGCCGGCCGCCCAGACGGTGCTGGTCACCTCCCTGGTCAAGAAGACGAAGGACGCCAGCATCCCCGGCGACTGGGGCGCGCGCGCCGAGAAGATCGTCCAGGCCGAGGTGTTCCCGGCGCTCGACCGCCAGATCGCCGCCATGGAGGCCCTCAAGGGCAAGGCGCGGCCCGACACCGGCGCCTGGGCGCTGCCGGACGGCGAGGCCTACTATGCCGATGCGGTGAAGAGCTCGACCACCACCGACTACACGCCGGAGCAGGTCCATCAGATGGGCCTCGACCAGGTGGCCGAGTACACCGCCCAGATCGACGCCATCCTGAAGTCGCAGGGCATGACGCAGGGCACGGTCGGCCAGCGGCTCGCCGCGCTCAACAACGACCCCAAGCAGCTCTATCCGAACACCGACGAGGGCCGCGCCCAGATCCTGGCCGACCTGAACAAGCAGATCGCCGACATCTACAAGGACCTGCCGAAGGCCTTCCGCACCATGCCCAAGGCGCCGGTGGAGGTCCGCCGGGTGCCGGTGTTCATCCAGGACGGCGCGTCCAACGGCTACTACCAGTCGCCGGCGCTCGACGGCTCGCGGCCGGGCGCCTTCTACATCAACCTGAAGACCACCGCCGACTGGCCCCGCTACAACCTGCCGACGCTCACCTATCACGAGGCGGCGCCCGGCCATCACATGCAGATCGCCATCGCCCAGGAGAACAAGGCGATCCCGATCCTGCGCCGCACCGGCTTCGGCAACTCGGCCTATTCCGAGGGGTGGGGGCTCTACGCCGAGCAGGTCGCCGACGAGATGGGCGTCTATGCGAACGACCCGCTGGGCCGCGCCGGCTACCTGCAGTCGTTCCTGTTCCGCGCCGCCCGCCTGGTCGTCGACACCGGCATCCACCACAAGCGTTGGACGCGCGCCCAGGCCACCCAGTACATGGTCGACACCATCGGCTATCCGGCGACCCGCTCGCAGCGCGAGGTGGAGCGCTACTTCGTCAGTCCCGGCCAGGCCAACACCTACAAGGTCGGCCACACCGTCTGGGTGAAGGTGCGCGAGGACGCCCGCAAGAAGCTCGGCCCGAAGTTCCAGATCGCCGACTTCCACGACGCGGCGCTGCTCTACGGCAACATGCCCATGACGGTGCTGCAACGGCACATCGCCGACTGGGCGGCCCAGAGAGCCTAGAGGGCGGGCCTAGAACCAGCCGGCGTCCTTCAGCGCCGGCGCCTGGCTGCGGCTGACCGGGACGACGAGCCCGCCCCGCAGCCGCGCCTCGCCCGCGCCCCTGCGCCAGCGGACGTCCTCGATGGCGTCCGCGGCCACCCACCATGACCGGTGCGTCCGGAAGCCCGGCGCCTCCGACAGCTCGGCCAGGGCGTCGGCGAACCGCGCCGTCACCAGCTCGGCGCCGGCATCGGTGTGGACCCGCAGGTAGTGGTCCTCGGCCTCGACCGCGATCAGCGCCGCGGTCCGCCGCTTGGCCGACAGCCGCTGCCGGAAGACGAGCGTCGGGTCGGGTCCATCGCCCGCCGGGGCCGGGGCGGGCTCCAGCTTCGCCAGGACGAGCTGGCGCAGCGCGGTGACGGCCATGGCCAGCAGATAGACCTGGAACGCCAGCCCGGGCAGGTCGAAGACCGCAAGGGGCGCGCCGAACATCAGGTGCGCCACGATGACCACCAGTCCCATGATCGGCGGCGTCATCAGCACGCTCACCGCCGCCAGCCTGGGCCAGAAGCCGTTCAGCCGCCGCCGCACCGCCTCGTCGATGGCGATGCCGAACAGGCCGCCGCCGACGATCAGGATCAGCCAGTAGGCCATGCGCTCGGCGAGCGGCCGCTCCGCCGTCTCGTAGGGGCCGAGGAACGCCACCACCATGCCCGCGGCCACCAGCAGCGAAAGCTCCGTCGCCAGATGTCGGACCAGGGTCGGGGAGGGGGCGGAGGCGACTCGCTTCACAGCCCGACTGTGCCACCGGCGCCGTTCGCGCAGAATTGGCGCCGTTCGCGGATTTGGCTCTTCCGACGCCCGCAAACCTCGGCAGGTTCGCCTCCATTCGACCAGAGGGGCCGATCGATGAAGACCGTTCTCGCCAAGACCGCCTGGGGGCTCGCAGCCTTCCTGAGCGTCGCCGTGGCGCTGTTCTCGTACCGTTATGTGATCTCCGCGGGCCTGCTGGCTCCCAACGTCATGGCGAACCTCATGGCCAGGCCCTGGATCGCCGTGCACGCCGCCGGCGCGTCGACCGCCCTGCTGGTCGGCGCCTTCCAGTTCCTGCCGGGCGTCCGCCGCAGGACGTCGCTGCACCGCTGGCTTGGCCGCATCTACGCCGCCGGCTGTCTGGTCGGCGGGGTTGCGGCCCTCATACTCGCGCCCACCACCACTGCGGGCCCGCTCGCCACCGTGGGCTTCGGCCTGCTGGGCGTCATCTGGATCCATGTCACCGTCCAGGGCTGGCGCACCGCGCGCGCCCGCCGCTTCGACGAGCATCGGCGCTGGATGATCCGCTCCTTCGCGCTCACCTTCGGCGCCGTCACCCTGCGCATCTACCTGCCGATCGGCCCGCTGCTCGGCCTGGACTTCATGCAGACCTATGTCCTGGTCTCGTGGCTGTCGTGGGTTCCGAACCTGGCGATCGCCGAGGCCTGGCTCCGGCGGAATGGCGGGAACCGGTCGCTGCTGACAACCCCTGTCAGCAGCCGGGCGTAGGATCGCGTGCGGTTGGCGAACCCCGCTTATGGAGCGACCCCGATGTCCGACGAACTCGTCTTCTACACGAACCCCATGTCCCGTGGCCGGATCATCCGCTGGATGCTGGAGGAGGTCGGCCAGCCCTATACGACGAAGATCGTCAACTGGGGCGAGAACAAGAGCCCCGAGTACCTGGCGGTCAATCCGATGGGCAAGGTGCCGACGATCGTCCATGGCGGCGTGGTGGTGACCGAATGCGCTGCGATCATCGCCTATCTCGCCGACGCCTTCCCGCAGGCGGGCCTGGCCCCGCCGCCCAGCTCCAAGCTGCGCGGCCCCTATTACCGCTGGCTGTTCTTCGGCGCAGGCCCGATCGAACAGGCCGTCTCCACCAAGTTCCTCGGCGTCGAGCCGAACGAGGAGCAGAAGGGGATGGTCGGCTTCGGCAGCATGCAGGACGTCCTCGACACCCTCGAAGGCGCCCTGAAGGACCGCGAGTACCTGGTGGGCGACAGCTTCACGGCCGCCGACCTCTACATCGCCTCGCACCTCGGCTGGGGCATGCAGTTCGGCACGCTCGAGAAGCGGCCGGTGTTCGAGGCCTACGTCGCCCGCTGCACCGCGCGCCCGGCCGACAAGCGCGCCGTCGAGATCGACGACGCCCTTATCCCCCAGCCCGAGCCGGCTGAATAAGGTCCCAGCCCATCCCGTAGAGGTCCTCGAAGACCGCGACGGTCCCGTACGGCTCTCGTCGCGGCGCCTCGCGGAAACGCACCCCGGCCGCGATCATCCTGCGATGGTCGCGGTCGAAGTCGTCCGTCTCGAGGAACAGGAAGACGCGGCCGCCGGCCTGCTTGCCGACCATGTCGGCCTGGTCGCCTGTCGCCTTCGCCAGCAGCAGGCCCGTCTGGCCGCCCGCCGGCCGCACCACCACCCAGCGCTTGCCGCCGCCCATGTCGGTGTCTTCCACCAGCTCGAAGCCGAGCTTCCCGACAAAGAACGCGATCGCCTCGTCGTAATCGCGAACGAGGTAGCTGAGCTGGGCGAGATGCATGAGTCGCAGCTTAGCTCCTCCCCCGTGCAACGGGGGAGGGGGACCACGAAGTGGTGGAGGGGGCGTCGCCGGCGCACTGCGGCCGTAACGCCCCCTCCGTCAGCTTCGCTGACACCTCCCCCGCGTCGCGGGGGAGGAGCGAGGCCCGCCCCTTACGCCCCTTCGCGCGCCAGCTTGCCGGCTTCCTCGGCCAGCCGGCCGTGCAGTTCGCTCATGTGGTCGAAGTCGGCCTCGAAGGCGCCGAGGCCCTGGGTCAGGCCCCGGAGCTCGGCGATCAGGTCCTGCCGCTCGCTCTGAGGCAGGTAGGCCTCGATCCGCTCCCAGCCCCGCCAGTCTTCCCGGGGCCCGAGGCCCAGGATCTGCCCGCGCCGGGCCGTCAGCGCCGAGGTGACGTTCGAGGCGGCCGGCGAGGGCGAATAGACCACCAGCTTCTCGATCGGCTCCAGCAGGGTCGTGCCGGCCTGCTTCATCGCCTCCTCGATGGCCAGGCGGCCGACGGTCCGGAACGCCATTTCCGAGGAGTCGACGCTATGGGTCTGGCCGTCGATCAGCGTCACCTCGAGGTCCGTCACCGGATAGCCGGAAGGGCCCTTGGCGAGGCCGTCGCGGACGCCGTCCTCCACCGCCGGCACCCACTGCCGGGGCACCGCCCCGCCGACGATCTTCGAGACGAAGACGAAGCCCGACCCGCGGGGCAGGGGTCTCGCTTCGATCGTCACGTCGGCGAACTGGCCGTGGCCGCCCGACTGCTTCTTGTGCCGCGACCGCTGGGTGACGGCCTGGCGCAGGGTCTCGCGGTAGGGCGTCTTCGGCTGCTCGGTGTCGATCTCGACGCCGTAGCGGCGCTTCAGCCGCTCCAGCGCCAGCCGCACATGGCCCTCGCCCTGGCCGGCCAGCAGGATCTGCCGCGCCTCGGGGTCGTGGGTCAGCGAAAGGCCGCGATCCTCCTCGGTCAGCTTCGACAGCGCGCCCGACAGCCGCACGTCGTCGTTGCGGTTCCTGGCGACCAGGGCCACGGCGAACAGCGGCCGCCTGGACCTGCCGTCGGCCTTCCCGCTCTGTGGCTGGCCCGTGGTCGACAGGATCTGGCCGGCGAGGGCCTCCTCGACCTTGCCGATGGCGCAGATGTCGCCAACCGGCGCCTGCGCGATCTTCTTCAGCGCCGCGCCCTGCACCGAGAACAGCCCGCCCGCCCGGCGCTTCTGGCCGTCGGGCAGCACGAACTCGGCGCCGTCGGACAGTCTGGCCCCGAACGTCCGCGCATAGGCGAGCTTGCCGGACTGCCCGGCGTAGGCGGCCTTCAGCACATAGGCGCCCTCGGTGATGCCGATCCGCTCGGCGGCCTGCGAGGTCGGCGGCGCCTCGTGGCGCAGCGCCTTCAGCAGGCGGGTGACTCCGAAGCCGTTGGCGGCCGAGCCGAAGAACACCGGCACGATCAGGCCCTGGTTCATCTCCCGCACGAGGTCGGCGAACACCGCGTCGCGGGTGGGCATGACGTCGGAGAGCAGCTGCTCCAGCAGCTCGTCGTCGAAGTCGGCGATCTGCTCCAGCATGTGGAAGCGGGCCTCGGCCTCGGCGTCGCGCAGGTCCTCGGGGATCTCCGCCTGCAAAGGCTCGCCCGGCCGATAGACGAAGCACCGCTCCAGCGCGAGGTCGATGAAGCCCGAGACCTTGTCGCCGTCCCAGGTGGGGATCTGCCGCGCCACCAGCGGGGCCGACGACACGGGCGCCAGGGCCTCCAGCAGCTCCTGCAGGCTGCCGCGCGCCTGGTCCATCTTGTTGATGAAGAGCGCGTGCGGCACGCCCAGCCGTTCCAGCTCCCGCAGCGTCGGCTGCAGGAGCACCGCCTTGGCCGGGTCGGGCTCGGCCACCACGACGGCCAGGTCCACCGCCGGCAGGGCGGCGTCGAGCTCGGCGCAGAATTCCAGTGATCCGGGGCAGTCGACGACCACGTATCGGTCGCCCATGAAGTCGAAGCCCGCCAGGTTCAGCTCGACGGAATGGCCGCGGGCCTTGGCCTCGGGGCTGCTGTCGCCCACCTCGCCGCGTCGGTCGGCGGCGCCGGTGGCCTGCAGCAAGGCCTCCATCAGGGCGGTCTTGCCGGCGCTTGTGGGGCCCACGAGCGCGAGCGCCCGAACGGACCCCTTTTCCTGGATTGCCATGGTCGCATCTCCCAGCATCAGGAGCGTCTTGGACGCTCCCGATGTCCCCCGGGTGCGAGCCCGTCCAAGGCGCGATGATGGGCGGCCGACGACCAGTCTGGGCTGGCCGACGCCGCCCGATGGCAGAACCCTACGCCTGAGTTTTCGCGGGCGCCGTTCCCGAGTTCGTGATCGACTTACCGCGCGAGCGCCGGCCGCATGCCCGGCGGCTTGATACGCGTCTCCGGCTCGTCGGCGGCGGCGCCGTAGAACCAGCCCTGGGCGTAGTCCACCCCGGCCAGACGGACGGCGCGCTCGGCCTCGGCGGTTTCGACCATCTCCGCCAGCGTCTTCACGCCCAGCTCCCGGCACATGTTGACGAGGTGCCGGATGAAGGTGCTCTCCCGGCCGCCGTGCTGCAGCTCGCGGATGTAGCGACCGTCGATCTTGAGGATGTCGATGGTGAGCTGCTGCAGATAGGCCAGCGACGCCGCGCCGGCTCCGAAGTCGTCGAGGCAAACCTCGCAGCCGGCGGCCCGCAACGCTTGCAGCCTTCGATCGGCGGCGGCCAGGTCGTCGATGGCCGCGCTCTCGGTGATCTCGAGGATCAGCCGGTCCTTGATCCCGGGTCGGGCCTTCAGCATCCCCTCGGCCCGGGCCACGAAGGCGTCCGAGCCGATCGTGCGGCCCGAGATGTTCACCGCCAGCGAAACCTTCGGCTGGGCCTCCAGCACGTCCAGCGCCTCCTCCAGGATCGCCAGGTCCAGAGGCTCGATCAGGTCCATCTCCTCGGCCGCCCGGATCGTCGGGAAGGGGCTCGCCGTCTCGCCGAACCGCACGAGGACTTCATGATGGCTCACGCGGCCGTCCATCAGGCGCACCACGGGCTGGTAGGTCAGGCGGAACTGCCGCTCGCGGATGGTGGCGCCCAGCGCCCGGGCGTCGTCCAGCGCGCCTTCCAGCGCCCCTTCGAGCGCCGCACCCAAGCTTTCGGGGCAGGCTGCGCTCAGGCCGTCCTCCACGAAGCTGTTCAGGGCGAAGCGAAGGGCCTTGATGGCCTGTTTCGAGCCGTCGACGCCGCTCATGGCGACAAGCCCGGCCTCGGCGGCCACCGGGGCCTTGATCAGCTTCGCCAGCCGCGCCTGCAGGCCCCGGGCGTCGTCGCCCTTGGCGCGCACCAGCGCGAAGCGGTCCTCGCCCAGCTCCGTCGCCGCCTCGCCGCGATGGGCCAGCGAGCGCAGCACGCCCGAGAGCTGCTCGGTCAGCGCCCCACGCTCGTCGTCGTTGGCCGCCTCCAGCGCCTGGGACAGGCCGGCGAGCTCCACGAGCGCCAGTTCCAGGCCCGGATCGTCGGCCAGCTTGGCGGCCATCACCTCGAAGTCCGCGCGGCTCAGCAGGCCCTCGCCGGCCGCGCCGCCGGCGCGCGCGAGGGCGCAGGAGATGGCGCCGTCGTTCTGCGGCAGTCGGAACGCCGAGAGGCTGGCGCGTCGCGGGGCTTTCGCAGGATCGGTCGCCAGGCTGACCAGCAGCGGCCCGGCCCGCGACCCCGCCTCCAGGCCGTCGAACAGCGCCGCGACCATCGCGTGGTCGCGACCGTCCACGAACTGCCGCCAGGTGCGTCCGACCAGGGAGCCTTCGGCTTCGCCGGACAGCGTCTCGCTGGCGCCGAGCGCGAACGCGATCCGCCCGTCCGCGCCGATCTCCATCAGGAGGTCGGCCCCGGCGAAGGCGAAGCCGAGCATCCGATGCGACATCAACTCCAAGTGGTCGGAATCCTTCGCGAATGGGGCGGGATCTTAAGCGCGCGCGGCTTAAGCCCCGGTTTCGCAAGGTGGTTGACGGAAGGTTGCTGCCTGCCTCAGGCGGCGGCTCGGCCGCGACGCGGCTTCAGCATGCGCTGGCGGTCCTTCAGCACGGCGTACAGGCGCTCGCGCTGGTGCTCGCCGCCCGGCAGCAGGCTGCGGCTGTTGTGGATCTCGACGTCGTGGGCGGCTTCCCTCGCCACCGCCTCCATCGCCTGGGGATCGACGCGCCAGAGGAGGTCCACCAGGTCGTGGACCAATAGCTCGAGGGTCGCCACCCGCGCGACCAGGTCCCGGCGACTGGTGCGGATATCCTCGGCGGGCGGCATCGCTGGCATCCATCCTTGGGTTACGCTTACGATCCCGGCATGCTGCGTACGCACATCTTAAGGTTTCAATATCGCGCGCCGGCCTCAGCTCCCGGTTTCAGGGGCGGCGCATGAACGGGCTTCCGGAACGGCCCACCGCGCGCGTCGTCCTGCTCGATCGCCAGGATCGCATCCTGCTGATGAAGGGCCGCCTGCCGTCGCGGCCGCAAGGCGAGGGCGCCTGGTTCACCGTCGGCGGCGGCGTGGAGCCCGGCGAGACGATGGCCGAGGCCGCGATCCGGGAAATTCGCGAGGAGACGGGCATCCTCGACTTCGACCTGGGTCCGGTGCTCTGGCGCCGCGAAGGCGTCATGCGGCTGCCGACGCCGACGCTGCTGCGCGAGTGCTACTTCCTGGCCCGCTGCGAGGGCGCCGAACCGGACCGCGCCGGCTGGAACGCGCTCGAGCGTGAGCTGATCGACGACATCCGCTGGTGGCGGCGGCAGGAGCTGCTGACCACGCCGGACCGCGTGTTCCCGCCCGGTCTCGCCCACCTCCTCGAGGACGTGATCGCCGGCCGCCTGCCGGCCGAGCCCGCCGTCCTTCCGTGGATGTGACTGTCGTCCTATCGTCAAGCGCACCCGGTACAGGATCGCCATGCTCAGCCTGATCTTCGCCGCAGCCCTCGCCGGCGTCTCGGCCATCCCCGCCGACTGCGACCTGGAACGGCCCTCCGGCGCCGGCGGCTGCACCCGCGCCGCCGTCGACGCCCTGCCGATGAACGCCCTGCAGGCGATCGGCACCCACAACTCGTACAAGCTGGCGATCGCGCCCAACGAGATGGCCATAGTGCGCGCGGCCGACCCGCGGCAGGCCGACGCCCTTGACTACAGCCACCCGCCTCTCGACGCCCAGCTCGACGCGGGCGCGCGCCAGCTCGAGATCGACATCGCCAATGATCCGCAGGGCGGCCTCTACGCCACGCCGCTCGGCTACCGCATGGCCGGGGCCAAGGCCGAGCCCTACGACCTCACCCCGCTCAAGGCCGCAGGCCTGAAGGTGCTGCACGCCGCCGACGTCGACTACCGCTCGAGCTGCCCGACCTTCGCCGCCTGCCTGAAGACGGTCCGCGCCTGGTCGCAGGCCCATCCCGACCACGTCCCGATCCTGATCCTGCTGAACCTCAAGGAGGGCGGGCTGAAGCTGCCAGGCGCGGTCCAGTCGCCGCCGTTCGACGCTGCGGCCATGGACGCCATCGACGCCGAGATCCGCGACGTCTTCCCGGACGCCGCCCTGATCACACCCGACAAGGTCCAGGGCCGCCATCCCACGCTGCGGGAGGCGGTGGCCGCCGGCGCGTGGCCGAGGCTGAAGGACGCCCGCGGCAAGGTGATGATCGCCTGCGACTGCCCGGCCGGTCAGGTCGCCCTCTACCGCGGCGCCCGGAAGTCGCTGGAGGGCCGCGTCGCCTTCGTGAACGTCGAGGAGACCTCGCCGGCCGCCGCCTACATCACCCTGAACGAGCCGCTCGAACAGGCCGCCCGTATCGCGGCCGCGGTGAAGGCCGGCCTCATCGTCCGCACCCGCGCCGACGCCGACACCTGGGAGGCCCGGTCGAACGACCGCCGCCGTCAGGACGCGGCCTTCGCTTCGGGCGCCCAGTACGTCTCCACCGACTACATGAGGGCCGATCCGCGGCTCGGCCCCTACACGGCCCGCTTGCCGGGCGGCGGGGTCGCGCGGCTCACGCCGGCGCGCTAGACGGGCGGCGTCTCCAGCGCGTCGACCTCGAGTTCGGAGTCCGCGACAGCGGCCGGATCTTCCGCGCTCGGCTGCGCCGCGACAGCCGCAGCGCCGGCCGGGTCGACGACGGGAAGCGGGGACGCCTGGGCCGTCGCGGCCGTGTCCGTGCTGGCGGCTGGAGCTTCGGGCGAGGCGGCGACCTCGACCGGCTGGAGGCCAGGCGCGGTGCCCGGCGGCGGCTCGGGCAGGCGCGGCGGGGGCGCGGCCTGGGCCTGCATCACCGGGACCTCTGCGGGCGGGGCGTCCGTCTTGTCCTTGTCGCCGTCCTTCTTGTCGTCGTTCATCACGGCCTTGCCGATCTGCTTGCCGACGAAGCTGCCGGCGATCTTGCCGATCGGGCCGCCGGCCGCGCCGGCCAGGCCGCCGATGATCCCGCCGACGGTGCTGCCGGCCTTCTCCTTGGTGACGAGCTTCTTCTTTTTCTTCTTGCTCCCGTCGACCTCGGCCGGGGCGACCTCGGTCGCCGGAGCAGGAGCCGGTCCGCCGAGAACGGGTTCCGCCGTGGCGTCGGCGGCCGGCGGCGGGGTCGCGGCGTGCGAAGGCGGCGGGGCGGGCGCGCCCAGCACAGGTCCGCCCTCGACGGGGAACTCGGACGGCGGCGGGAGCTGCGCCCACGCGCTTGCCGGGGCGATCATCGCCCCGCAGATGGCGGTGGTCAGCATGAGACGCATTGCGGTCTCCTCGAAGCGCGGTCCCTCGCAGTCGAGGGCTCTCAACGCCTTGGGAGGGCCAGCGTTTCAGCTTGGCCTTGGGCCGCATCCGCGAGCCGGAAGCCCTGCGGCCAAAGAAAAAGGGGGCCGAAGGCCGCATCGGTGCGGCCCCGACCCCCTCTGTTCTCATCGATCCCCGGGCGGACCCAGGGCTCGCCGTCTTAGCCGGTGACCTTCAGGTTCGTCGCCGAGGTCTTGCCCGACCGACGGTCCTGCTCGAGGTCGAAGTTGACCGTCTGGCCTTCGTTCAGGCCCGACAGGCCGGCCTGCTCGACCGCCGAGATGTGGACGAAGATGTCCTGGCCGCCGCCGTCCGGCTTGATGAAGCCGAAGCCCTTGGTGGGGTTGAACCACTTCACCGAACCCGAGCCCGAGCCGGCCGGTTCGCCGCGCGAACGCTCGCCGCCGCCGAAGCCGCCGCGACCGCCGCCGCCGCCGTAGCCGCCGCCACCGTAGCCGCCGCCGCGGTCACCGTAGCCGCCGCCGCCGCCGTAGCCGCCGCGATCGCCGCGGTCGCCGAAGCCGCCGCCCGACCGACGCGGAGCCGGCGCGCCTTGCGCCGTCACCACGATCGAAGTCGCGGCCAGCTTGCCGGAACGCCGATCCTGCTCGAGTTCGTACTCGACCTGGTCGCCTTCGTTCAGGGCGTCGAGCCCCGCCTGGGCCACCGCCGAGATGTGAACGAAAATATCTTGTCCGCCGTCATCGGGCTGGATGAAACCGAAGCCCTTGGCCGTGTTGAACCACTTGACCGTGCCGCTCGCCATTCGCCGTAACCTACCGAGATAGAAGAGTCTGCGCCGCCGCCCAGGGTGACGCCCGGCCAATCCACGCGACGGGCCGTGTCGACGTTGTAGCTGTGGAAACCCGGCGTGCCTAGCGCCCAAGGGCGGGACCCGTGACATGGGTCTGCAAACAGCCTATCTAGCGCGCCCTTTCGGGCACAGGTGGAGTTGACGGCCTCGTGCAGAGCCTTTGCGTCTATTGCGGATCGTCGCCGGGCAAGGATCCCCGGTTCATGGAAGCGGCGGTCGACGCCGGGACCCTCATCGCCAGGGCGGGCCTGACGCTGGTCTACGGCGGCGGCCGCGTCGGCCTGATGGGCGCGGTGGCCGACGCGGCGCTCGCGGCCGGCGGCAAGGTGGTGGGCGTCATGCCGGCCGACCTCGTCAGCCAGGAGATCGCCCACACCGGCCTCACCGAACTCGTGGTGGTGAACTCCATGCACGAGCGGAAGTGGAAGATGGCCGAGCTCGCCGGCGGCTTCCTCTGCCTGCCGGGCGGCCCCGGCACCTTCGAGGAGATCTTCGAGCAGTGGACCTGGGCCCTGCTGGGCTTCCACGCCAAGCCCTGCGGCTTCGTCAATGTCGGCGGCTACTACGAGCTGCTGCGCCAGACGGTGCAGAACATGGCCGACAACGGTTTCATCGCCCAGCAGTACGTCGACATGCTGATCTATGCCGACACCACCGCCGAGGCCATCGAGCGCTTCCAGGCCTACGTCCCCCCGCCGCCCAAGTGGGGCGTGGCCCCCGTCGAGCAGCGCTACTAGGGCCGGATCGCGTCGCCGGGGGCGTGCACCACGCCGCCTCCGGATCCTGCGCCGGGGACCCACGTCTCCGCCAGCAGCGCCACGCGCACCTCCAGCGGGTGCCTGCCGCGCGCCGGCCAGTAGCAGCCCAGCGGCAGGGGCGTCGCCGCCAGCTGGGTCTTCAGGAGCGTGCCGGCGTACAGTCGGCGTGACTTCGGCCGGCTCAGCATCACCGCGGCGTCGCAGGCCAGTTCCTGGTCCAGCCGCAGCAGCCTGGCCGCCAGGTGGACCAGCGGATTGAACCAGAAGAGGCACTCGGCGGCGGCGACGAAGGCGACGGCGCGCGGGTCCTTTCGGGCGACGTGCGTCCGCTCGTGTGCGCGGATCAGTTCCAGTTCCTCGGCGCTGAAGCGGCCGTCATCCGCCGGCATGACGATCCTGGGCGAGATGAACCCCACGACCGCCGGACCCGCCCGGCCGGCCCGCAACTCGGCCTCGAACCGACGCTGGGCCAGGGCGAAGGCCGCGCCGCTCGCCACGACCCCGGCAAGCCAGGCGCCGAGGCCAAGCCTCGCCGTCGCCGGCGAAGCGAACGGCGGCGCCGCCTCCGCGGTCAGGGTCACGAAGAACAGGGCGAAGCCCGCCAGCGTAACCGTCGGCGGTATCAGCCACAGGTGATAGGCCGCCTGGGCGCCGTAACGCCGCCGCACCGGCAGCCGCAGCGCGACGACCAGCAGGATGGCCGCGGCGCCCGCGAGGTTCGCCTGCAGGCCCGCCGCGGCGAGCGTCAGCACGGGGTCCGGCCCGAGGATTGCGCGCAGCACTTCACCCATGGCCTCAGCCCTCCGTCCCACGCCCGGCCATCATGTTACATCTGTAGCCTTGGGCGCAGGCTACAAGCGTAAACCGACCTGTCAAGCCAATCGGTGGCCGCGTCCGGGCCGACGCGCTAGCCTCGCCGCGAGGGGAGGGGCCATGACCGAAGCAGCCACCGGCCATCACGGCCGCATCGGCGTCCTGGGCGCGACCGCGCTCGTCGCCGGCAGCATGATCGGCTCGGGCGTGTATCTCCTGCCCGCCACCCTCGGCGCGGTGGGGTCGATCTCGATCCTGGGCTGGATCGCGGCCACCGCCGCGGCGCTGGCCATCGCCGGCCTCTTCGCCTGGCTGGGCCCGGCGGCGCCGGAGGCGCGCGGCCTGGCGGGCTATGTCCAGGCGGGCCTCGGCCGTCTCTTCGGCGTCCAGACCACCGTCGTCTACTGGAGCCTCTGCTGGTTCGGCAACGTGGCCATCGCGCTCGCCGTGGCGGGCTACGCCGGCTTCCTTGTCCCGGCGCTGGCCGGGGAGGGCGCCCGGCTGGCCACGACGCTGGCCGTCATCTGGGTCGCCGTGGCGGCCAGCTGGATCGGCCCGCGCACCGTCGCCCGGATCGAGGGCTGGACGCTGGCGCTCGGCCTGCTGCCGGTGCTGCTCGCCGCCACCGCCGGCTGGATCTGGTTCAGGCCCGAGGTCTTCGCCGCCTCCTGGAACCCGCAGGCGCTCAGCATCCCCGCCGCCGTCCAGCAGTCCGGCCTCAACGCGTTCTGGGCCTTCCTGGGCCTTGAGTGCGCCGCCGCCACGGCGGGCGTCGTCCGCGATCCGGCCCGCAACGTGCCCCGCGCCACCCTGTTCGGGGTCCTGGCCGCCGCCCTGATCTACGTCGCCGCCTGCGCCGCGTTGATGGGGCTGATGCCCGCCGCCGAACTCGCGACGTCGGAGGCGCCCTTCGCCGACGCCGCCCGGGTGGGCCTGGGCCTGGGGGGCGGGGCGATCATCGCCTTCTGCGCCTTCCTGCGCACCTCCGGCTGCCTCACCGGCTGGACCCTGGTCGCCGCCGAGACCACCCGCAGCGCCGCCGATGAGGGCGCCTTCCTCCCGTTCTTCCGCACGCACCCCGGCGGGCGGGCTTCGGCGGTCAACCTGCTGGCGGTCGGCGCCCTGATGAGCCTGGTGGCCGTGATGACGGCCACGCCCAGCCTGGGCGAACAGTTCGGCGTCCTGATCAACGTCGCCGTTCTGCTCAGCCTCTACGCCTACATCCTGGCCGCCCTGTCGCTGATCCGCCTGTCGCGCCGGTTCACGCCGGGCAAGCGGGTCGCCGCCATCGTCACCGCGGCCGTCGCCATCGCCTGTTCGGCCGCCCTCATCGCCACGGGCAAGCCCATCGAACTGGCCTACAGCCTGATCCCGATCCTGGCCGGCGCGGCCCTGTATCTTCCCCTCCGGCGGCGCTAGAACGGACCGTCGGATTGGAGGGCCGCCCATGATGCTTCCGGTCGAATTCTATCGCGGTGACGAGGCGCTGAAGGCCGACCGCGCCCGCATCCTGCGCCGCACGTGGCAGTTCGTCGGCCACGTCTCGATGCTCCAGGCCAAGGGCGACTACATCGCCGACGTCGTCGGCGGCGCCCCCGTGGTCGTGGTGCGCGACGATGACGGCCTCAAGGCCTTCCACAACGTCTGCCGCCACCGCGCCGGCGGCCTCGTCGCCGATGGGGCCGGCAACTGCGGCGAGCAGTTCGTCTGCCGATACCACGGCTGGCGCTACCGGCTGGACGGCCGCCTGCGCAGCGCCACCGACTTCGGTCCCGCCGAGGGTTTCGACCCGCGCAACTTCAGCCTCTATCCGATCCGGGTCGACACCTGGCGCGGCATGGTCTTCGTCAACCTGGACATGGCCGCCGCGCCTCTGGCCGATATGATGGCCCCGCTGGACCGCCGCTGGGCCGCCGATCTCCCCGAGTACGGCCTCACCGAGCAGCGCACGCACCACATCGCCTGCAACTGGAAGACCTACGTCGAGAACTACCTCGAGGGCTATCACCTGCCGATGGTCCACCCGGAGTTCGACGACGACATCGTGGTCTCGGACTATTCGGTCGAGATCGAGGGCGACCTCTGCTTCCACGCCGCGCCTGCCCGCGACGGCAGCGTCAACGCCGGCCTCTGGGCCTGGATGTGGCCGAACCTCGCCATCAACACCTACCGCCACGGCTACATGGTCGAGCGGATGACGGCCACGGGCCCGGAGAGCACCCGCCTCGACTACTTCTACTTCTTCGATCCGTCGAAAATGGTCGAGCTCGCCGAGATGTTCGTCGTCTCCGACCGCGTCACCGCCCAGGACAAGGACATCTGCGAGATGGTCCAGCGGAACCTGGACGCCGGCGTCTATCGCCCCGGCGTGCTGTCGCCCAAGCACGAGGCCGGCATCGCCTGGTTCCAGGCGCGCGTGGCCGCGAGCCACGACGGTCCCACCCCGCTCGCCGCCGTCTCCTGAGTATCCGAATGAAGCTTTCCGCCGTCCTCGCCGGCCTGGCGCTCGCCGCCTGCGCCGTCACGTCCGCTGTCGCCGCGCCCGAACTCACCACCCAGGACTACCTGATCCGGGATTTCCGGTTCCGCACCGGCGAGACGCTCCCGGAGCTTCGCCTGCGCTACCACACCCTGGGCCAGCCGCACCGCAACGCGAGGGGCGAGATCGACAACGCCGTCATGGTGCTGCACGGCACCGGCGGTTCGGGGAAACAGTTCCTGGCGCCTCAGTTCGCCGACGTCCTGTTCAGGTCGGGCGGCCTGCTCGACCCGGCCGGGTATTTCATCATCCTGCCCGACAACATCGGCCACGGCGGCTCGTCCAAGCCCTCGGACGGCCTGCGGGCGAAGTTCCCGCGCTACGACTATGCGGACATGGTGGAGGCCCAGCACCGCCTCGTCACCGAGAAGCTGGGCGTGAAGCAGCTCCGCCTGATCATGGGGACGTCCATGGGCTGCATGCACGGCTTCATGTGGGCCGAGCAGTGGCCGCAGGCCGCCAAGGCCCTGATGCCCATGGCCTGCCAGCCGGTGGAGATCGCCGGCCGCAACCGCGTCTGGCGCCAGATGGCCATGACCGCCATTACCTCGGACCCCGCCTACAAGGGCGGCGACTACCAGACCCCGCCCGAGCAGGGCCTCCGCGCCGCCACCATGCTGCTCCTGCTGGCCGGCTCGTCGCCCATCCCCTGGCAGCAGCAGATGCCCACCGGCGCAGCCGCCGACGCCTGGCTGGCCCAGGAGCTGCCCCGCCGGGTGGCGACCATGGACGCCAACGACTTCGTCTGGCAGGTCGCCAGCTCGCGCACCTACGATCCGTCGCGGGATCTCGAGAAGATCACCGCGCCCATGACCTGGGTGAACTCGGCCGACGACTTCATCAACCCGCCCGAGCTCGGCATCGCGGAAGCGGCCGCCCGGCGCCTGAAGACCACGCGCTTCGTCCTGCTGCCCGCCAGCGACAAGACCCGCGGCCACGGCAGCCACACCTGGGCTGTCCTCTGGCAGGACGAACTGGCCGACCTGCTCAAGCGGTCGGAGTAGGGGCTAGTCCTCGAACCCACGGAACACCGCGGCCTCAGCGACGGACTTCCGCTCCGACACCACCGCATTGGCCGGGAAGGTCTCGTCCGGCCAGCCCAGGGCGACGGCCTTCATGATCACCTGGTCGTCAGGGATGCCGGCGTGCTCCCGCACCACCGGCGACTGCATGATCCCCTGGCTGTTGATCACGCAGCCCAGGCCCCGCGACCAGGCGGCGTTGACCAGGCAGTTGGTTACGGCGCCGCAGTCGAACGGCGTGTCGTCGCTGCTGGCCAATACCCGGTCGTAGGTGATGATCACGCACACCGGCGCGTCGAACTGGCGAAAGCCGCGCAGCACCCAGTCCTGCCGGGCGGCCGTGTCCTCGCGGGCGATGCCCATCGCCGCGAACAGCTGCTTGGCCACGCCGATCTGCCGCTCCCGGTGGACCCCCGCGAACGCCTCGCCGGTGCGGAACTCGCGGCTGTGCGGCACGCCGGCCAGGTTGCGCTCGGTGTTGCCGGCCCGGATGCGGTCCAGCGGCTCGCCGGTCAGCACGTAGAAGTTCCACGGCTGGGTGTTCATCGAGGAGGGCGCCCGCATGGCCAGCGCCAGGATCTCCTCGATGAGCGCGCGCGGAACCGGTTCGGGCTTGTAGCCGCGGATGCTGCGGCGGCCGAGGATGACGTCGTCGAATTCCATGGACCCGCTCTTAAGGGCGTTTCCGCGACGGCAGCAAACCGCCGCCCATCGACATCCCGCGCGGGCGCGGCCACGAAGGGCACGTGAGCGACTCCCCGCCCGATTCCGCCGCGCCGTACACGCTCGCCTTCCTCACCAACGAGTGGGAGTGGAAGCAGGACCTCGACGCCGACGGCTTCGAAGCCGCCAAGGCCGCCGCCCGCGAGGCGCTCGAGACGGTGGTCCGCGAGGAGAAGCCCGAACTCGCCTGCGTCACCCTGCTGGAGGGCGGCGTCCGCATCGGCGTCTGGGACTGGGTGCTGCAACGCCCCTACTGGACGCCGCTCTAGCGCCTCTTGCCGCTAGGGGGCGAGATAGTCCGCCAGCTCGTCCGGCTCGCCCCGCGGGAAGGCCGCCTGCAGGTGCCCGAGGAAGGCGGCCACCCTTGCGCTGAGCAGGCGCCGTGACGGGTAGAGCGCCCAGAGCGCGATCTCCGGCCCGTCCACGTCACCCCAGTGCGCCAGTCGGCCCGCCGCGAGGTCGTGGCTTACGAGCGAGATCGGCAACCGCCCCGCGCCGACGCCGGCCCGCACCGCGTCGCGCACCATCATCAGCGACGACAGCGCCAGCACCGGCTCCACTATGATCCGCCGCGGGCCCTCGGGCGTGACCACGTCCCAGGCCGTCTCCGGCCCCGCCGCGCCGCGCACCACCGCCGGGACGGCCGCGCCGTCCCCGGGCGGTGCGGCCGCGGGACTGGCCACGACGACCAGCCGGTCCCGCAGGAAGATCCGCCCGACCAGGCTCTCGTCCGGATCGGGATTGACCCGGATCGCGAGGTCGTAGCCTTCCTCCACCAGGTCGACGGGCCGGTCGTCGGTCGTCACCTCCAGCCGCACCTCCGGGAATTTCAGCGCGAACTCGGCGGCCAGCCGTCCCATGGCCGTCTGCGAGAACAGCAGCGGCGCACTGATCCTCAGACGGCCCCGCGCCCGCTCGCTGCCCGAGGCGATCGCCATCGCCGCCTCGTCCAGTTCGGTCAGCAGCACGCCGGTCCGTTCGAACAGCGCGCGGCCCTCTTCGGTCAGCTTCAGCGTCCGGCCGCCGCGCTCGAACAGGCGCAGCCCCAGCCCAGCCTCCAGCTCGGCCACCCGCCGGGAAAGCGTGGCCTTTGGGCGCCCGGCCGCCCGCGCGGCCCGGCCGAAGCCTCCGTGCCGGGCCACGAGGTTGAAGTCGGCGAGGGCGAGCAGGTCCATCTGTTCCACCAATGAGACGGTGCGTTCAGATATAGCGTCTATTGGCGCGCATGTGGATCGATCATCTCTCCGGTGTCTTCAGACCCCAACCGGAGTGATCCCCATGACTATCCTCGTCACCGGCGCCACCGGCCGCGTCGGCCGCCACCTCGTCCAGCAACTCGTCGCCCGCGGCGCCCCGGTGCGCGCGCTCGTCCGCGATCCCGCCAACGCCGACCTCCCGGCCGGCGTGGAGATCGTCCAGGGCGACCTCCTCGACCTGCCGGCCCTTCGCGCCGCCTTCGACGGCGTCCGGACCCTGTTCCTGCTGAATGCGGTGGCCGGCGACGAATTCACCCAGGCTCTGATCGCGCTCAACGTCGCCCGCGAGGCCGGGGTCGAGCGGCTGGTGTACCTGTCGGTGATGCACGCCGACCGCTGGGTGAACGTGCCCCACTTCGCGGTGAAGTCCGGCGCCGAGCGGATGATCGAGCAGACGGGCTTCGGCGCCACGATCCTGCGCCCGGCCTACTTCATGGACAACGAGCACATGATCAAGGAGGCGATCCTGGGCTACGGCGTCTATCCCATGCCGATCGGCGGCACGGGCCTCGCCATGATCGACGCGCGCGACATCGCCGAGATCGCCGCCGTCGAGCTGATCCGCCGCCACGAGGCGCCCGGCAAGCTGCCGACCGAAATCTTCAATCTGGTGGGGCCTGAGACCCTGACCGGATTCGGGGTGGCCGACATCTGGTCGGACGTGTTGGGCCGTCCCATTGCCTATGGCGGCGACGACCCGAACGGCTTCGAGCAGAACCTCGCCCAATTGATGCCGGGCTGGATGGCCTACGAGATGCGCCTGATGGCCGAACGCTATGTCAGCGACGGCATGCGCCCCGAGCCTGGCGACGTGGAACGGCTCACGGCGCTGCTGGGCCGGCCGTTGCACACCTATCGCGCGTTCGCGACTGAGATCGCCGCTGCGGCGACGCCGGCCTGATCGCGGGCTAGGCGGACGCCCGCGCGGCGTCCGCCGCCTCGAACTGTCTCACCTGCTCGGCGGCGGCCTTCTTGAAGGCGGGCCGGTCCGTGATCCTGGCCACATAGGCCTCGGTCGCCGGCCGGTCGCCGAAGCCGCGAACCTTCGGGACCCGCAGTACGTCTGCCATCAGCAGGTCGGCGACCGTGAAGCGGCCGGCCGCCAGCCACTCACGCTCAGCCAACACCTGCTCCACGTGCGCCAGGCGTTGGGTCATCCAGCCGGTCAGGCCGTTCTGCGGATCGCCGCTGATGTTGAGGAACCACCACGGGACGGTGACCATCTCCAGCGAGTTCAGCGCCGCCACCGTCCACTGCAGCGTCTCGGCCTCGCCCTCCGCATCGCGCGGCATCAGCGCCTCGCTCTTTCGGGCCAGGTGCAGCAGGCAGGCCCCGCTCTCGAAGATCTGCACGCCGCCGTCGTCGAGGAACGGGACCTGGCCGAACGGTTGGCGCGTGAAATGCTCGGCCCCGCGATCGGCGAACGGAACCGTCCGCACCCCGTACGGCAGACCGGCTTCCTCGCAGGCCCAGCGCAGCCGCACGTCGCGAACGAAGCCGCGGGGCCCTTCCGGAACCCAGTCGTAGGTCCAGATGATCAGCTCGCCCATCGCCGTCGGCCCTTCGTTGTGCGTGCCCAGCCTGCCGCCGCCCTTCGGTCTTTGGCAACGCCGTGTTGAGCCGGAACCGCTGCTGGCGTGTTATCCTCGCAGCCAATCAGGGAGGCCCTGCATGAAGCTCTCCGAGGACGACCGCGACCGGCTCGCGCTGCACTCCGCCTTCGCCGTCCACCAGATCGCCCGCTGGATCGCCACGCGCCAGGACGTGCCCAACGACATCCGCGAGCGCCTGCGCGGCCACATCTCGGCGCTGGAAGGCGTGCTGGTCACCAACGGCCACGACTGGATCAAGGACGAGATCGAGGCGACCGAACAGGCGCTCAGCTAGTCCTACCGGACGAAGCTGGCCCCGTTGGCGTCAAGGACCGCGCCGGTCATCGAGGCCGGCGCCTCGAGCGCCAGATAGGCGGCGATGCCGGCGATCTCCTCGGGCGTGGCCACGCGGCCCAGCGGGATGTCCGCGGCCCGGGCGGCCAGGTCGTCGCCGGCCATCCCGGTCATCACGAAGCCCGGGCAGACGGCGAAGGCCAGGATCTCCTCGCCCGCATAGCTCCGGGCGATCGACTTGGTCATGCCCACCATGCCGGCCTTCGAGGCCGCATAGTGCCAGTGCTCCGGGCTGTCGCCGCGATAGGCCGCACGGCTGGCGATGTTGACGATCCGGCCGCCGCTTCCACGCTCGTGGAAGTGCAGCACGGCGCGTCGGCAGAGGTCGGCGGAGGCCTGCAGGTTGATCTGCATCGTCCGTCCCCATGCCGCCCGCCATTCGTCGGCGGGCGCATCCACCGCGACGCCCTCGAACACGCCGGCGTTGTTGACCAGCACGTCGATCCGCCCGTCCAGGGCCTCCAGCGCCTTGTCCCACAGCGCGTCGGCCGCCCCGGCCTGGCCGAGGTCGGCGCCGATCACGCCTTGCCCGTCGCCGCGGCCGTGGCCCACGACCTGCGCGCCCTTGGCCTCGAGGGCGGGCACGATGGCCGCCCCGATGCCCCGCGTCGAGCCGGTGACGAGAATGTGGGCGGGCATGGGCATCTCCAGAACGACCGTCATCCCGGCCGTAGCAAAGCGGAGAGCCGGGACCCAGGGGCTTCTGCAGCGCGTCCGTCCTGGGTCCCGGATCGCCTGCGGCGTCCAGGATGACGATGGAGGCCGGGTCTAGACCGTCGTCGACGTCGGCCGGACGATGATCTCGTTCACGTCCACCTCGGCCGGCTGCTCGATGGCGAACCGCACGGCGCGCGCGATGGCCTCGGCCGGGATCGCCTTCTTGCGGTACTCGTCGATGAAGGCCGCCGTCTCGGCATGGGTGATGGTGTGGGCCAGCTCCGACTCCGTCACCCCCGGCGACACCACCGTCACCCGCACCTTGTCGGTCTCCTGACGCAGCGCCTCCGAGATCACCCGCACGCTGAACTTGGTCGCGCAGTAGACCGCCGCCGTCGCCAGGATCTGGTGCCCGGCGGTCGAGGCGATGTTGATGATCTGGCCCGAGCCCTGCTGCTCCATCACCGGCAGGGCCGCGGCGATCCCGTGCAGCACGCCGCGGATGTTCACGTCGATCATCTGGTCCCACTCGTCGACCTTCAGGGCCGACAGCGGCGAGAGCGGCATGACGCCGGCGTTGTTGACCATCACGTCGATCCGGCCGAACCGCTCGCGGGCGGCGTCGACGAAGGCCTGGACGCTTTGCCTTGAGGTCACGTCCAGCCCGAGCGCCAGCGCCGTTCCGCCGGCCGCCTCGATCTCGGCCTTGAGGGCTTCCAGCCGCTCCACGCGCCGCGCGCCGATCACCACCGTGGCGCCGGCCGCGGCCAGCTCACGGGCCGTGGCCTCGCCGATGCCGCTCGAAGCGCCCGTCACCAGCACCACCTTATTCGCAACTCCAGTCATCGCCGTCTCCTCTTCGATTTGGCGACGACAGGTGTGCGCTTCCTGGAGGATCGTGCGTTAGACCAGTCCTCCGCCGTTCTTGCACGATCCTGCAGAAGGAGGGCGGCAGGGTTGCGCCTCGCGCGCCCGCATGAGAGGCCTGCGTCATGCAAAACTTCGCCGAGATCATCGCCCGCCACGCCCAGCCGGACGGCATGGTCGACATGCCCATTCATGGGCTCGCGCTGTTCCACAGTTCGGCCCCGACCCAGGCCGTGCCGGTGCTGCACAAGCCGGCGGTCTGCATTATCGCGCAAGGCGCCAAGATGGCGACCGTGGGCGAGGAGACCTTCCGCTACGACGCCGCCACCCACCTGGTGGTCTCGGTGGACCTGCCGCTGACGGGGCGCGTGGTCGAGGCCTCCCCCGATCGGCCCTACCTCTGCGTCCGCATCGACCTCGAGCCCACGCTGCTCAGCGAGCTCATGCTGCAGCCGCTCCCTCCGGCGGGGGCCGAGAGCTCACGCGGCCTGCACCTCAGCCGCACCACGCCCGAACTCGTCGACGCCACGGCCCGTCTGGTGGCGCTGCTGGACGCGCCCGCGGACGCCGCCGTGCTGGCGCCCCTCATCCGGCGCGAGATCCACTACCGCCTGCTCACCGGCGACCAGGCCGGCATCGTCCGTCAGATCGGCGCCCCCGACAGCCGGCTCGCCCAGGTCAGCCGCGCCATCGCCTGGATCCGCGAGAACTTCGACCGGCCGTTCAGCATCGAGGCCGTCGCCCGCGCCGCCGGCATGAGCGCCTCGGCCCTGCACCAGCACTTCAAGGCGATCACCACCATGAGCCCGCTGCAGTACCAGAAGCAGATCCGCCTGCAGGAGGCCCGCCGGCTGATGATCGGCGAGGCCCGCGACGCCCAGGCCGCCGCCTTCGAGGTCGGCTACGAAAGCCCCTCGCAGTTCTCCCGCGAGTACGCCCGCCTGTTCGGCGCGCCGCCGGCCCGCGACGCCGCCCGCCTCAGGGCCGAGGCGCCGGCCTTCGCCTAATCGGCGATGCCCAGGACCGTCTTCAGGAACTGCACCTCGACGGTCCGCACCGCCTCCTGGTTGGCCTTCTTGTAGATGCCGTGGCCCTCGTCCTTGGCCAGCACGTACCAGACCTCGGTGCCCTGGGCCCGCAGCTTGGCGACCATCTGCTCGGATTCCGAGCGCGGCACCCTGGGGTCGTTGGCGCCCTGGAAGACCATCATCGGCTTCTTCATCCGGTCGCTCATCCGGATCGGCGCGATCCTGTCGAACACCGCCCGCATCTTCGGGTCGCGCTCGTCGCCGTACTCGGCCCGGCGCAGGTCGCGGCGGTAGCCCTCAGTATTCTGCAGGAAGGTCACCCAGTCCGAGATGCCGTAGAGGTCGATCGCGCCGGCGATCCGGTCGTTGTAGTGGCCGGCCACCGCCAGCACCATGTAGCCGCCGTACGACTGGCCGACGACCGCCACGCGGCTGGCGTCCAGGTCGGGCTGCTTGGCCACCCAGTCCAGCAGGGCGCCGATGTCCTTCACCGAGTCCTCGCGCTTCTCGGCGTTGTCGAGCCCGATGTAGGTCTTGCCGTAGCCGCTCGAGCCGCGCACGTTCGGGATGATCACCGCCGCGCCCAGCTCGTTCACCCACGACTGCCGGCGGGGATTGAAGTTCGGCTGCTCCTGGCCCTCCGGCCCGCCGTGGATCTGGATCACCACCGGCAGCTTCTTGCCGCCCGAGGCCTTCTGGGCCGCATCCTTCGGCCGATAGATGAACGCCGGGATCGTCCGCTTGTCGAAGGTCGGGTAGCGGAAGAGCGTCGGCTCCACGAGGGCCGCGGCGTCCAGCCCGCCCAGCTCGCTCTCGGTCCAGCGCACCAGCGCGCCGCCCGCCAGCTCATAGCTCCAGACATCGCCCGAGCTCGTCGACGTCGACAGCGACAGCCCCAGCTTGGCGCCGTCCGGCGAGAACTTCAGACCCGTCAGCACGCCCATCGGCAGCTTCGGCCCGGCGAGTTCCCTACCGCTGGCGATGTCGCGCAGCACGACCTTGGAGTAGCCCTCCTCGTTCACCGCATAGGCGATCACCTTGCCGTCCGGTGAGACGTCGAAGGCCTCGGCGCCCCACTTCGCGCCGGGGTCGAGGTCGCGGACCTTGCCCGTGGCGACGTCGATCACCACCGGCCGCGCCACCTCCGAGCCGTCGTCCGACAGCGTCACGATGCTGCGGCCGCCGTCCACGAACGCCCCGCCCTGGTAGGCGATCTTGCGGCCCTGCGGGCCGACCGGCGAAAGCTTGCCCGTGGCCACGTCCAGCACGAACAGCTCGCTGTGGGTCGCCGAGTTGTAGCGCGCCGCCAGGATCTTCGCGCCGTCGGCGCTGATGTCCTCCGGGCTGATCGCCCCCGTGCCCTCGTGCACGGTCCGCCGCCCCGCCGGATTGGCCGGATCGGCGACGACGATGTCGTAGTTCGGGTCGCCCGGCGTCACCTGGCTCCAGGCCACGAGCTTGCCATCCTTCGAGAACTTGAAGCCCTGGTTGCGCGTCTTCGGCGCCGTCAGCTGCGCCTCGCGGCCAGAGAGGTCGCGGATGAAGGCCTGGTAGTACTCCGCCCCGCCCGTATCGATCGGATAGAGGTAGCGCTCGCTCCCGGGCTGGACGATCGCGCTGCTCACCGGCTCGTTGAAGAAGGTGAGCTGGGTCCGCGCCGCGCCCGGCGCCTTCACCCGGTGGATCTGCTGGGTGTCGCCGAACCGCGTGCCGATCAGCATCGAGCCGTCCGGCAGCCAGTCCTCGAACACCGCCGAGCGGGCGTTGTAGTAGGGGGCGATGGCGGCCTTCAGGGCCGGCGGCGTCGCCGGCACGCCCTCATAGACGATCTGGCCTTCCTCGCGCTTCGGCGTCTGGGCGGAGGCGCCCGCGACCATCATCAGAGCAACGGCCGTTCCGGCCAGCAACGCACGCGACAGCATCTTCCTGGAAGCCCCCAAACAGAACTGAGCCGCGACCGAAGCGCGGCCCGGCCGCGCCGTCAATCCGCAGTCGTGATACCGCTGCTCTCACAACGAGAGAGTCGGGGAGGGCTCATATGAAACCGCAGGATCTTCTGCCGAGGCTGGTGCTGGCCGCCGCGATCGTGGGGGGCGTGGCCTACGTCTTCACCTGGGACGGCGCGACCTCCGAGGCCGTCTCCACCGCCGTGAAGGGCACGGGCGTCGGCCTGCTCGCCGTCTACTGCGCCATGCTGGCCCGCGAGCTCGACGGCTGGCTGATCGCCGTCGTCATGCTGCTGGGCATGCTGGGCGACGTGCTGCTGAACGCCGTCGGCCTGACGACCGGCGCGCTCGCCTTCCTGGCCGGCCACGTGGTGGCGATCATCCTCTATCGCCGCAACGCCCGCGCGCCGCTCACGCCCCGCACCATTCTCGCCACAGCCCTTTTCGCCGCCGCCGTCGTCGCCTTCGCCGCCTGGCTGCCGCAGGACGCAGCGCAGGCCCCGGGCATCGGCCTCTATTCCGCGGGACTGGCGCTCATGGCCGCCACCGCCTGGCTCAGCCGCTTCCCGCGCGGGCTCGTGGGCCTGGGCGCGCTGCTTTTCCTCGTCTCCGACCTGCTGATCTTCGCCCGCATCGGCCCGCTCCGCGGCCAGCCCCTCGTCGGCTACGGCGTCTGGGGCCTCTACTTCGCGGCCCAGCTCATGATCGCGCTCGGCGTCACCCGCACCCTGGCCCAGCGCGGCTGAGGAGGCTGCGGGCGATCACCGGGCGACCATGTCGGGCCGGAGCCACCGGCAGCTGAGCAGGAAACAGGCCCCCGCCAGGGCGTAGAGCGCCGAGGTGGCGAGCATGGCCTGTTGCAGGCTCTGTGGGTGGGCGATGGCGCAGGCCGCAGCCGATGCGGGCTCAAGCGCCGCCCGCGCGGCGCCTTCGCAGGCCTTCCGGGTGAGCTCCGCCGCGCCGAGGTCGGCGACCTGCAGGTCGAAGATGAGGTCGCTGAGCGCGCCGATGAACAGCGGGCCAAGTCCGTAGCCCAGCAGGTTGATGACGAAGAGCATCACGGCCGTGGAGACCGCGCGGACCTGGCTGGAGACCACGCCTTGTCCGATGGTGTACTGGGCCGCGAGGTAGCCGTACTTGATGGCGCCCCCGGCGCAGAGACCGAACAGACAGGCCCAGAGGTTGTCGGTGGTGAAGGCCCAGACGTAGAGCGGCACGCTGGCGATGAGCCCGAACCCCGGCAGCCAGGCGATGGCGTTGGGATGACGCCGGCCCAGCCGCTCGGCGAGCCAGCCCGTCGTCAGGGTCCCGACCGCCGAGGCCGCTGCGACCGGAGCGTTGATGAGCACGGCCGCGTCGCCGGCCGAGAGGCCGAAGCTCCGGTTGATGAACAGGGACTGGAACGAGGCGATGCCATAGCCGCAGAAGGCGGCCATCGTCGCGCCGGCGGTCATCGCCCAGAATGAAGGCTTGGAGGCGAGTTCGCGCAGTCCGTCGCGGAACCGCGGCCGCTCCCGCCGGGGCGCGCCCGGGGGATCGCTGAAGCCCCGCGGCGGCTCCCGGACCGTCAGCTTGAAGACCGCCGCCACGAGCAGGCCGGGCAGACCCACGACGAGGAAGGCGGTGCGCCAGCCGAAAGCGTCCGTGACGGGACCTCCGATCAGGTTGGCGAGCATGCCGCCGAGGGTGACGCCCATCGCGTAGTAGCCGAGCGCCGTCGAACGCCGGCTGGGCGGATAGTAGTCTGCGATGAGGGAGTTGGCGGGCGGCGTGCACCCGGCCTCGCCGATGCCGACGCCCACCCGGCACGCCAGCAGAATCCAGAAGGCGCCGATGGTGATCGAGCCGATGGCGACGGGCGCGGCGAGGCCGCACAGCGCCGTCATCAGCGACCAGAGCGCCACGCACACGGTCATGATCCACACCCGGTGGCGCGTTTCGGCGAACTGGGCCAGCGGGATGCCGACGACTGTGTAGAGCAGGGCGAAGCCGAAGCCGGTCAGAAGGCCGAAAGCGGTGTCGGAAATGCCGAGTTCCGGCTTCATCTGCGGCGCGACCACGGCCAGCAGCCCCCGGTCGATGAAGTTCAGGATGTACACGAGCAGCAGCGCATTGATCACGTAGCTGCGGTAGCGCCGGGACCCGAACCCGTGCAGGTGGCCTTCGACCGGGGCGTCAGGCTTGCCCATCAGCCGAGGCCGCGCTCGCCCGCAACGTCCGTATGAACATGGAGGACGTCGAGCAGCCTCTGCGGCTGGTGCGGGAAGCGGGCAGGCAGGGCCGACAGGTTGGAAGTTGTCATGACAGGTCCAGATCCTGCGACGCCGGGTTCCAGCGCCTTCGTCCCGACCCTCCGATAGTTTTGACAAAGAGTCCAGATTGGAACTAGATCATATCGCGTCGTTGAGCGACGGGAGGATCTGGGCATGCGCAAGCGTCTTTGGCTGGGCGGGGCCACGCTGGCCGCAATGCTGACCGCGCTCGCGCCGGCAGGCGCCGCCGCGCAGGCGCCGGCGCTGCAGATCACGCCGTTGAAGCCGCTTCCGCCCGCAGGCCGGTTCGACGCGGCCGTGTTCGCCGGGGCCGCGCGCGTCCAGCCCAAGGTCGTCGCCTGGCGGCGGGACATCCATCAGCATCCCGAGCTGGGCAATCGCGAGTTCCGCACCGCGGATCTGGCGGCTGCGCATCTGCGCAAGCTTGGCTTCGAGGTCCGCACGGGCGTCGCCAAGACCGGCGTCGTCGGCGTGCTGAAGGGCGGGCGGCCCGGCGGCGTGGTGGCCCTTCGGGCCGACATGGACGCCCTGCCCGTGGCCGAGCAGACGGGCGCGCCCTACGCGTCCAAGGCCACCGCCGAGTACAACGGCCAGACGGTGCCGGTCATGCACGCCTGCGGCCACGACGCGCATGTGGCGATCCTTATGGGGGCGGCCGAGGTGCTGGCGGGCATGCGCGACCAGATCCCCGGAACCGTGGTGGTGATGTTCCAGCCGGCGGAGGAGGGACCCCCGCCGGGCGAGGACGGGGGCGCCTCCCTCATGGTCCGCGAAGGGGCGATGCAGAACCCGAAGCCCGGCGCCGTGTTCGGGCTGCACGTGGCGCCCGGGCCGGCCGGCGCGCTCTTCTGGCGGCCCGGTCCGATGATGGCCGCCGACGACGCCTTCGAGATCAAGCTTCAGGGGCGGCAGACCCACGGGGCCAACCCGTGGTCCGGCATCGACATCGTGTCGATGGCCGCCGAGATCGTGCAGGCCTTCAACCAGATTGCGGCCCGGCAATTGAAGGTGACCCGTTCGCCGACGATCCTGACGGTCGCCTCCATCCACGGCGGCTTGCGGTACAACATCATCCCCGAGGACCTGACCATGGTGGGGACCTTGCGCTCCTTCGACCCGGAGGTGCGCAAGGAGGCCATCGCGAAAGCCGAAAAGGCCGTGGCCGGAATCGCTGAACGCTATGGCGGCGGGGGCAAGATCGTCTGGGGACCGGCTACGCCCGTCACGCTGAACGACCCGGACCTGACCGCCCGGATGAAGCCCACCCTGGTCCGGGCCGCCCGCGGCCTGGTGAAGGACGACATCGACTTCATCACCGGCGCCGAGGACTTCTCGTTCTACCAGCAGCAGGCGCCGGGCCTGTTCTACGATCTCGGCATCGGCAACCCGCCCGGGCCCAACCATTCGCCGATGTTCAACGTCATGGACGAGAGCGTCCTCGAGGTCGGTGTCCGGGCCCAGGCGCTCACCGCCCTGGACTATCTTTACAGCGTGGCCGTCGCCCGGTGATCGGCGGCCGCGCCGCGCCGCCAACGCCGGGTCAAGCGGATTTCGCCTCCGGCCGCAGATAGATCGACTGCTTCGGACGGGCGAACACGCGCCGCATCATCGGCTCGAAGGCCTCGAGCGGCATCGACTCGTAGCCCGGGTCGAAGCTGTTCTGGTCGTACTGGTGGCAGAACTCCGCGCAGTGCACGAAGTGAGGATGGCCGCGGTACTGCTCGCGCAGATCGCGGTCCAGGCCCAGATGGTGGAAGAAGTAGTAGCCCTGGAAGACGCCGTGCTTGTCGAGCATCCAGTGGTTCGCTTCCGAGACGTAGGGCTTGAGAATCACGGCGCCGATCTCGGCGTGGTTGGCGGGACCCATCAGGTCGCCGATGTCGTGCAGCAGCGCGCAGACGACATATTCCTCGTCGCGGCCGTCCTTGTGAGCCCGTGTCGCCGTCTGCAGGCTGTGCTCCAGCCGTGTCACGGCGTAGCCGTCCAGGCCGCCCTCCAGCATGCGCAGTTGGCCGAGCAGCCGGTCGGTCAGGCCGGCGCGGAACGTGGCCGCGTGCCGGACGATCTCGGCCCACTGCTCCGGCGTCCCTTCGGTCATGGCGTGGAAGCTGGTCTTCTCGGCGTCGTCGTAGGCCATCAGGCGTCCTCCTCGTGCAGGCCGTAACCCTATCGCGTTTTCGGAGCCGGGAATGTCACCGACGCGTCAATTGGGCTGGGCCGTCGTGGAGAGCGGCGGCCGCCTCGAGTCGGGCCTGGTCCCGCACTTCGATCGCCCCATAGCCGAGAGCGATGGCGCCGCGGTCGCGGAGGCTCCGAAGCTGGACGGCCACCGCCTGGCGGGAGACCCCCAGCATGCTCGCCACGTCTTCCTGGCGCACGTACAGGCGGCCGGAGCCGTCACGCCGCCGCGCCTTGCGTGCGAGGCTGAGCAGGGCGTAGGCGACCTGCGCCCCAAGGGGCTGCATCAGAGCGCGCGCCGCGAAGGCGACCGCGGCCCGATGATGCCGGGCCGCGAGGGTGGCCAGCGCGCGCAGGATTTCAGGCTCCTCCCGCATCAGCCGCTCCGCCTCGTCCTGCCGCACATGGGCGATCCGCGTGGGACCCGAACAGATGGCCTCGTTCAGGCGAGGCTGGCGATCGAGCGTCGAGATCTCGCCGAACCAGTCACCCGCCTCGGCCAGATGGTTTAGCAGCGGCTGTCCGGCGGCGGAATGGAGGATGAGCCGAACCTGCCCGTCGATGACGCCGAATAGGCCGTCAGGCGGATCCCCGGCCCGGAACACCGCCTCGCCGTCTTTCAGTTCGCGCAGCCGGGCGGCCGAGGCCAGCCGAGCCCGGGTCTTCAACGGCAGATCGGCGATCCACGCGCCCTGCAGGAGCCTTTCGGCGTCGCCTGAGGTCAAGCTTGCGGGCATCGGGCTGGCGTCCAAAGGGAGCAACATTACTGACATGTCTGAATGCGCCTTATGCCGTGAAAAGCACAACCGTTGACGACATTTCTGCCGATGCTAGCATGTTAGCATTAGACGGGGAGGTGGGGATGAGAGCGTTTCTGAAGGCGGTCGTGGTGTGGGCGGCGCTCGCGTCGCCGGTTGTTTCGGCTCCGGCTCCTGCGGTCGGCACGCTGTTCGAGGTCACGAGCGCACAGAGCCGGTCCATCAGTCCCGAGAACCTGACCGGCGAAAAGGGCGGCGGCGGCCGAACCGAGGTGAAGGACGGCAGTTCCGGCTACGCCGCGGCCGAACTTGGCAAGGGGTGGAAGGTCAACCCCCTCATCAACGTCGCGCCGGGCTCGACCTTCGTCCTCGGTGAGGCGGCCGGCCCGGGGATGATCAATCACATCTGGATGACGCTTGGCGGTCAGGCGGAGTACCGCTCCGCGATCCTCAGGATCTACTGGGACGGCGAGACCACCCCTTCCGTCGAGGTTCCGGTCGGCGACTTCTTCGCCTCGGGCTGGGGGCGGGGGACGGAGCCGGTGATCGATTCGGCGGTCGTGGCCGTGCTTCCGGGCAGCGGCTTCAACAGCTTCTGGCAGATGCCGTTCCGCAAGCGCTTCCGCATGACGCTCGAGAACCGCAGCGCCAAGCCGCTCCGGATCTACTACCAGATCAACTACGCCCTCCAGCCGGTCTCCCAGACGGCGGGCTACTTCCACGCCCAGTTCCGGATGGTGGACCGGCTGAAGGCCAAGGACGTCTATACGATCCTCGATGGCGTTCGCGGCCGCGGCCACTACGTGGGGACGTATCTCGGCCATGCGGCCTTCAGTCCGGGGTGGTGGGGCGAGGGCGAGGTCAAGTTCTACCTCGATGGGGATCGCGACTATCCGACGATCGCCGGCACGGGCGAGGAGGACTACTTCCTCGGGTCGTACATCTACGTGAAGCGCAATGCCGAGGGGCGGCCGCACGAGGTGAACTACTCGTCTGCCTACGCCGGCTTCTACGGCCTGCGTCCGGCCGAGGTGAACGCCGACTATTTCCGCCCGGACGGCGAGCGCCGGTACGGGCAGTACCGCTGGCATGTGCTGGATCCCATCCGCTTCCAGAAGGACCTGAAGGTCACCATCCAGAGCCTGGGTTGGCAGGGCGCCGCTCTGGGCCGCGAGGCCGGCAACGGACGCTACCTCCCGCTGCAGGACGGCCTGGCGTCGGTCGCCTACTGGTACCAGGTCGAGCCACACGCCCCGTTCCCCCGTCTGCCGAGCGACGCCGAGATGGCGATCAAGCCCCTGAAGGGGGCGCTCACGGCGCCGCCGAACGGACGCCCCGGCGCATTCTAGGCCAGATGTTAGACAAAGAGTCCAAGATGGAATAACGTTCCATCTTCTTCAGGTGCGGCGGCGAGGGCAGGGTGATGATGGTGCAGTTCGGCGCGCGCGGCCCAGGCCGCCTGCTCCTGGCGCTGGTGACGATCCTGGCCCTGACCGCGGGTTCCGGCTCGGCCCGCCCGCGGGTCGACGAGCTCTATCGGCTGAGCGACGCCGAAACCCGCTCGATCAGTCCGGAGAACCTGACGGGCGCCAAGGGCGGCGGCTCCCGCACGCCCCTCGAGAAGGGCAGCGCGCGCACCGAGGCGACGGATCTCGGGTTCGGCTGGAAGGTGAACCCGTTCATCGTCATCAAACCCGGCGAGCGGGTGGTGCTCGGCGAGGCCAACGGGCCGGGCGTCATCAACCACATCTGGCTGACGGTGGGCGGCAAGGGCTCCTATCGCTCGATGATCCTGCGCATCTACTGGGACGGCGAGGCGACGCCTTCCGTGGAGGCTCCGGTGGGCGACTTCTTCGCCTCGGCCTTCGGCAAGGAATCGACCTGGCTGATCGACTCGGCTGTGGTGGCGGTCAATCCGGAGAGCGGCCTCAACAGCTTCTGGCAGATGCCGTTCCGCAAGCGCTTCCGCATGGAGCTCGAGAACCGCTCCCAGCATACCAACGAAGTTTACTATCAGATCGACTACGCGCTGCAGAAGGTGCCGGCCGACGCGGCCTACTTCCACGCCCAGTTCCGGATGCTGGACCGGCTGAAGCCGAAGGAGCTCTACACCATCGTCGACGGGATCAGGGGGCGGGGCCACTACGTCGGGACCTACCTGACCCACAACGCCTTCAGCCCCGGCTGGTGGGGCGAGGGCGAGGTCAAGGTCTACCTCGACGGGGACAAGGACTTCCCAACCCTCAACTACACCGGCGAGGAGGACTACTTCCTCGGCTCCTACGGCTACCGCCACCGGGGCGCGGGCAAGCTGGAGGAGACCGACTACTCCACCGCCTACGCCGGCTTCCACGCCCACAACAAGACCGACCTGGCCACCCAGTACTACATGGCCGACCGCGAGCGGCGGATCGCCCAGTACCGCTGGCACATCCTCGACCCGATCCACTTCCGCTCGGACCTGAAGATCACCCTGCAGGGGCTGGGCTGGAAGTCGCCGACCCGTTACCGGCTGCTCGAGGACGGCTATTCGTCGGTGGCCTTCTGGTACCAGGCCGAACCCCACGCCCCGTTCCCCAAGCTGCCCGACGACGCGGCCCTGCAGTTCAAGCCGCTCGTGGAGCCGCCCAGGCCGGCGTTCGTCACCGGCGGGCCGCTGACCCTGGATTCGCCCATCGAGGCGATCATGATGAGCTGGGAAGGCCGCCAGCTGCTCAATCGCGAGCTGCCCACCCTCGGCACGCATCCGTCCTACGACCAGTTCAAGGGCATGCGCCTGAAGGACCTGCAGCCGCTCTCCGAAGGCGTCATCACCGACCAGGCGCTCGCCAACATCGACGCCGGCCTCAAGGCCATGGCGCGGAAGCGCTGAGCCTGAGACGGTGAGCGCGCCGCGCGAAGGCCTGGGCCCCTTCCTCGCCACACTGCTGGTGGCCGGGAGCATGATCGGGTCGGGCGTTTATCTGCTGCCGGCCAGCCTGGGGGAGATCGGGTCGATCAGCATCCTGGCCTGGCTGGCGGCGATCGCCGCGGCCCTGCTGTTCGCCGGGGTGTTCGCCTGGCTGTCCGTCCTGGGGCGCGATGGCGGGCAGGGCTTCATCGGCAGCATCGCGGCGGCGTTCGGCCCCCGGACCGCCTTCGTCGCCGCGGCGCTCTATTGGCTGCAGGGCGTGTTGGGCAATGTGGCGCTCGCCCTGGCTGTGACCGGATACCTCAGCGCCGTGTTCCCGGTCCTGGCCCAGATGCACTACGCCACGGCCTGCACGCTCGCCGTCGTCTGGCTGTTCGTGGGCCTGAACCTGTTCGGTCCGCGGATCGTGGCTCACCTGGAGGGCTGGACCCTTCTCGCCGGCCTGGCCCCAGTGCTGGCGGCGGCGATCTTCGGTTGGTTCTACTTCGACCCCGACGTGTTCCGGGCCTCCTGGAACGTCTCCGGCCGCCCCGCCGCCGAAGTGCTGCCGGGCGCGGTCGTCCTTGTCCTGTGGGCTTTCCTGGGACTGGAGAGCGCCTGCGTCGCCGCCGGTCTGCTGCGCGATCCGACGCGCACGGCGCCGATCGCCACCCTCTGCGGCGTGCTGGTCGCCGCCGTGGTCTACCTGGCCGCATGCACCGCGCTGACCGGCATCCTACCGGCCCAGGCGCTGGCCGCTTCGCCCGCCCCCTTCGCCGACGCCGCCCAACGGATGGCGGGCGGCTCGCTGGCGCTTGCGGTCGCCTTGTGCGCGGCGGTCAAGGCGGCGGGAACCCTGGGCGGGTGGGTGATGCTCACGTCCGCGGCGGGGAGCCTCGCCGTCGGCATCGAGACGGAACCCGAGCCGGCCCGCCCGCCCTCGGTCGGCAACTTCCTGGCGAACGGCGCTCTGCTCACGGCGATCATCGTCCTGATCGCCGAGCCGTCGATCGGGCGTCAGTTCACGATGGTCATCAACGCCGCCGTCGTCGTCATGCTCTGCGTCTATGCGATCGCCGGCGCCGCGCTCGTGCGCGCAAGCGATCGGTCGGTCCCGGCAAGGCGGTGGGCTCGGGCCCTTGGCGGCGGGGCGGTGGTCGTGGTCGGCCTCGTCCTCTCCAGCCAGGGCGCGGCGATGCTGGGCCTCGCAGCGGCGGCCGTGATCGCCGCCTTCGGGGCGGGCGCCGTTCTGGCGCTCCGGCGTCGGCGGGAGGCCAGAGCCGCGACCTGATGCGGGCCGGGACTCCGCCCGCCCGGATAACGCCGTGCTTTGGTGTTGACAAATATTCCAACTTAGACGAATTCAAAACAACCATAACCAGGGGAGGCTGTGATGGAACGGCGACGCGGGCGGATGGCCCATCTCATGTGCGGCGCGGCGATCTCGGTGCTGGCGCTGCCATGCGCCGCATGGGCGCAAGGCGCTGCGACCGGCGGCGGCGAGATCGAGGGGATCATCGTCACGGCTCAGAAGCGGGCGGAGAACCTTCAGGACGTGCCGCTCAGCATCCAGGCGCTGGGCGAGGAGAAGATCGAACGCCTGAACGCCAAGGACTTCGTGGACGTCGCCCGTCACCTGCCCAGCGTCTCGATCCGTCACATCGTGCCGGGCGTGGGCAACATCTTCATCCGCGGCATCTCGAGCGGCCCTGACGGCGGCGCCTCGGGCTCGCTGCCCAGCGTCGGTGTCTATCTCGACGAACAGCCCGTCACCACGATCCAGGGCACGCTCGACATCCAGATGTTCGACATCGCCCGGGTGGAAGCCCTGGCGGGCCCGCAGGGCACCCTCTACGGCGCCAGCTCCCAGTCGGGGACGCTGCGGATCATCACCAACAAGCCCGAACCGGGCGTCTTCCGCGGCCGCCTCGAAACCGAAGGCAACGCGACGTTCAAAGGCGGCCTGGGCTACTCGCTGGCCGGCATGCTCAACGTGCCGCTCGCCGAACGCGTCACGCTGCGCGCGGTGGCGTGGAATCGCCTGGACGCCGGCTACATCGACAACGTCCACGCGACCCGCTTCTACCGGACGTCGGGGGTGACCATCGACAACGCCGCGCTTGCGGACAAGGACTTCAACGACGTCGAGGTTTCAGGCGCGCGCGCGGCCTTGCGGGTCGACCTGGACGACAACTGGACCGTCACGCCGGGCTTCATGATCCAGAAGACCGAGGCCGACGGCAACGGCTACCAGATCCTGGGCCGGGACCTCGAGACCGAACGCTTCTTCCGCGACCACCGCGACGACACCTACTGGCAGGCGGCCCTGACGATCCAGGGCAAGGTGGGCGACCTCGACGTCACCTACGCGGGCGCCTACCTGAACCGGAAGTTCAACACCCACTTCGACTATTCGGACTATTCCTACTTCTACGACACGCTCTTCGGCGCGGGCGCGCTGTGGGTCAACGACGCCGGGACCCCCATCGACCCGTCGCAAACCACGCACTCGGTGAGCCGCTACACGCGTGACAGCCACGAGATCCGGGTGGCGACGCCGCAGGAGCATCGCCTGCGCGCCGTGGGCGGGCTGTTCTATCAGGAGCAGCGGCACGAGCTGCAGAGCCAGTACAGCATCAAGGGCCTCGGCTCGGCGATCTCGGTCTCCGGCTGGCCGAACACCCAGTGGCTCACCGACCAGCAGCGGACGGACCGCGACTACGCCGCCTTCGGCGAGATCTCGTTCGACGTGCTGCCGCGGCTGACGCTGACCGCCGGCGGGCGCCTGTTCGAAGCCAAGCAGCATCTCGTGGGCTTCTTCGGCCTGCGCTCCAGCGAGCGGAACTGCACCGGTCCCACGATCTATGGCGACGGCCCGTGCACCAACGTCAACCGCAGGGCCAAGGGCGACGGCTTCTCGCCGCGCTTCAACGCCACGTGGAAGATCGACGACGACCGGATGGTCTACGTGACCTATTCGGAGGGCTTCCGTCCCGGCGGCATCAACCGGGCGCCGGTCTCCGCCCCTTACGAGCCGGATTACCTCAAGAACTACGAGGCCGGGTGGAAGACCACCTGGGCCGACGGGCGGGTGCGTTTCAACGGCGCGGTCTTCTCGGACAAGTGGGACGACTTCCAGCTCTTCGTGCAGACCACCGCCAACATCGCCGAGGTCCGCAACGTCGGCCAGGCGCGGGTCCGGGGCCTGGAGACCGACTTCGCCGTGCAGCTGATGGACGGCCTGACCGTCAGCGGGGCCGCCTCGTTCCTCGACGCCGAGCTGCTCGAGAACTACTGCGGTCGCATCGACGCCAACGGCAACCCGATCGTGACGTGCGCCTCGCCGATTGCGCTCGAAGGCTCGCGCCTGCCCTTCTCGGCCAAGTTCAAGGGCTCGCTGTCCGTGCGCTACGAGTGGACGATGAACGAGGCCGACATGTTCGTGGAGGCCACGGGGGCGCACCAGGGTTCGAACTGGAGCAGCCTCAGGATCAGCGACCGCATCCGCCAGGGCATCAGTCCCGGGTTCGAAACCCTGGACCTGAGCGCCGGAGCGGCCTGGGACACGTGGCGGCTGAGCGTCTACGCCCGGAACGTTTTCGACAGCCGCGGCGAACTCGCCCGCCTCACCTCCTGTCCGGTGGCGGTGTGCTCCCGCATCTACCAGGTGCCGATCCGACCGCGTAACGTCGGCATCAAGCTGGGATACGAGTTCTAGGAGGCCCGCGACGGACCGAATCCTCCCCACGATCCGTTCAGCGCAGGACGCGCCCGCAGCCGACACGGCTGCGGGCGTTGCCGCGCGCCTGCGTGAGCTGCTGGTCCGCGAGCCGGGGCATCCTCATGCCTGGCGGCGCCTGGGCGATGCGCTCTGGGTCGCCGGCGACCGGGACGCCGCCTCGGAGGCCTACCTGCGCCAGGTCGAGGCGGCTGCGGGCGACCCGGAGATGGTGGCCGCCGCCCAGGCGCTCGCCGCCGGGCGCATCGAGGAGGCCGAGGCCCGGATCCGCGCGATCCTGAAGGCGCGGCCCACCGAAGTCGCGGCGATCCGCATGCTCGCGGAGCTGGCGATCCGCATCGAGCGGCTGCCGGAGGCCGAGGCGCTGCTCGACCGCGCGCTGGAGCTTGCGCCCGGGTTCGACGCCGCCCGTTACAACCGCGCGGTCGCCCGTCATCGTCAGGGGCGCTCGGCGGCCGCGCGGGAGGACATCGAGCGACTGCTCGCCGCCGCGCCCGACAATCTGGGTTACCTTTCGACACGCGCCGCCATCCTCAGCCGCGCCGGCGACTACGACGCGGCGATCGCCGACTACGAGCGCCTCCTGACCCACGAGGCTCCGGGCCGCGACGCCAGGCTGTGGCTCAGCCGCGGCCATGCCCTGAAGACCGTCGGACGCAGCGCCGAAACCATCGCCTCCTACCAGCGCGCCCTGGCGCTGCGCCCGACGCTCGGCGAGGCGTGGTGGAGCCTGGCGAACCTCAAGACCTATCGCTTCACGTCGGACGAGACGCACGCCATGCAGGCGGCTCTCACGGATCCCGCGGCGACTGACGACGATCGCCTGCAACTGCACTTCGCCCTCGGCCGGGCGATGGAGACCCAGGACCGCAACGCCGAGGCCTTCGATCACTACGCCCGCGGCAACGCCATGCGCCACGCCCAGCTCCCGTACGACGCCGACGCCACGAGCGCGCACGTGGCGGAGGTGCGCGCGCGCTTCGACGCCGCCGCGGCGGCCTCGCGAAGCGGCTCGGGAGAGCCGGCGGACGATCCGATCTTCATCGTCGGCCTGCCGAGGTCCGGCTCCACCCTGCTCGAGCAGATCCTGGCGAGCCATCCCGACGTGGAAGGCACGATGGAGCTCCCGGACATCACCGCCATCGCCGGCGAGCTCCAGGCCCAGGCCTCGCGGCAGGGCCGCACCTATGTCGACGAAATGCTGGCCCTCGATCAGGCGCAGCTGTCCGAGCTCGGGCGTCGCTATCTGGCGGACACCCGGCCCCATCGCCGCCTGGGCGCGCGCCGCTTCATCGACAAGATGCCGAACAACTGGCTGCACGTGGCCCTGATCCACCTGATTCTGCCGAACGCGCGGATCGTGGACGCGCGGCGCCATCCGCTGGACTGCGGCGTGTCGTGCTTCGTCCAGCATTTCGCCCGGGGCCAGGCCTTCGCCTACGATCTGAAGGACATCGGCCGCTACTATGCGGACTACGTGACCCTCATGGCGCATGTCGACGAAGTCCTGCCGGGGCGGGTGCATCGCGTGTTCCACGAGCGCCTGGTGGCCGAGCCGGAGGCCGAGATCCGCGCCCTGCTGGACGCCTGCGGCCTCGATTTCCATCCAGGCTGCCTGGAGTTCCACCGCAACGCGCGGCCGGTGCGGACCGCCAGCGCCGAGCAGGTTCGCCGGCCGCTGTCTTCCGACGGGATCGGCCGGTGGCGGCGGTTCGAGCCGTGGCTGGCGCCCCTGCGCGAAGGCCTGGGCTCCGCGCTCGACGAGTATCCCGCCTGAAGGCCGGCTAGGGAGCCGCCGCCTCGGCAGGCCGGCGACCGTCCTCGACCCACGTGCGGAGGCTGTTCAATCCGTTGCGCAGCTCGTCGCGCGTGAAGCCGCAATGATCGTAGCCCTGCCCGCCGATCGGCAGCGGCGCCTTCACGGGCGGCGCGACGAACTGGACGAGATGGGCGTCGTTGCGCGCCTTCCGGACGATGCGTCCCAGGCCTTCCGCCTGGGCATAAGGCACCAGCGAGTCGATGCGGTTGTGGATCGTCACCAGGGGCGTGCGGAAGCGGCCCGTGACCTGCTTCCAGCGCCGGGCCTGCGCGACCGCCGCCGGGTCGGCGGTGAACCGCTGCACGTCGCGATTGAACGCCGCCTGCTCGCGCTCGGTCATCTCGGCCGAGCGGTAGACCTTGCCGACGTTGCCGTAGATCTGTCCGCCGAAGGTCGCTCGCATGTCGTCCGCGCCGAACGACAGGAGCATCAATGGGTAGAAGAAGGAGGCCAGCTCGGGCTCGAACCCGCCGATCGAGGCGACCTGCCGGATGATGCGGGCCTCGGGTCCGTCCGGAGCCTTCTCCGCCGCCTGGAAGAGGGCGGCGATGGGCGCGGTGAGGCGCGTGACCTGCTCCCGCTGGAAGGTGAGATAGGCGACGCCGGGCGGTGGGAGGATCGGCATCGCCGAGCGGGTCGCGTCCTGTCCGCCGGGAAGTGCGTACGGGGTGCCCCGGGTCAGCACGATGTAGGCCGCCCGCATATCCGTCAGCTGCTCGAGTTCACGCTCCCACCCGTCGGTGACGCCGCATTGCGCGAAGGCGCCGTCGAAGGCGTCCGGACGCTCCTCGATCATGGCGAGGACGATGTTGCCGCCCATGGAGGCGCCGCTGGCATAGATCCGCTTCGCGCCGAGGTCCTTCATCAGGTCGCGCAGCCGCAGCGTGCTGACCGCGCCGGCTTCGACGGCCATCCCGGCCTTCTCGTACGAACTGTGCCCGGCGGCGAGCCCGTCTTCATAGGCGATCGACATGATCCCGCTGCCGCCGGAGAAGGGGCTTGACGGGTCCTGATGGACCTCCAGCGGGGTGCCGGGCAGGGTGTAGCCATGGGCGTGGAGCAGCGCCTCGCCTTTCCACTCCGCGGGGATCGCCAGCGCGAACTGCCGGCCCGCCAGCCGGCCGTTGAGGATCAGGCCGCCGCGCGGCCCGGCCTTTGCGGTCAGATCGGTGACCCCCAGGGCCCGCGCGCGTTCGATCAGCGTCGCCTGGGCGGCGCTCGGCTGAAAGGCCTGGGACGGGCTTGCGACCGTCTCGGCCCGGGCAGGCGCTTCGGCGATCGCCGCCGCAAGGATCAGGGAGCAGGCGGTCGAGGCCGCCGATCTGAAGAGCTTCGACAAGGCAGGTCCTCTCACGCGTTGAGGCTGCGCCAGGCCAGTTCCGCGATGGCCGCGTCCTGTGCGCCGATGCCGGTCAGGTCCGCGATCGCCATGGCGTCGGCCGGCAGCCGCGCAGGGGGCTGGGCGAGCGCCTCCCCGATCTCGGTCATTCCCCCTGGCGGCGCCACGCCGGCGCTGTCGCCGTACGCCGCGCACTGGGTTCGGGAGTCCACGAAGAGGTAGTCGGCGGCGCGGACCAGTTCGGGCGCCAGTTCGCGCTTTCCGGAGGCGTCGGCGCCCACCGCGACGATCCGCAGACCGGGGCGCCCCGCCTGCAGGCCGATGAGGGGGGCGCGGGCCGGAGTCGTCGTCACGATGAGGTCGGCTTGGCTGCAAAGCGCCGCCAGATCCTCCACCGCATGGGCGACTTCGCCCTCGGCGCGCAGCCGGCCGGCAAGGTCCTCCGCCCGCGCCGCCGAACGCGCCCAGATGCGGATGTCGCGGGCCCCGGTGCAGCGCTTCACCCACCGCGCCTGGAGCGCGGCCTGGGTTCCGGCGCCCACCACGCCGATGGTGGTGGTCTCGTCAGGCGCGATCAGCCGCGCAGCGATCCCCCCGGCCACAGCGGTCCTGAGATCGGTGAGGGCCCCGTCGTCGGAGAGCACCCCCAGCGGCGCGCCGGTCTCGGCGTCGAAGACCAGCATGAGGCCGTTGCTGGAGGGCAGGCCCCGGGCCGGGTTTTCGTAGAAGCTGCTCGCCATCTTGATCGCGAAGAGCTGCCGGCCGTCGATGTGCGCGCCCTTCACGTGCACGTCGCCCGGCGGCCGATCGAATCTCAGGTGGCCGACCGCGATCGACTGCACGCGCCCCGCGGAGTGATCCCGGAACGCCTGGGCGATCGTCTCGACGGCCTGGTCCGGATCAATCGCCGCGAGGATGGCGTCCTTGCCGAACCATTTCACGCCGACTTCGAATCCTGCCGGAGCGCGCCGAGCTCGTTGTAGACGGTGGCGCGGCTGACGCCGAGAATCCGGGCGACATAGGCCGGAGCCCGGCGCGCTTCGAAGGCGCCGATGCCCTGCAGGCCGCGGATCAGTTCCCGCCGCGACGGCCGGTCGATCTCGGAGATCTGCACCTTCCGTTCCGCGCACCAGTCGGTGACGAACCGGTTGATGCGCTCGTGCCAGTCGTGGACGAACAGCGCGCGGACCCCTTCGTCCTGCGGCGGTGCGCCCAGGAAGCCGTCCAGCGCCCGGCGCACCTGGTCGAAGCTGGAGACGTCGACGTTGATGCACATCAGCCCGATCGGCGCGCCGGCGTCCCGCAGCACCACCGAGACGCACTTCATGCGCCGGCCGTCCCAGTTGGTCTTCTCGTAGGGGCCGATCACCTGCTGCTTCGGATCGAAGTTCAGATCCTCCAGCTGCGAGGGATCGCCGGGGGTGCGCCGCGACTGGGGATTGGCGATATAGGCGACGGACTCGCTGGCGAGGTCGTGGATCGCCACCTCGACAAACGGCGCGAACAGCGCCGCAATGCCCTCTGCGACCGCGAAACTGGGTTCCAGCGCCGGGGTGTAAGCCTGGTTATCGGTCAGCTCGGGCATACCGTCTCCCGGTTGAATTTGACAGTCCGTCTATTCTGGAAATAGCATGCAACCTGACCGGGGGCAATGGGGCGCCGGCAACTCCGGCCCGGGGCGTTCAGGGTGTCTACATCACTGAATATGCACGATTTATCCGCCGGTGTCTTGCCGCGCCTTGCGTCCTCTGCGCGTGACGCCGCCACACGTCTCAGAACGCGAACACCTCCGAGCCCCCTCAGTCACAGCCTCGGCCTGTCGGACCGGTACGGTTGCAGGGTGCTGCTGAAGTGCGAGCATCTTCTGCCCACGGGATCCTTCAAGTTCCGGGGCGGCTTCACCAAGCTGTCGCGTCTGGGCGAAGACGATCGCCGGCGCGGCGTCGTCGCCGCCTCCACCGGCAACCACGGGATGGCGCTGGCCGCGGCGGGCCGGGAGCTCGGCGTTCCGGTGACGGTCCATGCGCCCCGGGCGGCCTCGCCCGCGAAGCTGCAGGCCATGACGGCGCAGGGCGCCCGGCTTGTCCTGCACGACGGCGATTCCCTGGTCGCCGAGGTCGCCGCTCGGGCCGCCGCCGAACGGGAGGGCCTCTGCTACGTCTCCCCGTACAACGATCTCGACGTGATCGCGGGCCAGGGAACGCTGGCGGTGGAATTGCTGGAGCAGAGTCCCGACCTCGACGCAGTGGTGGTGTCGGTGGGCGGCGGCGGACTGTTGAGCGGCGTCGGCGCCGTTCTCGCGAGCGAGCGGCCGCAGGTGGAGCTGATCGGCGCCTGGCCGGCGAACGCGCCCAGCCTGCTGCGCAGCATGGCCGCGGGTCAGGCGATCGAGGTGGAGGAGGGGCCAACCTTGTCCGACGCCACCGCCGGCGGCGTCGAGCCCGGCGCCGTGACCATCGGGCTGGCGCAGGCCCTGGCGCCCACCTGCGTGGAGATTGACGAGCCTCGCATCGCCGCGGGCATGCGGGCGATCGCCGAGCATGAACACTGGATGGTGGAGGGCGCCGCGGGTCTCGCTCTGGCGGGCCTGGAGGCCTGCGCCGGGCGGCTCGCAGGCCGCACGGTCGCGGTCGTGGTGTGCGGACGCAACATCACCCTTCCGCGGTTCCTCGAGGCGATGGGGCGCGGCGAGGCCTAGCTGCGGCATCGCTAACATGTAAGGTGGAATAGTCGTCCGCAAAAACCACTAGAACATCCGCGCTCGACGTGGCACTAACATGTCAATGACGGGGGCCGAACAAAATCCGGATCGCGCGGACGCGGTGTCGCCGCATCCCGACGCGCGGCCTGCCGCCCCGGTCTTGGAGGCCGTCGATCTGCGCAAGAGCTTCGGCCCCACGCCGGTCCTGCGCGGGGTCTCGCTCCAGCTTCGCCCGGGCGAGGTGCTGGCGCTGATGGGCCTCAACGGCGCCGGCAAGAGCACGCTCATGAACATCCTCTGCGGCGCCATCCGGCCGGACGCGGGGAGCCTGCGGGTGTGCGGGCGCGAGCTCGTGATGCGCGGCCCGGCCGACGCGCATGGCGCGGGCCTGGCGATGGTCCATCAGGAGTTGCAGCTCGCGCCCGAGATGACCATCGCCGAGAACATCTTCCTCGGCCGCGAGCCGGTTCGTCGGGGCCTCATCGATCGACGGGCGATGAACGCCGCGGCGAGGGACCTCCTTGCGCGCCTCGGCGTCTCCCGGGCGCCGTCCGAACGCGTGGGATCGCTGTCGATCGGCGAGCGGCAGCTGGTGGAGATCGCGAAAGCCCTCGCCACCGGCGCGCGGGTGCTGATCCTGGACGAGCCGACGGCGGCGCTCTCCGCCGCCGAGGCCGACACCCTCCTGAACCTCGTCGCGGGGCTGAGGGCCGAGGGCGCGGCCTTCATCTTCACCTCCCACCGCCTGGACGAGGTGCTCGCCGTCGCCTCGCACATCCTTGTTCTCCGCGACGGCCGCGTCGTGCGCGACGCGCCGGCGGGCGAGGTGTCCCGGGCCGAGCTCATCCGCGACATGGCCGGGCGCGAGATCGCCGAACCGGATGCGCGCGGCGACCGACGGGACCTGGCGGTCCCCGGCGGCGAAGTCCGCCTCGAGATCTCCGACCTGGCGCGGCGCGGCTCGGGCCCCAGGCCGAAGCTCGAGGGCGTGGCGCTGCGCCTCCACGCCGGCGAGGTGCTCGGCCTTGCGGGCCTCATGGGGTCGGGGCGCACCGAACTGCTCGAGGTGGTGGCGGGCGTCGCCGGTCGGGACTGGAGCGGCGACATGCGCCTGCGCGGCGGGCGCTATCGCCCGCGCGATCCGCGCGACGCCATCGCCGCGGGCATGGCCTATGTGACCGAGGACCGCAAGGCGACCGGCCTGGTGCTCGGCGGATCGATCGCCGGCAACATCGCGCTGGGCTCCTTGGATCGCCTCAGCCGCCTGGGCTGGGTGTCGGGGGGCGGCGAGGCGAAGCTCGCCGAGGAGATGATGCGGCGCCTTTCGGTGCGGGCCACCGGCCCCGGCCAATGCGTCGGCGAGCTTTCCGGCGGCAACCAGCAGAAGGTCGTCATGGCCAAGTGGCTGGCCCGCCGACCCGACCTCCTGCTGCTCGACGAGCCGACGCGCGGGGTCGACGTGGGCGCCAAGTCGGCCTTCTACGGCCTGCTCGAGGAGCTCTCGGCCGCCGGCGTGGCGACCTTGCTGGCGAGTTCCGACTGGCCCGAGCTGCTCGCGCTTTCGCACCGGATCCTGGTGCTGCGGGACGGGCGGCCGACGGCGCTGTTCGGCCGGGGCGAGGCCAACGCCGAGATCCTGCTGGACTATGCTTCGGCTGGCGGCCCCGTGCAGCCGGCCTTCGAATCTCGGGAGGCGGCGTGATGGACGTGCGCGGCGGACGCGTGCTCGCCATGGTGGGCGCGACCAAACTCTACTGGGGCATGCTCCTGGTGGTGGCCGCCGGCGCGGCGATCTCGCCGCTCGATTCCGCCGGCGCGAACATCTTCCTGAGCCTGCCCAACCTCACCGACGTCCTGCGTCAGGTCTCGATCACCGGCATCATCGCGGTGGGCATGACCTTCGTGATCCTCAGCGGCGGGATCGACCTTTCCGTCGGCTCGCTGATGGCGCTCGGCTGCACCCTGACCGCCATGCTGCTGACCCAGGACGGCTGGCACGGGGGCGCCGTCGTCGGCGTCGGCGCGGGCGCCATCGTGGTCGGCGCCGGCGTCTATGCCGCCACGGCGGTCCGGCTGGCGGCGCATCTTCCCCGATGGGCCGCTCATCTGGCCGGGGCCGCGCTCGGGGCGCTCGCCGCCGTCGGGCTCGGCGTCTGGATCGGTCCGGCGCTGACCGGCGGGCTCGGCGTCGCGCAGACCCTCGTCCTCGTCCTCTCCACCGGGCTCCTCGTCGGCGCGCTGAACGGGGCGGTGGTGGCCGTCGGGCGGCTGCAGCCGTTCATCGCCACCCTTGCGACCATGGTGGCGGTCCTGGGCATTGCGCGGCTCACCGCCGGCGCCGACCAGTCCGTCTATCCCGTCTATACGGGCAGCAACGCGTCGCCGACCTTCGAACTCTTCCGGGCGAGTCTGTTCGGGGTCCCGGCCCCGGGACTGATCTTCCTGGCCGTCACCGCGGCCGCCTGGGTCCTCCTCAACCGCTTCCGCTTCGGCCGCGAGGTGTACGCCATCGGCGGCAACGAGCAGGCGGCCCGGCTGGCGGGCATCGCCGTGGGCCGCGCCAAGATCCTGGTCTACGCCATCTCGGGGCTGCTGGCCGCCCTGGCGGGCCTGCTCTATGCGGCCCAGTACCGGCAGGGCAAACCCGACGCCGGGGTCGGTCTGGAGCTGGACGCCATCGCCGCCGTCGTGATCGGCGGCGCCAGCCTCGCGGGCGGGAAGGGCGGCGTGCTGGGCACGCTGGCGGGCGTCCTGATCTTCGGGCTGCTCACCAACATCTTCCAGCTCTGCAACATCGACAGCAATGCGCAGCTCGTCCTGAAGGGCGCGATCATCATCGCCGCCGTCGCCCTCCAGCAGGGCCGGATGCCGGGGCCGCGCCGGTCAGGAGACACCGCGTGATGGACAGACGGTCTTTCGCTTTGGCGTTCGGCGCGGGCCTGGCGGGCCTGACGCTCAGCGGCTGCGGTCGCAAGTCGGACGGCGCGCGCTGGAGGCTGGGCTTCAGCCAGGTGACCACCACCGAGCCGTGGCGGGTGCTCTTCAATCGCGAGATGCGCGAGGCGGCGGCGAAGCATCCCGAGCTGCAGCTGGTGATCGCCGACGGTCAGGATCGGACCGAGAAGCAGGTCTCCGACATCGAGGCTTTCGTCCGCCAGCGCGTCGATCTGATCCTGGTGTCGCCGAAGGAGAGCGCCGGCCTCACCGGCGCCGTGGACGCGGCCGCCGCGGCCGGCATCCCCGTCATCGTGCTCGACCGCGGTGTCGACACCGACGCCTATCGGCAGTTCATCGGCTCCGACAACCTGAAGATCGGCCGGATGGCGGGCGCCTACGCCGTCGATCTGCTGGGCGGCAAGGGCCGCGCCCAGGGCCGCATCGTCGAGATCTGGGGCGGCATGGCCTCGACGCCCGCGCAGGAGCGGCACAAGGGCTTCGCCGAAGCCATCGACGCCGAGCCCGGCGTGACCCGCGTGGTCGACCGGCAGGACGCCGACTGGAAGCAGGACCGCGCCTACAACATCATGGCCTCGGCCCTGAAGGCGCATCCGCGCATCGATCTCGTCTACGGCCACAACGATCCGATGGCCTACGGCGCCTATCTGGCGGCCAAGGACGCCGGGCGACAGGACGAGATCCGCTTCATCGGCATCGACGGTCTGCCCGACGAGGGCGCCAAGTGGGTGAAGGACGGCGCCCTGACCGCCACCTTCGTCTACGAGCCGCCCGGCGCCGAGGCCATCGAGCAGTCGCTGCGCATCCTGAAGGGCGAGCCGGCGCCGAAGCGGATCGAGCTCGGCACCGAGGTCGTGGACGCCCGGACCGTCGACGCCTTCCTGGCGGCCCGGGCCTAGGGATGTCCGAGGCGGTGCGTCACCTGCGCCTGCACGCCAGCGACAACGTCGTCGTCGCGCTCTCGCCGTTCGCGCCGGGCGAGATGGTCGAGGGCGTGACGGTGCGCACCGCCATTCCCGCCGGCCACAAGCTCGCCACGCGGGACCTGTCGCCCGGCGATCCCGTGGTGAAGTACGCGAACACCATCGCGGTGGCGACGGCGCCCATCGCCGCCGGCGACCACGTGCATGTGCATAACGCCGCCATGCCGGGCGCCTTGGGACCGCGGCGCGCGCTCGTCGGCGCGGCGGCGGCCCGGGAGGCTGTGACGCCGCGCACCTTCCCCGGCATCCGGCGCCCCGATGGTCGGGTGGCGACCCGCAACTTCGTGGGCGTCGTCACCACCGTGAACTGTTCGGCGACGGTGGCCCGCGCCATCGCGGACCGCTACCGCGGCGAGGCGCTCCGCCGCTGGCCCGGCGTGGACGGGGTCGTGGCGCTCACCCACGCCTACGGCTGCGCCATGGGACGCGACAGCGAGGGCATCCGCACGCTCCGCCGCACGCTCGCCGGCTACGCCCGCCATCCGAATTTCGCCGGCGTCCTGCTGCTGGGGCTGGGCTGCGAGAGCAACGAACTCTCCGCGCTGGCGCAGGCCTGCCAGGGCGTGGCCCACCTGCGGACCATGGACGTGCAGTCGACGGGCGGGACGCTCGAGACCATCGCGGCGGGAAGCCGGGCGATCGAGGAACTGCTCGACATCGCCGCGGGCGCGGTGCGGACGCCCGAGCCGCTCTCGCACCTCGCGCTCGGGCTGCAGTGCGGCGGCTCCGACGCCTTCTCCGGCGTCACCGCCAATCCCGCGCTGGGCGCCGCGGCCGATCTGCTGGTCGCGCATGGGGCCACGGTCATCCTCAGCGAAACCCCCGAGATCTACGGCGCCGAGCATCTGCTCAAGGCGCGGGCGGCGAAGCCCGAGGTCGCGGACGCCCTGGACGACCGCATCGCCTGGTGGACCGCGCACGCGGCTGCCGACGGCGGCTCGCTCAACGACAATCCCTCGGCCGGAAATATCGCCGGCGGCATCACCACCATCCTCGAGAAGTCCCTCGGCGCTGTCGCAAAGGGCGGCAGCTCTCCCCTCGAGGCGGTGATCGAGTACGCCCAGCCCCTGCCGACCCGGGGTCTCGTCTTCATGGACAGCCCGGGATACGACCCGATGTCGGCGACGGGCCAGGTCGCCTCGGGCGCCAACCTGATCGCCTTCACCACCGGCCGGGGTTCGACCTTCGGCTGCAAGCCCGCGCCCAGCCTGAAGCTCGCCACCAATTCCGACCTCCATCGCCGCATGCCGGGCGATATCGACGTGAACTGCGGCGACATTCTCGAGGCCGGGGTGTCCATCGCCGACAAGGGCCGGGAGATCTTCGAGGCCCTGATCGAGATGGCCAGCGGCGTCCCGAGCGCCAGCGAACGCCACGGTTTCGGGGACGCGGAATTCACGCCGTGGGTCCCCGGCGTCATCACCTGATCGGAGCCGTCAATGAAGCCTCTCCTGATCGGCGGCGCCTGGGTCGATGCGCCGGCCGCCGCTCCCAACATCAATCCGTCCGACACCCGCGACATCGTGGATGAATACGGCCAGGCCGACGCCGCCCTGGCGGCCGATGCGGTCGCCGCCGCCGCGGCCGCCTTCCCGGGCTGGGCGCAGGCCTCGATCCAGCGGCGGAGCGAAATTCTCGACGCCGCCGGCTCGGAGCTGGTCGCGCGGGCAGGCGAACTCGGCCGGCTGTTGGCGCGCGAGGAGGGCAAAACCCTGCCGGAAGGCGTCGCGGAAGCGACCCGGGCCGGCCAGATCTTCAAGTTCTTTGCGGGCGAGGCGCTGCGGGTCTACGGCGACGCCCAGCGGTCGGTGCGGCCGGGCGTCGAGGTCGCCGTGACCCGCGAGCCGCTCGGGGTGACGGCCCTCATCACGCCCTGGAACTTCCCGCTGGCCATCCCCGCGTGGAAAACCGCCGCGGCGCTGGCGTATGGCAACACCGTGGTGCTCAAGCCGGCCGACCTTACTCCCGGCTGCGCCTGGGCGCTGGCCGACATCCTCCAGAGGGCCGGCGCGCCGCCCGGCGTGTTCAACCTGGTCATGGGCCGGGGCGCGGTGATCGGCTCGGCGCTGGTGGAGGATTCTCGCGTCGAGGCCGTGAGCTTCACCGGGTCCACCGCCACCGGGGCGCGGATCGGCGCGGCGTGCATGGCCCGCAACGCTCGGGTCCAGCTGGAGATGGGCGGCAAGAACCCGCTGGTGGTCCTCGACGACGCCGACGTGGAGCTGGCGGCCGACTGCGCCGTGAACGGCGCCTTCTACTCCACCGGCCAGCGCTGCACCGCCTCGTCCCGCCTGATCGTCACGGAAGGAATCCACGATCGGTTCGTGGCCGCGGTGGCGGCGCGGCTGGAGCGGCTGGTGGTCGGCCATGCGCTCGAGGACGGCGTGCAGATCGGGCCGGTGGTGGATGGCCGGCAACTCGATCAGGACTGCGAGTATGTCGAGATCGGACGCAAGGAGGGCGCGCGGCTGCTCATGGGCGGCGAGCGCCTCCAGCGGTCGACGCCGGGCCACTACCTGTCCCCGGCGCTGTTCGTGGACGTCGACAACCGCATGCGGATCGCCCGGGAGGAAATCTTCGGGCCCGTTGCGGCCGTCATCCGGGTGCGGGACTTCGAGGAAGCCCTCGCCGTGGCCAACGACACGCCCTTCGGCCTGTCGGCGGGCATCTGCACGCAGTCGCTGAAGTTCGCGACGGCGTTCCGTGAGCAGGCCAAGGTCGGGATGGTGATGGTGAACCTGCCCACCGCCGGCGTCGATCCCCACGTCCCCTTCGGCGGCCGCAAGGCGTCCAGCTTCGGCCCTCGGGAGCAGGGGCGCCATGCGGCGGAGTTCTATACCGCGGTGAAGACCGCCTACGTCTTCGCAGGCTGAGCAGGAGCGGCTCGCGCGGCGTCCTGCTGCTCGAGCGCGCTCCACAGCGCCGCCGGCAGCGGCGCCTCGAAACCCTTGCTGTTGCGGCTCACCTCGTCGGCGGTCTGCCCGCCGGGGATCACGCTGATCACCGCCGCATGCCGGAGCGGGAACTGCAGGGCCGCATCGGCCAGGCGAACGCCGAACTCCCGGCAGATGGCTTCGAGAGCACGCACGCGCGCGAGGATCTCGGGCGGCGCCGGGGCGTAGTCGAAGCGGGCGCCCGGCACGGCCCCCGTGGCCAGCACGCCGCTGTTGTAGGGTCCGCCGACGACGACCCCGACGCCGCGAGCCTGGCAGGCCGGCAGGAGTTCGGCGGCGGCGCTGCGGTCCAGGAGCGTGAACCGCCCGGCCAGCAGGAACACGTCGGGGTCCGCCGCCTCCAGCAGGATTTCGCAGGGACGGCAGGCGTTGACGCCCGCGCCGATCGCACCCACCGCCCCGGTCCGGCGCAGCTCGTCCAGGGCCCGCCAGCCGCCACGGTCCAGCAGCTCGCGGATGCGCGCCTCGGCGGCCGCCTCCGAGCCGTGGGTGTGGGCGTCCACGTCGTGGACGTAGAGGATGTCGATCCGGTCGAGGCCCAGCCGCTGCAGGCTCCCCTCGAACGCGCGCATCACGCCTTCGTAGGTGTAGTCGAACCGGACGCGGACCGGGGGCACGTCCACATAGATGCCGGCGTCCTGCATTCCGGGCGGGCAGGGCTCCAGCACGCGGCCCACCTTCGAGGAGACCACGAACGCCGCCCGCGGCTGACCTCGCAGGAGGCGGCCGAGCCGGATCTCCGAAAGCCCGTGGCCGTAGAGGGGCGCGGTGTCGAAATAGCGGATACCGGCCGACCAGGCGGCGGAGAGCGCGGCCTCGGCCTCGGCCTCGGTGAGCGCCCGGTTCATGTTGCCGATCGGGGCGGCCCCGAAGCCGAGCGTGGTCAGGGCGGGCAGCCTCGGCGCGCGGGCAAGGCGCCGCGTCGGCAGGGTCACCGGACCCCCTCGGCGTCGCCCGAACGCAGCTGCGCCTCCACCGCCTCGGTCACCTTGTTGAGGTGCGTGCGCATGGCCGCGCCGGCCAGCTCGGGATCGCCCGCCCGGATCGCCTCCACCAGCCAGCGATGCTCGCGCAAGGTGTCCTGCGGGCGCTCGCCCTTCGGCAGCACGAGCCGGCGCATGCGGTCGAGCGGCGCGCGGGCCGACTCCAGGAAGCGCGTGACGCGTGCGAGGCCGAGGGCCTCGAAGATCAGGGCGTGGAGCGCCTCGTCCAGTTCGTAGAATCGCTGAAGGTCGCCGCCGGCGAGCGCCGCCTCCTGCTCGTCGATGTTCGACGCCAGGGCTTCGCCGAGCGCCGGGCTCTTCAGGGCCGCGGCGCGGCGACAGGCTTCGACTTCCAGGCCCGTGCGGATGAACAGGCCTTCGCGCACGTCCGCCGCGCGGATCTCCGCAACGAAGCTCCCGTGTTGCGGGAAGACGTCGACAAGCCCTTCTTCGGCGAGACGGGCGATCGCCTCGCTCACCGGTGCGCGGGAGACCGCGAACTCCGCGGCGATGTCTTCCTTCCGCAGCGGCGCGCCCGGCGCGAGCTCCAGGTCGCGGATGCGACGGCGAAGCGTGAGATAGACGCGGTCTGCCTTGAGAAGATCGCGAGCCTGGGTCTGCAGCGTCATGCGTACATCCATCGCTGGAATGTTAGTTCCTGTCAAACGGACGGGCGCGACGCGGCTCGTGTCTCAGCGCTAGATGCAAAGCGCCGCCTGCGCACACCCAAGAGTGTGATCTAGCACATTCTGGAATGCTAGGTCGCGGCTCCTGCAGCCAAGCTCGGGCTTGCTGCTTGCAGCGGCCTCGGCTACACCCGTCACTAACATGTTTGTTCCTGGTATGTCACAGCTCCTGGGATCGAAGGCGGACGTCCGCTGCGGCGCGCGTCCGGCAGTGCTGGCGTCATGCTGAAGGGCGTCGATCCTCTGCTCGGCCCGGATCTCCTGGGCGTTCTGCGGGCCATGGGGCACGGCGATGAACTGGCCATCGTCGACGCGAACTTTCCCGCGGCGGCGCGGGCACGGCGGCTCTGCCGCAGCGAAGGCGTCGACGCCGTTCGGATGCTGCAGGCGGTCGTCTCGGTCCTGCCGCTCGACGATTTCGAGCCGGTGGCGGTCTGGCGCATGGCCACGGTGAATCCGGCGGACGATCCCCCCGCCATCGCCGCGGCGTTCGAATCGACCCTGCGCGCGGCGGGCTATGGCGCGCCGGTCGGGTTTCTCGAACGCGAGGCCTTCTATAACCGCGCCGGGGCGGCCTTCGCCGTGGCGGCCACGGGCGAGACGCGGCTCTACGGCAACCTGATCCTGAGGAAAGGGGTGATCCGACCCGCCGGGGATCGCCATGCGGATTGACGCGCACCAGCATTTCTGGCGGCCCGCTCGAGGCGACTACGGCTGGCTTGACGATGCGCCCTCGAGCATCGTGCGCGACGTCCTGCCCGCGGACCTGGCGCCGCTTCTCGCCGCCACGAAGATGGACCGGACCATCCTGGTCCAGGCTGCGCCCAGCGAGGCCGAGACCACGTTCCTGCTGGGCTTGATGGCCACGGCTCCGTTCGTGGCGGGCGTGGTCGGCTGGATCGACTTCGAGGCGGAGGATGCGGCCGCCAGGGTCCGGGCCGCATCCGAACGCACCGGCCTGGTGGGCCTCCGTCCGATGGTGCAGGATCTCGCCGACGACCGCTGGCTGGCCCGCGGGGACCTCGATCCGGTGTTCGATGCGCTGGAGGAGACCGGCCTGTGCTTCGACGCCCTGGTCCGTCCTCGGCACCTGCCCGCGCTTTATGAGCGGATGCGCCGGCATCCGCGTCTGCGCGCGGTGATCGATCACGGGGCCAAGCCCGACATCGCCGGCGGGGCGCTGACGGCCTGGCGCAGCTGGATCGCCTGCATCGCCGATGAGACCAAGGCCTGCTGCAAGCTCTCGGGCCTGGTCACCGAGGCGGCGCCTGGCTGGGACGACGCGGTGCTGCGGCCCTACGTCGATGTTCTGGTGGAGGCCTTCGGGGCCGAGCGCCTGATGTGGGGCAGCGACTGGCCGGTGCTCAACCTCAACGGCGACTATCTCGCGTGGTCGGCCGCCGCCGACCGGCTGCTGGCCGGCCTGTCGCCCGCCGACCTGGCGCGGGTCCGCGGGGGGACCGCGGCCGCCTTCTATGGGGTGACCTGATGAACCTGGACCCGAACGACCTCCTGCCCGACGACGCCGCGGCGGCCGTCCTCGTCGGCCGCGTATGGCGCCCGGAACCGCCGTCGGGACCCGTGCTCGTGACGGTTCGCGACGGCGCCCTTTGGGACATCGGCGCGTTGGCGCCTACGATGGCCGACCTGCTGGACCTGCCCGATGTCGCCGCGCGGGTGCGTGACGCGCCGGCCCGCCGTCTCGCGAGCTTGTATGCGGTGGCGGCCGCGACGGCGGGGGAGGGCGAGGGGCCTGTGCTTCTGGCGCCTTGCGACCTTCAGGCCGTGAAGGCGGCCGGCGTGACGTTCGCCGACAGCATGCTCGAGCGCGTTATCGAGGAGCGGGCCGGCGGCTCCGCCGAAGACGCGGCCGCCCTGCGCGACGACCTCACCCGCAACCTCGGAGACGGATGGGCCCGGGTGAAGCCCGGGTCGCCGGAGTCGGCCCGCCTGAAGGAGGTCCTGCAGGCCCAGGGCCTCTGGTCCCAGTACCTGGAGGTCGGCCTCGGCCCCGACGCGGAGATCTTCACCAAGGCCCAGCCCATGGCGGCGGTAGGCTGCGGCGCCGAAGTCGGGGTGCGGCCGGACTCCGTCTGGAACAATCCCGAGCCGGAGGTGGTGCTGGCGTGCGACTCCGCCGGACGACCGGTCGGCGCGACCCTCGGCAACGACGTCAACCTCCGCGACTTCGAGGGCCGCAGCGCGCTGCTGCTCGGGAAGGCCAAGGACAACAACGCGTCCTGCGCCATCGGCCCCTTCATCCGCCTTTTCGACGCCGGCTTCGACATGGACGCGGTCCGCACGGCCGAGCTCGAACTCACGGTGGTCGGCGCCGACGGCTTCCGCCTCGAAGGCGCCAGCAACATGGGGCGGATCAGCCGCGATCCGCTGGAGCTGGTGGCCCAGACCTTCGGACGTCACCATCAATATCCCGACGGCGCGATGCTGTTCCTGGGCACGCTGTTCACGCCGACCCAGGATCGCGAGGCGCCCGGCCGCGGCTTCACCCACAAGGCCGGCGACGTCGTCCGCATCCGCTCGCCGCGCTTCGGCGCCTTGATCAACCGCGTCGTGGCCACCGACGCCGCGCCGCCATGGACCTTCGGCGTCCGGGCTCTCTACCGGACCTTGGCGGCGCAGGCCGCGGCGGCGTCGCCGCCCGCTTGAGGTCCATCGTTCCTCCAGGCCGGGGCGTCGAGCACGGTCCTGTCCCTGCCGCCCGGCTTCGGCCGGGCGGCCTTTTTCGCTGGCACCCGATCACGGCGTGCCGGGCGTCAGCAGTCCCGGCAGGACCAGGCGCTCCTGGGCGTCCAGCTGCGACTTGCGGAAGCCGCGCACCACCCGCACATCGCGGCCGATGTCCAGGAGGGCGTCGCCTTCGGGCGTGTAGGCGGGCCAGGTCACGCCGGGGCCGCAGTCGGGCCTGCCCGCCTTGGCGAAGCTCACCCAGCAGCGGTGCATCTGCGCGGCCTTGGCGCGATCCTCGTCGCTGATGGCCTTGGCCGGCGAGGTGCGGGGATCGAACCAGTCGAACACGAAGTCGATCTCGTCGGCGTGCCAGGCGGTGGGCCGCGGCCGCAGCCGCGTGGCCACATAGCTGAAATAGTAGAGCCACGACGGTTGTCCCGAGGCCGCTCGCGCGGCGATCCAGCGGGCGGGTGCGCCCATGTGGCGATCGGCGAAGTTGGCGCGCGCCAGCACGGTCTCGCCGGCCGCCGCCTCCTCGGGATAGGCCGCGCGGATCTCGGGCGTGACCTGCGTCGCCAGGTGCGGCCGCGAGGGGCTCATCAGCACGTCCTCGCCGGAGTTCCAGCCGATGATCAGCGGCACGTCCGGCATTCGGCCCGCGGCGAAGGTCTGGGTAGGCGTCTCGCGCACCAGAACGCCGTCCACGAAGGGGGAGAATTCGCAGCAGGCCTTGGCAATGAGATCGTCCGCCGGGACGGCGCGAAGCTGATCGGCGGTGGGCGCCTCCAGTCCCAGGGCCGAGGCGATGGTCTTGCCCTGCTCCAGCTTCTCGGACAGGCCCGTCGGCCGGAACCAGCCCGCGCCGGACTGGACGATGGCGCGGCGGAAGAGGCCGCGCGTTTCCGGCGCCGCCATCAGGAACTGGACGCTGACGCCGCCGGCGCTCTCCCCGAACAGCGTGACGTTGTCCGGATCGCCTCCGAAGGCGGCGATGTTGCGGCGGACCCACTTCAGGGCGGCGATCTGGTCCATCAGGCCGTAGTTGCCCGCGGCCCCGCCCGGTCCGGCTTCCCCGGCCAGCGACGGATGGGCGAAGGCGCCCAGCGGGCCCAGCCGGTAGTTGACGCCCACGAGGATCACGCCGTCGCGGGCGAAGGCGGCCCCGCTCGTCACCCAGCCCGCGCCGGTGCGGTGCGATCCCCCATGGATCCAGACCATCACCGGGGCCTTCCGGGCGCGCGGCGGCGCGAACACCGTGAGCTGCAGGCAGTCCTCGTCCGTCCCGCCGCTGATCCCGCCCAGGTTCGGACGACCGTTGCCGGGGACGGGCTGCGGACAGGCCGGACCGGCCAGGCTCGTATCGCGCACGCCTCGCCAGGGTTCGGCGGCGGCGGGGGCGCGCCAGCGGCGTTGGCCGGTCGGCGGCGCGGCGTAGGGGATGCTGTAGAAGGTCGAGGCGCCGCCTTCCACGACGCCGCGCACGAGGCCGCTCTCGGTGCGGACGATCGGGGCCTCGGCGCGCGCCGGCGCGGCCGAGCCGATCCCCAGAGCCATGGCGACGGCGCCCGCGGCGCCCAGCCGCGTGATCTTGGCGATGAACGGACGCATCGGGACCTCGTTGGATAGAATGTCCAACTTAGACGAAGTTGCTGGAACGACCGCGGCAATCTCCCGTGGGGGGCGGTCTCGGTGCCTTCGGCGCACCGCCCACGGCGCCGATTGCCTCTCGTGGATCGCGAGGGCTCATCGTCAGGTGCGAGCCCAGGAGCGTGGACGTTGGCATGAAGATCGGAACCGGCATGGCCGTCGCGGCGACCCTCGCGACCTTGGGCGCTTGGACGGCCGCGACCGCTGGCGCCGCGCCATCTGCGGAGGGCGCTCCTTTCTCGAAGGAGCAGGCAGAGGCGGGGCGCCAGCTCTACGAGACCCAGTGCGTGGAGTGCCACGCGGCCGACCTTTCCGGGGCCAAGGGCACGCCCCTGCGTGGCGAGGCCTTCCAGAGCAAGTGGCATGGCCAGACGATCCGATCCCTCTACGCCAAGATCCGGGCGACCATGCCGCCCGAGGATCCCGGCTCCCTTTCGGAAAGCGAGACGCTGGCGATCACCGCCTATCTGCTCAGCCACCAGGAGAAAGGTCTGAGCGGCGAGCCCGCGACGAGCGCGGCTGATCTCGGTGAGCGGCGTCTGGTCCTCCGCTGAAACGCCTCCGGCCGCTTGATCCTCCGCGTGCGGCGGAGCGGCCGCCCCAGCGCGGGCCAGCGATCACAACAGGTTTGAAGCCGCGGCGACGCGGCCATCCGGGGACCTTGACGATGCGACGACAAACGATGGGCCGAAGCCTGAAGCCGGTGACGCTGGCCGCGCTGATGGCGCTCGTGGCGGCTTCCGCCGCGGCCGCTCGGCCGCGGGTCGACGAGCTCTACCGTCTGAGCGACGCCGAAACCCGCTCGATCAGTCCCGAAAACCTCACCGGCGCCAAGGGCGGCGGCTCCCGCACGCCCCTCGAGAAGGGCAGCGCGACTACGGCTGCGACCGACCTCGGCTTCGGCTGGAAGGTCAATCCCTACATCGTCATCCCGGCGGGCGGACGGGTGGTGCTCGGCGAGGCTGAGGGTCCCGGCGTCATCAACCACATCTGGCTGACCGCGGGCGGCCGCGCGAGCTACCGCTCGATGATCCTGCGCATCTATTGGGACGGCGAGGCGACGCCTTCGGTGGAGGCTCCTTTGGGCGACTTCTTCGCCTCGGCCTTCGGCAAGGAATCGACCTGGCTGATCGACTCGGCGGTGGTGGCGGTCAATCCGGAGAGCGGCCTCAACAGCTTCTGGCAGATGCCGTTCCGCAAACGCTTCCGCATGGAGCTCGAGAACCGGTCGTCCCGCCCGAACAGCCTCTACTATCAGATCGACTACGCGCTGCAGAAGGTGCCGGCCGACGCGGCCTACTTCCACGCCCAGTTCCGGATGCTGGACCGGCTGAAGCCGAAGGAGCTCTACACCATCGTCGACGGGATCAGGGGGCGGGGCCACTACGTCGGGACCTACCTGACCCACAACGCCTTCAGTCCCGGCTGGTGGGGCGAGGGCGAGGTCAAGGTCTACCTCGACGGGGACCAGGACTTCCCGACCCTCAACTACACCGGCGAGGAGGACTACTTCCTCGGCTCCTACGGCTACCGCCACCGGGGCGCGGGCAAGCTGGAGGAGACCGACTACTCCACCGCCTACGCCGGCTTCCACGCCCACAACAAGACCGACCTGGCCACCCAGTACTACATGGCCGACCGCGAACGGCGGATCGCCCAGTACCGCTGGCACATCCTCGACCCGATCCACTTCCGCTCGGACCTGAAGATCACCCTGCAGGGGCTGGGCTGGAAATCGCCGACCCGCTACCGGCTGCTCGAGGACGGCTATTCGTCAGTGGCCTTCTGGTACCAGGCCGAACCCCACGCCCCGTTCCCCAAGCTGCCCGACGACGCCGCCCTGCAGTTCAAGCCGCTCGTGGAGCCGCCCAGGCCGGCCTTCGTCACCGGCGGGCCGCTGACCCTGGATTCGCCCATCGAGGCGATCATGATGAGCTGGGAGGGCCGCCAGCTGCTCAATCGCGAGCTGCCCACCCTCGGCACGCATCCGTCCTACGACCAGTTCAAGGGCATGCGCCTGAAGGACCTGCAGCCGCTCTCCGAAGGCGTCATCACCGACCAGGCGCTCGCCAACATCGACGCCGGCCTCAAGGCCATGGTCCCCCGGCCGCGATAGGGCGAAAACGCTGGTAGCGCGCCGCGACGTCGGCTAGTCTGACGGTTGGTCGAAACTGGAAATTCTGTATGGCGCGGCGCCTCGGCCAGCTGCCGTCAAGGCGTCCTCGCCTCCAGGCGGCGGCGACGTTCCGTCTTGGCTCAGAAGCCTGGGATGGGCCGCAGGCGACGGCGCGCCATCGCCATGGCGTCAGGCGTGCGGGCGCCCAGCCGCCGCTGGCGTGCGATCTCCCGTTCGGTGAAGTCAGGCGCCCGGCGCGCTGGGGCGAGCCGCAGCACCTGGTTCAGCAGTTCGGCGATGTCGGCGTCGGAGAGATGACCGTAGGCCGGCATGACGCTCCGCACGGTTCGGCCATCCACGACGACGGGCCCCGTCAGACCATGGAGCAGCACGCCGGCGACGTAGGCGCGGCCTTCGGTCGTGCTGGCGGCGGCGCCCAAACGGCCGGCAAGTCGCGGAGCGCCGGGCCCGCCGGCGCCCTTCGCCCCGTGACAGCCGCCGCAGGTGAGCGCGTACTCTGCGGCAGAGGCCGGCGTCGCGGCGACCAGCAACGAGGCGAGCAGGCCGACGGTGCGGCCGGTGCGGCGATCCATGGCGTCGGCGAACCTCTCTTGCGCCCGAAGGCGGCGGCGGCCGTCACAGTGGTCGTGCGCACGGGAAGCGCGAAGACGCCTTTAAGGTCCGGGCCGGTGCGTACGGCGCACCGCAGCCCTGCAGGAGCGGCGGACACCACAGGGGGAATTCATGAACCAATTCGCCGGCGGCTCGCCGGGTCACGATCGCCTCGAACTGCCGCCCTTCGCGGCCCTGCGCGCCTTCGAGGCGGTGGGGCGCTGTGGGGGGATAAGGAAGGCCGCCGTGGCCCTGTCCATCGACCACACCGTCGTAAGTCGGCACCTGCGCACGCTCGAGGCCTGGCTCGGCGTGACGCTGTACGACCGAAGCGCCGGGCTGACGGACGCGGGCCGGAGCTACTATGAGCGGGTGTCGCGGGCGATCCATGACATGGCGACCGCCACCGCCGAAACCATCGTCGGCAAGGAGCTGGCGCGGCTGAAGATCTGCTGCGTCCCGGGCTTCGGCTTCCAGTGGCTGGCAGGGCGGCTGGCCGGCTTTCGCGCCCGACATCCTGAGGTGGAGCTGGAGTTCCACCCGACGGACCAGATCCCCGACCTGCTGCGGCATGAAGCCGATATCGACATCCGCTACGCCTCCGACGCCCGTCCTCAGGCGCTGCCGGCGTCCATCCGCAGTCACGAGTTCGCCCGCTCCCGGGCCGTGGCGGTCGCAAGTCCCGACTACCTCGCCAGGGTGCCGCCGGTCCGGGAGCCGCGCGACCTGCTCGGCGTGACGCTGGTGCATGAGGAGAGCAACACGCAGTGGCGGGCCTTCCTCGCCGCCAACGGCGTCGAGGTTCCGGCCGAGCTGAGCGGCCCGCGGATGTGGCATGCGCACGCGACGCTCGAAGCGGCCCGCAGCGCCGAAGGCGTGGTGCTCACCAATCGCTTTCTCCTGCGCGACGACCTCCGGCAGGGACGGCTCGTGCTGGTCGGGCCTCCCGAGGCCGGCGGCTTCGCCCAGAGCCTCGGCGGGTACCGGCTGATGGCCTCGCAAACCCGCTGGCGGCAGCCGACGGTGGAGGCCTTCCGCCGCTGGCTGGCGGCGGAGGTGGAACGCGACACCTCCAGCGCGTCGTAGGGCCGGTCAGGCCGCGGGGGCGAGGAGATGCCCGTAGGTCCCGAGGAAGCCGTCGACCGCGTCAACGTAGCGATCGAGATCCTCCGCCTCGACGGCCAGGGACAGCGCCACGAAACCGCGACGGGCCGTGTAGAGGCCTTCGCCGAGGAGGTGATGGAACAGCAGGTCGCGGGCCTTCATGTCGCCCGCCTGGATGTCGGCGACGCGTCGGATGGGCGCGGCCGTGACGTGGGCGTTCATCAGCGATCCGAGCCCGGTGAACTGCATCGGCGCGTTGCGCGCCCGGCAGACCTCGTTCAGCCGCACACGGAGCTGGTCCCCACGGGCGTTGAGCGTCTCGGCGGCGGCGGGGGTGTAGACTTCGGTCAGCCCCGCGAGTCCCGCGGCCATCGAGATGACGTTGTTGTTGAAGGTGCCGGCGTGCGGCAGCGCGTCGGCGCGGCGCGGATCGAAGAGCGCCATGATGTCGGCGCGCCCGCCGAAGGCGCCGAACGACGACCCGCCGCCGAGGTACTTGCCCAGCGTGGTGATGTCCGCCTGGACGCCCACGAGCGGCTGCAGGCCGCCCGGGCCCAGGCGCGACGTCATCACCTCGTCGAAGATGAGCACCGCGCCGATGCGCGTGGCCTCCGCCCGCAGCATCGCGAGGAACTCCGGCGTCGCCGGCAGGCATCCTCCGGAGCCCATCATGGGCTCGACGATGATGGCGGCCACGTCGTCCGCCGCCTCGCCGATCGCTTCGGCCGCGCCGTCCACATCGTTGTAGTCCACCAGGACATAGGGGAAGGGCGCGTTCAGCGGCGAGGCGGGGTAGCTCAGCGTCATGGCGCCGCCGTGGTAGCCGCCGCGCGCGGCGACCACCCGCGAGCGTCCCGTGAAAGCCTTCGCGAGGCCCACCGCCATCAGGTTCGCCTCGGTGCCGGAGTTCGTGAAGCGGACGAGATCGATGGACGGGAAGCGCTCGACGATCGCGTGCGCAAGCTGCTCCTCGACGAGGTTGTGCCCGCTGAGGCTCAGGCCTGCGTCGAGCGCCCGTCGGATCGCGGCGAGGATCGCGGGGTGGGAATGGCCGTAGATGCCCGCCGTGTATTCTCCGAGCAGGTTCACGTAGGCGTGGCCGTCGAGGTCCCACAGGCGGCTCCCTTCGCCGCGCGCCATGGTCAGCGGGAAGGGCGGATAGTGGAGCACCGTGCGGGTGTTCCCTCCGGGCATCGCTCGGGCTGCGCGCTCCACCTGGGCCAGGCTGCGGGGGTTGCGGCCTTGATACGCTGCGTGGGCGGCGGCGAGCGCGGCCTCGATGTCGGTGACGGGCGACGACGACAGGGCGGGACTGTCCATCCGGAAGCGTACGCCTCTTCTTCTGACCGATTGCACAGGTCGGGCGCGCCCGAACGGGGTGTTCCCAGGCCCGGCAGATGGCGTCGCTCCCGCTCCGGTCGGAAGCTGCGAAAAATGCTCGTCCCGGTGGGCTGCGAGCACCGCACACGCATCGAGGTGGTGTTCTGGGCGCACCGCCGCGGTCGGGATTTGCAGCGCCCCGCCGCCGCGGGACGGCGCCACCTTGGCGACGCTCGGCGACATGGCTGAGGACGCGAGGGAGGGGGGCCGTATGCACTGCGAGGTTCGACGCAGGACGCTTCTGGCGCTGATGGGCGGCGCGGCCGCGTGGCTGGCGGGAACGGCGGCGGGGGCGGCCGAGGTCGTCGAGTGGCCCTATTACGCGGCCGATCCGGGCTACACCCGCTATTCGCCGGCCAATCTCATCACGCCGCGCAACGTGAAGGGCCTGAAGGTGCTCTGGACCCGGCCCGGCGTGGACCCCGCGTTCATGGCGAAGCATCCGGACGCGGAGGCGGGCAAGTACTTCCAGGCGACGCCGCTGATGATCGGCGGCGTGCTCTATGCTCAGAACGCCCTGGGCCTGGTGGAGGCCTTCGACGCGGAGACCGGCCGCACGATCTGGACGCAGGAGCCGCCTTCGACGGCGCTCAGCGACGTGGCGGGCGCGGCCAAGCGCGGGGTGGCGTTCTGGACGGACGGGACACAGAAGCGGATCATCAGCTTCCGGAGCGGCTGGCTCTATTCCCTCGACGCGGCGACCGGGAAGCCGGACCCATCCTTCGGAGAGGGCGGCCGGATTTCGCTCGTGCGCCTCGGCGGCGGCCGCTTCAGCGTCAGCGGTCCCCCCACCGTGGCCAAGGATCTCGTCATCGTCGGCGGGTCCGGTTCGGCGCCGGGGAACGCCGACTACTACCGCCGCATCGCGGGCATCCCGGAGAGCGTGCGCGCCTATGACGTGCGGACCGGCCGGCGGGTCTGGGAATTCAGTCCCGTTCCCGCGGAAGGTGATCCCGCCCGCGCCACCTGGGGCGGCGACTCCGCCCGCGTCGCCGGCAGCATGGGCTCTTATGGGATGATCAGCTACGACCCGGAGCTCGGCTACGCCTATTTCGCCTTCACCGCGGTGAACCCGACCTCCGACGGCACCTGGCGGCCGGGCGACAATCTCTATGCCGACACGCTGATCGCCGTCGAGGCGGCGACCGGCCGCAAGATCTGGCACCAGCAGCTCGTGCGACACGACCTCTGGGACTACGACGTGGCTGCGGCGCCGGTCCTGGGCTACGCGCAGGCGGGCGGCAAGCGGATACCGACCGTCATGGCCACCGGGAAGGTGCCGCTCCTGTTCACCTTCGACAGGCGCACGGGCGAGCCGGTCTGGAAGATCGAGGAGCGCCCCGTTCCGGCGTCGACGGTGCCGGGCGAGCAGGCTGCGCCGACACAGCCGTTTCCCAGCAAGCCCGCGCCCCTGGACCGCGTTGGCATCGGCGAGGACGACCTGATCGATTTCACGCCCGAGCTTCGCCGCGAAGCGCTCGAGATCTTCCGCAAGTACACGCCCGGGCCGATCTATACGCCGCCCAGTCCGGTCTCGGCGACCAACCTCGGCACGCTGACGCTTCCCGGTGTCGATGGCGGCGGCAACTGGAACACCGGGGCGTTCGATCCTGAGACCGGCGTCTACTTCGGCGCCACCCTGACCGCGGTCGCGAGCTACGGCGTGGAGAAGGCTTCGGTCGCCGGCGAAGCGCCGTACAAGGCGGTGGTCAAGTACATCGTCGACGGGCCGCGCGGCCTGCCCCTGGTGAAGCCGCCGTATGGCCGTATCACCGCCGTGGACATGCGCACCGGCGATTTCCGCTGGGTGGCGACGATCGGCGAGGGGCCTCGCGATCATCCCGCGCTCAAGGGGCTGAAGCTGCCCCGCCTGGGGATCCCGTCGCGTGTCGCGGTCGCGGTGACCAAGAGCCTGGTCTTCGCGGGCCAGAGCAGCGACGCGGTCAATCTGGCCGAGATCCAGAAGGGCTATGCGCCCAAGTTCAACGCCTACGACAAGGCGACGGGCCGCGTGCTGGCGGAGGTCGATCTGCCGGCCGGCTCCGGCACGACCGGCGCGCCCATCACCTACGTGGTCAACGGCAAGCAGATCGTGCTCGTCGCGGTCGGCGGCCGCAACGCCACGCCGCAGTGGGTGGCGATGGGTCTCTGACCGATGAAGGGCGGGCGACGCCCGCCTCCGGCCCCGTTCGGCGCGCGGCTTTCCCGCGACGCCAGGAGAAGGCGATGAGCCCCTTGCAGCATGATACCCCGGCCGGCGTCGACGAACTGGCCAAGACGCTCGGATCGCGACATCTCACCATGATCGCCATCGGCGGCATCATCGGCGCAGGGCTGTTCGTCGGCAGCAGCGCCGCCATCGCCCACACCGGTCCTGCGATCCTGATCAGCTACGCGCTGGCGGGCGCGATCATCTTCCTGGTGATGCGGATGCTGGCGGAAATGGTTTCCGCCTCGCCCAAGAACCGGATCTTCACCGAGTGCATCCGCGACGGGCTGGGCCCCTGGGCAGGGTTCATGAGCGGCTGGCTCTACTGGCTAGCCTGGATGGTGACCATCGCCATCGAGGCGATCATCGCCGCCCAGCTGATCCGGCCGTTCGTACCCCTCCCGATCTGGCTGACGGGCTTTGTGATCATCTCCGTGATGGTCGCCACCAACCTGTGGTCGGCCCGCGCCTTCGGCGAGTTCGAGGTGCTCTTCTCGGCGATCAAGGTGGGGGCGATCATCCTCTTCATCCTGCTCGGGGCGGCCTATCTGTCGGGCCTCGCCCCGCTCCCGGGCGCAGGCGGCGGCTTGCAGACCCTGTGGAACGGCGAGGGCGGCTTCCTGCCATTCGGTCCCGTGTCGATCCTGACCGGCGTCGTGACGGTCATGTTCTCCATGCTCGGAGCCGAGATCGCCACGGTGGCGGCGGCCGAGTCCTCGCTCGGGCAGCGCGCGGTGGGGCGGATCGCCGCCTCGCTGGTCGTCCGCATCCTGCTGTTCTACGTCGGCTCCGTCGCGGTCATCCTGAGCATCGTGCCCTGGTCCGAGATCCCCGTGGGCTCGTCGCCGTTCGTGGCGGCTCTCAGCGTGATGCGGGTCCCCGGGGCCGGGCTGATCATGAACGTGATCGTGCTGGTGGCCGTGTTGTCTTGCCTGAACTCGGGCCTCTACGCGAACTCTCGGGTTCTGTTCATCCTCGCGGATCACAAGGACGCGCCGGCGGGCCTGGTCGCCCTGAACCGGCGCAAGGTCCCGGCCCGAGCGATCCTGCTCGGCGGCGCCTTCGGCTACCTCGGCGTGCTGGCGTCGGTGTTCTCGCCGACCGTCGTCTTCGCCTTCCTGGTCAATTCCGTGGGCGCGCTGACCTTCTTCAACTACCTGTTGCTCGGCCTGGCGCATATCCGGACGCGGCGCCGGCTGGAAGCCTCGCGGGCCGAGATGCCGGTGAAGATGTGGCTCTTCCCATGGCTGAGCTACGCCACCCTCGCCGCCATCGTCGGCATCCTGCTCCTTATGACGACCTCGCCGAAGCACGCCGCCGAAGTGATCGGCAGCCTGAGCACCGTCGCCGTCGTCGCGGTGACGTACCTCGTCCGGCAGGCGGTTCGCCGTCGCCGGGCGCAGGTGGCCGTCCCCGGCTGACGCCTCCTCCCCAGCGAAGCCGGCGTGCGCGCCGCGGCCTGCCGCGGCGCGCCTTTTTCTGTGTGTCCACCGTGGCGTCGAGTGGTGCAGGGGACGCACCACGCGCAGCAAGGAAGCCAACTTGTGGGCGCCGCCGCCTCCGACGGAAATGCCCTCAGGCGAGATGCGCGCACCCCTACCGAGGTCGCCGCCGCCGCAGGAGGGGGAAGATGGTCAAAGCAACGAGCGTCCTGTTGGGCGGTGTCTGCGCGGCCGCGCTGTCGAGCGCGACGGCCGCGGCTCAAGGCTCTGCGAGCGAGATCGGCGAGGTGGTGGTCACCGCCACCCGGCGTGCAGAGCGTCTCAGCGACGTTCCGGTGAGCGCCGCCGCCGTGACCGCCGAGACCATCGACCGCAAGGGGATGCGATCGTTCGAGGACATCGCGCGCCTGACGCCCGGCGTCGACTTCTCGCGCGGCTCGAACCTGATCTCCATCCGCGGGATCAGCACCTCGGCCGGAGCGGCGACCACGGGCGTCTACATCGACGAGACGCCGATCCAGACGCGCAACATCGGCACCGGCCGGACCAACGGCTCGCCTCAACTGTTCGATGTCGAGCGCGTCGAGGTGCTGCGGGGACCGCAGGGGACGCTCTTCGGGGCCGGCTCCATGGGCGGAACCGTCCGCTTCATCACGCCCCAGCCCAGCTTGACGGGCTTCAGCTACTACGGGCGGGCGGAAGCCAACGATGTCACGGACGGCGACACGGGCTACGAGGTGGGCGCCGCCGTCGGCGGGCCGATCGTGCAGGACCGCCTCGGGATGCGGGTCAGCGCCTGGTACCGGAAGCAGGCCGGCTGGATCGACCGTATCGACTACCTGAACAGCACCAAGGACGCGCCCATCGTCCTGGACGAGGACTCCAACTGGCAGGAGAACGTGATCCTGCGGGGCGCCTTGCGCTGGGAGCCGGTGGAAGGCCTGGTGGTCAAGCCGTCGGTCCTTTTCCAGGAGACGCACGTCAACAACCAGCCGGTGCTGTCCTCCGGCGTGTGGGAATCCTTCAGCGACGTGAAGAAGGGGCTGTACCGCTCCGGCAATCGGCTGAGTTCGCCCGGCGACGACCGCTACGTGCTTCCGGCTCTCGAGCTCGAGCACGACTTTGGACCCGTCACCCTGATCTCGAACACGTCCTACTTCCGGCGCAATCAGAAGACCGTGGCCGACTACACGACGTATCTCGGCGCCACGACCGGGTTCATCGGCGCGACGGGTCCGCTCTTCCAGCGCCTGCCGAACTACTACGCCTACGCCGACATCGTGAACCGGCAGCGGAACTTCACCCAGGAAGTCCGGCTGCAGTCCAACGGCGACGATCGGCTTCGCTGGGTGGCGGGCGTGTTCTACCAGAAGAACAAGCAGCGCAGCTTCGAGAACATCCACGATCCGCTGATCGAGCCGTTCACGCGGCTGTTCTACAACCAGACTGTCCTGCAGCGGTATCTGGTGCCGGTCATCGCCCCCGACCTCCGCCTGTTCGCGCAGCGCGATTCCACCGATGAGCAGCTGGCGGTGTTCGGCGACCTGACGCTCCAGGTCACGGAAGAGCTCAGCGTGAACGGCGGCCTCCGCTATGCGGACATGGACTTCAAGTTCCACTCGCTGCAGGAGGGGCCGACCCAGCGCGGCCGCACCGAGTTCGACGGTGCGATCGGCGAGAAGCCGCTGACGCCCAAGTTCAACGTCACCTACCAGCCCGCGGAGAACCACATGTTCTACGCGACGGCGGCGAAGGGCTATCGCGCCGGCGGCAGCGTGAGACCCGCGCCCGCCGTCACCTGCGCCGCCGACTTCGCCCTGCTGGGCGTCACAAGCCTTCCGCCCACCTTCAAGTCGGACTCGGTCTGGAGCTACGAGCTCGGCGCGAAGAACAATCTCCTCGACAACCGCCTGCGGGTCGCCGCCAGCGTCTACCACGTGGACTGGAGCGACATCCAAACGGCGATCAGCCTGCCGTCCTGCGGCTTCAACTATGTCGCCAACGCAGGCACGGCGCGCAGCCGCGGCTTCGATGTCCAGGCCGACCTGCAGGTCACCGATCAGCTGCAGCTCAGCCTGGCCGTCGGGCACAACAAGGCCAAGTACACCTCCACCGTGGACGGGCCCGGCGCGACCGCGGGCGGACCGCGCCGGATCATCGTCGCCGACGGCGATACCTTGGGCGGACCGCCGTGGACCATCGCGCTGTCGGCCGACTACCAGTTCGAGGCGTTCGGCGTGCCGGCCTATGTGCGGGGCGACACCTCCTACGCCGCGCGCAACAAGGGGCTGCTGCCGAACCAGGACCCGCGGACCACCTCCTACGACGCCACGGCGATCCAGCCGCCCGCCACCTATCTGACCAACGTGCGGGCCGGCGTCGAAGTGGGCGAGTGGGACCTCTCGGTGTTCGCCGACAACCTGTTCGACAGCCACCCGGTGCTCGCCCGAGGGCGCGAGTCGCGCACCTCGCAGCTCTTCTTCCTGCAGACCTTCCGGCCGCGCACGGTCGGGTTCACCGCCACGATCCGGCGATAGGGGGTCAGGATGGCAGGCCGACCGCCAATGCGCCGCTCCGGCGGCGCGGCCGCCGGCGCCCTGGCGCTGGTCCTGGCGCTGTGGACCGGCGGGAGCGCCCACGCGCTCCCGCTGCCGCAGGACACCCTGGCCCGGGTCACGTCCCTGACGGGGAACGCCTATCCAGAGCTTGAAGCGCTCTATCAGGATCTTCACCGCAATCCCGAGGTCGCCTTCCAGGAAACCCGCACGGCCGAGATCCTCGCCAGGCGGATGGAGGCGCTGGGCTTCGACGTCACCCGGGGCGTCGGGGGGACGGGTTTCGTGGCCATCCTCCGCAACGGCGCGGGCCCGACGGTCATGGTCCGGACGGAGATGGACGGCCTGCCGATGGAGGAGAAGACGGGGCTCCCCTACGCCAGCAAGGCGACGGGCGTCTTCCAGGGCAAGGAGACCCCGACCGCCCACGCCTGCGGCCATGACATCCACATGGCCAGCTGGATCGGCGCCGCCAAGGTGCTTACCCAGCTCAAGGACCGTTGGTCCGGGACCCTGATGTTCGTCGCCCAGCCGGCCGAGGAAGGCGGGCACGGCGCCGAGGCCATGCTCAAGGACGGGATCTTCAAGCGCTTCCCCAAGCCGGATCGGGGATTCGCGCTGCACGTGGGGCCTTCGCCCGCGGGGCAGGTCGTCCTGAAGGACGGGCAGCTGGCCGCCACGGCGGAATTCGTGAACCTGACCTTCAAGGGACGAGGCGCTCACGGTTCGCGGCCGGACGAAGCGATCGATCCGATCATGATCGCGAGCGCCTTCGTCACCAATGTGCAGCCGGTCGTGAGCCGCCAGCGAGAGCCGAACACCCACGGCGTCATCTCCGTGGGCAGCTTCAATGCGGGCTCGACCACCAACATCATCCCCGAAGAGGCGGTTCTCCAACTCACCTTGCGCGCGCTGAACGCCACTGAGATGGAGCGGCTGAAGGCGGGCGTTCGCCGCACCGCCGAGCACGTCGCCGCCATGAACCTTGCGCCGCCGCCGGTTCTGACGTTCCGGAGCGGCGGCCCGCCGCTGACCAATGACCGGGCGGTGGTGGCGCAGGTGACGCCTGCGCTGCGCCAGGCGTTCGGCGACGCCTTCAGGTTCATTCCCGCGGAGGTCCCCGCGACCGGCGGCGCCGACGACTACACCCATTTCGTCGAGGCGGGCGTCCCGTCCGCCTACATCCGGATTGGCGGCGCGGACCCCGCCGTCCTGGCCGCGGCCAGGGCGCGCGGCGAGCCGGCTCCAGCCAACCACTCCCCATTCTTCGCCCCCCTGCCGGAGCCCAGCATCAAGACCGGCGTGCGAGTGCTCTCGGTCGCCGTTCTGGATGCGTTGAAGGTCCGGAAGCCTTAGGCGTGGACACGCTTCTCTACAGCGACAACACGGTCCCCATCGCGCCTGAGATCCTGGAGGCGATCGTCGCGGCCAATGCGGGTCATGTCCGCGGCTACGGCGACGACCACTGGTCGGCCGCGGCGCGTCAGGCGTTCGCCGCGTTCTTCGAGCGGGAGGTGGAGGTCTCGCTCGTCGCCACCGGAACGGCCGCGAACGCCCTGGCGCTCGCCTCGGTCTGCCCGCCGTACGGGGCGGTGATCTGCAGCGACCTCGCCCACATCCACACCGAGGAATGCGGGGCCCCCGAAATGTTCACGGCCGGGTGCAAGATGCTTCCCATTCCAACGGCCGGAACGGCGAGGCTTACGGCGCAGGCCGTGGCGGACACGATCGCCGCTTCGGGCGTCGGCCTGAGCAAGTGCGCCCAGGCGAGCATGGTGAGTCTCAGCCAATGCACCGAACGCGGCGGCGTCTACAGCCTGGACGAGGTGCGCGCGATCGCCGACGCGGCGCACGCGCGGGGACTGAAGGTGCACATGGACGGCGCCCGGCTGGGTTGCGCGCTCGCCAGTCTGCGGTGCTCCCCGGCCGAGGCCACCTGGCGGGCGGGCGTGGATGTCCTGTCGTTCGGCGCCACGAAGAGCGGCGCGATGGCCGCCGAGGCCGTGGTGTACTTCGATCCGGAGGCGGCGGCCGCGGCCCGCTACCGCCAGAAGCGCGCCGGCCAGACGCCATCCAAGATGCGCTACTTCGCCGTGCAATGGAGCGCCTACCTCGGCGACGATCTGTGGCTCCGGCACGCGCGCCACGCCAATGCCGCCGCTGCTGACCTGGCTGTGCGGCTTGCCGCGCTTCCGGGCGTGAGCCTTGCGGCCCCGGTCGAGGCCAATGAGGTGTTCGTGCGCCTCCCCCCTCGGGCGGTTCAGGCCGCCGCCACGGCGCCGGGGGAGGCTGTCTTCCGGGTCGCCGCCGACGTGCTTCGGTTCGTCACCGCCTGGGACACCGGCCCGCAACATATCGCGGCGGCGGTCGCTCGAGTGCGCTCAAGTCTTGGAGGGGCGGATGCGTAGCGGCCCCGCGGTCGCGACGCCATGACCGCCCTTCGCCCCGCGCTGACCAGGGGGCCGGTGCTGATGCTGGCGGCTCTGGCGTCGGGCGTCGCCGCGGGCGCCTGGGCTGCGGGCTCCGACCTGGCGGCGGCAGGGAGCGTCACGTCGGCGGCGGCCTTCGTCGGCGGCGCCTGGATCGATGCGCTCAGGATGACGATCGCGCCGCTCGTCTTTGCGCTCGTGGTGACCGGGTTGAACACCGCTGGCGGACTGGGGGCCGGGACATTCGGGGCCAAGGCGCTGGGCCTGTTCCTCGGCCTGCTTGCCGGCGCGGCGGCCTTGGCCGCGCTCATCGTGCCGAACCTGCTCGCCGCTCTGCCGCCGCCCGCGCTGCCGCCGCTGGCCGGACTGGACGAAGCGCCAGCCGTCGCCGCGCCGACCGCGCTCGGATCCGCCGCGGCGCTCGTTCGGGGCCTGATCCCCGCCAACCCGATACGCGCCGCGGCCGATGGCGCGATGGCGCCGCTCGTCGTGTTCGCGCTGATCTTCGGCTTCGCAGCCCAGCACGTGGCGGCGGTCCACAGGGATCGGGTGGTGGGCCTCTTCGACGCCATCGCCCAGATTCTCCTGAAGATCGTCCGCGGCGTGCTCTGGACGGCGCCGGTCGGCGTCTTCGCCCTGGCGGTCTCTGTCGGCGCCAAGGCCGGCTTCGCCGTCGCGGGCGCGCTCGCCTACTACGTGGTCCTGGTGTGCGGCGTCTGCCTGGCGATCACGGCCGCGGTATATGCCGCCGCCGCCGCCTGGGCCCGCCGTCCCCTGGGCGCCTATGCCCGCGCGATGGCGCCGGCGCAGCTGATCGCCTTCAGCACCCAGTCGTCTCTGGCGGCTATGCCGGCGGTCCTGGTCGGCGCGGAGAGGCTGCGGCTGTCGGCGGGGGTGGTCAAAGTGCTTCCGCCGCTGGCCGTGACGGTGTTCCGCATCACCGCGCCGGCCGCCAATGTCACAGGCGCGCTCTATCTGGCCGCGGCTCTCGGCGTCGTTACGTCGCCGGCCCAGGTGGCCGCGGCCGCCGCCATCGCCGTCGTGACCAGCTTCTCCAGCGTGGGGCTCCCCGTCCAGATCTCGTACCTGGCCATGCTGGGGCCGATCTGCGCGGTGTTGGGAGTCCCGTTCCACTGGCTGCCGCTCTTGCTGGCCGTGGAACCGCTGGTCGACACCTGCCGGACCCTGGGCAACGTCACCGGCCAGTTCGCCTCGATCTGCTTCCTCGGCCGCCGCGAAGATCCGGCCCCGGCGTAGGATAAGCGCCCGCAAGAACGCCGCGTCCGCTTCTGACGTACCCCGCTTCTACACCTCGTTCTCATCGATGCGGACGGGCAGGGCTCGTCCCCGTCGGACAGAGACCGCCGCCGGCCTCGCTTCCGTTCGAAGCGACGGAACATCTTGCGAACCCGGAACGAACCGGGTACGCATGAGTCCTCGGCGCGGGTTTGAGTTCGACGGCCGGGTTGGCGGAATCGTGGGATAGAGAGGGCTCGGAAATGACTCAGTCGGCGTTGAGGCTCGTGGGCAAAGAAGACGGTGAAAAGCAGCGCGCTCTGGAAGCGGCGCTCGCACAGATCGACAGGGCCTTCGGCAAGGGCTCGGTGATGAAGCTGGGCGACAAGGGCAAGGTCGTCGAGATCGAGTCCGTGTCCACCGGCTCGCTCGGCCTCGACATGGCGCTGGGCATCGGCGGCCTGCCCAAGGGCCGGATCATCGAGATCTACGGCCCGGAAAGCTCGGGCAAGACGACGCTGGCCCTGCACGTGGTGTCCGAGGTCCAGAAGGCCGGCGGCACCGCCGCCTTCGTCGACGCCGAACACGCGCTGGACCCGTCCTACGCCCACAAGCTGGGCGTCAACCTGGACGACCTGCTGGTCGCCCAGCCCGACACCGGCGAACAGGCGCTCGAGATCACCGACACGCTGGTCCGCTCCAACGCCGTCGACGTCATCGTCGTCGACTCGGTGGCCGCGCTGACCCCGCGGGCGGAAATCGAAGGCGAGATGGGCGACAGCCTGCCGGGCCTTCAGGCGCGTCTGATGAGCCAGGCGCTGCGCAAGCTCACCGCCTCGATCTCCAAGGCCAAGACCCTGGTCATCTTCATCAACCAGATCCGCATGAAGATCGGCGTCATGTACGGCAGCCCCGAGACCACCACGGGCGGCAACGCGCTGAAGTTCTACGCCTCGGTCCGCCTCGACATCCGCCGCACCGGCTCGGTCAAGATCCGCGACGAGATCGTCGGCAACAACGTCCGCGTGAAGGTGGTCAAGAACAAGGTCGCCCCGCCGTTCCGCGAGGTCGAGTTCGACATCATGTACGGCGAGGGCATCTCCAAGCTGGGCGAGATCATCGACCTGGGCGTGAAGGCCGGGGTGGTCGAGAAGTCGGGCTCCTGGTTCTCCTTCAACTCCCAGCGCATCGGCCAGGGCCGGGACAATGTGCGCGAGTTCCTGAAGCAGAACCCCGACATCGCCGCCCAGATCGAAGCCAAGGTCCGCGGCTCCAAGACCAAGATCGAGGAAGAGCTCCTCGTCGGCCCGACGGAAGGCGAAGCCGACGACGCCGACGGCTCGCTGTAGCCGAACCGCACTTCACCCTGTCATCCCGGAAGCCGCAAAGCGGCTATCCGGGACCCAGCGGGTGCAGAGCGCTTCCAAGTTTCCTCTGAAGCCAGAGCCTGCGCCGGCGTCGGGCCTCCCCGCCAACCCGGCCCGCCGCCACCCACCCTGCGCGCAAGCTCGAAGCGACAGAGGCCGGACGCCTGGGGAGAGCTCCCCCGGGCGTTCTTTCTTTTGCCCGCCTCTTTCCCGTCATCCCGGATAGCCTGCGGCGTCCGGGATGACGGCGAAAACCTCAGCCCCTACAGCCGCCGCTCCATCGCATAGTTGTGGATCGCCACCCCGCGCACCTCGAAGTCGCGCCGCCGCTCCACCGTAAAGCCCTTCCGCGCGAACAGCCCCCGCGCCAGCTCGCTGGCCTCCACGTACAGCCGCGGCATCCCCGCCGCCCGCGCGCCGTCCAGCAGCGCGTCCAGCAGGGCCGAGGCCACGCCCTTTCCCGCCGCGTCCGGCCGGCAGTACAGGTGGTCCACATGCCCGTCCGGCTCCAGGTCGCAGTACCCCAGCACCGCCCCGTCCGCGCCCGCGGCCACCCAGGTCATCCGCCCATCCGCCGCCCGCCGCCGCACCACCTCAGGGTCGACAGGCACGGGCGCCCACGCCGCCACCTGCTCGGCCGAATACCGCCTCGCCCCGATCTCCCGTGCCGAGTCGAAATAAAGCCGCGCCATCTCCGGCGCGTCGGCAGGGTCGTAGGGCCGGATGCTGAAGGCGAGGGCGGTCATGGCCAAGGTTCTAGCCGATCCGGCGCTCGGGGCGAGGCCGCTCGCCGGCTATTTGAGCTGGCTATCCTTGCTGCCGCGTCGGTTGATCGTGGCGTGCACGACCTGGCGATCTCGCGCGGATTGGCAGGCGATGCAGGTGGTCACGCCAGGCAGGGCCTCACGTCGCCGCGCAGGGATTTCCTCGCCGCACTCGACACACTCCAGCGTGCCTTCGCCTCGCGGGAGACGCGCGCGGGCGCCTTGGACGCCATCGATGATGGTGTCGTGAATCTGATCCAGCACCGCGCCCTCATGCGCCCAACCGGTGGCCATTCCGTCCGAATCTCCTCTTGCGACAGACGCCACATAGGACGCGCTCGCTGCCATCCAAGCGCAGCCTGAGGGCCGGGATCTGCGCGCTCACCGGGCGCGGGACCGAGACCTTCGACCAGCTGGCCGGCTGCGCCGTGGACGTGATGTCCGCCGTGGAGAGCTTCAACCACGAACGGATACGAACCCGCACGAACGGGGTTGGTCGTCGTTCAAGCGATCTGAGCGAATAGACCGCGCGCCTGAACGCGGCCTCCTGCCCGACGCGCCGGCGTCCCGGGCCGGCGCCGCATGCGCCGATCCGTTCGTGTGGGTTCGTGTCCGTTCGTGGTTCCCCAAGAAGGCTCCCACGCCCCCCGCGCTTTCCCTTCACCCCCGTCTTCGCGTAAACGAACCGCGCCCCCACATGTGGGGGCCGAAGTTCCTGTTTTCCCAAGACGAGCCCATGCCCAGCCTCAACGAGATCCGCGCGCAGTTCCTGGAGTTCTTCCAGAGCAAGGGGCACACGATCGTCCCGTCGGCTCCGCTGGTGCCGCAGAACGACCCGACCCTGCTGTTCGTCAACGCGGGCATGGTGCCGTTCAAGAACTACTTCACCGGCGCCGAGACGCCGCCCTATCCGCGCGCGGCCAGTTCGCAGAAGGCGGTCCGCGCCGGCGGCAAGCACAACGACCTCGACAACGTCGGCTACACCGCCCGCCACCACACCTTCTTCGAGATGCTGGGCAACTTCTCGTTCGGCGACTACTTCAAGGAAGACGCCATCAGCCACGCCTGGGAGCTGCTCACCAAGGTGTGGGGCCTGCCCCCTGAGAAGCTGCTGGTCACCGTCTATCACACCGACGACGAGGCGGCCGACCTCTGGAAGAAGATCGCGGGCCTGCCCGACGAGAAGATCATCCGCATCGCCACCTCGGACAACTTCTGGTCCATGGGCGACACCGGCCCCTGCGGCCCGTGCTCGGAGATCTTCTACGACCACGGCGACCACATCCCCGGCGGCCCGCCCGGCAGCCCCGACGAGGACGGCGACCGGTTCGTCGAGATCTGGAACCTCGTCTTCATGCAGTTCGAGCAGTTCGCCGACGGCACGCGGACGCCGCTGCCGAAGCCCTCGATCGACACCGGCGCGGGCCTGGAGCGCGTGGCCGCCGTGCTGCAGGGCGTTCACGACAACTACGACGTCGACCTGTTCAAGGACCTGATCGCCTCGATCAAGGCCGAGCTCGGCGCGCCGGAGTCGGAAACCACGCCCTCGCACCGCGTCATCGCCGACCACCTGCGCTCGTCCAGCTTCCTGATCGCCGACGGCGTGCTGCCCTCGAACGAGGGCCGCGGCTACGTGCTGCGCCGGATCATGCGCCGCGCCATGCGCCACGCCCACCTTTTGGGCGCCGAGACGCCGCTGATGCACCGCGTGGCGCCCACGCTGGTGAAGCTGATGGGCGACGCCTATCCCGACCTGCGCCGCGCCGAGGCCAGCATCGTCCACACCCTGAAGGACGAGGAGGAGCGGTTCCGCCGCACCCTGGGCCGCGGCATGGCCCTTCTCGAGGAAGCGACCGCCGGCCTGAAGGAAGGCGACGTGCTCTCGGGCGAGACCGCGTTCAAGCTCTACGACACCTACGGCTTCCCGCTGGACCTCACCCAGGACGCGGTCCGCGCCATGGGGCTGACCGTCAACCTCGACGAGTTCGACGCCGCCATGACCCGCCAGCGCGAGATGGCGCGCGAGGCCTGGACCGGCTCGGGCCAGGTGGCGGCGGCGGCCGAATGGTTCGCCATCCGCGAGCGCCTCGGCCAGACCGACTTCGTGGGCTACGACAACACCGAGGCGACGGCTGAGCTGCTGGTGCTGGTGAAGGACGGCCAGGAGGTGCTTGAGGCGGGCGCCGGCGAGACCGTCCAGGCGCTGTTCGACCGCACGCCCTTCTACGCCGAGAGCGGCGGCCAGGCCGGCGACAAGGGCGAGGTCGAGTGGGACGGCGCCGGAGGCAAGGGGCGCGGGCGTGTCCTCGACGTCCAGAAGCAGGCCGGCGACCTCCACGTCCACGATGTCGAGATCCTCGAGGGCACGCTGGCGCCCGGCGCCCGCGTCCACCTGATCGTCGACGCCCAGAACCGCACGACCACCCGCGCCAACCACTCGGCGACCCACCTGCTGCACGCCGCCCTGCGCAACGTGCTGGGGCCGCACGTGACCCAGAAGGGCCAGATGGTCGACGGCGAGCGCATCCGCTTCGACTTCAGCCACGGCCAGCCGCTGACGGCCGACGAGATCGATCGCATCGAGGCCGAGGTGAATGCGGTGGTGCGCCAGAACCTCGCCGCCGAGACCAAGAACATGAAGCCCGCCGAAGCCATCGAGGCCGGCGCCATGGCCCTGTTCGGCGAGAAGTACGGCGACACCGTGCGCGTGCTGACGCTGGGCAAGGCGCTGACGGGCGAGGGCGACTATTCCGTCGAGCTGTGCGGCGGCACCCACGTCGCGCGCACCGGCGACATCGCGCTCTTCAAGATTGTGTCCGAGCAGGGCATCGCCGCCGGCGTCCGCCGGATCGAGGCCCTGACCGGCGAGGCGGCCCGCCGCTACCTGCTGGAGCAGGCGGCCGTGTCCAAGTCGCTGGCCGAGCAGTTCAAGGCCCCCGTGTCCGAGGTGCTGGCCCGCGTGGAAGGGCTGCAGGCCCAGGCCCGCAAGCTGGAGAAGGAGCTGGCCGACGCCAAGCGCCAGCTGGCCATGGGCGGCGGCGGCGGGGCTGCGGCCGGCCCCGAGGACATCGGCGGCGTGAAGGTGCTGGCCCGCGTCATGGACGGCGTCGGCGGCAAGGACCTGCGCCCCATCGCCGAGGAGTTCAAGAAGCAGCTCCCCGACGGCGTCATCGCGCTGGTCGGCGTGGCCGAGGGCAAGGCGGCCGTGACGGTGGCCCTCACCGGCTCGGCGACCGCGAAGTTCAACGCCGGCGAGCTCGCCAAGGCCGCGGTGCTGGCCATGGGCGGCCAGGGCGCAGGCGGCCGTCCCGACTTCGCCCAGGGCGGCGCGCCGGACGGCTCCAAGGCCCAGGAAGGCCTCGACGCCATCAAGGCGGCGCTGGCGGGCTGACGCCGCGAAGCGGCAAGAAGAAACCGCGGAAAACGCGGAGCAACGCGGAATTGCACCCGTCCTTCCGCGCTCTTCCGCGTTTTCCGCGGTCAAAAAGAAAAGGGCCCCCGCTTTCGCGGAGGCCCTCTTAACGTCGACAGTGGCTGCGCCTTAGGCCGCCAGCGCCTTGTCCAGGTTCGCGGCCACCTTGTCGATGAAGCCCTCGGTGGTCAGCCAGCCTTGCGTGTCGCCGACCAGCAGGGCCAGGTCCTTGGTCATCGAGCCGCTCTCGACGGTGTCGACGCAGACCTGCTCCAGCGTCTTGGCGAAGCGGGCGAGCTCGGCGTTGCCGTCCAGCTTGGCGCGGTGCTCCAGGCCCCGGGTCCAGGCGAAGATCGAAGCGATCGAGTTGGTCGAGGTGCTCTCGCCGCGCTGGTGCTGGCGGTAGTGGCGGGTGACGGTGCCGTGGGCGGCTTCCGCCTCCAGCGTCCGGCCGTCCGGCGTCACCAGCACCGAGGTCATCAGGCCCAGCGAGCCGAAGCCCTGGGCGACCTGGTCCGACTGCACGTCGCCGTCGTAGTTCTTGCACGCCCAGATGAAGGCGCCCGACCACTTCAGCGCCGAGGCCACCATGTCGTCGATCAGGCGGTGCTCGTAGACCAGGCCGGCTTCCTTGTACTGGGCCGCGTACTCGGCCTCGAAGATCTCGGCGAAGATGTCCTTGAAGCGCCCGTCGTAGGCCTTGAGGATCGTGTTCTTCGTCGACAGGTACACCGGGTACTTGCGGTTCAGGCCGTAGGCGAAGCAGGCGTGGGCGAACTCCCGGATGCTTTCATCCAGGTTGTACATGCCCATGGCGACGCCGCCGCCGGGGAAGTCGAACACGTCGTGCTCGATCTTCTGGCCGTCCTCGCCTTCCCACTTGATCGTCAGCTTGCCCTTGCCGGGCACGACGAAGTCGGTGGCCTTGTACTGGTCGCCGAAGGCGTGGCGGCCGACGATGATCGGTTGGGTCCAGCCGGGGATCAGGCGCGGCACGTTCTTGCAGATGATCGGCTCGCGGAAGACGACGCCGCCCAGGATGTTGCGGATCGTGCCGTTCGGCGACTTCCACATCTTCTTGAGGTTGAATTCCTTCACGCGCGCTTCGTCGGGCGTGATGGTCGCGCACTTGATGCCGACGCCGTACTTCTTGATCGCCTCGGCCGCCTCGACCGTCACCTTGTCGTCGGTCGCGTCGCGGTGCTCGATGCCCAGGTCGTAGTACTCGAGCGGCACGTCCACGAACGGGAAGATCAGCTTGTCCTTGATGAGCTTCCAGATGATGCGGGTCATCTCGTCCCCGTCCAGATCGACGACAGGGTTGGCGACTTTGATCTTGGCCATGAGGGGAAGGCGCTCCGGACGGGAATTCGAATGTGGGGGCCGTATAGCCGCCTCACGCAGGGACCGCAAAGGCCTGAAGGCCTCCGGGGGCGCGCCTAACCGACGCTGCCCCGCGCCAGCGCCGTCAGATCGGCGAGCAGCCTTGCCCGGCCCGGCCCGTCCAGCCTGAGCCCCGTCGCGAAGATCGCCAGCGCATAGGCCCGCCGGCCGGGCAGGACGAACACGCCGACGTCGGCCAGCGCCGGCGTGATCCCGAGATCGGGTCTGGCCGTCGAGACGATGTGCGCCCGGCCCTGTCCACGGCGGATCATCCGGAACAGCCGGCGCCCCGCCGCGCCGGAAACCAGCTCTCCGCCGCCCAGCATGCCCAGGAAGTCGAGCATGCCCGTCGGCGTGGCGGTGTCCCGCGGATCGGCCATGTAGCGCTGCATGGCCGCCAGCCGCGCCGCCTGCGGCTGCATCGCGAGCGCCTGGGCGAACACGCCCTCCGTGCGCCACTCCGGCCGGAACGAGGGCAGGCCATGGCGCTCCACCATCACCTCCCGGGCATAGCGGTCGACGCGGATGGACCGCACGCGCTTGGCGTCCAGCCACGCGGTCACCGCGCCGGGGCCGCCGATCCGTTTCATCAGCACGTCGGCCGCCGTGCTGTCGCCGTCGAGCGCCGCCTGCATCAGCTCGCCCGCCGTGAAGTCGCGCCGCGCCGGCCACGCCTGGCCGATCGCCGAGGGCGGCGGCGAGAGCTGCTGCTCGTCCAGCACCAGCCGCTCGTCGGGCCGCAGCCGCCCCGCTTCCATCTCGGCCGTGACCGCCGCCGCCAGGGGCAGCGCGAAGGCGGCCGCCAGGGGGAAAGGCCGGTCGCCGGCGAAGCTGAAGTGCTCGCCGCTCTCCAGGTTGGTGAGGCCCATGCCCAGCGCCGCCGGCCGCACCCGCGCCGCGATCGCGGCCACGCCTGCGTTCAGCCGGTCCATGTCCAGCCGGGGCGTCGTCGACGCCGTCAGGGGCTCGTCGTTGCAACCCGCCAGCAGTCCCGCGCAGGCCCCACCGGCCAGCACGCGCCGACGGCTTGGGGTTGCGTTCCTGCGGGCGTCCTTCTCTAAACGCGGCATGTCCGAAGCTTCGCCTACCGTTCCTGTCGTCATCCTGAACGCGCCACAGCTCGCGGAGAACATCGGCAGCGTGGCGAGGGTGATGGCGAACTTCGGCCTCTCCGAGCTCCGGCTGGTCAATCCGCGGGACGGCTGGCCGCAGGAGCGGGCCTGGGCCTCGGCGTCCGGGGCCGACTGGCCGCTGAACGGCGCCCGGGTGTTCGCAAGCGTCGCCGAGGCCATCGCCGACCTGACGCTGGTGTTCGCCACGACGGCGAGGCCGCGGGAGTTGACCCTGCCGGTCATCACCCCCCGCCAGGGCGCGGCCGAGCTTCACGCCGCCGCCGCCGAGGGCCAGCGCACCGGCCTGCTGTTCGGCGGCGAGCGGGCGGGCCTCGAGACCCAGGACATCGCGCTGTGCCAGGCGGTGGTGACCATCCCGATCGATCCGCGCTTCCGCTCGCTGAACCTCGCCCAGGCCGTCGCCATCAACGCCTACGAGTGGCAGGCCACCGCCGCCGACCGGCCGCCGCCCAACTTCCGCGAGGGGCCGGGCCCCGCCACCGGCGAGGCCCTGCTCGGCCTCTACGAGCACCTGGAGCGCGAGCTGGAGACCGCCGGCTTCTTCCATCCGCCCGAGAAGACGCCCAACATGATCCAGAACCTGCGCTCGGCGCTGGGCAAGGCCCGGTTCACCGACCAGGAGGTCCGCACCCTGCGCGGGGTCGTGACCGCGCTCAGCCGCGGCCGGGGCAAGGTGCTGGAGAAGATCGCGAAGAAGGAAAAGGGGGAGCCGAAATGAACCGTCGAGACCTGCTGCTGGCCGCCGGAGCGGCCGGCCTGGCGCCGCGCCTGGCGAACGCCCAGCCCGCGCCCGGCCTGCGCGCCGCCGCCCGCGAGGCCTGGCTCTACGGCCTGCCGCTGATCGAGATGGCCGGCACCCGCGCGCGCGCCTTCGCGGGCTTGAACCCCGGCGTGAACCGTTTCGGCCACGCCCGCCGCCTCGCCGGGCCGGAGAGCCGCGCCGTCACCGCGCCCAACAACGACACCCTCTACTCCAGCGCCTGGCTCGACCTCACCCAGGGCCCCGTGACGCTGACCATCCCGCCGACCGGCGACCGCTACATCTCGGTGGCGGCCATGAACATGTTCACGGACAACGACGCGGTGCTCGGCACGCGCACGACCGGCCGGAACGGAGGCCGCTTCACCCTGGTCGGCCCCGGCCAGGCCGGCGGCGGACCCGACGTCGTCCGCATCGCCACGCCGCACGCCTGGCTGCTCGCCCGCACGCTGGTCGACGGCGAGGCCGACCTGCCGGCGGTGCACAAGGTGCAGGCTGGGCTCACCCTGGAGGGCCCGACCGGCCAGGCCCTGTCCGCCGCCTGGCCCAAGGTTCCGGGCCGCCAGGCGCCGGCGCTGGACTACTTCGATGGCGTGGCCGCCATGCTGAAGGCCGATCCGCCGCCTGCCACCGACGGGGCGTTCTTCGCCCGGGTCGCGCCGCTGGGCCTCACCGCCGCCGGCCAGTTCGACCGGAGCCGCTTCTCCGGCGCCCAGGTGGCCGAGATCGAGGCCGGGGTCGCCGAGGCCAAGGCCGCCCTGCGCAGCGCCGGCCCCATCGGCGCGGGCGCCGGCCGCCTGGTCGACGGCTGGACCTATCCGCCCAACACGCTCGGCTTCTACAACCAGGCCTACGCCTTCCGCGCCGCCGTGGCGCTGGGCGGGCTCGCGGCGCTGCCGCCGGCCGAGGCCATGTACATGCACCCCGAGGGCGACACCGGGCGGATGTTCACCGGCGCGGGGCCCTACCGCCTGCACTTCCCGGCCGGCAAGCTGCCGCCCGTCGACGGCTTCTGGTCGCTGACCATGTACGAGGGCACGCCCGACGGGCAGTTCTTCCTCGTGGAGAACCCGGCCAGGCGCTACGCCATCGGCGACCGCACGCCGGGCCTGACCCGGAACGCGGATGGCTCTCTGGACATCTGGATCGCCCGCGACGATCCGGGCGGCGCCCGCACCGCCAACTGGCTGCCCGCGCCCAAGACCGGTCCCTTCACGATGAGCCTGCGGGCCTACCTGCCGCGGCAGGAATTGATCGACGGCCGCTGGCGTGCGCCCAAGGTCCAGGCGGTCGCACGCTAGCGGGGAGGGACCGGCGGCGGATCGTCCGGGCTTCCCGGGTAGGCAAGACCGCTCCGCCCCAGCTAGGGTCGTCCCGAATCTCCAGTTTGGGGTCGAGGGGCATGGGGGCGAAGGAAGCGGGCGAGGCGGCCGGCGGGCAGGAGCTGGCGTGCTGGACCCTGTGGCGCAAGCTCAAGAACGAGTTCTCCGCCTGGAGCTTCATGCCGTCGTGGTTCTACACGCCCGGGTCCTACGGCTACATCGGCGTGGATTTCCTCAGCGGCTTCCGCCGCAACCGCTCGACCCAGCGCGCCTTCGCGCTGCTGGAGGACGTCGACGCCAGGACCTTCGACGCCGTCGCCGCCCTGGCCGCGCTGAACGCGCGCCGCCAGGAACAGATGATGCGCGCGGTGGTCATCAGCTACCTGACGGTGCCGGTCACGGTGACCGCCCTGGTCGCCGAGATCCTGGGCGACGACCTCGCGAGCCTCGTGCGCGAGCACATGTTCGACGGCCTGGTCCTGGCCCTGTCCCTGGCGATCGGGCCCGTGGCCTACCTGATCAGCAACTGGCGCGCCCGCCAGATCGTCGGCGTGCTGGAACTGATCCGGATCGAACGCGACGCCCGCGCCTGACCTGCGGCAGAGCTGGGTGTCGTCTCCCGGACCGATTTGATAAGGCTCGCAGCTGTCCGGGCCGCCTTGCCCCGCCTCCAGGCGCGCTCCGGCTCGGCGCCCGCCACAGAACTAGGAAACCCGATGAGCTTCTCGCTGCACGCCGCGACCATCCCGCCCTACCTGCAGATCCTGGGCTCGGTCGCTCGCCTCGTGGACCGCGCGGAGACCTGGTGCGCCGAGACCAACACGCCGGCCGAGGAGGTCATTGGCGCGCGCCTGATCGCCGACATGCTGCCCTTCACCTATCAGGTGAAGTCCACCGCCGAGCATTCCATCGGCGCCGTCCACAGCGTCCGTGAAGGCTTCGCCACGCCCAGCCTGGCGCCCCCGCCGGCCACCTTCGCCGAGCTTCGCGACAAGGTCGCCGCCGCCCGCGCGGACCTGGCGGCCCTGGACCCCGCCGAGATCGACGGCTTCGTCGGCAAGCCGGTCCGCTTCGAGTTCAAGGGCCTGAAGCGCGACTTCACGGCCGAGAACTTCCTCATCGGCTATGCGCTGCCGAACTTCTACTTCCACGCCGTGACGGCGTACGACCTGCTGCGGGCGCGCGGCGTGCAACTGGGCAAGCGCGACTTCCTGGGCGACCTGCCCGCGATCTCCGCCTGATCCAGGCGGCGGGCTCGCCGTGCGTCGGGAGCGGCCGCCGTGCGCCCTCCGGCGCCCGGCGCCCTACTGGGCCCCAGGCTCGCCGGCGCCGTCGTCTTCTCGCACCTCGGCCGCGCCGATGAAGGCGACGCCCGCCTCGTCCAGCACCCACATGCCGACGAAGGTCGGGTCCCGCGGATCGAGCTCGGCGTCGATCTGGTCGCCCTCATAGAGGCTGACGTTGCTGTAGTCGAAGTCGAGGGCGAGCTGCGCGGCCAGGCCCAGCATCTCGTCCGCCATCCGGCGCGAGTACCCGACCGCTTCGCTCTCGTTGCCGAAATCGTCGGCCAGCGTGTTGATCTCGGCCTCGTCGCTGCCTTGCGCCGCGCTGGTGGTGACGATGGTGTAGGCGGGCATGGGCGTCTCTCTGGCTGGGGGAAGCGTCCACCTAGCCCATTCCGCGCCCGAGCGGGGGGAGAAAGTGCGGGAGCGATGCCGCGGGCGTCGGCGGAAGGATGGCGCCGCCCTGCGAGGGCCACCGTGTCGAGGTCGGACGCGCGGAAGGCCTGAGATGCGCCAGCATCTGAATCTCCTTATTGTCATCCAAGGAGATCGCGAGAACCCAGCGGGCCAGCGCCTCCCCCGACAAGTCGGGTCGACGCCGCGGCCGGGAAGAACCCGCAGGAACGGGCGCAGGAGCTACCAACCTGCTGCTCTATTTTCCGCAGACCTTACATCGACGTTCTAGGCTGGCCGCGCAAGCCCACAGCGTGTCGAAGCGCTCAAGGAGTGTGGCTATGTCGTCTACCGAACGGGCGGCGGTGATGAGGCGCCGCAGGCCGCTTCGTGCGAGGTGCTAAGCGGCCGCCGGCTCGTCGGTTACATCGGAGAATGTCGCCGTCAGCGCCGCATAGAGAGCCGCCGCATCGAGCGGCTTGGCGAGATGTCCATCCATGCCGGCGGCGGCATAGGTTTCGACTTGGTGAGCCAAGACGTTGGCGGTCAGCGCGAGGATGGGCGTACGGCTCATGCCGCGCGTGGCTTCGATCTCCCGGATTGCACGGGTTGCGTCGAGGCCGTTCATTTCGGGCATCTGCACGTCCATGAGGACGATGTCGAACGCCGCAGCCGCGAAGGCTTCGACGGCTTCGCGGCCGTTGGACGTCAGCGTCAAGTCCGCACCGAGCGGGCCCAGGAGCGCGCGCAGCACCAGCTGATTGGTCGGATTGTCCTCCGCCGCAAGCACCCTCAACGCCTGCCGGCTCGCGCGTCTGTCGGCCGGATCGGCATGCACGTTCGGCTGTGCGGCCGTCCGCCGAAGCGGCAGCGTGACCGAGAAGGTGGAACCTTCCCCGGGGCGGCTGCTCACCTCGATCGCGCCGCCCATCAGAACCACGAGCTCACGGCAGATTGACAAGCCAAGGCCGGTGCCGCCGTACCGGCGGGTCGTGGACGCGTCAGCCTGGGAGAACTTGTCGAACAGCCCTGGAAGCTGATCCTCCGAGAGGCCGATCCCGGTGTCGGCGACCGACAGACGCACCCCAGCCGAACAGGCTTCGACGACGAGCGTGACGGCCCCCTCCGACGTGAACTTCACCGCATTCGAGACCAGGTTCGAGAGCACTTGCCGAATGCGCAAGGCGTCGCCGATCCACAAGCCGGCGATCACGCCCTCCATGCGAACCGCCAGCCCGATGTCCTTCGCCGCCGCGAGTTCGCTGAAGGTGGCGCAGACCTGCTCGGCCAGCTCGTCGAGTCGGAACGGCGCTGCAGCGATCTCCAGCTTGCCCGCCTCGATCTTGGAGAGGTCGAGCACGTCGTTCAGCACGCCAAGCAACGTCGCGCCCGAGTCACGGATGACCTTTACGCATGCCCGTTGCTCCGGCCCAAGATCGTACCCATCGAGCGCCTGGGCCATGCCGAGCACCCCGTTGAGCGGCGTGCGGATTTCGTGGCTCATGTTGGCGATGAAAGCGGCCTTGGCCTGATCGCCGGCTTCGGCCCGGGCTCGCGCTCGCTCCACATCCGCCGCCATCCGTCGAAGCCGGAGGATCAGGAGCGCCACCGCGCCGGTGACTACAAGCCCCAGGACGATGATGGACCACATGGCATCGCGGTAGACGCCGATCCCCGGTCGCTCCGGCTCCCAACCGATCGCGGCCAGCGCTCGCCCATCTGCGCCCAGCAGGATGCTGACCGGGTGAGCCAAGGTGGAGGCCGGCAGAAGGCGCGCACGCTTCAGCCCGAAATCCTTGTCCAACCCTTTGAGGTACGAGGCGTCGATGCCCTTGGCCGAGATCACGATGGGATCCGGGACGGCCAGGAGGGGCTTGGCGTAATCGGGCTCCGGGACCACGGTCGAGGCGCTCGCAAGGAAGACCCGCTCGCCGACCCGCACCGCGGCTTCTGCGGCGCCGACCCGGGCGAACCCGAGCGCCTTGGGATCTGCGGCGATCTTCCGGTTCGCCCGGTTCCGCGCAGACGCGACCAGCGGCCGGATTGCAACGATGAACGGGGCAAGCCTGGCCGGCTGAACCTTCTCCCCAGCTATCGCGGCGTAGATAGGCCGATCGTGGGCGTCGAGGACAACGCTGACGTCGTGGCGCAGGTACTGGGCGAAATAGACGCCATAGTTCACCTGGGCCCAGGCCGGATCGTAGGTGCGGGCCGTGAAGTCGTAGGCATCGGACCACACGGCGACGGATGTGACGTCGTCCTTTAGCCTCGCCAGATTGCGTACGATTGCGCGATCCATCAGTTGGCGTTCGCGGGCTTCGGTGATCCCGTTGACGGCGGCGCTGGCGTAGTAGATCAGGCCCCCGCAGGCGGTGAGCAGGATCAGGGCCACGGCGATCGCCATGGCCATCACCGTATTCGGCGATTGCGAAGCGCGCGTCTCCGGATGGGCTTGGTTCACGGCACCCTCAGAACGTCGCCTTCAGCGAAGCGACGATCCCCGCCGAACTCCCCCGTTCGTCGCTGTCGACGTAGGCGACGCCGGCTGCGAGGGAGCCTAAGGTGCGGCTGACGCCGGCCGACCAGTCCCACTTCCCGCCGGGCGCATAGGCGCCGTCCTCATAGCCCGTGCGCAGCTCGACCTGCACGGGCGCGCCTTGCCACGCGATGGCGACCCAGCCGTAGCGGTTATCCTGGTTTCCGAGGGCCTCCTGCGCCGGCGCATAGGCGCCGCCGAGGGTCCATCGCCACGCCCCCGTCGCGCGTGACAGCGAGATGGGGAGCTCCACATAGTTCACGTCACGACCGGCGGGATAGATATACAGCTGAGCTGAGGCGTCGACGTCGAATCCCGCGACCGATCCCGCCCAACCCAACACGAGGTCCACCTCGACCGTTGCGCCCTTTCCGTCTGCGCCTGCGCCATATTCGGCGATGGTCGACGCCCAGGCGTAGCCGTAGGCGCCGTTTGCGAGCGAGGCGGTGACCCCGCCTTGCAGCGCCGGCTGTTCGTCCGAGAGTGAAAGTCCGCGAAAGCGATAGTCAGACACCGCGCCGAGCTCGACCTCGAACGTGCTCGGCTGGCCTTCATCGGCGGCGAACGCCGGCGCCGCTATGCAGGCGCAACCGAGCAAGGCCGCAAGTGAAGCCAAGACTTTCATCAAATGTGACGAAGCACAGGCGCTGCTAAATATTGATTGACGCAGCGCAACTGCGACATCCCACCGCATTTGCGCTCAGCTCGCGGTGACCTCCGGCGTGCCGTCAGCGAGACTGCGGCTTCACCGCGACCTCACGTCCGCTGGCCGAGGAGCCAGGTTCGGCACGGCACTTGCGCCACATTCCTCAGCCTAGGGGCTGCTTGGCGCCACAAGCGGCCGCCCGCCTCGATGTTCCCATTTTGTTCTTGACATCACCACGCCCCTGAGGCACCTTTAGCGCTGGGCGGCGTGCGGCTGGCGCGCCTGGGAGACGAGCATCGGGAACATGGACGACGGCGCTTGCACGCCGCGCGGGGGCCGTGCGCCCCGGCGCGAACCCGTGCGCTTCACCGAAGGGGTCACGCGGGAGATCCTCGCGCGGGTGAGCGCGGGCGAGAGCCTGAGCTCGATCGAGCGCGATCCGCACATGCCCAGCCGCACCGGGATCTGGGAGTGGCGCCAGGCGCATCCGGACTTCCACCGCGCGCTGTCGCGGGCCCAGCGGCTGGCGAGGCTCGCGCGTCGGCGCATGGACCGGCTGCGCGACGGCGGCACGCTGACGCGGCCCAAGCCCTTCGACTTCCGCCAGAGCACCTACACCCCCGAGCTGGGCGAGCGGATCTGCGAGCGGCTGGCCAACGGCGAGAGCCTGATCGCCATCTGCCACGACCCCGACATGCCGCACGCGGGCACGGTCTATAAGTGGGTGCGGCGCATCCCGGCGTTCCAGGAGATGTACGTCGACGCCCGCCAGTTCCAGGGCGACTACCTGTTCGACGAGGTGCGCGAGATCGCGCTGTGGGCCACGCCGCAAACGGTCTGGGTCGCGCGCGCCCGCATCGACGCCAACAAGTGGCAGACGGCCCGCCTCGCGCCCAACAAGTACTGCGAGCGCATGCTGCCCGAGGAGGCGCTGGCCCGCGAGCAGCCGATGGTCGTGGTGGTGCGCAAGTTCACCGATCACCCCGACCAGACGCCCGAGGAACGCGAGGCGCTCCGGCGCGGCAAGGTGGTGTGGAGCACCGCCCCCGGCATCCAGCCGGGCGACCTGATGGACGAGCACTGTCATCCCGGTTTCGCCGCAGGCGAAGACCGGGACCCATAAACGCCGCGGGAAGGGGGCTCGCGCCGCCGCCGGCCCGCCTCCATCGTCATACGCCCGCACCGATGGGTCGCCGTCCCTGGCTTCGCCAGAACCGGATGGCGCCGGAGAGGGGATGCCGTAAGCGCCCCCGCCAAACTTGACTCGTCCCGCCCCAGTCGGCATATCCGCGCCTCTTCCGCCGCCGGGCCCAGCCTGCGTGGCCGGAAGCCTATGACGGGTTGATGCGAAGCCGCCGTTGAGATCGCGCCGCCATATCGGGGGCGCCGGCTCGGGTCGAAGAGAGTGGAATATGTCCAAGCGCCATAGCGCCAAGTACAAACTCGACCGCCGGATGGGCGAAAACATCTGGGGTCGTCCGAAGTCGCCGATCAACACCCGCGCCTACGGCCCCGGCCAGCACGGCCAGCGCCGCAAGAGCAAGGTGTCGGACTTCGGCCTGCAGCTCCGCGCCAAGCAGAAGCTGAAGGGCTACTACGGCAACATCACCGAGAAGCAGTTCGTCCGCATCTACACCGAGGCGGCGCGCCGCAAGGGCAACACCTCGGAGAACCTGATCTCGCTGCTCGAGTCGCGCCTGGACGCGGTGGTCTACCGCGCCAAGTTCGTCCCGACCCCGTTCGCCGCCCGCCAGTTCGTCAACCACGGCCACGTCCTGGTGAACGGCAAGCGCGTGAACATCCCGTCCTACCGCGTGAAGGCCGGCGACGTGGTCACCGTCCGCGAGCGTTCGCGCAACATGGCCCTGGTGCTGGAAGCCCTGCAGTCGCACGAGCGCGACACGCCGGACTACATCACCGTGGACGTGAAGGGCATGAGCGCCACCTTCGTCCGCGCGCCGGAACTGGCCGAAGTGCCGTACCCGGTGAAGATGGAGCCGAACCTGGTCGTCGAATTCTACGCGTCGTAAGCCGACGCCGAAGTTCGGAAGAGATTGCGAAGGCCCCGGAGCGATCCGGGGCCTTTTGCTATGGTGGCCCGATGAATCGCAGGTGGGTCGTGCTGGGGCTTCTTGGGCTGGCGGGGTGCGCGACCCTGCCGCCGCCCAGGCTGCTGACGCCCGCGGCCGGGACCATGGCCGAGCTCGAGCCGCTGTACCTGGCGTGGCCGACGGCGCAGGGCCTGACCATCCGCGTGGCGTCCAGGGGCTGCACGGCCAAGGCCGACTGGACCTTCTACGTGGAGCGCGACGGCCATACGGCGAGGCTCGCCTTCGCCCGCAAGGGGCTCGACGTCTGCCGCAGCTCTGGCGGCCAGGTCGACCTCGCCTTCACCTGGGCCGAGCTCGGCCTGACCCGCGGCGCGGAGGTGGCGCTACTGAATCCGCTCGTGCGCTGAGGGCTCCTCGCGCTCGGGCGGGTAGAGCTCCAGCCGGTCGCGGGGCAGGGCGTGGGGATATTTGTCCTGCAGGAAGGCGATCAGCTTCTCGCGCACCTCGCAGCGCAGGTCGAAGGCGTCGCCGGCGTTGCGGGCGCCCACCAGGCAGCGGACCTCCATGGTGCGCTCCTTGGCGTCGGTCACCTGCAGGACCACCACCTGCCTGTCCCAGAGCGGCGAGGCCTCGACGATCTCGGTCAGGCGGCGGCGCAGCGGCTCCAGCGGCGTGGAGTAGTCGAGGTAGAGCAGGACGACGCCCAGCAGGTCGGAGGTGGTCCGGGTCCAGTTCTGGAACGGCTTTTCGAGGAAGTACTTCAGCGGCACGATCAGCCGCCGCTTGTCCCAGATGCGGATGACCACATAGGCCGAGGTGATCTCCTCGACCACGCCCCACTCGCCCTCGACGATCAGGGCGTCGTCGATGCGGATCGGCTGGGTCAGCGCGATCTGCACGCCGGCCATGATGTTGGACAGCAGGGGCTGCAGGGCGAAGCCCACGATGATGCCCGCCGCGCCGCCGGCCGCCAGCAGGCTGACGCCGAGCTGCCGCACGCCGGGCACCGTCATCAGGGCGAAGGCGGCGGTGAGCACCACCACCAGCACGGCGCTGGCCTGCCGCAGGATGCGCACCTGGGTGAGGTGCTTGCGGGCCAGAAGGTTGTCGGCCACGTCCACGCGGAAGCGCTTCATGTAGAGCGCCGCGCCGATGTCGAGGGCGGTCAGCGCCATCCAGCCGACCAGCACGATGAAGGCGACCAGCAGGCTGTGCTGGATGAACCGGGTCCAGCGGCCGTCGATGGGCGCGATCTGCACCGACCAGGCGACCGCGAAGATCAGCAGGGCCAGGCGGCTGGGCCCCTTCGTGCGCACGACCAGCGAGCGCGTGAAGTCGCTGCGCCGGCGCAGGCCCCGAGCGACGGCCCGGACCATCAGGTTGTGCAGCCCGATGGCGACGGCGAGGGCGAGCCCGGTCAGGGCCACGCCGACGGCCCAGGGCGGCGCCCAGGGCATGGCTTCGCGGATGTAGGTGTCGATCGGCATCTCGTCCGTGGGTTCGGGAGCCCTCCCGCGGACTCGAACCCCTCAGACGCCGGTCGGGTTCACGTGAAGAGCTCGACCATCCACGGCGGCACGCGCCGCGGCCGTCCGGTCGCCTGCTCGATCAGCACCCAGGTCGTGCGGACCTGGGCGCACATCTGGCCGTCGGGCCCGTCGATGCGGATGAAGCGGTCGAACCTCGGTCCCTCGGCCACGTCCGAGACCCAGGTGCGGCCCTGCGCGGTCTCGCCCGGCATCAGGGCGCGGCGGTAGTCGATCTCGTGGCGGAGCGCGATCCACGCCCAGGTCGCCTGGGCCTCGGCGGGCGCGAGCGAGCGCCAGTGGGCCGTGCCCATGTCCTGGGCCCAGCGCAGATAGACCACGTTGTTGACGTGGCCGTTCTCGTCGATGTCGGCGGGCGTGGGCTCGAACGTCAGCCGGAAGACCTGCCGGCCCTCCGGCGGCTCGAGCAGCTTCGTCACGCCTCCAGCAGGCCCTGCTCGGCGAAGAGGCTCTTCAGCTCGCCCGACTGGAACATCTCGCGCACGATGTCGCTGCCGCCGACGAACTCGCCCTTCACGTAGAGCTGCGGGATGGTCGGCCAGTCCGAGAAGCTCTTGATGCCCTCGCGCAGCTGCTCGTTCTGCAGCACGTCGACGCCGGTGAAGTCGACGCCCAGGTGGTCGAGGATCTGCACCACCACGGCCGAGAAGCCGCAGCGGGGCTGTTCCGGCACGCCCTTCATGAACAGGATCACGGGGTGGTCGGCCACCGCCTTGGCGATCCACTCGTGCAAGGCGGGGTTGGCGGTTGCGGCGTCGGTCATCGGGTCGCCCTTTCGGCGGAAATCGTCAGGCCCAGAGCTAGGGAGCGGGGAGCCTGGGGTCAAGCGGGTGAGGCGCGGACGCCGCTACCCGCCGGGATGCAGCCCCGGCGCTTCCTGACCCGTGCGGGCGACGTATTCCGTATAGCCGCCGCCGTACTGATGCACGCCCTCCGGGGTCAGCTCCAGCACCCGATTTGACAGGGCGGCCAGGAAATGGCGGTCGTGGGAGACGAACAGCATGGTGCCGTCGAAGTCCGCGAGGGCCGCCACCAGCATCTCCTTGGTCGCCATGTCGAGGTGGTTGGTCGGCTCGTCCAGGACCAGCAGATTTGGTGGATCGAACAGCATCTTGGCCATGATCAGGCGCGCCTTCTCGCCGCCCGACAAAACCCGGCAGGGCTTTTCCACGTCGTCTCCCGAGAAGCCGAAGCAGCCTGCAAGAGTGCGGAGCGCGCCTTGGCCCGCTTGCGGGAAGGAGCCGTCCAGCGACTCGAAGATCGTCTCCTCGCCGTCCAGGAGATCCATGGAGTGCTGGGCGAAGTAGCCCATCTTTACGCTGGCCCCGATGTTGACCACGCCCTGGTCCGGCGCGATGGCGCCGGCCGCCAGCTTCAACAGCGTCGACTTGCCGGCGCCGTTGGCTCCCAGGACGCACCACCGTTCCTTTCGGCGCACGAGGAAGTCGAGGCCTTGGTAGATCGGCTGGGCGCCATAGCCCTTGTGGACGTTGCGTAGGCTGATGACGTCGTCGCCCGACCGCGGCGGGCTCTTGAATTCGAACTGGACCGATTGCCGCCGGCGGGGCGCCTCGACGCGCTCGATCTTGTCCAGCTTCTTCACCCGGCTCTGCACCTGGGCGGCGTGGCTGGCGCGCGCCTTGAAGCGCTCGATGAACTTGATCTCCTTGGCCAGCATCGCCTGCTGACGCTCGTACTGCGCCTGCCGCTGCTGTTCCGAGAGCGCCCGCTGCTGATCGTAGAAGTCGAGGTCGCCCGAGTAGGTGATCAGCGAGCCCGCATCGATCTCGACAACCTTGCCGATGATGCGGTTCATGAAGGCGCGGTCGTGCGATGTCATCAACAGCGCGCCGTCGTACGCCTTGAGGAAGGCCTCCAGCCAGATCAGGCTTTCCAGGTCGAGGTGGTTGCTGGGCTCGTCCAGCAGCATGGCGTCGGGCCGCATCAGCAGGATGCGGGCGAGCGCCACCCGCATCTTCCAGCCGCCGGACAGGAGGCCGACGTCGGCGTCCATCCGCTCCTGGCTGAAGCTGAGGCCGGCCAGCACCTCGCGCGCGCGGGCTTCCAGCGCATAGCCGTCCAGTTCTTGGAACCGTTCCTGCACCTCGCCGTAGCGCTCGATCACCGCGTCTAGGCGGTCCGCCTGGTCTGGATCGACCATGGCCGCCTCGAGCTCGGCCATCTCCGCCGCCAGCGCGCTGATCGGCCCCACGCCGTCCATCACCGCCGCGACCGCGCTCTGGCCCGACATCTCGCCGACGTCCTGGCTGAAGTAGCCGATGGTCATGCCGGGATCGATCACCACCAGCCCATCGTCCGGCTGCTCCTGGCCGGTAATCATGCGGAACAGGGTGGTCTTGCCGGCGCCGTTGGGGCCGACGAGCCCGACCTTCTCCCCCTTCTGGACGCCCATCGAAGCTTCGATGAACAGGATCTGGTGGCCGTTCTGCTTGGAGATGTTGTCGAGGCGGATCATCGGGCGGTCTGCTAGCCCGGCGACGAGGAGAACACCAGCGGCGCCCCCTGGACGTTTCGTCCCACGCGCGCCGGGTGGAGTTCGTCTTTCACCCGCGGGACCAAGCAGGGGATCGGCGGATGGTGACGATCAGGTGGGCGCGGAGGTCTCGAGCGCGAGGGCGTGCAGCTCGCCGCCCATCTTACCCTTCAGGACGGCGTAGACGAGCTGGTGCTGGCGGACGCGGGGGAGGCCTGCGAAGGCCTTGGAGACGATCTTCGCGCGATAATGGTCGCCGTCGCCGGCCAGATCCTGGATTTGGATGTCGGCGCCGGGGAAGCCTTCCTTCAAGGCGGCTTCCAGGTCTTCGAGGGCCATGGGCATGAGCGCGGTTCTAACCCCGCGCCGCCCGTCAGTCGATGATTGACGAATAGATGATGTTCTTGAGCTGGCCGCGGAAGTTGAAGGTGGCCGACGGCATGAGCTGGGTCATGAAGACGACGCTGAGGTCCTCCTTCGGGTCGACCCAGAAGATCGTCGAGGCCGCACCGCCCCAGTAGTAGTCGCCCTGGCCGTAGCCGCCGCTCTCCACCTGGCCCAGCGTCGAGGCGAAGCCCAGGCCGAAGCCGACGCCGTCATAGGCCGTCTCGGAAAAAGCGCCGATGGCGAGCTCGGTCAGCGCCCTGCCGCCGGGCAGATGATTCATGTGCATGAGCTCGAGGGTGCGGGGGCCGAGCACGCGATGGCCGTCGAGCTCGCCGCCGCGGCGCAGCATCTCGCAGAAACGGAGGTAGTCGGCGCTGGTGCCGGTGAGCCCGCCGCCGCCCGAGTAGAAGCCCGGCGGCTGGGTGAATTGGGACGTCTCGGGGTCGTCGATCAGCCTGAGCTGCTTGTCCTCGGTCCGCTGGTAGTTGGCGGCGAAGCGATCGTTCTTCTCGGGCGCCACCTGGAAGGCGGTGTCCTTCATGCCCAGCGGCTCGAAGATCACCTCGCGCAGATACTGTTCGAGAGGCTTGCCGGAGATCACCTCCACGAGGGCGCCAACCACGTCGGTCGCCAGTGAGTACATCCAGGCGGTGCCCGGCTGATAGCGCAGCGGCACCTGACCCATCTTGTGCAGGAAGGTCTCCATCGAATCCTGCCCGCCGATGGAGCGGATCTTCAGCGCCCGGTAGGCCTTGTCGATCGGGTGCTGCAGGCCGACGCCTGGCAGGCCGCCGCCGTAGGTGAAGCCCGCGGTGTGGGAGAGCACGTCGCGGAAGCTGACCGGACGCTGGGGCGCCTCGGTGACCATGTCGTCGCCCTCGCCCGAAACCCAGACGCGGTGGTACCGCCACGACGGGGCATAGCGATGGACGGGGTCGTTGAGCTGGAAGTGGCCCTGCTCGTAGAGGGTCATCAGCGCGACCGAGGCGATCGGCTTGGTCATGGAATAGATGCGGTAGATGGTGTCGTCGCGGGTGGGCTTGTTCCGCTCACGGTCCATCAGGCCGAACGACTTGAAGTAGGCCAGGTGGCCGTGACGGGCGACGCTGACCTGGCAACCGGTGATCTTGCCGGGATCGACGTAGTTGCGCTGCAGATGCTCGGTGATCCGCTCCAGGCGGCCGGCGTCCAAACCTGTCCACTGCGAATGAGCGTCCATCGAAATCCTCCCGCCAATATCGTTCTGGCTCTAATGGTCTGCATCATGGGCGCTGATGCGGGAGAGGGGCAATGACGGACTTGAACGCTCTGGCGGGCGAGATCGGGGAACAGCTCAAGGAGCTTGGCCATACGGTGGCCGTGGCGGAGAGCTCGTCGGGCGGCCTGATGTCGGCGGCGCTGCTCGCCGTGCCGGGCGCCTCAAAGTACTACCTGGGCGGCGCCGTGGTCTACACGCCCAAGGCCAGGGTGCTGTTCATGGACATCCCCACGGAGGCGCTAGGGGGCATGCGCTCGGCGAGCGAGCCCTACGCCCTGCTGCTGGCCAGGACGGCGCGCGAGCGATTCGGCGCCACCTGGGCGGTCTCGGAGACTGGCGCCGCCGGCCCCACAGGAAACCACTACGGCGATGCCCCCGGGCACACGTGCGTGGCCGTCGCGGGCCCGGTGGAAGCCGTCGTCACCATCGAGACCGGCGAAAGCGACCGGGCCGCCAACATGCAGGCCTTCGCCGCCGCCGCGCTGGAGCTGCTGAAGCGAGCGGTTAACGCGTAGCAACCCAACCAAAGATCGGACCCAGAGCGAGTGGCAGAGCGGCCGCGCCTGGGTCCCGGATAGCCGCTGGCGCGGCTTCCGGGATGACGGTGTGGGTGTGGCTTAGAACTGCACGTTCGCGCCGACGAACACAGTCCGCCCGCTGGACGTCTCGTTCCACAGGCGCTTGGCCTGGGCGCCGTTGTACTGGATCTCGCGCTCGTCGGTCAGGTTCACGCCGTCCACCGTCAGGCGGATCTTGTCCGTCAGCTGGTAGAAGGCCGCGGCGTCCACATAGGTGGTGGACCGGAAGCCGCCTTGGTCGATCGGATAGTCCGAGCGGTAGTTCGAAGACGCCCGCACGCCCCATTTCGACGTCTCGTAGTACAGCGTTACGTTGTGAGTTAGATCGCTCATGCCCCAGATCGGGCCCGTCTGGCCGTTGGGGTAGGTGGTCTTGCTGTCGATGAACGTGACATTGGCCACCACGCCCATGTCGGCAAGGAAGCTCGGCAGGAAGAAAAAGTCTGTCTGCAGGCTGAGCTCGACGCCGGTCAGCTCGGCGTCGTTCAGGTTCACCGGCCGGGTGAACTCGTTGACATTGGTCGAGCCCACAACGCCGGCGATCAGGTTGTCGGGCAGCCCGGTCGACGAGTAGGGAACGTTGGTCACCCGCTCGCTCACCACGAAACCGTCGATCTTCTTGTGGAAGACGCCGGCGGCCAGCATGCCGACGCCGCCGAAGTACCACTCGGCCGCCGCGTCGAACTCGTCCGAGGTGTAGGGGTCGAGCTCGGGATTGCCGACGTTGACGGTGACGAAGCCCGAGTTGGAGTCGCGGCTCACCGTCCCATTCATGGCGTACGAGGTCAGCGATGGCCGGTTGATGTTCTGCGCCGCCGAGACGCGCACCTGGACGCTCGGCGTCACCTCCAAGACGGCGTTGAAGGCCGGCAGGACGCCTGAATAGGTGTTGCTGACCGTCACCGGGCCGGCGCTCACCACACCTGAGGAGGTGAGCTCCGTCTCATAGGCCCGGGCGCCGAGGTTGCCGCGCAGCGTCATCCCGCCCACCTCGGTTCTCCAGTCGAGCTGCGCGTAGCCCGCGGTGGTGTCCTCCTCGACGGAGTAGATGGAGCGCGGCGCGCCCAGCGTGCGGGTGACGCCGTACTTGGCGAGCGCCTTGTCCCAGTCGACCGTGACCCAGGACTGGTCGTCGTGCTTGTCGAAGACCGTGTAGTAGCCGTTCACCCGGTCATCGAGGGCGCCGGTCTCCCAGGGTGTCCGCAGCAGGTCGTCAGTCGCCTGCGAATAGCCTGAGTTACGGAAGCCGCGGAAGGAGCCGCCGGCCTTCAGCGTCAGCGCGTCGCTGAACTCGTAAGCCAGGTTCAGCTCGGCGTTGTCCAGGCGGGTCTTCTGATAGGTGGCCGAGAAGTCGATCTCGTGGGCGCGGAAATTGTTCGGGTCGGTGGTGTCCCACTTGTAGGTGTTGCGTGCGTCGCGGCCGTCGGCGCTGTAGTCGGTGACGAGGCCGCCGAAGGCCTCGGTGTAGAACTTGTCCGAGACCGGGATGTCGTAGTCGGACTGCTCATGACCCAGGTGGCCGTCGATCTGCAGGCGATCGAGCGTCCAGTCGCCGGTCAGCACCACCTGCTGGAATTTGTTCTCGGTCTGCTGGCGCCGGGTCTCGGTGGCGAACACCGTATTGTCGACGTCGGCGTAGAGCACCGAATTGAATTCATCCCAACGCACGGCGTTGAGACGCGGCGGCGGTGTGGTGATCCCGGAGTGCCGCACGGCGCCGCCCAGCACCGTCGAATTCTGCGAGGCGCGCGTCGCCAAATGCCGCTCGTCTCGATCGTTGGTGAACTCGCCATAGAGAGCGTCGAAGGTGAAGGTCAGGGTGTCGATCGGCCGCCACTGGACCGCCGCTGTCAGGCCCAGACGCTCCTGGTCCGAGCCCCACACCGACAGGCGGTTGCCGCGCTGGAACACCAGGGTGCCGGACTGCACCTTGGCCCGCTCGGCGGCCGGCAACGGCGACAGGTCCGTGGCGCCCGGTCCGACGGGGCTGGCCGCATAGGTGTTATAGCCCTGCTCCTCCGTCTCCCGCTTCGACCACGCCGCCGACACCAAAATGCCGAACCGGTCATCCCAGTTGTGGCTTAGCATGCCGGCCAAGCGCGGCTGGAAATCCTCGGTGGCGGAGTTGGTGCCACCCTGGATCGACAGCGCCGCGCGCGTGCCGTCGTAGTTGAACGGCTTGGCGGTGAAGAGGCCGACCGTGCCGGCCATGCCGCCTTCGTCCTGCTCGGCGGAGAACGACTTGCGCACCTCCACCTTGGTGAAGAGCTCAGAGGCGAAGACGTTGAAGTCGAACGCGCGGTCGCGCGAGGTCTGGCCGCGGCTATCCATGGGGCTGTCGACGTTGCCCAGCACTTCCATGCCGTTGAGCTGCACGCGGGTGAAGTCGGGACCGAGGCCCCGCAGGCTGACGCGCCGGCCTTCGCCGCCCTCGCGGTTGATGGCCACGCCCGGCAGGCGCTGCAGTGACTCGGCGAGGTTCAGGTCGGGGAACTTCGCCATGTCCTCGGCGACGATCACGTCTGATGCGATCTCGGCCTCGCGCTTAGCCTCCCGGGCTGCGACCAGCGAACCGCGGAAGCCGGTGACGACCAGCTCGTCCACGGCGGCCGGCTCCTGGGTCTGCGCCTGGGCAGCGCCAGCCGTGACGGTGGTGGCGAGAACGGCGGCGGCGACGCTCGCGAGTAGCGCCTTCCGATGATGATGCATGCTGTCAGCTCTCCAGCCCGCCGTGAATCCCCTTCGGTCCGGCGGTTGGAGGCGCGGTTAAGCGGGCCCTGTGACGACCGCTTGATGGTTATGGCAAGGCTTCGTGACCCGCTAGCCGATGGCGCCTAACCGTCCCGCAGGTCGGCGCGGATCTTCGACAGGATCAGGCTGACGTGGTCGTCCACCTCGGCGACAAAGGCCTGGAAGGCTTCGTCGGGCCGGACGGCCGTCTCGTAGGGGCCGGCAAGGCGGTCGATGGTGCCGGGTAGCTCGACCTCCAGCTCGCCGATCAGCCGGCGCAGCAGGATCTCGTGGGCGGCGAGCCGGACGCGCAGCTCGCGGTCGGGGTCGGCGGTCATGGAGCGTTCCTAAGCGCCTCGGGCGCGTTGGGCCTGGCTTGGGCGGCCGGCACGTTGGCGACCACGCCGGCCTCGTTGCCGGGCTGGCCGGCGGGCACGAGTTCGTAGAACCCGGCGAGGCGAAGGCGGACGATGACGGGACCGTCCCCGGCGTTTGAGAACTGCCAGCCCTGGATGCCGTCGAACGGCGCGGTGAGCGCGCCCTGTTGCCGGTGGCCCGCGCCTTGGCGCAAGGTCACTACCTGCATCGCCTCGCCGGCCGTCGGCGTCGTGTGGCCGTGCTGGTCGAAGCGGAAGTCACGCGGATCGCCGCCGCCCGTCACCTCCCATGCGTAGGTGAGCGTCGCGCCCTTCTTCATGCGCACCTTGTACTCGAGTTCCGAGGCGGCGGCGCCCGACAGGAAGCCGCCCAGCGGGATCTCCACCACGTCGCTGCGGAAGCCGTGCGGATATTCCCTCGCCAGCGGTCCGGAGCTGCTCCGCGCGTCGATCTCGACGTCGTCGGGGGCCCAAAGCCGGGCCACGCCACTCAGCCGGCCAATGCCCAGAGGATCGACGCCATACTCGGCCGGCAGCACGAAGCCGGCGACCACGAGAGCCGCGAGGGCCAGCGCGGCTGCACTCGCCGCGAGCAGACGGCGGCGGGAGAGCGGCGGCGGGAGGTCGGCGGACGGGTTCATGTGACTGGACCGCCGTAGGCGTAGCCTGCAAGCTGCACGCCGGCCAGCAGGAAGCCCGCGAACAGCAGCAGGATGTTGGCCGCCGTAGCGGTTGGGACGAATGCTGGCGTGCGCCGCCCCAGCGTCATGGCGGCCAGGATCACCGACAGCGCCAGCAACTGGCCGATCTCGACGCCCACGTTGAAGGCCACCAGGTTGGTGAGCAGGCCGCGGGGCTGCAGGTCCAGCGCCTGGAGCTTGGTGGCGAGCCCGAAGCCGTGGACGAGCCCGAAGCCGAGCACCGCGGCGCGAGGATCGGGCTGGACGCCGAACACCGTCCGGAAGCCGCCAAGGTTGTCGAAGGCCTTGTAGGCGACGGATAGGCCGATCACCGCATCCACCAGCCGCGGATCGAAATGGATGTTCCAGAACACGCCGGCCAGGAGGGTCAGAGAATGGCCCAGCGAGAAGAGGCTCACGTAGAGCGCGACTTGGCGAAGGCGGAACAGGAAGAAGACTACGCCCAGCAGGAACAGCAGGTGGTCGTAGCCGGTGACCATATGCTTGGCGCCCAGGTAGGCGAAGGGGAATGGGTCAGGCCCTGCGGATGCCCCTACGAAGGCCGCATCGGAGCCGCCGATGTTGTGGGCCAGTGCGGGCGTGGCCGCGCAGGAGAGGGCCAGCGCGCCCCAGGCGGCGCGCGTCACTCCGCGGCCGCCAGGGTCGGGTCATCCGACACGCGGACCAGGGTCTTGCCGAAGTTCTCGCCGCGCAGCATGTCCGCGAAGGCGGCCGGGATCGCCTCGAAGCCTTCGCGGATGTCCTCGCGGTAGCGCACCTCGCCTGTCGCGACGAGGGGGGCGACTTCGGCCAGGAAGGCGTCGTGGTGGCTCTCCACGAAATCGCCGACGAACAGGTTGTGGACGGTGACGCCGCGGGCCTCGGCTCGGGAGCGCTCCGCGGCCCCGGCGTCCCCGCCCGCGTCACCGTAGTGCGCGATCAACCCGCAGATCGTCATCCGCGCGCCAGGGTTGAAGAGTGGCAGGACGGCGTCGAACACCCGGCCGCCGACGTTCTCGAAATAGACATCGACGCCGGCCGGGCAGGCGGCTGCAAGATCCTCGGTGAAGGTCGGCGACAGATGCGAGACGCACGCGTCGAAGCCGAGCTCGTCGCGCACGTAGGCGACCTTGCGGCGGGCGCCGGCGATACCGACTACGCGGGCGCCCCGCTGACGGGCGAGCTGGCCGGCGATCTGACCCACCCCGCCCGACGCCGCCGAGACGACCACGGTCTCCCCGGACCTCGGCTGACACTGCAGGGTCATGCCGGCATAGGCGGTGAGCCCCAGCATTCCCAGAACGCCGACAGCCAGCGAGATGCGGCCCTGCGAGGGGTCCAGCCTGCGGGGGACCATGTAGCCGGGCCGAGGCACGCCCTCGCCCATCAGGCCGTACTCGGCCCAGCCGTTGGTGTTGAAGACGAAGTCGCCAGGGGCGAGGCCGTCGATCCGGCTCTCCACCACCTGGGAGATTGTCCGTGCATGGCAGGGCGAGCCCTTGGGCTCCACGCCTCGGCGCTTGTATCCCCACTGGTAGGGGTCCAGCGAGACGTAGATCGTCCGGGTCAGCGCTTGGCCGGGCCCCGGCGTCGGCGTCGGTTCCTCGCGCAGCTCGAAGGTGTCGGGCTGCGGCCAGGCGGGCACGGGGCGGTCGGCGAGGGTCCAGAAGCGGTTCATCGCCGCTCAGCCTACTGCGAGGCGCCGCGAGCTTCGATAGGAACGATGGCTTCCAGCACGTCGCCCCGGACCAGGTGCAAGACGTTGTAGCGGTCCAGGGTGGGATCTATGTGGCCGGGAGCGAAATCCACACGATCGCCGCGTCTCACGTTGCGAGCCGGGCGGCTCAGGCGGCCATGCTCGTCGCCGAAGAACCGGTAGCCGCAGCCCTCGAAGCCGGGGGTCAGCGGCTGCGGCAGCGGGCCGTCGGTCGAGAACGCCTTGAGGCCGGCGTCGACGGTCACCCAGTCGGGATGGTTGGCGCTGATCACCGTGGCGGCGACGGTCAGGCTCTGGGCGAACGCGCCCTCGGGGTCGCCCTCGAGCGCCTCTCGGTATTCGCGATCCATGAAGGCGTAGGAGCCGGGCTGCACTTCGGTGAGGACGCCCAAGGCCGCATCGCTCCAGAAGGTGCCGGTGCCGCCGCCGGTGACGACCTCGATGTCGAAGCCGCTCTCGCGCAGGGCGGCATGGACGGCACGCAGGCGCTCCATGCCCTCGGCGACGGCTGCGGCGCGAGCCCCAGCCCCCTTCATGTGCTGCCAGTGGCCGCCATAGCCCTGAAGGCCGATCAGCCGCAGATTCGGCTGGGCGGCGATCGCCTGGGCCACTACCCGGCCCTGGGCGACGTCGCGGACGCCGGTGCGGCCGAGCCCCACGTCCACGTCGATCAGCACGGGGATGGGAGTCTGAGCCGCCGCGCCCAGTTCGGCCGCCGCGTCGGGATGGTCCAGCACGATCCGGAAGTCGGTCAGGCGGGCGGCCAGCGTCGCGGCGCGGGCGGCGGGCCCGGCGCCTGCGATCGGCGAGGTGACAAGGATCGATCCCACGCCGGCCGCGGCCAGGGCCTCGGCTTCGGCCAACTTGGCGCAGCAGACGCCCACCGCCCCGGCCGCAATCTGGCGCTGGGCCACCCACGCGCACTTGTGGGACTTGGCGTGCGGCCGCAGGGCCAGCCCCGCGGTCCGCGCGCGCTCTGCCATCAGGGCGACGTTCGCCTCGAAGGCGTCGAGGTCCAGCACCGCGGCCGGCGTGGCGATGGCGTCGCGCGAGCCGGGCCGGCCCAGAACCGCAAGCGCCTGTATGAGGTGCGGGCGGTTCTCCATCGCGCGGTCTAGGCCGTCTCGCCCATGTACGCCGGCAGCCAACCTTCGTTGGCCTTGCGCAGCTCACTGAGGGGGATGTCGAACAGGCCCGGGCACGTGAAGGCGTCGCCGCCGGTCACGGCGACGATGTCGGCCAGGACGCCGGCCTTGCGGGCCGCGGCCATGACGTCGTCCGGATCCTCGATGGCGACCAAGTACCGGGCCTGATCCTCGCCGAACAGCAGGGCGTGGGCGCGCGGGCCGGGATCGATGTTCAGGCGGACGCCGACGTTGGACGCCAGCGCGATCTCGGCCGCCGCAGCGACGAGCCCGCCATCCGAAAGGTCGTGGACAGTGGTCACCACGCCGGACTGGATCAGGCCGCGGACCAGGTCGCCAATCCGCTTCTCGGCGGCCAGGTCGACCGGCGGCGGCGCGCCGTCCTCGCGGCCCACGCACTCGCGCAGGTACATCGAGGCGCCGAGCTCGCCGAGCGTGACGCCCAGCAGGATCAGGCTCTCGCCCGGCTTGAGGTTCGCGAAGTCGGCGCGATGGGCGTAGTCGGCGATCAGGCCGACGCCGCCGACGGTCGGCGTGGGCGGAATGGCCTGGCCGTTGGTCTCGTTGTAGAGGCTGACGTTGCCGCTCACGACGGGGAAGTCGAGGACCCGGCAGGCCTCGGCCATGCCGTCGATCGCGCCCACGATCTGGCCCATGATCTCGGGGCGCTCGGGATTGCCGAAGTTCAGGTTGTCGGTGATGGCGATGGGCTCGGCGCCAACCGCGGTCAGGTTGCGCCAGGCCTCGGCGACGGCCTGCTTGCCGCCCTCGTAGGGATCGTTCTGCACGTAGCGCGGGGTGACGTCGGAGGTGACGGCCAGCGCCTTCTTCGTCCCGTGCACGCGGACGATGCCGGCGTCGGCGCCGGTGGCGCTGTCCTCCAGGGTGTCGGCCATAACGTGGCGGTCGTACTGCTCCCAGATCCAGCGCTTGGAGGCCATGTCCGGCGCGCTCAGCAGCTTGAGGACCGCGGCCGTCCAGTCGGTGGGCGCGGGCACGTCGGCGGGATCGAGCCGCGGCTGCGGCGCGGGCGCGACGTGGGGCCGGTCGTACAGCGGCGCGTCGTCGGAGAGGGGCGCGAGCGGCACGTCGCAGACCACCTCGCCCTTGTGCTTCAGCACGATGCGCCCGGTGTCGGTGGTGCGGCCGATGACGGCGGCGTCGAGGCCCCACTTCTCGAAGATGGCGTGGCCGTCGCGCTCGCGGCCGGGCTTCAGGATGGCCAGCATCCGCTCCTGGCTTTCCGAGAGCATCATCTCGTAGGCCGTCATGCCCTCCTCGCGCTGGGGCACCATGTCGAGGTCGAGCTCGATGCCGACGCCGCCCTTGCCGGCCATCTCGACCGACGAGGAGGTGAGGCCGGCCGCGCCCATGTCCTGGATGGCGGCCACCGCGCCGGTGGCCATCAGCTCCAGCGTCGCCTCGATCAGCAGCTTCTCCGCGAACGGGTCGCCGACCTGGACGGTCGGACGCTTCTCCTCGGAGGCGTCGTCGAACTCCGCCGAGGCCATTGTCGCGCCGTGGATGCCGTCGCGGCCGGTCTTGGAGCCGAAGTAGACCACGGGGAGGTCGGCGGCGGGGGCGGCCGAGTAGAAGATCTTGTCGGCGTCGGCCAGGCCCACGCACATCGCGTTGACCAGGATGTTGCCGTCGTAGCCGCGGTGGAAGTTGGTTTCGCCGCCGACGGTGGGCACGCCCACGCAGTTGCCGTAGCCGCCGATGCCGGCGACGACGCCGGAGAGCAGGCGCTTGGTCTTCGGGTGGCTGGGATCGCCGAAGCGCAGGGCGTTCAGCAGAGCCACCGGCCGGGCGCCCATCGTGAAGACGTCGCGCATGATGCCGCCCACGCCGGTCGCCGCGCCCTGGTAGGGCTCGATGTAGGACGGGTGGTTGTGGCTCTCCATCTTGAAGACGCAGGCCTGGCCGTCGCCGATATCGATGACGCCGGCGTTCTCGCCCGGACCCTGGATGACCTTCGGGCCCTTGGTGGGAAACTTCACCAGGTGCTTGCGCGAGCTCTTATACGAACAGTGCTCGGACCACATCACCGAGAAGACGCCCAGCTCGACGTCGTTCGGTTCCCGGTTCAGCCGCTTGACGATGAGGTCGTATTCCTCGGGCTTGAGGCCGTATTCCGCGGCCTTCTCGGCCATGGTCTTCGCAGGGGTCGCGCTCATGGGGCGCCTAATAGCGGGACTCTGACGACAGCGCGATAGGGGGCCTGGACCTTAGGAACATCCGGCGGCGGCGAACGGTTGGTCCGGCGCAAACCGGCGTCCTTCACGACGTCGCCGCACAAGGAGCAATCCATGGCGAACCAGGGCATGAACCAGAACAGCAACAACCGTCAGCAGCAGGCTGGCGGCCGCAGCGATGACGCCATGAACAAGGGTCAGAAGGGCCAGGGCCAAGGCGGCCAGTCCGGCAAGACTCAGAACGGCCAGAACTCGCAACAGCGGGACGGCCGCCACTAGCGGGAGAGCAGGCCGCGGCGACCAGGCCGCGGCCGTTCCCGGTTCAGCTGGGGCCCCGGCGCACCAGCGCCCAGCCGGCGAGTATCATCGCCGCGCCCCACGCCAGGAAGGCCGCATCCCAGACCGACGGGCCGAGACGCTCCATCACGTGGTGGACGCCCAGCAGGTGGTGGTCGATCAGGCCCTCGACCACGTTGAACAGGCCCCATCCGAGCAGGAAGCCGCCGACGAGGTAGCGGCCGTCGAAGACGACGTCGCCGCGGCGCGCTGCACGCCATAGCAGGGCGACCCCCGCGAGGGTGATCAGCCACACCGCGGCGTGGAAGAGGCCGTCCCACACCATGTTGGCCTTGGCGCTGACGAGGTCGGTGACCGGCAGCCAGCCGGACATCATATTGTGGACCTGAAGGATCTGGTGGAACACGATCCCGTCGAAGAAGCCGCCGAGCCCTATGCCCAGGGCGAGCGCCGCCGCGATGGCCGGTCTCGCTGTGCGTGCGGCCGCGCTCATTGCGTGGCGCCCGGCCCGCGGGCGGCGAATAGGATCGCGGCCGCCAGGATCGGGATCGGGGCGCCGAGTGCGGCGGCGTTCCGCCAGAAGTCATGCTCCAGCAACAGATGCCGCACGCCGAGCGCCGTCGGCGAATGGCAGAGCGTGCAGGCGTACGCCGGCGAGGCCGCGAACGTCGCGGCCGAAGCGGCAAGGCTGGTCCACCCTCTCATGCGCGCCGAACGGCTCGCCCGCCCCCGCGTTCCGCAAGCGCTCATTTGAGCGGCTGATCCCGTCCGGACGACGGCGCCAAGCTGGGGGACAGGCAAAGAAAAAGGGCGCTGCCAGGAACACAGCGCCCTTTCCCCCCCAAAGACGGCCGGCGGTTGTGGGCCCGCCGGCCGGCTCCCCAGCCCTAGTAGCGCAGGGTGAAGTTCGCGAAGAACACGCGACCCAGAACGTCGTAGGTGTTCGGGTAGCCGCTGTTCGACGGCGAGGCGTTGCCGCCCAGGATCGGGTAGGACTCCTGGGTCAGGTTGCGCACGCCGGCGGTGAACGACACGTTCTCGGTCGCTTCCCAGTCCGCGGACAGGTTGATGTAGTTCTTGGCGCCGATCTTCTCGACGGTGAAGTTCGTGGCCGGGTTGTCGTCGGTCACGTCGTCGAGGTGGTTCCAGACCAGGTTGACGCCGTAGTTCTTGTACTTCCACACGATCGAGGTGTTGACCTTGTGGCGCGGCGTGATCCCCGTGCCGCCGCCGTTGCAGTTCGGGCCGAACTTGTCGGCGCACTTCAGCGGCGCCGAGATCTCGTCCGGCGTGAAGGTCAGGTCCCAGGTGTTCGTGTAGAGGCTGCGAACCGCCAGCGAACCCCAGTCCGGCAGGCCCATGTCGGCCAGATCGAACTGATAGGAGACCTGGACGTCAACGCCTTCGGTCGTCTGCTTCGCGACGTTCTGCAGCTGCAGGGACACGTAGTCGATCGAGCCGTTGGCGAGGCGACGGATCGCCGAGCAGTACGGCGAGGCGGGGTTACCGTTCACCGTGGCGTTGCGGTAGCAGACGCTCAGGACGTTGGCCGTGCTGCCGCCGAACGAGGCGATGTAATCGTCGATCTTGATGTTGAAGTAGTCGACGGTCACCGAGAGGCCCGGGACGTAGGACGGAGTCCAGACGAGGCCGGCGGTGTAGGTGTCGGCCACTTCCGGCTCGAGGTTCGGGTTGCCGCCGCTGAGCGTCTGGGTCTGCTGGTTCGCCTGGATGACGCCCACCAGATTGGCGGCGACGCCCGAGTTGATGCAGGCCTGGCGCACCGCCGCGTTCGGATTGCCCTGTTGCGAGCAGGGGTCCGTGGCGGTCGGGAAGCCGTTGCCGATCGGGCCGAACAGTTCACCCACCGACGGGGCGCGGACGGCGCGGTTGTAGGAGGCGCGCGCCCGCAGGTCTTCGGTGATCGCCCAGTCGCCGGCCACCTTGTAGGTCTTGGTGATCTTGTCCTGCGACGAGTAGTCGGACAGACGGCCAGCCAGTTCCAGCGCCAGTTCCTGCACGAACGGCAGGTCCTTCAGCAGCGGGATGCGGGTTTCGCCGTAGAGCTCGTACACGTCGATGTAGCCGGAGACCGGCGGCGAGGCGTTGAAGCCCGTCAGGTTGCCGACGGCCAGGTCCTGGCTGGGGCGGAAGGCGAACTCGTCCGAGCGGTACTCGGCGCCGATGGCGAAGCCGATCGGGCCCGCCGGCAGGCTGAAGAAGTTCTCGGTGTCACCCGAGATGAACGCCTGGGCGATGATCTCCTCGAAGTCCTGCGTCGAGTTGATGCGGGTCGAGATGAACTGGGCCGCCGCGGGGCTGATCCGGCCTTCGCCGAACAGGTTGAGCGGGACGCAGCCGTTGGACGGATCCAGGCAGCCGGTGCCGGCGGCGTTGAGCAGCAGGCCCTGCTGGATGCGGGCCAGGCTGGTGTCGCCGAGCAGCGAGTTCGAGCCGTGGGTGTTGCCGTACTGCAGGCCGAGTTCCCAGGCGCCGTTGATCGCCGGGATCTTGCCGTTCAGGCCGCCCTGCATCTGGAAGCCATAGAAGTTGAAGGTCGAGATCCGCGGACCAACCTCCGTCAGGCGGCGGTTGAACGAGCCCGTGACGGTGTCGAAGATGCCGTCGCCGTCGGTGTCGACGTCGGTGAACGTGCCCGCGGTCCAGGAGGACGAGGACGGGATCGTGTAGGCGGTGGTGGAACCCAGGCTGTTCAGCGCCTGCTTCGCCGCGGGCGTGAGGAACGGATTGTTGTCGAGCGTGAAGCGGAACACGCGGTTGCCGATCGGCGTCGGGGCCAGCTGGGTGGTGATCCGGCTGTTGACGAAGTTGCCCTTCAGGTTGGCTTCGATCGAGTCCGTGAGCTCATAGCGGCCGATGGCGGTGACCGAATAGCGCTCCTGCGGGGTCTGCTCGTAGTTGACCGGCGCGAAGTTGTAGGTGTCCGGCGAGCCGCGGTAGAGGCGCACGTTGCCGTCCGGCAGGAACAGCGCGGAGTTGGCGGCGAGGTTCGCCACGCCCGGCAGGGTGACGAAGCGGCCGGCGACGAACGGGTTCACGCGGCCGTTCGGCTCCGAGCCCGAACCCGAGAAGATGAGGGTGCCGGCTTGTGCGCCGCCCGTGGGCTCGCCCAGCGAGACCAGCAGCTTGTCCTGCGGGCTGTCGCCCTGGAAGAAGGGCTCGCGCTTGTTGTAGCCCAGGCTCACCATGACGTTGCCGCGATCGAAGCCCACGCCCGCCGTGGCCGAGGCGTCGTAGATCTTGGCGTCGCCTTCGTCCGTGGACGAGAAGCCGCCGCGGAACTCGAAGCCTTCGAAGTCACGCTTCAGGATAAAGTTCACGACGCCCGAGATGGCGTCCGAGCCGTAAACGGCCGAGGCGCCGCCGGTCATGACCTCGATGCGATCGATCATCGCCGGCGGGATCAGGTTGATGTCGACGGTGCCCGTCGACGTGGTCGGGATCTGGCGCTTGCCGTCGACCAGCACCAGGGTGCGGACCGAGCCCAGGCCGCGCAGGTTGACGGTCGAGACGCCGCCGTTGCCGTTGTTGACGGTGCCCGTCACGCCGGGAGCGGCCTGCGGCAGAGTGGCCAGCAGGTTCTCGGTGTTGACGACGCCCTGCGCCTTCATTTCGGCTTCGCCGACGGTGGCGACAGGGCTGACCGAAGTCAGGTCCTGACGCGCGATGCGCGAGCCGGTGACGACCAGCTCTTCGACTTCCTGGGCCAGCGCCGGCGAGGCGACCAGCACAGCGCCGAAGACCGTCGACGCCATAAGGCGCGCACGGTTGGACGATCTCATCATTCTGGAATGCTCCAAACGTAGCTCGCAAGGCGGCGCCCGCGCTGCCGCGGCGCCAGCCATGCCCCCCTCGCCAACCCCTTTGGCGAGCTCTGTCATCCGGGTGTGGCCAAGCTCGGTCACGGTCAAGGTACACTTGGTCGCATGTGGTCGTAGAACGCCGATTTTTCGTCACAACAGGTAGCTGTGTTACATTTTGGTCACTTTAACGGGCGCCGCTGAGCGCCACAGGGCGCCGCTTCGGCTTGGCCTGCTAAGCTGCCGACCTGCAACCGCCCGGGAGCGATTCCGCGTTGAGCCTGCCGCCCATCCGCATCCGTGAAGGACTTGCACCCGACAGGTTTGCCGACATGTACCGCGACGCCGGGATCGTGCAGGCGACCGACTTCCTCGAATCCGCGGCGGCCCAGGCGATCGGCGACCTGCTATCGGGGCTGCCCTATGCCATCGTCGCGCCGGACGAGACGGGACAGACCCTCGTGATCAATGACGAGGTGCTCCGCCGCTTCGGCGAGCAGCAGGTGCGCGCCTTCCTCGCCGAGACGATCAAGCGGGCGTCCAAGGGATTCGCTTTCATCCACCGCAGCTACGCGCTGCAGGACGAGTACGGCCGTGCGCCGAACCAGCCGATCGCGAAGGTGACCGAGTTCCTGCAGAGCCGCGCTTTCCTCGACTTCGCGGCAGGCATTGTGGGCGAGCCAGTGGACGCGGTGCGGGTGCAGGCGAGCCACTATCGGCGTGGCGACTTCCTGACGCTGCACGACGATAGCCATTCGAATGACGACCGCATCGCCGCCTTCACGCTGGGCTTCACGCGAGGCTGGCGGCCAGACTGGGGCGGGCAGCTCCTCTTCCACGACGAGGCGGGCGACGTGGTCGGCGGGTTCGCGCCGCGATTCAATGTGCTCACTGTTTTCCAAGTGCCGCGGGCGCATTCGGTGGCGCCGGTGGCGGCTTACGCCGAGGCGCCACGGCTGTCGCTGACTGGCTGGTTCATCCGGGAGAGGCGAGCGTGAGCGGCTGGCTGAACCCGGCGCTGCAGCCCGAAGCCTTCCGGAGCGCCTACGAGCGGGATGGGTGGGTGCAGGTGGATGACCTCTTCACGCCCGAGGTCGCCGACCTCCTGGCCGAGGCGATGGAGCGGGCGACGCCGTGGCGGCTGGTCCATTCCGGGCCGTCGGGCGAGCCGCTCTACGTGGATCCGGCGACCCTCACGCCAGAGGGGAGGCAGGCGCTGCAGGCCCGCTTGGCGGAGACGGGCAAGCGCGCCGCTGGCGGGTTCGCCTATCTCTACTACGTCTACCCGATGATCGAGGCCTATGTGGCGGGCAGCGACCCGGGCCTCCCGCTGCATTCCGTCACCGAGTTCCTCAACAGCCCGGAGTTCATGGGCTTCGCCCGCGCGGTGACCGGAGAACCGGTCCTGAAGGTCGACGCCCAGGCGAGCCACTATCGTCCGGGCCATTACCTCACCCTGCACGACGACCGCGGCGGCGGGGAGCGGCGCGCGGCCTACACCATCGGCCTGACCCGCGGCTGGCGTCCGGATTGGGGCGGACAACTGCTGTTCCATGATCCGGCGGGGGACGTGACCCGCGGCTTCGCGCCGAAGTTCAACGTGCTGACGCTGTTCAAGACGCCCCAGTGGCACTCAGTGGCGCCGGTGGCGCCTTATGCTGCGCGGTCGCGGTTCTCGATCACCGGCTGGCTACGGGATGATCCGCCACATACCCCGGCCGCGGCCCACGGATGAGGTCGCAGATAGCCGAGAGCTCGGCGCGGGCGGTCGCGTCGCCGGCTTCGGCGAGCTCCAGCAGCTTCCGGACGGCAGCGTAGGCGGGGGTCGGACGGGCCATGGGGCGACCGCCGCGTCCGCCCGCCAACAGGGCGGCGCGGGCTCGAGTGACCTCGCGCAGGCTGACGCGCCGGACGGCGATCTCCAGCGCGGCGAGCATATCGGACGAGCGCAAGCGGGCGACCTCTTCGAGGAAGCGTCCATCGGCCAAGCCGAACTGGAGGATGGCCCGGCCTTCGGAGACGGCCTTCTTCAGGCCGCTCGGGCTGAGGCCAAAACGTATTCCATAGGCACGCGCGGCGCAGGCCAACGCGGCTTCCCGGCTTAGCGGACTACGCATCGCCTGGAGATAGAGCGCAACTGCGGCGATGCGCTTGGCCGCGGGCAGCCCAGCGAATGCTACAAGCGCGGTCGACGCGGTCTCGTCGTCCGCGAATGCGGCCGAGGCGTTCATCGGCCCAGATCCGTCCACGTCCACCCCTCCGACGTAACAGCGCTGTTGTTGTCTGGCTATGGACGTAACATTGATACGCGGAGGGTTGGAAGAGTCGCAGGGAAGCTGCGCCTTAACGCCGCGCTCGACGGAGCGGGGATCGACGTCGGATAGTCGGCGGGAGTTCGGGGAACAGGTTATGTTTGCGAGACGAGCGGCCGCAGCAGCGGCAGTCATCGGGATGCTGGCGGCGGCGCATCCGGCGCTCGCCCAACCGGCCGACGCGGCGCTGAAGGGACTGGCCGACTGCGCGGCGCTTGCGGACCCCGCAGGCAAGGCGGCCTGCTACGACGCCGCTTACCAGGCGCTGAACCATCAGGTGCGATCGGGGGAACTCAGTATCATCCGCCGCAAGGAGGCCCAGGCGGCCCAGCGCGGTGCCTTCGGCCTCGACCTGCCGTCTCTGTCTCTGTTCGACCGGGCGGCGGGAAGCGACGGGCCGCTGCAGAGCGTCACGGACGAGCTGGCGCGAGCCTACCAGGACGGGAGCGGTCGCTGGGTGTTCGAGCTTAAGGGCGGGGCGACCTGGCGACAGATCGACAACGGGACGGTTTCGCCGAAGCCCAAGGCGGGCGCCGCGGTGGAGATCCGCAAGGCCGCCCTGGGCAGCTTCTTCCTCAAGGTGGGCGAGGCGCGCGGGGTGCGCGCCAAGCGCAGCGAGTAGGTCAGTCCATCGGGACCACGGGCAGCTCGATCGCCGAGGCGGTCGCGCCGGTGTGGAACACCCGCTGCGTCGCCTTCCGATAGTCGGAGGGCTTGGCCTTGAAGATGTTCTCCACATAGGTCTGCGGGTTGCGATCGTAGAGCGGGAACCAGCTCGACTGCACCTGCACCATGATGCGATGGCCCGGCAGGAACACGTGGTTCGTGGTCGGCATCTCGAACCGGTACTTCTGGACCTTGCCCGCGGGGATCGGCGATGGCTTCTCGTAGCTGTCGCGGTAGCGTCCGCGGAAGATCTCCATGGCGATGGGGAGTTGGTAGCCGCTGAGGTCGAGATCCGACGGCACGAAGTCAGGCTGCACGTCGATCAGCTTCACCACCCAGTCGCTGTCGGTGCCGCTGGTCGAGGCGAAGAGGTTCACCACCGGCTCGCCGGCGATCTTCAAGGGCTCCTTCAGGGGCTCGGACACATAGACCAGCACGTCCGGACGGCTGGCGGCGTGGCGCTGGTCGGAGGCCAGCCAGTATCGCCACTGGTCGGCGTCGTCGGCGCGTACCGGACGCGGCACGAACGGCGCAGGCTTGGCGGGATCGGAGACATACTCGTCGTAGGCCGCCCCCGCCGGCCGGTCGAAGCCGAGCTTCAGGCCAGGCTGCAGGTAGAGCGACTTCATCGCCCGGGCCTGGGGCCAGCGGTCGTAGCGCTTCCATTGAAGGGTGCCGGTCTCGAACATGGTGACGGGGGCGATGTCGGCCTTCCTGCCGCCCGTCTTCAGGTACTGGTCGAAGAACGGCTTCATGACCTTGAGCCGGAACTCGGTGGCGGTGTCGCCGGGCATCTTCACCGGCCCCAGCTGCCGCTGCTCGTAGTTCACGCCCGAGTGGCGCCACGCCCCCAGCGCCAGGAAGTTCATGTCGTTGTTCGTGTCCTTGGCCTCGGTAGCCTGGTAGGCGTGCACCGCGCCGTAGATGTCCTCCTGGTCGTACAGCGAGCCGACCCACAGCGTCGGCACCTTCAGCGGCCGCTTCGCGAGTTGCTTGTCCAGCGCCTGCTCCTGCCAGAAGGCGTCGTACGCCGGGTGCTCGACGATCTTCCGGAAGGCGGGAATCTGGTCGAGGCCTGCGGCCTTGCCGAACTCCCAGACGTTCCCCGCGCGGAGGAAGTTGTCGTAGTCGTCGAGCGATTCCCGCGGCAGGTCGGGCCCAGAGCCCTTCTCGGTCATCTGGTTCATGAACCAGTCGAGCATGGTCTGGCGGAAGGCGCCGTTCTGGAACCAATCGTCGCCCATCCAGCCGTCGATCATGGGGCTCTGCGGCACGGCGGCCTTGAGCGCCGGGTGCGGATCGATCAGCGCCATGGCGGCGGTGAAGCCGGGGTAGGACGAACCGGTGACCCCGACGCGGCCGTTGCTCTGCGGCAGGTTCTTCACCAGCCAGTCGATGGTGTCGTAGGCATCGGTGGAGTGGTCGACCTGGGTGTCGTTCAGCGGGCCGCGGAGCGGCCGGGTCAGGACGTAGTCGCCCTCCGACCCGTACTTGCCGCGGACATCCTGGTAGACGCGGATGTAGCCGTCGGCGAGGAAGGCCTCGTCGACCTGGGCGCCGGTCGCGCTGGCGTAGGGCGAGTTGAAACGCTTGCTGGGGGTCTTGGCGTTGTAGGGGGTGCGCGTCAGCAGGATCGGCGCATCCTTGGCCCCCTTCGGGATGATGATGACGGTGAACAGCTTCGCCCCGTCGCGCATCGGGACCATCACCTCGCGCCGTTCGTAGTCGTAGCCGAGGTTGGGGGCGGTGAACTTGGCCGGGATATCCGGCGTCATGGGCGGGGTCGAGCCGGCCTGCGACTGGGCCGAAGCCGGGATGACGACGAGGAGGGCGGCTGCGGCCGCGAGCAGGGCGTGCTTGAGCATGGGCAGGGACCCTAGCGCGGCCGTGCGCGCGCGCAAGCGAAGCCGATCCGGTCTTGTCTTGAGCGGCGGCCTGCTGTCGTGTCTTCCGTTGTGGACTCGGCAGGGGACAGCGAATGGGCGTGAAGAGTGTGGCGAGCGCCGTTCTGGCGAGCCTGGTGCTGGCGGTCGGGGTGGCGGCGGCGGAGCCGGCCCCCGCCAGTTCGGCGGATGCCCGGTTCGAGGCGCTCTACACGCGGGAATGGGCGTGGCGACAGAAGGAGCTGGCCCGCGCCGACGACCCCGAGAGCAAACGGCTCGCGCCCTATCTCCCAAAGGTGGATGCGGCCAGCCAATCGCGGCGGCTCGCCTACTGGCAGGAGGTGCGGAAGCAGCTCGACGCCATTCCGCGCGATCAGCTCTCGGGCGAGGCCCAGGTCAGCTACGACGTCTATCGCGACCAGATCGACGTGCGCATCGCGCAGCAGCGGTTCCGGGAATACGAGAAGCCGTTCAATTCCGACTCCTCGTTCTGGTCGAGCTTCAACTATACGGCGCGAAGGCCGTTCCTGGACGCCCGCGACTACCGGGACTTCATCGCGCAGATGAAGGACATCCCGCGATACTTCGCCGAGCAGACGCAGAACATGCGCGCCGGGCTGAAGCGCGGCTTCACGCCGCCGCGCTCGACCCTGGTCGGGCGCGAGGTCTCGGTGTCAGCGACCGTGGACGCCAAGGGGGCCGAGAACACGCTATTCTGGCAGCCGTTCGCCAGTATGCCGGCGTCCATCCCGGCGGCCGAGCAGGCGGCGCTTCGGGCCGAGGCCAAGCAGGTGATCGAGGGGCAGGTGCAGCCCGCCTACGGCCGGCTGCTGACCTTCCTACGCCAGGAGTACATACCCGGGACGACCGAGACGCTGGCGGCCGAGGCTCTGCCCGACGGGCCGGCCTACTACCGCGCCCAGATCAAGGAGTTCTCGACGCTCGACCTTGAGCCCGAGGCGATCCACCAGATCGGTCTCACCGAGGTCGCGAAGATCCGGGCGCAGATGGAGCAGGTCATGAAGGAGACCGGCTTCGAGGGCGACTTTCCGGCCTTCCTGACCTACCTGCGCACGGATCCGAAATTCTACGCCAAGACGCCCGAGGAGCTGCTCGCCCGGGGCGCGTGGATCGCCAAGCGGGTGGACGGCAAGCTGTCGTCCTACTTCGGCTGGCTGCCGCGAAGCCGCTTCACGATCGAGCCGGTGCCCGCGGACATGGCCCCGTTCTACACCAGCGCCCGCGGCGGCGCGCGAAGCTATCTGATCAACACCTACGACCTGCCGTCACGGCCGCTGTTCAACCTGACCGCGCTGACGCTGCATGAATCCGCGCCGGGCCATTCGCTGCAGGGCGCCCTGGCGGAGGAGCAGGAGGGGCTGCCGGAGTTCCGCCGCTACGTCTACATCTCGGCCTACGGCGAGGGCTGGGCGCTCTATTGCGAGAGGCTGGGCCTGGAGATGGGCCTCTACGACACGCCCTACGACCGCTTCGGGATGCTGACCTTCCAGATGTGGCGCGCCGCCCGTCTCGTCGTCGACACGGGCATCCACCACAAGGGCTGGACGCGCGAGCAGGCGATCGCCTTCCTGCACGACAACACCGCTCTGTCGGACCACGACATCCGGATCGAGGTCGACCGCTACATCTCCTGGCCGGGTCAGGCGGTGAGCTACTACCTGGGCATGATGGCGATAATCGACATGCGGGCGAGAGCCGAGAAGGCGTTGGGGCCGAAGTTCGACATCCGCGCCTTCCACGACACGGTGCTGTCGACAGGTTCGACGCCGCTGCCGGTGCTGGAGGCGCGCATCGACCGCTTCATCGCCGAAGGCGGCCGCGATCCGATGCCGGTGAAGTTCCAGGGGGCCACCGCGCCCTAGGGCGCGTCGGCTCCGCCTCAGGCGCTGGCGAGAGCGCTCTGGAAGAGGATCGCGCCGTCGGCGGAGCCCAACTCGGCTTCGAAGGCCCGGTCGGGGTGGGGCATCATGCCGAGCACGTTGCCGCGCTCGTTGACGATGCCGGCGATATTCCGCAGCGAGCCGTTGGGGTTTTCGAGATAGCGGAACACCACCTGACCCTCGCCCTCGAGCCGGTCGAGAGTCGCTTCGTCGGCGAAGAAGTTGCCCTCACCGTTGCCGACGGTCATCGAGACCTGGCGGCGGCCCTTGTAGCCGGCGGTGAAGCGAGTCTGGGCGTTGGTGACCTCGAGCTCGATCGGCTTGCAGACGTACTTCAGCTTCTCGTTGCGGAGTAGGGCGCCCGGCAGCAGGCCCGCCTCGCATAGGATCTGGAAGCCATTGCAGATGCCGACGGTGGCGACGCCGCGCTCGGCGGCCGCCTTCACCTCGGACATGATCGGCGACAGCGAGGCCATCGCCCCGCAGCGCAGGTAGTCTCCGTAGGAGAAGCCGCCCGGCAGGACGACGAGGTCCACGCCCGACGGCAGCTCGGTGTCGCCATGCCAGACCATCTCCACCGTGGCGCCCGTGGAGCGCTCGACGGCGACCTTGCAGTCGCGGTCGCAGTTGGATCCGGGAAAGACGATGACGGCGGCTTTGGTCATGGGCGGGCGCTTAGCACTGTTCACGGCTGAGGGGGAGGCGGGGACTTAGGAAGGCGGCCGTCGGCGCGCAACTCGGCCTTGGCGTAGGCGAGGACGCCAACGCGCGTCATGACGCCGCCGAAGGCGTCGCTGTAGTTCGGCTCCAGCGCCAGCCCGCGGGCGGCGGTGTCGAGCGCGAACCGGAACAGGGCCCGGGCCGAGGTCAGGTCGCCGAGGGAGGCTGGAAGATTGAGCGCCGTGAGGGCGGAATCGGCGTCGACGAAGAACTGCACGGGGCGGGTGGCGGCCTCGCGCTCGACCTCCATGCAGATCAGCAATTCGCGCCAGAGCAGCGCTTGCTGGGTCTCGTGCTCGCATGTGCCGAGGAGGCTGCTGCGCAGGTGGGGCTCCTGGATTCCGGCCAGATAGATTCTCAGCCGCGAGACGCCGCGGCCCCGCCGGATGTCGGCGCGGAGCAACTCGTCCGCGCCGATCGGGGCCAGAGCCTGCGCCTCGGCGGGACGGTCGAGCGCCAGCAGCCGGAACGCGGCGAGGCGGCGATGCCGGACCGAGCCGGACCGCAGCCGGGCGATGAGCGCCTCCACCCGATCCGTGCGGCCCAGCGCGAGCCAGCCGTCTGCGACGGCTTCAACCCGAATCGACATCTGGTCATCGCCGCCGCGGGAGAGCTGCTTTTCCTGCGCGTCGAGCCACGGCGCGGCGAGATCAGGCGCGGCCGCCGTCGCGGCCTCGATATGGGCCGCCAGAGCATCGGACACCTTGGGCGGCGGCGACTCACGGAACAGCCGTTCAGCCACCGGACGGGCGGCGGTAGGCCGGCCGGCCTTGCCGGCGGCGCTGAACAGGCCGCGCCAGAGGGCGCTCAGCCGGTCGTCGATTTCGCCCTCGACCAGATCTGGAGGCAGGGGTGGAGCGCCTTCGGACGCCATCACCCCCCGCATCTTCTCCAACTGCCGGGCGGCCTTCTCGTCGCCGCCACTGCGGGCCTCGGCGATCATGCGGGCCAGCTCGCCCTTCATGTGCCGGTCCGTGGCGCTGGCGGCGGCCGCCTGCCGGGCCTGAAGCCGTTCGATCTCGGCGCGGACGGAGGGCTCGAGGTCGCGCCGCTCGAGCCTGGCCGCGGCGACAGCGGCGTCTTCGATCCGCCCAAGCTCAGCCAGGATGAGGGCCCGCTTGTCGGGACGGGGCTCCAGGGCGACGGCGCGCGTCGCGCCGCCGGCGTCGCCCACGGCGGCGTAGGCAGTGGCCAGGGTCCCCGGGTCGGTGAGCATGTCGGCGAGCCCACCGCGGGCGGCGAGCTCGGCCTCCCACGCCGCCAGGGCGGCTCGGTGCAGCGCCGGCGATGGCTTGAGGTCGGGGATCTCGCCGCGGGCGGCGCGGTCGACCGCCTGCAGCCCGAGCAAGCGGATGGAGGCGGTCTGCGAGTCCGCGAAGAACAGCGGCAGCTCGGGCGCGCCGCTGGGCAGGGCCATGATCGCGCCCAGGGCCAAGTCAGCCGACGCCCCCTCGCGCTCGCGGGCGATGGCCCGCCGCAGCGCCGCCTGGGCGTCGTCGCTCGGACCGAAGAAGAGGCGGGCCGTGTCGGACCCGGCCGCCTGCTGCGCCGCCTCGACCTTCACGCCGGCGGCCGCCAGCAGGGCGGGTCTCGCCTGAAGCGCGTCGTCGCGCCAGAGCATCTCGCCGGAGTCCTTGGCGGCGAGCACCTTGAGGATGCAGAGCGGCACATCCGCAGCGTTCCCGCAGGGCTGAAGCTGGACCGACAGCGGCGCTTTAGGGTTGTCGGGCTGGGCCGCGGCCGGGCTCGCCCCCAGAGAGACGCCGCCCAGGGTGGCGAGGAGGGCCGTCCTCAGGCGCACTTGTCGAGCACCGGCGCGACCGGCGTCGCATCCGGCGCGGGAAAGGGATCGCGGAAGGTGAAGGCCTCGGCCGTTGGCCCCAGGCGGTCCAGAACGTCCAGCCGCCGCAGGGCCTCGTCGATCGTAGGCACGTGACCGACAGGGACCCACCAGAGGGCCATGTAGGTCTCCATCGCCTCGAACCATTCGCGCCTCCGGCGCATGACGTCGCGATGGGCGGTGCGGTAGACGAAGCCAGCGAGGGCGTCGAGACCCGTCCAAACCGACATGTTGATGGCGGACAGCGGATCGTTCGGCCGCGGCTGGATGTCGGTGGCGTTGTTGCCTTCGCCCACCAGGCGCCAGACGAATCCGGGCGTCTCATCGGCCAGGGCGTTGATGCGGTCGAGGTTGGCGACGAAATCGGCGATCCGCGGATCGTCGACCGGAGCCAGGAAGCGTCCGACGTTGATCTGGGCGAGGTGATAGCCGGTCACTTGCGCCTCCAGTGCTTCAGCCCGTCGAGATAGGCGTGGAGCTGGTCGTAGCCCGCCTTGTCGCCATAGGGGCAGCCGGTGGTGACGACGTCGGAGCCGCTGGCCTGCTGCATCATGATTGCGGGATGGCCCGGCGCGGCCGCCTCGGTGATCAGGTAGGACGTGCGGCCGTCGTTGCTCGAATAGAACCGGTAGGGCTCGGCCGGGTCCTTCGGCGCGGGCACCAGGTGCGGCTGGGCGACGAGGGCGGCGGCCTGAGTCTCGAACGGCTGGGCGCAGTCGAGGGCCCTGTAGGCGACCGGAGCCTCGGCGGCGTCAGCGCATGCGCCCAGCGTGAGAAGGGCGGGAAGGACCGCCCAGCGGCTCACGCCAGCTCCACCCGGTAGCTTTCGATGACGGTGTTCGCCAGCAGCTTCTCGCACATGGCCTTGACCTCGGCCTCGGCGGAGGCGGCGTCGGCGCTCTTGAGGTCGAACTCGATGGTGCGGCCGACGCGGACGTGCTCGACGCCGCCCCAGCCCAGGCCGTGCAGCGCCTGTTCGACGGCCTTGCCCTGCACGTCGAGGACGCCGGGCTTCAGGAACACGTGGACTTTCGCGCGCACTAGTGCAGGCCCCCTTGGATGACGGTCGGCATCTCTTTCATGATGCCGAGACGGCGAGCCACCTCGGTGTAGCTCTCGATGACGTTGCCCAGGTCGCGGCGGAAGCGATCCTTGTCCAGCTTCTCGTTGGTCTGGCTGTCCCAGAGCCGGCAGCTGTCGGGGCTGATCTCGTCGGCCAGGATGATCCGGGAGAAGTCGTTCTCCCAGATGCGGCCGAACTCGATCTTGAAGTCGACGAGCGTGATGCCGACGCCGCCGAAAAGGCCGGTCAGGAAATCGTTCACCCTGAGGGTGATCGCCATCATGTCGTCGATCTCCTGGGTGGTGGCCCAGTTGAACGCGGTGATGTGCTCCTCGGCGACCATGGGATCGTGGAGCTTGTCGTCCTTCAGGTAGAACTCGATGATCGAGCGGGGCAGCGGCTGCCCCTCGGGCAAGCCGTATCGCGTGGACAGCGAGCCGGCCGCCACGTTGCGGCACACCACCTCCAGAGGGATGATCTCGACCTCGCGGATCAACTGCTCGCGGAGGTTCAGGCGTTTGATGAAGTGGTTCTGAACCCCGATCGAGTTCAGCTTCGTCATGATGTATTCGGAGATCCGGTTGTTGATGACGCCCTTGCCCTCGAGCACGGCCTTCTTCGTCGCGTCGAAGGCCGTGGTGTCATCCTTGAAATACTGGATGAGCGTGCCGGGCTCCGGACCTTCGTAGAGAATCTTGGCCTTGCCCTCGTAGATCTTCTTACGCCGGGTCATCGAACAGCCTTCTCCATGGCGAGGGTTGGCTGGTCGGCAGAACGAAAAACGCGCGCGGCTGAATTCACGCGCGCGGCTGCGACTCAGGGGTCTCGCCCAATCCAGGCGGCGCGAAATTAGCGGATGCGGCGAGCCCACGCAAACGTGGCGGAAGGGCTGCGCTTTCGATTGCGGGGCGCGCTGCCGCGGGCTATGGGAACGCCCGCTTCGAGATACGGACCTTCAGACCCAAATGACGACCTTCGACGACCGCGAGCAGGGCTTCGAGAAGAAGTTCGCCCTGGACGAAGAGCAGGAGTTCAAGGCTCACGCGCGGCGGAACAAGGCGCTGGGCCAGTGGGCGGCCGGTCTGATGGGCCTGCAGAACGTCGACGAGTACGTGAAGGCGGTCGTGAAGTCGGACCTGGAGCTGCCCGGCGACGAGGACGTGTTCCGCAAGGTCTTCGAAGACCTTAAGGGCGCCGGCGTCGCCGCCACCGAGGGCGAAGTCCGCATGAAGATGGCCGAGCTGCTGGCTCAGGCCCGCGAGAGCGTTAAGGCCGGGAACTAGGCCATTACGGCCCGGCGAGATTGCGAAGGGGCGCGCCGCGAGGCGCGCCCCTTCGTCGTTTCAGGCCTTCATCTGGCCCTCGAGGTACTTGCGGATGGCCGGGCCGTAGGGCGGCCGCATCGCCTGCAGCGGGCCGATGTCCTTCCGGATCTGCGTGTAGATGGCCTTCCGGTGGCTGAACTCGCGGAAGCCGTCGAGGCCGTGGTAGCTCCCCATGCCCGAGGGGCCGACCCCGCCGAACGGCAGCTCCTCCTGAGCCACGTGGAAGATGACGTCGTTGATGGTCACGCCGCCCGAGGTGGTGGTGGCGAGCACCTTCTCCCGCTCGGCCTCGTCCGAGCCGAAATAGTAGAGCCCGAGCGGCCGATCCCCCTTGTTCACATAGGCGATGGCGTCGTCCACGCTGCGGTAGGTCTTCACAGGCAGGACGGGGCCGAAGATCTCCTCCTGCATCACCTTCATGTCGTCGGTGGGTTCGAGGATCAGAGTGGGCGCGATCTTGCGGTGCTCCTGCTGGCTCAGGTCCTCGCCCTCCGGCTTCAGCTCCACGACCCGGGCGCCCTTCGCGCGGGCGTCCTCGACATAGTCCATGATCCGCTCGTAGTGCCGCTGGGCGACAATCGAGGTGTAGTCGGGGTTGTCCTTGATGGTCGGGAACATCTTCGACACCGACTTGCGTGCGCTGTCGACGAAGCCCTCCAGCTTGTCGGCCGGCGTTAACACGTAGTCGGGGGCGAGGCAGATCTGTCCGGCGTTGAGCGTCTTTCCGTTCATGATCCGCGCGGCGGCGACCTCGACGTCGGCGTCCTTGCCGAGGATTACGGGGCTCTTGCCGCCCAGCTCAAGCGTCAGCGGCACAAGGTTCTCGGCGGCGGCCCGCATGACGTGGCGTGCAATGCCGGTGGCCCCGGTGAAGATCAGATGGTCGAAGGGCAGTCGGGCGAAGGCCTCTCCCACCTCGGGGCCGCCGGTGACGACGGCGATCTCCTCCTCGGAGAAGGCCGAGCCGAACATGGTCTTCATCAGATCGGACGTGGCCGGGGTATATTCGGACGGCTTGATCATCGCCCGGTTGCCCGCGGCCAGGATGCCGGCAAGGGGCGCGAAGGTGAGGTTCACCGGGAAGTTCCAGGGACTGATCACGCCGACCACGCCTTTCGGCTGGTAGCGGACCTCGGCTTTGGCGCCGAACAGGCCAAGGATGGCGGGCGTCGTCTTCCGCTTCTCCGGCTTCATCCAGCTCTTCAGATGGGCCTTGGCGTGCTTCAGCGGTCCGATCGAGCCCGCGACGTCGGTGAACGCGGTGGCCTCGCGGGAGCGCGAGCCGAAGTCGGCGTTGAGCGCGTCCTCGATCGCCCTGCGGTTGTCGATCAGCAGCCGGATGCAGCGGTCGATGCGGTTGATCCGCTCTTCGGCCGAGGGCGCGCCGTCGCGCAGATGGGCGGCCTTCTGGCGCGCCAGAGCAGCTTGCAGGTCCATGTTCGCGTCCTCCCGTGGCGGGAAGAGGCGACTAGCTGACGCGACGGCGGTCAAGCGCCTCGAAATAGGCGCGGCTGACCTTCTTCGGCACGATGCCCGCCCAGGCCTCGCGGACGAGATCGGCGAGCTCAACCTCCTCCAGGTGCGAGAGCGCGACATAGGCCCAGTGGACGGTGGCCACCGGACACTTCTGGAAGGTTTCGGGACGGATCTCGAATAGCAGTTCCTGGTGGCCGCGTTCCAGCCTGAGGATGGCGCGCTCGTCCGACATCAAGGCGAAGGTCTTCTTGCCCACGTTGAACCAGGGCTGGCCCTTGTAGGTCACCTCGTGGGCGCCGGGCAGCTCAAGGCTCAGGCGGCGGAGATCCTCGACGCTGGCTATGCCTGCGGCCTCCCTAGGCGCCTTCCCCGAACACGCGGGCGAAGACCACGTCCACGTTCTTGAAATGGTAGCCCAGGTCGAAGAGCTGTTCGAGTTCCTCGTCCGTGAGGGTGATCTCGGGGTCGGCCTTCAGGAAGTCGAGGAAGGCGCCCTCGCCGCGCCACACCTTCATGGCGTTGCGCTGGACGGCGGCGTAGCTCGCCTCGCGGCTGAGGCCCTTCTGGGTCAGGCCCAGCAGCACGCGCTGGGAGTGCACCAGGCCACCGAGGCGGTCGAGGTTCTTCGCCATGTTCTCGGGGTAGATCACCAACCGCTCGACGACGCCGGCCAGGCGGCGCAGCGCGAAGTCGAGGTGCACCGTGGCGTCCGGGCAGATGCCGCGCTCGACCGAGGAGTGGCTGATGTCGCGCTCGTGCCAGAGGGCCACGTTCTCCATGGCCGGGACGACCGCCGAGCGAACCAGGCGGGCCAGGCCCGTCAGATTCTCGGTCAGGATCGGGTTGCGCTTGTGCGGCATGGCGCTCGAGCCCTTCTGGCCCGGATCGAACGGCTCCTCGGCCTCCAGCACCTCGGTGCGTTGCAGGTGGCGGATCTCGACAGCCAGACGCTCGATCGAGGACGCCACCACAGCCAGAGCCGCGAAGTAGGCCGCGTGCCGGTCGCGCGGGATCACCTGGGTCGAGACCGGCTCCACCGCCAGACCCATCTGTTCGGCGACATAGGCCTCCACCTCGGGCGCCACGTTCGCAAACGTGCCGACCGCGCCCGAGATCGCGCAGGTGGCGATCTCGAACTTGGCCATGGCCAGCCGCTCCTTGGCCCGCTGGAACTCGGCGTAGTGGCCGGCGAGCTTCAGGCCGAAGGTGGTGGGCTCGGCGTGGATGCCGTGGCTGCGCCCGACCGTGGGCGTCAGCTTGTGCTCGAAGGCCCGCCGCTTGAGGGCGGCGAGCACCATGTCCACGTCCTCGATCAGGAGGTCGGTCGCCCGCACCAGCTGCACCGCCAGCGTCGTGTCGTTGACGTCCGAGCTCGTCATCCCTTGGTGCAGGAAGCGCGCCTCGGGTCCGACGATCTCGGTGACGTGCGTCAGGAAGGCGATGACGTCGTGCTTCACCTCGCGCTCGATCTCGTCGATGCGCTCGGCGTTCCAGACCGCGTCCCGGCCCTTCTCCCAGATGACCCGGGCGGCCTCCTTCGGGATCACCCCCAGCTCCGCCATCTTGTCGGCGGCGTGGGCTTCGATCTCGAACATGATCTTGAAGCGCGTCTGCGGCTCCCAGATCTGGGCGGCTTCCTTGCGGGCGTAGCGAGGGATCATGGCCGGGGGAATGCTTGCCCCCCGGCCAGAAGTCAAATCCCCATCGTCACCCTTGCGCGGCGCGCGCCCGGGCCATGTCGCGCGGCAGGGTGATGGCGGCCAGGATGTAGTGCAGCCCGGCCCAGGCGTAGATCAGCGTCGTGCCCAGCAGCCCCAGCCGCGTGCCGGTCGCCGTCGCCGCCTTGCAGGCCGCATCCACCGCCGCGCTCGCCCCCGCCGGCCCGATGCCGCCCGGGCAGGCCACGTCCAGCGCCCCGGCGCCCCCGCTCGTCAGCCACGCGTTCTGGGCGAACTGGTCGATCAGCCAGCCGGTGAAGGGCGGGCCGAAGCCCAGCGCGATCAGGTTCAGCACGAAGAACAGCAGGGCCACGGCGGTCGCGCGCATCCGCACGTCCATGGTGTTCTGCACCACCCCGAACGTGGGGCCGAGGTAGGTGTAGTGCAGCACGCCCCCCACCATCCAGAACGCCACGCCGGCCTGCCAGGTGTCGCGCGTGAAGGTCCACAGATAGAGGGGCGTCGCGATCAGCAGGCCGATGGCCGGCACCAGCGCATACCAGCGGGCGCTGCGCTTGCTCGCCCAGTCCGTCAGGAAGCCGCCCAGCAGGGTGCCGGCGCCGTTGGCGACGCCCGCCACCAGGCCGAACAGGAGGCCGGCGGTCGCCAGATCCATGCCGTACTGGCGGATGAGGTACGGCGGCACGTACTGGCCGGCGCCATAGCCGGCGAAGCTCGCCAGCGTGATGCCGGCCGCCATGTGGAACATGCCCCACGAGCCGAACAGCCGCCGGGCCACCGCCAGCATCGAGGGCGGCTTCGCAGCCATGATGTCCGCCGAAGACAGCGGCGGGTTCGGCGCCCCGGCCTCGGACGCCTCGCGGCCCAGCGCCCCCGGCGTCTCTGACTCGATCGCGAGCTGGCGGTCGGACCAGCCCCGCGGCGGCTCCTTGATCACCAGCTTGATCAGCAGCGCGATCGCGATGCCCGGCAGGCCCACCAGCATGAAGGCCGCCTGCCAGCTGACGTTCTGGGCGATCCAGCCGCCGGCGACGGCGCCGAACATGGTGCCCAGCGGAATGCCGAAGGCGTAGATCGAAAGCGCCGAGGCCCGCTTCTTGGGCTCGAAATAGTCCGAGATCAGCGAATGGGCCGGCGGCGACAGGCCCGCCTCGCCGACGCCCACGCCCACCCGGAACAGCAGCAGCTGGACGTAGCTGGTCGCCAGCCCGCACAGCGCCGTGAACGCCGACCAGACGACGATGGCGATGGCGATGATGTTCACGCGGCTCTTGCGTTCGGCCAGCCGCGCGATCGGGATGCCCAGCGCCGTGTAGAGCAGGGCGAACGACAGGCCGCCCAGCCAGCCCAGCTGCTCGTCGGTGAGCTTCAGGTCCTCTTTGATCGCCTGGCCGATCGTCGAGATGATCGTCCGGTCGATGAAGTTGAACGTGTAGGCCACCACCAGCAGCCACAGGACGGCGGTCTTGTAGCCGGAGGAATAGGCGGGGTGGCCGGAGGCGGCGGCGCCGGGCGGACCGGGCGGGGCGTGAACCTTGGTGGTCGCCATGGACGGTGCGTTCCTTCCCCGGTGGTGTCGCCTCGAACGGGCGTTTGGATGGGGGAGAGGTTAGGCAGGGAAGCGGAGGGAGGGGAAGGGGGGAGTGCTACGAGAGCAGGCGTTCGCCGCTGCCTGGAAGTGGAACTTCAACGGAGTACTGGCGGCCGGCCGTCACGCATCCATCCAACAGCTTCACTCAAAAGCATGGCTTGGCTGCTGGAGCTCTACGGCACCTATTAAACTATCCTCGACTGAGGGGCTGTTCTCGTGCGGACCATCGACCGCTGCTGCGCTCCAGGCCGGTTTCCGTCTTCACGTCGCGCCATGGCTCATAGATGATCCAATGCCTTCGCGGCGTGCATCGCCGAGGGGCGGCTAGTGAGCGGTTGCTTTCCCGCCAGCGGATCGATGCGACTTCTTTGATTGATGCGACAGCGACAAATGATCGATGGACTAAGACAGACTGACTTCATTGGCGCCTACCATTTCGCCGACGTCATCGCCAACGTTTTAGAGGACCCGCTGGATTACATGGCCGGTGGACTGGAAGCGTTCTGCGATGGGGAGCTTGCGCATTCGTTTCTCCCTCCCTTCCCCCGCGTCAGCGCGTTGCATCGCTTTGCCGCCTTCATCATCGACACGCTCTTCTACGAGGCTGATGTAGATGGCTTTAGTGTGCCTGACGAAAGTACGCTGGAGCGCCGCAGCCTCCTCGTTGAGATGGGACTCGGATGCGACGACAGCCTCTGGGTTGAAAGGGCTCTGCGACGCCACGGCATTCCGAGCGTCAGCTAAGAGTTCAGAAGCGGACGATCGAGACGCTCTAGTGTTTCCATTTTGTTCTTGACAAGTGCGCGCGTTTTTCGTAGGGTTTCGGCAGCGTCGCTGAGTGCGGCTGGAGGGGCGGGGACGCCCCTTTTTGGTTTTTCGGCTGGGCTCTGAGGGGCTTCGCCGGAGGGTTTTCGGACAGTTTGGGAGCGCCCCCTCCGGCGCTTCGCGCCACCTCCCCCGCTTGCGGGGGAGGAGCGGGGCGGTGCGCTCCGCAGATGGGGTTTGCCCCCTCCACCCGGCTTCGCCCTGCGGGCTTCGCAGGGTTCCCCCTCCCGGCGCTTCGCGGGGGAGGCAAGACACCAGGACATCTGACATGACGGACGACGAGGAACTGGACGCCGCGTTCGCGGCGGGGGCGGGCGTGCGCGCGCTGGCGGGAGACCGGAGCGGGCGGACGATGAACCGGTGGCCGGCGGGGACCGCCTGGCGGATCATCCGGCGGACGCGGGCGGGGGAGACCCTGACCTCGATCTGCGCCTCGCCCTCGATGCCGGCCGTGCCGACGGTGGCGACCTGGATGCGGACGCGGCCGAAGTTCGCCGAGCGGATGCGGCAGGCGCGGGCGGCGGCGGGCCGGGCGCTGAACGGCCAGCGATCGACCTATTGCGAGGCGACCGCCGAGGCGGTGTTCGAGCGGCTGTGCGCCGGGGCGACGATGCACGAGATCGGCGCCGATCCGATCATGCCGTCGGTGATCACCCTCTATCGCTGGCTGGCCCGGCATGAGGAATTTCAGGCCGCGGTGGTCCTGGCGCGGCAGATCCATGCCGATGGCCTGGCCGGAGAAGCCTGGCGCCTGGCGCAGGCGGCGACGCCGAAGACGGCGTACCTGACGGAGGTGCGGCTGCGGCACCTGCGCTGGTGGGCGGCCAGGCTGTGGCCGCGGAAGTACGGGGCCGTGAAGGCGCTGGACCTGAGCGCACTGGAGGGCGAGGCGGCGGCCGGCGGCGGCGGCGGCTTCACCGTGATCGTGCGGAAGTTCACCGAGCCGCCGGAGAGCCTGGAGGCGCTGACGATGCCGGCGGCGGCGCCTGGCGTAGAGGCGGAGGCGGCGGAGGAGGCGGAGGGGCGGTGGACTTGAGGGTTTAGGGAGCTGAGCCCCCTCCGTCGGCTTCGCCGCTGCCTCCCCCAGGAGGGGGAGGAGGGGGAGGCGCGGTGTCTAGGGCGCGGGGAGGCGGACCCAGGCCCGGCCTTCCCAGCCGAAGTCGCAGGCTTGCGGGTGGAGGATCTCGGCCGTGATCTCGGCGCTCTCGACGAGGCGGGGGCCGGGGCGGTTGAAGTAGTGGTGGCCGTCGATGGCGTAGACGCGCGCCTCGCGGACGGCCTTGAGGCCGGGCCAGAGCGGGTGGCGCTGGAGGGCCGGGAGGTCGGCCAGGCTCTCCTCCAGGCGGAAGCCGCAGGGCAGCAGCAGGATGACGTCGGGGTCGGCGGCGGCGAGGTCTTCCCAGCTGAGCCAGGGGCTGTGCTGGCCGGCCTGGGCGAAGAGGGGGCGGCCGCCGGCGGCCTCGATCAGCTCGGGCATCCAGTTGCCGCCGGCCATCAGGGGCTCGAACCATTCCAGGGCGGCGACGGTGGGGCGGGGGCGGCCGGCGACCTGGGCCGAAAGGGCGGCGAGGCGGGCCTGGAGGCCGGCGATGGCGGCCTCGCCGGCGGCCTGGGCGTTCAGCGCCGCGGCCACCTTGCGGATGTCGCCCCAGACGTCGGCGAGGTCGTTGGGCTCGAGGCTGACGAGGGCGGGCGCGAGGCCCGAATCCCCCCTTGGCCAGGAGCAGAGCGCGGCCTCCAGGTCGGCGGGGGTGACGGCGCAGATGGCGCACTGGGTCTGGGTGAGGATGACGTTGGGCTTCAGGGCCTTCAGGGTCTCGGTGTCGACGTCGTAGACGCTGACCGCCGAGCGCAGGATCTCGTTCACCTGGGCGTCGATCTCGGCCGAGGTGCGGTCGGTGCGGATCTTGGTGGAGCTGAGGGCGGGGAGGCGGGCGACGCCTGCGGGGAAGTCGCACTGGTGGCTGCGGCCGACGAGGCGGTGGGCGAGCCCCAGCGCCGCCACGATCTCGGTGGCGCTGGGGAGCAGGCTGACGATCCGCTGGGCGGTCATGCCGGGCGCGGGGCGGGAAGCCGCCGGGCCAGGGCGTCGAGGGCCAGGAGGACGGCCAGCCAGCCGGCGTTGATCAGGCCGATGGCGGTGACGACGCCAGGCACGATCTCGCACGAGCCCATGACCACGAGCTCGACCGCCAGCGCGCAGAGCTGGTTGGCGACGAAGGCCGGGACGAAGGCTGCAGCCGCGCGGAACCAGGCCGGCCATGCCCGGGGCAGGCGCGGCAGCACGAGGGCGGCGGTGAGCAGGCTGGCCAGGGCCATGACGCCCAGGCCGAGGCCCCAGCCGAGCGTCTGCGCATCGACCGGGAAGCCGCGCAGGCCGAAGCCGATCGCCTGGCCGGTGAGCCAGACGGCGGCGGTGAGCGCCAGCGCCGCCGGAAGCTTCAGGCGGCTGGCGGCCAGGACGGCCACGGCGACCAGGGGCTCCAGGCAGGCCAGCGCCAGGCAGCCGGTGACGACGAGGCCGTAGAGGCCGAGGGACCAGGCGGTGCGGGTCATGGCGGGCTCCTCAGTCGAAGTTGACGCGGACGCCGGCGAAGGCGCCGCGGCCGGGGCGTTCGAAGCCGACGGGGTTCTCGTATCGCTCGTCCGTCAGGTTCTCGATCCGGCCGAAGACGGTGAGGCGCTCGGAGAGCCGGTACTGGGCGGCGAGGTGGGCGACCGTGTAGTCGGGCGCCTTCAGGCGCGGGACCGTGAAGCTGCGGTCGCCGTCGATCCAGGAGCCCACGTGGATCACCGTGGCCGAGACGGTGAGCGCATCGGTGACGGCCCAGTCGGCGGCGGCGGTGGCGCGGTGCTTGGGCCGGCGCAGGAGGGTGAGGCCCGTGTCGCGGTCCTCGGCGTCGACATAGGTGTAGTCGATCCGCGCGGTGAGGCCGGGCGCGAGCTCGGCGGCGGCGAAGGCCTCGACGCCGGAGGCCCGGGCGCGGCCGATGTTGGCGTAGCTGTCGAAGGTGGCGTTGGTGGTGATCAGGTTCCGGATGGTCTGGCGGAAGTAGGTGGCGCCGACGCGGGCGCGCTCGCCCAGCGGCTGCTCGAAGCCCAGGTCGAAGCCGCGGCTCTCCTCGGGCTCCAGGTCCGGATTGGCGAAGAAGCCGAAGTCCGGGAAGCTGACGAAGAGCTGGGTGAGGGTCGGCGCCTTGAAGCCCGTGCCGTAGCTGGCGCGCAGGATCGTGCCCGTCGGCTGCAGCGTGTGGGCGGCGGCGAGGCGGAAGGTGGCCTTCCCGCCGAAGCGCTCGTTGTCGTCCAGGCGGGCGCTGGCGGTCAGGCTGACCGGGGCGCCCGGCCGGGTCTGGGCCTCGGCGAAGACGGCGAGGGTCTCGTTGTCGTAGCGGACGGGCTGGTCGGTGAGGCGCTCGCGCTCGGCCTCCAGGCCGGCGACGAGGGTGTGGCCGGCGGGCAGCGTATAGTCCAAGCGCAGGTCGCCCTTCAGCGCGTCGCCCTCGTTGTAGGACGCGAAGCCGCCCGGCGAGGTGATCTTGGTCCTGTAGTCGGTGACGTTCACGCCGGCGCGGGCGGAGAGGCGGTCGGTGACGGCGAGGCGCGCCTCGCCGCGGGCCACGAGGCCGCGGGCGTCCTGGCGCGAGCGTTCCGCCGCCGGCGCCGACGGGAAGCCCTCGTCGGAGACGAAGAAGAGCTTGCTGTCGGCGTAGCGGGCGGTCCCGTTCAGCTCGAGCCGGTCGGAAGCCTGGGCGCGGAGGCGCACCGTGGCGGTGGCGTTCTCGTACGCGTCGGTGAGCACCGGGCGGCCGTCGGGGATCAGGGCGAGCGGGGTGGTGCTGCTCTCGCCGGTGCGGGCGTGCGTGAGGTTGAGCGCATAGCCGAGGGGGCCGGCTTCGCCCGCGGCGCCGATCGCCTGGTCGAAGGTCTCGAAGCTGCCGGCTTCCAGGCGGCCGCGGAGGCGATTGGGCCCGCCGGGCGGGGCGGTGACGATGTTGACCACGCCGCCGATGGCGTCCGAGCCGTAGAGGCCGGACTGCGGGCCGCGCAGGACCTCCACGCGCGCGATGTCGTCGGTGAGGATGGCGCCGAAGTCGAAGACGCCCCCCTGGCTCGGGTCGTTGGCGTCGATCCCGTCGATCAGCACCTTGGTGTGGTTGGCGTTGGCGCCGCGGATGAAGACCGAGGTGCGGCCGCCCGCGCCGCCGGTCTGGACGACGTTGAGGCCCGGCGAGAGCTGGAGGACGTCGGGCAGGGCGCGCTGCTGGCGCCTTGCGATGTCGTCGGCGGTGAAGACGCTGACCGAGGAGCCGACCTCTTCGGCGGCGGTCGGGCGGCGGCTGGCGGTGACGACGACGGTGTCGACTTCGGCCTCGGCGGCGATGGCGGGGCTCGCAATCAGCCCGAGGGCGATGAGGGAGACGGAAGAACGGAACATGAGGCCTCGCGGCGGACGTGGAGACGTCACCGCGAAGAGACGGCTCACGCGGAGATTGCTCTCCGGCGGTCCATCCACATCGGCGCACCCCGTCCGACGCGATCGCGCGTGACCACGGCTTGTGGCAGGTCTCCTGGCTCGCGGGTCACGGCTTCCGTCCGGCCTTCCCGGGGCGCGAGCCCCAGTGGCTTAGATCGGGGGAAGCTCGCCGCTTACAGTTGCGGGGGCAGCCGCGGCTTTGGACCCGTCCTTCCGAAGAGGGGAGATCCGCACCGCATTCCCTATTGAGCCCTTTCGGGCGCCACGCCCCGCCTTAAGGGCCAAGCCGGACGTCGCGTCAAGCTGCCTCAGGGGCAGGCTTCGCCGTCCCAGTAGGCCAGCACGCCGTAGCGGTTCAGCCGGCTCATCATGCGCATCAGGTTGACGTTGTTATCGTGGAAGAGGCGCTGGGCCTCGGGCCGGACCGCGGCGTCGATCGAGAACACCATGCCCGAGGGCCCGGAGCGGCAGTAGCCGCGCGCCTCCAGGTCCATGAGCCTGCGGCGCACGGTCTCTGACGGCAGGCCGAGACTGCGGGCGAGTTCGCTGCGGCGGGCGGGGGTGCGGAACGACTCCGGCAACGGAGAGGGGGTCGCGCGCTGCTCGGGCGTCAGGCCGCGGAGGTTCAGGCGGCCGAGGCCCAGGAGGATGATCCCGGTGAGCGGGTCGCCCACGCGACGGCCGAGGAGTTCGAGCGCGCGCAGGTAGTATTCGGACAGCAGGCGGTTCACGAGCCGCACCGGCGGCCCGTCGAAAGTGAGGCGTCCCTCGGGCAGGCCGGGCAGGGTCGGACCGGCGTCGGACGCCATGTCGGTCAGCGCGTCGAGCGCCTTCAGCTCGTGATACAGGCGCTGGACCCGCTCGTAGCGCAGCGTGGAAATGCGGCGGTAATCCTCGGAGGCGAGCCGGGCCGTGGGCACCACAACGCCCTTCGGTCCGATGACGCATTCGCCCCGCGCAGCCAGCGCGTTCAGCCGCCGGCGGGTGGTCTCGAAGGGCTGACCCAGGGACGCGGCGATGGCGTTGATGCTGACGGGCCGGCGCAGCTCGTCGGGCGGCGGCGTGTTGAGGCCGCCGTACTTCTGCTGGAGGACGGGATCCTGGTTGATGGGGGCGACGTTCGCCTCGACCACGGCCGTGAGGTAGAGCGGGTCGAGGATCGGCCCGCCGTCGCGGACGATGTCGGCCACGTCGAGGATCAGCTCGATGCTGAGCCGGACGAGCAGCCAATGTGCGGCGAGGGGCGGAGGCTGGACGTGCTCGCCCCCGCGGAGCATCTCAACCATCCGACCACCCTCCCGTAGAATCACGGGGTGTACAAGCGACCGACGGTCGAAGAACGCGTTATCCGGCGATTCAGGACACTGTGTCGCGGTGCAGGGTCTTCCGGGCCAGCCAGAACAGGCCGAACGGGATCACGCCGAAGAGCGCCGAGATGATCAGCGCCCAGCGCACGCCCTCGGCCGAGCCGAGGCCCATACCGGTGTTCAGCCAGTCGGAGAGCAGGCCCACGGCCACCGGTCCAAGGCCAAGGCCAATGAGGTTGACGAGGAACAGCAGGATGGCCGCGGTGGTGGCGCGCATGTGCGGCGGGACGATCGACTGGGCCGAGCCGTACACCGGGCCGTACCAGGTCGAGGCCACGAGGTAATAGGCGCCGAGGAGCACGATGCCGAGCCCGGCGGAGTCCACCAGCACGGCGGCGCAGTAGATCGGGATGGCGATGAGGGCGCCGATCGCCGGGGTGACCATCTGCAGGCCGGAGTCGCGCCTGGAAACGCGGTCGGCGATCCAGCCGCCCGCATAGACGCCCAAGGCGCCGCCGATGCCCGCGAGGAGCCCCACGGCGAGCCCCAGGAACCCCACCGACTTCAGGCCGAAGTTCGACGCGAGCGCCGCGATCTCGTCGCCGTGGTTGCGCAGGAAGAACGAGGCGGTGAAGGGCGCGTGTCCGTAGCCGATGAAGGCCTTCAGCGCCGCGCCCATCGAGATGTACCAGAAGGTGGGGACGCGGCTGACGTAGCGCAGGGTTTCGCGGAAGCTGGCCGTGGCGGCGCCGACCCGGGCGGCCTGGACCGCCACCAGCCGGCGCGGTTCCTTCAGCGTCGTGAAGACCAGCACCGCGAAGAGGAGGCCGGGCAGGCCCGCCACAAGGAAGGCGGTGCGCCAGCCGTAGGCGTCGGCCACCAGACCGCCGAGCACCAGGCCCAGCAGGCTGCCGAGCGGGGTGCCCATGGAATAGAAGGCCAGCGCCGAGGAGCGCTTCTCCTTGGGCGCCATGTCGGAGATGAGCGAATGGGCGGGCGGGGTGCAGCCGGCTTCGCCGACGCCGACGCCGACCCGGCAGAGCGCGAGCTGGACGAAGTTCTGCGCCTGGCCCGAGAGCGCAGTGAAGCCCGACCACACCGCCACCGAGGCTCCGATGATGTAGGCGCGGTTCTTCCGCTCGGCGAGACGCGCCAGCGGGATGCCCAGCACGGTGTAGAAGAGGGCGAACGCGAGACCGCTCATCAACCCCAGCTCGGTGTCGGAGAGGCGAAGGTCGTTCTTGATCGGCTCGGCCAGGATGTTGATCACCTGCCGGTCGAGGAAGTTGACGATGTAGATGCCGAGCAGAAGGAACATCGCGTAGCGCGTGTACGCCTTGGAGAACGGCGGGACGTGGGCCGCGGCGGCGGCCAGCGGCGGCGGGCCGGGCGGTGCGGCCGCGTTCGTCTCGGGCGTGACGGCGGTCATCGGGCGCTTCCTCGGGCTGTCTTTTTTATGCTTCGAGGTTGACCGGCTGCCGTGGGGCGCGGCAAGCGCTGAAATGTTTCAGCGGCGAGACCCGGAGGGTGAGATGGAACTGGTGATCGGGACGAAGAAGTGGTCGACCTGGTCGCTCCGGCCGTGGCTGGCGATCAAGCGGTCGCGCCTGCCGTTCACCGAGACGCTGATCGAGCTGCGGCAGGAGAACAACCGCACCGAGGCCGAGATCAGGCCGCACTCCCCGTCGGGCCTGGTGCCGGCCCTGAAGACGGAGGGCGTGGTCATCGTCGACAGCCTGGCCATTTGCGAATACCTGGCCGAGAGGGCGCTGGCCGAGACGGGCGTGCGGTTGTGGCCCGCCGATCCGATCCCGCGCGCGCTGGCTCGCGCCGCGGCCGCCGAGATGCATTCCGGCTTCGCCAGCCTCCGCGGCGAGTGCCCGATGGCGCTGGACGCCGAGCCCCGCACCGTCGAGCTCTCGGAGGCGACGCACAAGAACATCCGCCGGATCGTGGAGCTGTGGCTCTACATGCTGGACCGCTCGGGCGGGCCGTTCCTGGCCGGCGACTGGTCGATCGCCGACGCCTTCTACACGCCGGTGGCGACGCGGTTCCGAACCTATGGCGTGAAGCTGACCGACTTCGGCGACGACGGCCGGGCCGGCGCCTATGCGGCGCTGCTGCTGGAGCAGCCGGAGTTCCTGGAGTGGGAAGCGGCGTCGAGGTCGTCGGCGTCCTGACGGGCTGAAGATTGGTTCGCGGCGGCAGCTGACCTTCGGATGCGCGCGCGAAGCAGACCGTCCAGGGGTTGGCCCCCCTAGAGCCGCACCACCTCGCCGTCCTCTTTCGTGAACGTCTCCGGCTTCCGCTCCAAGAGGTCGAGGACGGTCTCAGAAGGGCGCGTCAGCTTCGTGCCCAGCGGCGTGACCACGATGGGTCGGTTCACCAGGACGGGGTGCTCGACCATCGCGTCGAGCAGCGCGTCGTCGCTGATATCCGGCCGCAACAGCCCCAGTTCGGCAGCCGGCGTGCCCTTCTCCCTCAGAAGGTCGCGCGGCTTGACGCCCATCGCCGCCAGCAGTTCGATGAGCTGGGGCCTCGTCCAGCCCACCTGCAAGTACTCGACAACCGTGGGCGCGTAGCCCGCCGCTTCGACCATCGCGACCGTGTTGCGCGACGTGCCGCAGCCGGGATTGTGGAAGATGGTGATCGGGAAGTCGGTCATCGGCCTACCTCGTGATGGGCGACGCGCATCGAGCGGCCACGCGCTGTACGGCCGCGCCTTGCTCGTACCAGCGCTTTGAGCGGTTCACGATGGCGACCACGGTCAGCATGACCGGGACCTCGATCAGCACGCCCACCACGGTGGCGAGCGCGGCGCCGGACGCGAAGCCGAAGAGACTGATCGCCGCGGCCACGGCGAGCTCGAAGAAGTTGCTGGCCCCGATCAATGCGGACGGTCCCGCGACGCAGTGCGCCTCGCCGGTCGCCCGGTTCAGCAGATAGGCGAGGCCCGCATTGAAGTAGACCTGGATCAGGATCGGCACGGCGAGCAGAGCGATGATCGCGGGCTGCGAGAGGATTTGCTCGCCCTGGAAGCCGAAGAGGAGAACGAGGGTGGCGAGCAGCGCAGCGAGCGGCAACGGGCCGATCCGGGTGAGCGCCCGCTGCAGCGCAGGCTCGCCGCCACGCCGGAGCAGCAGGGTGCGAAGGGCCTGGGCCAGCACGACGGGAACGATGATGTAGAGGCCGACCGACAAGAGCAGGGTCTGCCACGGGACGGTGATGGCGGAGAGCCCGAGCAGCAGCCCGACGATGGGTGCGAAGGCCACGATCATGATCGCGTCGTTCACCGCGACCTGGCTGAGCGTGAAGTGCGGCTCGCCTCGGGTCAGGTTGCTCCAGACGAACACCATCGCGGTGCAGGGCGCCGCCGCCAGCAGGATGAGGCCGGCGATGTAGCTGTTGATCTCGCCCGCAGGCAGGTAGGGCCGGAACAGATAGCCGACGAAGAAGGCGCCCAGCGCCGCCATCGAGAAGGGCTTCACGGCCCAGTTGACGAAGAGCGTCACGCCGATCCCTCGCCAATGCTGACCGACCTGGCGCATGGCGCCGAAGTCCACCTTCATGAGCATCGGGATGATCATCAGCCAGATGAGCACCGCGACAGGCAGGTTCACCTTGGCGATTTCAGCTGAGCCGACCGCTTCGAAGGCGGCGGGGAAGAGGTGGCCGAGCGCGACGCCGGCGACGATGCAGAGCCCCACCCAAAGCGTCAGGAAACGCTCGAAGCGGGACATGGCCTTGGCGCCTTCGGCGGGGCTGGGCGGTTCGATGGTCATCGGAGATGTCAGGCCGCGCAGCAGTCGCGCACCACGTCGGCGAGGGGCGCGCAAATCTCCGGCGAACCGGCGCAGCAGTCCTCCATCAGGAAGGCGAGCAGCTCGCGCATAGAGCCGTACTCTGCCGTGTAGATGATGGATCGTCCTTCCCGGCGGGAGTTCACCAAGCCCGCCTGGGACAGAATGTTGAGGCTCGCCGACAGCGTGTTGGGAAGCACATCCATCCGCCGAGCGATTTCGCCAGCCGGAAGTCCCGCGCCGCCCGCCTGGACCAGCAGACGGAAGACGCCCAAGCGACCTTCGTGGGCGAGGGCGGAGAGCGCTGCGACGGCAGGTTTCGTTTCCATATTTCCTGATTACACGAAATATGCGGAGGATTGAAGGCCTAAATGGGGCTCGCCCGCGCTCCGGCGCCGAGGACACCCTTGACGCATCGAGATTTCCAGAATACTCGAATTGTCGAGCACAGGAGGATCATTCATGCAACGTATGCACCTGCACGTCAGCGTTCCGGACCTAGTTCAGTCCATCCGCTTCTACGAGACGCTCTTCGGTGCGCCGCCGAGCGTGGTGAAGGACGACTACGCGAAGTGGATGCTGGACGATCCGCGCGTGAACTTCGCCATTTCGCAACGCGCGGGCGCAGCGGCGGGCGTCGACCACGTCGGAATCCAGACCGACACGCCGGAGGAGCTTCAGGCTCTGTCCTCGCGGTTGAAGGCGGCCGGCGCCGACACCTTCGACCAGGATGCGACGACGTGCTGTTACGCCAAGTCGGACAAGACCTGGGTCAATGATCCGGCAGGGGTTCGCTGGGAGACGTTCTACACCTTCGGCGAGGCGACGACCTACGGCGAGGATCCGTCCGCCGAAGCGCTCGCGCCAGCCGCTGCGGCATGCTGCGGAACCACGGTGCAGCCGAAGCAAGAGGCGGCGGGAGCCTGTTGCTGACCGAACGCGAAACGGCCTCGGGCGCACAGCGGCCGAGGCCTCGATCAGCGGCAGGAGCCGACGATCAGCGGACGTCCCGAGCGTCCGTTATCGGCCCATAGCGGCGGTCGAACTTCAGCCGCGGACAAACGGGCTGCGCGCTTATCCCTGCATCGCTAGGGTTCGCGGCATGGGACTCCTGACCTTCAGCTACAACGTCACCCTCGATGGCTGCGTCGACCACGAGGAGGGGATCGCCGACGACGAGACGCACGCCTTCTTCACCCGCCTCATGGACGAGAGCGGCGCGATGCTGTGGGGGCGGGTCACCTACGAGATGATGGAGAGCTACTGGCCGGCGGTCGCCCGAGGCGAGACCGAGGCGCCGCCGGCGATGCGCGCGTGGGCGGTCAAGCTCGAGGCCAAGCCGAAGTACGTGGTCTCTTCGACACGGACCGACTTCCCCTGGACCAACAGCCACCACATCGCGGGCGACCTTCGAGCGGGCGTGCAAGGGCTGAAGGACTCCATGCCGGCGGGCGTGCTCCTGGGCAGCGGCCAACTGGCCACCGCACTGGACCGGCTGGACCTGATCGACGAGTACAGGTTCCTCGTTCACCCGAGGATCGCCGGCCGCGGCCCGACCCTCTACCAGGCCGGACTGCCCGCGGCGCGCCGGCTGGAACTGGTTTCCGCGACGCCGCTCCGCGCGGGTGCGGTCGCCATGCACTACCGGCGTGCGCCCTAACGCGTGCGGCTCTGGGCGACGGAGGTGAGATGACGGCGAAGCGGGTTGCGGTGATGCTGCGGGCGATCAGCCCGATGAACCTCAAGATGCCGGACCTGAAGCGTGTGCTGGAAGGGCTGGGCCACGGCGAGGTGCAGACGCTGCTGACCAGCGGCAACGCGGTCGTCACGACCGCCGAGGCGCAGGACGCGGCGGAGCGGCGCATCGAGGCGGCGCTGGCGGCGGAGGTGGGGCTGAAGACCGAGGCCTTCGTCCGCGACCTGCGGCAGTTGCAGGCGGCCATGCAGGCGAACCCGTTCGACCGTCAGGCCGAGGAGGACCCAAGCCACCTGCTGGTGATGTTCACGCGCGGCGAGGCCGCGACCGACCTGGCGCCGCTGGCCAAGTATTGTACGGCGGGCGAGGCCGTCGCGCTGGGGCCCGACTGCGCCTACCTCAGCTATCCCGCCGGGATCGGCCGCTCGAAGCTGACGATCAACGCCATCGAGAAGCACCTGGGCGTCCGCGGCACCGGGCGCAACTGGAACACCGTGCGCAGGCTGGCGGAGAGGCTGGGCTAGGAAGCCGTCGCCGCCGGAGGATGTCCGCCGCGTCTCATGGCCAGGCGCCCAGGGACGGAGCGGCTTGGCCGGTGGCGCGTTGAGGGTCCGAACCTGGAAGGGATGAGGACCGCACGATGAAGACTGCTCCGCTCGCGCTCGCCGCCGCCATGACCCTGGGCCTGGGCCTCGCCGCCTGCAGCGACCAGGAGCGCCCGACGGGCAGCGCGCCGCAAGGCTCGGAGGTGGGCGCGGCCATGCCCGACACCTCCACCACCCGAGCGCCCAACGACCACCTGACGGCTCCGGACGCCGGCGCGACGGGCGCGGTGCCCGCCGACGGCTCGGCCCCGACGGTGGCCCCGACCCCGCCCGTGGGCACCGCCGGCGGCTCGGCCGGCGTGCCCGGCGCGAGCGAGCGCCCGGTGGAGCCCGGCAAGCAGTAGGGTCTGCGTAAGCGGCGCGGCGCCTCGACTAGGGCCCGCCGCGCCGTCATGCGTCGTGCGCCGGGGTCAGGCCCGGCGGCGGGCGCGGCCCATGATCATGGTCACCTGGTCGGCCAGTTCGACGGGATCGAAGGGCTTGGGGAACATCAGCGCATCCTCGACGCCGAAGCGGTCGAGGTGGGCGGCATGACCGGTGATGTAGACGACCTTCAGGTCGGGGTTCAGCGCCCGGGCCCGGCGGGCGACGTCGAAGCCGGTGGTGCCGGCGCCAAGGTTGATGTCGGCGACGAGGGTGGTGAAGCTGCGCGCCTCACGCTCCAGCCGCTCGTAGGCGCCCTGGTCGTTGTGAACCACGGCCACGGTCAGGCCGGCCTCTTCCAGGGCTTCCTGGACCAGCTCGGCCACGTCCGCCTCGTCTTCGACCAGAAGTACGTCCGCCATAGACCAAATCCGATGCCTCGCCCGACCGAGGGCCGAAAACGCGAGGGAGCCGTCGAGTGTTCCTCCGCCGCAGCCGCCGAATCGACCAAGGCCGAAGAAAGAGCGATGTTCTCTAGGAGCCTTAAACTGTGGCGACAAGTCGACATTGCGGCGAGCGCCGCGAGATGACGTGATCCCGGCTGCCGGATGTCGGCTCCCGGCCCCATCGATCGTCCTGGGACGAGGCAAACCGGAGAAGGAGGTTCCCGATGGCCTATGTGGACGGGTTCGTGCTGGCGGTCCCGAAGGCGAAGCTCGAGGCCTACAAGGACATGGCGAGGCTGGCTGGCGAGGTCTGGATGGACCACGGCGCGCTGAGCTACGTCGAGTGCGTGGGCGACGACGTGCCCTATGGCGAGCTGACGTCGTTTCCACGGGCCGTCCAGGCGACCGACGACGAGATCGTCGTGTTCTCGTGGATCACCTACCCTGACAGGGCCGCGCGCGACGAGACCGTCGCCAAGGTGATGGCCGATCCGCGGCTGAAGCCGGAGGATTATCCGGAGATGCCGTTCGACGGGAAGCGCATGATCTTCGGCGGCTTCGCGCCTTTCCTGGAGCTCTAGGAGCCTAGGCGACCGGGGCCCGGAGCCGACAGACGAGGCCGCTCTCGCGATAGTCGAGGTCGGCCGGGGCGCCGAGCTCTCCCGCGAGACCCTGGCCCAGCAGGCGCGAGCCGAAGCCGCGGCCGGCGGCGGGCGGCGGCGTCACCGGCGGGCCGCCGGCTTCGGTCCAGGTCATCGCCACCGCGTCGCCGTCGAGGCGCCAGTCCACCGTCACCCGGCCGGCGGGATCGGAGAGGGCGCCGTACTTCACGGCGTTGGTGGCGAGTTCGTGCAGGGCCATCGAGACCGCGAGCGCCACGTTCGGCGCCACGTGGACGGCCGGGCCTGAGAGCACGACGCGCGGAGTCCAGGGGCGGACCGCCTCCTCGGCGATCTCGGACAGTCCGGCGCTTTCCCAGTTGCGGCGGGTGAGCACGTTGTGGGCGGCCGACAGCGCCAGCAGCCGCTCGGTGAAGCGCTCGCGCGCCTCACGCGTGACGACGCCGTCGCGCAGGGTCTGGCGGGCCAGCGACTGCACCGTGGCGAGGGTGTTCTTCACCCGGTGGTTCAGCTCGTTGATGAGCAGAGCCTGGCGTTCCTCGGCCCGGCGGGTCTCGGTGATGTCCGTGGCCATGCCGACGTAGCCTTGGAACACCCCCTGCGCGTCGAAGCGGGGCTGACACGACGTCCGCATCCAGCGCCACTCGCCGTCGGCGCGATGGAAGCGGGCTTCGAAGGCGTACGGGCGAACCTCTCGGCGGGCGTCGGCGCGGGCCTCGTCGACGGCCTGCAGGTCGTCAGGGTGCATCAGGCCGCTGCAGGAGTCGGCCAGCAGGGCCTCCGACGACTTGCCGGCGAACTCGCAGAAGGCGCGGTTGACGAACTCCACCGGGCCGGCCGCGGCGGTCACCCACACCGGCGAGGGCGCGCTGTCGGCCATCGACCGGAACCGGGCCTCGCTCTCGCGCAGGGCCATCTCGGAGCGGGCGCGGACCAGGGCCGAGGCGGAACGGCCGGCGACCTCCTCGGCCAGCGAGACGTCGTCCACGGACCACTCGCGCGGCTCGCGCGCGCTGGCGAAGACGAACGCCTCGAGCCGGCCGGACCGGATCAGCGGGATGTTGAGCAGGGCGCGAGCCAGCACGTTCTCGAACGCCTGGGCGAACGGGGCGGTGCGCGGGTCGGCGGCAGTGTCGGTCACGGCCAGGGGTTCGCCGGCCTCGAGGGCGCCGGCCACGACCGGCCCGAACGCCTTCGCCGGCAGGCTGACCCCGGCCAGCTTGGGCCCGTCGAGGGTGGACCACTCGCCGCGGATGACGAGGGTTTCGCGATCCTCGGCAAGCTCGACGTAACCGACCCGGGCGGCGCCCAGGCGCTCGGCCAGCAGGCGAGCCGCGGCGGTGAGGATCTCGTTCGGCTCCGAAAGGGGGCGCAGGGCGTCGGTGAGCTCCAGCAGGAACGCGCGGCGCCGCTCGAGCTCGCTGAGCCGCAGCGCGCTCACGGCGGACGGTCACGTCACGGAAGTTGACGGCCAGGCCCGTCTTCAGCGGGAAGGCGCGGAACGCGATCCAGCGGCCCGGATAGACGTCGGACGGCGCCTCGGCCTCCATCGGACGGCGGGCGGCCATGGCCAGGGAGAGGAAGCCGCGCGGTCCGGCGTCGACGACGCTGTTCACCTCGTCCCAGATCACCCGGCCGATGATCTGGCCGCGGGAGCGCTGGAAATGGTCCTCGGCGGCGCGGTTGCAGTAGGTGACGCGCCAATCGAAGTCGAAGGCGATGAAGCCCTCGGCCAAGCCGTCGAGAATCTCCACGACGTGCGCGCCTGAGGCCGTCCCCAGAACGGGTCCGGAATCCGCGTGGTCGAGCGCCACGGTCGCCAGGTTCAGCGAGCTGTCGTCCATTCCCTCTCGCGACGTTGCAGGCGCGCGACCGCGGCCCGTCGATCTCTCTCCCGAGCCGGACAATGACCCATAAACCGAAGCCTGGCCCTGGGACGAACCGTCGCCATCCCGGAGGTTGTCCCGACCTATGAAATGAAAATGCCGCATAAGCGGGAACAGGTTTTTCGGAACGGCGTTTTTCGATCCGACCGCACGAAGCCCCCCCCGCGTGACGGTCGGAAAGGCCGGCTCCGCACACTCCCCTCGCATTCCCCTGGACCCGAGCGGAGCCGGCCGATTTCCCCGATAACTCAAGCTTCCACGCCCGGCGCGCCGCCGCGGGGCGCTTCGCCGTGCGGGCGCGCGCACGCGAAAAGGCCCCCCACGCTCGGAGCTTCGTGGGGGGCCCGGCGACGAGGGGAAGCTGGTCGACGTCCCTCGGAGTTTCGTCGCCCGCCCACAACTGAGGGTGGCTGAAGGTTGTTCCCAAACATCTGAGGCGGCGGGCGAATTTCTGTTGGCGCGGCGAATCTGGAACCCGAGCCCGGGCCTCCGGGTTTGCCGGGCCGATGTCCGCGAACCGACATAGGACGCACGATCCGGCCCGCCTGCTGCTGGCGGGCGCCGCGCTGGCGGCGGCCCTCGGCACCGGGGCAGGCGCGGCCCTCCGGCCGGACGGGACCGAGCGCGGCCGGCCCGCAGCCCCCCAGCAGATGGTGCTGAGCGAGCCCGAACTGGCGCTCGCGGAGGCGGCGGGCGGCGGCTGGCCCGCCAGCGCGCCTGTGGCCCGCGCCAGCTGATCGCCCGCCTCGCGGCGCACCGGCGGCCCCCGATCCGGGCGGCTTGACCGCTCGATCTCCTCGCGCAAACAGTGTTCCGTCGTGCGGGACCCCGTCGTGCTCCGATTACCGAGCTACACAGATCTCGCGAGCCTCGGGGAGGGGGCGCCGAAGCGGCTCGTGCAACTGAGCGTCGCGCTCGTCGCGACGACGCTGGCGCTTGGCGCGCAGGCGCTGATCGGCGCGCTCATGCCCGGCGTCGCCCCGTTCGTCCTCCTTTTTCCGGCCATGCTGGGGGCGGCCCTCGCCGCCGGCTGGGAGGCCGGCGCGGTCACCCTCGTGGGCGGAGGCCTGCTGACGCGCTGGATGCTGACGCGCAGCGGCACGCCCCTGATCGCGGACGAGACGGCCGCCGCGGTCAGCTTCGGCCTCTATGTGGCGGCCGGCGGAACGGTCGTCGCGCTGGCCGAGGCCTACCGCACCGCGGCGACCACGCTGGCCCGGGAGCGGCGGGCGCTCACCCACGCCAACGCCCGCCTGGACCTGGCGACCCGGGCGGCCGGCGTCGGGGTCTGGGACTGGGACCTGCGCACCAACGCCATGGTCTGTTCGGAGCAGACGAAGGCGATCCTGGGACTGCCGGCCGGGGCGCCGGTGAGCCGCGGCCAGATCGTCTCGGCGACGCATCGGGCCGACCGTGAGACGACCTGGGCGCAGGTGCAGCGGGCGCTCGACCCCGCGCTGCGCGACCTCAGCCCATACGAATACCGCATCGTCCGCCGCGACGACGGGCGCACCTGGTGGGTCTGGGCGATCGGCGAGCCGGTGTTCGAGACCGTGGACGGCGAGACGACGGCGGTCCGCTACGTGGGCACCATCCAGGACATCACCGATCGAAAGCTGGCCGAAGACGCCGTGCGGGCCTCGGAACAGCGGCTGCGGCTGGCCCTGGAGGCGGGCCGGATGGCGGTGTGGCGGCTGGAAATCGGCGTCGGCCTGATCCCGACCCCCGAGCTGAACCGGCTGCTGGGCTTCGCGCCCGAAGCCCGGCCCAGCATGGAGGAGATCCTGGCCGGCTACCTGCCCGGCGAGCAGGAGCGGGTGCGCGGCGTGATCGAGCAGGCGCTCGCCCGCGGCGACCGCTTCTTCGAGGTGGAGTACCGCCATCGCCGGCAGGACGGCGAGGTGCTGTGGCTGCTGAACCGCTCGGAGCTGGTTCTGGACGCCGAGGGGCGGCCGGTCAGCGCGCTGGGGGTGGTGATGGACATCACCGAGCGCAAGGCGGACGAGGAGCGGCTGAGGCTCCTGGCCCGGGAAGTCGACCACCGCGCCAACAACCTGATGGCCGTGGTGCAGGGCACCGTCTCGCTGTCGAACGCCGAAACGCCGGCGGCCCTGAAGGCGGTGATCGTCGGACGCATCAGCGCGCTCGCCCGCGCCCACCAGTTGCTGTCGGAGGCGCGCTGGGACGGCGCGGATCTCCGCCGGCTGGTGGAGGAGGAGCTGCTGGCGTTCAGCCTCGGCGATGCCGCGCGGGTGACGATCCGCGGCGACGATCTCGCCCTGCCGCCGGCGGCGGCGCAGTCGCTGGCGATGGCGCTGCACGAGCTGGCCACCAATGCGGCGAAGTACGGCGCGCTGAGCCGGCCTGAGGGACGGGTCGAGGTGGCCTGGCGGGGCGGCCGCGGCGAGCCGCTAGTGCTGACGTGGACCGAGACCGGCGGGCCGAAGGTGACCCCGCCGCGGCGACGCGGCCTGGGCACCGCAATCCTGCGCCGCGCGCTGTCCGGATCGCTGGGCGGAAGCTCGCGCGTGGACTGGCGGCCAGAGGGCCTGGCCTGCGAACTGACCCTGCCCATGACCGAGACGACTCAAGACCTCGTGAACTGAAGCTTAGGTATCATTTGGTGTTGTCAAGCTGGCCAAGCTGAGGTTGGCTGTCGTGCGTCAGAAGGTCGCGATCACCATGGCAACACTCGCTCCGTCCCTGCAAATCGCCGCGGTCGTCGCCGCCGTCGGCTGGCCGCTGGCAGCCGGCCTGGGCGTGGTGCTCTGGTCGAAGGCGCGGGCGGCGGGTCGGCAACGCCGGATGGCGGCGCTGGAGGGCGATCTGCGCGGCCTCTACCGCGGCATGGAAGTCCAGCCGGTGCCGGATCGTCTGGCTCTGGTGGTCGACGCGCTGGAGGAAGCCCAGGCGCTGACGCCGCGGAGCGGCGCCAGGCCCGCGTCCAAGAGTCCCGTCGGCGCCGCCTGACGGCTGGAAGCGGTCAGCCCTTGCGCGGCCGCTTCAGGAAGACCTGCACCGCCAGAACGATCAGGCAGACGACGAGCAGGAAGCCGGCGATGGCGCGCGCGGCGTCGACCAGAAAGCCTACGATGGCCAGGCCAACGATTGCGGCGACGAGGATGGCGATCCATTTACCCATGGCAGGAGAATGGGTGGCGCGCCGCCCTGTTCCGGTCAAGCTGTCGGTAGCGGGTTCTTGCGGTCTTGAAATCGCCATGCCGCGCCGATTGGAATGTCAGGGCGGAGCTTCCGGCGCTCCGCGATGCTCGGGGCGGAGATCATGACGGATGCGCTGAGACGGACGCTGGCCCACCGGGTCACGAGCCTGGCCGCCTCGACGGCGGCGCTGGTGATGGGCGTTCTCCTGGCGATCTCATGGAGCACCTGGACGACGCAGCGGACGGCGCTGGAGCGCCGCATCACCGAGCTGACGCAACAGCAGGACCGGTCGCAGTCGCTGTGGAAGGCGCAACTCGCCGCCTGCCACGCCGCCGCGGGCGCGCCCGAGCGACTGACCGAGGCCGCCTACGAGGCGCCGCAGGACACCCGCGACGCCACGCGGCGGCTGCTGACCGAGCAGCCCGAGGGAATCGATGTCTGCGCCCGTATGGAAAGCGCCGACGAGGCGGTGCTCTCGACCCTGAAATGACCCTCCGCGCGCAATGAAGATCCGAGGGACGGCGATCCTGATGCTGGGACTGGCGGGCGTGGCGCTCGCCGGCTGCGAGACCCTGCCGTTCGGCCGTAAGGGCGCGCCCGCCCCGGCAGCCCCCGCGCCGGTCGTGGCGGCCCCTGAGCCCGCGCCCGTCGCGCCGCCGCCGGTGGTGCGGCCCGCGCCGCCCGTCGCCGCCCGAAGCTGCGTTCCCAAGGGCCTGGCGCCGCCGCCGAGATACCCCGACACCGACGCGGCGCTGCGGAAGGCGCCGGGCGCCGCCGACCGCTACCAGCTCATGGCGGCCGGACGGCTGCTGCGCCAGAAGCGTCTGGACGAGCTGGAGCGGGCGATCGCCGGCTGCCGCTAGGCCGGCATCGCCGCGGGCGAGCGCACGGCGCGCCGTCCGGCCGTCCAGCCCGCCCACGCGATGAGCGCGCCCAGGATGGCGACGGCGACGGCGACCGGCGCGCTCGGCAGATCGGCCGCCCGGACAAAGAGCGCCCGCCACCAGGCCGTTCCCCCGACGAACTCGAACAGGAGCATCATCAGCAGGCTCAGCGCGCCGGAGATCACGAACGGCCGCCCGTTTGGCCGCACGCGCCAGGCGATCGCGAAGGCGAGGGCGGCGACGAAGAGGTTCGAGCCCTGGAAGGCGCCGTGCAGGAGGGCGTAGTCCGGGCCGCCCGCAATGGCGAACCGGACCGCGCCGAATAGACGGCCGAAGATCGGCCCCAGCAGGAAGACGACGGTCGCCAGCAGATATCCTCCGTGGAGGGCGACAACGCGGCGCTGGCGGAGGGCTTCGAAGTAGAAGGCGGCCAGGCCGGCCACGGCGACGATGTCGAGCCACGCGAGCCGCGGGGCATAGGTCGTGTAGAACGGCGAGACCTCGCCCGCGAAACGCTGAGCCATGCCGAGGAAGATGCCCGAGCCGCCGGCCAGGAAGAGCGGGAACAGCGCCAGGCTGACGAGGCCGAGCTTGCGGTGCAGCGATCGGCGGCCGCCGTGGATGGCGAAGCTCTGGGCCGCGAGCAGCAGCAGCCAGAGCGTCGCGGTGAGGCCGTGCATGTGGAACTGCATCGGCGCCGTCCCGATCTGCCCCAGGTATGACGGCCAGAAGGCCAGGGCGGCGAGCGGCAGGACGGCCAGCACGTACCAGTGGGCGTGGCGGTAGGGCATGGATGACGACTCCCCCGACGAGACGCCCCTAGCGTGGCAGACGTGGCCAGCGGCGCAAGACCGACGTTATGCGGGCGCCGTTCGCTCAAAGAAAAACGCCCCGGCGGTGAGGCCGGGGCGCGGAAGTCGAAAAAGTCCAGGAACTAGAAGCGGTACTGAAGCTCCACGCCGTAGGTGCGCGGCGGCACGTACGAGATCGTGCGGTTCACGAACAGGTTGTTCGGGTTCGAGTTCGGGCCGGTGGTGGGGCGGGTGCCGTCGGCGCCCGCGATCCCTTCCTGTTTGAAGATGTTCTTCACGAAGGCGATCACCGTGTAGCGGTCGTCGGCGTCGTTGAAGAGCAGGCGGGCGTCGGTCTGATGCCAGGCCTTACCTTCGTTGTAGTAACGGTTGAAGATCGAATAGTAGGTCTTGTCCTTCCACACGTGGGTCAGCGAGGCCGACAGGTTGCCGGCGTCGAATTCCCAGGTGTAGTTCACGTTCACCGTCACCCGGTGCGGCGTGGACGAGGGGAGTTTCTGGCCCTTCAGGTCCTGGTTCAGCGGAGCCGTCGCGCTGGCCAGGGCGGCGGCCGTGTTGCCCGACCGGACGGCGCCCGGCGCCACGGCGCGCGGATCTTCCGGATCCTGGAAGCAGCAGGCCTCACGCAGCTCGGCGTTGAGGTAGGAGTAGTTGGCCAGCAGTTGCAGGTTGTCGATCGGCTGCCAGATGGTCTCCAGTTCGAAACCGACGATCCGCGCCTTCGGCATGTTGAAGAAGCGCGTGACGTTCAGGTCGGTCACCGGATCGCGGCCGGTGATCGGGATCTGGATGTCCTGGTAGTCGTAGTAGTAGGCCGAGGCGTTCGCCTGGAAGGTGCCGCCGAAGGTCTTCTTCAGGCCCACTTCGTAGGCGTCGATCGTCTCCTCTTCGGTGGTGACGTTCGGCGTCAGGGTGGTGGTGCCCGAGTTGAAGCCGCCCGCCTTGTAGCCGCGCGTGTACTTCGCATAGGCCAGGGTGTCCGGATCCGGCTGCCAGTCGATGCTCAGGGCGCCGGTGAGGCCGCTCCAGCTGTTCTTCAGGCCGCGATGGCGATAGCCGGTGGTCGGGTCGGTGAAGGCGGGCAGGTAGACGGACTCGTCGGTGCTGACGCCCGGCGCCGCGGCGTCGGTGATGTCCACGGGGCGGTCGGTCAGCCGGGTGATGGGGCAGCTCGCCGTGTAGAGGCAGAACAGCCGGGCCGTTTCGAAGGACCGCTTGCGGTCGTAGGTGTAGCGCAGGCCGGCGGTGACCTTGAGCTCTTCGGTGAGCTGGTAGTCGGCCTGGCCGAAGACGGCGTAGGATTCGCTGACGTTCTCCGAGCTGCCGTAGGCGTAGCGCCGCAGCGGGTTGGCGGCCATGGGCGCGCCCGTCTGGGTGGTCGGGTTCTGGAAGCGCGGATCATCCGGGAAGCGGGCGTCCGACAGCGTGTAGTTCGAGCCTTCCCGGAACTGGTACAGGCCCAGGATCATCTGGAGCGGGCCGTCCCAGGTCGAGGCGAAATTCAGCTCGTTCGAGAACCACCAGACCTCTTCCTGGTACTGGTTGTGCTGCCGGGGATAGTAGAGCTCGGTCCCCGCCGGCTGCGGCACCGGTGCGCCTTGAGCCGCGTAGGGCAGCTGGAACGGCGCCTGCCGCGACGTGCCGTCCAGGTCGGTCTGGAGCCGGTAGTCGTAGTAGGTGAAGCCGGTGATGTACTTGATGTCGAAGTTTTCGAGGTGCAGCGTCGCGTGCAGCGCGTAGGTGTTGCTCTCGAGGTCGATGTAGTTTCCGTCATCCGTGTTGAAGCACATCTGACAGAGGTTGGCCGGCAGGTTGGTGTCGCCGATGCCGTAGTTGGCGGCGTTCGGCGTCAGCGCGGCGCGCGACCCGATCGTGGTGACGTCGCGCAGGCCGTACTGCACGGTCGTGCGGCCGCCCGGGCCGCGGCCGAGGTTGTGCCACTCGACCGTCTCGCCCTTCAGCCACCACTCGAACTTGCCGTCGGCGAGCTCGCCCTGGAGCTGGCCCTCGACCTGCCACTGGTCGCCGATGCCGCCTTCGTCCTTGCCGTTCGGGTTCAGGTTCTTGAAGTAGCCGTCGCCCTGCGAGCTGTAGGTGCCGGCCAGGCGGCCCTGGATGTTGCCGAACAGCGGGCCCGAGATGGCCGCTTCCGTCGCCCAGGTGTCGAAGTTGCCCAAGCTGCCGCGGACCTCGGCGTAGAATTCGTCGGTCGGGCGCTTGGAGATGATGTTCATCGCGCCGCCGATGGAGTTGCGGCCGTAGAGCGTGCCCTGCGGGCCGCGGAGGACTTCCGTCCGGTCGATGAACAGCGTCGACTTGGCGAACTGCGTCACCGACGAGGTGTAGACGCCGTCCGAGTACATGGCCACGCCGCCCTCGGTGGAGCGGTTGTTCGTGAAGCGGCCGATGCCCCGCATGTTGATGCGGTCGTTGTTGGTCGAGTAGGCGAGGCCCGGCGTGAAGTTCGTCAGGTCCTGCACCGAGTTGATGCCGACCAGTTCACGGCGCTCGTCGGTGTAGGCCGACACCGCGACCGGCACGTCCTGCAGCGACTGTTCCCGCTTTTCGGCGGTGACCACCAGTTCCTGGATCTGATTGGTGGATTCGGCCTGGGCGAAGGCCGATCCCGCGAATGCCGTCGCCGAGGCGAAGACGCACGACAGCAGTAGAGTCTTTCTGGAATTCATGGACGTTCCCCCAAGCCGGTTATCGACTGCGCCTGTAGCGGCGCTTAGATTCGAAAATCCAGCATGGCGGAGGCCACGTCAATGGGGCTTCGCCGCAACCGTGGCCGAAAGACGGCGAACCGCGGCGCCGGCGCCAACACGACCGCGTGAGAGTTGAAGCCTCGGTACGGCGACGCCGCGCCGCTTTCCGGCCGCAACCGTGAACCCCTCCTGACCGTTCGGCTCATCGCCCCGTTCAGCCGCAGACTCTGATGCTTGCGGGCCCTGTGAGTAGGCGAAGGACCTTTGGGAATGAACGCTTTGCGCCGGAAGAGCGGCCGGATGGCCCTGCTGGCGGCCGCAGGCGCGCTGGCCCTCAGCGCGGCGGCCTGTCGTGACGAGGAGGGCGCGCAGCGGATCGCCGTGCCCGATCCCACGCCGATCGAACTGATGCCCGAGCCGGTGGCGCTGCCCTATGCCGAGGCCGCGCCGGTGAGCTGGACGGCGCCCGACGCCGGATATCGTTTCGCGGAGCGCGCCTATGGGCTGGAGCAGGCGTTCTACGACGCCCCGCCGGACTACGCCTTCGACTACGGGGGCGTCGAGCCCTGGGGGTGGGAGAGCGCCGACGACTGGGCGATGTACGCCGAGCCGTGGGAGACGGGATACCGCTATTACTATTACGAGCCCGGCGCGGCCTATCCGTATTTCGTCCGGGACGGGCTGTACGGCTACGGCTTCGATCCGGCCGGCGCCCTGGTCTCGCTGATCGACGCCCGGGGCGGCTACCTTCCGGCCGACCGGTTCGCCGACGTCGCGCCGCTGGCCGGCCGCTACTGGCTGCATGGCCGGGACCTGCGCAACGCCGCCCAGACCCGGCGCCGGCCGGTGCAGGAGGCCTCGTGGATCCAGCGGGCGCCGCAGGTGCGCCGCGCCTCGGAGCCCTGGCTGCAGGCGGCGCGCAGCGACCAGGATTGGCGGGCCTGGCGCGACCGGTCCGGCGAGCGCGAGCGGAAGCGGTTCGAGAAGGAGGAGCGCCGGCGCGAGCAGGCGGCGGAGGCCTGGCGGCGCGACGCGCGGCGGATGGCGGCCCAGCAGGTCGCCCAGGCGGCCCCGTCCGCGGCCGGACTGCCGGAGGTGCATGCGCGGCGCGACATGGCCATGGCCCAGCGCGAGCAGCTCCGGGCGCAGCGGGACCAGGCGCGAGCCGAGGGCGTCCAGCGGCAGGCCCAGGCGGCGCAGCGGCAAGCCCAGGCCGAGCGTCGGTTCGCCCAGCGCCAGGCGGCCGAGACGCGCCAGCAGGCGCGGGCTGAAGCGCAGCAGGCGAGACAGCAGGCCAGGCAGCAGGCGAGGGCCGCGGAGGATCACGCCCGCCAGGCGGCGGCCCAGGTCCGGCCCGAGCAGAGGGCGCAGCCCCGCCAGGACGCGAGGCCCGACCGCGGGCCGCAGGCCGACCGACCGGACCGCGGCGGCGGCCATGGCGGCCAGGGCGGGCACGGGGGCGGCCCAGGGGGCGGCCAAGGCGGCGGCAAGCCCGACCGCGGCGGCGGCAAGAAGGACTGAGGCGGCCTTACTCGACGATTCCGACTTCCTCGGGCTTGCGGCCCTCGGCCTCGGCGCGGCGGGCGCCGCCGAGGATGCCCGGCAGCGAGTAGTTCCCCTCGTGGCAGGCGTACTCGTACATCGGACCGCGAGCGGCGTTCAGCGGCATCTCGGCGCGCCAGACCTTGGCGTAGACCGCGGGGTCGTCGACGCTGAACTCGTAGAGGATCTGGGTCGGTGAGACGCGCGTGAACCGCTCCGTCACGCGGGCCTGGGGCGAGAGGTACAGGCTGGCGCCGAAGTAGGGCCTGAGCGACTCGCCTGGATTGAAGTTGCGGGTCTCGACGACGAGGGTGTCGCCTTCCCAGCGGCCGATGGACCAGCCCATCCACGGCGTGCCGGGCGGCGCCTTCGAGGGCTTCAGCGGGATCACGCGGGCGTCGTGGTTCATCTCGACGATGATGACCACGTGATCGGGCGTCTGCTGGACCTGGTAGTGGTTGTTGTAGAGCACGTTCAGCATCGGCGGGCCGGCCGTGGAGCCGAAGCCCAGGATGCAGCGCTCGCCCAGCGGCCGGGCCTCGGGCCCGTCGAAGGTGGTGCGGGCCTTCTGCAGGGTGGTCTCGTAGAGCCGCCGGCCCTCCGGCGTGTAGGGCAGCCGGCCGTCGGCGGGATCGATCAGCCAGGACGAGCGCGGCTCGCCGCGGATGCGGCCGACGGCCGTGCCGGGATCGACCCAGAAGCTGTTGTAGCCGCCGGGATCGTCGCCGGACCTGGGGGCGCCGGCGCTCGGATCGGACGGGCGGTTCTGGGCCTCGCTGGCCCGGGCGCGCATCTGCTCGAGCGCCTTGGCCTGCTCTTCGGAGACCACGAGGGACTTGAACTGCGGCGGCCGCTCCAGGCTGGTGAGGGAGGCGTTGGTCCAGACGCCCTGCAGGTCGGGCGCGCCCCAGGCGGTGCGGGGCGACTTGTAGGGCTCGCCGGTTCCTTGGGCCGCGGCGGCGCCGGCGAGGGTCGCCAGGGCGACGGCGAGGGCGGCGAGCTTCACGCGCGGGCCTCCTGCAGGGCGGCGTAGACGAGCTTGGCCGACTCGCCGCGGAGGTCGGGGGTGCCCGCGCCAGGGACCGATCCGCGCAGGTTCTGGATCATGCCGACGAAGATCACGTCGTTGGCGGGGTCGATCCAGAACCAGGTGCCGAAGGCGCCGCCCCACCAGTAGCTGTCGAGGCCCTGGGGCAGGCCGCTTTCGGCGGGCCGCCTATGGACCGCGAAGTCCATGCCGAAGCCGATACCCTTCTGGACCGGGCCGTAGAGGTCGACGCCGACGCCGGGCTGGAGCACGTCGGCGCGCATCAGCCTGACCGTCTCGGGCTTGAGGATGCGCGCGCCGTCCAGCTCGCCCCCGTTCAGCAGGGCCTGGCAGAAGCGGAAGTAGTCCTCGGCCGTGGAGAAGAGGCCGCCGCCGCCGGCCAGGAAGCGCGGCTTCTCGGTGCGGACCGACGGGTCGTTGGTGGCGACGATGTTCCCGGCCGCGTCGTAGGTGTGGACCTGGACCACCCGCGCCGCCTTGGCCGGCGCGACCCAGAACTGGGTGTCCGGCATCTTCAGCGGGTCGAAGATGTGGCGCTGCATGTAGTCGGCGAGGTCGAGTCCCGAGAGCTTCTGGACGACGTAGCCCTGGAGATCCACGGCGGGGCCGTAGGCCCAGTCCGTTCCGGGCTGGCTGGCGAGCGGCAGCCTGGCCAGCTTGTCGACCATGCCCTGGAGGTCGGTCTCGCGGAGATCGTCCTTCTCGTAGAGGGCGCTGACCCCGAAGCCGGCGGTATGGCTCATGAGCTGGGCCATGGTCATCGGTCTGGCCTGGTCGACGAGGCCGGCGTCGGTCTTCACCTTCAGGCCGGCGAACTCCGGGATGTGCTTCGCCACCGGATCGTCCAGCTTCCAGAGGCCCTTCTCGTAGAGCTGCATCATGGCCACGCCGGTGATCGGCTTGGTCATGGAGGCGATGCGGAAGATGGCGTCGGTCTTCAGCGGGGCCGGCTGGGCGGCGCTGGCGCGGCCGTAGGCGTCGAGGTTCACCACCTTGCCCTTGCGGGCCAGCAGGGTGACGACGCCGGCGAGCTTCTTCTGGTCGACGAGGCCGTGGAAGTGGGCGTTCAGCGCGGCGACGCCCGCCGGCGAGACGCCGACCGACGCGGGCGGCTGGACGGCGATCCTCGCCAGGGCGGGAGACGCGGCGAACGCCGCGCCGGCGGCCAGAAGGCCGCGTCGGCTGAAGGTCATGTGGTCCTCCCCGGAACCTGTTCTCGTTGCCGGCAGGATTCCCGATCTTCGAACTTTCGGCGACTCATTTCAGCGCCGTCACGGTTCGGCTAAGGTCGGAGCGTTTTATGCGGGGGATCCATTGGCGAGAGCACCTGAGGCCGTGGCGGCGGCGCCGAAGCGCACGCCGTTCTGGGCGCATCTCTATGTGCAGGTGCTGGCGGCCATCGTGATGGGTGCGGCCATCGGCCATTTCTGGCCCGAGATCGGCGAGAGCCTGAAGCCGCTGGGCGACGCCTTCATCAAGCTGGTGAAGATGATCATCGCGCCGGTCATCTTCCTGACCGTGACGACCGGCATCGCGGGCATGCGCGACCTCGGCAAGGTCGGCGGCGTCGCGGCCAAGGCGTTCGGCTACTTCATCGCGGTGTCCAGCTTCGCCCTGGTGGTCGGGCTGATCGTCGCCAACGTGGTGCGGCCGGGCGCGGGCATGGGCGTGGATCCCGCGAGCCTCGACGCCAAGGCGGTCGCCGACTACGCGGCCAAGTCGCACGACCTGACGATCAAGGGCTTCCTCCTCGACATCATACCGGACACGGTCGTGGGCGCCTTCGCCAGCGGCAACATCCTGCAGGTGCTGTTCTTCGCGATCCCGTTCGGGGTGGCCCTGACGATGGTGGGCGAACGCGGCGAGCCGCTGCTGCGCGTGCTGAACGCCGCGGCCGAGGCGTTCTTCAGGCTGGTGGCGATCTTCATGCGCGCCGCGCCCATCGGGGCGTTCGGGGCCTTCGCCTTCACCATCGGCAAGTACGGCATCGGGAGCGTGCTGAGCCTGGCGGCGCTGGTGGGCACCTTCTACGCCACCTCGGCGCTGTTCGTGCTGGTGGTGCTGGGGGCGATCGCCCGGCTGAACGGCTTCTCGATCCTGAAGCTCATCCGCTACCTGAAGGAGGAGCTGCTGCTGGTGCTGGGGACCTCGTCCTCGGAGGCGGCGCTGCCGTCGCTGCTCGAGAAGATGGAGCGGGCGGGCGCTCCGAAGGCGGTGGTCGGGCTGGTGGTGCCGACAGGCTACAGCTTCAACCTCGACGGCACGAACATCTACATGACGCTGGCGGCGCTGTTCATCGCCCAGGCCCTGGGGATCGATCTGACCTTGCCGCAGCAGCTGCTGCTGCTGGCGGTGGCCATGCTGAGCTCGAAGGGCGCGGCAGGCGTCACGGGAGCAGGCTTCATCACGCTCGCCGCAACGCTGTCGGTGGTGCCCAGCGTGCCGGTGGCCGGCATGGCGCTGATCCTGGGCGTCGACCGGTTCATGAGCGAGTGCCGGGCGCTGACCAACTTCATCGGCAATGCGGTGGCCACGCTGGTCGTCAGCCGGTGGGAGGGACAGCTCGACCGGGCGGCGCTGGATCGGGCGCTGGACGCCGGCGCGCAGCCGATCGCGGCCGATCCGGTCGAGGCCGACGCGGACTAGCCGACGCGGGAGAGGCGGCGCCCGGGCGTCACGCCAGAGGCGGCGCGGTGGATCGAGGCCATGAGCCCCGAGACCAGGATCGGCTTGGAGACGAAGTCGTCGAAGCCCAGGGCGGCGTATTCCTGAGGCCGGCGCGACAGCACGTCGGCGGTGAGCGCGATGACCGGGGTGTTGCGCGCCGGGCCCAGCGAGGCGCGCAGGCGCTCGACGACCTCGATGCCGGTCATGCCGGGCATGTGGACGTCCATGAGCACGACGTCGAACACCTCGGTGCTGAGATGCTCCAGCGCCTCCTGGCCCGAGCAGGCCATGACCCCGGCATGGCCGAAGGCGGTGAGGATCTCCTGCACGACGCGCAGGTTCATGGGATCGTCGTCGACGTGGAGGACCCGGAGGGGCCGTCCGTTCGCGCATTCGGCGCTGGCGCTGGTCACAGCGAACACTCCATCGGGACCGCGCCCGATTGAGGCCAAAAGGTGGCGCACAGAAGCTAAGGTAACACTGACGGACGTGGCTAATCGCCGTTAAGGACGCTGAACCTGAGTGACGCGGCCGACATTGGCGTGATGTCGGCCGATGCGCGCCAGTGTTCGTCGCCCATCGCCAGTCGAAGCCAAGTGGGCGAGGGTTAAGCGGCTAGAAGATCCACCCCGGTGTCAGGCTGGAGAGCTGTACCCCCTGCAGCACCATCTGTCCGCCCCCGGTCATGCTGATCACGACGTCGGCGCCGACCTGGGCGAAGCTGTACTCCGTACCCGGCAGGACGTTGACGCGGTCGCCCTCCGCGGCGTGGAAGTCGGTGACCATGTCGACCCCTGCGTCGCCCCAGGTGTGGAAGACGTCGGCCCCCGAGCCGCCGGAGAGGGTGTCGGAGCCGCGGTCGCCGGCCAGCCAGTCGTCGCCGGCGCCGCCCGAGACGCTGTCGTCGCCCTGGCCGCCGCGGGCCACGTCGTCGCCCTCGCCGGCGAAGATGCGATCCTCGCCCAGATTGCCCAGGCAGACGTCGGCGCCCTCGTCGCCGAAGAGGACGTCCTGGCCCTGGCCGCCGACCACCCAGTCGCCGCCGCCGCCGCCGCGGACCGTATCGTCGCCGACGTTGCCGTGCAGATCGTCGAAGCCGGAGCCGCCCGTCAGGACGTCGCGTCCGTCGCCGCCGCGCAGGTGGTTGTCGCCTGGCCCGCCCGCGAGCTCGTCGTCGCCGGCCCCGCCGAACAGGCTGTCGTCGCCGTCGCCGCCGGAGAGCGTGTCGGGCATGTAGCTGCCGGTGACGTGGTCGTTCCCGGCGCCGCCGTCATAGGCGCGCACCGTCGTGTCGAGGAGGATCGTGTCGTCGCCCGCGGTGCCGGTCGGCGGCGGCGGGGGCGGCTCGGACGGACCCGGGTCGGCCGGCGGCGCGGCGGTGACGTTCACCGTGACGGTGTTCGCGCTGGCGTCGATCGCGCCGCCGCTGTCCTGAACCTGGAAGGTGAAGCTGGCGAAGGCGTTCTGGGCCGCGACGGCGCCGGGAGCGTAGACGAGCTGGCCGGCGCCGATGGCCGCCAGGCTCACGCTCTGGCCGGCGGTGACGGCGACGCCGTTCAGCGTCAGGGCGCCGGCGGCGGGCAGGGTGGTGATGGTCACCGCCGCCAGGGCGTGGCCGTCCACGTCGGTGAAGCCGAAGTCGGCGGCGGTGAAGGCTCTGGCCGCGCCCGCCTGGACATTGAGCGTCGCATCCGCGCCGGACGGGGCGTCGTTGACCGGCGCGACCGTCACCGTCTGTGTGGCGGCGCTCGAACTGGCCGCGCCGTCGTTGACCACGAAGCTGACGGTCCGGGACGCGGTGTTCGGCGCGTCCGAGCTGTTGGAATAGGCCACCGTGCGCAGGGCCGCCTGGTACTGGGCGACCGTGGCCGATCCGGTGAGCGTCAGCACCCCCGTGCCGGCGTTGTAGCTGCCGGTGATGCCGTTCTGGTTGATGAAGGTCAGCGCGTCCTCGGCCGCGTTGAAGTTCGCGGTGATGGAGACGGTGGCCGACGACAGGGTCGCGTGATCGCCGTCGACGACCGTGAGGGCCGATGCGACCGCAGAGGCCGCGCCTTCGGTATAGGCGGTCGTCCCGCCGGCGCCGCTGAGCACGGGCGCGTCGTTCACGGCCGCGACCGTGACGCTGACGCCCGTCGCGCCGGTGTTATTGGCCAGGGTGTCCTGGACGTAGAACTGGAACTCCCGCGGCGTGGTGTTCGGCGCGTCGGACGTGTTGTTGTAGGTCACCGCCCGCAGCGCCGCGGTCCACTGGGCGATGGTGGCGGTATTGCCTGCGGAGGTCAGCGACAGCAGGCCCGTCGTCGTGTTGAAGCTGGCCGTGATGTTGCCGAACGTGGCCGCGCTGGTGTTGGTGAAGGCCAGCACGTCCTGGCCGGCCACGAACGTGCCGTTCTCGAAGCCGACCTGAGCGCCGGAGAGCGTGGTGTCCGGATCGGTGACCGTGACGCTGGGCTCGATCGCCACGGGGCCGCCGTCCTCGGTGAAGGCGGTCACGCCGCTGACGGTGGTGGCGTACGGGAAGTCGTTGCCGGGGGTGACGTGGACGGTCTTCGTGCCGGCCGTTCCGCCAAGGGAGAAGCTGACGACGCGGTCGGCGGCTGTCGGCGTGTCGGTGCTGTTGGCGTAGGTGACCGCCTGGAACGCCGCTTCCCACTGAGACAGGGTGGCCGTGCCGCCGGCCGAGGTGAGGGTCAGCACGCCTGTGGTGGCGTTGTAGGCGCCGGTGATGTTCCCCATTGTTCCGGCATTGGCCGTGAAGCCCAGAACGTCGGCGCCGGCCTGGAAGCCGGAGGTGATCGACACCGTGCCCGTGGCGACGGTGCTCGCCGCGTCCGGGTCGGCGATGCTGATGGCCTGCGCGATCTGGACCGGGCCGGAGCCCGCGGTCTGATCGTCCTGCTCGACGAACGTCCGCTCGCCGTCCGCCCCGCTGACGGCGACCGTCGGCGCGTCGTCGTCGCCGCCGACGAAGAGGTCCTGATTGGCGACGTTGCTGGTCCCCGCGCCGTCGCTGACCTGGAAGCTGATCGTCCGGTTGGTCGTGGTGTAGGGCGCGTCCGAGGTGTTGGCGTACGTCACCGCGCGCAGGGCGGCCTGCCACTGGGCGAGCGTCGCCGTCGCGCCGGCGGAGGTGAGGCTGAGCACGCCGGCGCCGGCGTCGTAGCTGGCGGCGATGTTTCCGAAGGTGGCGGTACTGGAGTTGTTGAAAGCCAGGACATCCTGGCCGGCCTGGAACGCGCCGGAGATGGACACCGTGGCGCTGGCGAGGGTGGCGCTGTCGTCGTCGCTGAGCGTGAGGTTCGGCGAGACCGCGACGGTCGCCGTGACGCCGCCGATGCCCTCTTGATAGAGCGTCGTGCCGGCGATCCCCGCGATGGCCGGATTGTCGGTGACGGCGAGGAACTGCCCCCTCAACGCGAGGCCGCTGGTGTCGCCGCCGGTGGCGCTCTCGTCGCGGAAGACGACCAGGAACGTCCCGTCATCCAGCGCGATCGGAACCGCCTCGCTCTGGTGGCCGGTCGTGGTGGTGTTGACCGAGAACTTCTGCGAAATGGCCTCGCCGCTGGTGTTGAAGAGCTGGCCGCGGACTCCGTGGCCGTCGGCTTCGGGCTCCGCCCATGTGACGAGAATCTCGCCGGCCGCGGTGGCCGTCACGGACGGCGTGCCGGCGTTCGCGCCGAAAGAGACCTCGGAACCTACCTTGGACCCCGTGGAGCTGATCACCTGGAACTTGGCGCCCGTCATGCTGCCGAAGCCGACAGCGAAGCCGCCGCCGGGCAAGGCGACGACTTCATCGGAGCTCAGGCCGTAGGACACCAGCTGATTGCTCAAGGTGGTGGTATTGACGGTGATGTCGCCGGTGACCGGCGTGCCGTCGGCGGCGAAGATCCGCGCCTGCACGGCAAAGCCGCTGCCATCGGCCACGCCGCTTTCGTCGGTCCAGACGACGACGAAGTTGCCGTTGGTCAGGGGCTCGATCGTGTACCGGTTCTGGCGGCCGGCCACGAGGACGTTGGCGATGGTGTCGGCGCTGACGGCCACGCCGGCGTCGGTGTAGACGCGGAAGTGGACGTCAAAGTCGGAGCCGGCGTCCGGCACATACATCCAGGCCACGACATAGCCGCCGCCCGTCAGCGCGATGATCTCGGAGTTCTGGGCGCCTTCGTCGACCCCGCCGATGTCGGCGTGGGTCATGACCTCGCCGCTGACCGCGACGCCATCGGCGTCATAGGCGCGGGTAAATGTATGGATCGAATTCGAACCGATCAGCTTGCTGTAGGAGAAGGCGAAGCCGCCGCTGGACAGCGCCGCGACATCGAAGCTGAAGCCCTGATTGCCCGTATGGATCAGAGTCTCCGCGCCGACCTTGGCGCCGTTGGCGTCGAAGCGCTGGAAGTAGACTTGGTCGCTGGAGTCGTTGTCGAGCCAGGCGACCACGAAGCCGCCGCCGGTGAGCGCGACGATCTGGGGGGCCATCTGATCGCCGGAGGTGGTGGTGTTCACGAGGAACTCGCCGCCGACGGCCGCGCCTGACGCCGAGTAGATCTGCGCCTTCACGCCGATGCCGCTGTCGCCGGTCGCGCCGCCGACGCCGGAGCTCTGGTCGGTCCAAGCGACCACGATGGCGCCGTTCGTCAGTTGGGCCATAACGGCGCCGTACTGGTGGCTGGCCGTCGCCGTGTTGACGAGGAATTCCGAACCGGCTGCAACGAGACCCATGACGCCTACCCCAAACTGAAGAGGGGGCGACTAAGAGGGCCTCCAGGAAGGGGCCGCCTCCCCCATTCGGGGGACAGGACGCGATGTCGCGCAAGTGCGCGTCCCTGCGCGCGAAGCTTTTGATTGTTTTTGGTTTCGCCCCGAAGAACATGCGCCGCTCGAGAGAACGGGGTTCCCCAAACTCGGCTTCCGGTCACGGTGGGGGCGAGGAGCGCCGACCGGGGCGGCTGCGGTAATCGCGACCTTGCGGCGGAGCCGGGCTCCGCTATCTGGGGCCGATGCAGGACGCTTACGCCAAGACGGTGACCACGGGCTGGCTCGTGGGGGTGATGCTCGAGGTCGAGGGCGAGCCCAAGCCCCTGCGCCACTACTATGCGGTCGGCCACGCCGATCAGGGGCGCGCCGAGTGGACGGCGGTCGACCGCGCCATCATGAGCGGCAAGGTGGCGACCAGCCCGATCGGCGGCATCGAGCCCGTCCAGGCGCTGAAGGCGCTGAGCGCGTGGCGGATGAAGGTGCTGGGCCTGGCCCTGGGCGAAGTGCGCGAGCTGGGTCCGAACCACCCCAGGCGCTGGCTAGCGTAGCCGGTTCAGCTTGGCGTTGAGTTCGGTGGTTTTGCTGACGCCGAGCTTGCCGAACAGGCTCTTCACCTGGCTGCGGACCGTTTCGACCGAGACGCCGCGGCCCTCGGCGATGGCCTCGCGGCTGTCGCCGTCCAGCAGACGAAGGGCCACGTCGGCCTCGGACTGGGTGAGCCCGAACGCGACGCGCAGCACGTCGGCGAAGCGGCCGTCGCCGTCGCGCCCGCCGCGCACCACCACCAGGGCCCGCGGCTCGAAGCCGAAGGCGAACGGGCGGCGCGGCAGCGGCATGACGTCGACGACCTCGACCTGGGCCATGAGCGCCGGATCGCGCAGCACGAAGGTCTCGAAGCGCTCGCCCGCCCGGGGATCGCCCGGTCCGACGGCGCGGCGGACGGCGGTGTCCAGGAGCCGGGCGTCCGCGTCGTGCGCGGCGGCCAGCCGCCCGCCCCGCAGGCGGATGAGGCCGCGCGACAGCACCGCCTCGGCGGCGGGCGTGTTCGCGCACACCCGGCCGGTCCCGTCGCAGACGAAGGCGGCGATCCCCACCGCTTCCAGCGCCCCGCCGACCAGGGCGGCGCCCTGGCCCTCGAGGGCCAGCTGGGTGCGGACGGCGGCGCGGACCTGCGGCGCCAGGGCCTCGAAGGCTGCGCGGTCGGCGGCCTCGGGCCGGCCCTGGCGCTCGGTGCGCAGGACGGCGAGGCCGATCAGCATGCCGTCGTTGCGCAACAGGGTGGTCTGGCTGCCGAACGGAATGTCCCAGCGCCGGCAGACGTCCGCGTAGGCGAAGTTGCGGCGCAGCTCCTCGTCGGTGGAACACGCCGCGTCGTGCCAGGCGGCGAGCAGCGGATCGCGGATGCCGCGGGCGACGCGCGGGTTGAAACGCGGGTCGCCGCCCTCGACGGCGACGAGCTCGGCGTTGATCGCCTCCAGGTCGACGCGGCTCATCCAGTTGAACGGCAGGGCGCGGTCGGCGCCGACGCCGATCAGCTCGCCCCGGTCCGCGCCGCAGGCGTCGCCCAGGGCCTCCAGCGCCCGAAGCCAGTCGCCGCCCAGCGCCGCGGCGCCGAGTTCGTCGGCGACGTCCAGCCAGTGCTCATCGTTGAGGATCACGGCCGGCGGGCGACCCGCGGCGTCCGCTCAGCAGTCGCACGAAAACAGACGCACAACCCACGCCCGAATACACGGACGGTACGCAACCGATACATGTGCCTTTGCCCCCAAAGCGAGAGCACACTGTTCGACGACTAAGGCGCCGTCAACGTCGCCCTTCACCTTTTCGGGGGAGGCGCGCGCATTCCGGCGCGCGCAGGTTGCAGCTGATGAATTCTTCAGCGACCCGGCAGAAGACCGCGCAGTTCCGCCTGCCGCCGCACGCCGGTCTTGGCGAAGATCGACTTCAGGTGCGTGCGCACGGTGCTTTCGGCGACCTCAAGGGCCGCGGCGCAGCTCTGCACCGAGCCGCCATCCACCAGATGCAGGACGATCCGGGTCTCCTGGGGCGACAGCTGGTGGGTGTCGCGCAGGTAGGTCTCGCGCGCGCCGGCCGAACGCTCCAGCGCCGCGCCGAGGGCGCGGGCGACGTCCCGGACCATGGGGTTGCCGGAGTCGTAGGCGGCCTTCAGACGCGTCATGATGCTGGGATAGAGCTTGGCGTAGGCGGCGGCCGGCTTCACCAGACGCTGGTCGAACGCATCGTCGTCTTTCATGCTCAAGCCTTGAGTTCTGGTTGGGGTCAGTAATGAGCGTTGCGTATGGCGTTGACCAGCCGGTCGCCGGCCGGCTGGAGGTGCAGACGATGGACGGGGCCGCCGGCCGGTCCCTGAAGTCGCTGGGCCGGAGGCTGGTGAACCGGACCATGCAGTGGCTGGTCACGCGCTCCATGCGCCAGGCGGTGGTGGCCGACCGGCAGGGGCGCGAGGCGCTGCTGGCCTATGTGGCGCGGCAGCGGCGCCTGCACGAACGGACGGATGCGCCCATCCTGCCGATGATGGAGGCCGAGGCCGTGCGGGTGGCGGGACCCGGCGTGCTGTCCTCGCCGCCGGCGCCGTCGGAATGGTTCGCGCCCAAGGCCAGCAAGCCGCGCGGCTACGTCTTCTACGTGCACGGCGGCTCGTTCGTGGCCGAACGCAGCCCAAGGATCACCCAGCTCGTGGCCCGCTTCGCGGCGACGGCGGAGGCGCAGGTGTTCGCGCCGAGCTACCGCCTGGCGCCGGAGCATCCGTGCCCGGCGGCCGTGGACGACATCGTCGCGGCCTGGGCCTGGTTCCGCGAGACCTATCCGGACGAGCCGGTGGTGGCGCTGGCGGAGTCGGCCGGGACGGCGATCCTGCTGGCGGCGCTGCAGCAGGCGAGCGCCCGCGGCCTGGGACTGCCGCACGGCATCGTGCTGCTGTCGCCGTGGGTGGACCTGTCGCTCCAGAGCTGGAGCGTGACGGCCGCCTCGCTGATGGGGACGACGCCGTACACAATGGAGAGCCTGGCGCTGGTCTCGCGGTTCTACCTGAACGGGATCTCGGCCACCGATCCGATCGCCTCGCCGCTGTTCGGCTCGTTCGACGGCTTCCCGCCGATGCTGATCCACGCCAGCAAGGGCGACATCCTCTACGACGATGCGGTGCGCCTGGCGGAAAAGGTGCGCGACGCCGGCGGCGACCTGACCGTCCGTCTGTGGACGGAGGAAACCCACGTCTGGGAGCGGATGGGCACGCCCAAGGCCAAGCAGTCGATCCTGCTGGCCGCCGACTTCATCCGTCGCCGCCTGGACGGCGCGGCGCTGAACTGACGCATCTCCCCCAAATGGGGGAAGCGAGCCCTGCAACCTCTCAATAGCGTGAGCCCCAAGGGGGAGAGTTTCGTCCGCAAGAACGGCGTTCTCTCAATAACTTGCGCGTGCGGGACTGATCTTCCGTGCGCCGCAACCAGCATTGGTGGGGCACATGGCGCTGATCAACGGTACGACCGACGCGGAAACTCTGAACGGCGGGGCGGAAGACGACACGATCAACGCCGATGCCGGCAACGATACCGTCAATGGCGGCGAAGGTAACGACAGCATCTCGGGCGGCGCCGGCAACGATTCCCTCCGGGGCGACGACGGCGACGACACGCTGCTCGGCGAGGGCGACAACGATCTGCTCACCGGGGGGAACGGCAACGACTCGCTCGACGGCGGGGCGGGCCTTGACCGGGTGTCCTACGCCACCGCCGGCGCGGGCGTTTCGGTCAGCCTCGCGGCCGGACCGCAGAACACGCTCGGCCATGGCACGGACACGCTGGTCAGCATCGAGCACATCACCGGCTCGAACCAAAACGACACCCTGACGGGCGATGGCCAGGCCAACTGGCTGTGGGGCCTGGGCGGCTCGGACAGCCTAACCGCGGGCGGCGGAGACGACCTCGTCCAGGTGGGGCAGGGTGACCACACCGCGGCGGGCGACGCCGGGACCGATACGCTGTCGTTCAACAGCGTCACCCTGACCGCTCCGGTGAACGTGTCCCTGGCGCTGCAGGGCGGCAGCCAGAACACCGGCCAGGGGAGTATGACCCTCACCGGCTTCGAGAACATCTCGGGCACGATGTGGGGCCGCGACACGCTGACGGGCGACGCGAACGACAATGTGCTGGCCGGCTGGGGCGGGTCGGACAGCCTGTCCGGCGGCGACGGGAACGACCGGCTGCTTGGGGACGGCGCAGTCTATGCGCTAACCGACGGCACGTTCGCGACCGTCGACGACGACGGCCAGGTTCCCGACCCCGACCCGTACTTCCTCGTCGAGTACAACGACACCCTCGTCGGCGGGAACGGCGCCGACACCCTGATCGGCGGCGACGGGAACGACCGTCTGGTGAGCGGCGTGGGCGCCGACAGCCTGGTCGGCGGGGCGGGCGAGGACACCGCCGACTTCACCGGCTCGACCAGTGCGGTGGAGGTCGACCTGGCGGCCGGTACGGTTCGGCTGTGGAACGGCTCGGGCTGGACGGCGAGCGGCTCGATCGCCGGCGTGGAGCACGTCGTCAGCGCCGACAACTACTACGACGTCCTGGTCGGCAACGACGCGGCGAACCTGCTGGATGGCGGCGGCGGCCACGACGTGCTGCGCGGCGGCAATGGCGCGGACACGCTGAACGGCGGCACCGGCGACGACTACATGGTCGGCGGCGCCGGGAACGACTCCCTGACCGGGGGCTCGGGCTTCGACCGCGCCGGCTACTATCCGAATGCGACGGGCGGGGTGAACGTCGACCTGGTGGCGGGGACCGCCACCGGCCAGGGCGAAGACACCCTGAGCGGCATCGAGCACGTCACGGGGACGACGTTCAGCGACACCCTCGTCGGGAACGACGCCGACAACTGGCTGTACGGCAGCACGGGCGGCGACTCGATCAGCGGCGGCAACGGCAATGACCTGATCGAGATCGGGAACGGCAGCCACACCGTCTCCGGCGGCGCCGGGATCGACACGCTGTCCTTCCTCGGCAACTCGAGCGAGACCGCGAACGGCGTCAACTTCTCGCTGCTGGAACAGGGCGGCCCCAAGACGAGCGGCGCCGTGACCGTCACGGCCGACGGCTTCGAGAACCTGTCCGGCTCGGTCCACGGCGACACCCTGACGGGCGACGCCAGCGCCAACGTGCTGGCGGGCTACGCGGGCAACGACTCGCTGAGCGGCGGCGACGGCAATGACGTGCTGCTGGGCGACGGCGTGGCGACGATCGACTCCGAGCTCGGCACGACGGGCCCGATCGACATCTTCGACAACGACAGCAACGGCGCCGATACCATCTCGGGCGGCAACGGCGCCGACGACATCCTGGGCGGCGACGGCTCCGACTCGCTGATGGGCGACGCGGGCGACGACACGATGTCGGGCGGCGTCGGCAATGACACCCTGGTCGGCGGCGGCGGCAACGACATCCTGGAAGGCGACGAGGGCGACGACAGCCTGCAGTCGATCGGCAGCCTCGGCGCCGACACCCTGCTGGGCGGAGACGGCAACGACACCCTGATCGCGCTCAACATGACGTCGGGCGCCTCGACCCTGTTCGGCACGTTCGTCGGGAACGTCTTCGACGGCGGCGCGGGCGTCGACTACCTGGGCGTGGGCGGCGCCGTGAACTTCCAGGGCTCGCTGGAAGACATGGACGGGATCTCGTTCATCGCGCCGTTCAACAACGGCACGGTGGTGATCGGTCCGGCCTCGCTGACGATGGCGTCGAGCGAGTTCGACTTCAACTTCAACGGCACGGGCGTGACCGTTCGCGGCACGGGCGCCCTCAACATCATCATGACGCCGGCCGAGGCCTTCGACCTGTCGGGCCTGTTCCTGGAGAGCGGCGCCGACGTCGAGATCTACATCCAGGGCGCCAACGGCGCCGACACGATCACCGGCAGCGACTACGCGGACGAGATCGCGACCATGACCGGCGCGGACTCCATCGTGGCCGGGGACGGCGACGACAACGTGCTGGTCAAGCAGGCGGCGAGCGACACCGCGACGGTCACGCTCGGCAGCGGCGCCGACACGCTGGAGATGGCGGGGTCCTTCGCAGGCAAGGTGGTGGTCACCGACTTCGCCACTGGCCCCGGCGGCGACACGGTCGACTTCGAGGACCTGATTGACCAGCACGCGCCCGGCCTGCTGGACGGCGGCGCGAACCCGTTCAGCACCGGCCACCTGCGGCTGTTCCAGAACGGCGCGAACACCGAACTGCAGTTCGACGCGGACGGCGGGGCCAACAACTGGACCGTCATCGCGGTGTTCAACAACACGACGGCGACCAACTTCACCGCCGACAACCTCGACGGCTACAGCCCGGCGGCGCCGAGCACCGTGCCGACCAGCGGGGCGGACAACATCACCGGCACGTCCGGCGCCGACACCATCGATGGCCTTGCGGGCAACGACAGCATCAGCGGCCTGATGGGCGCCGACAGTCTCTCCGGCGGCAATGGGAACGACACCCTGAACGGCGGCGGCGACAACGACACGCTGCTCGGCGGCGCCGGCAACGACCTGATCACCGGCGGCGGCCACAACGACTCCATCGACGGCGGCGACGGGCTGGACATGGTGCTGTTCTCGGGCTCGGCGGGCTTCACCGTCGACCTGTCGAACACCGGCGCCCAGTTCATCAACGCCGACCACGGCACGGATACGATCACGGGTGTGGAGAACGTCGGCGGCGCGTTCGGCAACGACAACATCACCGGCAACTCGGGCGCCAACCTGCTGACGGGCGAGGCGGGGCACGACACCCTCGTGGGCGCCGCGGGCGCAGACACCCTGCTGGGCGGCCTCGGCAACGACAGCCTCTCGGGCGGCAACGACGACGACGCGCTGAACGGCGCGGAGGGCAACGACACGATCGACGGCGGCGCAGGCGTCGACACGGCGGTCTATTCGGGCGCGCAAGCGGACTACACGGTCGTCGTCAACGGCGGCACGGTCACCGTCACCCACAACAACGGCGGCGTCCAAGGCGTCGACACGCTCACCAACGTCGAGCAGCTCAGCTTCTCGGACGGCGTGGTGAGCGCCACGGCGGGCTCGACCACCACGGGAACGGACGGGCCGGATACCCTGACGGGCGGCAACCTCGACGACAACCTGTCGGGCGGCAACGGCAACGACAATCTCTCGGGCGGCGGCGGCCTGGACACGCTGAGCGGCGGCGACGGAGCCGACACCCTGAACGGCGGCGGCGGCAACGACCTCATCGACGGCGGCGCCGGCAACGACATCGTCGTCTTCGGCGGCAACGACCCGCTCACGGTCAACCTGTCGAACACCGGCGCGCAGTTCATCAACGCCGTGCACGGCACGGACACGATCACCAACGTCGAGAACGTCGGAGGCTCGTTCGGCAACGACACGCTGACCGGCGACGGCGCGGCCAACCTGCTGACCGGCCAGGCCGGCCACGACAGCCTCTCGGGCGGCGGCGGCGACGACCTGCTGATGGGCGGCGTCGGCAACGACATCCTGGACGGCGGCGGCCAGACGACCGCCGACTTGGCGCTCTACACGGACGCGGCCGGCGGCGTGGTCGTGAGCCTGGCCGCCAGCGGCCAGCAGAACACCGGCGCAGGCGGCTGGGACACGCTGACCAACATCGAAGGCGTGGTCGGCGGCAACTTCGCCGACTTCCTGACCGGCAGCGCGGCGGCCAACACCCTGATCGGTGGGGCGGGCGACGACGACATTCGGACGGGCGGCGGCGCCGACAGCGTCGATGCCGGCGCAGGCTTCGACTTCGTGCTGGCGCAGGGCGCCGGCTCGTCGACCGTGACCCTGGGCGCCGACGCCGACACGCTGAAGCTGGCGCCGGACCTGACCGGCACGGTGACGGTGACCGACTTCGCCGTCGGCGGCGGCGGCGACGAGCTCGACTTCGAGGACTACCTGGCGGCCAAGGCCACCGGCTGGACCGAGGAGCAGAATCCGTTCGGCACCGGACACCTGCGCCTGACGCAGAGCGGTTCGGACACCCTGCTGCAGCTGGACGCCAACGGCGGCGGCGACAGCTGGACGACGATCGTCACCTTCCAGAACACGACGGTCGGCGCGTTCGTCGCGGCCAACCTGGACGGCTTCGATCCCAGCGGCGCGACCGGCCAGACCGGAACGGCGGGCAACGATTCCATTCTGGGCGGGCTCGGCGCCGACACGCTCTCGGGCCTCGGCGGGAACGACACCCTGAGCGGCGGCGAGGCCGCGGACAGCCTGGTCGGCGGCGACGGCGACGACTCGTTCAACGGCGCGAACGGCAACGACACGATGCTGGGCGGCAACGGCGCCGACTTCTTCTACGCCGGGCCTGGCAACGACTCGATCGACGGCGGCGCAGGCTTCGACCGCGCGGCGTTCGACGGCGGCCCGGCGGTGAACGTGGACCTGGCCGTCACGACGGCCCAGGCGACCGGCCAGGGCTCCAAGACCCTCGTCGGCGTGGAAGCCGTCTCCGGCACGAGCGGGAACGACACCCTCGCGGGCGACGGCCAGAACAACTGGCTGTGGGGCCACAACGGGGGCAGCGACAATCTGTCGGGCCGGGACGGCGACGACGCGCTGATGGTCTCGCAGGGCGATCACACCCTGTCGGGCGGCAACGGCTCGGACACCATCGTCCTGGGCTACAGCGCGATCGCGGCCAACGGCGTGTCGATCGACCTTCGGCAGTCGAGCGCGCAGACGACGGGGCAGGGCTCCTGGACCATCACCGGCGTCGAGCACGTCTCGGGCACGGTCTATGGCGACACCCTGGTCGGCGACGATGCGGCTAACACGCTGGCCGGGATGAAGGGCGCGGACGTGCTCTCCGGCGGCAACGGCGCCGACGTCCTGTGGGGCGACGGCCAGATCGGCCCGCTGAACGGCGTGATCACCAGCAGCACTACGCCGTTCGCAGGTTCGCCGTCGGGCGCCGAGGGGAACGACACCCTGACCGGCGGCGCGGGCAACGACACGATCGACGGCGGCGGCGGAACGGACGTGGCGATCTTCGCCGGCGCCCGCTCGGCCTATGCCGTGACGTTCGGGGCCAACGGTACGATCACGGTGAGCGGTCCCGACGGTGTCGACACCCTCACCAACGTCGAGCTGCTGCAGTTCGACGACGGAACGGTCTCGGCCGACGGCGGCGAGAACCTGACGGGCACGTCCAGCCCCGACAGCTGGCAAGGCGGCAGCGGGTCGGACACCTATGCGGGCCTCGGGGGCGCCGACAGCCTCTACGGCGGGAACGGCAACGACAGCATCTCGGCGGGCGACGGCAACGACACCGTCCGCGGGGAAGCCGGCTCCGATACGCTCTCGGGCGGCAACGGCGTGGACCTGCTCACCGGCGGCGCGGGCAACGACAGCATCGACGGCGGCGCGGGCAACGACCGAGCTTCGTACTTCGACGCGACCAACGGCGTGAACGTGAGCCTGGCCACGGCTGGCGCGCAGAACACCGGCTGGGGCACGGACACCCTGACGTCGATCGAGCACCTGACGGGCTCGAACTTCAACGACACGCTGACCGGCGACAACGGCGACAACTGGATCTGGGGCACCGGCGGCGCGGACAGCCTGTCGGGCGGGAACGGCGCCGACCTGCTGACGGTCGGGTTGGGCAACCACACCGTCGCCGGCGGCGACGGCGTCGACACCCTGCTGTTCTACTCCGAGACCCTCTCGCCGAACGGGGCGAGGGTGAGCCTGGCGCTGGCTACAGCGCAGAACACCGGCCAGGGATCGATGACGATCACGGGCGTCGAGAACGTGGTCGGCGCGATGATCGGCGGCGACACCCTGACGGGCGACGCCGGGGCCAACGTCCTCGCCGGCTGGGGCGGCGCGGACAGCCTGTCCGGCGGCGACGGCGCAGACCGGCTGCTGGGGGATGGGGTGATCTTCCCCGATGCGAACGGGGTCATCACGACCCATGACATCGATACCGATCCGGCGATCACCCAGGGCGCAGACATCCTCGATGGCGGCGCCGGCGCGGATACGCTGATCGGCGGCGGCGGCAACGACACCCTGACCGGGGGCGCCGGGGCCGACGTGATCGACGGCGGCGCGGGCATCGACACGGCCGCCTACGCGGACGCGACCTCGGCCGTGACCGTGGACCTGGTCGCCAACACGGCGACCGGCGGCGCGGGCGCCGACACCCTGACCAGCATCGAGAACGTGACCGGCTCCAACTTCGCCGACACGCTCACCGGCTCCACGGCCGCCAACAGGCTGGCCGCGGGCGGCGGCGCCGACACCGTAGCCGGCGGCGACGGCGCGGACACCCTGCTGGGCGAGGCGGGCGCCGACACCCTGCGGGGCGACATCGGCGACGACTCGCTGAGCGGCGGTTCGGAGAACGACCTGCTGATCGGCGGCGACGGCAACGACACCCTGGACGGCGGCGCGGGGACCGACGCGGCGTCGTTCGCCACGGCCGCGGCGGCGGTCAACGCCAACCTGGCGACCGGCACGGTAACCGCGGGCGGCCTGGGGACCGATACCCTGATCAGCATCGAGGGCCTGATCGGCTCGGTGCACAACGACACGCTGATCGGCGACGGCGCCGCCAACGTCCTTGAAGGCGGGGCCGGCGACGACCGGCTGGAAGGCGGCGCCGGCAACGACCTCGCCTCCTATGCGAACGCCAGCGCCGCGGTGAACATCGACCTGGCGCAGACGACGCATACGACCGTCCAGGGAACGGATACCTGGGTCAGCATCGAGGGCGTGATCGGCTCGGCGCACAACGACACGATCACCAGCGCCAACGCGGCGGCGACCATCCAGGGCGGGGCCGGTTCGGACCAGATCCGCATCTCGGTGGCCACCGCTCCGGGGCTCATCACCCTGACCGACTTCCAGACGGGCACGGGTGGCGACGTCCTGGACATCCGGGACTGGCTGGACGCGAACACCAACTGGGACGGCGTCACCAACCCGTTCGAGAGCGGCCACCTGCGCCTGGTGCAGGAGGGCACGGCCACCCTGGTCCAGGTCGACCTGGACAGCGGTGACGACAACTTCGTCACCCTGGTCCGGCTGGAGAACAGCAGCCTGGGCATCAACGCCTCGAACTTCGTCGGCGGGTTCGTCCCTGCGGCCGAGATCAACGGCACCGCGGCTCAGGATAACTTCCAGTGGACGCCCGAGAACTGGACGTCGGGCGACACCCCGGTGACGGTGAACGGCGGCGGCGGCGGCGACGAGATCCGTATCGATGCGCCGCCCCTGAGCTCCTCGGTCGCCGATCCGCAACCTTCCATCAAGGTGGTGGGCAACCAACTGGTCGTGGACCTAGACGGCGACGGTACGGCGGATCTGGCGATCACCAACGTCGCCGAGCTGGTGATCAGCATCATCAAGCTGATCCTGGAGGGCAACTTCAGCGCCACGGGCCTCGCCCAGAACACGATCCACTACGTGGGCGACGTGAACGGCGTGGAGAACAACGTCCTCGACGGCAGCGCGATGACGTCGACGGAGTCGATCGACGCCCAGGGTCTCGCCGGTGAGGACACGCTGATCGGCGCCGGCGGGAACGACAGCCTCTCCGGCGGCGCCGGCAACGACAGCCTGTTCGGCCGGGGCGACAACGACACCCTGACCGGCGGCGGTGGCAACGACATCCTCGACGGCGGCGATGGGCACGCAGACACGGCCGTCTTCACCGGCAATCGCGCGGACTACGCGATCGTCAACGTCAACGGCACTGTGACCGTCACCCACGTCAGCGGCGGCGCCGACGGCGTCGACACCCTGACCAACATCGAGCGGCTGCAGTTCGCCGACCAGCTGACCGATGGGACCGGCGCGGCTCTGGGCGGCGGTGGTGGCGGCGGCGGCGGCGGCGGTGGCGGCGGGACCACCCCGACCTCCGGCGCCGACTCGCTCTACCTCAGCGCGGGCGCCGATACGCTGGAGGCCGGGGACGGCGACGACACCGTCAACGCCAGCGCGGGCGACGACTTCGTTCACGGCAATGCGGGCTCCGACATCCTGGGCGGCGGCGACGGCGCCGACACCCTGCACGGCGGCCAGGGCAACGACGTGGTCAACGGCGACGCTGGGAATGACGTGCTGTCCGGCGACAAGGGCGAGGACTCGGTCTTCGGCGGCGCCGGCGCGGACGTCATCTACGGCGGCGACGGGCGGAACTTCCTGCGCGGCGGCGACGACAACGACGCCATGTACGGCGGCGGCGACTTCGACGACATGCACGGCAACTGGGGCGAGGACACGCTGTACGGCGGCCTCGGCGGCGACTGGGTCGTGGGCGGCCAGGGCTCGGACCGTCTGTTCGGCGAGGACGGCGGCGACGTGGTGCTGGGCAACCTCGCGGACGACTGGGTCGAAGGCGGCGCCGGCGACGACGTCGTGCGCGGCGGCCAAGGCAACGACATGGTCAGCGGTGGCGAGGGTTCGGACTGGCTGGCGGGCGACCGCGGCGAGGACACCCTGACCGGCGGCGCCGGCGCCGACATCTTCCACAGCTGGGGCGATGCGGGCGTAGACCGCGTCCTGGACTTCAACTTCGTGGAAGGCGACCGGGTGAACCTGCTGGGCGGCACGACCTATACGGTCGCCCAGGTGGGAGCGGACACGGTCATCACCATGACCGGCGGGGCCCAGATGACCCTGGTCGGCGTGCAGATGTCGAGCCTGCACGACGGCTGGATCACGGTCGGCTAGGCGGCGGCGCGGCCGGGCTGCCCCGCCCGGCCGCGACCGTCAGAGCGCGCCCAGCAGAACCGCCAGGAGGGCGGCCGCCGAGGCGGTCAGGGCCAGGGTCTCGGGGACGCGGGACCAACGGATCTCGTAGCGAACGCGCATCGGGCACACACAGCGGTTGCGAAGCGTACTCGTCACCCGGGCCATGCGTGCTCGGGGGGAGGGGTGAGACGCGACGGGCGCAAGCGGGGGCGCGCCTGCGGTCCGCGCCCGGGTGACGAGAACCTGTAAAGTTCCTTTGTGTTTAGTTTAAACTGAATATACCGTCAAGCGCGCGCTCCCCGCTCGTATCGAGCGAGGAGCGCATCTGGTCGGAGGCTAGCGGAGGATGCCCGCCTAGCAGGCGTAGCGGCGCTTCACGGTCACGTGGCGGCCGATATAGGGGTCGTAGAACCGCTCCTTGGCGGTGCAGGTGCGATAGCCGTAGCCCGAGCCGTAGCCGGGGGCATAGCCGTAGCCGTACGGGCGATCGTAGCGGTAGTCGTAGCCGTAGCGCGGCGCGTAGTAGCTGTTGCCGTAATAGCCGCGGCTGTTGCCGCCGTTCGAGAGGGCCGCGCCGAGGGCAAGGCCGGCGACGCCGGCCACGATGGCGGCGGCCGCGGCGTCGTTGTCGCCGCGATGGCGATAGTGGCGATAGTCGCGGGCCTGGGCCGGAGCCGCGGTGGCGGCGACGGTCGCCGCGGCGGTGACGGCGGCGACAGAGGCGGTGAGGAACTTACGCATGGGGAGGCCTCCTGATCTTGGAGCCCATGGTCGGTCCCCGCCCCTGAACCGCGGCTGAACGGGTGTTTCAGGGTTTCCGCTGGGATTCCGTACGCTTGCGGATGGCGCCGAGTTCGGAGCCGGCGCTCCACTCCGGCCAGTCGCGCGAGTTGGCGAGCTGCCGGCCGATCTCGTAGGCGAGGTTCACGTCGGCCGCGGCGCCCCGGTAGTCGTGCCATTCTTCCCAGCGGTCGCAGGTCTGATGGTAGCAGCGGGCGGTGAACTCCTCGACCCACTTGTCGCCCTTGGCCCGGCCGCCATCGACGACGTCCGGCCCGCCGGCCAGAGCCATCAGCAGCAGGGTGGGGACCCCGCGGCGGCCGAAGGAGAAGTGGTCGGCGCGATAGTTGAGCGCGCGCTCGGGCCGCGGGTCGGGGGTGACCGTGCGGCCGTGCTTCGCCGCCACCGCCTTGAGCCGGTCCTCGAGCTGGTTCTGGCCGGAGCCGATCAGCACCACGTCGCGGGTCGGGCCCAGCGGATGCAGGGTGTCGTAGGCGATGCTGGCGACCATCCTGCCGGCGGCGTAGGGGCTGGTCTGGGCGAAGTACTCCGAGCCGAGCAGGCCGCGCTCCTCGCCCGTCCAGAGGCCGAAGAGGAGGGTGCGCTCGGGAGGCGGGCCGGCCTTGAAGGCCCGCGCCGTCTCGATCACGCCGCCGACGCCGCTGGCGCTGTCCAGGGCGCCAGGTCGGATGGTGGCGCCTTGCGCGTCGGGGGCGCCGATCCCGTAGGCGTCCCAGTGGGTGGAGTACATGACGGTCTCGTCGGGATGCTTCGTCCCGCGGATCGCGCCGACGACATTGCGGCTGGTGAGCTGCTGCACGCCATTGCGGTAATCGGCGGAGAACGTCGCGCCCTTCAGCTCCACGGGCTTGAAGGCGGCCGTGCGGGCGCGCGCCTTCTCGGCCTCGAAGTCGAGGCCCGCGGCCTTGAAGAGCTCGACGGTCAGCGGCCGCTGGATCCAGCCCTGCAGCAGCAGGCGGGCGGCGGCCGGGTCCTTGCGAACCACGTCGTAGCTCTCGCCGCCGCCGGCGACGACGGTGTTCCAGCCGTAGGCGGCGCCGGCCGTCTCGTGGACGATCAGGGCGCCCAGCGCGCCCTGGCGGACGGCCTCCTCGTACTTGTAGGTCCAGCGGGCGTAGTACGTCGCCGCCCGGCCGCCGAACTTGCCGGCGACGGGCTCGCCCTCCTTCGCCTCGAAGTCGGGGTCGTTGATCAGGATCAGGGCGATCTTGCCCTTGAGGTCCACGCCCTTGAAGTCGTCCCAGCCGCGCTCGGGCGCGGTGACGCCGTAGCCGACGAAGACCAGCGGCGCGTCCTTGATCTGGACGTGCTCGATCGGTCGCTGGGTCTCGATGCGCAGATCGGTCTGGGTCTGCAGGGTCCTGGAAAGGCCCGGCGCCTTCAGGCTGTAGGCCCCGCCGTCCGCCGTCTGGAAGCGGTAGAGCTGGACCGCCTGGACGAAGGTCCCGTCGTCGCCGGCGGGCTCGAGGCCCAGCGCCTGGAACTGCTTCACCAGGTAGTCGATGGTCTTCGCCTCGCCCGGTCCGCCGGGGCCGCGGCCGGCATAGGGCTCGCCGGCCAGTTCGCGGGTGATGTCGGAAATGCGCTGCGCCGAGATCGGTCCGGCGTCCGCGTCGGGCTTCGGCGTCTGGGCGAGGGCGGGACTGGCGGCGAACAGGGCCGCGGCGGCGATAAGCGCTTTCATGGCCGACACGTATAGGCCCGGGCCGCCCCGTGTTTCCACCCGCTCGTCCGCGATTGCGGAACCTCTGAAGATTTTTGCGGTTTTCGCCGCGCCCGGCCGGACCGATCGGCGGTCCGGTGCGTTTACCGGGGGCGCGCGGCGAAGCTCGCGGCGCGCGATGATTTTCGCCTGCCCAGGTTGCGTGGGATTGGCGTGCGGCTTGCGGAGAGACCTCATGAGCGAATTCGACACCACCGGCGACGCGACGGCTGCGGGAGCGGAAGGCTCCGGCCGCAAGGCGCAGGCCAAGGCGGCCATCGGCCAGGCCGGTCAGGCGCTGAAGCAGGAGGCGCAGACCTTCGCCACGGCGGCGCAGGACAAGGCCCGGACCGAGGCCCAGCGCCGGACGGAAACGGCGACCAAGACCCTGGGCGACTTCGCCAACGCCATCCGGCGCGCGGGGGACGAGCTGGCCCAGGCCGACCAGAGCCCGGCGGCGCGGCTGATCGGCCAGGCGGCCGACGGCCTGGAGAACTTCTCCCGCAACCTGGCGGGCAAGCAGCCCGAGGAGCTGCTGGACGCGGTCCGCGACTTCGGCCGTCGCCACCCGGTGGCCTTCATCGGCGGCGCGGTCCTGGCGGGCCTCGCCCTCGGCCGCTTCGTCCGCGCCTCGGAAGACACCGTGGGCATGTCGGGCGGCCTTTCGGGCGAGGTGGGCGGCGGCGCCTATCCGCTGGCCTCCACCGCCTATTCCGGCGCGGCGGGCTCGGACGACCTGGAAGTGGGCGCCGCCGGCGGCCTGGCCAGCGCGCCGACCACGCTCGCGAGCGACGACCTCGCCGCGGCGGGCCTTGGCGTGCAGGGTTCTGACGCCGAGGTGATGGGCGACGGGATGGAAGACCTCACCGCCACCGACGTGGACGAGATGGGCGCTCCGATCGGCGAGAGCTCCACCGGCCGTCAAGGGACCTGACCGGATGGACGACGGCATGAGGACTGACGCTCGGAGCCTGCCCGAGCTGGTCTCGCAGCTGACCACGGACCTCGCCACCCTGGTGCGCAAGGAGTCCGAACTGGTCCGCACCGAGATGACCGAGAAGCTGCACGCGGCGGGGAAGGCGGCCGGCGAGATCCTCGCCGGCGGCATCTTCGTGCTGGCCGCCCTGGGCGTGCTGCTGGCCGCTCTGGTCGCGGCGCTCTCGGAGTACATGCATCCGGCCTTCGCGGCGCTGATCGTCGGCGTCGTCGTGGCGGCGGTCGGCATCCTGCTGATCCGCGCGGGCCTGAAGATGCTGAAACCTGAAAACCTCAAACCCGACCGGACGGCGCGCCAGCTCCAGAAGGACGCCCAGCTTGTGAAGGGAAAATAGGATGACCAAGTCATCGGCAGACGTGGAGCGCGAGGTCGAGGCCACGCGCGGGCAGATCGACCGCACGGTCGAGGCCCTGAAGGAAAAGATGCAACCCAAGGAACTGTTCGACGAGGCGACGAGGATCATGGGCGGAACGAGCAACAAGGTCCTGACCACGGTGGTGGAGCAGGCCAAGGAGAACCCGATCCCGATCGCGCTGATCGGCGCCGGGATCGCGTGGCTGGCGCTGAGCCAGGGCCGGAAGCGGGACGGCTACGACCCGTATTCGAGGCAGGGCTACTACGAGACCTATGAAGGCTACGACGAGGGCGGCGGCCTGAAGGGCAAGATCAAGTCCAAGGCGCGCGACGCGGTGCAGGCCGCCAAGTCCGGCATCTCGACGGCCAAGGACAAGGTCTCTGGCGCAGTCGACACGGCCCGGACCTCGACGTCGGACGGCGTCGGCGCGGCCAAGACCCGCGCCAGCGGCCTGATGGGCACGGTGCAGACCCGAGCCAGCGACATCGGTCAACGCGCCCAGGCCCGCTATCAGGACACCCTCGACACCGAGCCGCTGATCATCGGCGCGATCGGCCTGGCGGTGGGCGTGGCCATCGGCGCCTCGTTCCCGGCCACCCGCACCGAGAACCGCTACATCGGCCCGCACCGGGACAAGCTGGTCGGCCGCGGCCGCGACCTGGCCAAGACCTCGCTCGAGGAGGCCCGCTCGGTGGCCGAGCGCGCCTATGGCCAGGTGAAGGAAGAGCTGCATCGCCAGACCGGTCCGGAAGGCGAGGGCTCGACCCTGAAGGACAAGGCCAAGGCGCTCGCCGACGCCGGCGTCTCGACGGTGCGCGACGAGGTCGACACCCGGCTGCAGCACTAGCCGCGCCGGCCTGAAACGACGAAGGGCGGCCCGCGAGGGCCGCCCTTTTTGCTGCGCCGATCCGCACGGGATCAGTGCTGGTGCTGGTGCTCGCCGGCCGGCGGCTTGGGCGCGTCGGGCTTGGGCGCCTCGGTCTTGTGGCCGTCGCAGCAGGGCATGGGCTTGCCGTCCTTCATCTGCTCGCAGCAGGGCTTCTTGTCCTTGCAGCAGGCCATTTCCTCGGCGGCCAGCGCCCCGCCGGCGCCGAGCACCGCGAGCGCCAGGCCGAGACCGGCGGACTTCCAAACGTTCATCTCGACATATCCCCTTCCAACTGGACGCCGGACCATATCCGCCGGAGGGGGTGCGGCGGAAGTCCGTAGGACTACCTCGCCGGGAACCGTGGAGCCCCCCTGAGCCTTCACCGTCCGATCAGACCTAGGAGAGACCGATGACGAGGATGTCGAAGACGGCGGCCACAGCCGTAGCCCTGCTGGGCGGCGCGGCCCTGCTCACCGCCTGCGGGGACCGCGAGCGGGAGGCCGAGGCGAACACCGGAACGGCGACGGCCGAGGTCAGCACGACCCTGCCCGAGAGCCAGGTGACGGACGAACAGCTCAAGGCGGCGGCCGAAGGCGCCGCGGCCGTAGCCGAGACCCCGCAGGGCTCGAACACCGCGGTCGTCGTGACCCCGCCGTCGGATTCCAGCGGCACCACGACGGCCCCTACCGGCTCGCCGCCGCCGAAGTAGGCCAAGGCTAGGCGGCGGCCTTCCAGATCCGGAGGGCCGCCGCCGCCCGCCAGCCGAGCCACGCGGCCGGCAGCATGAAGAGGCCCGCGGCGAACACCGGCGCCCAGGGGCCGACCTCCGAGAACAGCATCCCGCCCAACAGCGGCCCCAGCACGCGCGACAGCGAGCCGGACGCGGTCGCCGCGCCCAGCACGGCGCCCTGACGGTCGGCGGTGGCCGCGGCCGAGGCGATGGCCAGGCCCGCAGGCTGCCACGCCGCGTGGCCGGCGACCGAGAGAAGCAGCAGGACGGCGGCCAGCCAGCCCCACGGTGCGCCGGCCATGGCGCAGGTGGCGGCGGCGGCGATGAGAAGGCCGGCGACGATCGTCGTCCCATTGCCGAGCCGCCGGACGAGGGCCCCGGCGATCATGCCCTGGGTGAGGGCGGCGGCGACGCCGGTCAGGGCCATCACGAACCCGACCTGCCGAGGACCCCAGCCGAAGCGGGCGTCCATCCAGAGGCCGAGGACGGACCACAGCGCCGAACTCGCGAAGAAGCCGAAGAAGATGGTCCCGAAGATCAGGGTCAGGACGGGATGGCCGGCGACCTCCTTCAGGCCCGCCAGCGGATTGCGGCGCGGGCCGGCCGCCGCGCCCGGCGTGCGGAATTCGCGGACGAAGGCCAGGATGCCGATCACCGCGACGCCGCAGAGCGCCGCAGCCAGCAGCAGCGGCGGACGGAAGCCCGCGGCGCCGAGTTCCGGCCGCGCCATCAGCCCGCCCACCGCGGGGCCCACGACGAAGCCGACGCCGAAGGCGGAGCCGACCAGCCCCAGGCGGCCCGCCAGCCGCTCGGGCGGCGAGACGTCGACGATGTAGCCCTGGATGGCCGACATGTTGCCGGAGAAGAAGCCGGCGAACGCGCGCGCGGCGACGGCCAGCCAGATGTTCGGCGCGAAGGCCAGGCCGACGTAGCCCAGGGCCGAGCCCACGATGGTGACCAGCAGTACAGGCCGCCGCCCGATGCGATCCGAGAGGCGTCCCCAGGTGAGCTCGCCGAGGAACTGACCGGCCGAGAAGACCGAGAACAGGAGGGTGACCTGCCAGGCCTCGGCCTCGAACACGTCGGCGAAGAAGGGCAGCAGCGGGATCACCACGCCGAAGCCGATCAGGCTGAGGAAGACCAGTAGCAGCAGGACCGGCAAGGCGGCCCGGGGCGCCTCCCGGGTGGGCGCAGACGCCGGCTGTGGGTCAGTGGGAGGCATCGCCCGGGCTTAGCGTCCCGGAGGAGCCGCCTCCACCCCGAAAAACAACGAGGCCCCGGCTCGTCGCCAGGGCCTCGCGAGATCTTGGCGGTGAACGCCCGCGGTTAGCGGTGGGCCATCCGGCCGTGATCGGCCTCGGCCTGCACTTCGCCGACGCGCAGGGCCTTGAAGAACGGCATCAGCTGCCACAGCGCCGACAGGCCCACGAGGCCATAGACGACGCGCGACAGGCCGCTGTCCTGGCCGCCGAACAGGTTGGCGACGAGGTCCAGCTCAGGACCGCCGAGCGCCACGAGGCCCCAGTTCAGGCCGCCGACGATGACCAGAGCCAGGGTGATAACGTTGAGCCACTTCATGTACGTCTCCCATTGTCAGGCCCCGTGCTCGCGGGACCGCTGTGCAGTTACGGGCGAAAGTCGCTCACGGCTTCAGCAGCACCTTCACGCAGCCGTCCTGCTTGTCCCGGAACATCTTGTACATGTCGGGGCCCAAGCCGAGCGGAGCGGTGTGGGTGATGAGGAAGGTCGGGTCGATCTCGCCTTCGTCGATCCGGCGGAGCAGGTCGTCGGTCCAGCGCTTCACGTGCGTCTGGCCCGTCCGGATGGTGAGGCCCTTGTTCATGACCGCGCCCATCGGGATCATGTTGGACATGCCGCCATAGACCCCGGGGATCGACACCGTGCCCGCCGCCTTGCAGGCCATGATGGCCTCGCGGAGCGCGATCGGGCGTTCGGTCTCGAGCTTGAGGCCGGTCTGCACGCGGTCGATCAGCTCGAGCACGGCGGTGGGACCGTGGGCTTCGATGCCGACGGCGTCGATGCACTTCTCGGGGCCGTGGCCGCCGGTCATGTCCTTCAGCGCCCGCAGGACGTTCGTGCCGCGACGGTCGAGCACCTGGGCCCCCAGGCTGGCGGCCATCTCGAGCCGCTCGGGCACGTCGTCGATGGCGATCACGCGCTCGGCGCCCATGACGATGGCCGACAGGATGGTGAAGAGTCCGACAGGGCCGCAGCCCCAGACCGCCACCGTGTCGGTGGGCTGGATGTCGGCGAAGGCGGCCGCCTGCCAGCCGGTGGGCAGGATGTCGGAGAGGAAGATGTAGCGCTCGTCCTCGCCCGTCTTCGGCACCTTGACCACCGTGGTGGCGGCGAAGGGCACGCGCAGGTACTCGGCCTGGCCCCCGGCGTAGCCGCCGGTGATGTGGGAGTAGCCGAACAGGCCCGCGGTGGTGTCGCCGAAGAAGGCCTTGGCCAGGTCGGCGTTGCGGTTGGTGACCTGGCAGACCGAGAAGTTGCCGGCCAGGCACTGTTCGCACTGGCCGCAGATCATCTGGAAGGGCACGACGACCCGGTCGCCGACGTTCAGGCCGGCGGCGCGGGCTTCGGCGCCCACCTCGACGACCTCGCCCATGGGCTCGTGGCCCATGACGTCGCCCTTGCACATGGTCGGCACGAAGCCGTTCATCAGGTGCAGGTCGGAGCCGCAGATGCAGGTGGTGGTGATCCGGACGATGGCGTCCTTGGGATCCTCGATGATGGGATCCGGCACCTCCTCGCAACGGAGGTCCTTCTTGCCTTGCCAGCAGATGGCTTTCACGGGGCTTCCTCCTACTCGCAGGTGCGCTTGACGGTGCTCATCCGCCAGGCGGCGAGCACGTCCAGGGCGGTGACGGCGGCGACGACGCCCAGCGCGAGGCGGACGTTCTTGCGCTGGGGGTTCTCAGGCTTGTCGAGGGACCGGAGGACGGCGATGTCGAAGACGTCGCCGGCGACTCTGGCCCAGAGCGCCGTCGTGCAGGTCGGGTCGCTGACGAGCCGAAGCCCCGTGGCCATTTCGCGGGCGCCGAAGACGAGCTGCACGACCTGCGGGTTGGCGTTCATGCCCAGGAAGCGGTTGACGCTCTTCGGCGCGGCCAGGCCCCATACGCCCAGGCCGATGGCGTTCTGGCCGAGTGTCCCGGACAGGGTGGGCGTGAGCGCAGGCTTGGCGCGGACCCGGTCGGTGGCGAGCGTCACGCGCTTGCCGCCGGGAAGCCCGATGGCCGCGGAGGGCGAACGGGCGAAGTTCTGGAAGGCCTCGCCGTTCAGCCAGCTGCGGGCTTCGCCCGCGCCGGATGCGGGCCCGTCGCCGCGTGAACGCGGCGCCTCGGATGGGAATTCTGAGAGCGACACGTCGGGCTCCTCTCGATCTGGGGTGGAGTCGCCCCAAGAGACGGTCGAGGAGGCGGTCCTGTTCCCTCGAATGTCGAAAGATCGTGCCGGCGCTTACGAAAACGCCCGCCGGAAGTCCGGCGGGCGTCGTGATCTGGCCTGGTCGGCGGATTACTTCATGCCGGCCTTGAGCTGGTTCACCTTGTCGTGGTGTTCCTGGATCTTGGGCGCGGCCTTCTGGGCGAGCGCCTTCAGGTCGGCGTTGTCGCCGTTCTGGGCGTAGCCGGTCATCAGGGTGTGCGCCTCGGCGTGGGCGGCGTCCTGCTGGGCGATGTAGGCCTTGTCGAAATCGGCGCCGTTGGCGGCCCGCAGGTTGTCGAGCATGCCCTTGCGGCGCTGGTCGAGTTCGGCGGGCGGCGTCATGTTGTTCTTGGTGAGGACGGCCTTCATCTCGTTCGACATGGCGGTGTGGTCGGTGACCATCTGCTTGCCGAAGGCCTTCACGTCCGCGGACTGCGCCTTCTGCTGCGCCATCTTGCCGGCTTCGATCTCGTACATGTCGCTCATGCCGGCGTTCGAGACGAACGCGTCCGTCGAATTGGCGCCCATGGTGGAGGCCGAGACGGAGCCGACGGCGGCGCCGACGGCGTCCTGAGCGGCGTTCACGGGTTCGCTCTGGCCGGGGTTGGCCTCGTTGGTCGCAGCCTCCTGCCGATTGCAGGCGGCGAGCGTCAGCGCAGAAGCAGCGGCGGCGCAGATCAAAAGCGCACGGTTCATGGACGGCATCTCCCTATCCGAAGTCCTTGGACCCGGAATGCCGCGCTAGGGTCTTGGTTCCCGGACAAGCCGCGCCGTGGCGGGAATCAGGAACAGGCGGCCGCCGTCGAGGTCGAGGGCCATGCGGTAGCGGCGGAAGAGGCCGGAGCCCAGCAGCCCGCGGGGGATCGGGCCCCGGGCGCTCGGCGCGTAGATCTGCACATCGACGCCCCGCAGGGTGAGGCCGGCCGCCTCTACGGTGCGGGCGCGCACCAGCCGGTCGAGGCTCTGGCCGCCGAGGCTGACGGAATGGGCCTGTTCGACGCGACGGCCCGGAGCCAGCAGCCCGGCCTCGCGCGCGGCGTCGACCGACAGCGCCAGCACGCCCGTCGCGCCGGTGTCGACCAGCACGTCCACGGGCGCCGATCCCTCGATGCGCACGGCGGTCACCGGCGCGCCGCCGACCATCCGAACCGCCGCCTGGCGCGCGTCGGGCGGCGGGCTGTAGGCGCTGGGTCGATGGAAGCGGACCCGGCCGCGCGGGAAGTCGGCCTCCAGCACCAGCTCGCGCAGGACGTCCCGACCCAGCAGCATCTGGAACGAACGGCCGGTGGCGGCGGAGAGGCCGGCGATGTCGAGGACCGCGGCGCGCATGCCGCGCACGGCGAGCCCCTGAAGCCCCAGGTCGAGGCGCACGGTGTGCGTCAGGCTGGGCTGGCCGCTGACGCCGTAGGCCAGCATCGGGAGCGTCATGGCCTTGGGCAGGTCCAGGCTCTGGGCGAGCGTGGCGTCGATCGCCGAGAACTGGGCGCCGCTGTCGACGACGATCCGCAGCGGATGGCCGGCGACCTCTCCGTCGATCTCGATGAGGCGCGCTTCGTCGGGCAGCGCGATCCAGGGCGTGCTGGGCTCGGCCGCGAAGGCGATCCGCGGCGGCGGCCACGGCAGGCGGTCGCGCAGGAGGTAGAGCGCCGTCCCGCCGGTGGCGAGAAGGCCCAGGCGCGAGAGAAGGGCGCGGCGGGAGATCACCGCCCGTCTCTAGCGGCAAGCCTCGGGCGGAAGAAGGGCGGCGTCATTTGCTGGATCGGGGAACGGGCGCGGCGCTCGTGGGTCTCCGTCCGGTCAGCAGAAGGAGACCCTTCATGGGACGTGAAACCGGACAACCCGACGGCGGCCAACACACCGGCGGCGGACAGCAGGGCGAGCGTGTCGAAGGCACGCTGACGAACGGCGGCAGCCAGTCCGGCGAACGCAGTTTCGCACCCCGCACGCCCGGGCCCGCCGAGCCCCACGGCGGGGCCGGTCCGGAAGGTGGCGGCCGGCAGGGCGATCAGGACAGGCCGGACGGCGACTACGACGATCACGGCTATGGCTGAGGCTGAAATTCTCTAACGTTCTCATTTGTTTGTCACAGGAACCCGGCGCCGGATGGGTGACGTTGAAGCCTTAGGGAGCCACTTCGGGGAACACCTCGTGACAAACGAATTCACGCCGGCGCTCGGACCTATGAAGGTCCTGGAGCGCGCGGTCTATCGCGGCCCGCACCTGTTCGGGAGCGTGCCGATGGTCCGCTTCCAGCTCGACCTAGGGTCGCTGGAGGAGATGCCCAGCAACCGGATCGACGGCTTCGTCGACCGGCTGCTGGCGCTCTTGCCGAGCGTCGGCGATCACGCCTGCAGCCTCGGCCACAAGGGGGGCTTCCGTGAACGCCTCCGGGAAGGCACGTGGATGGGACACGTCGCCGAGCACGTGGCCATCGAGCTGCAGCGCCAGGCCGGCGCCGACGTGACCCTGGGCAAGACCCGTTCGGTGAAGGGCGAGCCTGGCGTCTACAACGTGCTGTTCGCCTATGAGGAAGAAGAGGTCGGGCTGCTCGCCGGACGGCTGGCGCTGGAGCTGGTGGACAGCCTGCTGCCGGCGGACCTCGCCGGCGTGCGCAGGCTCGACATCCTCCACAAGGGCCTGGGCGACGGTCCGTTCGACCTGGAGCGCGCGGTCGAGGAACTGAAGCGCCTGGAGCGCCGCGTGGGGCTGGGGCCGACCACGGACTCGATCGTCGCCGAAGCGCGCCGCCGGGGCGTGCCCGTGATGCGGCTGGACGACCGGTCCCTGGTGCAACTGGGCTGGGGGCGCCGGCAGCAGCGCATTCGCGCCAGCATCACCGGCAAGACGTCGTTCATCGGCGTGGACACCGCCTCGAACAAGGACCTCACCAAGTCGCTGCTGGCCCAGGCCGGCGTGCCGGTGCCGCAGGGCGAGGTGGTGCGCAAGGCCGACGACGCCGTGCGTGCGGCGCAGCGGATCGGCCCGCCGGTCGTGGTCAAGCCCCTGGACGGCAACCATGGCCGGGGCGTCAGCACCAACCTGACCGAGCCGGACACCATCCGCCGGTCGTTCGAAATCGCCGCCAAGATCAGCCGCAACGTTGTGGTCGAGAAGTACTTCCCGGGCAACGACCACCGCCTGCTGGTGGTGGGCGGCGAGCTGGTCGCCGTCGCCGAGCGCGTGCCCGCGCATGTGGTGGGCGACGGCGCGAGCACGATCGCCGAGCTGATCGCCAGGGTGAACAAGGACCCGCGCCGCGGCGAGGGCCACGAGCAGATGCTGACCAAGATCAAGGTCGACGCGCTGGTCGAGGACCTGCTCGCCTTCCACGGCATGACGCTGGAGAGCGTGCCGGCGGACGGCCAGACCGTGCTGCTGCGCGACACCGCCAACCTGTCCACGGGCGGCACCGCGGTGGACCGCACCGACGATATCCACCCGGACAACGCCTGCATCGCGATCCGCGCGGCCATGACGCTGGGCCTGGATATCGCAGGCGTGGACTTCGTCTGCCCGGACATCTCGAAGTCGGCGCGCGAGTTCGGCGGCGGGGTCGTCGAGGTGAACGCCGCGCCGGGCTTCCGCATGCATCTGCAGCCGACGGTCGGACGGCCGCGGCCGGTGGCGCCCGCGGTGGTGCGGATGCTGTTCCCGAAGGGCCGCACGGGCCGCATCCCGATCTTCGCGGTCACCGGCACCAACGGGAAGTCGACGACGGCGCGCATGCTCTCCCACATCCTGCGCCAGACGGGACAGACGGTGGGCCTGACCAACACGTCAGGCGTCTATGTGAATTCCGAGCGTGTGATGAAGGCCGACGCGTCGGGCCCGAGGAGCGCCCGGATGGTGCTGCGCGACCCGATGATCGACGTGGCCGTGTTCGAGGTGGCCCGGGGCGGCCTGCTGCGCGAAGGCCTGGCCTTCGACCGTTGCGACGTCGGCGCGGTGACCAACGTCACCGCCGACCACCTGGGGCTGCGAGGCGTGGACACCGTCGAGGACCTCGCCTGGGTCAAGTCGGTGGTGGTGGAGAACGTCGACGAGCGGGGCGTCAGCGTCCTGAACGCCGACGATCCGCTGGTGGCGGCGATGCGCCGCCGGGCGACCGGCAGCATCGCGTACTTCACCCTTCGCGGCGGCCGAGCCATGCCGCGGTTCCTGCGCGACCATGTCGAGCGCGGCGGCCTGCTGGTGGCGCGCGAGGCCGACGAAGGCGGCGGCGAGCTGGTGATCCACCAGGGCGGACGCCGGCGCCTGCTGATGCGGGCGGCGGAGATCCCGGCGACGCTCGGGGGGCTCGCGGAATTCAATGTGGCCAACGCCCTCACCGCGGCCGCCATGGCGGCGGCGCACGGCGTGCCGGCCGAGACCATCCGGCTGGCGCTGGCCACGTTCGGCACCTCCTTCGAGCAGAACCCGGGACGGCTCAACCTGTTCGACGGCCATGGCTTCCGGGTGATCATGGACTACGCCCACAACCCCGCCGGACTGGGCGCGCTGGGCGACCTGCTGCAGAAGCTTCGGCCCAGCTACGGGCGGCAGATCGGCATGGTCACGGTGCCCGGCGACCGGCGGGACGAGGACATCCGGGAGATGGGCGAACTGGGCGGCCGCATCTTCGACGAGGTGGTGCTGCGGGAAGATCCCAGCCGCCGCGGACGCGCCGAGGGCGAGATCATCCGGCTCCTGAGCGAAGGGGTGAGGCGCGCCGGCATGCCGGGAGACCGCATCCACCGGGTCGCAGACGAGCTGAAGGCGGCGGACGCCTGCATGGCGCTGGCGAGGCCGGGAGACCTGGTCGTGCTGACGCCCACCGAGGTCGAGGACATGTGGCGCCATGTGCTGAGCTACCGCGTCCGTCGCCGGGACCACGGCGACGGACGACCCGCCGAGGTGCTTCCGGCGGAGGCGTCGAGCTGGGCGCCTCGCGACCCGGGCGCGGAAAGGCCGGCCGCCCATGCTTGACGCCAAGCAATCCGAGCAGACGTGGGCCGTGATCCTGCATGGCGGCTGCAAGCCCCTGAAGACGAGCGAGGTCGAACCCAACCGCGAGGGGCTGCAGGACGCGCTCGCCGAGGCGGTGGCCGTCCTGAGCTCCGGCGGCTCGGCCCTGGACGCCGTAGAGGCCGCCGTGCGGGCGATGGAGGACGATCCGACGTTCAACGCCGGCCGGGGCTCGAAGACCAACGCCGAGGGCGAGGTGGAGTGCGACGCCTCGATCATGGATGGGGAGACGCTGGAACTCGGGGCCGTCTGCGTGCTCAAGGACACGCTGCATCCGGTGAGCGTCGCGCGCGCCCTGATGCCCGAGACCGAGACGCTGCTGGCGGGCGAGGGCGCCTACCGCTTCGCCCAGCGCCGGGGTCTGGCCCAACCCGGCATCGGCAAGACGCTCGCCGCCGCGGGCGAGGGGACCACGACCGTCGGCTGTGTGGCGATGGATCAGCAGGGGCGGCTCGCCGCCGCGACCTCGACGGGCGGCACCGGCGGCTCCAAGCCTGGCCGCGTCGGCGACTCGCCGCTGCCGGGGCTTGGGGTCTATGCGAACAAGGCGGGCGCGATCTCCGCCACCGGCCAGGGCGAGAGCATCGCGCGCGCCATGCTCGGCGCCCGCTGCGTCATCGCCATGGAGAACGGCATGTCTCCGCAGGAGGGGGTGGATCACGCCCTGACCTTCCTGGGAGGCCTGCCGCCGCATTCCGGCATGATCGCGCTGGACGCCCAGGGCCGGATCGGATGGGCCTTCACCGGGGACCAGATGACCGTGGCGATGGCGACCAGCGAAGCCCCGGACCTCCGGATAGAGATCGCCGGACTGGAGAACGCAGAGGATGCCTGACCGCGGGGTGCTGATCGCCATCGGCGGTCATGAGGACAAGGACGGCGACCGGAAGATCCTCAAGGAGGTGGCGCGGCGGCTGGACGGCGGCGTCCTGGTGCTGGCCACCGTCGCCAGCCACGAGCCGGAGGGCTATTTCGAAGCCTACGAGCAGGCCTTCGCCGACCTGGGCGTGACCGACCTGCGGGAGCTTTACGTCCAGGACCGCACGGAGACGACCGACCCCGAGAAGCTGGCGCTGTTCGAGGGGGCGGCGGGTGTGTTCTTCACCGGCGGCGACCAGCTGCGGATCTCCAGCCAGATCGGCGACACGCCGGTCGAGACCCGCGTCCGCGAGATGCTGGACCGCGGCGGCGTCATCGCCGGCACCTCGGCCGGCGCCTCGATGATGAGCGAGACCATGCTGGTGCGCGGCTCGAACCAGGAGAGCTACCGGATCGGCGACCTGCACATGGCGCCGGGCCTGGGGCTGGTGCGCGACATGATCATCGACCAGCACTTCGCCGAGCGCGGGCGGATCGGGCGGCTGCTGGGCGCGGTGGCGCACAATCCGCGCGTGCTGGGCGTCGGCATCGACGAGGACACCGCCGCGATCATGGAGCGTGGGCGGCTGACGGTGATGGGCGCCGGCGCGGTCTATGTGGTGGACGGCGCCGACGTGAGCCATTCTAACATCGCCGAGGGCTCGGAGCAGGAGGCGCTCTCGATGCACGACGTGAAGCTGCACGTGCTGAGCGCGGGCGACAGCTTCGACCTGCGGCGGAGACGGCCGGAGTCGGCGCGGAGCGGCTAGCTACTGGGTCTGGAGCTCGTCGGCGCCGATGGCGTAGGCGCCGGAAAGCCAGGCCTCGATCTCGCGGGCGGCCGGGTGGTCGTGTTCGGCGAGGCGCTCCCGCAACCTGTCCTTCAGTTCGGCGGACATGCCGTCGAGGCCGGAGTCCTGCAGGGCCAGCAGGTTGCGCTCGATGAGGGCGGCGAAGTCCTGGCCCAGCACCCGGACGGCCGCGCGGCGGAAGCTGTCGGCATAGGCGTAGGCGTCGCCCTGGGCGTAGCTGTCGACGAGGGTGAGCGCCGGGATGCGGCTGAGCACCGCCTGGGAGGCGGTGTTGATCCCGTGGGCGGCGAGGTGGCCGCCGATGGCCGCCGGCCGGCCGGTGAAGGCCCGCAGGTGCAGGTAGCGGCTCATGCGCGGGCCGTCGTTGACTGGATAGTTGTCCCAGAGGAACGGCTTGCGGCGCATCTGGCCGGCCACCCGCTCGAGGTGGGCAGGCGTGATCTGCAGGCTGCAGACCTCCTCGCCCGTCCACATCAGGTCGATGGCGGGATCGAGCCCGGCGCCCAGGTCCTGGAGGTAGTTCGGCGGCCTGTGGCCGAACGCGCGGTCCAGCACCGGATCGTCGGAATAGTAGCTGGGGCAGACGACCAGGCGGGCGTCCGGAACCCGATCGGCGATCCAGTGGACGATCTCCACCTGGCCGCGGGCGAGGTCGGGCAGGTCGCCGCGCATGTCGTCGAAGAAGACGCCGAGATCGTCGAGCCCGAGGGACGCGAGCTGGTCGAGCTTGGCGGCGAGGGCGGTCTTCGAACCCGTGTCGAAGTCACGGTAGAGCTCGTAGGGGGAGAGGCCCACGCCGAAGCGCACGCCGGTCTCGCGGCAGGCGGAAGCGAAAGCCCCGAGCGCCGCAAGGTCGCCGTCCGGATAGGGCTCGCGCCAGCGCTTGCGCAGGAAGCCGTCCGCCTTGGGCGCGTAGAGGTAGAAGCCGTAGCCGGCGGGGCCCAGCGCCCGGACCATGTCGGCGCGCTCGTCCCACGTATAGGGGCGGCCGAAGAAGCCTTCGATGATTCCCAGCGGAGGATTCGGGGGCGGCATGGCCGGACCATAGGCGAGCCATTGCGATAACGCCGTAAATTCGTAAGGGTGTGGCTCCAAGAAGAGGACGCCTGACATGCACGCCGACGCCGAGTTCGACCTGATCGTCTATGGCGCCAGCGGCTACACCGGCCGGCTGGTGGCCGAGCACCTGGCGCAGCGCTACGGCGTGGGCGGCGAGGTGAAGTGGGCGATGGCGGGGCGCTCCGCCGAGAAGCTCGCGCAGGTGCGGGACGAGATCGGCGCCCCGAAGGACACGCCGCTGGTCGTGGCGGATGCGGACGATCCGGCTTCGGTGCGCGAGATGGTGCGCCGGACGAAGGCGGTGATCACGACCGTCGGACCCTACCAGCTCTATGGCTCGGACCTGGTGGCCGCCTGCGCCGAGGCCGGAACCGACTACCTGGATCTGTGCGGCGAGCCGAACTGGATGCGCCGGATGATCGACGCCCACGACGCCACGGCGAAGGAGACCGGCGCGCGCATCCTGTTCTCGTGCGGGTTCGATTCCATCCCCTTCGAGCTGGGCGTGTACTTCGTCCAGCAGGCGGCGAAGGATAGGCTGGGCCAGCCTGCCCGGCACGTGAAGGGCCGGGTGCGGAAGATGCAGGGCGGCCTGTCGGGCGGCACCGCGGCCAGCGGCAAGGCGACGATGGAGGCCCTTCAGAAGGACCCCTCGCAGCTGGCGGTGATGATGAGCCCCTTCGGCCTGACCCCGGGCTTCGAAGGCCCGGCCCAGCCGCCCGGGACGGCGCCGGCCGACGACCCCGACGTGGGGCCGGTCACGCCGTTCATGATGGCGGTGATCAACACCAAGAACGTCCACCGCTCGAACCTGCTGATGGGCCACGCGTACGGCCGGGACTTCGTCTACGACGAGATGACGATGGGCGGTCCCGGCGGACCGGCTACCTTCACCGACCTGGGCTCGCTGCCGGGCGGCGGACCGAAGCCGGGCGAGGGGCCGACGAAGGCCGAACGGGAGGCCGGCTTCTACGACCTGCTGTTCATCGCCCGGGCCGATGACGGCCGGCAGGTGCGCGCCGCCGTGAAGGGCGACAGGGACCCCGGCTACGGTTCGACGTCGAAGATGCTGGCCGAAACGGCGATCGCGCTGGTGAACGCGCCCGACGTGCCGGGCGGCGTCTGGACGCCCGGCGCCGCCCTGCAGGGCCGCCTGGTGGACCGGCTCGCGAAGCATGCGGGGCTGACGTTCGAGGTCGAAGCGGCTTGAAGACGCCCCCGTGGCGCGCGTGATCTCGATCGGCGAAGTCATGGTGGAGCTCAGCCTGGCGGGCGGGAGCGCCGCCGCGCTGGGCTATGCCGGAGACACCTACAACACCGCCGTCTATCTCGCGCGGTTGGGTCACGCGGCGGCCTACGCCACGGTGCTGGGCGACAGGGACCCCTTCAGCCGCGGCATCGTCGAGGCCGCCGCCGCCGAGGGGATCGACACGAGCCTGATCCGCCGGGTCGAGGGGCGCGTGCCGGGGCTGTACGCCATCCAGCGCGAGCCGGACGGCGAGCGGCGGTTCTTCTACTGGCGCGGAGAGGCGCCGGTGCGTCAGGTCGCGGAGCTTGCCGATCGCGCGGCCCTCAGCGCGGCGGTCCGGACGGCGGACCTGACCTATTTCTCGGCCATTACCCTGGCGGTGGTGGGCGAAGCGGGGCGCGCGTGGCTGACGGGCCTGGCGAGCGAGGCGCCCGCCGTGGCCTTCGACCTGAACTACCGTCCGCCGCTGTGGCCCGACGTGGCGACGGCCCGCGATGCGATCGACCGCGCGGCGACCAGCGCTCGCTTCGTGTCCGCCAGTGCGGACGATCTCGACGCCTTGGATCTGGGCGAGGCGGCGCCGGAGCGCTGGGCCGCGGCCGGGGCCGAGGTGATCCATCGCCGCCGCGACCACTCCCTGCAAATCTTGAGCGCGGACGCCGAACCCGTGCACATCGCGCCGGCGGACACCGTGAAGCCTGTCGACACCACGGGCGCGGGGGACAGCTTCAACGCGGGCTATCTGGCCGCGCGGCTGAACGGGGCTCCCCCCGAGGAGGCCGCGGCCGCCGGCCGCAGGCTGGCCGCCGCCGTGGTGCAGCACATCGGCGCGATCATCCCGCGCGAGGCCATGCCAGACGCCTAGGCCGAACGGATGAGGCCGCCCGGCGTGAACCGGACGGCCTTCAGTTCGACACGCCTATGGCCAGAAGTCCTTCAATCGGGACCCGAGCCAGAAGACCAGGATCCAGAAGATCACGACCGCGGCCAGGGGCAGAACCCTGTCCCAGCGGATGCGCATTTCGTCCCTCAAGTACGCTCCCCCCACAACGCAGGGTGGCGGAGTTTTCGCCGCCCTGCAACAGCCCAGGCATAGAACCCTAAGAATCCCAGTGACTTGCGTCGGATACCCGCCATTTGACCCTGGTCAAGACGGAGGCTGGAGGAACGAGGCATAGTCCAGTGCATGAGCGCACACCGTCACATCGGTTGGAAGCGGGCGATCGGCGGCGCGGTGCTGGCCGTCGCCGGATCGGTCGCCCTGTCGGCCATGCTGTGGTCGATCTCGGCCTCGGACAGCTGGTCGATGCGGCTCGGATTGGCGCCCGCGGCGGTCGCCTCGGCGGTGGCCCAGACCATGGTGTTCGTGGGCGTCTGGCTGCTCTGGAGCGCGTTCCGGGCCCGCCGCTAGGCCGTCACATCAGGCCCAGCGCCTTGAGGCTGGCGACGCCGTCGCGGCCGACGACCAGATGGTCGTGGACGGAGATACGCAGCGCGCGCGCGGCGTCGACCACCTGGCGCGTCATGTCCACGTCGGCGGACGAGGGGTGCGGGTCGCCCGACGGATGGTTGTGAACGACACGACTCAATTTACTAAATAATTGAAAACACGATAGGAAATGTGCCACCCGGGGAGCACTGGGGACGCGGATTGGGGTGAGTTAACTACCGTCCCCAGTTTCGATACCGTCCCCAATTCGTAGAGGCACTCTGGCTCCCGCAGGCTCACGGCTTCCGGCCGATCTCATATACCGCCTAGTCTGGAGGCCTTCAGGAAACCGTCCCCACCAGACGGGCTATCTTCGATCGCCGATCGGCCGAAATCAACGGCGCAAGCGTGCAAGCTAGACCGCTGCCGAGCGATGACTACCGTTTGCCAAGGGAGTTTGAACCCGCGCTTCGGTCGCGGCGCTCTGGCGAGGCCCGAAGAGCGTGTTTCACCGTCAAGCTCAATCGATCGAGCGTGGCGGCCGAATGCAGACACTCTAGCGGCTAAACGGCAGTGCAGTCCGCAGTCTGGCGCCCGTTCGATTTGCTGCCTCTGCATCGAGGGGCAAACTGACGGCTAAGCGCTCCCGCCGCTTCCAGCCGGCCACGGCGCGTTAGCGATTTCCGCCCAGACCGGCGATTAGCTCTCCTCGCCGCGCTTTCCTTCGAGTACAGTCTCGCACTCAACGATCCCAGACGCTATGACGACGCAAGATCGCTTAGAGAATGCCGGGTTTGAAAATGAAGCTAGCGTTGAAAAACATTGATCCATCGCCTTCGCCACCGCTGACCTTGGCGGAGACGCTAGCTAACCGGGACCTGGAAGCGATCGATAACGCGGAAGAGCATATTCGGCGCATCGAGGCGCAGGCTGATCTGAATGCCTATATTACAGTCAGCTCCGAGCGCGCTCGCGCTCAGGCGGAGCGATCAGGTGATAGGTTGCGGCGGGGGGATGGGCGAGCGTTGGAGGGAGCCCCTCTGGCCGTAAAAGACAATTTCTGTACGGAAGACATTCGAACGACCGCCGGGTCGCGGATTCTAGAAAACTTTATACCGACCTATGAGTCCACGGTGACCGCCCGACTTCTGGCTGCCGGTGCTGTATTCCTTGGAAAGACCAACATGGATGAGTTCGGAATGGGCTCATCTACTGAGAACAGCGCCTATGGACGTACACTAAATCCGAGAGGCCTCGCACTTGGCTACAACGACCTCGTTCCTGGAGGATCATCGGGAGGCTCAGCAGCAGCGGTCGCGGCAAACCTTTGCCTAGCGTCAGTCGCGACCGATACCGGTGGCTCGATTCGGCAGCCCGCGAGCTTCTGCGGCGTCGTCGGCTTCAAGCCATCGTACGGAGCGTGCTCACGATGGGGCGTGGTGGCCTATGCATCGTCTCTTGACCAGCCCGGTGTCATCACGAAGACCGTGGAAGATGCGGCCATAATTATGGACGTCATTTCTGGAAACGATCCCAAGGATAGTACGTCTTGCCCGCACCCGCCTGGCGACTTTGTTCAAGATCTGAACTCCTGCCCGGAGAGACCCATCGTCGGCATTCCGAATGCATTTAGGAATGTGGAGGGTTCGCCAGACTTAGAGGCTTTGTGGAGCAATATTGAGGACCTCCTGCGCGAGTCTGGTGCGGAGGTCCGATACATCGACCTACCTAGTGTAAGATACAGCCTTCCCGCCTACTATGTACTTGCTCTTTGCGAAGCTTCATCGAACTTGGCCCGATATGACGGAGTGCGGTATGGATACCGCGCCGAGGGCGTAAAGTCGCTTACCGAAATGTATGAAGTTACGCGTGCTCAAGGCTTTGGGGAGGAAGTAAAAAGGCGTGTATTACTGGGAACCTTTGCGCTTTCTGCTGGATACTACGATCAGTACTATCTGAAGGCCGCAAAGGTGCGATCTGTGGTGTCGCGCGAAATGGCCACGGCATTTGAAGACGTCCACTGGATGGTCTGGCCAACCGCGCCGAGCCCAGCGTTCGGCTTTGGGCAACATACGAAAGATCCGCTTTCGATGTACCTTGAGGACCTTTTCACTGTTCCGGTCAACCTCGCAGGCCTGCCCGCCATCAGTGTGCCTGGGTTCACCGCCAAAAATGGTCTACCCATGGGCTTCCAACTGGTGGGCCGCCTAGGTGGGGATGTTGGTGTTCTGGCGTTCGCCAATCGTCTGGAGCAGTTGCTGCGTGTGGCGACGAAGCAGTAGGCAGTTTTGACTCTCCATCGACCGCAGCTGATCCTCCACGGTGGCGCAGTAGCTGACCCTGATTGGTCAAACCCTGAGGCGCTCGCATATCTTGCTGAGTGCTGTGAGCTTACGTGGGGCAAGCTCTTGGCTGGCGAGTCTGCGGTTCGAGCTGCTCAACTCGCCGTTCGGCATCTGGAGATGTCCGGGCGATTTCTCGCCGGGAAGGGCGCTCACCCGAACCGCTTGGGAACGTTTGAACTCGATGCGTCGATCATGGATGGTGCGACAGCCAGCGGAGCGGGTGTTGCCTCCGTCACGCAAGCGAGGGCAGCGATCGATCTAGCAGAGCGAACGCGTTGCCAAACGACCTGCACCTTACTCGTGGGCTCTGGCGTTCGTATTGCGTTTCCAGACGATCCTGCCTGGCTGGACGAAGGTGAGGAATATTTCGCGCCGTTACCCGACTATTCGATCGCGGCTCAGAAATCGGGTCTCGGAACAGTCGGTGCCGCAGTTGTCGATCAAGATGGGCGTTGTGCAGCCGCCACCGCGACCGGCGGCGTAATGGGCAAGGTTCCAGGCCGGGTTGGCGATACGGCGGTTTTGGGCGCGGGCACGTGGGCGACCGAAAAGGCGGCAATTTCTTGCACCGGGCAGGGGGAATACTTCGTTCGTGTTGGCGCAGCAAAGGCCGTCGCCGATCGGCTTGCCTGGTTGGGAGAGGACGCCGAAGAAGCACTTCGCCATACGATAGACAGCGTCAGCCGGTTGGGGGGGCTAGGGGGTATCATCGCGGCGACACCCGTTGGCGTAGCTTGGGCTTCGAACACCGCGGGTCTTAAGCGCGCTTGGATAGATAACGACGGTGTATTACAAGCTGCAGCCTGAGCGCGATTCGTCACGGGTCTAGGGGGAGATGTTGGATCAGGCGTCGCCGAACGCTTCTGATGGGCAACCGCAGCGATTGGTGCGCGGCGCGATGATCCTATTCTTTATTTCGGCTGCTTTGCTTGCGGCGATGGTCTTGTCGGTAAGCAGTGATGTATCGTTTGCGGCGCTAACGAGTTTGATACGCCGTCACGCAGACATGTTCACGGGGTTCTTTTATTCTATTCTTTCGTTTACGCTATTTTACATTATAATAGTCTTCATTCTAGCGTCGAGGATGTTTCTCGCAGAACGCATTTTTGCACTGTTGGCGTGTGCTATATCCGCTGGAAATACAGTTCTTTCATTTGCGTTGCTTTACGGGGCCTTGGGCCTCAAGCGTGACGGTGTAGCTATCCTGCCTTCCGCATTTGAGTCCGTCTTCTTTTCCTCCATGGTTTTCAGCGGGAATGGATGGGCAGAATATTCGCCGAACGCGAACAGCTACACGGTAGTCGCTGTTCAATCGGTAGCGAGCTATGTATTTATGCCTCTGCTACTATCTGCCTTGGTATTGCTTCTCGACGTAAAAACAATGCCCTTGGTGGGGTCTGTATTCTCAGGACGCGAGAGCACTAAGTGAAGGTACTATTAATTAACACAGGGAATGATCCTGGAATTGGCGGCAACGCCAATGAGAATGCCTACCCGCCACTTGGCGTCATTTCGTTGGCCACTGCGCTAGTAAGTGAGTTCAAGCAAGATATCGACGTTGAAGTTATCGATTGCCAGGTTGTTACTGCGGCGTCTGCGGTCGATGTAATTATCCGGAAAAGGCCAGACCTGGTTGGCCTAAGTATGTATTCTACGTCGATAAAGAATACGATCCAGATGGCACAAGTTGCGGCGTCGGTAGGTGCTCGTGTCATCGTCGGTAACGACCACGCATCAATGCATGCCTCGCTGTTGTTAAGCAAGGTGCCTAGTATTGAGTTCATTTGTACGAATGATGTCGGCGAAGAGACCATACTGGCCCTTGTTAGTCACCTTCGTGGCGAGCGTAGCCTGGAGGATGTCCCCCTGCTGGCATTCAGGGGCGCAAACGGGGAAATTCATCAGACCAAATCCTCGCGATACGCGCCAGGATCTTCCCTCGATGACTTGCCGGTGCCAATGCGTACCCTTCTCGGGGTTGAGTATTGGGACGAATACGCTCGTCGATTTCATCTGCAGGAGCGACGGTATTGGGATTTTGAGCCCGAGACTAGGGTCTCCACGATCAATCGCGCGCGCGGTTGCGCGCAGATGGCCAACCCTTGCCGGTACTGCGGCATCGCAGACCTATCGATCCGGTACTCGACGGCACCATGCTTTTGGGCCGATGTCCGCGCCGCTCGGCAAGACGTCGGTGCCACGGTTCTCTACGAAGCCTTCGATAGCGCTTCGAGCGCACCAGCCGTGTTGAGATCTTGGCTGAAGGGTCGGCCGGACGACCTTTCGGACACGGCGTTCAAGATGTACGCGCAAGCTTTCGAGTGCGACTCTGCACGGGTCGAACTCTTCAAGCGTCTTAATGTGTTCTGCCTGAACATGGGCCTGGATAGCGGTGATGACCACGTCCTCAAGCTCCTCAAGGGTGATCGTCACTCTCTGCAGGGATCGAAAGAGGCCTGCCTACGGATAGCCGATGCAGGGATCGAGGTTTACACGTCGTTTGTCCTGCTAGGCCTCGGCGACGCCGATACCACTCGGCGCTCGTTGGACAAAACTGTCGAGTTCGCTGAGTGGCTTATCGACAATTCGTCGGTGGTCAGCTTCGATTCCGCACTGATGTATCCCGACAAGGCGGCTCCCATCGGCCGCTTGATATGGCACCCGGAAGAAGCAGCCTCTACAGCGCGTGATTTGGGGTGGGATTTCCTAAATCTTGAGAGGCTAAAGATCGTCTCGGATAGGTGGCGAAGCGAGGTATATCTCGACCCGCTTGAGCTGTGCTCTGACTTCGCATCGGTGTGTGGTGTGGACGGGGCCATGCTGATGGAATACGCGGCTATCTTGGAGCAAATGGCGAAGAAGGCTTCGCTCAACTTCGGTCGTTCGCAGGGCGGGCCGCAATGACGGCTACCAGCATAATCCCTATGTTTCTGATGTGTGTTTCGGCTTGCAAAAGTGACCCCCATCTCGGGGATATCGGCGTCCAAAAATGACCCCCTGTCCTTGAGGCTTTGATGGCCAGATCGGCGGCTTGTGTAGCCGCGGATCGAGACGGGGATGTTG
>NZ_JBMSDS010000003.1:172500-722989 GCF_049445735.1 Phenylobacterium sp. VNQ135 | reverse complement strand
CACATCAACCTGACGCAGCTTGGCGACAATCTCTTCCGGCTTGTGGCGCTTCCTTGCCATCGTTCCATCCATCCAAATGGTCCTCGGACCAACATAAGGGATGGATCACTTCAAGGGGGTCAGACCACGGGCTGACGCGATCTCAGATGGGCGCTGGCGGAGGAGCGCTGCTCGCTCGTCCGGCGGATCGCATCACGCTGCTGGATGTTCTCCGCGCCGTGGGCCTCTCGGGCTACCAGAGCGTGCTCCAAGGCGGTCTCTGACTGTGACCCAGAAGGCGCTCGGCGTGGGGCGTGCGGCGACTTTCGATTTCTTGGCGCGCTTGCTGGGGCCCCTAGCGCGGCCGTCGGCGACGCCTAAGCCGACAGCGCCAGGGCTGTGGAACGCCACGGGTGAGGGCCAGGACGGCCGAGCCCAGCGGCGACGCCGAGCAGGCGCCACGGCCGGTAGCGCGATGCTCGCCTTTGAGCGGGCGTGCTCGGGCATCAGTTCGGCGTGCTCGCGCAGGCGATAGCTTGAGCCCTCGATTTGGATGACGACGGCATGGTGCAGCAGCCGGTCCAGCAGCGCCGTGGCGACGACGGGATCGCCGAAGACGTCGCCCCACCCGGCAGACCTTCCACTCGGTGAAGGCGTAGGGCGTCGCCGGCAGCGGCTTCAGCGCCGCTGCGTCCACCTGGGCGAAGAGCTCCGCGCGGCTCACGCCGTAGGCGCGCCGCACCCGCCCGTTGAGCTGCGGCGTCAGCTCGGCGATGGCGGCGTTGAGTGAGATGGCGTCGGCGGGAGCGGTTCAGGCCTGCGGACGAGCTTGCGCCGCCCCCGAGCCTTTCTCCGACCTCCGCGTCGTGGCGGCAGGTTCGCCCAGTAGATCGACGAACAGTGCGGCGTCATCCTCGCGGGTGATGAAGCCGGGCAGTTCGCGCCGTAGCCAGTCCGGCAACTCTTCCTTCGAAAAGGCGTCCTGACCCTTCTCCAGCCGGTAGAGGAGGAACGCGCCCAGCAGCACCTTGCGGCGCGTGTCCTTGGCGCGTTCCTGCTTGCTGAGTTTGGTCTGGAGGGTTTTGCGCTGGGCTTCCAGTTGCGCCAGGCGCTCGGCGATCGACCGCTTTGCCATCGTCCTCTCCCGATGCGCGCCCCCTCGCGGCCTCCACCATAGCCGGTCCCGCTTGAGCCGTCACCAGTTCCAAAGCTTTCGGCAAGTCGTCGCAGCCGTGTTGCCACGACTAGGCGCTATCCATACCTTCCGACTGCGTGATGTCTGCGATTCCAAGGGCGTCACCTCGGCTGCTTGCTCTGCGTTTCTCCGATACACTGCCAAGCTTGTTCACATGCAGTCCACCCCGAGCTGGCTGAGCAAGGCGAAGACTAGCGAAGGGCGCACTTACGAGTTGCTGTGCAACTCAGCGCTTGTTAGCTTCAGATCGACGGACTTGAGGACGCTATCGGGGCTTACGCACCCTTGGCCCGCTAGGATCGCCCCCCCGGAAGGGCGGCTCTCTGGGGATCGTCATGGCGATCTATCATCTGGCGATGAAGCCGATCAGCCGCAGCGGCGGGCGCAGCGCCGTGGCCGCCGCCGCCTATCGCGCATCGCAAAAGCTGACCAACGAGCGCGACGGCCTGACCCATGACTTCACGCACCGGCGCGGCGTCGAACATGCGGAGATCGTGCTGCCGGAGGGCGTTGAGGCCGAGTGGGCGCAGGACCGTTCGCGGCTATGGAATGCGGCCGAAGCGGCGGAGAAGCGCAAGGACGCGCGGGTCGCCCGTGAGATCGAGGTCGCGCTGCCCCATGAACTGACCGCCGACCAGCGTCTTGAGCTGACACGGGAGTTCGCGCACGAACTGTCCGATCGCTACGGCGTTGCGGTGGATTTCGCGATCCACAGCCCGCACGGCGACACCGACGTGCGCAACCACCACGCCCACATCATGCTCACCACCCGGAAGGTGGAACAGGATGGGCTCGGCGAGAAGTCCGACCTGGAGCTGGAGAACAAGAAGCTCGCCGCGCTGGGCCTGCCGACTTCGCACGACCAGCTCCGCGACATCCGCTTGGATTGGGAGGATCGCGCCAACCGGCATCTGGCGCTCGCCGGCCACGACATCCGCATCGACCACCGTTCCCATCGCGACTGTGGCCTGGAGATCGAGCCCACCCAGCACATGGGCGTTCACGCCACCCAGATGGACCGGCGCGGAAAGTCCGTGGTGCGCGCTCGTCAGGACGAGGAGCAAGCCCGCCGAAACGCCAAACTGATCCGCGAAAAGCCCGAGCAGGCGCTGAGCCTCGTCACCAACGAAAAGAGCGTGTTCGACCGCACCGACGTGGCGCGAACGCTGCACCGCTACATTGATGATCCTGACGCCTTCCAAGCGGCCTTCGCCAAGGCGATGGTGTCGCCCGCGCTGGTCGAGCTGCGGCCCGAGCAAAGGGACGAATTCGGCCGCACACTGGAGCCGGCCCGCTACTCCACCAAGGAGATGATAGCGGTGGAGCGGCAGATGGCCGACAGCGCAGATAGGATGGCGCAAAGCCGGACGTTCGGTGTGAGCCGGCGCAACGTCGAGCAGGCCATTGCCGATCGGCCATTCCTAGCCGAAGAGCAGCGCCAAGCGGTTCGCCACATCACCGGTCCCGAACGCGTCGAGGCCGTGGTCGGCGTCGCCGGCGCCGGCAAGAGCACCATGCTGGGCGCCGCGCGACAGGCGTGGGCGGCCGAGGGCTACGAGGTGATGGGCGCAGCGCTGGCCGGCAAGGCGGCCGAAGGATTGGAAGAATCCTCCGGCATCCGCAGCCGCACGCTGGCGAGCTTTGAGCGCAGTTGGGAACGCGGGCGCGACATGCTCGGCCCGCGAAGCGTGCTGGTGATCGACGAGGCCGGGATGGTCGGAAGCCGTCAGCTTTCTCGCGTGCTGGCCGAGACAGATCGCGCCGGCGCCAAGGTGGTGCTGGTGGGCGATCCCGAACAGCTCCAGCCGATCGGGCCGGGCGCGGCGTTTCGAGCCGTGGCCGAGCGCGCCGGCTTCGTGGAATTGGGCGAAATCCGCCGACAGCGCGAAGGCTGGCAGAGGGCGGCGTCCGTCGACTTCGCGCGCCATCGCACAGCCGAGGGGCTGGGCGCCTACGCTGAGCGCGGCGCCATCCGCTTCGAGCTCGACATCGGCGCGGCCCGTCACGCCATCGTGGGCGACGTGATCGCCGACATGGATGCGCGGCCGAACGGCTCGCGTTTGGTGCTGGCGCATCGCCGGGCCGACGCGGCGGATTTGAACCACGCGATCCGCGCCGTGCGCCAGGGCCGCGGCGAACTTCAGAACGAGCACCTCTACCAGACGACGGAGGGCGAACGCGCCTTCGCGTCTGGCGACCGGCTGCTGTTCCGCGAGAACAATCGCGACCTCGGGGTGAAGAACGGGATGCTCGGCACAGTGGAGCGAGCGGAGCGCGGTCGGTTGGAGGTCCGCCTGGACGGCGCCAAAGGCCCCGGTACGGGACGTGTGGTGTCCGTTTCGATGGCCGACTATGCGGCGGTGGATCACGGCTACGCCACCACGATCCACAAGGCCCAGGGCGCCACGGTGGACCGCGCCCATGTGCTGGCGTCCGGCACGATGGACCGCCACCTGACCTATGTCGCCATGACCCGCCATCGGGACGACGTGACGCTCTACGCCGGCCGGGAGGAATTCACGGACGTGGCGGCTCTATCGTCGCGGCTCTCGCGCGCCGGGCTGAAGGAAACCACCCTGGACTACGCAACGCGGCGCGGGCTCGAACAGCCCATCGTCGTGCCCGAGGCGATGCCGCGGGGGGCGCGGGACCGTACTGCCGGCCCTGACGTCGAGCCGGCGCGCAAGCGCGGCATGTTCGATGGCCTGACGCTGAACCCACGCCGGCCGGCGCCGGCGATGGGGTGCGTTGAGGCCCTGCCGCTGTCCAAATCGGATCGCGTCGCGCCAGCGCCACGGCAGCCGCTTGCGCAGGCGGCGGAGCGTTACGCGCAGGCCTTGGACGGCGCAGAGCGGATGCGCGCCCAGGCGCTGCCAGTTCTGGAGCATCAGAAGCGGGAATTGCGCGAGGCGGCCCGCGCGCTGGACGCGGCGCGGCCAGGCGCGACGCGCGACTTCCACAATGCGCTGCGGCACGAGCCAGCGACATGGCGGGCGATGCGGGATCTTCGCGGCCCGGAACGCGGCGCCGAATTGGCCGGCGCCGTCCGCCGTGAGGAGCAAGTGCGGCGCGATCCGGTGCTGAAGGCCGACCGCCTCGTGAACGAATGGAAGCGGCTGGAGGCGCAGCGCGACCGACTGCACGGCTGGCGACATGGTGAGGCGCGCCGCCGCCTCGAAGGCCGCATGAAAGCGATGGCCGGAGCGCTCAAGCGCGATCCGCAGTTGGAGTCTCTGGTGCGGTCACGCGCGCCCGCCTTGGGTGTGGAGCGGGGCTCGGCGCTGGCCCGGGTGATCGCGGCGCCGGGCGCCCGGCAAGCCGTGATGGAGATCGGGCGAAGCCGGGACCCCGGCATGTCGTTGTAGCGGGCGCGGAGGGCGAGGATGGCGGTTGAACAGGCGGGCGATCCCGCCCAGGCGTTCGAGGACTTGCGGGCCGAGGTGTCGGTGCTGCGGCGGGCGATTGAGGCCCTGCCGGCGGCCATGCGTGAAAACCGGCCGCCGGACTACAGCGCGGACCTCGGCGTCATCGGCAAGGGTCTGGACGAGCTCGGCGAGCAGTTGGACTCCATCCTGGAGTCGCCTGCGCTGCGCCTGACGCCTGAGCAGCAGGGTCAAGCCATCGCGAACGCCGGAACGGCGCTGGTGCGTGAGGCGGCGCAGAGGCTTGACCGGGCCGCCCAGGAGGCCGAGCGCGAGCGGTCACGGCTTTCGGGCATCATCGGACAGGCGTGGGCGCAGGACCGGCAGTTCAAGCTGCTGTGCTGGACGGGCGGCGCGGCCTTCGCGGTCGGGCTGGTGTTCTCGCCGCTCGTGGCCAGCGTCCTGCCGCTGGGGCTCAACACCCGCGTCGCCGCCCTGGTGATGCGCGCGGATCGCTGGACGGCCGGCATGGATCTGATGAACGCGGGCAACCCGGCGGCATGGGCGCGCCTCGACGCCGACATCGACCTCATCGCCGACAACCGTGAGGCCGTGGACGCCTGCCGCGAGACGGCCGCGAAAACCGGTAAGGCGCAGCGTTGCACAATTATGCTGCCGCCACCGCCCGTTTTGACGGAACGCCAGCCGTGATCGGGTCGGGCGGGGGTCGTGGCCGAGCTACTCGACCACGACCCCCGGCGGCCGCTGGCGTGGCGCCGAAACAGGATCGAGACGCGCACCACATAGCCGTTGGAGTCATTGACAACGGAGGGTCTAGTTGGCATAAACTCCAACATGGAAGCCGAATTGCTGTTCCGCAAACGCGAAGGTTTGTCGGAGACGGCGTTCGTGGAACTGGTGATCTGGCGGGTTCCTGACCCCGTGCGCGGCAGCGCGCATGGCTTCAAGTATCGCTTGGCGTTGGTGGCGGATGGCGTTTGCGTGCTGCGCTACGACAACGAGGCCGGCAAGGGCGATCACAAGCATGTCGGGGAACGCGAGGTGGCCTACCACTTTACCGACCTGGCGACCCTGCAAGCGGACTTTTGGAAGGACGTGGCGGAATGGAGGACAGGACAATGAGAACCGTAACGCTCGGCGTCTCCTCGATCGAGGAAACCCAACGTCAGATGGCCGCCGCCTTTGGCGGCGAGAAGGTTGGCGAGTTCATCAGCTTCGCCACGGTCGAGCTGCTATGGAAGGTGCTCACCGCAAAGCGGTGGGACATTCTGAAGGCTATGACGGGGCAGGGCGAAATGACCATCCGCGAGATCGCGCGGCGCGTTGACCGCGACGTGAAGGCCGTGCATGGGGACGTGCAAGCGCTGCTGGTTGCGGGCGTGCTTGATCGCGCCGACAGCGGACGCGTGATCTTTCCCTATGATGCGGTGCATGTGGACTTCACCCTATACAAGGCGGCCTGATGAGCATCAAACCGACGAAGGCGCTTCACAGATCATTCACAGATTTTTTTTGGCCAAAATATCCGAATAAAATCAATATATTAGAGAGCTTCCAGTTCTCGAAGCGCTAACCGCGCGCGACAACTCGCGTATTCGGGAAGGGCGCTTCGGGAAACCGGAGCGCCCTTTCTCTTTGTCCGGAGTCCATCATGGCCCACACGGTCTTCATCGACGGCGAAGCCGGCACCACGGGACTGCAGATCCGCGAACGGCTGGAGAGCCGCCGCGACATCGAGATCCTGTCGATCGATCCCGCTCGGCGGAAGGACGCCGACGCGCGCGCCGAACTGCTGAACGCGGCCGACGCCGTGGTGCTGTGCCTGCCGGACGACGCGGCCAAGGAGGCCGTGGCCCTGATCGAGAACGATCGGGTCAAGGTCGTGGACGCCTCGACGGCCCACCGCGTGGCGCCGGGCTGGACCTATGGCTTCGCGGAGCTGTCGAAGGACCAGCGGCCGGCGATCCGCGCCTCGACCCGCGTGGCCAATCCGGGCTGCTATCCGACCGGCTTCATCGCCCTCGTGCGGCCGCTGGTGGACGCCGGCCTGATCCCGGCGGACTTCCCGCTGACGGTCAACGCGATCTCGGGCTACTCGGGCGGCGGCAAGGGGCTGATCGCCGAATTCGAGGAACGCGGCGCCCGCGACGTGTTCCGGGCCTATGGCCTGCCGCTGGCCCACAAGCATCTTCCGGAGATGCAGGCCTATAGCGGCATCGGCCATCCGCCGGTGTTCGCGCCATCGGTCGGCCGCTACGCCCAGGGCATGCTGGTCGAGGTGCCGCTCCAGCTCTGGGCGATGCCGGGCAAGCCCGATCCATCCGACCTGCACGTGGCGCTGGAGGCCTACTACGCCGGCGAGACCTTCGTGGAGGTGGCGAGTGGGGCGGAATGCGCCGAGCTGCAGAAGACCCGCGCCGGCGCCGCCGGCTATGTGGAGGCGCTGGACCCCGAGGCCCTGAACAACACGAACCGCATGCGGCTTTTCGTTTTTGGCAATGCGCAGGCGGGGCAGGCGCGCCTCGTCGCGCTGCTGGACAATCTGGGTAAGGGCGCTTCCGGCGCGGCGGTGCAGAACCTGAACCTGATGCTCGGCCTGGACGAGGCCGCAGGCCTCTAGGCTCTGCGACCGCATGGCGTCTGGCGGACGCCGGCGTTCGGGCGTCTCCTGCCGTTGCAGCGGCGGGGGCCCCGAATGAAGACCATCCTGAAACTGGCGGTGATCGCCGCGGTGTTTGCGCCGGCGGCGGCTCTTGCAGAGGCGAGGACCAGCATCGTCGCCTCGGACTTCGGCGTCTTCGATGACGCCAAGGGCACCTTTACGCCCACCCGGACGGTGAGCCGGGCCGCCAAGCCCGAGTACGGATGGATGATGCTGCTGGACACGCCGAAGACCGCGGTGCGCTACCGCGAGGAGCTGACCGGGCCGGCGGGCGGCGCGCCGACGATCCGCGAGCGGACCGTCAGCCCTGACGAAGGCGTGATCCTGAACGTGTGGTCGGCGGAGAGGGACGATCCGGCGGGCCGATACGTGGTGCGCGTGCTGGTGGACGAACAGGTCGAGAAGACCTTCATCTTCGACGTGGAGTAGGCCGGCGCTTGCATCCGGCGCGTTCCGCGCCACGTAATTGCGGCATGGACACCCAGGTCGAACGCCGCGCCTTCCTGCTGGGCGCCTCTCTGATCGCGCTGTCGGGCATGACGGGCTCGGCCCTCGCCGCCGACCGCTATGCGGGCTCGGCTTACAGGAAGGTCGCCGACGCGCAGTGGAAGCAGCGGCTGTCGCCGGCCGCCTATCGCGTGCTGCGCCACGAGGACACCGAACGGCCGGGCTCGAGCCCGCTGAACCGCGAGAAGCGGAAGGGGACCTTCGTCTGCGCCGGCTGCGACCTGCCGCTGTTCAAGAGCGAGTGGAAGTTCGAGAGCGGCACCGGCTGGCCGAGCTTCTACCGGGCCATCCCCGGCGCCGTGGCCACGAAGACCGACTACAAGATCGGCGTGCCGCGCACCGAGTACCACTGCGCCCAGTGTCTCGGCCACCAGGGCCACGTCTTCGAGGACGGGCCTAAGCCCACCGGCCTGCGCTACTGCAACAACGGGGTGGCGCTGAAGTTCGTCGCGGCCTGACGCCGCTGCAGCGTCGCTGACAAAGAACGGGCCCGCGGGGGAGCGCGGGCCCGAGTTTGTCGCAGGCTGGCTTGGGGGACAGTCTGCGGAAGGGGTCGTCAGGCCTTGGTCTTCGGCGCGGCCGGAGGCGCAGGGGCGGCCGGCTCTCCGCCGCCGCGATGGATGCGGCCGGCGCCGGAGATGTCGGTCTCCAGGTCCGAAGGTTCGGTCGTGAGGTTGATCTCGCCCATGCCGGAGATCTGGAGGCGGGCCTTGCCGATCGGCGCGACCGTCGCTTCGCCCGCGCCCGAGATGTCGACGTCGGCGTCGCGGGTGGCGAGCTGGCCCATCTCGGCTTCGCCCGCCCCGGAGATGTCGATGTCGAGCTCGTCGGTCCGGCCGCGGGCGCTGACTTCCGAAGCGCCCGAGACGTCCACGGAGAGACTGGGCTGGTTATAGTTCTCGATCGTCAGACGGTTCGCGCCCGACAGGTGGAAGCGGCTGATGTTGGGCGCGGTGACGGCGATGCGGACCTTGCGGACACCCCAGTGAGTGCGGCGCACGACGATGCGGCCGTCGTCGATGTCCATCCGATCGAGAATGCGCTGCGGGCCCGTCACCACCACCTTCGCCGGACCGTCGGCCTGGGTGTAGGTGACGTCGGCCGGAATGCTGAGACTCAGGCGGTCGCTGCCGTCCCACGCGAAGGTTCGGGTGGCCACAGGGCCGGCGCCTTCGCCGTCCCAGTCGCGGTCCCAGTTCTCCTTGTCCCAATGGTCATTGTCCCAGCCGCCGGCCCAGTGCCAGCCGCCGCGGGCGATGGCGTCCGGCCCGCCGATGGCGAAGGCGGCGGCGAGGGCCGCGAGGCAGAGCACGAAGCCCGCGACGGCGATCACGACGAGATTGCGGATCATGGCGTTCGTCTCCCTTAGCCTTGGGGTTCCAGGGCCGGCTTGAGCAGCCGGTAGTGCAGGCGGCCGTACCAGACGCAGGCGTTGATCAGACCGATGCTGATGAGCGTCAGGATCGCGCCGCCGGAGGCCGCGCCGGCCATCAGGCCGATGCCGGCCAGGACGCCCGCCACCGTGCCGCCGGGCGGATCTACGAAGGGCGCCGCCGCGAACAGGAACCCGCCGGCGAAGAAGCAGGCGATCACCGCGATGAAGAGCCCGAACAGCGTGCCGGCCACCGCCATCAGGATCGGCAGCAGAATGAGGATGTCGATGGCGCCCAGGCCGAGAACCGCGAAGATCGCGCCCGCGGCCGACGAGGGGCTTCGCTCCTCGCGCCAGCGGTTGAGCTGGGCCTCGGCGCGGAGTTCTCGCGCGAGCCGGTCCGGATTGCCCAGGGCGGCGGCCACGTCGGCCTCGCCGCGGCCGGCGGCTTCGCCCTCGGTGAAGTGCGCCTCGTAGTCGGCGACGATGTCGGCGACGGTCTGCGGAGGCAGGCCGCGCAGACCTTCCCGCAACCGCGCCATGAAAGCCTGGCGTGTCATTTGGCCCCTCCAAAGACGATCTCGTCGACAGCGCCGGAGAACGAGCTCCAGGCGTCCTTCTGGGTGGTGAAGCTGCGTTTCCCGGCTTCGGTGAGCCGGTAGTACTTGCGCGGCGGGCCCGAGGGGCTCTCGACGAGATAGGTCTCAACGAGGCCGTCCGCCTGGAGCCGGCGCATCAGCGGGTAGATCGTGCCTTCGCCCATGCCGATCAGGTCGGAGAGGCGGCTGGCGATCTCGTAGGCGTAGCTGTCGTGGTGGTGGAGCAGGGCGAGCACGCAGAGCTCGAGCGCCCCTTTCTTCAACTGGATCTCTATGGCTTCCGGCACGGCGGAGCTCCTTCCTGAGCTCTGATGTACCGACAGGTAGTGTGTGACGCAAGGTAGTGTGCATTAAACGTTAGTAACGTCCGATACGGGGGTTGCTTGACACCTGCGACTGGGCCGGGGAGACCCTAGGGCCCTCGTGGGGGAGGGGCGGGCCGCGCTTTGACAACCGATCCGTTCGCCAGCCTCACCCAGGCCAACATCATGGCCGCCGTGCAGGAGGCCACGGCGCGACAGAGCGCGGGACGTCTGGCGGAGGCGGCCGAGCTCTGGGGCCGGATCGCGGCGGTCGCGCCGGGGAGCGCCGAGGTGCGGTTCAACCTGGGCGCCGCGCTCCTGGGCCTGGAGCGCTACGAGGAGGCCGAGCGGGCGCTGCGTGAGGCGGTCCGGCTGAAGCCGGGCATGACCGCCGCCGTGCATCGGCTGGGGAACCTTAGCCAGGCGACGGGGCGCTGGGAGGAGGCCGAGCGGCTCTACGTCGAGGCCCTGCGGCAGGACCCGCAGCTCTGGCGCGCGAAGCTTGACCTAGCCCACATCCACCTGGGCCGCGGGCACCTCACAGAGGGCTGGCCGCTGTTCGAGGCCCGGCGCGAGCTGGGCGCAGCCCACATCGACGCGCCGCCGTTCCCGCGCGAGTGGCGGGGCGAGCCGCTGGAGGGACGGTCGATCCTGGTCTGGCCCGAGCAGGGGTTCGGCGATCAGATCCAGTTCGCGCGGTTCGTGCCCGAGCTGGTCCGGGGTGGGGCGGAGGTGACCTTAGTGGCGCCGCCGGAGTTGGTGGCCCTATACCTGGGCATGGGCGTCAGGGTGGTGGAGAGGTCCCACGCCATGGCGCTGACCGAGCCCGACTACTGGACGTGGCTGCAGTCGATCCCAGGCCGGCTGGGCGTCACGCTGGAGACCCTGCCGCGACCGCCTTATCTGGCGCCCCCGCCTGACCGGCGCACGGCGTGGCGAGACTTCGCCCCTCGCGGCGGCGTGGGCGTCATGTGGCAGGGCCGCGCGACGCCCAATCCGCACCGGTCGCTGCCGTCCTTCGATATCCTGCGACCGCTGGCCGAGGCCGGCGCTGAGCTGATCGAGCTTGCGCCCCCGGCGGGCGGCGACTTCGCCGACGTGGCCGCCCAGATGCAGCGCCTGGACCTGATCGTCAGCGTCGACACCGCCGCCGCACATCTGGCCGGCGCGCTCGGCAAGTCGGTGTGGATCCTGCTGCCGTGGTTCAACACCGACTGGCGCTGGATGCAGGGCCGGGCTGATTCGCCCTGGTATCCGACCGCGCGTCTGTTCCGGCAGCGGGCGCACGGCGACTGGGCTAGCGTGGTGGCCGGCCTCGTGGCCGCGTGGCGAGACCGCTAGCTCCTGACCTTCACATAGTCGCCGGGCGCATCGCCGAGCGGCTTCAGCGGGCCATTGGCCGGATCGCGGGCAGGGACCATCGCCCCGGACTTCGCCTTCAGCCAAGCGACCCAATGCGGCCACCAGGAGCCGGCGGCCTCGCGGGCGCCGGCCTGCCACTGTTCCAGGGTGTCGGGGAGGTCGTCGCAGGTCCAGTGCTGGTACTTGTTGGCGGCCGGCGCATTGATCACGCCGGCGATATGGCCCGAGCCGGCCATGGTGAAGGTCACCGGTCCGCCGAACAGCTTCGCGCCCTTGTAGACGGACCGCGCGGGGGCGATGTGGTCCTCCTTCGAGGACTGGACATAGATCGGGATCTTCACGTCGCCGAGGTCGAGCTTGACCCCGTCGAGGACGAGCTCGCCCTTGGCCAGCGCGTTGTCGCCGTAGAAGCGGCGGAGATAGAAGAGGTGCAGAGTCTTCGGCATCCGCGTCTGGTCGGAGTTCCAGAAGAGCAGGTCGAACGGCTTGGGCTCGCGGCCGAGCAGGTAGTTGTTGACGAAGAACGACCAGATCAGGTCGTTGGCCCGGAGCGCGTTGAAGGTGTCGGCCATGGCTTGGCCCGACAGGACCCCGCCGCCTTCGTCCATCTTCTGCTCGAGCGTCTTCAGCCACTCCTCGTTGGTGAAGAGCAGGAGGTCGCCGGCCTCGGAGAAGTCCTGCTGGGCGGCGAAGAAGGTGGCCGCGCCGATCGGCTGGACGCCCTTGGCCGCCATGTGGGCGAGGGCGGCCGACAGCAGGGTGCCGCCGATGCAGTAGCCGACGGCGTTCACGTGGGAGACGCCGCACTGCTCCATGGCGGCGGCGGTCCCTTCGTAGATGCCCTGCCGCATGTAGTCCTCGAACGTCTTGGTCGAGAGCTCGGGCGTGGGGTTCACCCACGAGGCGACGAAGACGGTGATCCCCTGGTCCGCGAGCCAGCGGATCATCGAGTTCTCCGGCCGCAGGTCGAGGATGTAGAACTTGTTGATCCAGGGCGGGAAGATGACGAGCGGGATCTCGAACACCTGCTCGGTGCTGGGCGCGTACTGGATGAGCTCGATGATCTCGTTGCGGAAGACGACCTTGCCCGGCGCGGTGGCGACGTTCTCGCCGATCTTGAAGAGCTCGTAGTCGGTCTGGGCGATCGAGAGCTGGCCGCCGCCGCGCGCGAGGTCGGCCGCGAAGTTCTCCATGCCCTTGACCAGGCTTTCGCCGCCGGTCGTCATCACCTCCTTCAGCGCCGCCGGATTGGAGGCCAGGAAGTTCGACGGCGAAAAGGCGTCCGTCAGCATCTTCATGAAGAACTCGACCCGGCGCTTCTCCATCGGATCCACGCCATCGACCTCGGCGACCAGCCCGTTCAGCCAGTTGGAGGTCAGCAGGTAGGACTGCTTGATGACGTCGAACACGGGGTTCTCGGTCCAGTCCGGGTCGGTGAAGCGCTTGTCGCCGCGGCCGGGCTGAACGACGGGCTCGACCGGCTCGCCGGCGACGCGGCGCGCAGCGGACTGCCAGAGCTCCAGATAGCGGCTGAAGAGATCGGCCTGGGCCCGCATCAGCCGATCCGGCTGGGCCGCGAGGCGCCCCATCACCTGGGTCAGCGCCGGCGTGACGTGGAAGGGGTCGGGCGACAGGGCCGCCGGGCGGTCGGCCTGGCGCAGCGCCATCTCGGCGATGGCGCCCTGGGCGGCCAGCGCCGCTCGCGCCAGGTTCCCGGAGAGCTTTTCGATCTGCGCCCGCTGTTCCTCGGTGAAGTGAGCCGGATCGAAGGGGAGGGAATCGGCGGCCGGGCCGGCATCGGCCGTCGGCGGCGGGGCCAGCGGCTCCTCGGGCAGCGGAGGCTTCTTGATCTTGCCCTTGCCTTTGACCGTGGTCTCTTCACTCATGGGCCGCATCTCCCTGGCGGAGGAAAGTCTCTCATGGACTTCCGCCCCGGACGATCATCGCATAAGAGCGTGACTTAGATGAATGCGCCGCGCCCGCTTTTCGTGAACGTCCGCCAAGCCGCCGGGCTCCTGAGCCTGTGCGCGGCCGGGGCGATGCTCTCCGCGTGCATGGCCAATCCCTTCGTCGACGCCAAGGTGGATCCGAACTCGCCGGTGGCGGGCGAGGTGGCCAAGGTGGCGAACGCCCGGCAGGGATACCCCAGCTTCCGGGACATTCCCGCCACGCCCAACGACCTGCGCCCGGTCGGCCTCTATGGCCGCGAGGCGGAAGCCGTGAAGCTGGCTGGCGCCGAGCTGATCCGTGCGACCGAGCCCGGCACCTGGACGCTGCAGAACAGCGAGTCCTTCGCCGACAAGGCGCGGCGCGACGCCGGGCCGGAACTGCCGCCGGCGAATGCGCAAGATTCGGACGCGTTTGCTCGCGAGCTTCGGGAACGAGCTACCCCGCCTCCGCCGCGCTAGGGCGTCGCGGAGGCATAAAATTCCCGCAACCCGGCTTGGCGGACTCCGGCCCGGAGTCTATCGATGCCGTACCCAGCTCCTCCCGAGCCGCACGGGCTAGTGCGGCCAAGAGCCTCCGAACATGACGCCTGAATTCCATCGCATCCGACGCCTGCCTCCCTACGTCTTCGAGGAGGTCAACAAGATCAAGGGCCGCCTGCGCGGCCAGGGCGTCGACATCATCGACTTCGGCATGGGCAATCCCGACATGCCGACGCCCAAGCACATCGTCGACAAGCTGATCGAAACCGCCCGCGACCCGAAGGCCGGCCGCTATTCCGCCTCCAAGGGGATTTCCGGCCTGCGCAAGGCCATGGCCGGCTACTACGGCAAGCGGTTCGGCGTGAAGCTGAACCCCGACACCGAGGTGATCGCCACGCTGGGGTCGAAGGAAGGCTTCGCCAACCTCGCCCAGGCCCTGACGGCCCCGGGGGACGTGATCATCTGCCCGAACCCGGCCTATCCGATCCACGCCTACGGCTTCATCATGGCCGGCGGCGTCATCCGCCACGTGCCGGCTCCGTCGCCGGAAGAATACCTCTCGGGCATCAGCCGGGCGATGAAGCACTCGGCGCCGCCGCCCAGCGTGCTGATCGTCAGCTATCCGTCGAACCCGACGGCGCAGTGGGTGGACCTCGACTTCTATAGGGAGGTCATCGCGCTGGCGAAGAAGCACGAGCTGCTCGTGCTGTCGGACATCGCCTATTCCGAGATCTACTTCGACAACAACCCGCCGCCGTCGATCCTGCAGGTGGACGGGGCGAAGGACATCGCCGTCGAGGTCAATTCGTTGTCGAAGACCTACGCCATGGCCGGCTGGCGGGTCGGCATGGTGGTCGGCAACGAGCGGATGTGCGCGGCGCTGGCGCGGGTGAAGTCGTACCTCGACTACGGCGCCTATACGCCGATCCAGGTCGCGGCCGCCGCAGCCCTGAACGGACCGCAGGACTGCGCCGACGAGATTCGGGCGATCTACAAAAGCCGCCGCGACACCCTGATCGACGCCATGAAGCGCGCCGGCTGGGACATTCCCGCCCCGCCGGCCTCGATGTTCGCGTGGGCGCCGCTGCCCGAACAGTACAAGGAGGCCGGCTCCATGCTGTTCTCCAAGCTGCTGGTGGAGGAGGCGGGCGTCGCCGTGGCGCCGGGCATCGCCTTCGGCGAGTACGGCGAGGGTTATGTGCGGATCGGCCTCGTGGAGAACGAGCAGCGCATCCGTCAGGCCGCTCGCAACGTGAAGAAGTTCCTGTCGAACGCCGACGAGATCCTGGGACGGGCGCACAACGCGCTCGCAGCGCAATAGATGACGAAAACCTGGCGTATCGGCGTCGCGGGCCTGGGTACGGTCGGCGCCGGCCTGCTGAAGTTCCTGGACGAGCGGCCGGGCTTCGCCCCCGCCGGCGGGCGGGCCGTGGTCAGCGGCGTGTCCGCGCGCTCGCGCTCGCGGCCCAGGCCGTTCGACATCTCCAGCCTGGCGTGGTTCGACGATCCGGTGGCCCTGGCCCAGTCGGACGAGACCGACGTCTTCGTCGAACTGATCGGCGGCTCGGATGGCCCAGCCAAGGCGGCCGTCGAAGCGGCGCTGAATGCCGGCAAGCCGGTCGTGACGGCCAACAAGGCGCTGATCGCCGAGCACGGGGCGGAACTCGCCGCGCTGGCCGAGGCCAAGGGTGCGCCGCTCCTGTTCGAGGCCGCGGTCATGGGCGGCACGCCGGCCGTGAAGATGATCCGCGAGGCCCTGGTCGGCGACGACATCAAGTCGGTGGCCGGCATCCTCAACGGCACCTGCAACTACATCCTGACCGAGATGGAGGCGACCGGCCGCTCGTTCGCCGAGGTCCTGGCGGAGGCCCAGCGGCTGGGCTACGCCGAGGTCGATCCGACCATGGACGTCGGCGGGTTCGACGCCGCCCACAAGATCAGCATCCTCGCCGCCCTGGCCTTCGGCTGCGCGCCCAACTACGCGGCCGCCGAGATCGAGGGCATCGACCAGGTCGACCTGCTGGACATCCACATGGCCCGCGACCTGGGCTACCGGATTAAGCTGGTGGCCTCGGCCGACCGTTCTGCGGATGGCGTGCTCGTGCGGGTGCATCCGTCGCTCGCGCCGCTCAACCATCCGCTCGCCCAGGCGGGCGGAGCGCTCAACGCGCTGTTCATCGAGGGCGCGCGCGTGGGGCGGATCTTCGTCCAGGGCGCGGGCGCCGGGGCCGGTCCGACCGCCGCGGCGGTGGCCGCCGACATCGCCGACGTGATGGCCGGCGCGGTCCGGCCGGTCTTCCAGGCGCCGGCTGGCACCCTCAGGCCGTTCGAGCCGGTGGATCCGTCGAAGAGCCTCAGCCGCGCCTATCTGCGCTTCCTGGTGAAGGACGAACCGGGGGTGATCGCGGCTGTGTCCGAAACCCTGGCGGAGGCGGGGGTTTCGATCGAGAGCTTCCTGCAGAAGCCGGTGGAGAACGCCAGCGGCGTTCCGATCGTGCTGACGACCCACGCCGTCGCCGAATCCGTGCTCACCGCCGCCATCGGACGCATCGCCGAGCTTCCGGCGGTGATCGAGACGCCGAGAATGTTGCGTATCGCCCGCATCTGAGGCTGACGGCGCGGCCGCCTTCCGCTAAGCCGCTTCGCCAAGAGGCTGGAGACGCTACGGAATGAGTTCTGAAGGGCTGGACCGCGGGCTGGTGCTGGACGCCGCGCGGGTGACCGAGATCGCGGCCATCGCGGCGTGGAAGCTGGTGGGCCGCGGCGACGAGAAGGCCGCCGACCAGGCCGCCGTGGACGCCATGCGCACGGCGCTGAACGACCTCGACATCGACGGCGAGATCGTGATCGGCGAGGGGGAGCGCGACGAGGCGCCGATGCTCTACATCGGCGAGAAGGTCGGCAAGGGCAAAGGCGCGAAGATCGACATCGCGCTCGACCCGCTGGAAGGCACGACGCTGACGGCGAAGGCCATGGCCAACGCCTGCGCGGTGATGGCCTGGGCGCCGAAGGGCACGCTGCTGAACGCGCCCGACACCTATATGGACAAGATCGCCTGCGGCCCCGGCTATCCGGCCGGCGTCATCGACCTCGACAGGACCCCGGCCGAGAACGTGCAGGCGCTCGCCAAGGCGAAGGGCGTCAGCCCCGAAGAGATCACCGTCTGCGTCCTGGACCGTCCGCGTCACGCCGACATCATCGCCTCGGTGCGCTCGGTCGGCGCGCGGGTGCACCTGATCACCGACGGCGACGTGGCCGGCGTGATCAACACCACGGACCCCGAGACCGGCATCGACCTCTATGTGGGGCAGGGCGGGGCGCCTGAAGGCGTGCTGGCCTGCGCGGCGCTGAAGTGCGTCGGCGGCCAGTTCCAGGGCCGGCTCGTCTTCCGCAACGCCGATGAGCGGGCGCGCGCGGCGCGCGTGGGGATCACCGACCTCGACAAAAAGTACGACCTGCACGAGATGGTGCGCGCCGACGCGATCTTCGCGGCCACGGGCGTGACCAAGGGCGCGCTGCTGGACGGCGTGCGTTTCGCGGGCGGCCATGTCCACACCCACACCCTGGTGATGGACAGTGCTTCGCAGACGGTGCGCGACGTGCGGATGAAGCGCCCGGTCTGAGGCGTCTGATCCTGACGTAAGCGCCTGCGACCCTGCCGCGGCTGGCGACTCAGCCGCCGGCGGCGGATAGTGCTAGCATGGCGGACGGCGGCGGACAGTTGGGCTATCTCGGGGTTTCCCGCTCGCTGTCCGGCCGCGCCTGGCGCGAGCGGCCGGCCTGTGCCGACCTGACCCGTCGCCATCAGCTCTCCCTGGGCCTTTCGGAGCCGCTGGCGCGGGCTCTCGCGTCGCGCGGCATCGCGGACGGCCAGGGCGGCGATTACCTCAACCCGACCCTCAAGGCGCTCTTTCCCGACCCGTCGGCCTTCGCCGACATGGACCGCGCCGCCGAGATCCTGGTGAGCGCGCTCGAGGCGAAGCGCCGGATCGTGGTGTTCGCCGACTATGACGTGGACGGCGCCTCCTCGGCGGCGCTGCTGGTGCGCTGGTACCGGGCCATGGGCCACGAGATCGCCATCTATGTCCCCGACCGCATCACCGAGGGCTATGGCCCGTCTCCGGCGGCGTTCCGGCGGCTGAAGGCCGAGGGGGCCGAGCTGGTCGTCACCGTCGACTGCGGAGCCGCAGCGCACGACGCGCTGGCCTGCGCCACGGAGATCGGCCTGCCCGTCGTGGTGATCGACCACCACCTGATGCGCCCCGGCGAGGCGCCGAAGGTCGAAGCCCTCGTCAATCCGAACCGGCCCGACTGCGGCTCGGGGCAGGGGCACTTGGCGGCGGCGGGTGTCACCTTCGTGCTGCTGGCTGCGCTCAACCGGGAAACGCGCCGGCGTGGACTGGGGCAGGAGCCGGACCTGCGGGCGTGGCTCGACCTCGCCGCCATGGGCGCGATCTGCGACGTGACGCGGCTGACCGGCTTCAACCGCGCGCTGACGGCCCAGGGGCTGAGGGTGATGTCCGGCTGGAAGAACCCCGGCCTGCAGGCGCTGCGGGACGTCTCCAAGGCCACGGGCGCGGCGTCGGCCTTCCACGTGGGCTTCCTGCTGGGGCCCAGGATCAACGCCGGCGGGCGCATCGGGCGCTCCGACCTCGGCGCCCGCCTTCTGTCGACGGACAATATCGACGAGGCCGCGGCGCTGGCCGCCGAGTTGGACGGTCTGAACGCGTCGCGCAAGCAGGTGGAGGCCGAGGTCCTCGAGGCCGCCGTGAGCTGGATCGAGAGCCAGAGCAACGAGGCCGACGCGCCGTGCCTAGTGGTGGCGCAGGACGACTGGCACCCCGGCGTCATCGGCATCGTCGCCGGTCGTCTACGCGAGCGCTATCGCAAGCCCTGCATCGTGATCGGCGTCGACCGGGCGGCCAATGTCGGCAAGGGTTCTGGACGTTCACAGCCGGGGGTGAACCTCGGCCAGGCGGTGCAGGCGGCTTATGAAGAGGGCCTGCTGCTGGCCGGGGGTGGACACGCCATGGCGGCCGGGCTGTCGGTGCGGCCCGAGGCGATTCCCGAACTGCGCGCCTTCCTCTGCGAACGGCTGGCGGACGAACAAGCGGTGGCCGCCGCGGAGGACGGGCTGGAGATCGACGCCCTGGTGACGGCTCGCGGCTGCGACCGCGCGCTATGGACCGAGTTCCAGCGGCTCGCGCCGTTCGGGCCGGGCAACCCGGAGCCGACGTTCGCCGCCGCCGACGTGCGTATCGAGCGGCCGATGGCGCTGAAAGGCGGGCATGTCCGCTGCACCCTGACCGACGGATCGGGCGGCAAGCTGAAGGCCGTGGCCTGGCGGATGGCCGACACCGAGGCCGGCAAGCGCCTGCTGCAAGAGGGCGGGGCGGTCCATGTCGCCGGGCGGCTAAAGCCCGACGACTGGCAGGGCCGCGAGAGCGTCGAACTCGAGATCGAGGACGTCGCCGATCCGCGCCGCACATAAGTGTGTTTCGGCCGCTTGCGCCCCAAAACGAAGGCCGCTATAGAGCCGCCTCTCGCGACCGCGGTCCCTTCGTCTATCGGTTAGGACGCCAGGTTTTCAACCTGGAGAGAGGGGTTCGACTCCCCTAGGGACTGCCACGCGATCTCCTCCAAAACGAGCAGAGACAAGGGCTAAGCCCTTCGCGGTCGCGCGATTCACCATTGACGCCCACGCTGTTACGAGAACAGTGTTATAGTCGGCCCGTCCAAATATATCGGGGAGATGGGGCCGAGGGGCGGATGACTGGTTTGGAATTCGAGCAGGTGGACGCGCTCGCGCCAGTGCGGATCACCGGCCGCGTCAAATGGTTCGACGCAGGGAAGGGCTACGGCTTCATCGTTCCCGACGATCCGGGTCAGACAGACCTGAAGGACGTCTTGCTGCACGTGACCAGCCTGCGCAGCTCGGGCCGTGAGCACTGCCTGGAAGGCTCCATGATCACCTGCGACGTCGTCCGCCGGCCGAAGGGCTGGCAGGTGGCGGAGGTGCTGTCGCTGGACGAGAGCACCGCAACGCCTGAGCGGCCGCGCACCGAAGGCTCGAGCCGGCGAGGCGACGGTGTCGGCCTCGCTGGGACGCGATCCGTGCGCCGGGCGCTGGAGGCGACCGGCCCGCTCGAGCATGCCAAGGTGAAGTGGTTCAACCGCGCCAAAGGGTATGGCTTCGTCGTGCGTGACAGCCAGCCCGGCGACATCTTCGTGCACATCGAGACGCTGCGTCGCTCGGGCATGGAGGACCTCCAGCCGGGCGAAAACGTGATGGTGCGGTTCGCCGAGGGCCCCAAGGGTCTTGTTGTGGCCGAGATCGAAGCGTCTAGTCTGGCCTGACGACCGCTTCGGAGCTTTTCCTTTGAGTCGAGGAACGATCGGCCGGCGCTTTCTGCTGGCCGCTGCAATCGCATTATCGGCCAGCGGCGCGGCGCATGCCCAGCTGCCGCGCCAGAACCCCGCGAACTGCAAGGGGCAGCCCGAACTCAAGCCGCTGCAGCCGCTGACGGTGACGACGCCCAAGGGCGCGTTCAAGTTTTCGGTGGAGCTCGCCGACAGCCCGAGGGAGCGCGAGTACGGCCTGATGTGCCGCAAGGCGCTCGCGGCCGACCGCGGCATGCTGTTCGCCTTCGCACGGGCCGATTACCAGGCGTTCTGGATGCGGAACACCCTGATCCCGCTGGACATCATCTACATCGGCTCCGACGGGCGGGTCGTCTCGGTGGTGCGGAACGCCCAGCCGCTGAACGAGGCGCCGTTGCCGTCGGCTGCGCCCGCGCAGTTCGTGCTGGAGCTGGCCGCAGGCCGGGCGGCGCAGATCGGCCTGCTGCCTGGAGACCGGGTGCAGCATCGGGTCATCGCCGGTGGATGACCAGATTCCGGAGCCGCCCGAGGGCTTCGTCGCCTCCGAGCTGCGCGGCCCCTTCTCGACGCATAACGGCCCCTATTTCCATCGGGTCGGCGGCGACCCTGACACGGTCGGCCAGGCGTTCTACGCCCTGCCGAGGCACGCCAACGGTCTGGGCCTCGTCCACGGCGGCATGCTGAGCGCCTTCATGGACGGCCTGCTGGCGATGGCGGTGGGGCGGGGCACCCGGCAGGTGGCGATGACGATCCACCTCTCGACCGACTTCCTGCACATGGCAAGGCTGGGCGAATGGGTGGTGGGCGAGGCGCGGATGACACGCGCCACCAAGGACATCGGCTTCGCCGAAGGCGTGGCGCGCTCGCGCGGCGTCGACGTGGTCCGGGCGTCGGGCGTGTTCAAGCTGATGGCCAGACGCGGCTGAGATCGCCTTGGCGTTTGCGGAAATTCCGAAACGCCCATATTGCAGGGCCTCCGACGCCTCCGGGGCGTAGCGCAGCCTGGTAGCGCATCTGCTTTGGGAGCAGAGGGTCGCAGGTTCAAATCCTGCCGCCCCGACCAGCGTCGGGACGAAGTTAGAGGATCTGGGATCAGACGCATGCTCGCGCGCATCTTCCGCCCGTCCAAGACCGCCATGCAGTCGGGGCGCGCCAAGACCACGGATTGGGTGCTCGAGTTCGAGCCCAAGGCCGCGCGCCGGCCCGACCCGCTGATGGGCTGGACCCAGACCTCGGATACCGAGAGCAGCCAGGTCCGGCTGACCTTCGACACCAAGGACGACGCCGTGCGCTATGCCGAGCAGCACGGGATCGCCTTCCAGCTCGTCGACCCCAAGCCCGCCAAGCGGATCATCAAGGCCTACGCCGACAACTTCGCCTTCGGGCGGAAAATCCCCTGGACCCACTGATCGCTGGGTCGAGTGAGCGCCCGTAGCTCAGCTGGATAGAGCACGTGCCTTCTAAGCATGTGGTCGCAGGTTCGAATCCTGCCGGGCGCGCCACCCTCTAGCGAAGCCAGCTCACCACCAGGAACGAGGCGGGGACGAAGGTCGCGAGCGCCGTCCCGCCGTCCCGGCCGCCGCCTTTGGTCTCGCGGGGGGCTTTTGGGCTCGACAGGTCATAGCTTCCCCGCGGGCGGCATGGACGCCAGCCGGGGAAGAACCGTCCCAGGCGAATTGGGTTCAACGTCGCGATGGCGTAACGAGGCGGGATCCGGAGCTTTGTCAAAGGACCCGCCATGACCCAGCCTGACGCCGATCCCGACGCCGTGACCGTGACCGAGACAGGGGTCGGCAAGTTCCAGGTGGAGGTCTTGGCCGGCGGGGCGGTGTTCCTGGCGGACGAACCGCCGGAGGTGGGCGGCCTGGGCTCGGGCCCGAACCCGTACGACCTGCTGGCCTCGGCCCTGGGCGCCTGCACGGCGATGACCTTGCGTCTCTATGCGGAGCGCAAGGGCTGGCCGCTGAGGCGCGCCACGGTGCGCGTGCTCCATTCGCGCACGCCGGCGGCCAAGGACTGTTTCGCCCGGGAGGTCACGCTGGAAGGGGCGCTGGACGACGAGCAGCGCCGCCGGCTGATGGAGATTGCCGACCGCTGCCCGGTGCACAAGACGCTCGAAGGCGGCTCCGAGATCATCACCGTCATGGCCGCACCGCCGGATCTCGCCGCGCTGGAGCGCTCGGGTCTCGGTCATATGCAGGCCATGGAAGAGGCCTGCGCCGATTGATCCCCAGGAAAATCGGCGAGGAACCTTCACCATTCGCCATGTGAGCGCCGCAGACTCACCTGCGCTTCGCTAAGGTCGGGTGAGACGAGGAAGCCTGCCATGAGCGATGCGACCTATGTGTCCTTCGTGCCGCGCGCCAAGCGGCAGAAGCTGCGCCAGGTATTGGAGGGCGAGGACACCGGCCCGATCCGCTGGAGCGAAAAGCGGGGCTGGTTCGGCAGCGAGTTCTATTTCTCCGGGCCATCCGAGCTGGCGCGCAAGACGCACGCCTACATCACCGCCTGGCTGGCGCAGGGCTAGCTGACGGCTGACGCTTGCCCCGAGGCGGGCCAGCCTCCTACAGACGGGCATGGCCTGGACCCGCCGATACGACGCGCCCGAACCGCAGCGGGTGAACAAGTGGCTCGCCCAGAGCGGCGTGTGTTCCCGGCGTGAGGCCGAGGCGCTGATCGCCGACGGGCTGGTCAGCATCGACGGCGAGACGGTGACCGACGCCGGCCGCAAGATCCTTCCCGGACAGACGCTCACCCTGGCCGATCGCGCGGCCCAGGCGCTCGCGGGCTTTACCGCGGTGCTGAACAAGCCGGTGGGCTATGTCTCGGGCCAGCCGGAGCCCGGCCACACGCCGGCGGTGCGGCTGCTGACCAGGTCGAACCTGGTCGGGACGGGCGAGGCGCCCGCGTCCAACGCCAGCCTGCCGCCCTTGGGTCGGCTCGACGAAGACAGCCGGGGCCTGCTGATCCTGTCCGACGACGGGGTGCTGGCGAAGGCGATCATCGGCCCCGAGAGCGATCTCGACAAGGAGTACGTCGTCCGGGTGGCCGGGCAGGTGGATGAGCGCAAGCTCGCCCGCCTGCGGCACGGCCTGGAGCTGGACGGCCGCAAGCTCAAGCCAGCCAAGGTGACGGTCGTCGAAGGCGCCACCCTGCGCTTCGTGCTGAAGGAGGGCCGCAAGCGGCAGATCCGGCGGATGTGCGACCTGGTCGGCCTGCGCGTGGTCGACCTGCTGCGCGTGCGAATCGGGCCGCTGAAGCTGGGAGACTTGCCGGAGGGGCGCTGGCGGCTGCTGACGGCGGACGAGCGCGAGGCGATGATCCGGGCGTCTATTCCATCCGGTCCGAAGACGGCTCCTTCGCCACCACGACGGACTTGATGTTCACGAATTCGCGGATCCCGAACCGGGTGAGTTCGCGGCCGTAGCCCGAGTGTTTCACGCCGCCGAACGGCAGGCGGACGTCCGAGCGGACGTTCTGGTTTACGAAGCTCATGCCGGCCTCCAGGGCGTCGGATGCCAGGCGTTCGCCGCGGGCGAGGTCGCCGGTCAGCACGCCGGAGCCCAGGCCGAACTCGCTGTCGTTGGCGATCCGGATGGCGTCGGCCTCGTCCTGGGCCTCGATCACGGCGGCGACCGGGCCGAAGACCTCTTCGTCGTAGGCCGCCATGCCGGGCTTCACGCCGGCGAGCACGGTGGCCGGGTACCAGGCGCCCGGCCTATCGGGGACCTCGCCGCCGGTCAGCAGGCGGGCGCCCGCCTCAACGCTGCGCCGGACCTGATCGTGGACGCCATCGCGGTCGGCGACGCGGACGAGCGGACCGAGCTTTGTGTCGTCGGCGCGCGGATCGCCCATCGCGTAGCCTTCCATCTCGCGCACCAGGGCCTGTTCGAACGCCTCGCGTACAGAGGCCAGGACGATGAACCGCTTGCCGGCGATGCAGCTCTGGCCAGCATTGACCATGCGGGCGGCGGCCGCGGTCCTGGCGGCGGCGTCGATGTCGGCGTCATCCAGGACCAGGTAGGCATCGCTGCCGCCCAGCTCGAGGACGCACTTCTTCAGCACCGCGCCGGTCTGGGCGGCGACCTTGCGGCCGGCCTCGACGCTGCCGGTCAGGCTGACGGCGGCGATAGAGGGGTCCTCGATCAGCGCCTGGACGCCGGACGCGGGGACCAGCACCGTGCGGAAGACGTTGGCGGGGAAGCCCGAGACCTTGAACACATCCTCGATGGCGAGCGCCGAGCCGGGAACGTTGGAGGCGTGCTTCAGGACGCCGGTGTTGCCGGCCATCAGGGCCGGGCAGGCGAAGCGGAAGACCTGCCACAACGGAAAATTCCAGGGCATCACCGCCAGCACCGTTCCGATGGGGCGATAGACGACCTTGGCGCGGTGCGCGCCGGGGAATTCCACGTCCTCGTCGGCAAGATAGGCGGCGCCGTGCTCGGCGAACCAGTCGCAGGCCGTGGCGCATTTCTCGACCTCGGCGCGGCCGTCGGCGAGGGTCTTGCCCATCTCGGCGCACATCAGCTCGGCCAGCTCGTCCTTGCGATCGCGGAGCACCTGGCCGGCGGCGCGCATCAGGCGGGCGCGCTCGGCGAAGGGCGTGGTCCGCCAGCCGTCGAAGGCGCGGCCGGCGGCGCGGGCGATTTCGAGCGCTTCGGCCGGAGTGTGCCCGTCGTAGCGTTTGCCGGGCTGTCCCGTGGCGGGATCGACGGTCTGGAAGCTGGGGCGCTCGGTCATGCGAAATCTCCGGAAACGCGGACGCACTGGACGCGGCGGGCGGCGTCGAGCTCGAAGACGATATCGGCGCGCGACGGCAGCTCCGCCAGGAGCCAGCGGGTAAGACGCTCATACAACTGGACGAAGCGCTCGACATCCGCGTCGCTCATGCCGCGCCCGGTGCGCTCGCGAAGCTTGGCCTCCTGCTCGGCGCGCCAGCCGGCGACCACTTCGAAGCCGGGAGCCTGGAGGAAGGCGAGGAGGTCGAGGCGGCCGAACAGCGCCTGGTATGGGCCGCCGAGCTGCCGGTTCACGTAGCCGCGCCAGACGCCGTCGGGGTCCTCCTCGGCCTCCAGCGTATTGACCGGCCGCGCGAGGTCGCCGTCGGATTGAGGCAGCGCGCCGACGCACCAGCCTTCGAAGATGATGATCTCGACCGGCCCCTCGACGCTTCGCCAATCGGACTTCGGCCGCCGCTCGTCGGTCGCCTTGTCGAACGCGGGCAGGGCGACTGAGCCGGGCCGGGTGAGAGCGTCGAGCACCCCGCAGGCGACGGCCACGTCGTGAGTGCCCGGCGGGCCGCGGGTGGCGAGAAGGGGATGGACCTGGCTCGCCAGCCAGGCGCGCGCCTCGCGGCCGAGGTAGAGGTCGTCGAGCGAAAGGGCGACGGCCGAGCGGCCCTGGTCCCGCAGCAGCTTCACGGTCGCGGCGGCGATGGTCGACTTGCCCGAGCCTTGAGCGCCGCAGAGCCCGACGAGCGCTGCGCCCCGCACATCGGCCAGGCGCGACGCGCCGTCGGCGAGGGGCCGGCAGACCCGCTCCACCGTTTCGGCGAAGGCCTGCGGCAGGCGCTCCGCCGCCAGGAACGGTTCGAGCCAGTCCGGGATCGTTCGTCCGCCTCTAGTAGCCGCCGATCACCGGCAGGATCTCGCCCGTGATGTAGCTGGCCGTCTGGGGCGACGCCAGGAAGACGAAAGCCGGCGCCAGCTCCTCCGGCTGGGCCGGGCGGCCCATCGGCGTGTCCTTGCCGAATTCCGGCGTCTTGTCCGGCTTGTCGGCAGGATTGAGCGGCGTCCAGACCGGCCCCGGCGCGACGGCGTTCACGCGGACGCCCTTCTTGATCAGATTGCCCGCCAGCGAGCGGGTGAAGGCGTGGATGCCGCCCTTGGTCATCGAATAGTCGAGCAGTTCCTTCGAGCCTTCGAGGCCGGTGACCGAGCCGCAGTTCACGATGGAGCCGCCGGCCTTCAGGTGCGGGACTGCCGCCTTGGCCATGTTGAAGTAGCCGTAGAGGTTGGTCTTCAGGGTGCGGTCGAAGTGGTCGTACTCGATGTCCTCGATGGACTTCGCGTGCATCTGGAAGGCGGCGTTGTTCACCAGGATGTCGAGCTTGCCGAACGCCTCCAGGGTCTTCTGCACGGCGGCTTCGCAGTAGGCCGGATCGGCCACGTCGCCGGGGATCAGGATGGCGCGTCGTCCTTCCTTTTCAATGGCTTGCTGAGTGATCTTCGCGTCCTCATGCTCCTCGAGATAGGCGATGGCCACGTCGGCGCCCTCGCGCGCAAACAGCACGGCGACGGCGCGGCCGATGCCGCTGTCGCCGCCCGTGACGATGGCGGCCATGCCCTCCAGCTTGCCCGAGCCCTTGTAGTAGGGCGCGTCCCACATCGGCTTCAGCGACAGGTCGGTCTCGTGGCCCGGCTTTTCGAGGCTCTCGCGGGGCAGGGGCGGCACGGGGTATTCGCGGGCGCCGGTCTGGGGCGGCGCATCATCCTCGCCCTTGGGCTGGAATGACCGGGCCTCCTTGGCCTCAATCCGGTCCTGGATCTCGCGTTCGTGGTCGGCGACCTGTTCGGCGTCGCGCGCGTGCTCGTTGTTGGGCTCGCTCATGAGGTCCGTCTCCTCTGGCTGGATGGCTCGGTGCGAGCAATCCGGGAGGGCGGCCGAGGTTCCGGTCAGCCGGCGAGTTTCGCGTAGGCGTCGAGTCCGCGGCGGAGATCGGCGACCAGGTCGTCGGACGCCTCGAGGCCGATGTGGAGGCGGATCAGCGGACCGCCCAGATCGCGCCGGAAGCGGCGACTCTTGAGTTGCGGATCGCACCAGATCGCCAGGCTCTCGAAGCCGCCCCAAGAGAAGCCCAGGCCGAAGACCTCCAGAGCGTCGAGGAAGGCTTCCACCGCCGCCTGCGGCGCCGGCCGGAGCGTAAAGCCGAAGAGCCCGCAGGCGCCCTTGTAGTCGCGCGCCCACAGCTCATGACCGGGCGCGCTGGACAAGGCGGGATGGAGCACTTCGCCCACCTCGGGCTGGTCCTTCAGCCAAGCCGCCAGCTGAACGCCGGCTTGGCCCTGGGCGGCGAGGCGGGTCGGCAGGGTGCGCAGGCCGCGCAACATCAGATAGGCGTCGTCACCGGAAACCGACCAGCCCAGGTGGTGGACGCCGTCGTCGACCTTGCGCACCAGAGCAGGGTCGCGCGAGGCCGCAGACCCCATGAACACGTCCGAATGGCCGCCGACATACTTGGTGAGCGCCTGGAGCGAGAGGTCGACGCCGTGCTCCAGCGGGCGGAACAGGAGGCCCGCGGCCCAGGTGTTGTCGATGGCGGTGAGGATCCCGCGCTCGCGAGCCAGGGCGGCGATGTGCGGAACGTCCTGCATCTCGAAGGTGAGCGAGCCCGGGCTCTCCATCAGGATCAGCCGCGCCGCCCCTGACGCTTCGCCAACCAGGCGTTCAGGCTCGACGAGGGGGTCGTAGTAGCTGACGGTCACCCCGAAGCGCCCGAGCACCTCATCGCAGAACCGGCGGACGGGCTTGTAGATGCTGTCCACGACCAGCAGCTCGTCGCCGGCTTTCAGCACCGCAAGGAGCGCCCCGGAAATCGCGGACAGGCCGGAAGGATAGAGGCTGACGCCGACGGCGCCTTCCATTGCGGCGAGGGCGTCCTTCAGCGCGTCCTGGGCGGCAAGGCCGGCGCGGCCGTAGGTGACGCAGTGGTCCTCGTCATAGAGGGAGGCGGCGTCCGGCAGCAGCACCGTCGAGCCTCTCTGCACCGGCGGCCCCACCGTGCGGCTGAGCGGCCGCGCTTCGGCGCCGGCATGGATCAGGCGGGTCTGGTCGGACTGGCCGGGCGGGAGGCCGGAGGACATGCGGGGTTGCGGCCTTGGGCGACGCTGGCGAAAGTGCCTGTCGCACTTAGACCCTCCGCGTTCCCCCGATTCAAGGAGCAGGGATGATCCGGCTGGCGCCGATCGCCGTCATGACCCTGTTGCTGGCGAGCTGCGACGTCCGGCCGACGCCGGAACCCGCGCCCGCCGCGCCGCAGCCGAAGGCCGCCCGGAGCGCGGCCACGGCCTATGCGGCGACGCCCAGCCCGACCCTGAAAGCCGTCCAGGCGCGCGGCCAACTGGAATGCGGCGTCCATCCTGCGTTGCCGGGCTTCGCGCTCAAGGATGCGCGCGGCGAATGGCGAGGCTTCGACGTCGACGTCTGCCGGGCCATCGCCGCGGCCGTGCTGGGCGATGCGTCCAAGGTGCGGTTCACGACGATCGACGGCGGCGACCGTTTCGCGGCCCTGAAGGCCGGGCGGATCGACGTGCTGTCGCGGAACACCTCTCTCACGCTCTCGCGGGACGCAGGCCTCGGGCTCAGCTTCCCGGCGACGACCTATTACGACGGGCAGGGTTTTCTCGCCTCACGGGCCCTCGGAATCGCCAGCGCGGAGGAGCTCGGCGGCGCACGCATCTGCGTGCAGGCGGGGACGGCCAGCGAAGCCAACCTGGCCGACTTTTTCCGGACCAGGGGCATCCGCTACACGCCCGTGGTGGTGGCGACGGAGGCGGAAGCCCGTGAACGCTACGAAAGCGACGGCTGCGACGCCTTCAGCGCGGATATCTCGGCGCTGGCCGCATCCCGCTCGCTGCTCAGCAACCCGGGCGCCCACGAGATCCTGCCGAACGTGATCTCCAAGGAGCCGCTGGGGCCCGTCGTGCGGCAGGACGATCCCGCCTGGGCCGACATCGTCGCCTGGACGGTGCGGGCTCTGGTGCTCGCCGAAGAGCTGGGCCTGAACTCGCGCACGGTGGAGCAGGCGCGCGAGACGGCGACCGACCCGGAGACGCGCCGGCTGCTGGGCGTCGAGGGCGATCTGGGGGCGTTGCTCGGCCTGAAGCCGGAGTGGGCCTATGAAGCGATCCGGCAGGTGGGGGCCTATCACGAACTGTTCCGAAGGGATCTCGGCGCGGACTCGGCCCTGAAGCTGGACCGCGGCCTCAACGCGCTGTGGAACGCGCCCAAGCCTGGGCTGATGTACGCCCCGCCGGTCCGCTAGAGCGGCTTCACCATCGCGCACCGATCGGAAAGGCCCTTCTCGGCCTCGGCCCGGAGGATCTCCTGCAGCGCAGGCAGACGGTCGTCCTCCATGAACCCGAGCGATGCGTAAAAAGGCCCGTTCCAGGGCACGTTCCGAAAGGTCGTGAGCGTCACCTGGGCGAGGCCGCGCTTCATGGCCCAGCCGATGGCGTGGGCCATGAGACGACGTCCCAGACCGCGGCCCTGAGCCGGTTGGTCGACGTCCACCTCGTCAATGTGGAGACGGTCGCCGTCAGCCGTCGCGGCAAGGAAGGCGAGCAGGGCGCCGTCAGCCTCGGAGACCCAGAGCGTTCCGGCCTCGAGCTGCGGGCGCCACGCCTCAGCGGGCGAGGCGTGGGTGAGCAGGAACGCCGGCACATCGCGTCCCTGGAAAGCCTGGGCCGCCGAGCGCTCGATGCGCGGCAGATGCTGGAGGTCGGCCTCGACGGCCAAGCGGATTTCGATGGATCAGGCTCCCGTGACCACGGCCGTGTCGGGACGGCCGCCCCACTCGGTCCACGAGCCGTCGTAGACCGCGACATCCTCGCGGCCGAGCCGGGCGAGACCAAGGGCCAGCAGGGCTGCACTGACGCCCGAGCCGCAAGTGGTGACGATGGGACGGGCGAGGTCGACGCCCGCGCCCTCGAACGCCAGCTTGAGCTCGCCTTCGGACTTCAGCGTGCCGTCGGCGTTGACGATCTCGCCCCAGGGCAGGTTGCAGGCGCCGGGCATGTGCCCCGAGCGCAGCCCAGGCCGCGGTTCGGGCGCCTCGCCGCGGAAGCGCGGGCCGGCGCGGGCGTCGAGGAGCTGGGCGTCGCCGGCGGCGAGGTGGGCCTGCACGGCCGCAAGATCGCGGACCAGTTCAGGGCGAAAGGCGGCGTCTACGGCGACAGGCGAGGGCGCCGACGCCTCGCTGACGACCGGTCGGCCCTCGGCCTGCCACACCTTCAGGCCGCCATCGAGGACGAAGACCTTCGGAAAGCCCATCGCGCGCAGCGACCACCAGACGCGAGGCGCCGAGAACAAGCCCAGGGCGTCATAGACCACGATGGTCGCATCCCGGCTCAGCCCCAGGGCGCCGGCTTCCGCCGCGAAGGCGTCGGGGGAGGGCAGCATGTGGGGCAGGTCGGTGGCGATGTCGGCGACCGCATCGATGTCGAAGAAGACCGCACCGGGAATGTGCGCCTCGTCGTAGGAGCTGCGGCCCGTGCGCGGATCGTCCGGCATGAACCAGCTGGCGTCCACGATGCGCACGTCCGGATCGTAGAGGCGCGGTTCCAGCCACGCGGTGGAGACCATTGGGTCGGGCATGTGCGCTACTCCAGCCAGGACGGCGCGGGCAGGCCCCGCTCGCGCAGGAACGCGGGATTGAAGATCTTGGACTGATAGCGCTGGCCGTGGTCGCAGAGCACGGTGACGATGGTGTGGCCCGGCCCGAGGTCCTTCGCCATGCGGATCGCGCCGGCGACGTTGATGCCGGTGGAGCCGCCCATCACCAAGCCCTCGAACTCCATGAGGTCGTAGATGGCGAGCAGCATCTCCTCGTCCGAGATGCGGTAGGCGCGGTCGATCTTAAGGCCTTCGAGGTTGGCGGTGATGCGGCCCTGGCCGATGCCTTCGCTGATGGAGCCGCCTTCGGCCTTCAGCTCCCCGTCGGTATAGTAGCTGTAGAGCGCCGCGCCGTGGGGATCGGCCAGGCCGATCGCGACGTCGGGCTTTTGGGCGCGCAGCGCCTCGGCGACGCCGGCCAGGGTGCCGCCCGAGCCCACCGCGCAGATGAAGCCGTCCACCTTGCCGTCGGTCTGCCGCCAGATCTCCGGGCCGGTGCCGTGGACGTGGGCCTGCCGGTTGGCGACGTTGTCGAACTGGTTGGCCCAGACCGCGCCGGCCGGCTCCTTCGCGTCAAGTTCCGCCGCCAAGCGTCCGGAATACTTCACATAGTTGTTCTCGTTGGCATAGGGGACGGCGTCGACCTCGACCAGTTCGGCGCCGTAGAGGCGGATGGCGTCCTTCTTCTCCTGGCTCTGGGTCCGCGGGATGACGATCGTGCACTTGTAGCCCAGCGCCTTGCCGACCATGGCCAGGCCGATGCCGGTGTTGCCGGCCGTGCCCTCGACGATGCGGCCGCCCGGCCGCAGCAGGCCCTTCCGCTCGGCGTCGCGGATGATGAACAGGGCGGCGCGATCCTTCACCGACTGGCCGGGATTCATGAACTCGGCCTTGGCGAGGATTTCGCAGCCCGTCATTTCGCTGGCGCGGCGAAGGCGGAGGAGGGGCGTGTTCCCGATCAGGTCGAGGACGCTGTTGGCGACTTGCATGGGCGCTACTTAGGCAAGCGAAGCGCGTTTCGACAGGCCAGAAAGCCTTAAGCCCGGGACAAGCTGAGCTGAACGACGTCGGTGCGGGCGGTGCGGAACCCGGCCTCGCAGTACGACAGGTAGAAGCGCCAGAGCTTCCGGAAGCGCTCGTCGAAACCGAGACGCCGGATATCGTCCCAGGCCCCTTCGAAGCGGCGCGCCCACTCGGCCAGGGTGTCGGCATAATGCTGGCCGAAGCGCGAGACGCCGGCCCAGGCCAGGCCGGCCCGCTCGATCTCGGCCCTCAGACGCGCTTCCGACGGCAGCATCCCGCCCGGGAAGATGTACTTCTGGATGAAGTCGGCGCGGCGGCGATAACGGTCGAACAGCTCGTCGCGGATGGTGATGATCTGGAGGCCGGCGCGGCCTCCGAGCGCGAGGCTCTCGCGAATCTTGCCGAAGTAGGTGGGCCAATAGCGCTCGCCGACGGCCTCGAACATCTCGATGGATGCGACGCGGTCGAACTGGCCGTCAACGTCGCGATAGTCCACGAGCCGGATGTCGGCGCGCTCGGCAAGGCCCGCCCTGAACATGCGCTCGCGGGCGAAATCGTACTGCTCCTGGGAGATGGTGATCCCCGTCACCCGGGCGCCCACCTCGCGCGCAGCATATTCCGCGAAGCCGCCCCAGCCGCAGCCGATCTCCAGCACGTGGTGGCCGGGCTTCAGGTCCATGCTCTCGGCCAGGGTGCGGTATTTGCGCTTCTGGGCCTCGGACAGCGGCTCGCCGGGCTTGGCGAAGCGCGCCGAGGAGTAGGTCATCGTCGGATCGAGCCAGCGGGAATAGAAGGCGTTCCCGAGATCATAGTGGGCGTGGATGTTCTTCTTCGAGCCCGAGCGGGTGTTGGATCGCAGGAGGTGCTGGACGAAGTGCACGGCCGAGACCAGCGGATTGCCCGTGGCGACCCGATCCATGTTCGTGAAATTGAGAGCGAGGACCTCGAGTAGGCTGGAGAGGTCGGGGGTCTCCCATTCGCCGGCCATGTAACCCTCGGCGAAGCCGATGTCGCCCGAGGCCAGGACTCGGGCCATGAATCGGAAGTCGCGGACGACCAGGCGGCCTTCGGGACCCGGCAGGTCCGCCTGAAGCCTCAGCTCACGGCCGTCCGGCAGAACGAAGATGAGCACGCCCGCGCGCCAGTTGCGGGCGATGATGCGGGCGGCCGCTTGAAACGCGGCGGGCGCGCCGTCGAGCTCCTGCACCACACGATCCAGGCTCATCGCCAGGCTCATGGTCCGCTTCCCTCTCGAAGGTTACGGTCAAGATAACACCGATCAACTACAAGATGCGAATCGCGGTGTCGCCCTCCGGATCGGACGGGCTTGCGGCGGGCGCAGGGCCGGGCCACTTAGGCGCGCCCGCCGCCGGAAGGAGACGCCATGGCCGTCCTGAAGCTCGATCACTGGAACCTCGCCATCGGCGATGGCCAGCCGCTGACCGTCATCGCGGGGCTGAACGTGCTGGAAGACGAGACCCTGGCGCTGGAGACGGCCCGCCACCTGAAAGCGGTCTGCGATGGTCTGGACCTGCCGTATGTGTTCAAGGCGAGCTTCGACAAGGCGAACCGCTCGTCGATCGCCAGCTATCGGGGGCCCGGCCTGGACGCAGGCCTGAAGATGCTCAAGGCGGTGAAGGAGCAGGTGGGCGTGCCGCTCGCGACCGACATCCACGAGCCGGACCAGGCGCGGCCGCTCGCCGAGGTGATCGACCTGCTTCAGATCCCGGCTTTCCTGTGCCGCCAGACCGACCTGGTGGTGGCGTCGGCGCGGGCCATCCACGCTGCGGGCGGACTGCTGCACGTCAAGAAGGGCCAGTTCCTGGCCCCCTGGGACGCGAAGAACATCGTCTCGAAGGTGAAGGAGGCGGTAGACGGCGCCGACATCACCATCCTGTGCGAACGCGGGGCGTCGTTCGGCTACAACAACCTGGTGGTCGACATGCTGGGCATCGGGGAGATGAAGAAGCTCGGCGTGCCCGTGACCATCGACGCGACCCATGCGGTGCAGCTGCCTGGGGCGGACCCACGGACCGGCGGCGCGTCAACCGGCGGGCGTCGCGAGGGCGTCGCGACGATTGCCAAGGCTGCGGTCGTCTCAGGGGCGGACGGCGTGTTCCTCGAGTTCCACCCCGACCCCGACAAGGCCCTGTGCGATGCGCCGAGCTGCCTGCCGCTGGACGGGGCCGAGGCGCTGCTGGCGAAGCTGAAGACGCTGCATGAGGTGGCCCGGGCGGCCTGACGGCCGTCTTGACCCTGGGCCCAACGCGCCGCACACCCTCGAAGCCATGGATCTGGCCGCACTCCAGCATCTACTGGGCGACGTCCCGGGCAAGCGGGTCGCCTGCGTGGGCGACCTCATGGTGGACCGTTTCGTCTATGGAGCGGTGAGCCGCATCTCGCCCGAGGCCCCGATCCCGGTCATGGCCCGCAGCCACGAGATCGTCATGCTGGGCGCGGCCGGGAACGTGGCCCGCAACGTGGCGGCCCTGGGCGGCTCAGTCGCGCTGGTGGGACTGGTCGGCGGCGACGCCGACGGACATGAGGCCTCCCGCCTGGTGGGCGAGGAAGCCGCCATCGAGGGCTATCTCGTCACCGACGCCTCGCGCCCGACAACGCTCAAGACCCGCTTCGTCTCCGGCGGCCAGCAGCTGTTGCGGGTGGACCTGGAAGAAAGCCGCCCCGTCGACGGCGATTGCGAGCAGCGGCTGGTGCGCACCATCCGCGATGCGGCCGACGGGGCGGGGGTGATCCTGCTGTCCGACTACGGCAAGGGCGTGGTGACCGACGCCGTCATCGCCGCTTGCCGCGAAGCCGCCGCCGCGACGGGCGCGAAGGTGGTCGTGGATTCCAAGGCCCGCTCCTTCGCCCGTTACGGCGAGGTCGACCTGATCAAGCCGAACGCGCTGGAGCTGTCGCACGCCACCGATATGCCGGCCGAGACCGACGTCCAGGTGGAGGCGGCCCTGAGCCGGGCGCTGGAGCTCTGGCCCGCCAAGGGCGTGCTGGTGACCCGGGGCGGAAAGGGCGTGTCGCTGGCGTTGCGCGGCGAACCCGTCCGGCACTTCGTCACCGTAGCGCGGGAGGTATTCGACGCTTCGGGCGCGGGAGACACCGCGCTCGCCGCATTGGGGCTAGCGCTGGCGGCGGAAGCCGGCCTCGAGGTCGCCATCGCCTTCGCCCAGCTCGCCTCGGGCGTGGCGGTGGGCAAGGCCGGCACGGCGACGGTCAGCCCGGACGAACTGGTGGAAGCGGTGCTGACCGCGCACATGGCGCCGGCCGAAGCCAAGATCGCCACGCCGCAGAGGATGGTCGAGGAGGTCGCACGCTGGCGCGCCCAAGGCCTGCGAGTGGGCTTCACCAACGGCTGCTTCGACATCCTGCACCGCGGTCACGTCGCGTACCTGACGCAGGCCAAGGCCTGGTGCGACCGGCTGATCGTCGGGCTCAACTCCGACGCATCGGTGAGGGCGCTGAAGGGCGAGGGGCGGCCGGTGAACGACCTGGAGAGCCGCGCCCTCGTTCTGGCCGGCCTGCAGAGCGTCGACCTCGTGGCCCCCTTCGAGGAACTGACGCCGCTCGCTCTCATCGAGGCCGCGAGACCGGACGTGCTGATCAAGGGCGCCGACTATTCCGAAGAGCAGGTGGTGGGCGGCGAGCAGGTGAGGGCCTGGGGCGGCGAGGTGAAGCTGGCGGCCTTGGTCGACGGCTATTCCACGACCTCGGCCATCGCCCGGATGAAGAAAGAACCGACATGAGCCGCAGGATCGTCTTCGTCACCGGCGGCGCGGGCTTCATCGGCTCGAACCTGGTGGCCAAGCTGGCTGAGGATCGCGACCTGGACGTGGTTGTCTGCGATCGGCTGCGCGAGGCCGAGCTCGGCAAGTGGCGCAACATCGCCAAGCACCCGATCGGCGACTTCGTGGCGCCGGAGGACATGTTCGACTGGCTGGAGAAGCGCTGGCGCGACGTGGAGATGGTGGTCCACATGGCCGCGGTTTCGTCCACGACCGAGCCCGACGCGGACAAGATCATCCATTCGAACTTCACGCTCAGCCGCGACCTGTTCCGCTGGTGCGCCGACCGCCAGCGGCGGCTGATCTATGCGAGCTCGGCGGCGACCTATGGGGCGGGCGAGCACGGCTTCGAGGACGACAACGACTACGAGGCGCTGGCGAAGCTGCGGCCACTGAACACCTATGGCTGGTCGAAGGCGCTGTTCGACCTCTTCGCGGTCCGGCAGGCCCGGCGGGACTATGCGCCGCCACAGTGGGTGGGCCTGAAGTTCTTCAACGTCTATGGGCCCAACGAAGAGCACAAACACGCGATGAAGTCCGTTGCGGCGCAGATCTGGCCGCACGTGCGGGCGGGCCAGAGCGTCCAGCTCTTCAAGAGCTACCGGCCCGACGTGCCGGACGGCGGCCAGAAGCGCGACTTCGTCTATGTGCGCGACGCCGCCGACGTCACCCGCTGGCTGCTCGACAACCCGCGGGTGAACGGCATCTTCAACCTGGGCAGCGGCCAGGCGCGGACGTTCGAGGAGATGGCCCGCAACGTCTTCGAGGCTGCCGGCAAGGACGCGCAGATCGAGTACACGCCGATGCCGCCGGCCATCCGCGACAAGTACCAGTACTTCACCGAAGCGCGGATGGAGCGGCTGTTCGAGGCTGGCTATCCCGGCCAGATGACCTCGCTGGAGGCGGGCATCGGCGACTACGTCGGCGGCTATCTCAGTCAGCCGGACCCCTACCGCTGACCATGAGCGAGGCCCAGCCGCGCCGGCGTCGGTGGCTCACCGTCCTGTTGCTGGGCGTGGTGCTTCTGGTGGGCGCGACCATCGGGGTCTACTGGGGCGACCTGCAGCAGACGGCGCTGGATCCCAAGGCGCCGTTCCAGACCTATAAGCCTCCGCCGGCGCCGGACTACGCCCGGCCCGAAGCCTGGTGGCTAGCGCCGAGCGGGCCGCCGAACAGGCCCTCCGACGTCTTCTTCATCGCGCCGACCACCTACGACGGCGGGAGGCACTGGAACGCCCCCATCGACGATCGCGAGGCCGACGAGACATTCCGCGAAGTGATGGCGCCTAACTACGTCGGCCCGTTCGTTAGCGTTGGCCGGGTCTTCGCGCCGAAGTACCGCCAGGCCAGCCTCTACAGCCTGTTGACCCTGCGCGAGGACGCACGCGAGGCGCGGCGCTTCGCCTATGGCGACGTCCAGGAGGCGTTCCGCACCTATGTCCAGCGCGACAACGGCGGCCGGCCTTTCATCTTGGTGGGGGTGGAGCAGGGCGGCACGTTGGGGCTGCGGCTTCTGGACGAGGAGATCGCGCGCGATCCCGCGCTGCGTTCGCGGCTGGTGGCGGCTTATCTGATCGACACCGTCGCGCCCGCCGACCGGCCGCCGATCCCGCCCTGCGTCGAACGTGGGCAGACGGGCTGCCTCGCCGCCTGGACGCGCGTGGAGGAAGGCAAGCTCGACACCGCCAAGCGACGGCTGGATCGGGCCCTGGTGTGGAACGATCGCGGCGAGTTGGTGAACCTGACGCCAAGGCCGGCGCTGTGCTTCAACCCGGTCTTGGGCGCGGTGACCGATCAGGCCGCGCCGCCGCGGCTGCACCAAGGCGCCGCCAACGCCACGGGGCTGGAATGGGGCGCGCGGCCCGCGTTCCTGGCCCGCCAGGTCAGCGCCCGCTGCGAAGCCGGCGTGCTGCACGTGAGCAAACCCCGGTCCTCCTCGCTGCGGAAGAGCGGCTCGTGGGCCGATCGGCGCAAGGCGCCGGGATTCAACCTGTTCTACGCGGACCTCGAAGCCGACGCGAAGGCGCGCCTTGCGACGTACGGGACGAGGTCCGAAACGCCAGCGTCCTAGGGGAGTCGCAATGTCCGACGTGAACCGCCAGATCGTGCTGGAACAGCTGCCGCAGGGCCCGCTGTCGCCGGATCACTTCCGCCTGACCGAGGGCGAACGCCCGAGGGCCGCCGACGGCGAGGTGGTGGTGAAGACCCTCTACGTCTCGTTGGACGCCGCCAACCGCGCCTGGATGCAGGGGGCGACCTACCGGTCGGCTATCAACGCCGGCGACGTCATGGCGGGCGGCGCCCTGGCCGAGGTCGTGGAGAGCCGGGCTCCCAACCTGGCGGTCGGCGACCTCGTCTTCGCCGACACGGGCTGGCAGGAGTACGCCGCGCTACCGGCCAAGCGGCTGGCCAAGCTGCCACGCCTGGAGCCGCTGACCCACCTGTTGAGCGTCTATGGCGTGGCGGGGCTGACGGCCTATTTCGGCCTGTTGGAGTGCGGGCAGCCGAAGGCCGGCGAGACGGTCGTGGTGTCGGCCGCCGCGGGCTCGGTCGGCTCGATCGTCGGTCAGATCGCCAAGATCAAGGGGTGCGGAGCCGTTGGCATCGCCGGCGGCGCTGAGAAGGGCCGGTGGCTCACCGATGAACTCGGGTTCGACGCCGCGGTCGACTACAAGGCCGCCGACTTCAAAAGGCAGCTCCGCGAGGCCTGCCCGGAGGGGATCGACGTCTATTTCGACAATGTCGGCGGCGACGTGCTCGAGGCCTGCCTGTTCGGCATGAAGACGTTCGGCCGCATCGCGTGCTGCGGAGCCGTCTCGCAATACGACGGTGACGCGCCCCGACATGGACCGCGCGGCGTGCCGGGTCTGATCGTCACCAAGCGGCTGAGCGTGCGCGGCTTCATCGTTTCGGACTTTGACGATCATCGGACCCAGGCGCTTGCCGACCTGCAGAGCTGGGTGGCTTCCGGACAGCTCAAGGTGCAGGAGGACGTGATCGACGGGTTCGAGAACCTGCCCCAGGCGCTGGTCGGCCTGCTGCATGGCGAGAACCGCGGCAAGCGGATGGTGAAGGTCTAGCCTAGCCGGCGTCGCGCAGCGCGAAATTGGCCTTCCAGTCGAACAGCTCTTGCAGCACCTGGAGGGCCTTGCCGCGCTCGGATGCGAGTTCGGGATCGCGGGCGATGATCAGCCGGGCGTCATCACCGGCGGCGGCGATCAGCTCGCGGTGCGCGAAGGGATCGGCGAAGACGTAATCAGGGAAGCCGGATTGCCGCAGGCCCAGGGCGTCGCCGCCGCCGCGAAGCTCCAGGTCACGTTCGGCGATGACGAAGCCGTCGTCCGTACGGCGCAGGATATCGAGGCGCTGCTGGGCGGTCTCGGAGAGCGGCGGGTCGTACAGCAGCACGCAGGCGCTTTCCCGCGCGCCCCGCCCGACGCGGCCCCGGAGCTGGTGCAGTTGCGCCAGGCCGAAGCGCTCGGCCTGTTCGATGACCATGATGGTGGCGTTGGGCACGTTGACGCCGACCTCGACGACCGTGGTCGCGACCAGCACAGACAGCTTGCCGTCGGCGAAGTCGGCCATGACGGCGTCCTTCTCCGGTCCGCTCATCTTGCCGTGCACGAGGCCAACGCTGGGCAGCACCTTCTTCAGGGCCAGCGCCCGCATCTCGGCGGCGGCCAGGTCGCTGACCTCGGACTCGGAGACGAGCGGGCAGATCCAGAAGGCCTGGGCGCCGGCGGCGACCACCTCGCGCAGGCGCTGAACCACCTCGCCCATGCGCGGCATCGGGACGGCGCGGGTCGCGACCGGGGTCCGGCCGGGCGGCTTCTCGTCGATCCGGCTGACGTCGAGGTCGCCATAGACGGTGAGCTCCAGGGTGCGCGGGATCGGCGTGGCCGACATGGCCATGAGGTGGGTCGCCCGGCCCTTCGCCTGGAGGCGCTGGCGCTCGGCGACGCCGAAGCGGTGCTGCTCGTCGATGACGACAAGCTGGAGCTTCCGGAAGGCGACATCGTCCTGGAAGAGGGCGTGGGTGCCGACGGCCACCGCCGCCTGGTCCGAGCCCAGCGCCATCAGCTTCTCGGCCCGCGCCTTGCCCTTGTCCCGGCCGGTGAGCAGGACGACGTCGATCCCGTGCGCCGAGAGCGGGCCCGAGATGGTCTCGTAGTGCTGGCGCGCCAGGATCTCGGTTGGGGCCATCAGCGCCGACTGCCCGCCGGCCGCGGCCACGTCGGCCATGGCGCACATGGCGACGACCGTCTTGCCCGAGCCCACGTCGCCCTGCACGAGCCGGCTCATCCGCTCGCCCGAGCCGAAGTCGGCGCGGATGTCGGCGAGAGCCCGGCCTTGCGCGCCCGTAAAGGCGAAGGGCAGGTCGGCCTGGACCTGCGCCGCCACCGCACTGGCGGCGATACGCGCGGCGGGCTCACGCCGACGGGCCGCCTTGCGCTGGGCCATGGCGAGCTGGTGGGCCAGGAGCTCGTCGTAGGCGAGGCGGCGCAGGTGCGGCGCCAGCGGAGAGAGGTCGCCTTCGCTTTCCGGCGCGTGCAGGCGGCCGAGCGCCTCGCGCCAGGCCGGAAAGCGCTCGCGGGCCAGGTAGGCGGGGTCCTGCCACTCCGGCATTTCCGGCGCGCGCTCCAGCGCCTCCAGGACGAAGGTGCGGACGCGTCGGGCCGGCAGGCCCTCGGTGGCCGGGTAGATGGGCTCGATCTCGGGGATCTCTTCCGCCTTGTCCGGGTCAGCCATGTAGTCGGGATGGACCATCTGGCGGCCGAACTTGTCGTCGGCGACCTTGCCCGAGACGATCCGGCGCGCGCCGACGGGATGACGCTTCTCGAGCTGGTCCGAGAACCGGCCGAAGAAGACGAGGGTGATGAAGCCGGTCGGGTCGGACGCGCGGATGCGCCAGGGCTGGCTGTTCGCCCGCGGACGCTGGTGCTCTTCGATCAGCAGCTCGAACGTCATGATCTCCCCGTCCCGGGCGGCGGAGAGGACCGCCGGCGTACGGCGCACGACCGTGTGCGGCTTCAGGAAGGCGACGTCGCGGACGATCGGACCCGCCACGCGCTCAAGCAGGGGCGCCACCCGCGGGCCAACCCCCTTGAGCGTGTTCACCGGTGCGAAGAGCGGGAACAGAATCTCCGGCCGCATGCTTGCAGCCTACACGACTGGCGTTCGGGCGAGGGGACCTCTATATCCGCGTCCTCCTGATGACGACTGAAGATGCACGGCTGAAAAAGCTGAAGCTGCGAGCCTGGCGCCGCGGCTTCCGCGAGGCGGACCTCATTCTGGGGCCGTTCGCGGACAAGCACGTCTCGAGCTTTTCCCCCGAGGAACTCGACTGGTTCGAGCGGCTGCTGGAGCAGCCCGACCAGGACCTCTACGGCTGGATCCTCGAGACGCAGCCCACGCCGGCCGAGTTCGACGGCGAATTGATGAGCCGTCTCAAGACCTTCCGAGACGAGGTTTACGCGAAGGGGATGGCCGGTGGCAGCTGACGGCTCCCGTCCGGTGAGCGCCGCCCAGCTCCGCCGGGTGGCGGAAGACCCGGGTCGGCTCGACCTGGTGGGCGCGCCGGAAGGTTTCGACGCCCTGGTCATGGCCGACGTGGTCAAGGCGCGGAAGGGGCTGTCCGTCTTCGTCGCCCGGGATGGCGCACGGCTGTCGGCCTTCGTCGACGCCTTCCGCTTCTTCGCCGAAGGCGTCGAGGTGCTGAGTTTCCCGGCCTGGGACTGCCTGCCATACGACCGGATCGGACCGTCGCCGGGCGTCGCCGCTCAGCGGATGGCGACGTTGTCGCGCCTCGCACAGGGGTTGGACGAGAAGAAGCCCGCTCTGCTGGTGACGACCGTGCCGGCGCTGCTGCAGCGCGTGCCGCCGGTGAAGTTCGTCAAGCGGGCCAGCTATTCGGCCAAGGTCGGCAACAGCGTCGAGATCGCCGACCTGGAGCGGTATTTCGCCGTCAACGGCTACAGCCGCGCCTCGACCGTCTCGGACAAGGGCGAGTTCGCCATCCGCGGCGGCGTCATCGACGTCTTCCCGCCGACCGCCGAAGAGCCGGTGCGCCTGGACCTGTTCGGCGACACGCTGGAGAGCATCCGCGCCTTCGACCCCGAAACCCAGCGGTCGACGAGGCAGCTCAAGGACGTCTCGCTGCTTCCGGTCAGCGAGGCGCTGCTGGACGCCGACGCGATCAGCCGCTTCCGCACGGGTTACCTCGAGACTTTCGGCGCGCCCGGGGACGACCCGCTGTATGCCGCGATCTCGGAAGGCGGCCGCCGGGCGGGGATGGAACACTACCTGCCGCTGTTCTACGGCGACATGGCCACGCTGTTCGACTACCTGCCGAAGGACGCCCTCGTCGCCCTCGACCACCTGTCGCGCGACGCCCGCGACGAGCGGCTGGAGATGATCGAGGACGCCTACGACAGCCGGGCGGCCACCGAGCGCAAGGTCCACTACCACCCGCTGGAACCCACGCGCCTATATCTCGACAAGGACGAGTGGTCGGCGCTGCTGGCCACGCGGCCGACGCGGCGGTTCTCGGCCTTCCAGGAGGCGGAAGGCGAGGCGGTGTTCGACATGGGCGCGCGCCAGGGCCGCGACTTCGGGCCGGAGAGGAAGCTCGACAGCGTCAACCTCTTCGAAGCCACCGTCGATCACGCGAAGACGCTGTCGTCGGCCGGCAAGCGCGTGCTGTTCGCCTCATGGTCCGACGGCTCGTCCGATCGGCTGAGCCACATGCTGGCCGACCACGGGCTGAAGAGCCTGCCGCTGGCGGCCTACTGGGATCAGGCAAAGGCCGCCGATCCGAAGACGCCGCAGCGCGTCGTGCTGCCGCTGGATCACGGGTTCGAGACCGAGAGCCTGGCGGTCATCTCCGAGACCGACATCCTGGGCGACCGCCTGGCCAGGCCGCGGAAGCGGCGTCGGGCGGCCAACTTCCTGGCCGAGGCCTCTGCGCTGACGACCGGCGACCTGGTGGTGCACATCGACCACGGGATCGGACGGTACGCGGGCCTGAAGACCCTGGACGTCCAGGGCGCCCCTCACGACACGCTGGAGCTGCAGTACGGCGGGGAGGCCAAGCTGTACCTGCCGGTCGAGAACATCGACCTGCTGACCCGCTATGGGGCGGACGGCGAGAACGTCCAGCTCGACCGTCTGGGCGGCGCGGCCTGGCAGGCGCGCAAGGCGCGCGCCAAGGAGCGCCTGCGCGAGATGGCCGACGGCCTGATCCGCATCGCCGCCGAGCGCGCCACCAAGCAGACCGACGCCGTCGAGCCGCCGCACGGCGTGTTCGACGAGTTCTGCGCCCGCTTCCCGTACGAAGAGACCGACGACCAGCTCATGGCCATCGGCGACGTGCTGGAAGATCTGTCGGCCGGCAAGCCGATGGACCGCCTGATCTGCGGCGACGTGGGCTTCGGCAAGACCGAGGTGGCGCTGCGGGCGGCCTTCGTCGTGGCGATGAGCGGTCAGCAGGTGGCGGTCGTGGCGCCCACGACGCTGCTGGCGCGCCAGCACTACAAGACCTTTGTCGAGCGGTTCGAAGGCTGGCCGGTAAAGGTGCGGCGGCTGTCGCGCCTCGTTCCGGCCAAGGAGGCCGCCGAGACCCGCGACGGCCTGGCCAAGGGCGAGGTGGAGATCGTCGTCGGCACCCATGCGGTGCTGTCGAAGCAGGTCAGCTTCAAGAACCTGGGCCTGGTGATCGTCGACGAGGAGCAGCACTTCGGCGTCAAGCACAAGGAGAAGCTCAAGGAGCTTCGGGCCGACGTGCACATGCTGACGCTCACCGCGACGCCGATCCCGCGCACGCTGCAGATGTCGCTGTCGGGCATCCGCGAGATGTCGATCATCGCGACGCCGCCGGTCGATCGCCTGGCGGTGCGCACCTACATCACGCCGTGGGATCCGGTCGTCATCCGCGAGGCGCTGCTGCGCGAGAAGTACCGCGGCGGCCAGGCCTATTTCGTTGCGCCGCGGATCAACGACCTGCCCGATCTGGAACGGTTCCTGCGCGAACAAGTCCCCGAGGTGAAGTTCGTCGTCGGCCACGGCCAGATGAGCCCGACCCAGCTCGAGGAGGTGATGAGCGCCTTCTACGACGGGCAGTACGACGTGCTGCTGTCGACCACGATCGTGGAGAGCGGCCTCGACATCCCGACGGCCAACACCCTGATCATCCACCGCGCCGACATGTTCGGCCTGGCCCAGCTCTACCAGCTCCGCGGGCGCGTGGGCCGGTCGAAGGCGCGGGCCTACGCCTACATGACGACGCCCGCGGAGAAGCAGCTCACCCTGTCGGCCGAGAAGCGGCTGAAGGTGCTGCAGTCGCTGGACAACCTGGGCGCCGGCTTCCAGCTCGCCAGCCACGATCTCGACATCCGGGGCGGCGGCAACCTGCTGGGCGAGGAGCAGTCGGGCCATATCCGCGAGATCGGCGTCGAGCTGTACCAGCAGATGCTGGAGGACGCCGTCAACGAGCTGAAGACGCGGGCCGGGGCCGAGGGCCTGGCCCACGACCGGGGCTGGTCGCCGCAGATCAACACCGGCGCGGCCGTGCTGCTGCCCGAAGAATACATCCCCGACCTCAACGTCCGCCTGGCGATCTACCGCCGGATTTCGGACGCCGAGAAGGCGGACGACCGGGAAGCCCTGGCCGCCGAGCTGATCGACCGCTTCGGCCCGCTGCCGCCCGAGGCTGACCAGCTCCTTAAGGTCGTGGCCATCAAGGGCCTGTGCCGGGAGGCCAACGTCGCCAAGATCGACGTGGGTCCCAAGGGCGCCGTCGTCACCTTCCGCGACGACCGGTTCGCCAAGCCCGAGAACCTGATCCCGTTCCTGGCCAAGAACCAGGTGGCCTGGAAGCTGCGCCCAGACAACAAGGTGGTGGTGAAGGGCGAGTGGGAGACGCCGAAGCAGCGTCTCGACGCGGCCGAGAAAGTCCTGCGCGAACTGGCGAAGCTCGCCGCTTAGCGGGCGCGGGCTTCCCTCAGGAGGCGCGTGGCGCGCAGCGCCATCTCAAGGCGGTTCGTGCAGACCAGGCCTACTGCCAGCAGCAGCAGCGCATCCGTGATCTGGGTGGTCGTCACGTGCAGGGCCGAGGCGTTCGCGCTGGCCACGCCGCGCAGCGCCAGACGAGCGGCGAATATGCCCAGGATCAGCAGCATGCCGAGCGGGGAGGCCTTGCCCGTGAGCACATGGGTTTCGGGATCCACGGCGATGTGGGTCAGCCTGCCGCGCCACCAGCCCAGGGCCACGCCGAGCCCGAGGGCGGCGGCGTAGGCGAGGATCGACCAAGGCCCCGGCGCGGGCTGGTAGGCGAAGGTCATGACGGTGGCGAAGAGGATCAGCGCCGGAGCGATCCACATCCTTTCGACCCGCAGCCGGCGCCCGCGCGCATTGCGCAGGACGGCTATGCCGATGAAGGCGAGGGGGACGACATAGGCCCAGATCTCGCCCCCGAGCCGCATCAGCCGGCTTTTCGGCCAGCCGCCGCCGCGGCTGCGCGTTCGAGCGCGTGGGCCACGGCCTCCGGCGACGTCACCTCGGCCGCGCCCATGTCGAACTCCGCCACGAACGGCTTGGCGCCTTCGCCAGCCTCGAAGGCCGTGCACCCGATGACGGCCGAGATGCGCTGGCCGGCGGCCTGGGCGGCGTGCAGCGGCGTCGCGGGCAGGGCGAGCGCGAAGACTTCCGGACCGAGGCGCGCGCCGGTGTCCTCGACCCGCACGAGCCGGCCGATCATCGAACCGATTTGGGGCACCGCGCGCGCCACCCAGCCTCCGGCGCGGGGCCTGCGCAGGTCCGGCTTGTCCGCGAGCTTCAGCACGCAGACGCTCAGGGGCCGGTTGCGGGCGCGAGACGCGCGGGCAAGACGGGCGAGGTGGGCGGCGAAGAGATCCCGCGTGAAGAGGCCGGTGGCGGCGTCCATAAGGCCCGAGTGGCGAGCCTGCTCCAGTGCGTCGCGGACCGCCTTCTGCCGACGGAAGGCCCGGGCGAGCTCGACCACGCGCCGTGCGGTCTCGCTCTCAGGCGTGTGGGGCGTCGCCACGTCGCTGATGCCGCGATGATAGGCCTCGGCGCTGGTCAGGGTGGCGTCGCCCTTCAGGTAGAGCAGGGCGGGCGTGTGATAGAGGCGGGTGTTGCGCCGCATGCCGGCGGCGATGGAGAGCGCCTCCTGCGGATTGTCGCCGGCCCACAGGACGACGGCGTCGAACGGCCGCTCATGCAGGAAGTCGAAGGCGGTGAAGGCGGTGAAGGCGCCCGTCACCTCGGCGCCGTTGCGGGCCAGCGCGTTGGACAGCGCCAGGAACTGCGGCGCGGGCTCGCCGATCGCCAGCACCCGGAATGGCGTGGGGTCGTCCGCGGGGAGTTCCAGCGCGTGGCCGCGCTCGGCGAAGCTCTCGAGGCGTAACTCGAACTCTTCCTCGGAAACCGCTGTCCGCACGAGACTTTCCAGCCGCATCGCGGCCTGGGCGGGGTGCAGCGGCGGGGCGATGACTAGGTCGAAGCCGAGGTCCTTGAGGAACGGATCCGGCTGGCCGATGCCCATGACGGGCATGCGGCGCGGCGCACAGGCCGCCTTGAGCCGGCCGGCGAGCGCTTCGGCCTCGTCCCCGAAGCCGGCAAGATCGACGATGGCGGCTTCGATCTGCAGATCGGAGAGCGCAGTCTCGGCGCTCGCGAGCCGCCGCGCCGTCACAGTCCGCCAGCCGAGCCGGTCCAGCCCTTCGGCGAGGGGACCGGCGACGGAATCATCACGCGCCGCGATCAACACCCGCGCCTGTACGCCTGACCCCATTTCCCCATCCCAAAACGCCCGTCCGTGTCCTAAGCACGGAATCGGGCGCGCCCAAAGCCGCTGTGAGTAGGCGCGCGGAATGGTTGCAGAAACGCTGAGGGACGAGCGGATGTCGGGACAATTGTCGGGGAAGGTCGCGGTCGTGACCGGGGCGAGCGGCGGCCTGGGCGCGCATTTCGCCCGGCTTCTGGTTCGCGAAGGGGCCTCCGTGGCGATCACGGCTCGCCGCGCGGACAAGATCGAGGCCCTCGCGGCCGAGCTTTCGGCGAGCGGCGGCAGAGCGGTGGCGCTGCCGCTGGACGTGGCCGACGCCCATGCCATCGGCCCCGCGTTCGATACGGTGCAGGCGCAGCTCGGCCCGATCGACATCCTGGTGAACAACGCTGGCGTCGGCGGCGAGGGGCTCGCGCTCGACATCTCGATCGAGGATTTCGACAACACCTTCGCCGTGAACGTCCGGGGGACCTACTTCGCGGCCGTGGAGGCGGCGAAGCGCATGATCGCCGCGGGCATCGAGGGGCGGATCGTCAACATCGGCTCCATCGCCAGCCACACGGTTCTGCCGGGACTGTCGGCCTACTGCGGATCCAAAGCGGCGGTAGGCATGCTGACCAAGAGCCTGGCGCGCGAGTGGGCGCGGCGGGGGATCGCCGTCAACGCCCTGTGCCCGGGCTACATCGAGACCGACATCAACGCCGACTGGTGGCCCACCGAGGGCGGACAGAAGCAGCTCAAGGGGTTCCCGAAGCGCCGGCTGATGAACGCTTCAGATCTCGACGTGGCCTTCCTCATGCTCGCCGGACCCGCGGCCTCGGCGATCACGGGAACGCTGGTGACGGTGGACGACGGCCAGTCGCTGCCGGGCGGCGGGTGAGGGGCCTTGCCTGACCGCGCGTCAGCGTTCCTAGATTCGCAGGAAATCGGGAGGAAACACATGCGTCAGGGACCGCTCACCGGCCTGAAGATCGTCGAGTTCGCCGGCATCGGGCCCGGGCCGTTCTGCGGCATGCTGCTGTCGGACCTGGGCGCCGACGTCGTCCGGATCGACCGGAAGGGCGGCCGCGGGGGCGCGCCTTCGGACATCACCGCCCGAGGCCGACGATCGGTGGCGCTCGACCTCAAGAGCCCCGAGGCGGTCGAAACCTGCCTGAAGCTGATGGAGAAGGCCGACGTGGTCTTCGAGGGCTTCCGGCCAGGCGTGATGGAGCGGCTGGGCCTCGGGCCCGAGGTCGCGCTGAAGCGCAATCCCAAGCTGGTCTATGGCCGCATGACCGGCTGGGGCCAGACCGGCCCCTACGCCCAGGCGGCCGGCCACGACATGAACTACATCGCCATCACCGGCGCGCTGCACGCTATCGGCACCGAGGACAAGCCCGTGCCGCCGCTGAACCTCGTGGGGGATTTCGGTGGCGGTGCGCTCTATCTGGCGTTCGGAATCCTGGCCGGGGTGATCCACGCTCGCGAAACGGGCAAGGGGCAGGTGATCGACTGCGCCATGAGCGACGGCGCGGCTTCGCTGATGGCCATGTTCTACGGCTTCAAGGCCTCGGGCATGTGGCAGGAAAGCCGGCGCTCCAACCTGCTCGACGGCGGCGCGCACTTCTACGACACCTACCAGTGCTCGGACGGCAAGTGGGTGTCGATCGGCTCGATCGAGCCGCAGTTCTACGCCCTCCTGCTCCAGAAGACCGGAATCGACGATTCGGACTTCCAGCGTCAGATGGACAAGAGCGCCTGGCCGCAGCTGCGCGAGAAGCTGGCCCACGTCATCGCTCAGAAGACCCAGGCCGAGTGGTGCGAGCTGATGGAGGCCACCGACGTCTGCTTCGCCCCGGTGCTGGACCTGGACGAGGCGCCGAAGCATCCCCACAACAAGGCCCGGGAGACCTTCGTGGAGGTCGCCGGGGTCACCCAGCCAGCGCCGGCGCCCCGGTTCTCGGCGACACCAGGCAAGATCCAGGGACCGCCGCCCCAGGTCGGCGCCCATAACGCCGAGGCGCTGAAGGACTGGGGCTTCTCGGAAGCAGAAATCGCCGCCCTTTAGAAGCTGAAGGCCGCGTTCAGACTGGGTTCAGCCAGCAAACCGCATCTTCACCCTCGGACGGTCGTCGCGCTCTCCCGTCCCTCGAAGCGGCGGCCGACCCGGATGGAACGACACGCCCATCGGCGGCCCGCTACCTCCCCAGGTGGCGGGCCGTTATGGTTTCGGCCCGGCCGGCTTGCGAGTCAGGGACAGCTTGACCACCCTGCGCGCGATGAAGAGCCTTCCCCAACGGCTGCGGGCCATGGACTGGGATCCGGTCCACTGGGCGCGAACGACCCTCCTCGTGCTCGGCAAGGCGTTGACCCGGCTGTGGGGGCGGGACGTCATGCTCTACACCGGCGGCGTCAGCTTCTTCGCGATGCTCGCGATCTTTCCGGCGCTCGCGATCCTCATGGGCGTCTACAGCCTGGTGTCCGATCCCGCCCAGGCGGCGCTGCAAGGCGAATACCTGGCGCGCCTGATGCCGAACGCCGCCCGCCTGATCTTCCAGAGCGAGATGCTGCGCCTGAGCCATGCGCCCTTCGAAACGGTGTCCTTCCAGAGCGGCGTGGCGCTGCTGGTGGGCGGCTACGCGACGCACCGCGGGTTCAAGGCTCTGCTGGCCGGCCTCTCGTTCATCCACGATGAGGACAGGCCGCACAGCTTCGTGGGCTTCAACCTCCTGGCTCTGGCTGTGCTCCTCGCGGTGTTCGCCGGGCTCGGGGCTCTGTCGGTGGTGTTCTTCGGCTTCCGGATCCTGGGCGAGACCTTTGAGCTTCGGCCGCTGCGCGGAGCGCTGTGGCTCTACAGCGAGTGGACCTGGGCCAGCGCCGGCATGACGGCAGGCATGACGCTGATCTACCGCTGGGCGATGTCGCGCGACCCCGTCGACTGGCGCGCATCCTTCCTGGGCGGAGCGGCATCGGCGGCGCTCTGCATCTTCGCCTCGTGGGCACTTGGCTTCTACGTCGAGCAGATCGCCCAGCTCGGCGCGACCTACGGCTCGGTCGCCACCGTCGTCATCTTCCTGATCTGGCTGTCGTGGAACGTGAACGCGCTGTTCTTCGGCGGCGCGCTGGCGACCGAGGTCGAGCTCGCCCTGCAGACCCGCAGGCCTAGGCCTTAGCGATCAGGAAGCTCAAGGCGCCGTCGGCGTCCGCCTGTTCCAGCACGGCGGCTCCGACCTGGGCCGCGAAATGCGGCACGTCGATCCGGGCGAGGGGATCGTCCGCCAGCAGACGCACCCGCCCCCCCGCCGGGGCGGCCTCGAGCGCCCGGCGCAGGCGCAGGGTCGGCACCGGGCAGCGATGGCCCCGCGCGTCGACCAGGATCTCGTCGGAAGACATGGCCGGGCCTCTACACCCGGGGGCGATTGGACCCAAGCTTCGCCTTCGCGCGTTGAGGGCGCCAGGGAGTGGAAAACGCCGGGACGGGGATGAGCGGGACGGGCGAGGTCTTCACGACGGACATTCCGGCGCGGCTGGATCGCCTGCCGTTCAGCCGATTCCATTGGCTGGTGGTGATCGCGCTCGGGATCACCTGGATCCTCGACGGCCTCGAGGTGACCCTGGTGGGATCGCTGTCGCCAGCCATCGCGGGAGTGGACGGTCTCAACCTGAGCGCCCAGCAGGTCGGCTGGACGGCCAGCGCCTACATCCTGGGCGCGGTCATCGGGGCCCTGGTGTTCGGCCGGCTCACCGACAAATTCGGCCGGCGGCGGCTCTTCATCGTGACCGTGCTCGTCTATCTCATCGCCACCGTCCTCAGCGGCTTCGCCTGGGACTTCTGGTCGTTCCTGCTGTTCCGGTTCCTGACCGGCGCGGGCATCGGGGGCGAGTATGGCGCCATCAATTCGGCGATCGACGAACTGGTCCCAGCCCGCCGGCGTGGACAGGTGGCGCTCGCGATCAACGGCAGCTTCTGGATCGGCGCCGCGCTGGGCGCAGTGGGCTCGCTTGTCGTGCTGGACCCCGAGGTGGTGGATCCGGCCCTGGGTTGGCGGCTGGCCTTCATCATCGGCGGTCTCCTGGCGCTCGTCGTCCTCTTCATCCGCCGCTACGTGCCAGAGAGTCCCCGCTGGCTGCTGACGCACGGGCGACCCGACGAGGCGGAAGCCGTGGTGCGCGAGATCGAGGCGCGCATCGAACGCCACGTGGCCCTGCCGCCGATGATCCGGCCGCTGCAGACGCTGCGGTTCGTCCGCCGCGACGCCCCCCGCTGGAGCGAGATCGTCCGCATGCTCTTCACGCACCATCCACGGCGGACCGCCTTGGGGCTGGTGCTGATGGCGACGCAGGCCTTCTGCTACAATGCGATCTTCTTCACCTACGCGTTGATCCTCACCCGGTTCTACGGCGTCGCGGCCGAGAACGTCGGATGGTTCATGCTGCCGTTCGCGCTGGGAAACGTGAGCGGTCCGCTGCTGCTGGGCCGGCTCTTCGACAGCCTCGGCCGCAAGACCATGATCGCGGCGACCTACGCGCTCGCGGGCGCTCTGCTCTGCCTCACCGGCTGGCTGTTCGCGGAGGGCCGGCTCACAGCCGAGACCCAGACCGCGGCGTGGATGGTGATCTTCTTCTTCGCTTCCGCAGGTGCGAGCGCGGCCTATCTGACAGTGGGCGAGCTCTTCCCGCTCGAGACCCGGGCGGTCACCATCTCGCTCTTCTATGCGGTGGGCACGCTGCTGGGCGGAGTGGCTGGGCCGGCGCTGTTCGGCGCCCTGATCGACAGCGGTGAGCGCAGTCAGATCCTGCAGGGCTATCTGCTGGGCGGCGTGCTGATGCTCGCGGCCGCCGCCGTCACGCTCTGGCTGGGCGTGCGGGCCGAGCGAAAATCGCTGGAGGAGGTGGCGCCGCCGCTTTCACTCGCGCCGGAGGACGCGCCCTAGGCGGTGCGGCGGATCGCGGGGCCGCGGCGTTCGAGCTTCATCAGCTCCCAGCCGTCCCGGGTCAGGAAGAAGGCGTTGGGCGAGCCGCGCCAGCCGTTCGCCGCCGCCACTCCGCCGGCCCGCTGCAGCAGCTTCAAGCCGCAGAGCTTGATGCAGAGGCCGACCGCCGCCGGATCGCGGTCGGTGAGCGGGCCGTTCAGCGCCTCCCGGAGGAGGCTTCGTTCTTCGAGGGAGAGGCCTGGCGTCGGGGTCATGTTGGCTCAACGCCGAGCGGGGCTGTCTGTTGCGCCGCTGACGCTCGATGCGAACTCGGTTATGCCGCCGCCATGCATTCGGACGGGACAGGGGTGGTCGTGGCGGTCAGCCGCAAGCGAACCCACGGGGTCGACAAGCCCAACCAGCTGATGATCCGCCTGATCGCGGGGCTGGGCGTGGAGGGCGACGCCCATTGTGGCGAGACGGTGCGGCATCGCAGCCGCCGGCGGTTCAATCCAGGACTGCCGAACCTGCGCCAGGCGCATCTCCTCCACGCCGAACTGTTCGATGAGCTCGCCACCCAGGGTTTCGCCATCCGGCCGGGCCTGATGGGCGAGAACATAACGACCCGCGGCGTCGACCTGCTCAGCCTGCCGAAGGGCGCGCTGATCCACCTTGGAGACACCGCGATCGTCGAGCTTACGGGCCTGCGGAATCCCTGCGTCCAGCTCGAGGCGCTGGCGCCCGGCCTGATGCAGGCCTGCCTGGGCCTCGGCTCCGATGGGGCGCCCGTCCGCAAGGCCGGCGTCATGGGGATCGTGGTGGCGGGCGGCGAGGTGCAGGCGGGCGATCCCGTCCGCGTGGAGCTGCCCGAGCCCCCTCACGAGGCGCTCAGGCCTGTCTAGCGCGACAGGTGCAGCGCCGCGATCTGGCCGGCGATGCTCTGGAACGCCATGGTCATCTGCGAGGAGTCCTTGACGTCGTAGTAATGGTCCGACGAGGAGGCGCAGGTCTTCAGAACGGTGCTGGAGCCCGAAACGACCTCCACCCGGATCGTATAGATCTCGATGTCCTTGGCGGCGGCTTTCATGTTCGTGCACAGCTTGGCCAGGCGATCGTCCAGCGCCTCTCTGCGCTCGGCGCCGTCGTGCGTTTCGACCAGCGGGGCGCCGTTGGGCCGCAACACCCGACCCTGACGAATGTGGGCGGTGCCGGAATAGCTGGAGCCGTTCGGCGTATCGACGCTCTCGATCGTGTTCTCGCCGTCCGTCATCAGGACGACGATCTTCTTGTGCTTGTCGGTGCGGTAAGGGACGCCGTCAGCGAAGGGCGGGACGGGCGCGAGCGTGTGCCAGCCCCACACGAGCCCCATCGGGATGTTGGTGTAGCCCGTGGTCTTCATGCCGGTGATGGCCGTGCGCAGGGCGGCGAAGTTGGTTGTCAGCCGCACGATCGGGCTCATGTCACAGCCGCGGTTGGGGCCCTTGCTCCAGCTGGTGCGGAACTTCTTCTTGTACTTCTCGAGGTTGCCCTGGCGGACCCGCCAGTCGTCGCTCTTGACCTCGTCGGACAGATACGAGTTCGGGAACTCGTTGAAGTACCAGTCGGCCTTCTTGTCGGGTTCATCTGGCGCGAAGTACGGCGTGAAGAGCGTCGCCCCCGTGGTGGGCGGCGTGTCCTGGATGTCGTAAGGCGCCTGCCGGCTTTCGACACAGCCGGCCCAGCCTTCCTCGAGCTGGTCGAGCAGCGTGAAGCGATTGGCCCACTGAACGCTCTCCGCCGTCGTGAAAATCTCGTTGTTGATGGGCGAAGAGCCGTTCTGGTCGATCCACGCCATGTTCCGATAGACCGCGGGATCCAGCCGGACGGTCTGGGAGAACGGCACGAGCGAGATCTTGATGGTGTTGGCCTCGGAAGCGCCCTTGGAGGCCTCCTCCATCTTGTCGACGAAGGCGTTGGCGGCCTCCTTCAGCTTCCCGATCTTATTGTTGTCGTTCATCGACAGGGTGTTATCGAGCACGAGCGCGATCTCGAGCTTCATGCCGGCGCGAACCACCTCGGTGTCGACGTCGATCTCCATCTCGTCCGCGCCGATCAGGCCCGCCACGTAGGGTTCGACCTGGATCCGGGCTTGGGCGGCGACCTTGTTCCCCTCGACGAAGGTGAAGGAGGAGGACAGCAATTCGAAGTCGGCTCCGAGCGACAGGTTCTGGCGCAGGATGCGATCGCCCGTCGCCTGGAGCACCGCGGGATCGTTGGCGGTGGACCGCGCCGCGGCGAGGGCGGCGGCGTCGAGGGCGTCCTGAAGCTGCACGCGCGCGCTGGCTCCGCGGGCGAGATCCACCGCCGCGAGGGTGCCGAACGAGATCGGCAGCATGGCGAGCGCCACCGTGATCGCCACATTGCCCCGGTCCTCGCGGAACCCGTCGATCAGGCGGTCGAGCAGCCGCGGCCGGAAGAAGCGCATCTTGCCCATCACGGCCGCAGAATGCCGCGACGCCGCTAACGGCCGGTGAGCGGAACTGGTTAAGCCTCGTCCACCAAGACGCTCCTGGGCTTAACCCGGCTTTTGCCCGCCTGGGCGACCATGGGCGCGGGTTCTGAAGGAGCGCCGTGGTGGCCTCGCATCCTTTCTGGCGGGACGAACAGGGTGGGACCGCGATCGAGTATGCGATCGTGGCCCCCGTGCTGATCTTCCTGCTCTTCGCCACCCTCGAGGTGGCCATGGTGGGCATGATGACCGCCGGCCTCGACAATGCCGTCGCCCGGACCGGGCGCATGATCCGCACCGGCCAGGCGGACGGCCCCGCCAGCGCCTCGCAGTTCGAGACCTTCGTGTGCCAGGGCTTGGGAGAGGACAACGATCAGTGCCGCTCGCGCCTGCAGGTCAGCGTGCAGCGCTACGCCAATTTCTCGCAGGCTACGTCGGCGGCGAACGGTTTGCCCGACGGATCTTTCAACAAGGGCGGCGCGGGCGACATCGTCATGGTGCGGGCCAGCTACCGCTATCCGATGCTGACGCCACAGCTCGGCTTCTTCGGAACGCCCAGCACGGCGGGCGAGGTGCTGCTCGACGCCCGCACGGCCTTCAAGAACGAGCCGTTCGAATGATCCTGCCGTCGAGGATGGCCCGCGACGAGAGCGGTGCTGCGGCCGTTGAGTTCGCGCTGATCCTGCCGTTCCTGGTCGTCATGCATCTGGCCGTGGTGGAGTTCGTCCAGGCCTGGCAGGTGCGGACCCGTGTGAGCCATGTGGCGGCTTCGCTCGCCGATGTGACGTCGCAGGCGCGCAGCGTCAGCGACGCGGACCTGAACGACATCCTGCTGGCCGGCGACGCCATGATGCGTCCGTATACGGTCGCTCCGCTCGGCGAGCGGATCACGAGCATGACGGCGAACGCCCAGGGCGCGGTCGGTGTTGATTGGACCGCGAGCCGCAACTTCGGGGCGGCGCCGGCGCCCGTGTTGCCGGCCAAGTTCCTGGCGCCGAACGACAGCATCATCGTCGCGGAAGCCCGCTACGCCTATCAGCCGGCGATCGCAGTCGTCCTGAAGGGCCAGATCACCCTGCGGCACACGGCGTATGTGCGGCCCCGGGTTGGGGCGAAGATCGAGAAGCGCTAGCGGGGCGCGGCCACCCGCACCCAAACCTGCGACTTGCAGGCGATGTTGGCGATCAGGCATCCGCGAGCGCGCAGGCGGTCCTCGTCGATCAGCTCGGCGGCGCCGCTGAACGTCGCGTTGAGGTCCGGAACGAACACCCTGCCGCGCCACCGGCCGTTGGCCTGCTGATTGAAGTTCCGGAAGAGCTGCAGCCCGATGAGATCCGGCGTCCCTCCCTTTCGGGCGTCCGCCTGCGCGTCGGCGTCCGCCCACACCACATAGCCGCAGGCGCTGGCGCCGCAGGGGCGGACGTCCACGTGCACGGTGTTCTTGGGGTTTCGCCACACGCCGTAGATCCCGCCGGCCGACACGGCCTGCGCGGCGACGGGGGCCGCGGCGAGGCCCTGAAGGGCCGCTGCAGCCGTCAGGGCAAGGAGGATCCTGGAGATGCGCATTCCGAAGGCTCAGCTACCGCAGTTCGCTGGAAGTGCAAACGCGGCGATCTCACGGCTTTTGCCGCGGCGTTCATAGATGGGACTTGAAAAGGAGGTGGCAAGCCGTGTTCACGAGCCGACGCTCGAGCGCGTGCTCAACTCCAGCCAGTCGAGTTCCTCCTCCACACGGCGGAACGCCTCGTCGCCGATCGTGCCTGCACGACGAAGTTGCTCGATCGCCTCGCGAGAGGCGCCGACGAGCCGGCGTTGCAGGAGGTGATCGCGGGTTTCGGTCGGGTCCTGCCCGTCGCGCACGCGGCCGAGGGCCTCGGCATACTGATCACGCAGCCGCTCCGCGGCCGGGCTGTCGTCTCCGTCCAGCGCCAGCATAGCCGCGTGCAAAGCCGCCTTGCGAGCGACTCCCAACTCCGTTTCCACGAGGTTGTCGGCCGGCAGCTTCAGCCAGCGCAGCAGGGACCTGAGTGTCAGCCCCTGGATCAGCAACGTGCCCAGCACGACCACGAACGCCGTCAGGTGGATGAAGTCGCGGTAGGGAAACCCGGAGGGCAGCGCGAGCGCGGCGGCCAGGGTGACGACGCCGCGCATGCCCGACCAGCCGATCACCACCGCATCCTTGGCGGTAGGCGGAAGGTCCCCGGCGATCGATCGTCGGCGGAGGAGCTTGCCCAGGCCATGGTGGGTGAGGACCCACAGCAGGCGCACGCCGATGACGATCGCCAGGATCAGGAGGGCCGCGCCGAAGTATTGGGCGCGCTCCTGCCCGGAAAGCGGGTCCAGGATCGGACGAAGCTGGAGTCCCACGAGCGTGAACGCCAGGACGTTCAGCACGACCGTCACCGTTCCCCAGATCGCGAACGAGGGGATCCGCAGGTCCGCCGGTAAGGCCGAGGCCCGCCTGCGGGCCACCGTGAGGCCGAAGACGACGATGGTGACGACGCCCGAAAGGCCCAGCTCTTCGGCCAGCAGCCAGACGCCGAAGGTGGTCACGAACTGGAAAATCACCGAACTCGGCGCATCCTCGATGCGTCGCGTCACATAGCCGACCGGCCAGGCCAGCAGGGCGCCTGCCACCACGCTGCCGACGCAGACCAGGGCGAACGCGGGCGCCGCCTCGCCGAGGCTGAAGCTGCCCGCCGCCACCGCGCCCACGGCAAGGCGGTAGATCAGCAGCGCCGTGGCGTCGTTCAGCAGGCTCTCGCCCTCCAGCACCACGCGGATGCGATGCGGAGGGTGGGCATGGCGAAGCACGGCGAGGGCGGCCACCGCATCCGGCGGGGCGAGCAGAGCGCCCAGCGCGATCGCTGCGCCCCACGGCATTTCGGGCACGAGCAAGCGGGCGGTGATGGCCACGGCCGCCGTGGTGACGCCGACCGCGGCGAACACCAGGGACGAGACCGGCGCCCAGTTCCGCTTCAGGTCGCGGAGCGAGGTGTCGTAGGCCGCGTCCATCAGGATCGGCGCGACGAAGAGGGCCAGGATGAGATCCGGCGGCGGCTGCAGCCGCGGTCCGCCGGGCAGGAAGGCGATCAACGCGCCGCCCACCGCGAGCAGGGTGGGGTAGGCGATGTTCAGCCGCCGCGCGACGGCCGAAAGCGCCGTCGCGCCCAGCAGGAGCGCGAGCAGGGTCTCGAAGACGTGCATCGCGGCAGAGCCTGCACCGCGCGGTATCGATTCACAAAGGAGAAGAGCTTGGCGGATGGGGTGGGATTCGAACCCACGGTAGGCTCTCACCTACGGCGGTTTTCAAGACCGCTGCCTTAAACCACTCGGCCACCCATCCATCGCCGCGCGGGCGAAGGCACCGCCTATAGCAGGGGCGGGCGGGTCGCTCCACCGCAACCCTCCGTTAACCGCGTTGCAAGCCTTGGCGGCGAAGCTTTCCGATGGACCTCGGGGGAAGGAGAGCCATGCGCGCGCCCATATGGAACCTGGCCGGCGTGCTGCTGGCGAGCGGCGCGCTCGCCGCCTGCGTGACGCCGAAGTACGCGACCCAGCCCGGGCGAACCGCAAACCTTCCGCCGTCGGCCGGCGGCTACAAGGTCGGCAAGCCCTATCAGGTGGGTGGGATCTGGTATGTCCCGCGCGAACAGCCGGACTACGACGAGACGGGCATCGGCTCCTGGTACGGCGACGCCTTTCACATGAAGGCCACCGCCAACGGCGAGCTCTTCGACATGAACGCGATGACCGCCGCGCACACGACCCTGCCGCTGCCGTCGATCGTCGAGGTCACGAACCTGGAGAACGGCCGCAAGATCCAGGTGCGGGTCAACGACCGCGGGCCGTTCGTCGGCAACCGCATCATCGACCTGTCGCGCGAGGCCGCACGCCAGCTCGGCTATGAGCGCAGCGGCGTCGCACGGGTGCGCGTGCGCTACGTCGGCCCGGCTCCGCTGCTCGGCCGCGACGCCGGCGTCCGGTACGCCGCCGCGCCGCTGGCTCCGGCGCCGCCGACGCTGGACGACGCGCCGCTGATCGAGATCGCCGGGGGCCTGCCGGCGCGGCCGGAGCCGGTGACGACCGTCACCCTGCCGGCGCCCGCCGCGGCCTCGGCGGACGCCGCCGCTGCCGCCGCCTACCGGGTCCAGGCCGGCGCGTTCGCCAGCGAGACGAACGCACAACGGGCGGTGAGCCAGCTTTCCATCGCCGGCCAGGCGACCATCGAGCCCCTGCAGCGCGCGGACGGCCTGACGCTTTACCGGGTGCTGCTGCCTGCGCCCGGCGACGAGGCGCAGGCGTTCGCGCTCCGCGACAGGGTGGCTGAGATCGGCTTCGCCGACGCCCGCGTCGTCCGGCCGTTCTAAGTCTGGACTTCCGCCACGAACGGGCCATTTTGGCCGCGTGGCGCGCGGGCGGTTTATCACTTTCGAAGGCGGCGAGGGGGCCGGAAAATCCACCCAGGTGAAGCGGCTCGCCGCGCGCCTGGAAGCCCAGGGCCATGAGGTCGTCACCACGCGCGAGCCCGGCGGCTCGCCCGGCGCCGAGAGCATCCGGGACCTGGTGCTGAAGGGCTCGGCCGACCGCTGGAGCCCCGTCACCGAAACCCTCCTGATGTACGCCGCCCGCCGGGATCACATCGAGCGGGTCATCCGGCCGGCGCTGGAGCGCGGCGCGTTCGTGGTCTGTGACCGCTTCGCCGACTCGACCCGGGCCTATCAGGGCGCAGCGGGCGGAACCGCGCCGGCCCTGATCGCGGCGCTGGAAACCCATATACTGGAAGACGTGCGGCCCGACCTGACGCTCGTCTTCGATCTTCCGCCCGAGGTAGGACTGGAGCGCGCGCACGCCCGGGCCGGCTCCGAGATGCGCTTCGAGAGCAAGGGCTTGGCCTTCCACACGCGCCTGCGCGAGGGCTTCCGCGCGATCGCCGCCGCCGAGCCAGAGCGCTGTGCGGTGATCGACGCAACGGCCTCTATGGACGCGGTGGAGGCGGCCGTCTGGCAGGCGGTGGCCGAGCGGCTGGCGGTCCATGGCTGAGACCGGGGTCCCGCACCCCCGCGAGGTCTTTCAGTTGCAGGGCCAGGGTGCGGCCGAGGCCGCGTTCGAGGAGGCCCGCGCGCGCGGCCGGCTTCACCACGCCTGGCTGCTGACCGGTCCGGAAGGCGTCGGCAAGGCCACCTTCGCCTATCGCGCCGCCCGTCGCCTGCTGGGCGCGCCGCCCGCCCCGGCCTATGGCGAACTGGGCTCGGACCCAAACCAGGCGATCAGCCGACAGGTCGCCGCCCGCAGCCATCCCGACCTGATGGTGCTGGAGCGCGAGGGACCGGACGGCAAGCCGCGCAAGGTCATCCCCGTGGAAGACGCGCGCCGGTTGGGCGAGTTCTTCTCGAAATCTCCCGCCAGCGCGCCGCACCGGGTGGCGATCATCGACGCCGCCGACGACCTGAACGTCAACGCCGCCAACGCCATCCTGAAGACCCTGGAGGAGCCTCCGCCGCGGGGCGTGCTGTTCATGGTCTCGCACTCGCCGGGCCGCTTGCTGGCCACCATCCGCTCGCGGTGTCGCCGGCTGGCGTTCCACGCGCTGGAACTGGAGGAGGCCGCCGACTTCGTTAGCCGGCACGCCGACGTGAATCCCGAGGAAGCGCTCAGGCTCTCCCGGATGGCCGGCAACGCGCCGGGCCGGGCGCTGCAACTGGCCGCGTCCAAGGCCATCGCCGTCGACGACGCAGCCCGCGAACTGCTCGCCGACCTGCCGCGGGTGGACGAGACCCGGGCGCTCGCGCTGGCCGAGAGCTTCCGGGGCGGGGAGGGCCAGCAGGCGTTTGCGCTGCTGTTCGATCGGCTGGCGGACCGGGTGCACACCATGGTCGCTGACCGCGCCGCGCAAGGCATCGGCTCGCTTGATCGCTGGGCCCAGGCGTGGGAGACGCTGCAGCGCCTGCCCCGCGAGGTGGAGGCCCTCAACCTCGACCGGACCGATGCGCTGTTCGCGGCGCTGACGGAATTGAAGCAGGCCGCCCAGGCCTAACCACCCATGCTGATCGACAGCCACGTCAACCTGCACGCGCCGCAATTCGACGAGGACCGCGAGGCCGTGATCAGCCGCGCGCTCGCCGCCGGCGTCCGCCTGATGGTCAACATCTGCGACCGCGTATCGAACTTCGAGGCGGTGCGTGGCGTGGCCATGCATCCGGACATCTGGTGCACCGTCGGCACGCACCCGCACGAGGCCAAGGAGAACCCGGAGCTCACCGCCGCGACGCTGGTGGAACTCGCGCAGGACCCGCGGGTGGTCGGCATCGGCGAGTGCGGCCTCGACTTCCACTACGACTTGAGCCCGCGCGACATCCAGGCCCAGGTGTTCCGCGTGCACTGCGAGGCGGCGCGCGAGACGGGTCTGCCGCTCGTGGTCCACACCCGCGAGGCCGACGAGGTCATGGGCCAGATCCTCGAGGAGGAATACGCCCGTGGCCCGTTCCGCATCCTGATGCACTGCTACACCTCCGGCGCCGAGCTCGCGCGCAAGGCCGCGGGAATGGGCGCCTGGTTCTCCGTCGCCGGGATCGCCACCTTCAAGGCGGCCGACGACGTCCGCGCCGTGGTGGCCGAGATGCCGGCCGACAGGATCATCGTCGAGACCGACTGTCCCTATCTCGCGCCCGTCCCGTACCGCGGCCGCCGCAACGAGCCGGCTTTCCTGCCGCACGTCCTCGCAAAGCTGGCCGAGATCCGCGGCTGGAGCCTGGATGAGGCCGAGGCGCGGACCGAGAACGCTTTCTTCGCTCTGTTCGACCGGATCCCGCGCCCGTGAGCGACGCCGTCGAGGTCGTGATCCTCGGGTGCGGCTCGTCAGGCGGCGTGCCTCGGGCGGACGGCGAGTGGGGCGCGTGCGATCCGGCGAACCCGCGGAACTTCCGCACCCGCTGTTCGATGCTGGTCCGCCGGATAGGCGAGGGGCCGCAGACGACGTTGCTGGTCGACGCATCGCCCGAACTGCGGATCCAGACCGCGAGGGCCGGCGTAAAGCGGCTCGACGCCGTCCTCCTGACCCACGACCACGCCGATCAGGTGCACGGCCTGGACGACGTGCGCGCGTTCTTCCTGCGTCAGCAGGCGCGGATCCCATGCTTCATGGACGCCGCCACTCAGGCCACGATGAAGCGGCGGTTCGGCTATATCTTCGAAGGCGAGGGCGGCTACCCCGCCATCTGCGACGAACGGCTCCTGCCGCCGCATGGCCGGACGTGGCGCGTGGAGGGGCCGTCGGGCGCCATTCCGGTCCGCACCTTCGACCAGGACCACGGCGGCGTCCGCTCCGTCGGCTACCGGTTCGGAGGCGTGGCCTATTCCAGCGATGTCGTAGGCCTCGACGAAGCGGCCTTCGAGGCGCTGGCGGACCTGGACGTCTGGATCGTCGACGCCTTGCGCTATCGGCCGCACCCGACGCATGCGCACCTCGAGCGGGTCCTGGAATGGGTTGAGCGAGTGAAGCCGCGGCGGACGATCCTGACCAACATGCACATTGACCTCGATTTCGACACCCTGACCGCCGAACTGCCGGCCGGCGTCGAACCGGCCTACGACGGGCTCACGTTCCAACATCAGCTCAGGGCCGAAAACTGGTGATCTCACGGCCACTTAGGATCGGTTTCCTCGCGTCCGGAAACGGGTCCAGCGCGCGCGCCGTTGTGGAGGCGATCCGGGCGGGCTCGTTGGCGGCTGAAGCGCGTCTTCTCGTGGCCAACACACGAAAGGCCGGAGCGCTGGAGTGGGCCGGAAGCGAGGGCTTGCCGGCGCTCTGCATCCCCACCATCGGGGACCCCGAGGCCGCCGACGTGCAACTCGCCGAGGCGATGACAGCGCACGGCGTCGAGCTGATCGTCATGTCCGGCTACCTGCGGCGGCTCGGCCCGGCCACACTGGGCCGTTACGCCGGCCGCATCCTGAACATCCATCCGGGCCCGCTGCCGGACTTCGGCGGCCAGGGCATGTACGGCCGGCGCGTCCACGAGGCAGTGCTGGCGTCCGGCCGCGCCGCCAGCCGTATCGTAATCCACGTCGTGGACGAAGAGTACGACCACGGGCCGGCGCTGGGCGGCCTGGACGTGCCGATTTCAGCCGGCGACACGCCGGAGACGCTGGAAGAGCGCGTGAAAGGCCTGGAGCCGGCGTTTTTCGTCGATACGCTCCGCAGGATCGCGACTGGCGAGCTGGAGCTGCCGGATGTGGCTGGATCGTAGGGCGTTCGCACTGGGAGCCGTCGCACTGGCGACGGTCAGCGCCCATGCGGCTCAAGGAGCGCCGAAGATGTACGGACTGATCGGCAAGATGCTGGCGAAACCTGGCCAGCGGGACGCGCTGATCCAGGCCATGATCTCGGGCACCCAAGCGATGCCGGGCTGCCTCAGCTACGTCGTCGCCACCGATCCCGCCAATCCCGACGCGATCTGGATCACCGAAGTCTGGAGCGATGTGGAACACCACCAGGCGTCGCTGAAGCTGCCGGCCGTGCAGGCGACGATCGCGGCCGCGCGGCCGTTGATTGCCGGCTTCGGCGAGCGGTTCGAAACCGGTCCTGTGGGCGGCGTCGGCCTCGGGCGCTGAGACGCGCCTTTCTAATTTCCGATAATATTCCTTAGGCGATAACTTGCTCCGACGGGACGGCGGCTGATGCCCCTCCTGACTCGCGGCTCCCCTGAGCCCCGCTACCGTCCCCGCCGCCTCAGAGCTTCGGCGCCGTCCAGCACCCAGGCCACGTCCGACCGACGGAAGCTGCGGAAGAGAAGAATCAGGCCGCTCAGCGCCAGCCAGGCGGCGCCTGTTCCAAGCGTGATGATCAGCGGATGGTTGAAGCTCTGCCGGTCGTCGTAGTCCATGATGTGGAGCATCCAGGCGATGTCCCACAGCCGCCAGGTGTCGTTCTTCGCCGCCATCACCTCGCCCGTCGTGGCCGAGACCAGCAGCGCGTGACGTTCCTTGTCGGCGAATTCGACGCGCCAGATCGGCAGCGGCAGGTCCCGGGTCTCCAGCGTGTGCCTCGAGATGTAACTCACCGAGGCCGGCGGCTCGGACCCGCTCCAGCGGCCCACCGCCAGTTCACGCGCCTTGGCCGCATCGATCGCCATTGGCGCGCCGGTGACAGCGTCGAGGATCTTGACGCCCTGCGGCGTCGTCGCCTCGTAAACATAGGTGTCGTGGAGCGGCTTGAGCTGCAGCTTCTGGATCGGCTGACCGATGGCCTGCGCGACGCGCGCGAGCGGCAGCAGCTCGGCGGGCGCCTGCAGGCCGGCGACGGGCAGCAGGGCATGCTCCCCAGAGACCTTGTGGTGGTCCAGCAGCGCCATGACCGCGCCGCTGAGAGCCCAGAGCAGGAACTGCACCCCGAGCACCAGGCCGAACCACTTGTGGAGTGTGCGGATGAGGAACATCGGCGTCAGGCTCCGACCTTGGCCGCGGCCTTGGCGGCCGGCTTCCCGACGCGCCGCTTGCGACGGAAGCTGTAGAGCAGCAGCCACCCCCCCGTGGCGGCCGTGGCGACGCCCATCCAGGTGAAGATCCGGATCAGGATGTTGTTCACGTCCTGGCGGTCGTCGTAGTCCATGATGTGGAACATCCACACGAAGTCGAAGGTGCGCCACAGGTCGCTGCGCTTCGAGACCAGTTCGCCCGTTCTGGGCGAGATGTAGAGCGTCGGATGCCAAGCCCCTTCGAATTCGACGCGCCAGATCGGCGTCGGCCGCGTCTGAATCTCGAGCGGCGCCTTGGTCAGCAGTTCCGACTTCACGATGGCGCCGTTCTCGGCGAAGAGCGCCCTCGCCCGCGCCCGCGCCGCGCTCTCGCCCAGCGGTGAAAGCTTGGCGCCCGAGCGGGCGTCGAACAGCTCAGGACCGTCGTCCGTCTGCACCACATAGACGGGTTGGCCGAGCTGAACCTCCAGCTTGGCGCCTCGGAAGCCGGGCACGGTGTGCGCCAGGTGCGCCGGCTCGACGAGTCCACCGAGGTCCAGCGCCCGCGGCGCGGCGGCCTTCACCAGCCGATCGCCGTGGATGACGTCGATGTGGATGGCGGTCATGTAGACGCCGCTCAGGGTCCAGAACACGGCCTGGATCGCCACGACGAGCCCTAGCCACTTGTGGGTGGTGCGGGCCAGGAACGGGAGACGCATAGAGGGCACCGGCGGCCGGCTAGAACGAGTACGTCAGCCGCACATAGCCTCGACGGCCCAGCAGGTCGTAGGTCATGGTGTCGGTGTTCCCGTCGGTGTAGCTGGCGATGTACGGCACATCGGGCTCGAAGATGTTGTCGACGCCGACAGCCACCGTCGCCTGGTCCGTGACGCGGTACTGGAACTGGGCGTTGTTGTAGAACACGTCGCTGGTTTTGCCCCCGACCGCCGTCGGCGCGGCGTTGAAGTCCCTCGCCTTCCCGATCCATTGGACCGACCAAGTGGCGCTCCACTTCGGATCATCCAGCGAGAAGGTCGCCAGGCCCCGCCACTTCGGATAGCCGCCGTTCCCGCCGCCGATGAAGCCGCGGTAGATGATCGGCGCGCCGCCCGGATACGGGATGATGGTGTAGTCCTTCAGGTAGGTGACGCCCGCGTCGATCGAGGCCCTTACCCCACGCACGTCCCAGCCATAACGGACCGCGGCGTCGACGCCCTTCACCGTCTCGGCGCCGACGTTGACCTGCTGCGAAGACAGGAAGCTCACCTCCCCGGTCAGGCTGTTGCGGGTGAAGTTCTCCGGGCTGCAGAACGGATGGGCCAGGTTCGGGGTGTTGTAGCAGACCGCAAGCTTGGTCGAGCCGGGGATCGAGCGGATCGCGTCGTCGATGTCGATCGTCCAGTAGTCCAGCGTCAGGGACAGGCCCGGCACGAACTCCGGTTCCCAGACGGCCCCGATGGTGAGCGTCTCGGCCGTCTCCGGCTTCAGGTTCTCGTTGCCGCCGGTCGTGGTCAGGATGGTGTTGTTCGGCTGGATGTAGTTCGCCGGCACACCCGAGGCCTGGCAGTTCGCGCGCAGGGTCGCATTGGTGCTGGTGCTGTAGCGGCTGCAGGGGTCGGTCGTGGTCAGGTTGCCCTGCGTCAGGCCGCTGAACAGCTCGGCGACGTTGGGCGCCCGGAAGGCGGTGCCCCAGGTGGCGCGGGCGCGCAGGCCCCAGCCAAGGGTCCAGTCGAGGCCCAGCTTGTAGTTCGTGTCGCTGCCGAACTTCTTGTAGTCCGAGTAGCGGATCGCGCCATCGATGCGGACCATCTTCATCAGCGGCAGGTCGCGGACGACCGGGACGCTGACTTCGGCGTAGGCTTCCTTCGCCTTGATCGAGCCGTCGATCGGGCTCTGCTGGTTCGAGTTGGCGATGCCGGCCACGATCAGCGGGTCGGGATCGCGCCAGCCCTTGTCCTCGCGGTACATGACGCCCGCGGCCACCTGAAGCGGCCCGGCGGGCAGTTCGAACAGGCTGCCGGTCACGTCGCCGGTCAGGTTCAGAGTCTCGTTGCCGCCGTGGTCGACCGTCGTGGTCAGGATGTAGTTCACCACCTGCTGGCTGACGTCGCCCGGACCGAGGTAGTCGGCGCACGGGATGGCCGCGCCGGCCGCGAAGCTGCAGACGCCGGTGTTGATCGTGTTGGCCACCCGTTGGCGGTTGGCGATGTTGGTGAAGCCGTCGATGCCCTCGTTGCGGCCCCAGTTCGCTGCCAATTCCCAGGTCCAGTCGCCGCCGAACTTCCCGCGCGCGCCGCCGGTGAGCTGGTAGGTGTCGGTTTCCTGGAAGGCCATCCGCGGCCCGCCTTCCACCAGGCGGCGCTGGATTACGTTGATGTTCTGGCCGGTCGGGTTCGTCGGGTTCGACGCAGCGATCGCCAGATTGGTCAGCGTGCCCGGCGACGAGAGCTGCTCGGTCTCGCGCCAGGTGTAGAGCGCCTCGGCGAACAGCTCGACCGTGTCGGTCAGCTCGTACTTGCCGAAGGCGCCAGTGGTGACCCGGTGGATCGGATTCACGGCGTTGATGAACGGATTGCCGTTGTAGCCGTGCAGCGCCGCCGAATAGGGCGCATAGCTGTTTCCGCCGGTGAAGTTGATCACCTGCCCGGTCGGCAGCGAGGCGCGGCCGCCGGCCGTGGAGCCGCTGCCCAGGCAGATCAGCTGGCCGCTGGCGCCGCTCAGCGGGCACGGGGCGCGGGTCGCCATGTTGACCGCGTCCGTCTTCTGCCAGGTGGCGGCCACCGCAAGGCTGCCGCGGTCCCCTTGCCACCCGTACGAGACATCCATGGTCCGGTCGTCGCCGTCGCCCTCGTCCGTGAGCGCATAGCGGGCGCTGATGTCGAAGCCGTCGTAGTCGTCGCGGGTGATGATGTTCACGACGCCGGCCACGGCGTCCGTGCCGTAAACCGCCGAAGCCCCGTCCTTCAGCACCTCGATCCGCCCGATGATCGCGGTGGGGATGGTGTTCAGGTCAGGCGCGCTGTTGGCCCCGGTGCCCCCGTTCACCAGCCGCCTTCCGTTCAGCAGGACCAGGGTGCGGTTGATGCCGAGACCGCGCAGGTTGATCGTGGCGGTGCCCCAACCGCGCGAGCTCCAGTATGCGTTCGTCTGGTTGCCCCCGAAGCCGGCGGCGGCCGGCAGGCGCTGCAACAGGTTCTCCACGTTGGCGATGCCCGTGGCGGCGATCTCCTTTTGACCGACGACGGTCACCGGTCCGACACCCTCGATGTCGGCGCGCTTGATGCGGCTGCCGGTGACGATGACTTCATCGACCGCGCCCGACGCGTCCTGCGCGTGCGCCGCTCCGGCGAGACCCACCGCGGCGCATGCGCTCGCGAACAGAAGGCCCTTGGAGAACCCGTTCATGACTACCCCCTTGTCGTCCCTGATCCTCCGGGCGTCGCCTAGAGACGCGCCCGACTGGTCGGCGGGGAAACTCGGGTCGGCGCCGCCGCGCTGTCAATAATGTCTACACAAATATGGTCGCGAGATCGGGGCATTTCCTGCTGCGCCGCCCGGCTTTGGGTCAGCTTTCGCCTTTATGACAGCTTGTGTGCGGAGAGTTTGTGCCCCACCACGCCCTCACTCGGGGTGCGTCCTGGCTATTTTTCGTCGTCGGGTAATATTCGCGGGCCGTCACGGCATGGCGGCGCAATGTGCAGCGCATGATGGCCCGATAGGCGCCGCCAGGCAGCAGCGATAGTCTCCGCTTATGGACGCGTCGACATGACCACGTTTGAGTTTTCGCACATCGGTGTGGCGAGTCGTTGCGGCGGATGCTTCCAGCTGACTTTCCGCGACGTCGCCGAATACGCGACGTTTGCCGAACAGAACCTCTGCTCAGCTTGGATATGGCGCATTCGGTGACGTCGCACCACGCGCGGCTTATGGGGGATACGCGCGAATCTGCCGACGCCCCTCAAGAAAATGTGGAGGCCCTGTCCGGCGCCTCGCGCGGGCCCCGCCTACCGCTTCCGGATCGTCGTGATCTGCTGCCCGCTCAAGGTGAAGGTCACCTTGTCACCCGCGGCCACGCCCTTCAGGACGGCGGGATCGGCCTTGAACGCCATGGTCATGGCGCCCCAGTTCAACGCCTTGATCGGACCATGGGCGATGGTCACCGAGCCGGCGCGAAGGTCGATCGCCTTCACCACGCCCTGCCCCTGCGCCGGCTTGGCCGCCGAGGCGGCGTGGACGCCATGATCGTGGGATTGCGCGTGGGCGGCGCCCGCGAGCGCCAGGCTCGCGGCAAGGCCGGCGGCGAACTTCATAGGCGTACTCCTGAGGTCGATGGTCAGAACCAGGCGCGCACGCCGATGACCAGACGCGTATCCCTGACGTTCTCGCCATGGGCGCGGGCGTAGTCGGCGGTTTCGCCGAACTTCCGCTCGTGGTGGACGCCGATGTAAGGCGCGAACTCCTGGCGCAAGGCGTACCGCAGCCGGAGACCCACCTCGATGTCTTGCAGCCCGCCGCCCAAGTTCCGCGGGGCGTCGGCGCTGGCCGCGAGATTGGCCTCCGCGCGCGGCTCGAGGATGAGCTTCTGGGTCAGACGCAGGTCGTACGAGCCTTCCAGGCGCGCCGAGAGATCGCCCTTGTCGGACAGGAACAGCGCGCCTTCCACCTCGAACCAGTACGGCGCGACCCCCTCGACGCCGAGCGTCGCATAGGTCCGCTGCGGCCCTGGCTCGAAGTCATGCCGCACGCCGGCCTGGAGGTTGAAGTAGGGCCCGATCGCGCGGCCGTAGAGGGCCTGAACCTCGGCGGCTTCGAGCTCGCCTGAGCCCCCCTCGCCTTCCGTCTTGAGGACGAAGCGGTTGATGTCGCCGCCGTACGAGGCCTCGCCTTCCCAGGCGTAGGCGTCGCCATCGTCCGATGGCCGGATCTCAGCGGTCTCCAGCATCGCCTTGGACCAGCGGACGGCCCCATGCTCGCGGCGCAGCTGGGCGCGTGCGGCCGCCATGACCTCAGGGCCGTAGAACCGCTCGGCCGCGTGGTCTGTGGGCGTCGGCGGCGGCGGGGCGGAGCCGACGGGCTGGCGCCCCATCGCGTGGCCGGCATGAGGGTCGGCCGGCGCGGCCTGCGCCGGCGTCGCATGGCCCGCGTGCGGGTCTGCCGAAGCAGGTTGCGCAGGTATGGTGTGACCCGCGTGCGGGTCTGCCGGAGCCGGTTGCGCAGGCATGGCGTGACCGGCGTGAGGGTCCGCCGACAAGGGTTTCGCCGGCATGACGTGGCCGGCGTGCGGATCGGCAGGGGCCTGCGCCCCCGGCGGCGCCGGTTGAGCCGGAGCATGATGGGCGTGCGGATCCTGGGCCCAGGCGGGCGCGGCCAGGGAGAGCGGCGCGGCGGCGGCGATCAGCCAGAGCTTCATCGTGCGCCCTCCTCTGGCCGGACCGTCACAACCCGGAACATCCCGGCGTGCATGTGCAGCAGCATGTGGCAGTGGAAAGCCCAGTCGCCGGGTTCGTTGGCCGTCAGGTCGAACGAGACCTTGCCCCCCGGCAGGACGTTGACCGTGTGCTTGCGCGGCTGGTGCGCCCCGTGCCCGTTGACGATCTCGAAGAAGTGGCCGTGCAGGTGGATCGGGTGGGCCATCATGGTGTCGTTCACCAGGGTCACCCGCACCCGCTCGTTCAGCCGGAACGGGATCGGCCGCGTATTCTCCGAGAACTTCTCGCCATCGAAGCCCCAGATGAAGCGCTCCATGTTGCCGGTCAGGTGCAGCTCCACCTCCCGCGAGGGCGCCCGCGTGTCGGTGTTCGGGGTCAGGGTCATCAGGTCGGTGTAGGTCAACACCTTGTGCGGCACGCTCTCCAGACCGGTCCCGCGGTCCCCGACCCGATCGACGGGCTTGGGCGAGATCATCTGGACGCCGGGCGTGAGCTTCACCTGCGGGGCGTTCTTGGGATCGCGCATGGCCATCGAGGAATGATCCATCGCCGGCGGCGCCTGCGCCGCGCCGTGGGCGGCATGACCGCCACCGTGGGCCGCGTGGTCCATGGCGCCCATGTCGCCCATGCCCATGTCCTTCATGGTCAGGATCGGGCGCTCCCTCAACGGCGGGACCTCGGCGGACATGCCGGGACGCGGCGCCAGCGTGGCGCGGGCCATCCCGGAGCGGTCGGAGGCCTCGGCGACGAGGGTGAAGGCGCGATCCTCCTGGGGCGTGACGATGACGTCGTAGGTCTCGGCATTGGCGATCTGGAACTCGTCGACCGTGACCGGTCGCACGTCCTGCCCGTCGGCCTGGACCACGGTCATCTGCAGTCCTGGAATCCGCACGTTGAAGATCGTCATCGCCGCGGCGTTCACGAAGCGCAGCCGCACCCGCTCGCCCGGCTTGAAGAGGCCCGTCCAGTTGGACCTGGGGCCGTGGCCGTTCACCAGATAGCGATAGGTCGACCCGGTGACGTCGGCGACGTCGGTCGGGTCCATCCGCATCTTCGCCCAGGCGATACGGTCCTTCAGCGGCTGATCCCGACCGGCCAGCAACCCCGCCACCGTCTGCTTCTGTTCGTTGAAGAATCCCGGTTGCTGCTTCAGCCGCGCCAGCAGGGTGTGCGGGTGCATGAAGCTGTAGTCGGAGAGCACGATCACGTGCTCGCGGTCGTACGGGGCAGGCTCGGCCCCGGCGGGATCGATCACCATCGGCGCGTAGTGGCCGATCAGCTCCTGAAGACCCGAGTGCGAGTGGTACCAGTAGGTGCCCGCGTGCCGGACCTTGAACTCGTAGTTGAACGTCTCGCCCGGACGGATGCCGGGGAAGCTCACGCCGGGCACGCCGTCCATCTGGAACGGGACCAGCAGGCCGTGCCAGTGGATCGAGGTGTCCTCGTCGCTCAGGCGGTTCGTCACGGCGATCCGGACGTCCTGGCCCTCCTTCAGGCGGATCAGCGGGCCGGGCACCGTTCCGTTGATGGCGACGGCGTGCCCGGCGCGGCCGTCCACCTGGAACGGCGCGTGGCCGATCTCCAGCCGGATTTCCCCGCCTTCGAGGGCGGTGGGCCTGGACGCCAGCCCGGGAGACTGGCTCCGCGCCCATCCGGGCAGCAGGAGGCCTGCGCCCGCCATGCCGCCGACGGCGGCGCTCCGGCGCAGGAGATCGCGCCGGGAAAGGTCGTTCCTTGACGAACGCATCGAGGTGGGAAGCCCTGTCGTCTGTTCCATCCGGCGCGCCGTCGTTGGGGAGGCCGGCGGGCCTGTCGCATCAATATACGCGGCCGGCGCGGTTTCCCCTCAACGATCCGCCAGGTGGGCCAGCATCCCCGCCAGCCGCTGGCGAGCGCGGTAGGCGCGGGTCTCCACCGCCTTCACGCTCACGCCAAGGACGTCGGCGGCTTCCTGCTGGGTCATGTCGGCGAAATAGGTGAGCAGGAGCGGCTCCTTCAGCTTGGCCGGAAGCCTTGCGATGGCCTTGTCCAGCGTGGCGCGAAGCTCGGCGTCGGCGAGCGCCGCCTCGGGTGTCGGACCCCGGTCGGGCGCCCGCAGGGCTTCGGGCGCGTCGGCAGGCCGCTCGCCGAAGACGATCCGGCGGACCGCCAGCCGGCGGCCGCGGTCTCGACACTTGTTCAAGGCGATGGCCCGCAACCAGGTCGCGAAAGGTCGGCGTCCGTCGAACCGGTCAAGCGCTCGCCAGGCGGCGACGAAGGCCTCCTGCGTCACTTCGTAGGCGGCGTCGGCGTCGCCGACGTAGCGCCGCACGAACCGGAAGAGGCCGTCCTTGTGGCGACGCATCAAGGCGGTGAAGGCGCGGTCCTCACCGCCAAGGGCGCGGCGGGCCAGCGCCAGATCGTCGTCGGCCTCCGTCACGGCGCGGGTTCGGTGAGCGCCTCCGCGACGCGGGCGTCGAACTTCTCGGCCTGTTGGGGCGTCAGCACGCGCCGCATGGCCAGCACATGGACGATGGTCTCCTTCTGGAGCTCGCCCATCGCATGGTGGAATCGTTCGACCGAGGCCTTCACCTCGGGCGAGTACTCGTGCCGCGCCTGGATGGCCGCCGCGAGCTCGGCGTTGGCCGCACGCAACTCGGCCTCACGCACCTTGCGCCGGACCGCGAAGTCCTGCTCCAGCCTGTCGAGCTGCGCTTCCTGAGCGTCGGTCAGGCGCATCTCCTTGTGCACGAACTCGTGCAATGAAGGCGGGGTGCGTTTGGACTGCAGGTAATGGACGGTGCACAGGGCGCCCAGCGCGCCCGCCAGGGTCGTCAGCAGCAGCGTCAGCAGCAGACCGCGGCTGACGCCCTTCATCCGCGGCCCTCGAGCAGGGTCGACGGCGCGAGCTGCGGCCCGAGGGAAAACACCGAGATCTCATCGGACGAAGGCTGCGCAGAGGCCGCGGCGAGTCCGCCCGTCGCGACGCCGAGGAAGAGCGCCCCCACGACCGCCGCCGTGCGGAAGGCGAACACGGCGCCTGTCCGGGTCTCGCCGTCTCCATCGAGCCGCGCCCAGACGGCAGGCTCGAGCTGGTCGAGGCTGCGGTCCGACGGCTGATGCTTCAGCGCGGCCAGCAGATTGTCTAGACGATCGGCCAACGAGGGCTCCTGGAGTGGTTCGCTTAGTATACGCGCGACATTCCCGCCGTCCCTCATTTCAGGGGTGATGACAACCCGACGCGTATTCCTCAGGCGTTCCACAGGAGGTCCGCCATGCCAGAAGCCGCCGCGATGAACCGCCGCCGGTTCGCCCTCGCCGGAGCCGCCCTGTTCGCAGCCGGCCCCGCCCACGCCGCTGCGCCACGGGAGATCACCGTCCACAAGACCCCTTGGTGCGGCTGCTGCAAGGGCTGGACGACCCATCTCACCCGCGCCGGCTTCCGGGTGAAGACCGTGGAGGTGCAAGACCTGGCGCCCATCCGGGAGAAGCACGGCATCCCTTTCAAGCTTTCCTCGTGCCATACCGGAGAGATCGGCGGCTACTTCGTCGAAGGTCATGTCCCCGTCGCCGACATCCAGCGACTGCTGCGCGAACGCCCGAAGGCGCTGGGCGTCACGGTGCCCGGCATGCCGATCGGGTCGCCCGGGATGGAGAGCCGAGACGGCGCCGTCGAAGCCTACGCGACCTTGCTGGTTCTCGACCGCAAGGGCGCGACCCGCGTGTTCGCCAGGCACGGGCAGAAGAGCTGAACTTGGCACCCTAACCCTCGCCGGGTGGTCGCGCCGCGCCTGACCCTCAATCCAGGGTGTAGAGGTAGGCGGCGATGTCTCGCGCGTCCGCCGGGGTGACGCCCAGCGTCGGCATGGCGGTCTGCGGGTCGACGCTGTGCGGATCCTGGATCCACTGGGCGAGGTTCTGAGGCGTGTTCTCACGTACGCCGGCGATATAGACCCGGCCGGAGATGCCGCTCAGCGGCGGACCGACCTTGCCCGTCGCCCGCTCGACGCCGGGGATCTCGTGGCAGCCGCCGCAGCCGTAGAACGAAATCTTGCCCTGCCCCGCGTGCGGGTCGCCCCCGGTGATCGCCATGGCGCGGGCCTCCACCTGCTCGGACTGCTCGCGCCGCTCGGCGACGATCATGCCGGCGGCCACGGCGACCACGACGGTCGTCGCGACAGCGAGGCCCACGCTAGCGCGCCGCCGCATGGCCCTCGTCCTTTCGGTCCAGCCGCAGAGCCTGTCCCACCAGCGCCAGGGCGGCGCCCGCGTGGACGAGCCCGCCGGGGACCCACATCAGCAGGCCGGCGAGCTGCTGATCCTCCACAGGCGTCAGCCCGAACGGCGCGAGGCCGAGCTCGGCGTAGCGCGCGTACCAGGGACTTTCCGACAGGGCCATCAAAGCGCCGAGCGCGCCGGCCACCAGCGAGGTCACGAAGAGGCAGACCGCCGGCAGGCCGATCGGATAGCCTCGCCGCTTCGCCTCCAGCATCGCCGACCAGAAGAAGAGCGCGCTGACGAAGAACGAGAGGTGCTGGGCGATGTGCCAGCCGTCGTCGCGAAGCGCGAGATCGAACAGGGCCGGCACGTGCCAGATCCAGAGCGCGGCCGCCTGCAGCAAGGTCGCCGTCACCGGTTCGTTCAGGACCCGCCAGACCTGCCGCAGCGGCGGCCACCGGCCCGCCGCACCCAACGCCTGCCGCCCTGCCGCCGGAAGGGCCCAAAGCATCACCGCCAGCGGCCGCGAGAGGACCAGAAGCGGCGCCGCGACCAGCATCAGGATCTCGTGCTCGACCATGTGGGCGGTGAACGAGCGTTCGCCCGCCTCGTGCAGCGGCGACACGACCGAGGCGGCCAGACTGAGCCACCCCACGACGAACAGCCACGCGCGTCGATCATGAGCCGCCCGCCCCGTCGTCGAACGGCGCGCGATCCGCCCTGCCCCGATCCCGAACAATGCGGCGCTGAGCACCAGCGGAACCGTCAGCAGCGGGTCGAAGGTCCAGCCGGGTTCGGCGTGCGCCGTCCCGGTGACGTGCGCCGCCGCCGGGCCCGCCACTCCGGCGAGCGCGAACGCGAGGCGGAGTCCCCTCACCGCGCGCAGGCCGGCACCACGAGGCCGGCTCCCAGCTGGACGAGGATGGTCAGGACGAACAGGGCCCCTGCCCCGACGCTGAGCGCAGCGATGAAGCGCGCCGGCGCCTCCTGGCTTTCATGCGGCGCGCCGCCCGCCCGACGCCATGCGCGCAGCGAGATCAGGGTCCCCAAGGTCGCGAGCCCCAGGGCCGGCACGCCGGCGCCAACCGCGGCGATCAGGCCGATCTTGCAGTCGGCGTAGGTGACGTTCGATCCGATCTGGTGGTGCAGCGCCCAGGCGACGGCGCCCAGGACCAGGCCCATCCAGGCTGGCCAACGCGGGCTTTGCGGCGCGGGCGTCGTCATCCCAGGATCCTCGGCGCCCAATACACCAGCGCATAGATCGGCAGCCACGTCAGGACGACGAAGTGCCAGTACATGCAGTTGTCGCTGACGTCGCTGAACGTCCCGCCGTCCATCTCGTGGGTATGGGTGAAGATGGCGAGAAGCACCGTGTCCGCCAGGTCGGTGATGAGGTGCAGCGTGTGCAGCAGCATCAGGGCCCAGACGACAGATCCATAGGCGTCCTGATCCCATCTGGCGTTCAGGTGCGCGAGTTCGAAGCCGCGCACCACCAGCAGGACCACGCCGGCGACCGACATGATGATCAGGCCGATCCGCGTCTTCTTCTCGTCCAGCGCGTGCGCCTGCTTGTCGGTCCAGACGTTGGGGAGGTCGCTCAGCAGCAGCAGCACCGTGAAAGCCGTGCCCCACAGGAGGACCGGCGGCAGGTGGCCGGCGCCCCAAGGCTGGTTGTGACCGATGAGGAAGACGTAGGCGGCGCAGGCGAGCAGGAAGGCCGCGCCCTCGATGAGCATGAAACCCAGGACGCCCCACCACATCAGGCTGCGGGAGCCGAAGCCGTAGTCCGGCAGGCCCGAGACGTCGCCGACGACGCGATAGTCGCTCATGCTTCGGCCTCCTTGCGACGCGGCGGCGTCGCCGGCCAGAACCAGCCGATCAGAGCAATCGTCAGCGGGATCGCGCCCCAGACCAGAGCCCATTCGTGGAAGATCGAGCCGATGAAGAGGCCGGTGGTGGCGATCGCCGCCAGCAGCGGCCACAGGGTGGGGCCTGGCAGCGGGTGGCGCATGTCGGGCTCGGCTTCGACGATGGTGGTGAGGAGCACCTCACGCTCCGACGCGCTCAGCCCCTCCATCACCGGTCGCTTCTCCTGCGGCTCCCAAAGCGGCTCGCGGCTCGCCACGACGGGCACGTAGAGGAAGTTGTAGGCGGCCGGCGGCGAGGCGGCCGCCCATTCCAGGCTGGAGGCGTCCCATGGGTTCGCCCCTGCCCGCTTCGGTCCGCGCCAGGCGACCACGACGTTGGCCACGAAGACCAGGGCGCTGACCGCGATCATCAGCGCGCCCGCCGAGGCCAGGAGGTTCCAGCCGCCCCACTCCATCTCGGCCCGATAGGTGTAGATGCGGCGCGGCATCCCGATTAGCCCCAGGATGTGCATGGGGAAGAAGGCGATGTGGAAGCCGGCGAAGAACAGCCAGAAGTTCCACTTGCCCGCCGTCTCGTTCAGCAGCCGACCGGTGAACTTCGGGAACCAGTAGTAGAAGGCGCCGAAGAGCGGGAACACCGCCCCGCCGATCAGCACGTAGTGGAAGTGCGCCACGACGAAGTAGGTGTCGTGAAGCTGCAGGTCGAGTGGCACGGACGCCAGCATCACGCCCGTGAGGCCGCCCAGCACGAAGGTCACGATGAAGCCGATCACGAACAGCAGCGGCGTTCGGAACTGCGGCTTGCCGTCCCACATGGTGGCGATCCAGCAGAAGATCTGCACGCCCGACGGGATGGCGATCATCATGCTGGCCGAGGTGTAGAAGCTGTTCCCCAGCCTGGGCAGGCCGGTGGCGAACATGTGGTGCACCCAGAGCCCGAAGGCGAGGAAGCCGTTCGCCAGCAGCGCCAGGACCATGATCGGATAGGCGAAGATCGTCCGGCGGGAGAACGTCGCCACGATCTGGGAGACCATGCCCAAGGCCGGCAGGAAGATGATGTAGACCTCGGGGTGGCCGAAGAACCAGAACAGGTGCTGCCACAGCAACGGATCCCCGCCTTCGGCCGGATTGTAGAACTGGGTGCCGATCAGGCGGTCCGAGATCAGGAAGCTCGACGCCAGCATCACCGCCGGCATGGCGAAGATGACCATGAAGGAGGTCACCAGCATCGCCCACAGGAAGAGAGGCATCCGGGCGAGCGTCATGCCCGGCGCCCGCTGCTTCATGATCGTCGCGACGAGCTCCACGGCGACGGCCAAGGCCGACACCTCGGTGAAGGTGATCATCTGGGCCCAGAAGTCGGTCCGTTTGCCGGGCGAGAACTCGGGCCCCGCAAGCGGCACGTACGAGAACCAGCCGGTTTCCGGCCCCACGTTCATCAGGAAGGCGATCCAGATCATCGCCCCGCCGGCCACGTAGACCCAGTAGCCGAAGGCGTTCAGGCGCGGGAACGAGATGTTCCGCGTCCCGCACATCAGCGGCACGAGATAGACGGCCATCGCCTCCATGATCGGCACGGCGAACAGGAACATCATCGTCGTGCCGTGCATCGAGAAGATCTGGTTGTAGCGGTCGGCGTCGATCAGGCCGCTCTCCGGCCGGGCGAGCTGGGCCCGCATCAGCAACGCCAGGATCCCGCCCAGCACGAAGAAGACGAAGCCCGTTACGATGTACCGCCGGCCGATGACCTTGTGGTCGACACTGGTCAGCACGCCCCAGAGGCCCGGCGGCGTGCCCCAGGCATGCTCCAACCGCTGGTGCAGCGCCTCCATCTCGGCGGCCTTGGCTGTGCGGGGGCGGGTCGCGCTCACTTGAGGCTGTCCAGGTAGTCGAGCAGGCCGTTCAGATCGGCCGGCGAGAGCTGCACGATGGGCATGTGGGCGCCGGGCTTGAGCCCTTGAGGGTCCGCGATCCAGGCGGCCAGCGTCCCGCGACTGTAGGGCGCGACGCCGGCGGCGATGTATCGGCGGCTGGCGACATGGGTCAGGTTCGGACCGGTTTGTCCCTTCGCCTCGGTTCCGTCGATCTGGTGGCAGTTCGCACAGGCCTGGGTCTGGAAGACATCCAGGCCGTGCGCCTGGGCCGGGGTGGCCGGCGCGGGCGCGGAGCGCATCTGCCGCGCCCGCCAGGCTTCGTATCCCGCCTCGCTGTCGACCATGACGTCAAGCGCCATGTTGGAATGCTGCAGGCCGCAGAACTCCGCGCATTGGCCCCGGTACCGGCCTTCCCGCATGGGCGTGAGCGTGATGTCATTCTTCCGGCCGGGGATCAGGTCCTGCTTGCCGCCGAGATTGGGGATCCAGAAGCTGTGGATCACGTCGGTCGCGACGAGCTCGATCTTCGCCGTCTTGCCGACCGGCAGGTGGATCTCGTTGGCGGTGACGAAGCTGCGGCTGGGATCAGGGTCCTGGTACTCGACCTCCCACCACCACTGGTTCGCCGTGACCCGGATGTTGATGTCGGCGCGGTTGGCCGCGGTCGCGAGCTGACGATCCACGAGGAAGCTGCCGAAGGTCAGCACCAGCAGGCCCAGGACGATGAGCCCGATCCATCCGCCCAGAACCCGCTGCATAGGCCGATCGGCGGCGCTCTCGACCCCCTCGACGGTTGGCGGACCGGCAAGGCGACGGCGCGCACGCCACAAGGCCCACCCGAGGAAGGCCAGCACCAGGGCGTACATCACCCCGCAGATCCACAGCATCAGCGTCCAGATGCTCTTGATGTCCCCCGCCTGGCGGCCGGCCACGTCCATGGAGGATTGCATGCCCGCGCATCCTGCGAGCAGCAGGCAAAGTCCGACCAGGGCGGCCGGCCGGATCACTGGGGGGAGCCCTGTTCCGCGCGGGATGCCACCGGCAACGGCGGCGTCGGGTCGATCTGGGTCTTGGCCGGCCCGGTCCCCAGGTCGTCGCCCCGCGCAGGCGCCGCATCCTTGGCGACATTGCCGCTCATCGAGCGAATGTAGGCGGCGATCTGCCAGACCTGCTGGTCGGGGATGCGGCCCGCGAAGGAGGGCATGCCGTTCGGGCGGCCTTCGAGGATGCTGGCGCGGATCTGCTCGATCTCGCCGCCGTAGCGCCATTCCTCGTCCATGAAGGGCGGACCGATGTCGCCGCCGCCCGCGGCATGACAGCCGTAGCAGTTGAACCAGTCGTAGAGCCGCTTGCCCTCGCCGATGTGATAGGCGTTGCCCTCGTAGAACGCGGCCCGTGGATCCTTGGGCGGGGTCTGGGGGCCGCCGACGTGCAGCTTGGTGGGCGAAATCCCGGTCTGGCCGCTGTCGGGCAGCGGCGCGCCGCGGACATCGCGCGCCTCGCGGTTACAGGCGGTGAGCGCCAGCGCCGCGGCGAGGAGCAGGCCCGCCGCCTCAGCGTTTCGGAAGCGCGAAGACATAGAGCATTCCGCCGCTGTTGGAGTCGGCCTTGATGTCCCGGCTCATGTTGCCGAAGCCCTTGGCCGCCGTAGGGTCCCGGGGATCGAGGTCGCTGGAGACGATCGCCCCCGCCCAGCCGCCGATGCCCGAGAGAATGGCGACGTACTGGCGCCCGTCCGGTCCGCGCCAGGTGGTCGGCTGTCCGATGATCCCGGACCCGGTCTTGAACTGCCAGAGCACCTGGCCAGTGTTGGCGTCCACGGCTTTGAACCAGCCTTCCAGGTTGCCGTAGAAGACGAGGCCGCCGGCGGTCGCCACCGCGCCGCTCCACACCGGCCACTTCTCGGGGATCGTCCAGACCTTGCGCCGCCCCACCGGGTCCCAGGCCATGAACTCGCCCGCGTTGCCGCCGGGGCCGGCTTTGAACTTCGGGTTCACGCCGATGTAGGGCGTGCCCTTGATGTAGTTCACCGGCTTGGTTTCCCAGTCCATGCAGAGGTTGTTGTGGGGCACGTAAACCAGCCCCGTGACCTTGCTGAACGCCGACGGCGACCAGTCCTTCGCCCCGGGTGAATTGGGGCAGACGTCCCGGACCGTCTTGCCGAGTTGCGGCACCTTCTCGGGATTGTGGATCAGCCGGCCGGTCTTCAGGTCGACGCCCTTCGACGCCGTGATGTGGACGAACGGATCGGCCGCCAGCACCTCGCCGCTCGTGCGGTCGAGGAGGTACATGTAGCCGTTGCGCTCGGGCCGCAGCACGACCTTCCGCGTGCGTCCCTGCCAGGGAATGTCGAGGACGATGTTCTCGTTGATCGCCGAGTGGTCCCACAGGTCGTGCGGGCTGAACTGGTAGAACCACTTCGCCTTCCCGGTGTCGGGGTCGCGGGCGAAGATGCCATTGGTCCAGTGGTTGTCGCCGGGCCGCTCGAGGTGGTTCCAGGGCGCCGGGTTCGAGGTGCCGTGATAGACGAGGTTCAGCTCGGGATCGTACGAAAGCCAGCCCCAGACGGTGCCGCCGCCGATCTTCCAGTGATCCTTCGGCCATTGGCTGACGCCCAGGTCCTTGCCCCGATACTGCGGGTAGAACGGCTTGAACTCGGCCGGATCGATCAGGACGTCCTTGTCGGGGCCGGTCATGTACGCGCGCCAGCGGATTGCGCCGTCGCCAGCGTCGAGCGCGGCAAGCCAGCCGCGGGCGCCGAACTCGGCCCCGGAGTTGCCGACCAGCACCTTCCCCTTCACCACCAGCGGAGCCATGGTGAAGGTCTCCCCGGCGTTGAAGTCGCCGACGCGGGTCTTCCACTTCAGCTTGCCGGTGGCCGCGTCCACCGCGACCGTGTGGGTGTCGATCGTATTGTAGAAGATCGTCCCGTCGGCATAGGTCGGACCGCGGTTCACCGGCTGGCAGCAGGCCATGCCCTGAGCGGAGGCGTCGGGCTTCGGATCGAACTTCCACTTCAGCTTGCCGCCCGGCTGTGTCAGGTCGATGGCGTAGAGGATGTTCGGATACGGGGTCACGAAGTAGAGCGTGTCGCCCACCACCAACGGGGCCGACTCCTGGCCCAGCATGGTGCCCGCGGAGAACGTGAGCGCGACCTGCAGGTCCTTCACATTGCCCTTGTTGATCTCGCTGAGACCACTGAACCGGGTGTTGGCGTAGTCCTTCGCGGGCATGGTCCACTGCCCGTCGTCTTGGGGAGAGGCGGCGGCGGGCGCGACAGCGATGCCGGACCTGGCGGGCGGCTGTGGAGCGTCGGCGCGCTCCGGGGCTTTTGGACCGCACGCCGACAGCAGCGCGGCAAGGCTCAGGCCCGACGCAAGCAATCCGGCTCTAGACACCCCGTACACTCTCCTCCCCTGGAGGCTACGGTAACGCTCGGGCGACACGCCGGTTGCTGGCGTCGCAGGACCGATGGCGAGTTGAGCGTGGACGGCCGTTCAGCATGCCGTCAGGTTTAGGCGCGTAGTTTGCGGTTTCGGGCTTGTGGGCGGCCCGGTTCACGCCCATATATTTAGTTCTTACTGTACATCATCGGAGATCCGCATGCGCCTTCCCGCCCTTGCGGCCGCCGCGCTCCTGGCGAGCGCCTCGACCGCCCTCGCCGCCCCCGCGGCGGTGTCCGTCACCATCGGCCCCGAGCTCCAGGAGAAGGCCGAAAAGACCTATGGCGTGCGCGACGTGCAGCGCCTGGCCGACAGCCTCCGCGGCGAGGTCGAACGCTCGCTGGCCAAGTCCGGAGCCCATCAGGACGCCCGGATCGAGCTGGTGCTCACCGACGCCAAGCCGAACCGTCCGACCTTCAAGCAGCTCGGCGACACGCCCGGCCTCTCCATGGAGAGCTTCGGCGTCGGCGGCGCGGCGATCGAAGGCCGGCTCGTCGCCGCCGACGGCAAGGTCACGCCGCTGAAGTACCGTTGGTACGAGAGCGACATTCGCCAGGCCTACGGCGACTGGGTGTGGTCGGACGCCGAGCTGTCGTTCGACCGCTTCGCCTCGCGACTGGCCCGTAACGACACTCGGCTCGCGCAGCGCTAGACGCGCCGACGCAAGCTTGCGCCTCTGGACGGCGCGCGGTCTCATCGCCGCGCGCCGTTTTCCTTTTCGAGTCCCCCCCATGACGCGACCTGCCCCGCCGGCCGATCTCCGGCCTATCGACCGCCTGCTGGCCATCATGGCCCGGCTGCGCGACCGTGAGGACGGCTGTCCCTGGGACCAGCAGCAGACCTTCGCCACCATCGCGCCCTACACCGTCGAGGAAGCCTATGAGGTCGCCGACGCCATCGAGCGCAACGACCTCGCCGACTTGAAGGAGGAACTGGGCGACCTGCTGCTGCAGGTGGTCTTCCACGCCCGTATGGCCGAGGAGCAAGGCGCTTTCGACTTCGAGGACGTCGCCCGTGCGATCAACGACAAGATGGTGCGCCGGCATCCGCATGTGTTCGGCGACGAGGACTACGGCTCCATCGCCGCGCAGAAGGCCGGCTGGGAGGAGCTCAAGGCGCAGGAGCGTCAGAAGAAGGGCCGGAGGGAAAGCCTGCTGGACGACGTGCCCGTGGGCCTGCCGGCCCTGACCCGGGCCGTGAAGCTGTCGAGGCGCGCCGCGAACGTGGGCTTTGTCTGGCCGACCGTCCAGGACGTGATGGCCAAGCTGCACGAAGAGGTCGAGGAACTGGTCCACGAGGTGGACGCCGGAGACCTGGAGAAGGCGCGCGAGGAGATGGGCGACGTGCTGTTCGTCGTCGCCAATCTGGCGCGAACGCTCGACGTCGATCCCGAGGACGCGCTTCGCTACACCAACGCCAAGTTCGGCCGCCGCTTCCGCTATATCGAGCAGAAGCTCGCGGAACGCGGCAAGTCGCCGGAGCAGTCCGACCTGGCCGAGATGGACGCCCTCTGGGACGAGGCGAAGGCGGCCGAACGGGCTTAGTCCGCGCGGATCTCCGCCTGCGGGAAGAGCTGCTCGAACTGACCCAGGGCTTGGGCGGTCAGGCTGACCGCCATCGTCACGCTGCCGTCCTCGGCCGTCTCGCGCTCGATCACCCGGCCATGGCGGTAGAGCCACGCGATCGCGGCGCCTTCGCCGGCCGGCGCGTGGATCTCCACGGGCGGCGCTTCATCCACGAGGCCGGCGATCGTCGCCAGCAGGAGGTCCGTTCCCTCTCCGGTCACCGCCGAGACCGGCACGGCAGGCGGCTGGGCCCGGCGGGCGTCCCCTTCGATGGTCGCGCGCTCCTCCTCGGGCAGCAGGTCGACCTTGTTCCAGACCTCGAGGATCCGGCGCTCGTCCATGTCTAGGCCAAGGCGCTCCAGCACGGCGCGCACGTCGGCGGCCTGGGCGTTGCTCTCCTCGCTGGCGATGTCGCGGACGTGCAGGACCACGTCGGCCTCGCGCACCTCTTCCAGGGTGGCCCGGAAGGCTTCCACCAGCTCGTGCGGCAGGTCGGAGATGAAGCCCACGGTGTCCGAGAGGATGGCGGCGCGGCCGTCCGGCAGCTTCAGGCTGCGCAAGGTCGGGTCCAGCGTGGCGAACAGCATGTCCTGCGCCAGCACGTCGGCCTTGGTGATCCGGTTGAACAGGGTCGACTTGCCGGCGTTCGTGTAGCCGACCAGGGCCACGCTCGGGAACGGCACGCGCCGGCGGGCGGAGCGTTGCAGGGTGCGCGTGCGTCGCACTTCCGTGAGCTCGCGCTTCAGCTTGCCGATCTTCTCGGCGATCAGCCGGCGGTCGGTCTCGATCTGGGTTTCGCCGGGGCCGCCCATGACCCCGAAGCCGCCGCGCTGACGCTCCAGGTGGGTCCAGGTGCGGACGAGGCGCGAGCGCTCGTAGGTAAGCCTCGCGAGCTCCACCTGCAGACGGCCTTCGCGGGTCCGTGCGCGCCGGGCGAAGATCTCGAGGATCAGGCCGGTGCGGTCGATCACCTTGGCCTTCCAAGCCTTCTCGAGGTTGCGTTGCTGGACCGGAGTCAGCGCGTCGTCCACGACGACCACGTCCAGCTCCTCGACCTCCACGAGGGTGGCGATCTCGTCCACCTTGCCGCGGCCGAACAGGGTGGCGGGCGTGAGCTTCCGCAGGCCCACGACCATCGCCTCGCGAACCTCGAGGTCGAGGGCGAGCGCGAGGCCGACGGCCTCCTCCAACCGCGCCTCGGGATGGCGCGCGCCATCGCGGCCCTCCCGGTCGGGGTGGATCACGAGGGCGCCCTGGACGGGCGCCTCGCGGTCAACGAGCTTTGAAGAACTCAATCGGCCTCGTCGTCAGCCGGCTCATAGAGCTGCACGGGCTGAGCCGGCATGATGGTGGAAATCGCGTGCTTGTAGACGAGCTGGGATTGCCCGTCCCGACGGAGCAGAACGCAGAAGTTGTCGAACCAGCTCACGACCCCCTGCAATTTCACGCCGTTCACCAGGAAGATGGTGAGAGGGGTCTTCGACTTCCGGACGCTGTTCAGGAACGTGTCCTGGAGGTTCTGCTTCTTATCGCTCATGGCTTTTCGCCTTCTAGTTTTGATCGGGCGGCCAAATCCGCCCACACACGCAAGGGCACGCTAAGCAGGGTTTGACGGCAGGCGCAATCACGCCCGGATGATCAGATCGCCCGCTCTTTGGCTCGCTCGATATAGAGGCGACGCAGCCGGCTCGCCACCGGTCCCACCACGCCGCCGCCCACGGGCTTTCCGTCCACGCTCACGACCGGCAGGACGATTGTCCCGGCTCCGGTGATGAACGCCTCCTTCGCCTCGAGAGCCTCTTCGGGCGTGAAGGGCCGCTCCTCGACCTTCAGCCCCGCGTCACGGATCACGTCCAGCAGGCTGAGGCGGGTGACGCCACGCAGGATGTTGGCGTTGGTGTCGCGGGTGCGGAGCACGCCGTCGCGATCGACGATCCAGGCGTTCGACGACGCGCCCTCCGTCACGAACCCCAGCTCGTCGACGAACCAGGCCTCTGCCGCGCCGGCGACGCGGGCCTTCTGCTTGGCGAGCGCGTTGGGCAGCAGGCCGACCGTCTTGATGTCGCAACGCCCCCAACGGTTCTCCGGCGTCGTGACCACGCCCACGCCCTTGGCCGCGCGCGCCTCGGTCGCGACGCGGTCGACGCGGCTGACGGTGATCACGACCGCCGGCCGCACGGGCGGGTGCGGGAAGGCGTGGTCGCGGGGTGCGACGCCGCGGCTGATCTGCAGGTAGACGAGGCCCTCCTGCACGCGATTTCGGCGAACGGCTTCGCGCAGCACCGTGGTCAGCGCCGCCCGGCTCATCGGCATGTCGATCTGCAGTTCGGCCAGACTGCGCTCCAGGCGCGCGAAATGCCCCTCCGCGTCGGCCAGCTTGCCGCCGAACAGCGCCCAGACCTCATAGACGGCGTCGGCGAGCTGGTAGCCGCGGTCCTCGATATGCACGAAGGCCTCGGCGTGCGGCACGAACCGGCCGTTCACATAGGCGATCCGACCCACTTACGCGTCCTCGGTCTCGAGCGGCCGGCCGCCGGAGAGGCCCAGCGACTTCAGCTTCCGGTGCAGCGCCGAGCGTTCCATGCCGATGAAGGCGGCGGTGCGGCTGATGTTGCCCGAAAAGCGGAGCATCTGGGCGTTCAGGTACTCGCGCTCGAACACCTCGCGGGCCTCGCGCAGCGGAAGCGCGATGATCCGTTCGGCGCCGAACGAGCCGCCCTGATCGGTGACGGAGGCCTCGGGCGGCAGCATGTCGGCGGTGATCGGCTCGGCCGGGGAGCCTGACGCCAGGATCAGCATGCGTTCCACGTTGTTGCGGAGCTGCCGCAGGTTGCCCGGCCAGGCCCGGACCTGGAGCATGGCCAGGGCGTCGTCCGACAGCCTGCGCCTGGGAAGCCCCGTCGCCTCGCAGATGCGCGTGATGAAGTCCTCGATCAGCTCAGGGATGTCCTCGCGCCGCTCGGCCAGACCCGGCACGTTGACCGGAACCACGTTCAGCCGGTGGAACAGGTCCTCGCGGAACCGGCCATTGGCGATCTCCTCGCGCAGGTCCTTCGAGGTGGACGAGATCACCCGCACGTCGACCTGGACGTCGTTGTCGCCGTCGACCCGGCGGAAGCGCTGCTCCACCAGCACGCGCAGGATCCGACCCTGGGTCTCGCGTGGCATGTCGGCGACTTCGTCCAGATACAGGGTGCCGCCGTGGGCGCGCTCGAAGACCCCGATCTTGGCCGGGCGGCCGCCCTCGCCTTCCTGGCCGAACAGCTCGATGTCCATGCGTTCGGGCGTCATGCCGGCGGCGCTGATGGGCACGAACTCGCTGCGGGTGCGGTGGCTGGCCGAATGGATCAGCCGCGCGACCGTCTCCTTGCCCGCGCCCGCCGGGCCCGAGATCAGCACCCGGCTGTTGGCGCCCGCCAGCTTGGCGATCATCTGGCGCAGCTGCTGAGCGGCCATCGACTTGCCGAGCAGGCCTTCCGGCGTGATCGCCTGGGTGCGCAGCCGGCGGTTCTCGCGCCGCAGGTTCGCCGCCTCCAGCGCACGTTCCACCACCAGCAGGAGACGGTCGGACTTGAAGGGCTTTTCGAGGAACTCGTAGGCGCCGCGCTTGATGGCGCTCACCGCGGTCTCGATGTTGCCGTGGCCCGAGATCATGATCACCGGCAGATCGACGTCGAGCTGCTTGACCATGTCCAGCAGCTCCAGGCCGTCCATGCCGCCGCCCTGCATCCAGATGTCCAGGATGAGGAGCGCGGGCTTGCGAGCCCGGATCGCGGCCAGGGCGCTTTCCGAGTCGGTCGCGGTGCGCACCGCATAGCCCTCGTCAGACAAGATGCCTGCGACCAGGTCGCGGATATCCGCCTCGTCGTCGACCACCAGAACGTCAGACGCCATGCCTTCCAGTCCTCTACGCCGTCACGGCGTCGGCGGGCGCGCCGACACGCGCGGCCGAAGCCGCCGGCAGGCGCAGGACCGCCAAGGCCCCCTGCCCGCTCCGCGCGTCGGCGAGCTCCAGCTCGCCGCCATGGTCTTCCAGGATTCGCTTCACGATCGCGAGGCCGAGGCCGGTGCCCTTCTCGCGCGTCGTCACATAGGGTTCGGTGAGCCGGTCGCGGTCCTTGTCGGGCAGGCCCACGCCGTTGTCCTCGACCTCGAAGGCGACGCGACCTTCGTCGACGACGAGGCGCGCCGCGATCCGGCCCTTCACCTTCGGGGCGCGCGTCCGGCGCGCCTCCACCGCCTCGGCGGCGTTCTTCAGCACGTTGGTCAGCGCCTGGGCCAGCATCCGGCCATCGGCCAGCAGCACCACCTGAGGCGTCGGCTCTTCCAGCTCCACCGTCAGGTCGGGGCTCGCCACCCGCTGGGCGAAGACCGCCGCCCGCAGCAGCTCGTCGGCGTCCACCTGGGCGAACTTCGGGGCCGGCATCCGCGCGAAGGCCGAGAACTCGTCCACCATCCGGCCGATGTCGCCGACCTGACGCACGATGGTGTCGGTGCAGCGGTCGAAGGTCTCAAGCTCGGCTTCGGCGATGTCCTTGCGGTACTTCTTCCGCAGCCGCTCGGCCGAGAGCTGGATCGGCGTCAGCGGGTTCTTGATCTCGTGGGCGATACGGCGGGCGACGTCGCGCCACGCGGCGTTCCTCTGGGCGGTCACCAGCCGGGTGATGTCGTCGAAGGTCAGCACCAGGCCGCCCTCGCTGTGGCTGGCCCGCACCCGCAGGCGGCGGCTCTCGCGGCCGCGGACCACGTCCACCTCCTCCTCGGCCTCGCCGCCGCGGCCGGCGCCGGCGGCCACCTGCGCGAGTTCGGGAGCCACGTCGGCCAGCTTGCGGCCCCGCCCGTGGTCGCCCGGGAGGTCCAGAAGCAGGGCCGCCTGACGGTTGGCGACCGAGATGCGGCCGCGGGGATCCAGGCCGATGACGCCGGCGCTCACCTCGGCCAGCACGGTCTCGATGAACTGCCGCCGGCTCTCGGCCTCTTCGCGAGCACTCTTCAGGGCCTCCTGCTGGGCCTGAAGATCATGCGTCATACTGTTGAAAGCGCGTGATAATACGGCGATCTCTTCAGGATCTCCGTCCGCATCCACACGCGCATCGAGGTCGCCACCGGCCACGCGGCCGGCCGCCTGCACCAGGCGCGCCACCGGGGCGGAGATCGCGTTCGCCGCTCCAAGACCCAGCCACACGGCGCCCACCAGCACCAGCAGCGCGGTCTCGGCGTAGCTCAGGGCGAAGATGGTCTGGATACGCTCGCGGTTCTGGGCGACGTCGCGGTACGAGACCAGGGACCCCTCGGCCTGCCGCAGGTAGGCCACGATGCCGGTCCGGAGCGGCCGCGCGATGTAGAGATAGACGTCGTCGTAGGCGTTCAGCCGGTAGAGCGCCCGCATGACGTCCGAGCCGGCGAAGTCTGGGACGTAGATCTCGTTCTGGTCGGCGGCGTCGAAGCCAGCCTTCGGCGGCGGCACGAAGGGCGGCGCATCCGCGCTCTCGGCGCGCACCAGCACCCGCCCCTGCCGGTCCACGAGATAGGCCGCCGGGAAGGCGTGGTAGGACGCAAGCGCCCCGAGATAGCCGGTGGCCTGGTCCGGCCGGGCCTGGAGGGCGCCGGCCTCGCGATTGAGGTCGGCGGCCATCGGCGTGACGTGCTCGACGATGTAGCGGTTCTGTTCGTCGACATAGGAGCGGAAGACGGTGGCGGCGTTCTCGACCACGGTCTGCACGCGCTCGGAGAACCAGTTCTCGACGCCTCGGCTGACGAGAACGCCGTAGAAGATGAACACCACGGCCGCCGGAGCGACCGCGGCCAGGGCGAAGAGGCGCACGAAGCGGACGTGCAGGCGGGCGCCGGCGTCCTGGGCGCGAGCCCGGACCAGCTCGCGAATGCGCAGCCCCACCGCCGCCATCAGCAGCAGGATGATGACGAGGTTCAGCCCAAGGAGGGTGAGGATCAGCCGGCTGGCCGGTCCGAGCGGCCCCGTCTGCGGCGGCGAGGCGGCCAGGATGATGGCGAGCACCGTCAGGCCCACGGCCACGCCGTAGCCCACGCCCAGCACCAGCTTGGATTCCAGCGACCGCCGCGCCCAACCGACGGCGGGCGAGAGGAAAGCGGGACTGTTCAGCAACGCCATTGTGTCCGGAGACTAGGGCGCTGTGCTCCAAACTCAACAGCTATGTTGCAGCGACGCTTCAGCTCGTAAGTCAGCGCCGGCCGCGACTCATCTCGACCCCGAGGTCCTGGATCTTCTTCCGCAGGGTGTTGCGGTTGAGGCCGAGGATTTCGGCGGCCCGCACCTGATTGCCGCGCGTGGCCGACAGGGTGAGCTGGATCAGCGGCCGCTCCACCTCCTCCAGCACGCGGTCGTAGAGGCCGGGCGGCGGGATGCCGTCGGGCTGGTCGGCGAAGTAGCCGGCCAGCTTCTGCTCGACGAGCTGGGCCAGGGTCGCGGGACCTTCCTGCCCCTGGACGACCGGCTGCTGGTCGGCCAGCTCCTTCTCGACGATGCGCGCCGTGATCACGTCCTCGCCGTAGAGAGCGCAGATCCGACGGATCAGATTCTCCAGTTCGCGGACGTTGCCAGGCCAGGGGTGGCGCTTCAGACGCTCCAGGGCCCCCGAATCGATGGTCTTCGCCGGCAGTCCCTCACGGTTGGCCCGCAACAGGAAGGCGCGCGCCAGGTCCGGGATGTCCTCGGCGCGGTCGCGCAGCGGCGGCAGCCGCAGCGGCGCGACGTTCAGGCGGAAGAACAGGTCTTCGCGGAACAGGCCCTGCTGGATCAGCGCGCGCAGGTCGCGGTTGGTGGCGGCGATGATCCGAACGTTCGGCCGCCGGCCGGTCTTGGGGTTCAGCGCGGGCTCGGAGCCGTCGATCACCCGCAGGAGGCGCGTCTGGGCGTCCAGCGGCATGTCGCCGATCTCGTCGAGGAACAGCGTGCCGCCGTCGGCGTCGACCAGCTTGCCGTAGTCGCCGTCCTCCTTGCCGAACAGCTCGGTCTCGACGCGCTCGCGGGGCGTCGCGGCGAGGTTGATGACGACGAACTTGCCGTCGCGACGACGGCCCATGTCGTGCATGGCGCGCGCGACCAGCTCCTTGCCGGTTCCGCTCTCGCCGGTGATGAGCACCGTCAGATCGGCGCCCACGAGGCGTGCGATGGTGCGATAGACATCCTGCATCGGCCCGGAGCGTCCGATGAGCGGCAGCCGGTCGTCCCGCACGGCCCTCGCCTGGGCCTTGGAGGCCTCGCTGTCCGCCGGCCGCGACAGCGCGCGACGCGCCGCCGAGGTCATGTCGTCGAGATCGAACGGCTTCGGCACGTACTCGAAGGCGCCGACCTCGGCCGCGTTGACCGCAGTGATGAGGTTGTTCTGGGCGCTCATCACGATGACCGGCAGTCTCGGCCGCTGCTTCTTGATGCGCGGCAGCACGTCGAAGACGTTCTCGTCGGGCATCACGACGTCGGTGACGACGAGGTCGCCCTCCCCGTCCGACACCCACTTCAGCAGGGTCGTGGCGTTGCCGGTGGCGCGGACCTGATAGCCCAGCCGCGTGAAGGCCTGACTCAGCACCAGCCGGATCGAGGAGTCGTCGTCGGCGATCAGGATCTTCTTCGAAGCCGCGTTCATTGCGGGACATCCTCGGCGGAAGCGATCGGGAGCAGGACGCGGAAGACCGTCCGGCCGGGTTCGGATTCGAAATCGATGAGACCGCCGTGCCCGGCGACAAGCTTGGCGACCAGGGCGAGACCCAGGCCCGCCCCGCTCGGCTTGGAGCTGACGAACGGCTGGAACAGGCTCTCGCGCAGGTGCTCCGGGACGCCGGGACCGTTGTCCTGGATGCGGACCTCCAGGGGCGCGCCCCTGAGAGTCTGGCCCCTGGCGGCGCGCACGCGCACCCCATGACGGTAGGCCGTGTGGATAGCGATCTCGCCGCGCCCGTCGCCGCGGGCATGCGCCGCTTCGGAAGCGTTCTTCACGAGGTTCAGGAACACCTGGATCAGCTGGTCCTCGTCCCCCAGCACCGGCGGCAGCGACGGATCGTAGGCCTCGCGAAGCATGAGGCCGTCGGCCACGCCGTTGGCGGCGAGCGCGCGGACCCGGTCGAGGATCTGGTGGATGTTGATCGGCGTGAGCGACGGCAGATGGTCGTCCGAGAACGCCTCCATGCGCTCGACGAGGCGCTTCACGCGGTCCGTCTCGTCGACGATGAGCTGGGCGAGCGGCGCGTCTTCGCTCTTGGCGCCGGCCTTCAGGAGCTGGGCCGCCCCGCGGATGCCCGCCAGCGGGTTCTTGATCTCGTGGGCCAGCATCCGGCCCAGCCCCACGAGGGACCGCAGCCCGGCCGCCTCGGTCGGGCCGCGTTCAACACCCAGGCCGGATTTCACCGTCAGCGTCAGCAGCACCGAGCCGTCGCCAAGCGGCGCGGCCGCGCCGTCGGCCTCGAAAGGCGGCAGGCCGAACAGGCTGATATGCACGCCGCGCTCGCGGACCCGGGCGCCCTCGTCCAGGGCGCGGTTCAGCAATGACACCAGCGCCGAGCCCGGCGGGAGTGCAGCGCGGAACCGGCCACGAGCCAGCAGGCCGAGCCCCTGACCGAACAGCGCCTCAGCCGCCTCGTTGACCGCGACCAGGGCGCCCTCGGCGTCCACCACCAGAGAGGGGTCGGGACTGAGGTCAAAGGCTGCCGCCTTCAGGGCGTCGGGGTCGCGCCCGATCGCCTTGGTTCGTGTGCTTCCGTTCATGCCGCCAACCTGTGATCCGAAGCGCCCCACAGGGCCGCCAGGCCCCGCTCGACTTCAGAGGCGTCCTCCAGGCGGCACAGGGCCGCGCGCGCTTCTCGCCTGGCCTGCGCATCGGCGGGCCAGGGGGCGTTTTCAATGTAGCTCGCCAGGTGCTTGCGGAAGATCCGCAGCCCCAGACGGTCGCCGTAGAACTGCAGGCTGTCGTGCAGGTGGTCCAGCACGATGCCGAGGCGGGCGTCCCGGTCGGGCTCCGCGAACGCCTCGCCGGCGAGCTCGGCTTCGATCTGCGCCGTCACCCAGGGCTTTCCATACACGCCCCGGCCGACCATCACGGCGTCCGCGCCCGAGGCCTCGAGCGCCGCCCGCGCCGTCGGTCCGTCGACGATGTCGCCATTGACGATGACGGGAATGGAGACCTCGTCCTTCACGGCCCTGACCGCGCTCCAGTCGGCCGCGCCCTTGTAGAACTGACAGCGGGTGCGGCCATGGATCGTGACCGCCCGAACCCCCAGCGACTGAGCGCGGGCGGCGATCTCCGGGGCGTTCCTCGAGGCGTCATCCCAGCCGAGGCGCATCTTCACCGTCACCGGCACGTCGACCGCATCGACGGCGGCGGCCATCAGCTCGGACGCCAATGCCGGGTCGCGCATCAGCGCCGAGCCGGACAGGACGCCGGTCACTTCCTTGGCGGGGCAGCCGAAATTCAGGTCCACGATCTGGGCGCCGGCCTCGACCGCCAATCTGGCGCCGTTCCGGACGTGCTCCGGCTCGCGGCCGACAAGCTGGACGACCATCAGCGGCAGGCCCTCGCCGACCGCGGCGCGCCGCACCACGTCGGGCCTTCCGCGGGAGAACTCTGCGCAGGCGACCATCTCGGTGGCGACGTAGGCCGCGCCCTGGCCGCTGGCGGCCTTTCGAAAGGGCAGATCGGAGACCCCGGTCATCGGCGCGATCCAAGCGCGCCCGCCGATCTCCACTCCACCAACCTTGAGCTTATTGCTCATTTTGTAATCATCCCAACCGCCGCGTTTTTAGGCAATTTGTGCGACGCCGTAAAGCTGGAACAAAGCGGCGCAGTTTTCTAAGACGACCCCATGAGCTTCTCAGCGGTGGTCGTCGCGGCGGGATCGGGCCTGAGGGCCGGTCCAGGGGAACCCAAGGCGTGGCGCAGCCTGGGCGGCCGTCCGCTGGTGCGCTGGTCGGTGGAAGGCCTGCTCTCGGCGGGCGCGCGGGAGGTGGTGGTGGTGGTCGCCCACGATCGCCTCGGCCAGGTGGATGAAGCCCTTTCCGGCCTGACGAACTGGCGCGCCGTCACCGGCGGCAAGACGCGGGCCGAGTCGGTCCAGGCCGGCCTCGCCGCCGTTACGGCCACCCGCAACCAGCCGGTCCTGATCCACGACGCGGCCCGGCCATTCGTGAGCCAGGAGCATGTCGACCGGCTGCTGAACGCCCTGGAGGTCTCGGACGGCGCGATCCCGACCTTGCCGGTGCCCGACACCCTCAAGCGCGGCGAAGGCCTGGTCGACGAGACCGTCTCTCGCGACGGCCTCTGGCGCGCCCAGACCCCGCAGGCGTTCCGGACCGGTCGTCTCAAGGCCGCCTATCGCCGCTGGCCCGCGACGGAGGAGCCCACCGACGACGCCTCGGTCGTCGAGCGCGCCGGCGGGTCGGTGGCGATGGTTCCCGGCGACCCCCTGCTGATGAAGCTCACCTACCCGCAGGACTTCATGCTGGCCGAGCAACTGGCCGCCGGCCGCCGGATCGTGCGCATGGGCCAGGGGATCGACGCCCATCGCTTCGGCCCCGGCGAGGTCGTGTGGCTCTGCGGGGTGCGCATCCAGCACGACGTCGGGCTGGTCGGTCACTCGGACGCCGACTGTGGGCTACATGCGCTGACCGACGCAGTCCTCGGCGCGATCGCCCAGGGCGATATCGGGGAGCACTTCCCGCCGACCGATCCCCGCTGGAAGGGCGCCTCCTCGGACCAGTTCCTGACCCACGCCGTCAACCTGGTGGGCGCCCAGGGCGGCCGCATCCTGAACGCCGACGTCACGCTGGTGTGCGAACGGCCGAAGATCCGCCCGCACCGGGACGCCATGCGCGAGCGTATCGCCGAGCTGCTGGGCCTGCCCGTTGGCCGCGTCAGCGTGAAGGCCACCACGACCGAGGGCATGGGCTTCACCGGCCGCGAGGAAGGGCTGATGGCCCAGGCGGTCGTTTCCGTCGAGACGCCGCCCTGAGCTAGGGCAGCCAGGTCCAGCGCTGCTTCAGGTTGCCATACAGCGCGCCGGCGAGGTTCGTGTAGTCGTCGCGCCAGGGCCTCGCCAGGAACGGATTGGCCGACTCCCAGCGGGCGTCGGCCTTGAAGGGCGCGAGCGCGGCGTCGTTGCGGGCGACGATCACCGCGTCCTCCGCCGACTCCCAGCTGCCTTGCGGGTCCTTGGCCGGCCGGTAGGTCTGCTTCAGGGCGCGACCGCCCGCCGCCCGCGCCACGGCCTGGGCCGGGCCCAGCAGGTCGAGGTTGCGGTTCGAAAGGTGCAGGATGATCACGCCATCGGGCTTGAGCTGCTGAAGGTATCCCCGGACCGCCTCGACGGTCAGCAGATGGGCCGGCACGGCGTCGGACGAGAACGCGTCGATCAGCAGGATGTCGAAGGTCCCCGGCGGCTGCTTCTGCAGCGTCAGGCGGGCGTCGCCGATGACGAAGTCCACCTCGCCCTTGGCGCACTCCCGCACGTAGCTGAAATTGGCGGGATCGGTCGAGATGCGCCTGACCAGCGGGTCGATCTCGAAGAACGTGAGATGGTCGCCGGGACGCACATAGGCCGCGACCGAGCCGGTGCCCAGGCCCACCGCGCCGATGCGCAGGTCGGACCGCTGGCCCTGCTTCGCGCCGAAGACCTGCCCGATCGGCGTGCGCGGCGTGTAGTAGACCAGCGGATTGCAGCGATAGGCCGGGTTCAGCGCCTGGGCCCCGTGCAGCGTCGTGCCGTGCGCCAGCATCTTCACCTCGCCGCCCAGGCTGGTGACGTAGGTCTGCGACAGCCGCATCACGCCAAAGAAGCTGCGCCAGCTCTGACGCACGTCCGTGCGGTCGGCCGCCGCCTGGGCCGCGAACGACAGAACGGCGATCACGAGGAAGAAGAACAAGGCGCGGCGCCGGATCAGGAAGGCGCAGATCACCGAAAGGACGAGAAGTCCCTTCATGGCCATGTCGAAGAGCTCGGACTGGTCGAAGGCGCCGACGACGGACTGGGCAGTCATCCGCCCGCCGACGGCCGTCAGCAGGATCGGCATCGCCGCAGCCGCCAGCACGCCGACGACCAGCAGCACCCAGGCGCCCGGCTCCACCTTCTCGAGGCGGCCCCACGGCCGCGCCAGACAGGCGAGCGCGAGCACGAGAGGATATTCCCAGACGTTGTCGAAGATGACCGGCGCGACGAAGGCGTTGAAGGCGCCGCCCACGACGCCGCCGATCGAGAGGCAGAGGTAGAACTCGGTCAGGTGGGCCGGATCCGGCCGCCGGTTGACCAGCCGCTGGTGGCACATCAGCGCGGTGAGGAAGAACGCCGCGAGATGAACGAAGAACTGCAACAGGAAATTGCTGGACCGGAACGGCAGGAGGGCCGCGCAGGCCGCCAGCGCCGCCGCCTGGAAGACCAGTGTCAGGCCCAGCGGGATCAAGGGCTTCGCCTGGAAGGCGATGATGAAGGTCACCAGGTACAGCGCCAACGGCAGCACCCAGATGAACGGCGCCGAGGCGACGTCGGTGGTCAGGTGCGCGGTGACCCCCAGCATCAGACTGGCCGGGATGGCGGCCAGGGCGATCCAGCTCAGCCGATCGGTCCAGCGCGGCGGCGCGACAGCTGTGGGGGCCTCCTGCGCTGAAGCGATGGCGCCGCGCGTGGCCATCAGGCCGAGGGTCGCCATCAGCAGCACGAACCCGACGTACGCGGCGCTCCAGCCGTAGCGCTGCCCCGCCAGCGTGAAGGCGGGTTCGACCACCAGCGGATAGGCCAGCAGCGCGAGCAGGCTTCCCAGGTTGCTGGCGGCGTAGAGGACGTATGGCTCGCGCCCCTCGGCCTGACCGACCGTGCGGGCGTACCAGGCCTGCACGAGGGGCGCCGTCGCCGAAAGGATGGCGAAGGGCGCGCCGATCGACAGCGCCAGGACCGCCAGCAGCCAGAGGTTCGGGTGGTCGGACGACGGCGGCCCCGCCAGGGTGTTGACCCGGAGCGGCAGCGCCAGCGCCGCGAAGACGAGCGCGCCGCAATGCACGAGCGCCTGGCGTCGCACCGAGGCGATCCTCTGCAAGGCGTGCGCGTAGAAGTAGCCGACCAGCAGCGCGATCTGGAAGAACGCCATGCTGGTGTTCCACACTGACGGGCTTCCGCCCAGCAGCGGCAGCACCAGCTTGGCCACCATCGGCTGCACCAGGAAGACCAGCGCGGCGCTGGAGAAGGTGGTGACGGCGAACAGCGCGGGCGGCGCGTAGGCCGGGCGCGTGGCGGCGGCGAGCGAGGTCATCCGGTCTCCCGACCCTTGATCGAAGCGGAACTTCCGGTGCTTGTGGTTCCGCGACAAGCGATTAGCGACGACAACCTTTAAGAGAGCGTGCGCCGATGTTCCCCCTCGAGATCGTCACCCTCGCGCGGCTGCTGATCGCTGAGGCGCGCCAGCGCTCGCTGCGAATCGTCACCGCGGAAAGCTGCACGGCCGGCCTCGTGGCCGGCGCGATCGGCTCGATCCCCGGCGCCTCCGACGTGCTGGAGCGGGGCTTCGTCACCTATTCCAACCGCGCCAAGCAGGAGTTGCTGGGCGTTCCCGGCGACCTGATCGCCGATCTTGGCGCGGTGTCCGAGCCTGTGGCGCGGATGATGGCCGAGGGCGCGCTGGAGGCCTCGAACGCCCATCTCGCCGTGGCGATCACCGGAATCGCCGGTCCAGGCGGCGGCACCCCGATGAAGCCGGTGGGAACGGTGCACATCGCGACGGCTCGCTCGAACGAGCGGATCCTGCACAAGGCCGAGCTGTTCGACCTGGCGACCCGCGAAGAGATCCAGCTCGCCGCCGTGCAGTCGGCGCTGCAGGCGATGCTGGATCGGCTCAGCTAGCCCGGCGAGATCTCCGCCTGCGGCTGGCCGTAGAGCGAGGCCGCGCGCGCTTCGAAGCAGCCCATCAGCCGCTCCACCGCATGATGGAAGTTGGCCTTCAGCAGCCCTTCCAGCAGGCGCGACTTGAACTGAAATTCGATGTCGAACTCGATGCGCGTGCAGCCGTGGCCCGCGTCGATGAAGCGCCAGCGGTTGACGAGCTTGCGAAAGGGACCCGAGATCAGGCTGACGTCGATCTGCCGGTTCGGGGCGTCGCGCCGCACCCGTGTGGCGAACCGCTCCTTCAGGAAGGCAAAGCCGACCGCCGCTTCGGCGTCCAGGCTGTCGACGCCTTCGCTCAGCTTGCGCGCGTTCCAGGTGCGCAACGCCGTGATCCACGGCACGAACTCAGGGTAGCGGCCGACGTCGCCGACGAGTTCGAACAGCTGGTCCGGCGTGTACGGAAGCTGCTTGGAGACGTGGTGCCGCACCGCGCTACGCGGCCGCTTCCTTGGCCCGGCGGGCGGCCTGCAGCCGGGCGAAATCCTCGCCGGCATGGTGCGAGGAGCGGGTGAGCGGGCTGGCCGAGACCATGAGGAATCCCTTCGCGCGGGCGATCTCCTCCAACGCGCGGAACTCGTCGGGGTGCACGAAGCGGTCGATGGCCGCATGCTTGCGCGTCGGCTGCAGGTACTGGCCGATGGTGATGAAGTCGACGCCGGCCGAGCGCATGTCGTCCATGACCTGCATGACCTCCTCCTTCGTCTCGCCGAGCCCGACCATGATGCCGGACTTGGTGAACTGGACGGGGTCGCGCTCCTTCACGCATTCCAGCAGGCGCAGCGAGTGGTAGTAGCGGGCGCCCGGCCGGATCGACAGGTACAGCCGCGGCACGGTCTCCAGGTTGTGGTTGAAGACGTCGGGCCGGGCGTCGATGACCGCTTCGAGCGCCGCAATCGGCTTGCGGGCGAAGTCCGGCGTCAGGATCTCGATGGTGGTCGTGGGCGACGCTGCGCGGATCGCCCGGATCGTCTCGACGAAGTGCTGAGCCCCGCCGTCGGCCAGGTCGTCGCGGTCGACCGAGGTCACCACCACGTGCTTCAGGCCCATCTTGGCGGTCGCCTCACCCACCCGGGCGGGCTCGTCCAGGTCCAGCGGCAGGGGCTTGCCCGTCGCCACGTTGCAGAAGGCGCAGGCCCGCGTGCAGGTCTCGCCCATGATCATGAAGGTGGCGTGGCTCTTGTCCCAGCACTCGCCCATATTGGGACAGCCCGCCTCCTCACAGACCGTGACGAGGCGATTGGTCTTCACGATCTCCCGCGTCGCCATGTACCCCGGGGAGCCCGGCGCGCGTACGCGCAGCCACTCCGGCTTCTTCAGGATCGGCGTGTCGGGGTTCGCCTGCTTCTCTGGGTGACGCGGTCGCGCGCCCACGGTGTCGATGACCACGGCCATGGGGCATAAATCGTCCCTCGGAGGCTGCGGATCAAGCGCGCGTTGCGTCGCGACGCCAAACCGCAGGGCCGATTGGCGCCTTTTCAGCGACGCTTATGCTGGGGACGAGCCGAAATCGGAGACCGCATGCGCAAGCCCGCCGCCCTCGCCCTCGCCCTGACGACCCTCGCGAGCCCCGCGCTCGCCCAGACCGCGACCTCGACGGCTCGGGTTTACGACGTGGCGCCCTGGTGGATGGACAAGCCGATCATCGCCTCGACGGGCTACGTCTGGACGGAAGTCGCAGCCAATCGGGCCAGGACGTCGGCCACCTACCAGGCTGTCGAGCGCGACGCGGCCGCAGCCACCAACGCCGCCGCTGCGAAGGTGCGCGCCCTCGGTCAGGCGCTGGAGGCCTTCGGCGCCGACAAGGTCCGCGTGGAGACGACCTTCAACATCACGCCGCTCTACGACCAGTACCGGGACCGCCAGGGCGAGCTCAACGACAACCAGCGGGCGGATAAGATCGAGCGGTACCAGGTGGACGCCCATGTGGCCGTGGAAGTGCGGGACGTGCGGCTGGCGGAACGCGTGTACGCAACCCTGATGGCCGCAAAGCCGTCCAGCACCGAGCAGGTGAGCTTCCGGCTCGAGCCCGAGAATGAAACCCGCACCCAGATGTTCAGGCTGGCCGTCGAGGACGCCCGTCGCCGGGCGCTGCTCGCGGCCGAAGCCGCCGGCGCCCGCGTCGGCGCCGTGCGCCTGATCGATCCGACGGGTCGCGCCTGCCAGACGGACGTGCTGGTGGCGGGCGCCGGACGCCCCTACGCCGAGACGCCGGCCTACCAGGTGGCTCCCCCGCCGCCGCCGCCGGCTCCCGCCGGCCTGAACGAACTGGTCGTGACGGCGTCGCGGCGCGCCCGCGAGGTCGGCCTGGATCCCGACGCCATCCGCCTGCCGCTCCAGCCGCCGATGCAGCGCCTGGAGGCGACGGCCTGCGTCGTGTTCAGCCTCGGTTAGGCGCCTCACGGTCTGTTACCGATCTTTTCTTCCCCGTGACTGACAGCTAGGCTCCGGAACAACGAGAACAGTCCGGGAGCGTGCGCCCTTGCGTCCGTTCGACAGCGCCAAGGCGCAGTCTTCCATTTTCGACGCCCTCATCGACGCGGCGAAGATCCATGGGGCGAAGAAGCCGATCCTGGAGGACCAGGAGCGCAATCCGCTCAGCTATACCGACCTGATCCGCGCGGCCTTCGCGCTGGGCCGCAAGCTCGCCGCGATGACGCGAAAGGGCGAGCGGGTCGGCGTCATGCTGCCGTCGAGCTCGGGCGGGGTGGTGACGTTCTTCGCCCTGCACGCCTTCGGCCGCGTGCCCACGATGCTGAACTTCACGGCCGGCATCCGCAATCTGCGGGCGGCCTGCGAGCTCGCCGACATCCAGCGCGTGCTGACGTCCCATCGCTTCGTCGAGCAAGGCAAGCTGCACGACCTGATCGACGCGCTCGAGAGCAGGACCGAGATCACCTACCTGGAGGACGTGCGCGCCACCATCGGCCTGCCCGACAAGCTGTACGCCGCCGCCGCCGGCGCCCTGCCCCGCCAGTTCCGCACTCCCGTGGCGCCGTCGGACCCAGGCGTCATCCTCTTCACCTCGGGCAGCTTCGGCGCGCCGCGCGGCGTGGTGCTGAGCAACGCCAACCTCATCGCCAACTGCCGCCAGATCGCCCAGCACATCGCGCTCGATCCGGACTGGGTGTTCTTCAATCCACTGCCAATCTTCCACGTCTTCGGTCTGACGGGCGGGGTCCTGCTGCCGGTGCTCACCGGCATGAAGGCGTTCCAGTACCCCTCGCCGTTGCACACCAAACAAATCCCGCCGCTGATCAAGGACAGCAAGGCTGCGGTCCTGCTGGCGACCGACACCTTCGTGAACCAGTACGCCCGCGCGGCGGAGAAGGACGAACTCTCGGGCCTCACCTTCGTCGTGTGCGGCGCTGAGAAGGTTCGCGAGGAGACGCACAACCTGATCACCGAGAAGTTCGGGCCGATCCCGCTGCTGGAGGGTTACGGCGCCACCGAGGCCTCGCCGGTGATCGCCGTGAACAAGCCGACCGACAACCGCCGCGGCACGGTGGGCGGCCTGCTCCCGGGCGTTGAAGTCAAGCTGGAGCCCGTCGAAGGCATCCCAGGCGGTGGAAAGCTGCTGGTCCGGGGGCCGAACATCATGTCGGGCTACCTGCAGGCCGACGGATCGGTGGAGCCGCCCGCAGGCGGCTGGCACGACACCGGCGACGTGGTTTCGGTCACCGAGGACGGCTGGGTGAAGATCCTGGGCCGGGTGAAGCGTTTCGCGAAGGTCGGCGGTGAGATGGTGTCGCTGACGGCCGCGGAAGACCTGGCGTCGGCCGTATGGCCCGACTGCCGCCACGCCGTGGTGGCCATGCCCGACCCGAAGAAGGGGGAGCGCCTGATCCTGGTGACCGACCGCCGCGACGCCGACACCGGCCCGTTGCTCAGCCACGCGCAGAGGATCGGCGCGCCTGAACTGACGGTGCCGCGCAAGATCATCCGCGTGCCCGAGATCCCCGTTCTCGGCACCGGCAAGACGGACTACGTCGCCCTGCAGCGCATCGTCGAGGCGGAGCTGCGTCGGGCGGCCTAGCGAGCGGCGAGGACCGCCGCCGGTCGATCAGAGATGCAGCACGCGGCCGTAAGCGTCGAGCGCGGCTTCGTGCATGGCCTCGCTCATGGTGGGATGCGGGAAGACGGAGGCCTGGATCTCGGCCTCGGTCGCCTCCAGGGTCATCGCCAGCGCGAAGCCCTGGATCATCTCGGTCACCTCATGACCGACCATGTGGGCGCCGATCAGGGCGCCGGTTCTGCCATCGAAGATGGTCTTCACGAGGCCCTCGGTCTCGCCCGCCGCAACCGCCTTGCCATTCACGCGGAACGGGAAGCGGCCGACCTTGGGCTCCAGTCCCTGCTCCTTGGCCTGAGCCTCGGTGAGGCCCACCGAGGCGACCTGCGGGTTCGTGTAGGTGCAGCCCGGGATCGGCGAGGTCAGGTTCGTGGGCTTCAGGCCGGCGATGTGCTCGATGCAGTGCACGCCCTCGTGGCTCGCCTTGTGCGCCAGCCAGGGCGGGCCGGCGACGTCGCCGATCGCGTAGAGGCCCGGCACGCCGGTGGCGCCGTGCTTGTCGGTGACGACGTGGGTCTTCTCGATCTTCACGCCCAGCGCCTCGAGGCCCATGTCCTCGACGTTGCCCACGATGCCGATGGCGACGATGCAGACGTCCGCGCTCAGCGTCTCGGCCTTGCCGCCGGCCTCGATCTCCAGGCTGACGCCGGCCTTGGACTTGGTCAGCTTCTTCACATTGGCCGGCACGCGGAACTTGATGCCCCGCTTCTCGAAGGCCTTATGCGCCGTCTTCGAGATCTCCTCGTCTTCGACGGGAAGGATGCGCGGCATCATCTCGATCACCGTAACATCCGAGCCTAACGCCCTGTAGAAGCTCGCGAATTCCATGCCGATGGCGCCGGACCCCACCACCACAAGCGACTTCGGAGCTGCCTTCGGGACCAGGGCCTCGCGATAGGTCCAGACGCGGTCCCCGTCCGGCTCCAGGCCGACGGCGGGCACGGTGCGCGCCCGGGCTCCGGTCGCGAGAATGACGTGCTTGGCGGTGAGCTTCCGCTGCCCGACGACCACCGTCGGCGCGCCGCCGCCTTTCTCCAGCGTGGCGGTCCCCTGCACCACCTCGATCTTGTGCTTCTTCATCAGGAAGGTGACGCCCGAATTCATCTGGGCGGCGACCTTGCGCGAGCGCTGCACGATGCCGTCGAAATCGAAGCCGCGCTTCTCGACCGACAGGCCGTAGTCCTTCAGGTGGTCCAGCTGCTCGTACACCTCGCCGGACTTCAGTAGCGCCTTGGTGGGGATGCAGCCCCAGTTCAGGCAGATGCCGCCCAGTTCGGACCGCTCCACGATGGCGGTCTTGAAGCCGAGCTGCGAGGCGCGGATGGCGGTCACATAGCCGCCCGGCCCCGAGCCGATCACCACGACGTCGAACGCATCAGCCATCAGAGCAAAGCCTCGATCGCGCCTTCCAGCGCCTTGGGTTCAACGGTGGGCGCGAAGCGGTCGACCACGCGGCCCTCACGGTCGACGAGGAACTTGGTGAAGTTCCACTTGATCCCCTCGGTCCCCAGCACGCCCTTCTTCTGCGTCTTCAGGAAGGCGTAGAGCGGGTGGGCCTTGGGGCCGTTGACGTCGATCTTGCGCATCATCGGAAAGTCGACGTCGTAGGTCAGCGAGCAGAAGGACCTGATCTCCTCCTCGTCGCCCGGCTCCTGCGCCCCGAACTGGTTGCAGGGGAAGCCCAGCACCACCAGGCCGCGGTCGCCGTACTTGCGATAGAGCGCCTCGAGCCCGGCGTACTGCTTGGTGAAGCCGCACTTGCTGGCCGTGTTGACGATCAGCACGACCTTGCCGCGATAGTCGGAGAGCGGCGCGGGCCGGCCGTCGATCGTCTCGGCGGCGAAATCGTAGATGCTGCCCATCCCGGCCTCAGACGATCATCGTCAGCGGTTCCTCGATCAGCGCCTTGAAGGCCTGCAGGAACCGTGCGCCGGTCGCGCCATCGACCACCCGGTGGTCGCAGGTCAGCGTCACCGACATCACCGTGGCGATCTCCAGCTTGTCGCCGCGCACGACGGGGCGCTTCTCGCCCGCGCCGACGCTCATGATGCAGCCCTGCGGCTCGTTGATGATCGAGGCGAAGGTCTTGATGCCGAACATGCCAAGGTTCGAGACGCTGAAGGTGCCGCCCTGGAACTCCTCGGGCTTCAGCCTCTTGTTCCGGGCCCGCTCGGCCAGATCCTTGGCCTCGGTGGCGATCTGCGCGAGGCCCTTGGCCTCGGCGGCGCGGATGATCGGCGTGATCAGGCCGCCGGGCACCGCCACGGCCATCGAGATGTCGGCGTGATGGTGCATGGCGATGCCTTCGGGCGTGTACGAGGCGTTGGCCTCGGGCACGCGCTTCAGGGCGACCGCGGCCGCCTTCATCACCATGTCGTTGACGCTGACCTTCACGCCCTCCTTCTCGAGCAGCGCATTGATCCGCGTGCGCGCCGCGAGCAGGCCGTCGATCTCCAGATCGATGGTCAGCGGGAAGTGCGGCACGTCGCGGAAGCTGTCGGTCATCCGCCGCGCAACGGTCTTGCGCATGCCGTCCAGCGGAATGAGGTCGTAGCTGCCCGCCGGAATGCCCTGCTGCTCCAGGCTCTGGACCTGGCGCGGCGCAGACGGCGCGGCCTGGGGCGCCGCCGCCGGGGCTGCGGCCGCGGCCGGGGGCTTGGCCTGGCCCGGCTGTGCGGCATCGATGTCCGCCTTCACGATCCGGCCGTGGGGCCCTGAGCCCTTCACCGCCGAAAGGTCGAGGCCCTTCTGCTCGGCGAGCCGGCGCGCGAGCGGTGAAGCGAAGATGCGCTCGCCGCCCTCGGCCTTGGCCGGCGCGGCTGCAGGCGGCGCAGCCGGAGCCGCCTTCGCAACAGGATCCGTCGCCTGCTCCCGGCTGGCGCGGGCGGAGTCGGTCTGGGGCGTCGGCGCAGGAGCCGGTTCGGCCTTCGGAGCAGGCGGCGGCGCGGCGGCGGCCCCGCCCTCGCCCTGAAGGCGCGCGATCGGCGTGTTGACCTTCACGCCTTCCGAACCCTCGGCGACGAGGATCTCGGACACCACGCCTTCGTCGACGGCCTCGACCTCCATGGTCGCCTTGTCGGTCTCGATCTCGGCGATCACGTCGCCGGAGCGCACCTGGTCGCCCTTCTTCACGTGCCATTTGGCCAGCGTGCCCTCCTCCATTGTCGGAGACAGGGCGGGCATGAGGATGTCCGTCATGCGGGTTCCTTGGAAAGATGGGCCAGGCCGGCGGCGTTCGCCTCCCAGTTCTGGCCGTCGAAGGCCTCGATGCGGATCTCCAGCCCCTCGACAGTGTCGAGGCAGCGGGCGTTCACGCTCCAGCCGTCGGGGTTGGACCTGGGGCGGTAGAAGCTCTTCACGCCGCATTCGGCGCAGAACAGGTGCTTCGCCACCCGGGTGTTGAAGGTGTACTCGGCCAGCCGATCGGCGCCGGCCGTGAGGCGGAACCGGCTCTCCGGCACGATGATGTGCACGAAGCCCGTCTTGGCGCACATGGAGCAGTTGCAGGCCTGGGCCTCCACCTGCGCCGGCAGCGCCGCCTCGAAGCGAACGCCACCGCAGTGGCATCCGCCCGCACGCCAGGCGAACCCGTCGCTCATCGGTAGGAGACCGCCTTGGCCGCCGCCACGATCTTGTCGACGGACGGGAGAGACATCGCCTCGAGGTTGGCCGCGTAGGGCAGCGGCACGTCCTCCTGGCACACGCGCGCCGGCGGGGCGTCGAGGTAGTCGAAGGCGTGTTCCACGACCCGGGCCGCCACCTCGGCGCCGACGCCCATGGGGCCCCAGCCTTCCTCGACGGTGACCAGGCGGTTGGTCTTCTTCACGCTCTCGACGACGGTCTCGTGGTCCAGCGGGCGCAGGGTGCGCAGGTCGATGACCTCGGCCTCGATCCCCTCCGCGGCCAATTCCTCGGCCGCCTTGAGCGACAGGCCGACCATGCGGGAATAGGCGACGATGGTGACGTCCTTGCCCTCGCGCCGGACCTTGGCCTTGCCGATCGGCAGGACCCAGTCGACGCCCTCCGGGACCTCGAACTCCTGGCCGTAGAGCATCTCGTGCTCCAGGAAGACGACGGGGTTCGGGTCGCGGATCGCGGCCTTCAGGAGGCCCTTGGCGTCAGCCGCGTCATAGGGCGCGATCACCTTCAGGCCCGGCACGTGGGCGTACCAGGCCGCATAGTCCTGGCTGTGCTGGGCCGCCACGCGGGCGGCTGCGCCGTTGGGCCCGCGGAAGACCACGGACGTCTTCAGCTGGCCACCCGACATGTAGAGGGTCTTCGCAGCCGAATTGATAATGTGATCAATGGCCTGCATGGCGAAGTTGAAGGTCATGAACTCGACGATCGGCTTCAGGCCCGCCATCGCCGCGCCCACGCCCAGGCCAGTGAAGCCGTATTCGGTGATCGGGGTGTCGATCACCCGCCGATCGCCGAACTCCTGCAGCAGGTCACGGCTGACCTTATAGGCGCCCTGGTACTGGGCGACTTCCTCGCCCATCAGGAACACCGTCTCGTCGCGCCGCATCTCCTCGGCCATGGCGTCACGGAGCGCGTCGCGGACCGAGACCTTCACGAGGTTCACGCCGGCGGGCAACTCGGGATCCTTGAGCGGCTCGGCGGCGGGACGCACGGCGGCCGGCCCCTCGCCTTCCGGCTGGGCCTTGGCCGTCTCCGGCGGCTGCTTCTCCGGATCGCCGGCCGAGGCCTCTGTCGCCTGGACCGGCTTCTCGACAGGCGCGGGCGCGGATGCGGCCTGGGCGCCGCCCTCGCCCCGAAGGCGGGCGATCGGGGTGTTGACCTTCACCGCCTCGGCCCCCTCGGGCACGAGGATCTGGGCCACCACGCCTTCGTCGACGGCCTCGACCTCCATGGTCGCCTTGTCGGTCTCGATCTCGGCGATCACGTCGCCGGCACGCACCGCATCGCCCGGCTTCACGTGCCACTTGGCCAGCGTGCCCTCTTCCATGGTGGGCGAAAGGGCCGGCATCAGGATGTCGGTCATTGCGCGGCCTCGGTGTAGACGTCGGTGTAGAGCTCGGAGGGTTCCGGTTCGGGGCTGGTGCGGGCGAACTCCGCCGCGTCGGCCACGATCTTCTTCACCTCGGCGTCGATGGCCTTCAGCGCCGCCTCGTCGGCCCAGCCGTGCTGCTCGAGCATTTCCTCGACGTGGTCGATCGGATCGCGAGTCTTGCGGACCTCGTCGACCTCCTCGCGCGTCCGGTACTTGGCCGGGTCGCTCATGGAATGACCGCGGTAGCGGTAGGTCTTCATCTCGAGGATGTAGGGGCCCTTGCCGGAGCGGGCGTGCTCGGCGGCCTTCTCCGCGGCGGCCTTCACCGCCAGCACGTCCATGCCGTCGACCTCTTCGCCTGGAATGCCGAAGGAGACGCCGCGCTTGTGCAGGCGCGTTTCCGACGAAGAGCGCTCGATCGAGGTGCCCATGGCGTACTGGTTGTTCTCGATGACGTAGACGACGGGAAGCGCCCAGAGCTCGGCCATGTTGAAGCTCTCGTAGACCTGGCCCTGGTTGGCCGCGCCGTCACCGAAGTAGGTGAAGCTGACCTTTCCGTTGTTCCGGTACTTGTTGGCCAGCGCCAACCCGGTGCCCAGGCTGACCTGTCCGCCGACGATGCCGTGGCCGCCGTAGAAGTCGGCCTCGGTCGAGAACATGTGCATCGAGCCGCCCTTGCCCTTGGACGAGCCGCCGGCCCGGCCGGTCAGCTCGGCCATGACCTCGCGCGGGTCCATGCCGCAGGCCAGCATGTGGCCGTGGTCGCGGTAGCCCGTGATCACCTGGTCGCCGGGCTGCTTGATCGCCTGCACGCCGACGGCGATCGCCTCCTGGCCGATGTACAGGTGGCAGAAGCCGCCGATCAGGCCCATGCCGTAGAGCTGACCCGCCCGCTCCTCGAAACGCCGGATGAGCAGCATGTCCCGGTAGTACTTGAGGAGCTCGTCCTTGCCGGCGTGGGCGTTGCCGCCTGCGCCATTGGCTTTTCGCCGACCGGCTTCACCGGTCTGCCCGCGCGCCATGCGTGTCTCCGTGATCCTATGTAGGTGTCCGCTAGAACCCTCGACGGGGCCCTACGGCTTCATTCGGATCACATAGTCCCTTGGGTCAGCAAAGCCTAGCAGAGAGCGCGCCCTTTCCTCCAGGAGATCGGCGGAAAGGCTCTGGTCGCGCAGGAGCTGGGCGCGGACTTCGAGATCGCGCCGTTGGGCCGTCACCTGCGCCAGCTCGCGCTGCTTGGCCAGCAGGGTGGCGTCCCGCTGGTTGGAGCGCAGCAGGCCGCCCTCGCCCGTGAACGCATGCACGGCGAAGTAGAAGATCAGCAGCGCCAGGGCGGCTGTGGACAGGTAGGGACGAAGGCGGGCGAGCAAGGACGCGAATCCCCAAGCGGAACCCGCGACTTGTCGCCCGCGCATGCTTAATGCGCCGCTAACCCGCCGCTAGAGCGCCCGCAGCGCCCGGCGACCCGCGTAGATCGCCTGGTCGCCCAGCTCCTCCTCGATGCGCAGCAGCTGGTTGTACTTCGCCGTCCGGTCGGAACGCGCCAGCGAGCCGGTTTTGATCTGCCCGCAGTTGGTGGCGACGGCCAGGTCGGCGATCGTCGAGTCCTCGGTCTCGCCCGAGCGGTGGCTCATCACGGCGGTGTAGCTGTTGCGGTGGGCCATATCGACGGCGTCCAGGGTCTCGGACAGCGTGCCGATCTGGTTGACCTTCACGAGGATCGAGTTGGCCAGGCCCTTCCCGATGCCCATGGCCAGCCGCTCGGGGTTGGTCACGAACAGGTCGTCGCCGACGAGCTGGACCTTGCCGCCCAGCCGGTCGGTCAGCAGCTTCCAGCCCTCGAAGTCGTCCTCGGCGCACCCGTCCTCTATGGTGACGATCGGGAACTTGGCCACGAGGCCCGCCAGGTAGTCGACCATGCCGGCGGGATCGACCGTCTTGCCCTCGCCTTCCATGACGTACTGACCGCCCTTGAAGAACTCGGTGGAGGCGACGTCGAGGCCGAGGTGGAAGTCCTGGGCCGCCTTGTAGCCCGCCGACTCGCCGGCCTTGACGATGAACTCCAGGGCCGCTTCCGCCGAGCCGATGTTGGGCGCGAAGCCGCCTTCGTCGCCGACGTTCGTGTTGTGGCCCGCGGCCTTGAGCTGCGCCTTCAGGGCGTGGAAGATCTCCGCGCCCATCCGCAGGCCCTCGGCGAACGTCTCCGCGCCCGTCGGCAGGATCATGAATTCCTGGATGTCGATCGGATTGTCCGCATGCGCGCCGCCGTTGATGATGTTCATCATGGGCACCGGCAGGATGCGGGCCGAGACGCCGCCGACGTACTTGTAGAGCGGTAGGGCCGCCGAGCTCGCGGCCGCCTTCGCGGTCGCCAGGCTGACGCCCAGGATGGCGTTGGCGCCCAGGCGGGCCTTGTTCGGCGTGCCGTCCAGCTCGATCAGGATGCGGTCGATGCGGCGCTGGTCCTCGGCGTCCGAGCCCGACAGCGCGTCATAGATCTCGCCGTTCACCGCATCGACGGCCTGGCGCACGCCCTTGCCGAGGTAGCGGCCCTTCTCGCCGTCGCGCTTCTCCACCGCCTCGTGGGCCCCGGTCGAGGCGCCGGACGGCACCGCCGCGCGCCCCATCGAGCCGTCCTCCAGGATCACGTCGACTTCGACGGTCGGGTTGCCCCGGCTGTCCAGGATCTCACGGGCGGTGATGTCGACGATCTCGGTCATGGAATTCCTCAGCTTTTGGGCGGCGCGGGAGCCTTAGCCAGCTTCCGCGCCGCGGGCAACTTGACTTCCCCCTACGTTCGGCCGCCATGCCGCTGCCAACGGAGGAACATCATGCTGCTGGTCGAGAAGCCTTACGAGGGCGTCGCCGTCGTCACCCTGAACAGGCCCGAGGCGATGAACGCGCTGTCGCGCGCGCTTAGGCAGGCGTTGCGCCAGGCGATGGTCGAGCTGGACGGCGATCCCGCCGTGAAGGTGATCGTGCTGACCGGCGCCGGAGAGCGCGCCTTCACCGCGGGCCTCGACCTGAAGGAGCTCTCCTCCGATCCGCTTGGGATGGGGGCGGCGAACGCCACCGACCCTGCCGAGAACCCGGCGCGTGCGCTGCTGGCCACGGACAAGCCGATCATCGGGGCGATCAACGGGGTGGCGATCACGGGCGGGTTCGAGGTGGCGCTGGCCTGCGACGTGCTGATCTGCTCGACCAACGCGCGCTTCGCCGACACCCACGCCCGCGTCGGCATCACGCCCGGCTGGGGCCTGTCCCAGAAGCTGTCGCGGGCCATTGGCCCCTACCGCGCCAAGGAGCTGTCGCTGACGGGCAACTTCCTGGACGCACAGACCGCCTACGATTGGGGCCTGGTGAACCGTGTGGTCGAGCCGGGCGAGCTGATGGAGACGGCGCTGACGCTGGCCCGCCAGATGGCCGACATCGAGGCCGAGATGCTGGTGACCTACAAGGCGATGATCGACGACGGCTACGAGCAGAGCCTCGGCGACGGCCTGGCGCTCGAGCACGAGCGCTCGGTGGCCTACAACGCCGCCGTCACGCCTGAGATGGTCGCAGCCCGTCGCGCCGCCGTGCAGGCCCGAGGGCGTAGCCAGTAGCGCGCATGCAAACGGCCCCGCCTGTCGTCAGGCGGGGCCGCGCAAACTCTCCTCGAAAGACGCTTAGTCTTCCTTCGGCGCCAGGACCTGGCGGCCCTTGTACATGCCGGTCTTCAGGTCGACGTGGTGCGGGCGCTTCAGCTCGCCCGTTTCCTTGTCTTCGTGATAGGCGTTCGGGCCCAGCGCGTGGTGCGAGCGACGCATGTTCCGCCGCGAGGGCGAGGTTTTTCTCTTAGGAACGGCCATCGGAGTATCTCGAAATGATTGCGGCGGCCGAACCGGGCCGCCGACGTGAGCGCGGGTGTATGCATGAAACCCTGCGCCGGATCAAGCGCCTGACTTCAGGAGCCGTTTGGGGGCCACCGTAGACCAGGCCAGGCGCAGCAGGCGCTTCAGACGCTCGCCGTCCTGCAGCCGCTCGAAATAGGCGTAGGTCCAGCCCTTCCGGCCCCAGGCGCCTTCCACCGGCCGCACGGCGTCTCCATCCAGCAGGTTGTGCTGGTCCTCGGGATCGAGCTTCAGGACGATTCGCGGCTCGTCGAGGTGGACGGTGCAGAAGATCTTGTTCGCCACCCGGAAGGACGCCTTGTCGAAATGGCCTTCTTCGTAGGCTTCGGGCAGCGCCAGGGCGGCCGCACGGACGTCGTCTCGGGTCAGCATGGCGGAGAGCATCCGCCAGACTCGTGACCTAGACCAGCCGGCTCCGCTCCTTCGCCGCGCCGATGAAGCTGGCGAACAGCGGGTGGGGGTCGAAAGGCCGGCTCTTCAGCTCGGGATGGTACTGCACCCCGACGAACCACGGGTGGTCCTGGCGCTCGCAGATCTCCGGCAGCTGACCGTCCGGGGAGAGGCCCGTGAACTTCAGCCCGGTGGCTTCGATCCGCTCCCGGTAGCCGATGTTGACCTCGTAGCGGTGCCGGTGGCGCTCCTGGATCACCGGCGCGCCGTAGATGTCCGCCACCCGCGAGCCTGGAACCAGCACGGCCTCATAGGCCCCGCAGCGCATGGTGCCGCCCAGCTCGCCGCCCTCGGCGCGGGTCTCCTTCTCGTTCCCGCGCACCCACTCGGTCATCAGGCCGACGATGGGCTCCGAGGTGGGGCCGAACTCGGTAGAGGAGGCCTGCTTGATGCCGGCCAGGTTCCGGGCGGCTTCGATCATGGCCATCTGCATACCGAAGCAGATGCCGAAGTACGGGATGCCGTGTTCGCGGGCGAACTGCACCGCCCGGATCATGCCTTCCGAGCCGCGCTCGCCGAACGCGCCCGGCACCAGGACGCCGTGGACGTTGGTCAGCCGCTCGGCGATGAGAGCCTCTTCCTTCTCGAAGGCCTGGCCCTCGATCCAGTCCAGCTTCACGCGGACGTTGTTGGCCACGCCGCCGTGGATCAGGGCCTCGACCAGCGATTTGTAGGCGTCGGTCAGCGCCGTGTACTTGCCGACGACGGCGATGTTCACCTCGCCGTCCGGATGGCTGAGCGTGTGGGAGATGCCTTCCCAGCGCGAGAGGTCCGGCTTCGGCGCCTTCTCGGCAAGGCCGAAGACGTCCAGCACTTCGGTGTCCAGGCCCTGGCGGTGGTAATCCAGCGGCACGGCGTAGATGTTGGCGCTGTCCATCGCCTGGATGACCGCGCTCGGCCGCACGTTGCAGAACTGGGCGATCTTCTTGCGTTCGCCCTCCGGGATCTCCTGCTCGCAGCGGCAGAGCAGGATGTCGGGCTGGATGCCGATCGAGCGCAGCTCCTTCACGGAGTGCTGCGTGGGCTTGGTCTTCATCTCGCCCGCCGTCTTGATGAACGGCAGCAGCGTCAGGTGGATGTAGCAGGCATGGCCGCGCGGCAGCTCCTGGCCGAGCTGGCGGATCGCCTCGAAGAACGGAAGGCCCTCGATGTCGCCGACGGTGCCGCCGACCTCGATCAGCACGAAATCGACGTCAGGGCCGGGATCGGACAGGACGAAGTCTTTGATCTCCCCGGTCACGTGCGGGATCACCTGGACCGTGGCGCCAAGGTAATCCCCGCGCCGCTCCTTCTCGATGATCGTCTTGTAGATCTGGCCGGTGGTGATGTTGTCGTTGCGCGTCGCCGAGACGCCGGTGAAGCGCTCGTAATGGCCGAGGTCGAGGTCCGTCTCCGCCCCGTCGTCGGTCACGAAGACTTCGCCGTGCTGGTAGGGGCTCATCGTCCCCGGATCGACGTTGAGATACGGGTCCAGCTTCCGCAGCCGAACCTTGTAGCCGCGCGCCTGCAGGAGCGCGCCGAGAGCGGCGGACGCGAGACCTTTACCTAGAGAGGAGACCACGCCGCCGGTGATGAAAATGTACCGGGCCATGGGCGTTCAGATTAGCCGTGATTCGGCCGGGCGGCCCGCCCGGCAATTGAAATGATCCACGGCTTATTGCGGCTGGGCCGGAGCCTGGGGCGCGGGCGCCGGCTGCACCGGGGCGCCGCCGAACGGGTTGCCGACCACCGGGGCCGGAGCCTGGAACGGCGCCGGAGCCTGCTGCGGCGCAGGTTGACCCGCGGGCGGCTGCCGGGACGGCTGGTTCAGGCTGTTGGGGTCGATCGCATCCACCTTCAGGCGGTCGACCACCGAGGAGTCGCCGCGCTCGCGCCCGGCCATCACGGTCAGCAGCAGCCCGAGGATGAAGAACACCGTCCCCAGGATCCAGGTCGTGCGGGTGAGCAGGTCGCCGGCGCCGCGCGCCGTCATGAACCCCGAAGGGCCGCCGCCCATGCCGAGCGCGCCGCCCTCGGACCGCTGCAGCAGGACCACGACGATCAGGAAGAAGGCGACGATGACCTCGATGACGAGGAGCAGCGTGAGCAGCATGAACCTATCCGGTGCGTTTCGGCGGACACACCCGCCCGAAATGAAGCGCGCGCTCTACCACCAGCCCGCGCCCAAAGCCATAGCTAGTGGGTCGCATCGTTCGGACAAGAGATGATTCTCGACCTCAGGCGCCTGCCTATTCTGGAAACCGAAAGGCTCCGGCTGGACCCTCTGACGGTCGAGGACGCCGCGGCGATCTTCCCCATCCTGGGGGATCCGGAGGTGCTGTCCTACTGGGACGCGCCCGAGCCCGACGATCCGGATCGGGTCGCACAGGTGGTCGACGGGCAGGTGGAGGCCATGCAGGACGGCCGGGCCATGCACTGGACCATGCGAACCCTCGCCCAGCGAACCTTCGTCGGTTGTTTCGACCTGACCGAGGTCGACCGGCGTCATCGCCGGGCCGAGGTGGGCTTCATGCTAAGCCGCGACGCCTGGGGCCAGGGCTATGGGCTCGAGGCGATGCAGACCGTGATCGCCTACGCCGCGAGCGGCGGCCTCCGCAAGCTGGCGGCGCGCACCCATCTGGGCAACCGCCGCTCGGAGGCGGTGCTGGAGAAGCTCGGTTTCGAGGAAGAAGGCCTGCTGCGCGGCCACATCGTCGAGGACGGCGAACGGCGGGACTGTCGGCTCTGGGGTCTTCTGCTGTAACCTGACGGCATGGGTCACCCGATCGCAATCCAGGGCTTCGACCACATCGTGCTCCGCGTCCGAGACAAGGACCGGATGCTTGCCTTCTACTGCGGCGTCCTGGGCCTTGCAGTCGATCGGGACCGGCCGGAGATCGGCCTCACCCACGTTCGCGCCGGGCCTCAGATGATCGATCTCGTCACACTGGACGGGCCTCTGGGACGTATGGGTGGGCACGGTCCGGGCGCGCAGGGCCGCAACCTCGACCACTTCGCCCTGCAGGTCCGCCCCTACGACGAGGCGGCGATCCGAGCGCACCTGGCGGCGAACGCGGTCGAGATCGTCGAAGAAGGCCGGCGCTACGGGGCCGACGGCGAAGGCCCCTCGCTCTACATCCGCGATCCCGAAGGCAACACGGTCGAACTGAAGGGGCCGGGCGCCTAGAGCGCCCGGACGATTCCCAGGAAGTCGTCCGCCTTCAGCGAGGCGCCGCCAACCAGCGCGCCGCCCACCTCGTCGGCGTGCAGGATTTCCGCGGCGTTGCCGGGCTTCACCGAGCCGCCGTAGAGGATCGGAACCGCCCTGCCCGCCTCGCCGAACTGTTCGACGAGGGCGCCCCGGATCGCCCGGTGGACTTCCTCGATCTCAGGCGTCGTGGGCGTGAGCCCCGTCCCGATCGCCCAGACGGGCTCGTAGGCCACCGAGAACGTCTGGCCCGACAGCTCCGCCGGCAGCGAGCCGCGAACCTGGCCGGTCACGACGTCCAGGGCGCGGCCGGCCTTGCGTTCTTCAAGCGTCTCGCCGACGCAGACGATCGGCTCGAGGCGGGCTCTGAGGGCCGCCTTCACCTTGGAGGCCACGATGTCGTCGGTCTCGCGATACCCGGTGCGCCGCTCCGAGTGGCCGAGAATGACCAGCTTGGCGCCCGCGTCCGCCAGCATCTCGGCCGAGATATCGCCGGTGAAGGCCCCGGCGTCGTCCCAGTGTGCGTCCTGGCCGCCCACCAGCACCCTCGAGCCGGCCAACGCCTGGCTCATCCGGTGGGTGAGGATCGCAGGCGGGCAGATCGCCACCCGGGCCGGACATTCGCCGACGCCCGCGGCGATAGCCCGCGCCTCATCAAGCGAGGCGGAGGTCCCGTTCATCTTCCAGTTTCCGGCGATCAGCGGCTGCGGCGCGGTCATCTTGTCTCACTTCTGACGAACTGCCCGGCGCGGTTAAGGCAAGCCGCGCCGCCTGTCACGTGCTTGCCGGACGGAAGCGGCCTCCACTATACCGGCCGGCACGCCTCGCGCCCCGGAAAGGGTTTTCGTTACATGCTCGCCGCCATTCGCTCGTTCGCGAAGTCCTGGGTCGCCGCCGTCCTGATCGGCCTCCTGATCGTCAGCTTCGCGATCTTCGGCATCAACGACGTGTTCAGGGGCGCGGTCGGCGATCAGGTCATCAAGGCCGGCTCCCGGGTGATCACCTCGGCCCAGTTCCGTCGCGAGTACGATCAGTACCGCAAGGAGCTGGAACAGCAGTCGGGCCAGGCGATCACGCCGGAGATGGCGGCGGCCAACGGAATCGACCGGCAGGTGCTGACCGGCCTCGCCACCCGCGAGGCCTTCGCCGAGATGCTGAACCGCATGGGCATCCGGCCGTCCGACAAGCTGCTGGTCGCCGAGATCCAGAAGATCCCGGCCTTCTTCGATCCGATCAGCGGCCGTTTCGACCGCAAGACCTTCGAGCAGCGCCTGGGCGAAAACGGCCTGCGCCCGGAAGACTTCGACCGAATCCTCAGCGACCAGATGGCCGCCCAGCATTGGGGCTCCGGCGTCGGCGAGGGCCTGCGCGCGCCGCGGGCCTACGGCGCGCTGGCCGCCATCTACGGCCTGGAGAGCCGCGACGTCGCCTACTTCAACGTGACGCCCGCCAATGTGCCGCCCGTGGCGCCGCCGACGGACGCCCAGCTCACCCAGTTCATGCAGCAGAACGCCAGCCAGCTCACCCGACCCGAGATGCGGGTCCTCACGGTGGTGCGCTTCAGTCCGCAGGCGACGGCCGCGAACACGCCCATCGATCAGGCCGAGCTCCAGAAGCTCTATGACTTTCGGAAGGACACGCTCTCTCAGCCGGAAACGCGCACCGTCGTGCAGATCCCGGCCAAGGACGCCGCCGCCGCCCAGCAGATCCAGGCGCGCCTGACGCGCGGCGAGGCGCCGGCCGCGGTCGCCAAGGCGGTGGGCGTCGACGCGATCACCTACGAGAACAAGCCCCGCACCGCCATCGCCGACCGGCGCGTGGCCGAGGCCGCGTTCCGCCTCCCGGCAGGCCAGGTCGCCCAGGCGCAGGGCGAACTCGGCCTCGCGGTCATCAAGGTGGTTTCCATTACGCCCGGCCGGGCGATCAGCCTGGACGAGGCCCGGCCGATGCTGGAAGCGGAGCTCCGCAAGACGGCCGCGGTCCAGAAGGCCTACGATCAGGCCCAGGCCTACGACCAGGCGCACCAGGCCGGCTCGGACGTGGCGGCCGCGGCGCAGAAGGCCGGCGTTCCGTCTCTGACCGTGGGCCCGGTGATCAAGCAGGGCGTCGACCAGCAGGGCCGTCCTGTCCCCGGCCTGACGCCGCAGATCCTCGAACAGGCTTTCTCCCTTCCGGCAGGCGGTGAGAGCGATCTGGTGGACGCCGGCGAGGGCGAGTTCTTCGCCGTGAAGGTCGATCGCGTCGTCCCGCCCGCGATGCCGCCGCTCGCCGAGATCCGCACCGAACTCGCCCGCGTCTGGACGGCCCGTGAGACGGCCTCGCGCATGGAGGCCCGCGCCAACGAACTGGCTGCCCGCGTCCGCAAGGGCGAGCCGCTCGCCGCCGTGGCCGCCTCGGCCGGCGTGTCGGTCTCGCAGGCGACCGACCTGTCGCGTCAGAACGCCGGCCAGCGCCAGGACCTCTCGCGCGAGCTGATGGCGCGCGCCTTCGCCACCAAGCCGGGCGAGGTGTTCGTCACCCGCGCCCGCGACTTCGCGTTCTCGGTCGGTCAGGTGGGCGGCGTGCGCATGCAGCCGGGCCCGGTCGCGGCCATGCTGGCCGAACAGAGCCGGCCCGAGCTCGCCAGCACCATGTTCCGCGAGATCGCCGAGGCGGCCCAGACCGCCGCGCGCACGAAGCTCAAGGTCCGCACGGACGTGAACCGCGCCCGCACGGCCGTTGGGATGGAGTCGCTAGCGGCTGACGGCAAGGCGGAGAAGAAGAAGTGACGCCCGAGCCTTCGTTCGAGGCGTTCAAATCCACCTACGATGGCGGCGCGCCCCAGGTCGTCTGGACGCGCCTGATCGACGATCTGGAGACACCGGTCTCGGCGTTCCTCAAGATCGGTCATGGCCGCCCTTACGCCTTCCTGTTCGAGTCCGTCGAGGGCGGCGCCTGGCGCGGCCGGTATTCGATCATCACCCTGGCCCCCGACCTCGTCTGGCGCTGCCGCGGCGACCAGGCCGAGGCCGCGGAGGGCGAGGACATCGCCGCCGGCCGCTTCACGCGCCAGCCCGGCGGAGCGCTGGACTCGCTGCGCGACCTGATCGCCGCCTCTCGCATCGAACTGCCGCCTGGCCTGCCGCCAATGGCGGCCGGCGTGTTCGGCGCCGTCGGCTACGACATGATCCGGCTGGTCGAGCGCCTGCCGCACGTCAATCCCGATCCGCTGGGCCTGCCGGATTCTGTGCTGGCCCGCCCCTCGATCGTGGCCATCTTCGACGCCATCGCCCAGGAGATCATCCTGGTGACGCCGGTCAGGCCCGGCCGCGCCTCCGCGGCCGAAGCCTACGGCGCGGCGCGAGCCCGGCTGCAGGCGGTCGTCGACGATCTGCGCAAGCCCGCCCCGCCGCTCGCCGGGGACGGCGTGCCCGAGCCCGACCAGTTCACCACCCCGGTCGATCGCGAGACCTACAGGGGCATCGTCGAGAAGGCGAAGGAGTACATCCGCGCCGGCGACATCTTCCAGGTGGTGCCCAGCCACCGCTTCCGCGCGCCGTTCAAGCGCGACCCGTTCGCGCTCTACCGGTCTCTGCGCCGCACGAACCCCTCGCCGTTCCTGTTCTTCCTCGACTTCGGCGATTTCCACCTCGCCGGTTCCAGCCCCGAGATCCTGGTCCGGTTGCGCGACGGCAAGATCACCATCCGCCCGATCGCCGGCACCCGCCCCCGCGGCGCGACGCCCGAGGAGGACCAGGCTCTGGAAGCCGAGCTTCGCGCGGACCCCAAGGAACGGGCTGAGCACCTCATGTTGCTGGATCTCGGCCGCAACGACGTGGGGCGGGTGGCGATGCTGAAGGCTCCGGGCGCGAACGAGCCCCAGGCGCCCTCACACGCGCCGCGGGTGCGCGTCACGGACAGCTTCTTCGTCGAACGCTACAGCCACGTGATGCACCTTGTGTCGAACGTGGAAGGCGATGCGCCCGAGGGCCTGGACCCCGTCGATGTCGTGCTGGCCGCCCTGCCCGCCGGAACGCTGTCGGGGGCGCCGAAGGTCCGGGCGATGGAGATCATCGACGAGCTGGAAATCGAGAAGCGCGGCCTGGGGTACGCCGGCGGCGTCGGCTACTTCGGTTGCGACGGCTCGGTCGACACCTGCATCGTGCTGCGCACCGCGCTCTTCAAGGACGGGACGATGTACGTCCAGGCGGGCGGCGGCGTGGTGGCCGACAGCGATCCGGACGCGGAATACGACGAGACGCTGCACAAGGCTCGGGCCCTGCGCCGGGCGGCCGAGGAGAGCTGGCGTTTCGTGTGACGGCGGCGGGGTCGCCCACTACGGGTAATCCCTACCTTGCCTATTGCTGGAAGCGCACCAACTTAGCGGTGTCGGCGCGCCGTCGGGGATCGCGCGCTACGGGTGGACGACGGCCAGGTGGACGAGGTCACACAACAAGATGAAGCGCCTGCGACGCCATCGCGTCGGGAGCAGGAGCTCGGCCGGCTGGCCTTGGCGTTCATGTTGGACCAGGCAGCCCTCGGCCTCGGCGGTCTCTCCAGCCTCGACGCCATCCTCGTCATGGCTATCAACCAGGCCAACATCGCCCCGCTCACCCATGAGCCGCTGACACGTATCCGGCACGGCAGGCTGGAAACCCCCGCGCCCGACGCACGCCGGCGGCCGGTCAGCATCAACGCGATCGCCAACTCGCTGCGGATGCCGTTCGAGACCGTACGTCGGCACGTTCGTCGGCTGGAGGGCTTGGGCGCCTGCGCTTCCGTCGACGGTGGCGTGATCGTGCCGGAATCCTATCTCGCCTCGCCTGAGTACGTGGAGGGCGTGATGCAAAGCCATCGCCGCCTGATCCTCTTTTTCCATCAGGCGAACGCCGCGGGCCTGATCGAGCCCCTGCCGCGCTCCACCTATCCGCCGGAACCCTCGATTCCGGTCCGGGCCGCGGCGCGGCTCCTGGCCGACTACATGCTGCGCACGACGGACGCGCTCCTCGCCGCAGTCGGTGACCTGGCTTCAGTGGTGGTGCTGCTCGCGGTGATCAGCGCCGAGGCTGGCCGCACCAGCGTCTCCGGCGTCGCCCACCGCCTCGGCATGGCCGAAGAAACCGTGCGCCGGCACGTGAAGAGCCTGATCGACGAAGGCCTGGTGCTGCGCATCAGCAGCGGCCTGGTCGTGCCCTACGAAGTCATGGAGCGGCCGGTCTGGCAGGCGTTCCTCCGCGAGAACGCGATCAACGTTCAGCGCCTCTTCTCCGGGCTCGCGGAGCGCGGCGTGATCGAGGCCTGGGCGCGGCTCACGCCCACCGCGCGCGACGAGGCCGTCAGCGCGGCGCGCTCTGCGCCACCGAGTGTGTGACGAGGGGCGGCGCGAGGATCATGGCGGTCGCGAACGCCAGGGCCGATACCGCCAGCGCCGCCGCCGCCGCCAGCACCGGCCACATCCGTTCGTGGCGCGCCGGTCGAGCGAGCAGCCGGCGCACGCGAGCGAGGGCCTCGGCATCCAGCAGCGAATCGTGAGCCGTCATCCCGCGAGCATCCCGCTTGGCGCGAGCGCCCGCAAAGCCTAATGGAAGCCGATGATCCTCGTCGTCGATAACTACGACAGCTTCACCTACAACCTCGTCCACTACCTGAACGAGCTGGGGGCGGAGACGCACGTCGTTCGCAATGACGCGGTGAGCGTCGAGGAGGCTCTCGGGCTGAAGCCGGACGCGGTGCTCCTGTCGCCGGGGCCCTGCACGCCCAACGAGGCCGGCATCTGCCTGTCTCTGCTGGCCGGAGCGCCGGCTGACCTGCCGATCTTCGGCGTCTGTCTCGGACATCAGTCGATCGGCCAGGCCTTTGGCGGCGAAGTCGTCCGCGCCAAGGCTCTGATGCACGGCAAGACGAGCCTGATCCACCACAACGGCAAGGGCGTGTTCGCCGGGCTGAAGAACCCCTTCACAGCCACGCGCTACCATAGCCTGTCGGTCGAGAAGTCGGCCCTGCCCGCGGACCTCGAGGTCACCGCCTGGACCGACGACGGCGAGATCATGGGCGTGCAGCACAAGTCGCGTCCGATCTTCGGGGTGCAATTCCACCCCGAGTCCATCGCAACCGAGTGTGGCCACGAGCTCCTCGGCAACTTCCTCGACATCGCCGGTGTGAAGCGGCTGGCCGAGGCCTGACGCCGCCCGCCATGTCCGACTCCTTCAAGCCGCTCCTTTCGCGCCTTGCCGACGGCGCGACGCTGTCGGATGACGACGCAGATGCGTTCTTCTCCGCCTGCCTTCGGGGCGAGCCCACGCCGTCGCAGGTCGGCGCGGCGCTGACGGCCATGCGGATGCGCGGCGAGACCTTGGGCGAGATCGCCGCCTGTGCTCGCGCCATGCGCCGAGCCGCCGTGCGTCTGGAGCCGGGCTTCCCGACCCTCGACGTCTGCGGCACCGGCGGCGATGGCCTGCACACGCTGAACATCTCGACGGCGGTGGGCTTCGTGGTCGCCGGGGGCGGACTGAAGGTGGCGAAGCACGGCAACCGGGCCATGTCGTCCAAGTCCGGCACGGCGGACGTGCTGACGGAGCTGGGCGTCAACATCTCCGCTCCGCCCGAAGCGCAGCTCAAGGCGCTCGAGACGGCCGGCATCTGCTTCCTCTTCGCTCCGGCGCACCACAGCGCAATGCGCCACGTCTCGCCGATCCGCGCGGAACTGGGCTTCAGGACCATCTTCAACCTGCTCGGCCCCCTGACCAACCCCGCTGGCGCGGAACGCCAGGTGGTGGGCGTCTACGCCGAGCGCTGGGTGAAGCCCCTGGCGGAGGCCCTGGGCATGCTGGGCTCGGAGCGCGCATGGGTCGTGCATGGCTCCGGACTGGACGAGATGACGACCACGGGCGAGACCGCCGTCGCCGAGCTGCGCGACGGCAAGGTGCGGCTCTTCACCGTCACGCCCGAGGCGGTGGGCCTGCGGCGCGCCGCCCTGGCTGACCTCACCGGCGGCACGCCGGGCGAGAATGCGGACGCGCTGCGCCGTCTGCTGGCGGGCGAGCCCGGCGCCTACCGCGATATCGTGGCCCTGAACGCCGCGGCCGCCTTCCTGGTTGGCGAGAAGGTCGAAACCCTGCGCCAGGGCGTCGAACTGGCCTATGCCGTCCTCGATGACGGCCGTGCCCATGCCGCGCTGGACAAGCTCATCGAGGTGACCGCCGCATGAGCGACATTCTGCAGAAGATCGCCGCCTACAAGCGCGAGGAGGTCGCCGCGCGTAAGGCGCAGCGTCCGACGATCACGCCCGCCGGCTCGCCCTCCCGCGGGTTCCGCGCCGCCCTGGAGCGTGCGCACGCTCCGGGCCGACTGGCGTTGATCGCCGAAATCAAGAAGGCCTCGCCGTCCAAGGGTCTGATCCGCGCCGACTTCGATCCACCGGTCCTCGCCCGCGCCTACGAGGCCGGCGGCGCGGCGTGCCTCTCGGTGCTGACCGACGAGCCCAGCTTCCAGGGCCGCGATGAATACCTGATCGCCGCCCGCGACGCCGTGGCCTTGCCCTGCATCCGCAAGGACTTCCTGGTCGATCCCTGGCAGGTGGCGGAGTCCCGCGACCTCGGCGCCGACGCCGTCCTGGTGATCCTGGCCATGATCGACGACGGCCTCGCCGCCGAGCTGATGGCCGAGGCGCGCCGGTTCGGGATGGACGCGCTGGTCGAGGTGCACGACGAGACGGAAATGAAGCGCGCCGGCGCGCTGGGCGCGGATCTGGTCGGCGTGAACAACCGCGACCTCCGCAGCTTCACGGTGGACCTCGCCAATACCGAGCGCCTTGCCGCGCTCGCGCCGTCCGACGCCTTGCTGGTTACCGAGAGCGGCATCTTCACGCCGGCCGACGCTGCTCGCCTGGAACGAGCTGGGGCGAAGGCGATGCTGGTGGGCGAAAGCCTCATGCGCCAGGACGACGTGACCGCCGCCACGCGCGACTTGCTGGGCTGAGTCGCACTCGCCGCGTCTCCCCACCAAGATTTTCCTCTGATTTTTCAAGCGGTCTCTTGGTAACTTGACATTAATCTGGAACATCTACAGAACATCAGACAACGTTTGCGCTTTGTTCCAGAGGTCGCCCAATGCTCACCCGCAAGCAGCATGAGCTGCTCATGTTCATCCATGAGCGCATCAAGGAAACCGGCGTCTCGCCCTCGTTCGACGAGATGAAGGAGGCGCTGGATCTGGCCTCGAAGTCGGGCATCCACCGGCTGATTACGGCGCTTGAGGAGCGCGGGTTCCTGCGCCGCCTGCCCCACCGGGCGCGGGCCCTGGAAGTCGTCCGCCTGCCGCAACAGGCCACCGCCGCAGCCCCGCCGAAGGGTCGCGCGCCCTTCAAGCCACAGTTGGTCGACGCGGGAAAGGAGATGCCCGTCGCGGCCAACGACACCCGTGAGCTGCCGATCCTCGGCAAGATCGCGGCGGGCACGCCGATCGAGGCCATCCAGCAGGAGCGCGACCGGCTGCCTGTGCCGGAAGCCATGCTGGGCGCGGGCGAGCACTTCGTCCTCGAGATCCAGGGCGACTCGATGATCAACGCGGGCATCCTGGACGGCGACTTCGTCGTCATCCGCCGGACCGACAGCGCCAATTCGGGCGACATCGTCGTGGCGCTGGTGAACGGAGAGGAAGCCACGCTCAAGCGTCTGCGCAAGAAGGGCGCGTCCATCGCCCTGGAGGCCGCCAACCCGGCCTATGAAACGCGTATCTTCGGGCCCGACCAGGTGTCGGTCCAGGGCCGCCTCGTGGGCCTGATCCGCCGCTACCACTAGCCTCCGGGCACGAACACGAAGTCGACCAGGAACACCCGCTCGCCACGCCCGTGGCGGGCGGTTTCCATGAGGGCCTCGCGGCTCGCGAAGCTCGTCTCCTGCGCCAGGGCATCGGTCACGTCTGCGAGGTCGATCTCCTGCAGACGCGTGACCTCGATGAAGCCGTCCAGCAGCGGATAACGCCCCCCGACGCGCACCCTGGGCGTCAGCCAGATGCGGACGCTGCGGTTGATCTCGCCCGAGCGGACGCGTGGGCGCAGGGGCTTGGCGAACATCATCGCGGGTCGTGACCCCAGGTCCACGGGCGACGCCCTCGGAGGGTTTGGGCCCAGACGATCCGCCAGCCGCCCCTCTGGCGAAAGAGCTCGGCCGAGCCGCCGGCCCTGAAGTCCGCGCCAGTCAGGACCAAAGGCGCGGGACAGCGCTCCGGCCGGAAATCGTTGCGCAGGACCACGATGTCGGCCGAGGCGCAGAGCTGCTCCAGACGCCCCTCCTTGAGCGGACGTTTCAGGTTCCAGGCGGCGGCGACGCGCACGGGAGCCGCGGGCCCAGGCGCGCAGCTCCATCGGTCGCACGCGAAGCGCCTATCCCGCTCGGCTTCGCTGGCAAGCGGCTCCAGTCCCCGGCGCCTGGACCACAGCTCGGCTCCGAACAGTTTCACGTCCGGCCTTAGCAGGATGGCCGCCTTACGCTCGCGGACCGCCACCGCGGCGCCGTCGGCGCTGATCCAGACATCCGGGGCGGGCGGCCTGGGAACCCACAGCACGGAGAGCGCGAGCGGCACGCCGATCCAGCGCAGCGGGCCCCGCCAAAGGCAGGCAAGGAGCAAGCCCAGGAACGCGGCCGGCAGCGTCCACGTCGGCGCGCTGGGGACCAGCGCCTGGGCCATGGGGGCGGAAGCGGCCCAGGCGGCCACATGGTTCATCAAAGCGATCGCGAAGCCAGCCACTTCCAGCGGCGCCTGGCCAAGGCCCAGCGGCGCCAACGCCGCGCCGATGGCCAGCGCCGGCATCAGCAGGAAGGACGAAATCGGCGCCACAGCCAGGTTCGCCAGCAGCCCCCAGGTCGAGACACGGTTGAAATGCTGGATGGCGAACGGCCCGGTCGCCAGCCCCGCCACGAAGCTCACCGCGATACTGGCGGCGATCCAGGTCGCCGCGGCCTGGGGCCAGCGAATCCACCAGGGCGTGGAGATCTCCGTCACCGGCTGCGGCCACGCTTCCGCCAGGGCGACGAGAGCCGCCGTCGCCGCAAACGACATCTGGAAGCCCGGTTCCGTCACCGCCTCCGGCTGCAGCAGCAGCACGCCCATGGCCGCGAGCGCCAGGGCATGCAGACTGATCGCCTGCCGGTCCACGAGGATGGCGGCGAACGCGACAGCCGCCGTGATGGCCGCGCGTTCGGCTGGCGGCGGCGCACCTGACAGCACGAGGTATCCGCCCACGGCGCCCAGCCCGACGAGCGCGGCCAGCTTCTTGCCGGAGACGCGCAGGGCCAGCCATGGCCAGGCGGCGACGCCCAGCCGCGCCGCCGCGAAGGCGAAGCCGCCGACGATGGCCATGTGCAGGCCGCTGATCGAGATGATGTGGGCAAGGCCGGCGGCGCGCAGGTTCTCCACCTGCTCGGCCGGGATATAGGCCTCGTGGCCCGTCGTCATGGCTGCCGCCAGACCGCCGCTCTCAGGCCCGAGGGTCTGAACGATCCGATGGGTGAGCGCCCACCGCAGACCGTTGATGCGCATGGTGAGTCGCAGCCGCCAGGGCGCTGGCCGATCTGGCGTCAAGGACTCGGGCGGCCGAAGCGCAAGGCCGACGGCGCCCACGCTTTCGAAAAAGGCGTCCCGTGCGAAATCGTAGGATCCCGGCGCGGCCGGCGGTGGCGGCGGGTTGAGAATGGCGAAGACCCGGACCGGCTCCCCCGGCGGCGGCAACGGCGTATCGGGCCGCAGAGTCACGCGTAGGCGGATCGGCGTCGCCTCAGGGCTCCACGCGCCGACGCGCACGGGAGCGATCAGCAGGCGCTGCCCGCCCTCGCCCGGCGGCGCCACGTCGAGCACCCAGCCCTCCACCATCTGCGGCCGCCCACCTGGCATGGCCACGGGCGCCGCGACGCTCTCGGTGCGGAGCTTGGCGATTCCGAAGCCTGCGAGCGCAAAGCCGGCGAGCGCCATGGCCACGACCGCGGCGCGTCGGCCGGTCCATCGCCCCGAGGCGGCCACCAGGCCGACGCCCAGGACGAGCACGAGCCACGCGACCCAGGCCTGCGGCTCGCGCAGGAGCCCGAAGTAGATAGCGCAGCCGCTCCCGAAGGCGACCGGCGTCCACAGCGTCCAGCGATCCGCCTGCGCCTCGGCCTGATCCCGCAGCCACGCCAACACCGCCCCCAGGCTGGCGGCGCGTGGAATCGGCGTGCTAAGAGGCGCCGCCGCGGCCTCTGCGCCCGCTTCCCCAGCCCCCTCGAGCTCGATGCCCGACCGTCCCGTCCGCACCCGGATCGCCCCCTCGCCCACCGGCATGATGCACATTGGCACGGCGAGGACCGCGCTTTTCAACTGGCTTTATGCCCGCCACACCGGCGGCAAGTTCCTGATGCGCATCGAGGACACCGATCGCGAGCGCTCAACCGAAGAGGCCGTGCAGGTCATCTTCGACGGCCTGAAGTGGCTTGGCCTGGAGGCCGACGAAGAGCCCGTCTTTCAGTTCGTCCGGGCGGACCGACACCGGGAAGCCGTCGATGACCTCCTCGCCCGCGGCGCGGCCTATCGAGACTACATGACGCCCGAGGAGCTGGAGGCCGAGCGCGAACTGGCCCGTGCTGAAGGCCGAGTCGTCCGGTCGCCGTGGCGCGACGCCTCGCCGAACGACGCGCCTGATCGTCCTTTCGTGGTGCGCCTGAAAGCGCCGCAGGACGGCGAGACGCTGGTCCAGGACGCCGTGAAGGGCGAGGTCCGGTTCCAGAACAGCCACCTCGATGACCTGATCCTGCTGCGCACCGACGGCACGCCGACCTACAACCTTGCCGTCGTCGTGGACGACCACGACATGGGCATCACCCACGTCATCCGCGGCGACGACCACCTGAACAACGCAGCCCGCCAGACACTGATCTATCAGGGCCTCGGGTGGGACGTTCCGGTGTGGGCGCACCTGCCGTTGATCCACGGTCCGGACGGGGCCAAGCTTTCGAAGCGCCACGGCGCCCAGTCGGTCACCGACTTCGAGGCCATGGGCTACCTGCCCGAGACCATGCGCAACTACCTCGCCAAGTTGGGCTGGGGTCACGGCGACGACGAGATCTTCTCGGACGAGCAGGCCATCGCCTGGTTCGACATCGTGGACGTGGTCAGCGCGCCGGCGCGCCTGGACTGGGCCAAGCTCAACCACCTCAACAACCACTACATTCGTCAGGCCGAGCCTGTCCGGCTGGCCGGCCTGGTCGAAAAGGTCCTGGCGAGCCGCGACTGGCCGCTGGAGGCCGGCGACATTGCGGTCATCGAGCGGACGATTCCCTTCGTGCGCGACGGCGCCAAGACGATCCCCGAGTTGGCCGACGCCGTGGTCTTCGCGCTGAAGCGTCGCCCTCTGGAGCTGCCCGAAAAGGCGCAGGCGGCGATGACCGAGGAGATGCTGGCCCGTCTTTCGCGCCTGCGGGAGGCGCTGGGCGCCCTGCCCCATTGGGACGTCCGCGACCTGGAGGCGGCGATCCGCGCGTTCGCCGAACGGGAGGGCGTGGGCATCGGCAAGTTCGGCCCCCAACTGCGTGCGGTGCTCTCGGGCGGCGCACCGGCGCCCGATCTGGCCGGAGCCATGGTGGCGCTAACCCGAGAGGAAAGTCTGGGGCGCCTTGACGATGCGCTTTCGCGCCCCGCGTAAAGCGCTATAAGGCCGCTCGAACGAGCGTTTCATCTCGCATCCGCGAAAGGGGTCCGCATGGGCGACACGGCGAAGATCGGCATCGGCGGCAACACCGTTGAGCTTCCTGTCCTAAAGGGAACGGCCGGCCCGGACGTGGTCGACATCCGAAAGCTCTACGCGGAATCCGACGTCTTCACCTACGATCCGGGCTTCACCTCGACGGCCTCTTGCGAAAGCAAGATCACGTTCATCGACGGCGATAAGGGCATCCTGCTGCATCGCGGGTACCCGATCGACCAGCTGGCCGAGAAGTCGAGCTTCCTCGAGGTCTGCTACCTGCTGCTGCACGGCGAGTTGCCGACGGCGTCCGAATACGCCGAGTTCGAGCACAACATCACGTACCACACGATGGTGCACGAGCAGTTCGACCGGTTCTTCCAGGGCTTCCGCCGGGACGCTCACCCGATGGCGATCATGGTCGGCGCGGTCGGCGCCCTGTCGGCCTTCTATCACGACAGCACCAACATCGATGATCCGGAACAGCGGATGATCTCCGCCCACCGGATGATCGCCAAGATCCCGACCATCGCGGCGCGCGCGTTCAAGTACTCGCTGGGCCAGCCCTTCGTGTACCCCCGCAACGACTGCTCGTACGCCGAGAACTTCCTGCGCATGTGCTTCTCGGTCCCGGCCGAGGACTGGAAGCCGAATCCGGTCCTCACCCGCGCCATGGACCGCATCTTCATCCTGCACGCCGACCACGAGCAGAACGCGTCGACCTCGACCGTGCGCCTGGCCGGCTCGTCGGGCGCCAACCCGTTCGCCTGCATCGCGGCGGGCATCGCCTCGCTGTGGGGTCCCAAGCACGGCGGCGCGAACGAAGAGGCGCTCAACATGCTGAAGGAGATCGGGACGGTCGAGAACATCCCGGACTTCGTGAAGGGCGTGAAGAACCGCGAGCGCCTGCTGATGGGCTTCGGTCACCGGGTCTACAAGAACTACGATCCCCGGGCGAAGGTCATGCAGCAGACCTGCCACGAAGTGCTCGCCGCGGTCGGTCACCAGAACGACCCGCTGCTGAAGGTCGCGATGGAGCTCGAGAAGATCGCGCTGAACGACGAGTTCTTCATCGAGCGCAAGCTCTACCCGAACGTCGACTTCTACTCGGGCATCACCCTGCGCGCCCTGGGCTTCCCGCCCGAGATGTTCACGGTGCTGTTCGCGCTGGCCCGCACCGTGGGCTGGATCGCCCAGTGGAAGGAGATGATCGAGGACCCGTCGCAGAAGATCGGTCGTCCGCGTCAGCTCTACACGGGCGCCCCGCAGCGGGACTACGTGGCGGTCGAAAAGCGCTAGCGCGCCCGACCTTCCAGGATTTTCAGAACTGCCAGCGCGGCGGCCTCGTTCGGATCGGGGCCGCCGCGTCCCATTTTGCCGAGCGCCTCGAACTGCCGGGCCGCCTGCTGGGTCCTTAACGTCGGATCGTCCAGCCGCAGCGCGACCTCCCTGGCCAGCGACTCGCCGTTGCAGTCGTCCTGGATCAGCTCCGGCGCGACGAAATCCTGCGCCGCGATGTTGAACAGCGTCACATATTTCGTGCGGATCAGTCGTTTGAGGATGGCGTAGGTCAGCGGCGCCAGGCGGTAGCCGATCACCATGGGACAGCCGGCAAGCGCGAGTTCGGTCGTAACGGTGCCCGAACAGGCGAGCGCCACTGTGGCGGCCTTCATCGCGTCGCGTTTGGGTCCCTCGCCCTCCAGCACATCGGCCGGATGCGTCCAGGCCGCCACCTTGGCCTTCACGAGTTCGGCCACCGTCTCCGCGGCCGGGACGACGACACGCAACTCCGGCCGCTCCGCCTTCAGGCGAGCGACCGCGTCTGCGAACGCCGGCAGCACGCGCTCGATCTCGCCCGGACGGCTGCCCGGCAGCACCAGAAGGATCGGATAGTCGTCCGCCGCGCCGATCCGCCGACGCAGGCGCTCCGGATCGGCCCTAGAGAAGTCGACCGCCAAGGCGGAGTTGCCCACGAAGGTGACCGGCAGGCCCTCGCCCTCGAAGTACGGCGCGTCGAAGGCGTGGATCGACAGCAGGTGATCGAAGGTCTGGGCCGTGGTCTTCGCGCGCCCCGGTCGCGAGGCCCAGACCTGAGGTCCGACGTACTTCACGAGCGGCAGGCCGCCGTCGAGCTTCCGTAGCGCCTTGGCGACCCGCAGGGTGAAACCCCAGGAATCGATCAGGATGGCGATGTCCGGCCGTTCCCGCGCGGCGAGCGCCGCGGTCTCGCGCACCCGGCGCAGGACCTTCGGATAGGCCTTCAGGCCCTCGACCAGACCCAGGACCGACAGCTCCGCGATATCGAAGGGACTGTCGAGGCCTTCCGCCCGCATCCGCTCGCCGCCCACGCCCACGAACCGCACGTCGCCGCCGAGGCGTCGCTTCAGCGCGCGCATCAGGCCGGCGCCCCGATCGTCGCCCGACGCCTCGGCCGCGACGAGCATGACCGTGACGCCGCCGGTCATGGCCCTCAAGCCTCCACGCCCAGGATGAAGACGCCGAGTTCGTCGGCCCTGGCCATGACCGCGTCGCGGTCGAGCACCAGCAGGCGGCCGGCCTCGCCGACGATGCCCGCCAGACCCGCGCGCGCGACGCCTTCGACCGTGGCCGGTCCGATGGTGGGCAGGTCCACGCGCGTCTCCTGGATCGGCTTCGGCGCCTTGGCGAGGACGCCGCGACCGGCGCCCGCCATGCCCTTCAGGTGCCCCGGCAATCCCGCGACCCGCGAAAGCATGGCGTCGGTGCCTTCCTGGGCCTCCACGGCAAGCACGAGACCGCTGGCGACCACGGCCGCCTGCCCGACATCCAGGCGGCCCACGGCGCGAGCCACCTCCAGCGCCCGCTGCGCGTCGTGCAGGTCCTCGTCGCGGGCTTGCAGGCGTCCCAGGTAGCCGAGCGGCAGCGAGAGATCGTCCATCACCTCGTGCGCGCCTTCGACCGCGAACCCCTCCGCCTCGAACTCGTCGACGAGCAGGCGCAGCAAGGCGTCGTCGCCCTTGCGCGCGGCGGCGATGGCCTTCGGCAGCAACTTCAATCCGCGAAGGTCCGGCGCGAGGCTGCTGAAATCCGGGCGCGCCACGATGCCGGCCAGGCACACGGCCTCACAGCCGGCGCGCTTCAGCGCCTTGATGCACTTGCCGACCTCGGCGATCCCCACCTCGGCGCCGGCGTAGGGCTCGAGCGCGGTCCCGGCGAAGCCCTTCAGGCGGATGACGAAGAGCGGCCGGCCCGAGCGTTCGCAGTGCTCGGCGATCTCCACCGGCAGGCCCCCGCCGCCGGCGATCAGCCCCAGCTTCCTCATCAGACCTCGCGTTCGGGCAGGCAGAGGGGCCGGCTGGCGTCGGCGCGGATGAAGTCGATGATCTCCATCACCTGCGGACTGTCGGCATAGGTCTCCGCCGTGTCCTCCAGGCGCTCCTGGAACGTGCCCTCGTCCGCGAACAGCAGGCGGTACGCGGCCCGCAACGTGTTGATCGTCTCGCGGTCGAAGCCCCGCCGCTTCAGGCCGACCAGGTTCAGGCCTTCGAGGTGGGCGTGGTTGCCCCACACCGAACCGTACGGGATGACATCCTTCACCACGGCGGCCAGGCCGCCGATCATGGCGTGGCGGCCCACCCGGGTGAACTGGTGCACGGCGGCTAGGCCGCCCACGATGACGAAATCGCCCAGGTGGCAGTGCCCGCCAAGCGTCGCCTGCTTGGTCAGGATCACGTTGTCGCCGACGACGCAGTCGTGCCCGACGTGGCTCTCGATCATGTAGAGGCCGTTCGAACCCACGCGCGTGACGCCGCCGCCGTGCGGCGTCCCGATGTTCATCGTCGCGTGTTCACGAATGACGTTGTTGTCGCCGATGACGAGCTCGGTGTCCTCGCCCTTGTAGGCGGTGTGCTGCGGCGGCCCGCCCAGGACGGCGAACGGATGCACCTGATTGTTCGCGCCGAGCGTCGTGCGCCCCTCGACGACGACGTGGGCATGCAGCTTCGTGCCCCGCCCGATCTTCACCGCCTCGCCGACGATGCAGAAGGGACCGACGGCGACGCCGTCGGCGAGTTCGGCGGTGTCCGCGACGATCGCGGTGGGGTGGACCTGCGGCGCCACGGCTTCAGGTCTCCACGACCATCGCGGCGAACTCGGCCTCGGCGGCGACCTTCCCGTTCACCAGCGCCTCGCCCGCGAACTTGAAGATGTCGCCGCGGTGCTTGACGACGCGCACGGCCATCCGCACGACGTCGCCAGGCCGAACCGGCGAGCGGAAGCGGCAGTTGTCGGCCGACATGAAGAAGATCGCCTTGCCCGTGGTGTCGACCTCGAGCGACTTCGACATCAGCACCGCGCCCGTCTGGGCCATGGCCTCGATCAGGAGGACGCCGGGCATCACCGGATAGTCCGGGAAGTGGCCCTGGAAGAACGGCTCGTTCACCGTCACGCACTTGATGCCGACGATGGACTCGTTCGGCTTGTACTCCTCGCAGCGGTCGACCAGCAGGAACGGGTACCGGTGCGGAATCCGCTCCAGGATCTCGGTGATGTCGATCTGCGTGGGGTCCTGCCCCGCCGGCGCCTTCCGCGTCATTCGCCCGTCCCCTTACCTTCGGCCCCCTTGCGGCTCGCCATCCGCGCAAGCCACGCCGTTTCCTTCAGCCAGTGCCGGATCGGACGGGCCGGCATGCCGCCCCAGGTCTCGCCGGCTGGAATGTCCTTCATCACGCCTGCCGCCGCGCCGACCCGGGCGCCAGGGCCGATCGTCACGTGGTCGGCCACGCCCGCGCGCCCGCCGAACTGAGCGCCCTCGCCGATCACGACGCTGCCGGAGATGCCGGTATGGGCCGCCATCACGCAGTTCCGCCCCACGCGGACGTTGTGTGCGATCTGCACCAGGTTGTCGATCTTGGTGTTCTCGCCGATCACGGTGTCGTCGAACGCCCCGCGGTCGATGGTGGTGTTGGCGCCGATGGTCACGCCGTCCTGGATGATGACCCGACCTAGTTGCGGCACATCGATCAGCCCTTTCGGCCCCGCGGTGGCCCCAAATCCAGGCTCGCCGATCCGTGCGCCCGCAAGGATGCGGACGCGGTCGCCGATGAGGCTGAAGCCGATGGTGACGTTCGCGGCGATCTCACAGTCCCGGCCGATGGCGACGCCAGGCCCGATGACGGTGTTGGCGCCGATCCGTGTGCCGCGGCCCACCTTCACGCCCGCGCCCAGGACCACCCCGGCCGCCAGAACAGCGCCCTCCTCCACCTCCACATCAGTCGCCCGCGCCTCAGACCCGCCGGCGCGGGGACGGTGCAGGCGCTGCGCCGCCATGGCGTAGGCGCCCTGCGGGCTGGCCGTGACCAGCGCAACGCAGCCTTCAGGAAGCACGCCCGCGTCGCGGGCCTGGACGAAGCATGCGCCAGGGGCGCCGACGGGCCCTGCAAGATGCCTGCGGTCGGCCAGGAAGGTGACGGTGTCGGGACCGGCGTGGGCCAGGATGGAGACGGCGCGGACCAGCCGCTCGGCGGCGATCGTGTCGGACAGCTCCGCCCCGCCGAGCTTTGCCAGCTCGGCGAGGGGAACAGGTCCCAGGTCCTCGAAGAAGCGCGGATCGGGCATCGCGGCCCCTATGCCAGTCAATCCGATCCGCGCGAAGCGGCTAGCGGCGCTGCGGCGTCGTCGTCTGCGCCGGCGCGGCGGCGGCCGGCTGCTGCTGGTCGAGGCGCTCGCGGTCGAACGTGAACTGCGTGATCTTGGCGTTCAGCGCGGTCACGACGGCCGGCGTGATGTCCATGGCGGGGTTGCCCAGCACGATGGCGTCACGGTTCAGCAGGACCGAGCATTGGCGCTGCTGATAGACTTGGCGGATCAGCGGCTCCATCTCCTGGCCCACGCGGCCGACGGCCTTCTGCTCGGTGGCCTGCACCTCGCGCTCGCGCTGCTGCGCCTTGCGCTGCAGCGCGTTGACGCGGACCTGCAGGGCCGCGCCGCGCTGTTCGGCGGTCGTGCGGTCCAGCGTGGCCGCCTGCGTCTGAAGCGTCTTGTTCTCGTTCTCGATCGCGGTGCGCTCGCCGTTCAGCTCGCCGTTCACCTGCTGGATGATCTGCTGCATCCGGGTGTCGACGTACTTGCCGACCGTCGACCCGGCGATCGCGCCAGGGATCGACATGATGCAGACGCCGGGGATGGCCGCGCCGTGGGTGACCGGCGGCGGAGCATTGGTCTGGGCCACCGGCGGGGTCTGGGCGCTGGCCTGACCCGCGATCGCCAGGATCGCGGTCGCGGCGCAGCCAGCCGCAGCGAAGGTCTTGAAGTTCATGAGTTTCCTAGAACCTGGTTGAGGTGGAGAACCGGAAGGTCTCGGTCTTGTCGTAGTTCTCTTTGGCCAAAACGCGGCTGAAGTCGAACCTGATGGGACCCATGGGCGAACGCCAGAAGACGCTCAAGCCGGCCGAAGCGCGCAGCGACAAGTCGTCCTGGATGCTCGGGTCGCGCGCGCCGAGCGGGCACGTGGCCGAACCGGGCGGCGGACACTGCTTGTCCTCCTTGTCGAGGAGGCCCAGCGTACCGACGTCCGAGAACAGCGCCGCCTTGATGCCGTACTGCTCGGGCAGGAACGTCGGCACGGTCAGCTCGACGGTGCCGATGGCGTAGGCCTTGCCGCCCAGGGCATCGGCCCGGGTGAAGGACAGGTCGCGCGGACCGATGCCGGCCGTCTCGAAGCCCCGGAACGTATTGCCGCCCTTGTAGAAGCGGTCGTTGATCCGGACGGCGTCGCCGCCCCACCCTTCGACATAGCCGGCCGAGCCGGTCAGGCTGAGGATGAAGTCCTTCGAGAAGCCGTGGTACCAGCCGCCCTCGGCCTCGGTGCGCACGTAGTTCACGTCGCCGCCCAGGCCCGCGAAGTCCTGCACAAAGTCGACGTAGAAGCCGCGCGTCGGGTTCAGGTAGTCGTTCCGGCGGTCGAACCGGACGCCGTAGCCGACCAGCGAGGTGATGTTGGAGCCGCGCTGGCCGCAAAGGGCCAGGGACAGCACCGGCGCGGCCGGATCGCAGTAGAAGTCGGCGATCTCGATCTCGTCCTGGCGCAGCGAATAGCGCAGCGAACCGCGGGCGTTCAGGCTGAGCGGGAAGTTGGCCCGCAGCGTCGTCCCATAGGTCGTCGTCTTGTAGGCCGAGTAGTCCGAGAGGTCGTAGCGGTAGCCGTAGAGGTCGATACCGGCCGCCACATCACGTCCCAGGAACCGCGGCTCGGTGAACGAGAAGTCCAGCTGCTGACGGAGCGAGCCGACCGACACCCGGGCCCGGACGTCCTGCCCGCGGCCGCGGAAGTTGCGCTGGGTGATGCCGAGGTCCAGCACGAGCTGGTCGACCGACGAATAGCCGGCGCTGAACGACAGCTCGCCCGTGGGCTGCTCCTCGACCTTCACCTGCAGGGCCGTGCGGTCCGGAGCCGAACCCGGCGTCTCGGTGATCTCGACGTCCTTGAAGAAGCCCAGGGCGCGGATCTGGCGGCGCGAGCGGTCGACGAGAGCGCGGTTATAGGCGTCGCCCTCCACCACGCTCATCTCGCGGCGGATCACGTAATCCAGGGTCTGGGTGTTGCCGACGATGTCGATACGGTCGACGTAGACCCGCGGCCCTTCGCGGACCTGGAAGGTCACGTCGACCTTCCGCGTCTCGCGGTTGGGCGTGTAGTTCGGACGCACGTCCACGAAGGCGAAGCCCGCCGCGCCGGCGGCGAACGTCAGCGCATCGGTCGCCTGTTCGATCGCCTCGTCCTGGTAAGTCTGCCCTTCCCGGATCGGCAGCAGCGCCGCCAGGACGTTCTTGTCGAGCTTCTGCAGCTCGGTCTGCACCTCGATCTTGCCGAAGTCGTACTTCGGGCCCTCGTCGACGGTGTACGTCACGACGAAGCCGTTCTTGTCTGGCGCGAGCTCCGCGACGGCCGACGACACCCGGAAGTCGTAGTAGCCGCGGTTGCGGTAGTGCTTCCGCAGCTGCTCCTTGTCGTACTCCAGGCGATCCGGATCGTAGTTCGCGTTGTTCGAGAAGAACTTGTACCAGCGGCTCTCCTCGGTCACGACGACGTCGCGCAGGTCGTTGTCCGAGAAGGCCTTGTTGCCTAGGAAATTGACCGAGAGGATGCCGCTCTTCGGGCCCTCGTCGATCTTGAAGATCAGGTCCACGCGCTTCTGCGGCAGCTCGATGATCTGCGGCGTCACCGTCGCGGAGATGCGGCCGGAACGGCGATAGAGCTCGACGATACGCTGGACGTCGCTCTGGACCTTCGCGCGGGTGAAGATGCCGCGTGGCCGGATGGAGACCTCGTCGCGGAGCTTGTCTTCCTTGAGCCCCGAGTTCCCCTCGAAGATCACCCGGTTGATGATCGGGTTCTCCACGACGGTGATGATCAGATCGCCGTTCTGGTAGTCGATCTTCACGTCGGCGAAGAGATCGGTGCGGAACAGCGCCTTCAGCGCCAGGTCGATCTTCTCGGGCGTCACTTCCTCGCCGACGCCGACCGGAAGGTACGAGACGACGGTCGCCTGCTCGATCCGCTCGTTGCCTTGCACGAGGATCCGCTGGACCACCCCGCTCTGTTGCTGGGCATAGGCAAGCGTCGGCGCGACGAGAGCGGTCGAGCCCAGAAGAAGGGCAAGGCCGGAGGCTAGCGCGGCGCCGCGGGCGCGGGTCTTGAGCATCGAATCAGCCGTTTTGTGAGACCGAGGCCTAGGAGAATAGGCCGCCGAACAGATTGAACACACGCAGGCGCTGCAAATCGTTCCAGGTCGCGAACAACATCAAACCAAGGACAAGCGCAAGGCCTACCCTGTACCCTGCAGCTTGAACCTTGGCGGCAAGAGGGCGGCGGGCCACCGCTTCATAGGCGTAGAAGAGCAGATGGCCCCCGTCGAGAACGGGCACGGGCAGCAGGTTCATGAAGCCGATGCCGACCGAGATCGCCGCAATCAGCTGCAACATTATCAGCAGGGCGTTGAGCGCGAGCGTGCCGGCGTCGGGAGAGACCTTGGCGGCGTGCGAGGCCAGGTCGCCCGACATCTGGGCCATGCCAAGCGGCCCCGCCAGTTGGTCGGCGGACTCTCGGCCCAGGAACATCCGGGATACGTATCGCACCGTCGTTTCGATCGTGGAGCCGACGCGTTCGACTCCGCCGATGAGCGCATCGACTGGACCGTAGCGCCGATAGGTCGCCTCGCCGGCCTTGGTCTCGTGGAAGAGACCAAGTTGTCCAAGCCGATGCGACTTTCCGAGGGCGTCCTGCACGACGCCGCGACGCGGAGTCGCGACGATCGTCACTTCTGCGCCGCCGCGCTGCACGAGGAACGCGATGGGCGTCCCGGAACTCAGCACGACGCGGTTGCTCACCTGTTCGAACTCGGTGACCTTGCGCCCGTCCATCTTCAGGATGACATCGCCCGGCTTGAAGCCAGCCTGCTCAGCCGCGCTGCCCGGCACCACGCGATCGACCCGTGTGGTGGCAACCCGCTCGCCCACCGTCATCAGGAGAGCGGCGAAGATCAAGACGGCGAGCGCGAAATTTGCGAGCGGTCCCGCCGCCACGATGATGGCGCGCTGCCAGAGCGGCTTAAAATGGAAGTAGCGGGACAGCGCCGCCTGGCCTTCGCGCCGCACCACGTCACGACGCATCTGGTCGAGGTCGTCCACATCCGGGATGGACGAGGCGTTGTCGTCGCCGGCGAAGCGGACATAGCCGCCGAGCGGCAGCCAGCCCACGCGCCATTCCACGCCCTGCCCGTCACGCCAGCTCGCCAGAGCCCGGCCGAAACCGATGGAGAAGCGGTCGATCTTGGTGCCCAGCCACTTGGCGGCCAGGAAGTGGCCCAGCTCGTGCACCGTCACCACGACACCCAGGACGAGCACGAACGGCAGCACGTACATCACGATGTTCTGGATGACCTGCATCGCGCCGATCTACTCCCTCAGGTCCGGGCCAGCTCGCCCACCACGTCGTCCGCCATGCGCCGCGCTTCCGCGTCGGTCGTTCTGGCGCACTCCAGGGCGTCGCTGTTGTCGGCTGCGAAATCCATGCCGTCCAGCCGTTCCAGCGTCTCCGCGACGACGGAACTGATGTCGAGGAACCCGATCCGGCGGTCAAGGAAGGCGGCGACGGCGCGCTCGTTGGCCGCATTCATCGCCGCGGGAGCCTGGCCGCCGGCCCGCAAGGCCTCCTTGGCGATCCGCAAGGCCGGGAAGCGGTCCAGGTCGGGGTGTTCAAACGTGAGCGGCCCGGCGGTGACCAGATCCAGCTTCGGAGCCGGCCACGGCAGCCGGTCGGGCCAGGCGAAGGCGCAGGCGATCGGCGGCCGCATATCCGGCGGCCCCAACTGGGCCAGCGTGGAGCCGTCCGCGTACTCGACCAGGCTGTGGATGATCTGCTGGGGATGGACCAGGACTTCGATCCGCTCGGGAGGCATGGAGAACAGGTAGGCGGCCTCGATGACCTCCAGGCCCTTGTTCATCATCGTCGCGGAATCGATCGAAATCTTGGCGCCCATCGAAAAGTTGGGGTGCGCCAGCGCGCGTTCCGGCGTCGCCTCCGCCATCTGGGCGCGCGTGGCGCCGCGGAAGGGCCCGCCCGACGAGGTCAGGATCAGCTTCGAAACCTGCGCGGCGACGGCTGGATCCAGGACCTGGAAGATGGCCGAGTGTTCGGAATCGACGGGCACCACGGCGCCGCCGGCGAGCTTCGCCGTGCGCAGCAGCGAGGGGCCGGCGCAGACCAGGCTTTCCTTGTTCGCCAGGGCGATCACCGCCCCGGCCTTGGCCGCCGCAAGCGTCGGCGCCAAGCCCGCGAACCCTACGATCGCCGACATCACCCACTGGGCGTCGGCCGAGGCGGCGTCCGTCACCGCGGCGGCGCCCGCCGCCGTTTCGATGCCGGAGCCCTTCAGGCGCTCGCGCAGGCGTGGGAGCGCGCCCTCGTCCTCGATCACCGCCAGCTTTGGCCGCCAACGCAGGGCCTGGTCGGCGAGCCGCTCGACGTTGCGCCCCGCCGTGAGCGCCACGACCTCAACCTCAACCTCGGCCTGCTCGAACAAGTCGAGGGTGGACACTCCGATCGAGCCCGTGGAGCCCAAGACGCTGACCTTGCGCGGCAGATTCAATGCCATCCCCAGATGTTGGCGAGCCGCACAAGGGCCATGACGACGACGGCGAACATGAGGCCGTCCACCCTGTCCAGCAGCCCGCCGTGCCCCGGAATGAGGTCGCCGGAGTCCTTCACGCCGAAGCGCCGCTTGAGCGCCGATTCCCAGAGGTCGCCCGCCATCGTGGCCAGGCCTACGCAAAGGCCGACAAAGGCTGCGGCCGCGAGATTGAGCTGGAAGACGCTGAGTGCCGCCATGGCGAAGCCCGCCAGCGCCGACGCCGCCAGGCCGCCCACGAACCCCGACCAGGTCTTGTTCGGCGAGAACCGCGGCCACAGCTTGGGCCCCTTGAGGAGACTACCCACGGCGAAGGCGCCGATGTCGGCGGCCCACGTCGCCGCGAACAGGGTCATCATCCACCAATGGCCCTGGTGGGAGCGGATCTCGTGGCTGTCGCGTAGCCAGATCAGGCATATGGCCGCCGGCGCGATATAGATGACCCCGAAGGCTGCGTCAGCGGGCCGCTCTGCCACGCCTCGGGCGATGAGCGCCGCCGCGGCCGCGCCCAAGCCCACGGCCAGCCAGGCCAATTGCGGCTGTTCGAGGTAGGTCAGGAAGACGGCGCCCAACACCGCGACGGTCACGGCCGCGGAGACGCGGGTCGGCGCGACCGGCGCGGTCATGCCGCCCCACTCCAGGGCGAGCAGCGCCACGCCGATGGCGATCAGCACAAGGTACGGCCAGCCGCCCAGCCATGCCGCTCCCACCGCGGCCGGCGCGATCACCACAGCCGAGGCGATCCGCAGGCCGAGATTGGACCAGTCGAACCGCTTAGCCGGCGGCGAGGACGTCATCGGCCACGATCGCGCCATAGCGTCGGTCCCGCGCGGCGAAGGCGGCCAGAGCCGCCTCCAGGTGCTCGGCGCCGTAGTCGGGCCAGAGCACGTCCTGGAAGACCAGTTCGGAGTAAGCCGCCTCCCACAGGAGGAAGTTCGACAGCCGCTGCTCGCCGGAGGGCCGGACGATCACGTCCGGCGGCGGCGACTCGGCCGTGGCCAACAGGCCGCCGAAACGGCCCTCGTCGAGGTCTTCAGGCTTGGCGCGGCCGGCCGCGACCTCGACGGCGAAACGCTGGGCTGCATCGACGATGTCGGCCTGGCCGCCATAGTTGAAGGCGATATTGAGATGGAAGCGGTCGTTCTTCGCGGTCCGCGCCTGGGCGTCCTCGATGATCTGCACGAGGTCGCTCGAAAGCCCCTCGCGGCGGCCGATCACACGGACCCGCACGCCCTCCCGTTCCAGCCGGGCGATGTCGCTTTGGAAGTAGCGCTTCGGCAACGCCATCAGCTCCGAGACTTCCGACGCCGGGCGGCTCCAGTTCTCGGTGGAGAAGCCGAAGACCGTCAGCCAGCGGATGTTCATCTCACCCGCCGCCGAAACCGTGCGCTTCAGGGCCTCGACGCCTTCGCGATGGCCGAGGGTGCGCGGAAGCCCGCGCTGCTTGGCCCAACGGCCGTTGCCATCCATGACGATGGCGACGTGCAACGGCCGGACCTGGCCCGCCGCGTCCGGCGCGCCTGGAAACGGCGTCTTGTCTTGGGGGGCCATCATTGGGGACGATCCTGGAAGGCGATCCGGCGAAACGCGCCGGGTCAGACCTGCATGATCTCTTGTTCCTTGGTTTTCAAGGCTTCGTCGATCCGCTTGATGGCCTCATCGGTCATCTTCTGGACGTCGGTCTCCATCCGCTTCTCTTCGTCCTGGCTGATGACGTTGTCCTTCTGGGCCTTGCGCAGGTCCTCGTTCGCGTCGCGGCGGATGTTGCGGACGGCCACGCGCTGCTGCTCGGCGTACTTGCCGGCGATCTTGGCGAGGTCCTTACGGCGCTCTTCGGTCAGCGGCGGGATCGGGATGCGCAGGTTCTGGCCGTCGACGACCGGATTGAGGCCCAGGTCTGACTGGCGGATCGCCTTCTCTACAGAGACGACCATGCCGCGGTCCCAGACGTTGACGCTGATCATCCGCGGCTCGGGCACGCTGACGGCGGCCACCTGGTTCAACGGCATGCTGGAGCCGTAGGCCTCGACGTGGATCTGGTCGAGAAGGCTGGCCGAGGCGCGGCCGGTGCGCAGCGACCCGAACTCCTCCTTCAGCGCCGCGACGGCCTTCTCCATGCGATCCTTGTACCTGGAAAGCACCGGCTTCTCGGTGGTGGCCATGACGGTTCGGTCTCCCGTTCGAATTCGATCTGCGGCTGAAACTAGGCCGCTAGGCGATGGTGGTGAAGGTCCCCTCGCCTTGCAGCACCTTCAGGAAGTTGCCCCGCTCGCGGATGGAGAACACCACGATCGGGATCTGGTTGTCGCGCATCAGGCTGACCGCCGAGGCGTCCATCACCTTCAGGTCCTTGGCCAGCACGTCGGTGTAGCTCAGGGTCTCGTAGCGCTCGGCCGAGGCGTCCTTCTTCGGGTCGGCCGTATAGACGCCATCCACGCTGGTGCCCTTGAAGAGGGCCTCGCAGCCCATTTCGGCGGCGCGCAGCGCGGCGCCGGAATCCGTTGTGAAGAACGGCGCCCCGACGCCGGCGGCGAAGATCACCACGCGGCCCTTCTCCAGGTGCCGCTGAGCGCGGCGGCGGATGTAGGGCTCGCAGACCGCCTCCATCGGGATGGCGGACTGCACGCGGGTATAGACGCCGATCTTCTCGAGCGCGGCCTGCACGGCCAGGGCGTTCATCACCGTGGCCAGCATGCCCATGTAGTCGGCCTGGGCGCGCTCCATCCCACGGCCGGCGAGCGAGACGCCGCGAAAGATGTTGCCGCCGCCGATGACGAGGCAGAGCTGCACGCCCGTGCGCACCACCTCGGCGATGTCCTCGGCCGTCCGCTCCAGCGTGGCGGTGTCGATGCCGAACGGCTGGTCCCCCATCAGGACCTCGCCAGAAACCTTCAGCAGCACGCGGGTGTAGCGGGGTTTGGCGGCGGGCATGGAGACTCCGGAGTTCGGGCGACGGCGGCGGACGGAGTGTAGATACATCAAGGGCGCGGCGCGCGTCGAACGCGCCGCGCCCTCAACGGGTCACTTTCGGGTCGGGCCTTAGCCCGCCGAGGTCATCGAGGCGACTTCAGCCGCGAAGTCGTCCGTCTTCTTCTCGACGCCCTCGCCCAGCATGAAGCGCACGAAGCCCTTCACCGCGACGGGCGCGCCAGTCTGCTTGCTGACGTCGGCCAGCAGTTCCTCGATCGTCTGATCCGGGTTCATGACGAAGGGCTGCTTCAGGAGCACCACTTCTTCCTGCCACTTCCGGATGCGGCCCTCGACCATCTTCTCGGCGATCTCGCGGGGCTTGCCCGATTCCATCGCCGTCTGGGTCTGGATCTCGCGCTCCTTGGCGACGACTTCCGGATCCAGGTCGCTCGAGTTGAGCGCCAGCGGCGGGGTCGGCGTGCCGGCCACGTGCATGGCGATCTTGCGGCCCACGTCCTTCAGCACCGCCTGGTCGCCGGCGCCTTCAAGGGCCACCAGCACGCCGAGACGGGCCACGCCCTCGCCCTGCACGTTGTGCAGGTAGAGCGACACGGCGCCTTGCTCGACGGTCAGACGCTCGGTGCGGCGCAGACGCATGTTCTCGCCGATCGTCGCGATCAGGCCCGTGATCATGTCGTTGATCACTTCACCTTCCGCGGTCGTGGCGGTGTGCAGCGTGTCCAGCGCCTCATGGATGAGGGCGGTGGCGGCGATGCGGCGGGCGGCGTCCTGGAACTTGTCGTTCTTGGCGACGAAGTCGGTTTCGGCGTTCAGCTCGATGAGCACGCCGGACTTGCCGTCGGCGCTCGTGAGGCCGGCGACCAGGCCTTCGGCCGCGGCGCGGTCCGACTTCTTGGCCGCCTTCGACAGGCCCTTCGTGCGCAGCCAGTCGGCCGCGGCTTCGATGTCGCCGCCGTTCTCCTGCAGGGCCTTCTTGCAGTCCATCATGCCCGCGTCAGTTTTTTCGCGCAGTTCCTTGACCAGCGCAGCGGTGATCTCCGCCATGGTGGGCTCCTTCAAAGCTAGGATCGTGACGAGCCCTTATGGGGGCCCGTCATCAGAGTTTCGTGTCAGCGAAGCGCCGGTTGGCGCTTAGCCTGCCTGTTCTTCGCTCGCCGCATCGGCCGCGGGAGCTTCGGCGCCGGTCATCTCGGCTTCGAGGGCCGCGGCTTCCGGCGCGGTGACCTCGGGTTCGGCCGCCGGGGCTTCCGGCGTCAGCTCACGCGCCAGGCTGGGCTCGATCGGGGCTTCCGAAGCGCCCAGGTCCACGCCGGCGGCCGACTGGCCGGCGGCGAGGCCGTCGAGGATCGCGTCGGCCATCAGGTCGCAGTAGAGCTGGATGGCGCGGGCCGCGTCGTCGTTGCCCGGGATCGGATAGGTGATGCCGTCCGGATTGCAGTTCGTGTCCAGGATCGCGATGACCGGGATGTTCAGCTTCCGGGCTTCCTGGATCGCGATCGCTTCCTTGTTGGTGTCGATCACGAACATCAGGTCGGGGATGCCGCCCATGTCCTTGATGCCGCCCAGCGACAGCTCCAGCTTGTCCTTCTCGCGGGTCAGGGTGAGCAGTTCCTTCTTGGAACGGCCCTGGCCTTCGCCGGCGACGACGCCTTCCAGTTCGCGCAGGCGCTGGATCGAACCCGACACGGTGCGCCAGTTGGTGAGCGTGCCGCCCAGCCAGCGGTGGTTCACGTAGTACTGGGCGCAACGCTTGGCCGCGGCGGCCAGCGGATCGGAGGCCTGGCGCTTCGTGCCGACGAACAGGATCCGGCCGCCGCCCGCGGCGACCTCACGGACCTTCACCAGCGCCTGGTGCAGCAGCGGGATCGTCTGCGACAGGTCGATGATGTGGATGTTGGAACGGGCGCCGAAGATGTACTTGTCCATCTTCGGGTTCCAGCGGTGCGTCTGGTGGCCGAAGTGGGCGCCGGCTTCCAGCAGCTGGCGCATGGAGAAATCAGGCAGAGCCATCGTCTGTTATCTCGTCTTTCTTCCGGTTGAACCTCCGCAGGCAACCCTCCCGAGGGAGGACCGGAACGGTGATGGGCGGGATGTCTCCCCGACCACGCCGAACGCCTGCGTGTGGATTGAGGCGCGCATGTAGGGGCTAAGCGCCCGAATTGCAAGCCTTCCGCCCTCGGCGGCGGCTCAGGCCGGCTCGAGGAAACTCACCTGGACCGCCCGACGCCGTCGCCAGCCCAGCCGCTCATAGAGCGCGATGGCCCGGGTATTGTGGTCGTAGGCGTGCAGGAAGGCGGTCTCTCCGCGGTCCAGGATGGCGCGCGTAACCAGGCTCATCAGGCCGGCGGCGTAACCTCGGCCGAGGAAATCGGGGTGGGTGCAGACCGCGCTGACCTCGGTGTAGCCGGGCAGCCTCAGCCGCTCGCCGGCCATCGCCGCCAGCCGTCCGCCGACGCGCACGCCGATGAAGTCGCCAAGCCGATGGGTGCGGCTGAAGAACGGGCCAGGCTTGGTCAGCGTCGCCAGTTCCACCATCTCGGCCGCGTCATCGTCCCCCAGCCGGACAACGTCGAACGACACGGGTGCGAACACCGGCTCCGCGGCGACCATCTGGCTGATCGGATCGCCAAGCGTCACCGTGACGCCTTCCAGCCCGCGGGGCGGTTCGGCCTCGAACAGGGCCGCCGGGCCCGTCTCGCGCACCAGTGCGGCCAGGACGGCGACGTTCTCCGGCGACCGATCGGCGGCCGCAGCGAAGAGCCCGTACTCCGGCGCGAGGCGCCGTGCGCGATGGTCGCCGAGGGCAAGGTCCTCCTGCCGGGTCGTCAGCGCCGCCCAGACGGCGCGGTCGAGAGGATGTTCGCTCGTCATGCGGATTATCGACGCTCTACCCCGCCGCCGGGCGCCTGTCTGGCGGAGATCGGACGGGGCGGTGACGGGTCGGCCTAGAAGGTCGGCTTGCCGCCGTACACAGAGCCCGGCTTGAACGGCTTGTAGGGCTTGAAGGGCTCGGGCGCCTTCGGGGTCGCCGGCGAGGCGTAGGACCGCGTCGAGGGCGTGGGCGCTGGCGCCGTCGGACTGGGGAGCGGCTTGGGCTTGTAGGCGTCCGCCAGCGACGGCTGCTTGGGCATCTTCGGGGGCGAATTGGGAGAGAACGTCCCGTACCCCTGCGCCGCCGCCGCGCCGCCCGTGGAAACCGCGACCAGGGCCGCGAAAAGCACTGCCATTCTCATCAGACGTCCTCCACGAACACCACGCCCGGCGCAGTCTTGATCGCGCCCCGCACGGAGCCGTCCAGGGTGAAGCGGCCGGGCAGCTTCAGCTCGACCTCCCGACCCAGTTCCAGGGGAGCGACCAGGATGATCTCCCCGCCCCGCTCATTGGTGACGCCCTCCAGGCGCTTCTTCAAGGCTTCGATCTCGGCGCTGCGTGGAGCCAGGTGCACGCGCAGGCCCGCGACCACGTTGGCCACCGCCTTCTCGACGGGCTCGACGTTGTCGCCGAAGAAGCGGACTTCGCCTTCGTTCGCCTTGGCCCGGACGGTGATGGAGACGGCCTTGCCCGGCTCCAGCAGGTCGCGGCAGCGCTTGAGCGACTCCGGAGGGAACAGCACCTCGTATTCGCCCGTCGGGTCGGAGAACGTCACGAAGGCGAACTTCTCGCCCGAGCGCGAGGGCCGTTCCTGCTTGCGCCGAACGACGCCAGCCATCCGCAGGGCCTCGGCCCCGGCGGCGGCTTTGGCGACCGCGTCGGTCAGCAGATCGGTGCGCCGGCGGCGCAGGGCCTCGATCATGTCGTCCAGCGGGTGGCCCGAGAGGTAGAAGCCCACCGCCGCCAGTTCCTCGTCCAGGCGCTCCGTCGGCGTCCAGGGCTCGGCCCTGGTCAGCCGCGGGCGATGGCCGCCGGAGAGGTCGTCGCCGAACAGGCTGACCTTGCCCTCTGCGCGATCCGACGCCAGCGCCTGGCCATGGCCGATCAGCGCGTCCGCCGAGGCGATGAGTTCGGCGCGGTTCGGGTGGATCGCGTCGAAGGCGCCGGCCCGCGCCAACGTTTCGAAGGTCCGCTTGTTGACCTGCTTGGGGTCGACCCGCTCGACGAAGTCGAAGATGTCCCGGAAGGGGCCGCCGTCCCGTCGCACCTGCACCAGGTGCTCCATGGCCTGCAGGCCCACGTTGCGGATGGCGCCCAAGGCGTAAAGCACCTCGCCATTCTCCACCTCGAAGTCGGCGGCCGAGCGGTTCACACAGGGCGGCCGGATCTTCACGCCGAAGCGCTTGGCGTCCTGGTAGAAGACCGAGAGCTTGTCGGTGTTGGCGATATCGAGGCTCATCGAGGCCGCGAAGAACTCGACGGGCGCGTTCGCCTTCAGCCAGCCGGTCTGGTAGCTCACGAAGGCGTAGGCCGCGGCGTGGGACTTGTTGAAGCCGTAGCCGGCGAACTTGTCCACGAGGTCGAAGATCGCGCCCGCCTGGGCGCCAGGCACGCCCTTGGCCTCGGCGCCCGAGATGAACCGCGCCCGCTGGAGGTCCATCTCCTCCTTCTTCTTCTTGCCCATGGCCCGCCGCAACAGGTCGGCTTCGCCAAGGCTGTAGCCCGCCAGGATCTGGGCGATCTGCATCACCTGTTCCTGGTAGACGATGATGCCGTAGGTCTCCTTGAGGACGCCTTCCAGCGACGGGTGCAGATAGTCGATCGGCTTGCGGCCGAACTTGCAGTCCACGAAGGTCGGGATGTTGTCCATCGGGCCCGGCCGGTACAGCGCGCCGATGGCGGTGACGTCTTCGATGGAGTTGGGCCGGAGCTGGCGCAGGGCGTCGCGCATGCCCTGACCTTCGAACTGGAAGACGCCGATAGTCTGGGCGTTGCTCATCAGTTCGTAGGTCGGCGGGTCGTCCAGCGGCAGGGTGTCCATATCCACCGCCGCACCGCGCTTCTCGAGATGCTTCACAGCCCGGTCGATCACGGTCAGGGTCTTCAGCCCCAGGAAGTCGAACTTCACCAGACCCGCGCTCTCGACCCACTTCATGTTGAACTGGGTGGCTGGGAGCTCCGAGCGGGGATCGCGATAGAGCGGCGTCAGCTGGGTGAGCGGTCGATCGCCGATGACCACGCCGGCCGCGTGGGTCGAGGCGTTGCGGTAGAGACCCTCAAGCTGCATGGCCACGGTGAGCAGGCGGTCGACCGCCTCGTCGCGCTGGCGCTCTTCCTTCAGCCGCGGCTCGATCTCGAGCGCCTGGGCGAGCGTCACCGGATTGGCCGGATTGGCCGGCACCATCTTCGCCAGCCGGTCGACCTGGCCGAGGGGAAGCTGAAGCACCCGGCCGACGTCGCGCAGCACCGCTCGCGCCTGCAGGGTGCCGAAGGTGATGATCTGCGCGACCTTGTCACGCCCGTAGCGCTGCTGGACGTAGCTGATCACCTCCTCCCGCCGCTCCTGGCAGAAGTCGATGTCGAAGTCGGGCATCGAGACCCGCTCGGGATTCAGGAAGCGCTCGAACAGCAGCCCGTAGCGCAGCGGGTCCAGGTTGGTGATGGTCAGCGAATAGGCCACCAGCGAGCCCGCGCCCGACCCCCGCCCCGGCCCAACCGGGATACCCCGCGCCTTGGCCCACTTGATGAAGTCCGAGACGATCAGGAAGTAGCCCGGGAACCCCATCTGAGTGATCACCTGGATCTCACGTTCCAGGCGGGCCTCGTAGTCCTCGGCCGGGAAGGCGTTCGCCTGGCCGGCGGCCATACGGGCTTTCAGCCCTTCACGCGCCTGGTGGGCCAGTTCGTCAGCTTCGGACCGGCCGGCGTCTGTCGTGAAGCGGGGCAGCAGCGGATCGCGCTTGTGCACCATGAAGGCGCAGCGCCGGGCGATATCGAGGGTGTTGTCGCAGGCCTCCGGCAAGTCCTGGAACAGCGCCCGCATGTCGGAAGGCGACTTGAACCAGTGCTCGGCAGTGATACGCCGCCGCTCGTCCTGGCCCACGAAGCTGCCGTCGGCGATGCACAGCAGGGCGTCATGCGCCTCGTGCATCTGCGGGTTCTTGAAATAGACGTCGTTGGTGGCGACCAGCGGGACGTCTTCCTCGTAGGCGAACGCCACCAGGCCGCCCTCGGCCGCAGCTTCCCCAGCCATGCCGTGCCGCTGCAGCTCGACATAGAACCGGTCGCCGAACGCCCGCTTCATCTCGGCGAGAGCCGCCCGGCCCTCCTTGTCCTTGCCGGCCGCAAACAGGTGGTCGACGGGGCCGTCCGGGCCGCCGGACAGCAGGATCAGGCCCGCCGCCTTCTCGCAAACCGTCGCCCAGGGAACATGCGGCTCCTCAGTCGCCTCGGCGTCCACATAGGCCTTGGACGAGAGTTCGCAGAGATTGAGGTATCCCTCCTCCGACTGGGCCAGCAGCACCACGGTGGGGTTCTTCGCCCAGCGCTCAGGCGGCTTGTCGCCGATGCCGGAGACGGGCAGCGCGCAACCGATGATCGGCTGCACGCCGGAGCCCTTGGTCGCGACGGAGAACTCCAGCGCCCCGAAGAGATTGGCCCGATCCGTCAGGGCCACGGCCGGCATGTGCCAGGCCTTGGCGAGATCGCCGATCTTGTCGGCCTTGATCGCGCCTTCCAGCAGCGAATAGGCGGACCGGACCCGCAGGTGGACGAAGCCTTCGCTCGTATCCCCGCTCAAACTGGCCCACTCCCCCATTCGCGACATGGCGTCAGCTCACGACGGACGCCAGTTGGCACACCATCCAGACAAAGCTGGCGACCGAGCCAAAGGCCAGCGATTCCCGCGCCAAGCGAACCATGTGTCGCATCCTTCCTGTGGGCCGTCCTGTGGACGAGCGTTGGGTAGTTCCGTTTTCGTTCCTATTCCTCTTTTGTTCTCATCGTCAAGCCTGCTATATGCTTGGCTGGAATCAGGGGGGGTGACGGCATGCGTGTTCTCGCGGGTTTTGTGGCCCTATTCGCGACCGCGACGGCGCACGCCCAGACGCCAGCGTCTGACCAGATGTTCCAGATGGCGCCTGCCGCCAGTTGCGCACCAGCTCTGGGCGAAGCCGGCAAGGCCGTGAAGTTCCCCGACACGTTGTCCAGCGGACAGCGTGGCGGCCTGATGAGCGCCATATTCCTGACGCTGCACAACCCCGCCGGCGCCGACCTATGGCCCGAGGAAGAGGTCGGGAAGGCGCCGCCCTGCCCGGTGGCGCGGTTCACTGCGGACGACCGCGTCTGGACGATCAGCGGGGGCTCCGGAAACCTGCCGGTCCGATGGATCCGGGCGCCGGACCGGCCGGACATCTTCTTCCTGATGACGGGCCCCGCGCTCGCCGACGCCGAAGCCTGGGACAAGGCCGGCCGCCGCGGCCTGCCGTCCGCCAGCGCCAAGCCCGGCTATTATCTTGTCAGCCGCAGGCAGGGCATGAACTTCCTGATCAAGGCCTATGACGGTCCTCCGTCAGCCCGGACCCTGGCGGACGACGCGACGGCGCTGCTCCAGAGAAAGGCGCCGCCGCTCGCGGTTCATGATCCTGTCGGCGACGCGATCAGCCTCTACATGCCGACAGAAGCGGGCGACCAGGTGGAGATCTTCCGCCCGCAGGACATCGGCGCGGGCGGGTATGCCGCGATCTACTATCCCGACGGTCATTTCTTCACTTACCCGGCGGCCGAAGACGACGATTCGTACGTCATGCGCGGTTCGGGGTTCGCCTGCACCGAAGCGATGGGGTCTTTCAAACGGCGGCGCGTCGGCATCCACAGCCCCAGCGACGCCGGTCTCGAACTCGGCTGTGAGCTGACCAGCGACAATGGGTACATGGACATCCTGGTGACCCACAGGCCTTCGCCGGCGCAGGACAAGGCGACCTGGGAGGCCGCCATCGCGGAGTTCGAGAAGGAGACCGGCGTCCTTCGGAGGCTCTCGGCCCCGAAGATGGGGCCGCGGGAGTCGTTCCAAGGCGGCCGCAACTGGCTCGGCGCAGAAGGCAACGTCTACCTGATCTTCTTCATGCGCCGGGGCGAGTACGTCATCGAGATCCGCCAGATGCATGATCGCGAGAGCCTTGAAGGCGCCAACCAGGCGCTGATGGCGCTCTTGGAACAGGTCGACCTCCCCGACGCCAAGTCGGCGGAGGGCTGGCGGGCCCGCCGCTAGGGCCTCGATCCTAAGGCTTTGTCCAGGGCTCCAGCCGCCCGTCCTTCAGCGTCAGCACGCGATCCATATGGCTCGCGAGCTCGAGGTTGTGGGTGGCCACCAGGGCGGCCACGCCCTGGCTGCGGGCGAGGCCATAGAGGTTCTCGAACACGCCCTCCGAGGTCTTCGGGTCGAGATTGCCCGTGGGCTCGTCGGCCAGGAGGATGCGCGGCGAGTTGGCCAGCGCCCGTGCGATGGCCACCCGCTGCTGCTCGCCCCCCGAGAGCTGCGCCGGCTGATGGTGCGTCCGGTCTCTCAGTCCCAGTTCGGCGAGGAGCACGGCCGCGCGTTCCTGCGCCGCCTTGCGGCTCTTGCCGGCGATCATCTGGGGCAACGCCACGTTGTCGAGGGCCGAGAACTCCGGCAGCAGGTGGTGGAACTGGTAGACGAAGCCGACCGTCGCCAGCCGCACCCGCGTCCGCTCGTTCTCGCCGAGGTTCGAGCAGTCGCGCCCCAGCACCGTGATCCGGCCGGCATCGGGATGCTCCAGCAGTCCGGCCGCGTGCAGCAGCGACGACTTGCCCGACCCCGAGGGGCCGATCAGCCCGACGATCTCGCCGGGGTTGAGGTCGAGGTCGGCCCCGCGCAGCACTGTCAGCGCTCCGGCCGCCGTGCGGTAGGTGCGCTCCAGGCCGCGGATGGAGAGGACGGGCTCACTCATAGCGGAGCGCCTCCACCGGATCGATCCGCGAGGCGCGCCAGGCGGGGGCCAGGGTGGCGACAAAGCTCATCCCGAGCGCCCAGGCCGTGATGATCAGCACCTCGGCCGCATCCACCTTCGCCGGGATGTGCGAGAGGAAATAGACGTCGGACGAGAAGACCGTGGCCCCCGTCGCCCACTCCACCAGATCCTGGATCTGCTCGATGTAGACGCAGAAGAGCACGCCCAGCAGCAGCCCGGCGATTGTGCCCAGCACGCCCACGGCCGCGCCCGACATGAAGAAGATCCGCATGATCGAGCCCTGCCCCGCGCCCATGGTGCGCAGGATCGCGATATCCCGGCCCTTGTTCTTCACCAGCATCACCAGGCCCGAGATGATGTTCATCGCCGCGATGGCCACGAGCAGCATCAGGATCAGCCGCATGACGTTGCGTTCGATCTTGAGCGCGCCCCAGAACGAGCTGTCGCGCTGGGTCCAGTCGGTGACGATGCCGGCCGGGCCTGCGGCCATGCCGATGGCGGCCTTCATACGCTCTGCATGGTCGGGATCGGTGACCCGCACCTCGATCGCATCGGCTGTCCCCTCGCGCCCGAAGAAGAGCTGGGCCTGCTCGAACGGCATGAAGATGTAGGCCTGGTCGTACTGGCTCATGCCGACGCTGAAGGTGGCGCCGACCACGTACTCCTTCTGCATGGGCGTGCCGCCGAACGCCGTGGCTCCGCCCGAGGGCGAGATCAGGCCCAGGACGTCGCCGGGCGCCACCCCCAGCGACTGAGCCAGCCGTTCGCCGATGACAATGGTCTCGCCGCCGTACTCGCCGACGCCGAAGTCCTTGAGGGAGCCCTTGGTGATGTTGCCCGAGATCAGCTCGGTGGCCTGTAGGTCCTTCGGCGTCACGCCGCGGACGATCGCGCCGGAGATCTGCGTCGGGCCCAGGGCGATGGCCTGCGCCTCCACGATCGGGGCCGCCTGCACGACGTTCGGCACCTGCAGCAGCCGTTGCACCGCCGCGTCGCGCTCGACACCATCCAGCACGCCGCCGGTGACGTAGACGTGGCCCTGGAAGCCCAGGATGCGCGTCAGCATCTCAGCCCGGAAGCCGTTCATGACGCTCATGACGATGATCAGCACCGCCACGGCCAGCATGATGCCGATGAACGAGATGACCGAGATCAGCGCGACGCCGCCCTGGCTCCGCTTGGCGCGCAGATAGCGCCCCGCAAGCATCCGCTCCCAGTAGCCGAAGGGCGGAGCCGTCCCGCCTGCGACAGCGCCGCCGTTCTTCACCCGGTGATGACCTTCAAGGCGTCCTCGAGCGGCAGCGTCTGACGCTCGCCCGTGGCCCGCCGCTTGAGTTCCACGACGCCTTCGGCGACGCCCTTCGGACCCACGATCAGTTGCCACGGGATGCCCACGAGATCCAGCGAGGCGAACTTGGCGCCCGGCCGCTCGTCGCGGTCGTCCAGCACCGGCTCCTTGCCGGCCGCCTGCAGGGCCCGGTAGGCCTGCTCGGCGACCGCGTCGACCGCCGCCTCGCCCGGCCGCAGGTTGACAACGGCCGCGCCGAACGGCGCGACGCTGTCCGGCCAGATGATGCCGCCATCGTCGTGGCTGGCCTCGATGATCGCGCCCACGAGGCGGGAGACGCCGACGCCGTACGACCCCATGTGGACCGGCGCGTCCTTACCGTCCGGCCCCGTGACTTTGGCATTCATCGGCTTCGAGTACTTCTCGCCGAAGTAGAAGATGTGACCGACCTCGATGCCGCGGGCGGTCATCCGCTTGTCCTCGGGCGCCTCGGCCTCGAAACGTGCGGCGTCGTGCATCTCGTCGCTGGCGGCGTAGAGGCGGGTGCGCTGCTGGACCAGCGGCTCGAGATCGCCGTCCCAGTCGATGTCGGGACCGGGCGCGCCCATCTCCACCAGATCCCGATGGGCGAAGACCTCGCTCTCGCCGGTCTCGGCCAGGATGATGAACTCGTGGCTCAGGTCGCCACCGATGGGGCCGGTGTCGGCCCGCACCGGGATCGCCTGCAGGCCCAGCCGCGAATAGATGTTCAGATAGGCCAGGAACATCCGGTTGTAGGCGCGCCGGGCCGACGCCTCGTCGACGTCGAAGGAATAGGCGTCCTTCATCAGGAACTCGCGGCCGCGCATCACCCCGAAGCGGGGTCGGCGCTCGTCGCGGAACTTCCACTGGATGTTGTAAAGATTCTTGGGCAAGTCCTTGTAGGATTTCACATAAGCCCGGAAGATGTCGGTGATGACCTCTTCGGCCGTGGGGCCGTACAGCAGGTCCCGCTCGTGGCGATCCTTGATGCGCAGCATCTCCTCGCCGTAGTCGTCGTAGCGGCCGCTCTCGCGCCACAGGTCGGCGAGCTGCAGCGTGGGCATCAGCACCTCGACGGCGCCGGCGCGGTCCATCTCCTCGCGGACCACCTGCTCGATCTTCTTGAGCACCTTCAGCCCCAGCGGCAGCCAGGCGTAGATGCCGGCGGCCTCCTGCCGGATCATGCCGGCGCGCAGCATGAGCTGGTGCGAGACGATCTGGGCGTCCGAGGGCGCCTCGCGCAACGTCGGCATGAAGTAACGCGAAAGGCGCATCGTCTCGGGTGTCCTAAGGATTCAAGGCGGCAAAGAGGCGCGTTGATAGCCTCCCCCGCCGAAGCTTGGCAACGCGGCTGTCGCGGTTCCGATCCCGCAGCCCCATCGGGGCGGCGCTAGTAGCCCGACGGCAATGCGGGCAGCTTCACAAGACCGAACTGGACCACGGCGAAGATCACGGCGAAGACGACCGCCGAAATCCAGGTGGTCGTCAGGAATTTCTGCTTCAGCTTCGGGTCCACCGGGGCGGCCGGATCTCCGCCGTCGCCCTTGTTGATGCCGGCCTCGTGGTGGCTCTGCACGCCCCACGGCAGCACCGCGAACAGCACCGTCCACCAGATCGTCAGGTAGATCGCGACGGCGGTGATCGGGCCCATCAGTGCGCCCCTTTCGGCGTTTCCATCAGCTCGACGAGCACGCCGCCCATGTTCTTCGGATGGACGAAGATCACCGGCGTCCCGTGCGCCCCGATGCGCGGCTGGCCGTTGTTCAGCACCGTCGCGCCCTTGGCGGCCATGTCGTCGCGCGCGGCGATGATGTCCTCCACCTCGAAGCAGACATGGTGCTGGCCGCCGGCCGGGTTCTTTTCGAGGAAGCCCTTCAGCGGCGAGTTGTCGCCGGCCGGCTCGATCAGCTCGATCTGGCTGTTCGGCAGGTCGACGAAGCAGACCCAGACGCCCTGCTCGGGCATGACGAACTTCTCGCCGATCTTCGTCGCGCCGAGCACGTCGCGATACAGCTTCACCGCTTCGTCGATCGACGGCGTGGCGACGCCCACGTGATTGAGTTTCCCGATCATGCCGTGCGTATACGCCGCCTCGCGCCCGGCGGCGAGATCACGTTGCGGAACTCAGACCCGGAGCACCGTCGTCTCGACGACCGGACGGCGGCCCCAGATGCGCTGGCTGGCCTTTTTCACGGCGCGGGAGATGGCGGTCTCGATGGCGTCGTCCACCTCCCGCTCCTCGCCCTTCATGCGCTTCAGGGCCTCCTCGGCCTCGTCGGCCAGATCGTCGAGGGCCTCCTCCAGCGGATAGTCCTCGTCGGTCGGCAGGCCCAGCGCCCTCACCTGCGGCCCCGCGGCGATCTTGTTGCGCCCGTCCAGCACGACGGAGACCGCGATCATGCCGTTGTACGACGCATGGCGCCGCTCGCGGAGCGCATCGCCGTTCTCGGGCGTCAGCACGCCGGCGTCGACGAACAGCCGGCCCGACGGCACCTCGTCGATCACCTCGGCGCGTCCCGGCGCCAGGCGCACCATGTCGCCATTGCGGGGCGTCACCTGCTGCGGGATCTGCAGGTCACGCGCGAAGGCGGCGTGCTCCATCAGGTGGCGGCGTTCGCCGTGGGTGGGCACCGCGATCTGCGGCCGCGCCCAGCGGTACATCTCGGCCAGCTCGTCGCGGCACGGATGTCCGGAAACGTGGATGCCCGGGTGGTCGCGCTCGGTGTAGAGGCGCACGCCGCGCTCGGTGAGCTTGTTCTGCAGGTTGCGGATCGGGATCTCGTTGCCGGGGATCACGCGGCTGGAGAACACCACGGCGTCGCCGGCGCCCAGGCTGACATGCGGGTGCGTGCCGTCCGCGATGCGCGCCAGCGCCGCGCGCGGCTCGCCCTGGCTGCCGGTGCACAGGTAGAGCACCTGGTTGTCCGGCAGATGCTTGGCCTCGGTGTCGTCGAGGAACGGCTGCACGTCCTGCATCAGGCCGACCGACTTCGCGGCCGAGGCCATGCGGTGCATCGAGCGGCCGACGAGGCAAACCCGGCGGCCGGCGGCCTCGGCGGCGCGGATCACGCTGTCCATCCGGGCGACATTGGAGGCGAAGCAGGCCACCGCCACCTTGCTCTTCAGGCCGCCGATCAGCGGCGTCAGGGCCTCGCGGACCTCGGCCTCTGAGCCGGCGTGGCCTGGCTGGAAGACGTTGGTCGAGTCGCAGACCATCGCCAGCACGCCCTCGTCGCCGAGTTCGCGGATGCGGTCCTGGTCGGTCGGGCCGCCCAGCAGCGGGTCGGGGTCGATCTTCCAGTCGCCGGTGTGCAGAACGACGCCCAGCGGCGTGCGGATCGCCAGGCCGTTGGGCTCGGGGATCGAATGGGTGAGCGTGATGAGCTCCAGGCTGAACGGCCCAAGCTCGATCTTGCCGCCCAGCGGCACCTCGGTGATCGCCGCCTCTTCCAGCAGGTCGGCCTCGCGCAGTTTTTCCCGCAGGACGAAGGCGGTGAAGGGCGTGGCGTAGATCGGCGCCTTCAGGCGCGGCCACAGCCAGGCGACGGCCCCGATATGGTCCTCGTGCGCGTGGGTCAGCACGATGCCCAGGATGCGGTCGGCGTATTCCTCGATGAACTCGGGATCCGGCAGGATCACCTCGACGCCGGGCGTGGTCTGGTCGCCGAAGGTGACGCCCAAGTCGACGACGATCCATTTGCGGTCGTGCGCCGGGCCGAAGCCATAGAGGTTGAAGTTCATGCCGATCTCGTTCGACCCGCCCAGCGGCAGGAAGACGAGTTCGTCGGTGTCGATATTGGCCATCAGGCGCGACCCGTGTTGCGGCGCCAGATTTCCAGCATGCCGCGAATGGTGAGATCGGAATCGAAGTGGTCGATGGCGTGCGTCGCGCCGTGGAACAGCGAGGCGACGCCACCGGTCGCCACGACCGTCAGCTGCTCGTTCCGCTCGGCCTTGATGCGGGCGATCAGCCCCTCGATGAGGGCGATGTAGCCCCAGAACACACCCGACTGCATCGCGCCCACGGTATCTGTCCCCACGACCTTCTGCGGCTTCTGGATCGCGACCCTCGGAAGTTTCGCCGCTGCGTTGTGCAACGCCTCCATGGACAGGTTGATCCCCGGCGCGATCACCCCGCCTTCGAACCCGCCGTCCGCGGCGATGACGTCGAAGGTCGTGGCGGTGCCGCTGTCGATGACGATGAGCGGCCCGGAATAGACCACGTGCGCGCCGATGGCGTTCACCAGCCGGTCGGCTCCGGCCTCGGAGGGCTTGTCGATGCGCACGGGAATGCCGAGCTCGGCATTTTCGCCGATCACCAGCGGCTCCACCTTAAGATAGCGCCGGGCGAGGTTGCGCAGGTTGAAGATCGACTGCGGCACGACGCTCGAGACGATGCAGCCGTCGAACGCCCCCAGCGCCAGGCCCGCCATCGCCAGGAGCTGCGACAGCCACACGGCGTATTCGTCGGCGGTCCGGCTGGAATCCGTCGCCGCCCGCCACTGGGCGATCCAGCGCTCGCCGTCGTGCACGGCGAAAAGCGTGTTGGTGTTCCCCTGTTCGATGGCCAGCAGCATCGCTTCCCTCACACGCCCCCGAAGAACACGTCGCCTGCCGTTATGCGCTCAAGCCCGCCGTCGTCCAGCCTCAGCCGCAGGGCGCCGTCGGCGTCCATGCCCTCGGCCACGCCCGAGAGCGTGCGGTTCGGCAACCTGGCCTCGCAGCGGTCTCCCAGGCCGATGGCGCGTTCGGTCCAGGCCTCGGCGATCGCGGCGAAGCCGCGGGTGGCCCAGGCGCCGCGCCAGCGCTCGAAAGCGGTCGCCAGCACCTCCAGCGCGGCCAGCGGCTCGGGCGGGCGGCCTTGCATGTAGTCGGCGAACGCGGTCGCAGGCCGCTCCACATCCTGCGGCGCGTGAGCGAGGTTCACTCCTATGCCCACCGCCAGCCAGAGCCGGCCGTCCGCCCTGGCGCCCGATTCGACCAGGATCCCGACCGCCTTGCGGCCATGGATCAGCACGTCGTTCGGCCATTTCAACCGGGCCGTGCCGACTCCCAGGCAGGCGTCTGCCAGGTCGCAGGCGGCCAGCGCCGCCACGAAGGAGAGCTGCGCCGCCTCCGCGGCCGGCCGGTCCGTGACGGTCAGCAGGGTGGCGGCAAGATTGCCCTTCTGCGTAGACCAGGCGCGACCGCGACGGCCGCGGCCCGCGGTCTGCAGCGCCGCGGTTATCCAGACCGGTCCCGCCTCGCCCACCTCGGCCCGTCGGCGGGCCTCGGCATTGGTGGAGTCGAGGCTGTCGTAGGCCTCGATCGGCGGATGATCGGCCAACCGGTTAGGCCAGGCCGAAGGCGCGGGCGGCGTTCGCGGCGAGCGGGTCCAGCCAGGTCAGGGCGATCAGCACGACCGGGAACGAGAACAGCGCCAACACGACGGCGACGCCCTTGGCTTCCATCGGCGGCTTGTCGGTCGCCGAGGTGGACGCATCGAACCACATCACCTTGAGCAGGCGCAGGTAGTAGAACGCGGCCACGACCGAGCCCACGAGGCCCAGCACGGCCGGGACCCAGAGGCCGGCGTCCAGCGCCGCCTTGAACACGTAGAACTTGGCCCAGAAGCCGGAGAACGGCGGCAGGCCCAAGGCCGACAGCGAGAAGGCCGTCATGGCCAGCGCGATGCCCGGCTGTTCCTTGATGAGCCCCGCCATGTCGTCGATGGACTCCATCGACCGGCCCTGGCGCGACAGCGCCGCGAGGCAGGCGAAGAAGCCCGTCACGTCGATCATGTAGAGCACCATGAAGACGAGCATCGCCTGCACGCCTTCCTGGGTGCCGGCAGCGAGACCGAGCGCCGCGTAGCCGATGTTAGCGATCGACGAGTAGGCCCACAGCCGCTTCAGGTTCTTCTGAACGAGGCCGGCGAAAGCGCCGACGGCGACCGAAATCAGGGCGATGGCGACCATCACCTGCTGCCACTGGCCCGTGGCGCCGGGGAAGCCTTCGGTCAGCGCGCGGGCGAACAGCACCATGGCGGCCAGCTTCGGCGCGGCGGCGAAGAAGGCCACGACCGGCGTGGGCGCGCCTTCATAGACGTCCGGCGTCCACATGTGGAACGGCGCGGCCGAGACCTTGAACGCCAGGCCGCAGATCAGGAACACCAGCCCGAACAGCACGCCCGTGTTGGCGCCGCCCTGCACGGCGACGGCGATGTCGCCGAACACCGTCGACCCGGCGAAGCCGTAGATGAGGCTCGCGCCATAGAGCAGCAGGCCCGACGAGAGCGCGCCCAGCACGAAGTACTTCAGGCCGGCCTCCGACGCCTTGGCGTCGTCGCGGTGCATGGCGGCCATGACGTAGAGCGCCAGCGAATGCAGCTCGACGCCGACGTACAGCGAGATCAGGTCGCCGGCCGAAGCCATCATGCCCATGCCCAGCGCCGCCAGCAGGATCAGCACCGGGAACTCGAAGTTCTTCACGCCGCGGCGCTCGAACCACGGCTGGGCCAGCGGGATGGCGATGGCCGAAGCCACGTAGATCGCCACCTTCGAAAAGGCCGAGGCCGCGTCCGAGATCAGGCCGCCGCCGAAGGCGACGCCGAACGGCTGCGTGGCGGCGGCGACGGCGGCGCCCAGCAGGGCGACGACGGCGGCCGCGCTGACGGCGGCGGTGGCGCGCGGAGCGAAGGCGCCCACGACCAGCAGCACGAGCGCGCCGGCGGCGAGGATCAGCTCCGGGAAGGCGAGCGAGAGGTCGGCAGCGAAGTTCATCTAGTGGCCCCTCACCCGCCGATGGCCGCCCGGTAGGCAGCGACGAGCTGGTCCACCGAGGCCGCGGTCAGGTTGAAGACGGAGTTGGGCTGGACGCCCAGGTACAGGGTGGAGACGATCAGCGGCGCGAAGATCGCCACCTCACGCCAGTCGAGATCGGTGATGGCGGCGAGCTTCGGATTGGTGAGTTCGCCGAAGACCACCCGGCGGTACAGCGTCAGCGCATAGACCGCCGACAGGATCACGCCGGTGGCGGCCAGGAACGCCGTCCACGTCGAGGCCTGGTAGGCGCCCGTCATGGTCAGAATCTCGCCCACGAAGCCCGAGGTGCCCGGCAGGCCGACGTTGCCCATGGTGAACAGCATGAACACGGCCGCGTACCACGGCATGCGGTTCACGAGGCCGCCGTAGAAGGCGATCTCGCGGGTGTGCATGCGGTCGTACACGACGCCGACGCAGAGGAAGAGCGCGCCCGAGATGACGCCGTGGCTGATCATCTGGAACAGGGCGCCCTGCTCGCCGGCCGCATTGCCCGAGAAGATGCCCATGGTCACGAAGCCCATGTGGGCCACGGACGAGTAGGCGATCAGCTTCTTGATGTCGGTCTGCCGGAAGGCGACCAGCGAGGTGTAGATCACCGCGATCACCGACATGGCGAACACCAGCGGCGCGAACAGTTCCGAGGCGTTCGGGAACATCGGCAGGCTGAAGCGCATGAAGCCGTAGCCGCCCATCTTCAGCAGGATGCCGGCCAGGATGACCGAGCCCGCCGTCGGCGCTTCCACGTGGGCGTCCGGAAGCCAGGTGTGGACCGGCCACATCGGCATCTTCACGGCGAAGGAGGCGAAGAACGCCAGCCACAGCCAGGTCTGCACCCCGGCCGGGAAGTCATAGGCCATCAGCTCGGGGATCGAGGCCGTGCCGGTCGCGCCGATCATGTAGAGGATCGCCGCCAGCATGAGCACCGAGCCCAGCAGCGTGTAGAGGAAGAACTTGAACGCCGCGTACACCCGCCGCGCGCCGCCCCAGATGCCGATGATCAGGAACATCGGGACCAGGCCGAACTCGAAGAAGATGTAGAACAGCACGAGGTCGAGCGCGCAGAAGACGCCGATGACCAGCGTCTCCAGGATCAGGAACGCGATCATGTACTCCGGCACGCGCTTCTCGATGGAGCTCCACGAGGCGGCGATGCAGAGCGGCATCAGGAACGCGGTCAGCAGCACGAACAGGACCGAAATCCCGTCGACGCCCATCCGGTAGCTGAGGCCCGCGAACCAGGGCGCCTCTTCCAGGAACTGGAAGCCGGGATTGGCCGGGTCGAACTGGACGACCAGCAGGACCGACAGCGCGAAGGTGGCGAGCGTGGTGACGAGCGCGATCCACTTGGAGGCGTTCGCGACCTTGGCGTCGTCAGGCCGGCCCATGAGGCGCAGCGCCAGGATCCCGGCGACGCCGACCAGCGGGGCGTAGGTGATGAGGGAGAGAAGCGGCATTTATCGTTATCCCCCTCAGGCGTTCCAGGCCCACAGGGCGTAGGTCAGCAGGCCCGCGACGCCCAGCAGCATCACGAAGGCGTAGTGGTAGACGTAGCCGGACTGCAGGCGCCCGGCGCCCCGGCCCACGCGGACCGACAGCGCCGAGACGCCGTCGGGACCCAGGCCGTCGATGATCTTCTGGTCCCCGCCCTTCCAGAACAGGTCGCCCAGGAACTTCGCCCCGCGGACGAAGGTCGCCTGGTAGAGCTCATCGAAGAACCACTTGTTGTAGAAGAAGGTGTAGAGCGGCCCGCCGCGCGCGGCGAGGCGTGCGCCCAGACCTTCCTTCAGCAGATAGACGTAGGCCGCCACCAGCAGGCCGAGGACCGACGCCACCAGCGGCGCCAGGATTACCCAGACCGGTGCGTGATGCTCTTCCGCCGGCTGCTCCGCGGCCGGAGCCGGGATCGGGCCCGCGGCGTGCTGGGCGGCGTCGGTGGCGGCATGCTCGGCCGGAGCCGCAGCATGCGCCGCCGGCGCCGGGCCGTGGTGCTCCACGGGCGCGTTGTAGATGGCGCCGCGCCAGAACTCGGCCTTCTCGTCGCCGATGAACTGGTGATGGAAGGCGAAGCCCGCGGCGATGGCGCCGATCGACAGCACGATCAGCGGGATGCGCATGCTCCACGGGCTCTCGTGCGGCTGGTGGTCGCCATGGCCATGACCGTGGTCATGCGCACCGTGGGCATGTTCGTCGGCCAGCGGTTCGTCATGGCTCTCCGCCTGCGCGTGGCTGGCGTGATCGTCGTGGCCGTGATCGTGGTCGCGGTTGTGCCAGTGGTGCTCGAGGTCCTCCGGCGTCCATCGGGCGTGACCGTGGAACGTGAAGAACGCGAGGCGCCAGGAGTAGAAGGCCGTCAGGCCCGCCACCAGCACGCCGATGATGAAGGCGAACCAGCCGATGGCGTGGCCGGCCTGCGCCGCCTCGTAGGCCGCGTGGATGATCGCGTCCTTCGAGTAGAAGCCGGCGAAGCCCCAGTCGACGAACGGAATGCCAAGGCCGGTGATGGCGATCGTGCCGATGGTCATCACCGCGAAGGTGATCGGCAGGAACTTGGCCAGCGCGCCGTAGCGGCGCATGTCCTGCTCGTGGGCCATGCCGTGGATCACCGAGCCGGCGCCCAGGAACAGCAGCGCCTTGAAGAAGGCGTGGGTGAAGAGGTGGAACATGGCCGCCTGATAGGCGCCGACGCCCGCGGCGAAGAACATGTAGCCGAGCTGCGAGCAGGTCGAATAGGCGATGACCCGCTTGATGTCGTTCTGGGTCAGGCCGACGGTCGCGGCGAACAGCGCGGTGACGGCGCCGATCACGGTGACGATGTTCTTCGCCACCGGGGCGTACTCGAACATCGGCGACAGCAGGCAGACCATGTAGACGCCGGCGGTGACCATGGTGGCGGCGTGGATCAGGGCCGACACCGGCGTCGGGCCCTCCATCGCGTCGGGCAACCAGGTGTGCAGGAAGAACTGGGCCGACTTGCCCATCGCGCCGATGAACAGCAGGCCGCAGGCGAGGTCCATCAGACGCCAGTCGCGGCCGATGAATTCCCAGGTGCGGTCGGCGTTGGCGGCGATCTGCGGGAAGATCTCGGCGAACTGGATCGTCCCGAAGGCCCAGAACACCGTCATGATGCCCAGTGCGAAGCCGAAGTCGCCCACGCGGTTGACCACGAAGGCCTTGATCGAGGCGGCGTTGGCGGTGGGCTTCTTGAACCAGAAGCCGATCAGCAGGTAGCTCGCCAGGCCCACGCCTTCCCAGCCGAAGAAGAGCTGCATGAAGTCGGCGGCGCTGATCAGCGCCAGCATGGCGAAGGTGAAGAGCGAGAGATAGGCGAAGAACCGCGGCTTGTGCGGGTCCTCGGCCATGTAGCCCCACGAGTAGAGGTGCACGAGCGACGAGACGGTCGTCACCACCACCAGCATCACCGCCGACAGGCCGTCCAGGCGGAACGACCAGTTCGAGATGAAGTCGCCCACGTGGATGAAGGGCGCGTAGGTGACGGTGAACGGCTCGAGGCCGCCCCACGTCCAGCGGCTGAACACCACCCAAGACAGGATGGCGGACAGGAACAGGAAGCCGGTGGTGACGCTCTGCGAGACCTTGCTGGGGATCACGCGGCCGAACAGGCCAGCGGTGATCGCGCCCAGCAGCGGGCCGAACAGGATGACGGTGACGAGGACTTTCGGATCCATAGCGCTCGCGCTCAGCCCTTCATCATCGAGGCGTCGTCCACGGCGATGTCGCCGCGGTTGCGGAAGAAGGTGACCAGGATGGCCAGGCCCACGGCGGCCTCGGCGGCCGCGACGGTGAGCACGAACATGGCGAAGATCTGCCCCACCACGTCGCCCAGATAGACCGAGAACGCCACCAGGTTGATGTTCACCGCGAGCAGGATCAGCTCGACCGACATCAGGATGACGATGATGTTCTTGCGGTTCACGAAGATGCCGAAGACGCCGATCGTGAACAGGATCGCGGCGACGGCCAGATAGTGCGCTAGGCCGATCATTCCCCGATCCCCTCGCCCGGCTTGATGTCGATGACGCGCATGCCGCTCTTCGGCGTGCGCAGGACCTGGTCGGCGACCAGCTGGCGCTTCACGCCCGGCTTATGGCGCAGGGTGAGCACGATCGCGCCGATCATGGCGACCAGCAGCACCAGGCCCGAGGCCTGGAAGAAGTAGACGTAGTCCGTATAGAGCACCCGGCCGATCGCCTCGGCGTTGGTGACGTTGGCGCCAGCGCCGCCCGCCGCCATCGGGTGGTCATTGCCGCCCGCCGCGCCGCGCGTCGCCACGGTCGAGGAGACGACGATCATCTCGACGGCCAGGACGCCCGCGATCAACAGGCCCAGCGGCATGTAGCGGGCGAAGCCCTGCCGCAGGGCGGCGAAGTCGACGTCCAGCATCATGACCACGAAGAGGAACAGCACCGCGACGGCGCCCACGTAGACGACGACCAGCAGCATGGCGAGGAACTCCGCGCCCATCAGGACGAAGAGGCCCGCGGCCGAGAAGAAGGCCAGGATCAGCCACAGCACCGAGTGCACCGGGTTGCGCGCGGAGACCACGCCGAAACCGGCTGCGACGGTGACTGCCGCCATCAGATAGAATGCGATCGCCTGCAGGGCCATTCGGCTCGTCTTTCGTCCCTCAGATCAGCCGCCTCGAAGCGGCCGGCGGAATCGCGCCGCGGGTTTAGCGGTACGGCGCGTCCAGTTCCAGATTCTTCGCGATCTCGCGTTCCCAGCGGTCGCCGTTATCCAGCAGGCGCTCCTTGTCGTAGTAGAGCTCCTCGCGGGTCTCGACGGCGAACTCCAGGTTCGGCCCCTCGACGATGGCGTCCACCGGGCAGGCCTCCTGGCACAGGCCGCAGTAGATGCACTTCACCATGTCGATGTCGTAGCGGGTCGTCCGCCGGCTGCCGTCGGCGCGCGGTTCGGCCTCGATGGTGATGGCCTGGGCCGGGCACACGGCTTCGCACAGCTTGCAGGCGATGCAGCGCTCTTCCCCGTTGGGATAGCGACGCAGGGCGTGCTCGCCGCGGAACCTGGGGCTCTGGGGGTTGCGCTCGTGCGGGTACTGCACGGTCTTCTTGGGCCGCACCATGTGCTTCATGGCGAGGCCGAAGGCGCCGGCGAAATCCAGCAGGGCCGCGCCCTTCACCGCCTGACCGATCCGGTTCAGCATCTTACGTCTCAGTCCTTCTGGCAGGTCCAGTGGTCCAGCCGCCTGGCGTTCCCACCGTCCCTCAGCTTCAGTTTCTCGCCCTTGGCGGCGCAGGCCTGCTGCGCGTCGCGGAGGGCGTCGTAGGTCGCAAGACCCTCGTCGCGGTACGCCGGCGCGCTCGCGCAGCCGGAGAGCGCCACGAGCGCCAGGATGATGGTCGCCGTCCTCACGCGCCCATCGCTGGCCGCAGCACGAACAGCGCCCAGCCCGAGATGAAGAAGATCGCGATCAGCGAGAACGGCAGGAACACCTTCCACCCCAGCCGCATCAGCTGGTCGTAGCGGTAGCGGGGCACGATCGCCTTCGCCATCGAGACGAGGAAGAAGAAGAAGATGACCTTCAGGAAGAACCACATGAAGTAGAAGAAGCTGGCCGCCGTCGGATGCCATGCGTCCGTGAACGGCGTCGGGAACGGCGCGGTCCAGCCCCCGAAGAACAGGATCGTCGTCATCGCGCAGATCAGCACGATGTTCGCGTACTCGCCGATCTGGAACAGCAGGTAGGGCGTCGACGAGTATTCCACGGCGTAGCCGGCCACGAGTTCGGACTCGGCTTCCGGCAGGTCGAACGGCGGACGGTTCGTCTCGGCGAGGCCCGAGATGAAGAAGATCACCGCCAGCGGGATCATGAAGATCAGCAGCGGCAGCTTCTCGAGGCCGCCCGGGCCGCCGAAGGCGTACCAGTTCCAGAAGCCGCCCTGCTGGCTGGCCACGATCCCCTGAAGGTTCATGGTGCCGGCGAGCACGATCACGGCCACGATGATGAAGCCGATCGAGACCTCGTAGGAGACCATCTGCGCCGCCGACCGCAGCGACCCCAGGAACGGGTACTTCGAGTTCGAAGCCCAACCGCCCATGATGATGCCGTAGACGCCCAGCGAGCTGATGGCGAAGAGGTAGAGGATCCCGACGTTGATGTCGGAGACCACCCAGCCGGGGGCCAGCGGGATCACCGCCCAGGCGGCGAAGCCCAGGGTGAAGGCGATCAGCGGCGCCAGCAGGAAGACCGTCTTGTCCGCGCCGGACGGGACGACGATCTCCTTCAGCACGAACTTCAGGAAGTCGGCGAACGACTGCAGCAGGCCGAACGGGCCCACGACGTTCGGACCCTTCCGCATCTGCACGCCCGCCCAGATCTTGCGGTCGGCCAGGAGCAGGAAGGCCAGCGACAGCAGGATCCAGACCATAACGGCCAGGATCTGGCCGATGGTGAGCAGGGTCCAGCCGCCCGGGGTTTCCCAGAAGGAAGTCTGCATGCCCTACTCCGCCGCGATCTTCGTGGCGCCGGCCGCGAGCGCGGCGCATTCGGCCATCGTCACGCTGGCGCGGGCGATGGGGTTGGTCAGGTAGAAGTTCTTCACACCGCTCCAGAACGGGTCTTCCGAGACCTCGCCCTTGGCGCCGAGCCCGCCCAGATCGAACGCCGCCGGCGTCTCCGGCACGTAGTCGATGCGGCCGAAGGTCGGGTGATCGGCGAACAGCTTGGCCCGCAGCTGGTCCAGGCTGTCGTACGGCAGCGTCGTGCCGACGCGCTCGGACAGCGCCCGCAGGATCGCCCAGTCCTCGCGCGCCTCGCCCTTCGGGAAGACGGCGCGGAAGCCGAGCTGCACGCGGCCCTCGGTGTTCACATAGATGCCGTTCTTCTCGGTGTAGGCGGCGCCGGGCAGGATCACGTCGGCGCGGTGCGCGCCGGCGTCGCCGTGCGTGCCCAGATAGACAACGAAGGCGTCGGACTGACTGGCGTCGATCTCGTCGGCGCCCAGCAGGAACAGCACGTCGGCGCCGCCCTTCTGGACCAGCTCGCGCGCCGTCTTGCCGCCGGCCTGCGGCGTGAAGCCGAGGTCCAGGCCGCCCACGCGGCTCGCCGCCGTGTGCAGCACGTTCCAGGTCATGCCGAAGGTCTTGGCCAAGCCGGCCGCCGCCTGCAGCACCGCGGCGCTGTCGGCGCGCGAGAGCGCGCCGCCGCCGACGATGATCGCCGGAGCCTTGGCTTCCTTCAGCGCCTTCACGAAGTCGTTCTTCGACTTCGACAGGCCCGTCAGGCTGGCGGGGCCGGCGCCCAGGTAGTCGTAGTTGTAGGTCAGGTCGGCGGCCTCGCCGATCACGCCCACTCGGAGCGCGCCGGCCAGCCAGCGCTTGCGGAGGCGCGCATTCAGCACCGGAGCCTCGATCCGCGGATTGGCGCCGACGATCAGGATGACGTCGGCCTCCTCGATCCCCATCAGGGTGGAGTTGAACAGCCAGCTCTCGCGCGGACCGGCGCCCAGCACCGAGCCGTCCTGACGGCAGTCCAGGCTGGCGACGCCCAGGCCCCCGAACAGGTCCTTGGCGGCCTTCATGGACTCGACGTCCTGCAGGTCGCCGGCGATGACGCCGATGCGGTCGGCCGAAGCGGCTTTCAGCCTGGCCGCGACCAGGTCCAGGGCCTCGCCCCAGCCGGCGACGCGCAGCTTGCCGTTCTCACGGATGTACGGACGGTCGAGGCGTTGGCGCGACAGGCCGTCGATGGCGTAGCGCGTCTTGTCCGAGATCCACTCCTCGTTCACCGCGTCGTTGATGCGCGGCAGCACGCGCAGCACCGCGGGGCCGCGGCTGTCGACGCGGATCGCCGAGCCCAGCGCGTCCATGATGTCGACGCTCTCGGTCTTCTTCAGCTCCCACGGGCGGTAGTTGAAGGCCCACGGCTTGTGGGTCAGCGCGCCGACCGGGCAGAGGTCGATGACGTTGGCCGACAGTTCCGAGCCTACGGCCTTGTCGAGATACGTCGTGATTTCAACGTCTTCGCCGCGGGAGATGAGACCGATGTCAGGAACGCCGGCCACTTCGGTGATGAAGCGCACGCAGCGGGTGCACTGGATGCACCGGGTCATGACCGTCTTGATCAGCGGACCCATGTACTTCTCTTCGACGGCCCGCTTGTTCTCCTGGTAGCGGCTGTCGTCGCGGCCATAGCCCATGGCCTGGTCCTGCAGGTCGCACTCGCCGCCCTGGTCGCAGATCGGGCAGTCCAGCGGGTGGTTGATGAGCAGGAACTCCATCACCCCGTGGCGGGCCTTCTTCACCATCGGCGTGTCGGTGAAGATCTCCTGGCCTTCCGCCGCCGGCAGGGCGCAGGACGCCTGCGGCTTCGGCGGGCCGGGCTTCACCTCGACCAGGCACATGCGGCAGTTGCCGGCGATCGACAGCCGCTCGTGGTAGCAAAAACGCGGGATCTCCTTGCCGGCGAGCTCGCACACCTGGAGGACGTTCATCCCCGGCTCGAACTCGACCTCGACCCCGTCGACCTTGGCGATAGGCATTCCGGACTACTCCGCCGCGATGGACGCGCCGGCGTACGAGCCTTTGCGCGCGCGGTAGTTGTTGATCCGCTCCTCCACCTCGTGGCGGAAGTGACGGAAGAGGCCCTGGATCGGCCACGCGGCCGCATCACCCAGGCCGCAGATCGTGTGGCCTTCGACTTGGCTGGCGACGTCCAGCAGCAGGTCGATCTCGGACATCTCGGCTTCGCCGGTGACCATCCGTTCCATGACCCGCCACATCCAGCCGGTGCCTTCGCGGCACGGCGTGCACTGGCCGCAGCTCTCGTGCTTGTAGAAGTAGCTGGCGCGGGCGATCGCCTTCACCAGGTCCGCGTCCTTGTCGAACACGATCATGGTGCCGGTGCCGAGGCCCGACCCGCGGGCCTGCAGGTCCTCGTAGGTCATCACGGCTTCCTCGGCCTCGTGGGCCGGGATCATGCGAACCGAGATGCCGCCCGGGATGACCGCCTTCAGGTTGCCCCAGCCGCCGCGGACGCCGCCGAAGTGCTCCTCGATCAGCTGCTTCACCGAAATGCCCACGGCGTCTTCCACGACGCAGGGCTTGTTCAGGTGGCCCGAGCCCGCGAACAGCTTGGTGCCCGTCGACTTCTCGGTGCCGAAGCCCGCGAACCAGTCGGCGCCGCGGCGCAGGATCGTGCCGACGACCGAGATGGACTCGACGTTGTTGATGGTGGTGGGCGCGCCCCAGATGCCGGCGCCGGCCGGGAACGGCGGCTTCAGGCGTGGCTGGCCCTTCTTGCCTTCCAGGCTCTCCATCAGGGCGGTCTCGTCGCCGCAGATGTAGGCGCCGCCGCCGTGTTGGATGCGGACGTCGCAGTCCCAGCCGTGGACGTTGCCCGGGCCGATCAGCTTGGCGTCATAGGCCTGCTGGATCGCCGCCGTCAGGCGCTCGCGCTCATGCACGTACTCGCCGCGGATGTAGATGTAGGCGGTGTGCGCCCGGATCGCCCGGCAGGCGATGAGGCAGCCTTCGATCAGCAGGTGCGGATCGTTGCGCAGGATGTCGCGGTCCTTGCACGCGCCCGGCTCGGACTCGTCGGCATTGACCACGAGGTAGTGGGGCCGATCGCTCTCCTGCTTGGGCATGAAGGTCCACTTCAGCCCGGTCGGGAACCCTGCCCCGCCCCGCCCGCGCAGGCCGGAAGCCTTGATCTGGTCGCAGATCCACTCGGGCGTCTGGGCGATGATGTCCGCCGTCCCGTTCCAGCAGCCGCGCTTCTTCGCACCGTCCAGGCCCCAGTCGTGCAGGCCGTAGAGGTTGGTGAAGATGCGGTCCTTGTCGGCAAGGATGCCCGCCATCACGCCTTCTCCTTCGCCGGCAGGTTCGGGATCTTGATCTTCTTGGCCCGCGAGCCGTCGTACAGGCTGGCGTCGGTCAGGGTCATCGGACCGCCCTCCGGCGCCGAGCCCTGGCGGCCGATGGCCGACCCGGGCGGCGGCGCCTTGCCGGCCGCGAAGTCGTCCAACAGCTTCTCGAGGCTCTCAGGCGTGAGGTCCTCGTAGTAGTAGTCGTTGATGGCGGCCATCGGCGCGTTGGCGCAGGCGCCCAGGCATTCGACTTCCTGCCAGTAGAACTTGCCGTCGGCCGAGCGGTGGTTCTGCGCGCCGATGCGGCGTTTGCAGACCTCCATCAGCGCTTCGGAGCCACGGGTCTGGCACGGCGTCGTGCCGCAGACCTGCACCAGCGCATGCGTGCCCACCGGCTCGAGCATGAACATGGTGTAGAAGGTCGCCACCTCCAGCACGCGGATCACCGGCATGCCGAGCAGTTCGGCCACCGCGCGGATCGCGGGCTCGGAGACCCAGCCTTCCTGCTTCTGCACCAGCCACAGCACCGGCACCACGGCCGACTGCTGCTTGCCCGCGGGGAAGTTGGCCATCCACGCCTGAGCCTTCTTCAGCGTCTCAGGGCTGAAGGCGAAGCTTTCGGGCTGGATCGGCGATAGACGACGGACGCTCAAGGTCGCGGCCTCACTTCACGAAGTCGACGCGGGCGATCTTGCCGCCGGCGAGGGTGTAGATCGGGGCGACGTCGAAGGTCTCGCCGCCCGGCGAGCGCGTGACGAACTCGTGGTCGATCACGTTCGAGCCCACCACGATCCGGTTCTTCAGCTCGGCCTTGTTCTGCGGGAACTCGGCGAAGAGCTTGGCGTGGCGCTCGCGGATGGCCGCCAGCCCCTGGGCGGTGACCGCGCCGCCATACCCGGCGAGCACCGCGTCGTCCGCATAGAAGGCGCAGAAGGCGTCGAGATCCTGGGCGTTGTAGGCGTCCAGTTGGCCTTGCACGATGTCGGCCGGGTTCAGGGCGGCGGCCGTCACCGGTCGATCTCCCCGAACACGATGTCGAGCGAGCCCAGGATGGCCGACACGTCTGCCAGCATGTGGCCGCGGTTCATCCAGTCCATCGCCTGCAGGTGCGGATAGCCCGGGGCGCGGATCTTGGCGCGGTACGGCTTGTTGGTGCCGTTGCTGACCAGATAGATGCCGAACTCGCCCTTCGGCGCCTCGACGCAGGCGTAAACGTCGCCCGGCGGCGTGCGATAGCCTTCGGTGTAGAGCTTGAAGTGGTGGATGAGCGCCTCCATCGAGCGCTTCATCTCGCCCCGCCGCGGCGGAGCCACCTTGTTGTCGTCGACCAGCACCGGGCCCGTCGTCTTCAGGAGCCGGTCGCAGCACTGCTTCATGATCTTGGTCGACTCCCGCATCTCCTGCATGCGGCAGAGATAGCGGTCGTAGCAGTCGCCGTTCACGCCGAGCGGGATGTCGAACTCCATCTCGGAGTACATCGCGTAGGGCTGGCTGCGGCGCAGGTCCCAGGGAATGCCCGAACCCCGCACCATCACGCCCGAGAAGCCCCAGGCGATCGCCTCGTCCTTGGTGACCACGCCGATGTCGACGTTCCGCTGCTTGAAGATGCGGTTGTCCGTGATCAGGCCCTCGATGTCGTCGAGCACCTTCGGGAAGGCGTCGCACCAGTCCGAGATGTCCCGGACCAGCTCTTCGGGCAGGTCCTGGCGGACGCCGCCGACGCGGTAGTAGTTGGCGTGCAGGCGGGCGCCCGAGGCGCGCTCGTAGAACACCATCAGCTTCTCGCGCTCTTCGAAGCCCCACAGCGGGGGCGTGAGCGCGCCGACGTCCATCGCCTGCGTCGTGACGTTCAGCAGGTGGTTCAGGATGCGGCCGATCTCGTCATACAGCGTGCGGATCAGCAGCGCCCGGACCGGCGGCGTCACGTCCAGCATCTTCTCGATGGCCAGGCAGTACGCATGCTCCTGGTTCATCGGGGCCACGTAGTCCAGGCGATCCATGTAGGGGATCGTCTGGGCGTAAGGCCGGGCTTCCATCAGCTTTTCGGTGCCGCGGTGCAGCAGGCCGATGTGCGGGTCGACCCGCTCCACGACCTCGCCGTCGAGCTCCAGCACGAGGCGCAGCACACCGTGGGCCGCCGGGTGCTGCGGACCGAAGTTGATGTTGAACTTGCGGACCTTGGTTTCCGGCAGGCCCTGCACGTTGGCGTCGTTGGGCGCCGCCTGGATGTTCTGGCCGGTCATGGCTTGGTCTTCTCTTCAGACTTCTCGTCGCCGGGCAGGACGGGCGAGAAGCCGCGCTCCATGCCTTCCCACGGCGAGAGGAAGTCCCAGTTGCGCCATTCCACCGACTTCACGGGCTCATAGACCACCCGCTTCAGCTCGTCGTCGTAGCGGACCTCGACGTAGCCGGTCATCGGGAAGTCCTTCCGCAGCGGATGGCCGTGGAAGCCGTAGTCGGTGAGGATCCGGCGCAGGTCCGGGTGGTTCTCGAAGAACATGCCGTACATGTCGAACGCCTCGCGCTCGTACCAGTCGGCGTTGGGGAACACGCTCACGACCGACGGGACGGCGGTGTCCTCGTCCGTCTGGACCTTCACCCGGATGCGGCGGTTCTTGGTGAACGACAGCAGGTGGTACACCACGTCGAAGCGCCGCTCGCGCTCCGGATAGTCCACGCCGCAGAGGTCGATCAGTTGCTGGAAGGCGTGGCTGTCGCGCAGCAGCGTCAGGGCCTCGACGATGCGGCCCGCGGGCGCCGTCAGCGTGAGCTCGCCGAACGCCACGTCGTAGCTGCCGAAGACGCCGGCGCCGTTGGCGACCAGCGTCTGGCCCAGGGCCTCCAGGTCGGAGTTCGTCGCGGGCCAGCTCATCGCACGATCGTCCCGGTGCGGCGGATCTTCTTCTGGAGCTGCAGCACGCCATAGACGAGCGCCTCGGCGGTCGGCGGGCAGCCTGGGACATAGACGTCCACCGGCACCACGCGGTCGCAGCCGCGGACGGTCGAATAGCTGAAGTAGTAGTAGCCGCCGCCGTTGGCGCACGAGCCCATGGAGATGACGTACCGCGGCTCCGGCATCTGGTCGTAGACCTTGCGCAGGGCGGGAGCCATCTTGTTCACCAGGGTGCCGGCCACGATCATCACGTCCGACTGGCGCGGGCTGGCCCGCGGCGCGAAACCGTAGCGCTCGAGGTCGTAGCGCGGCATGGACGCCTGCATCATCTCGACCGCGCAGCAGGCGAGACCGAAGGTCATCCACATCAGCGAGCCGGTGCGGGCCCAGGTGATCAGGTCGTCGGCGGCGGCGGTGACGAAGCCCTTGTCCGCCAGGCGCTGCGACACGCCGTCGAAGTACGGGTCGTGCAGCTTGGGATCATAGCCTTCGACGGTCGTGCGACCGGCGGAGCCCGCGGGAACGATCACTCCCATTCCAGGGCGCCTTTCTTCCATTCGTAGATGAAGCCCACCGTGAGGACGCCCAGGAAGGTCATCATCGACCAGAAGGCGAACTGCGCCACGTCAGGCGGCAGCTTCATCAGGGAGACGGCCCACGGAAACAGGAAGGCCACTTCCAGGTCGAAGATGATGAACAGGATCGAGACGAGGTAGAACCGGACGTCGAACTTCATCCGCGCGTCATCGAATGCGTTGAATCCGCACTCGTAGGACGACAGCTTTTCCGGGTCCGGCGCCTTGGGGGCGAAGATGGCCGCGGCGAGAATGAAGGCGATACCCAGCGCCGCCGCGATCCCGATGAAGATCACGATGGGCAGGTACTCGGATAGGAACGCGTTCATGGAGTCCTCGGGAGGAGTCGGGCGCCCTTCTAGACCACCCGTCCCGGGGTTTCAAACGGCCCGACGCAGTTGCGAAACGGTCGCAATCAACCGGCGTTCGCCAGGGCAAATTCGCCGCGCCCACAGACTCTCGTTGACACGATTCCGGCACGCCCATATGAGAGCCGCCTCGCACGGCCCACGGGCCTTACGCGGGTGTAGCTCAGTTGGTTAGAGCGCCGGCCTGTCACGCCGGAGGTCGCGGGTTCGAGCCCCGTCACTCGCGCCACTTCCCCTCGGAAGCCGGCGAGATTCCCAAGATCGCTACTTCAGCTCGATACGCTCGATGCGCCATTGGCGCTGTTCGGTCGTGGAGCCCGGAACGTCGTTCACGCGGCGCAGCACCACCCTGCCCGACTGGTGCACTTCCTGGCCGGTCTTGAGTCGGCCGTAGATCACCACCGGCGTCTCGACGAACAGCGATCCCGCGGCGCCCTCGATCTGGCCCGGCGCGCCGACCTGGGCGTGGTAGCTGGAATACCGACTCACGTCCGGCGGCGCTGCATTGCGCATCAGCTTCGCCGCCTCGTCCACCTTCCCCGCCTCGAGATAGGCGTAGAACGTCTGCACGACGTTGGCGGCGCCCTGGGCGCTCTCCGGCGTGAACGGCGCTTCCGAGACCGGGGTGCGGTCATCCGGCAGGCCGCCCGGCGTTCCCGGCTCGGGCGGCTCGACGGCCGGCGCCTCGCCGGACCAGCAGCGCACCGGCTTGGCGCTGGCCACCTCCTCGCCTGGCTTCAGACTGGCGAGCATCGCGTCGGGCCCCTTGGTCCACCACTGGAGACCGTAGCCGACATAGCGCGCGCCGCTGCCGGAGACGGCGATCTTCAGCGGATAAGGGCGGCCGTCGACCTTCACCATCGCCGTCTGGGCGTCGGGATAGCCGGCCTCGATCCGCCGGCCGTCCTCACAGGTGTAGAGCGTCACCTTCGGGTCGGCGTTCACCGCCGTCGACGCCGGGGGCGCCGCGGCTGGCGCTGCCGCCGGCTCGGCCGGGCGCTGGCAGGCGGCGAGCGCTGCGGCGCAGGTCAGGACAAGAACGCGCATGCGGCCTCCCGGCTGAGGATCAGGCCACCGCCTCTGGGGCCTTCTCGAGGACATAGTCCTCCGGGTTTGGCGCGAGTGTGGCCCGCCAGTAGTCGATAAGGCCGAAGGGCCAGTTCTGGCTCACCCGGCCAAGGGCGTTCTTGTACCAGCTCGACACGTGCGGCGAGCCCCAGGCCCAGCCCTGGTTCGCCTCGTCGACCTTGGCGTTGAAGGCGTCATGAACGCTCTTCTTCGGCTCCATGGCCGCAGCGCCCGTCTCGGCCAGCAGCCGCAGGCAGCCCACGATGTAGCGAACCGCGCACTCCGAGAAGAAGATGATCGAGCCGTTCACGACGATGTTCGTGTTGGGCCCATAGGTCAGGAAGAGGTTCGGGAAGCCCGGGATCGTCACGCCGAGATAGGCGCGGGCGTCGCCGCCCCACACGTCGTGCAGCTCGCGGCCGCCCTTCCCCTTCACCTTCAGGAACGAGAGGAAGTTCGAGGCCTGGAAGCCCGTGCCGTAGATCAGGACGTCCACCTCGTGCAGCGTCCCGTCGGCGGTGACGACGCCCTTCGGGTCGATCCGGGCGAGCTTCTCGGTGATCAGCTCCACGTTGGGCCGCTTCAGCGCCGCGAGCCACACGCCGTTGTCCAGAACCGCGCGCTTGCCGCCGATGGGATACTCGGGGATCACCTTGGGCAGCAGGTCCGGCCGATCGGCGACCTGCGCCGCCAGCGACTGCTCGCACATCTCGCGCAGCATGGCGTTCTCGGGCCCCACGGCGCGCGGCCCGCCGCTCCACGCGGGGTCGGATTTCACCATCGGCAGGAAGCCGTCGGTGACCATCCAGAACAGCCAGAAGCGGTACCACTTGTCGTAATAGGGCACGTGCTCCAGCAGCCACTTCATGCCCCCGGGCACGTCCTCGTGATAGTGCGGCACCGGCAGGCCCCACGGCGGCGTGCGCTGGAAGACCTTCAGCTGTCCCACCTTTGGCGCGATTTCCGGCACAAACTGGTAGGCGGAGGCGCCGGTGCCGATCACCGCGACGCGCTTGCCGGTCAGGTCGACGTCGTGACGCCACTCCGCCGAGTGGAAGGCCGGGCCCTCGAAGCTGCCGAGGCCTTCGATGTCCGGGAACTTCGGCCTGTTGAGCTGGCCCACGGCGCTGATGACGGCGTTGGCCTCCACCGTCTCGATCCGGCCGTCCTTGCCGCGCAGGCGAGCGCGCCACACGGCGCGTCCCTCGTCCCAGGCGATCTCCTCGACGAAGGTCTCGAAGCGGATGTGCTTCCGAAGGTCGTACTTCTCGGCGATGCCGCGGAAGTAGCTCAGCAGCACCGGCTGGGTGGAGAAGTGCTGGGGCCAGTGGTGGTTGGGCTCGAAGGAGTAGCTGTACATGTGGTTCGAGTTGTCCACCCGGCAGCCCGGGTAGGTGTTCTCGAACCAGGTGCCGCCCACGTCGGCGTTCTTGTCGACGATCTCGAAGGGGACGCCGGCCTGGCTGAGCCGGATGCCGGCCAGCAGGCCCGACATGCCCGCCCCGATCACCAGCACGTGCAGCCTTCGCGCGGCTTCCTTGAGCTTCGGCTGCTCGAACTGCGGGTCCTTGGACGACTTGCCGGCCAGCGCCAGTTCGTCGGTGAGGAAGTCGGCGTAGCCCTCGGGGATCTGCGCGCCCGCGACATAGTCGATCATCCGCCGCAGGGTGGCCCCATCCGGCTCGCGGAGCTGCACGGACTTGCCGTCCAAGTGCGCCTGGATCGCCGCCTTGGCGGCCTCGCGCATCCGGCTCTGCTCCTCTTCGGAGACGCCGATGTCGTCGCGCGCCATCGGGTTGTAGGTCGGCGCCCATTCAGGCCTGACCCAGCTGGTGTCGCCAGTCAGATGCACCAGCGCCGCCATCAGCGCCGGCAGGTGGGCGTCCTTGAGGATCTCATCGAGGTCCGGACCTGCGACCATGTTCCTACCCAGCAGTTATCGTTGTTCTTCTGGGCGGAGCATGACTCCCGCGCTCGGGCGGCGGAAGCCCTCACCCCACGTCAGGATGCTGCTTGGGCGTCGCGGATCCGCGCCATCAGCGCGTCCGGAACCCGCAATTCCGACGCCTCGGCGTTCTCCACCAGGTGGGCCATCCGTGTCGCGCCGAAGACCGCGCAGCTCACGTCAGGGTTCGCCAGGACATAGCCCAGGGCGGCCTGCGAGCCGGTGACCCCCGACTGTTGATGAAGGAAGCGGAAGCGGGCGCCGCGCGCCAGCTCGTCGCGATGCCGGGCCAGGGCGCGCGCGGCGTACCAGAGGTCCTGCGGCCCCTTGAGGCGGGCGAGCAGCGGCCGCGTGTGTCCCATCGCCAGGGCCATGCCGGCCAGCACGCCCTTCCCGGCCGCGGCCGCGCGGGCGATCAGCGGCTCGCGCTCGGGTCGCAGCACATTGTAGTCGACCATCACCACGTCGAACTGGGGCAGGCCCACCACGTGTTCGATCACGGCGGCGTCGAAGCTGTTGACGCCCAGCGCCTGCACGAGCCCCCTCGCCTTCAGGCTCGTCACCGCGCCCAGCAGCTCGTCGGTCAGCTCGGACACCGCCGGCCCGTGGAGCTGTAGCAGCCCCAGGCTCTCCAACCCGAGGTTCCTCAGGCTGCGTTCGGCGCTGGCGACGACCGCGGCCGGTGAGAAGTCCCGGGCGATCCTCCCGCCGCCGGCGTGATAGGTGCCCGCCTTGCTGGCGATCACCAGCTTGGACAGGTCCCGCCCCTTCAGCGCGCGTCCCAGCCGGGGCTCCGCCTCGCCGGCGGAATAGCTCGCCCCCGTGTCGAAGAACGTGAAGCCGAGGTCGATGGCGGCGTGGACCAGGCCCAGCGCCTGGGCCTCCGGAAAGCGCGGCTTGCCCCACCAGCTCGCGCAGCCGAAGCCCAGCTCCGAGACGGTCAGGCGCGTGCGGCCGAGCGGGCGGTAGTGCATCGATCGCTTCTCTGGCGCGAAGGCTGGTGGGCGGCGAGGGATTCGAACCCCCGACCCTCTCGGTGTAAACGAGATGCTCTAACCAGCTGAGCTAGCCGCCCTCACCTCCGCGCTTCTAGGGCGCCGCCCGCCCGGCTCCAACCGCCTCGTGACTGAGAAGCTTGGCGAAGAACCGGCCGACGATCAGGAAGACCACCCCAGCCGCCGCGGCGATGCCCGCGTGCATCAGCCAGAAGTGGCTGGCCGGCATCTTCTCCAGCAGGGTGCCGAGCACGCCGACCGTCTGATTGCCGGCGACGAGGTGGAGGTAATAGACGCCGATCATCGTGCCCAGCACCGCGGGCGGCGCGGCCCGGGCGTAAAGCGCCAGCGACACCGGCAGCATGTTGGCGAAGGCGGCGCTGTTGAAGATCTCGAAGGCGATCAGCCACCAGAGGCTCACCTTGGTCCCCGCCGCGGCGGCTACGGCCGCACCGGCGGCCAGCGAGAGCGCGCCGAGCACCGAGATGAACGTGCCGATCGTCAGCTTGCCGATCTCGTCCGGCTCCTTGAAGCGCTTGGCCCAGAGGCGCCAGAACACCACCATCCCGGCCAGGAACGAGACCGACACGATGCTGTCGAGCGTGATCAGCCAGGTGGTCGGCAGCTTCTGGCCGAAGAAGGTCATGTCGACGCTGGTGTCCGCCCAGACCAGGTAGGCGTTGAAGATCTGCTGGTTCACCAGCACCGACGACGCAAGCACGGGAATAAGCGCCACGAGCACGGCGATCGTCCGCCAGTCGTGGGCCGAGAGCTTGGGCTTCTCGACGTCCTTGGCCTTCCTGAGCGGCGGATCTGGCGGCAGATGCCGCCGGCCCCACAGGTAGATGGCGAGGGCGATCAGCATGCCGACGCCAGCAGCGCCGAAGCCGTAGTGCCAGCCCACGCCCTCGCCCAGCGTGCCTGCGATCAGCGGAGCTGCGATCACGCCAGCGTTGATGCCCAGGTAGAAGATCTGGAAGGCGTCCGCTCGCCGCAGATCGCCTTCCGCATAGAGGCCGCCCACCTGGCCGGCGATGTTGCCCTTGAAGCAGCCTGTGCCCAGCACAAGGCAGAGCAGCGCCAGCAGGAACGAGACGTCGAAGGCCATGAGGAAGTGGCCCAGCGACATCAGCAGCGCGCCGACGATGATCGTGCGGGTCCGCCCCAGCAGGCGGTCGGCGATGAAGCCGCCGAAGATCGGCGTCAGGTAGACGAGGCTGGTGTAGAGGCCGAAGATGGTCGAGGCGACCGCCTGGGTCGAGGCGTCGCCCGGCAGCCGGTAGATTGCGCCGATCACGCCGCGGAAGCCTTCGAAGCCCGCGATCTGGTCCACATGCGGCGAGAGCAGCAGTTGCTTGGTCATGTAGAGGACCAGCAGCGACTGCATGCCGTAGTAGGAGAACCGTTCCCAGGCCTCGGAGAAGGCGAGATATGCCAGCGCCTTCGGATGGCCGAGGAAGGCCTTGTCGCCATCTCGGGCGATCGCGTCAGCGGTCATCCAGGTTCCTCCCCTTGCGGAGCAAGCCCTACCGCGAGCCGGCGAAGACCGCCAGCAGGACCCACAGGCCGATGATCCCGAAGAGGATCGCCGCGCCGATCCGCACGTATTTGAGCGGCACGACCTTGGTGACCGCCTCCCCCAGCAGCACCGCCGGGACGTTGGCGGCCATCATGCCCAGGGTCGTCCCCGCCGTGACGAGGGCGACGTTCTGGAACCGGGCGCCCAGCAGGGTCGTGGCGATCTGGGTCTTGTCGCCGATCTCGACCAGGAAAAAGGCCACGAGCGTGGTGAGGAAGACCCCGCCCATGGTCCGGGCCCCGGCGTCGTCGTCCTCCTTGTCGGGGATCAGCGCCCATAGCGCCATCGCCACGAAGCCCGCGCCCACCAGCCCCTGGAACAGCGGCCCGCTGAGGTACTTCGCGACGACCACGCCAATTGCGGCCGCCGCGGCGTGATTCAGCAGGGTCGCGACGAGGATACCGAGGATGATCGGCAGCGGCTTGCGGAACCGCGCGGCCAGGACGATAGCCAGCAGTTGCGTCTTGTCGCCGATCTCGGCGATGGCGACCACGCCGGTCGAAATGAGCAGGGCTTCCAACGCTTTGACTCCAGGGCGCGGCGCTCGACACGACGATGCCTGGCCCCGCGCGCCCGCGCCGGAACCGCATCGCCGGTCTCGCCAATCCGGACCGTCGAACGGTCCGCCGCCTGCGCCATGCTCCCGCCCGATCCAGGCAAGGGGCAAGTCTGTTGACGCGGGCTCCGCTGTCGCGCGGACGGCTACTCCCCGTGGATGGCCGCGCTCCTAGCGCGATGCCGCTGCGCCCGCAAATGGAAAAGGGCGGCCGCCACCGACAGCCGCCCTCTTCCAAGCCTTTGGACGCCTCAGCTGTTGAGCGTGCTCTTCAGCGCCTCGCCCACGCGGAAGCGGCACGTGGCGCTTGCCGGCCGCCGGACCTGCTCTCCGGTTCGCGGGTTGCGCGCCATACCCGCCGCGCGCTTCACCGGTACGAAACTGCCGAAACCCACCAGCCGCACCTCGCGGCCAGCCTTGAGAGATGTCGAGACCGAGGCGATGAAGGCGTCCAGCGCTTCCTTGGCCTGAGCCTTGTTCAGCCCGGCCCTGTCGGCGATCGCCGAGACGAGTTCGGCCTTCGTCATGTGCAGAGTCTCCCACCCGCTTTTTTTGTGTTTTGGCGGGCTGCAGACGCCCCAACCGCGCCACGCCGCCCCCTAAGCGCGTCATTTAAGGCGCGTCCGAGCTTAACCGTCAAACGAAGCGGCGCGGGATCTCTCCCGCGCCGCCCGCTTGTCACAAGTTTTGATCAGCCGAGCGGCTAGTGCGTGATCACCGCCTCGACATCAGCCGTGTCGGACTCCTCGGCTGCGACTTCCACCGGAGCCGTGTCGTCCCAGTCGATGGGCGTCGGCTGACGGATCAGCGCCTTGGCCAGCACCTGGTCCATCGTCGAGACCGGGATGATCTCCAGGCCCGACTTCACGTTATCCGGGATGTCGGCGAGGTCCTTCTCGTTCTCTTCCGGGATCAGCACCGTCTTCACGCCGGAGCGGAGGGCCGAAAGCAGCTTCTCCTTCAGCCCGCCGATGGCGGTGACCCGCCCCCGAAGCGTGACCTCGCCGGTCATGGCGAGATCGGCGCGGATCGGGATGCCCGTGAGCACCGACACGATGGCCGTGGCCATGGCGGCGCCCGCGGACGGCCCGTCCTTCGGCGTCGCCCCGTCCGGCACGTGGATGTGGACATCGGTCCGCTCGAAGACCGGGGGTTCGATCCCGAACTTCGTCGCCCGGCTGCGGACATAGCTGTTCGCCGCCGAGATCGACTCCTTCATCACGTCCTTCAGGTTGCCGGTGACCGTCATGCGGCCCTTGCCCGGCATCTTGACCGCTTCGATCGTCAGGATGTCGCCGCCGAACTCGGTGTACGCCAGGCCGGTGATGATGCCGACCTGATCCTCCTTGTCCGTCTCGCCGTAGCGGTACTTCTTGACGCCCGCATACTTCTCGAGCCGTTCGGCGTCGATCGTGATCGAGGCGACGTTCTCGCGCGCCAGGTCCCGGACCGTCTTGCGGGCAAGATTGCCCAGCTCGCGCTCCAGGCTCCGGACGCCGGCCTCCCGCGTGTAGTAGCGGATGAGGTCGCGGATCGTCTCCTCCGGCACCACGAACTCTTCCGGCTTCAGGCCGTGGTCCTTGGTCAGCTTGGCCAGGATGTGGCGCTTGGCGATCTCGACCTTCTCATCTTCGGTGTAGCCGGGGATGCGGATGATCTCCATGCGGTCCAGCAGCGGCTGGGGCATGTTGAGCGAGTTCGCCGTGGTGACGAACATCACCGGCGAGAGGTCGTAGTCCACCTCGAGGTAGTGGTCGCCGAAGGTGGTGTTCTGCGACGGGTCCAGCACCTCGAGCAGCGCCGACGAGGGGTCGCCCCGCCAGTCCGCGCCCATCTTGTCGATCTCGTCCAGCAGGAAGAACGCGTTGGTGGTCTTCGCCTTCTTCATCGACTGGATGATCTTGCCGGGCATGGAGCCGATGTAGGTGCGCCGGTGGCCGCGGATCTCGGCCTCGTCACGCACGCCGCCCAGGGACACCCGCACGAACTCGCGCGATGTCGCCTTGGCGATCGACTTGCCGAGCGAGGTCTTGCCGACGCCGGGCGGGCCGACGAGGCACAGGATCGGGCCCTTCAGCGAGCCCACGCGGCTCTGCACCGCCAGGTACTCGAGGATCCTTTCCTTCACCTTCTCCAGACCGTAGTGGTCCTCGTTGAGGATGTCCTCGGCGCGTTGAAGGTCGATGGGCTTCTGCTTGGCCTTGCCCCACGGGATCGACAGCAGCCAGTCCAGGTAGTTCCGGACGACGGTGCTTTCGGCCGACATCGGGCTCATGTTGCGGAGCTTCTTCAGCTCGGCCTCGGCCTTCTGGCGGGCTTCCTTCGAGAGCTTGGTCTTCTTGATCCGCTTTTCGAGCTCGAGCAGTTCGTCGCGATGGTCGTCCTGCTCGCCCAGCTCGCGCTGGATCGCCTTCATCTGCTCGTTCAGATAGTACTCGCGCTGCGTCTTCTCCATCTGACGCTTCACGCGGTTGCGGATCTTCTTCTCGGTCTGCATGACCGAGATCTCGCCCTCCATAAGGGCGTAGACCTTCTCCAGCCGCTTCACGACGTTGAAGACCTCGAGCAGCTGCTGCTTCTCGGCGATCTTCACCGACAGGTGGCCGGCGATGCGGTCCGCCAGTTCCGACGGATTGTCGATCTGCGGAATGGCCGCCAGGGCCTCCGGCGGCACCTTCTTGTTCAGTTTGACGTAGTTTTCGAACTGCTCGATGACCGCGCGGCTCAGCGCCTCGGCCTCGGGCGAATTCGCGCCGTCTTCCTGCACGTAGGCGATTTCCGCCTCATAGTAGTCGCCCTGGCCGGTGAACCGGGTGATGCCGGCGCGCGCACGGCCTTCGACCAGCACCTTCACGGTGCCGTCGGGCAGCTTCAGCAGTTGCAGGATCGTGGCGACGACGCCGACGTCATAGATGGCGTCGGGCGCCGGATCGTCGTCGTCCTTGTCCTTCTGGGTGGCCAGCAGGATCTGCTTGCCCTCCCCGCGCATCGCTTCCTCCAGCGCACGCACGGACTTTTCGCGGCCGACGAACAGGGGAACCGGCTGGTGCGGGAAGACCACGATGTCCCGCAGCGGCAGGATGGGGAGGATCTTAATCTCGGACATGATGCTCTAACTCCTGGCCGGCCCGTTTGGATCGGACCTGGCCTGCCGGATCGCGGTCACTTCAGACGATGCGCCTGAGTCGGACGACCCGTCCGCCGGGCTGCGGCGGTTGTTCGATTGATTTATGTGGACGGTTTCGCGGGGTGTTCAAGCGCCGCAACAACCGTGCGCGACACTCGGCCTCATCGCTGTCCACAGGTTAGCTTTACCGGTGGAGAAGAGGCGAGCTGCGCAAGGATTTGCCTCGGACACACATTCTAGATGGTCCCTGGTCCGCATTTCCGCAATGGGTGGACCCCGATAGCGAAAGGCCCCGCAGTCGCCTGCGGGGCCCCGAGGTTCGGTTTACGCGCGCGCCTAGGCTGCGCCGCCCTTGTCGCGGCGCTCGGCGTAGATGATCAGCGGCTGGGCCCGGCCTTCGATCACCTCGGCGTTGACCACCACTTCCTCGACGCCGTCGTACGTCGGCAGCTCATACATCGTGTCGAGCAGCACGCCTTCCAGGATCGAGCGGAGGCCCCGCGCGCCGGTCTTGCGCTGGATCGCCTTGCGGGCCACGGCCATCAGGGCGTCGTCGGTGAAGGTGAGGCCCACGTTCTCCATCTCGAAGAGGCGGACGTACTGCTTCACGAAGGCGTTCTTCGGCTCGGTGAGGATCTTCACCAGGGCCTTTTCGTCCAGGTCGTCCAGGGTGGCGATCACCGGCAGACGGCCGATGAACTCCGGGATCAGGCCGAAGCGCAGCAGGTCGTCCGGTTCCACCTGGCGGAAGATCTCGCCGGTGCGGCGGTCGTCGGGGTCCGACACCTTGGCGCCGAAGCCGATCGAGGTGCCCTGGCCACGCGCCGAGATGATCTTCTCGAGGCCGGCGAAGGCGCCGCCGCAGATGAAGAGGATGTTGGTCGTGTCGACCTGCAGGAACTCCTGCTGCGGGTGCTTGCGGCCGCCCTGCGGGGGCACCGAGGCGACGGTGCCTTCCATGATCTTCAGCAGCGCCTGCTGGACGCCCTCGCCCGATACGTCGCGGGTGATCGAGGGGTTGTCCGACTTGCGGCTGATCTTGTCGACTTCGTCGATGTAGACGATGCCGCGCTGGGCCCGCTCGACGTTGTAGTCGGCGGCCTGCAGCAGCTTCAGGATGATGTTTTCGACGTCCTCGCCGACGTAGCCGGCCTCGGTCAGCGTCGTGGCGTCGGCCACGGTGAACGGCACGTCAATGATTCGAGCCAGCGTCTGGGCCAGCAGCGTCTTGCCGGTGCCGGTGGGACCGATCAGCAGGATGTTGGCCTTGCCCAGCTCGACGTCGTTGTTCTTCGTCGCGTGGCTGAGGCGCTTGTAGTGGTTGTGCACAGCGACCGAGAGGACCTTCTTGGCGTGGTCCTGGCCGATCACGTAGTCGTCGAGGACTTCGCGGATCTCCTTGGGCGTCGGCACGCCGTCCTTCGACTTCACGAAGGAAATTTTGTGCTCTTCCCGGATGATATCCATGCACAGCTCGACGCATTCATCGCAGATGAACACGGTAGGGCCCGCGATAAGCTTGCGGACTTCATGCTGGCTCTTGCCGCAGAAAGAGCAGTAGAGCGTGCTCTTCGAATCTCCGCTCGCGGCCTTGGTCATGGTCTGGTCTCACTCTCTCGACGACGCCGGCCGGTCGATTGGCCTGCCTCGCACCCCTTGGCGTTGGCGGGGGGCATGTCCGCCGTATCAATGCAGAATACGCGCCGCGGGTTGTCCAAGTCTTGACATTCCCCGATCCGGCCCCGGATCACAAGGGCTCGCTCGCCGGAGCGACAAAACGCGGCGCGACGACCTGTGGATGGGCGCCTCATGCTCTTAGATGGGATTCGCCCGGAAATGGCACAAGAGCCGGCGCCTGCGGCGCAAGCGCCGATCGTAGCGTTCGATTTTGACGGGACGATCACGACCAAGGACAGCTTCACCACCTTCCTGAAGTGGCGGGCGGGTCCTGTCCGCTGGTGGCTCGGCTGCCTGCAGCTCGTCCCCGCCGCCCTCGCCTATCTGGTCCACCGCGACCGTGGCCGGATCAAGGCGGCGGCGGTCAGCGTCTACCTCAGGGGCGTCCCGCACGACCGGCTGCAGGCCGACGCAGACCGCTTCGCCGAGCTGTTCGCAGCCAAGCTGTTCCGTCCCGACGCGCTGGCGACCTGGAGGCGGTGGCAGGAGCGCGGGGCCCGAATGGTGATCGTGACCGCGTCCCCCGACATCGTGGTCTCCCCGTTCGGACACGGCCTGGGCGCCGATCTCGTCCTGGGGACCCAACTCTCCTACGACGCCGAGAACCGCGTGCTGGGCGCGTTTTCGGGTCCCAACTGCCGCGGACCGGAGAAGGTCGTGCGTCTTCACGAGGTCTTCGGCCCCGACCTGCGCCTGGCCGCCGCCTACGGCGACACCTCGGGCGACACCGAGATGCTGGCGATCGCCGACGAGCCCGGATTCAAGGTCTTCACGGCCAAGCCGTAGCGCGGAGGCGTGGGCCGCTCAAAGGCTGGAGCCGCCACGGAAAAGGCCCGGGCGACGAAGGTCGCCCGGGCCTTGCGGAACGTTCGTTCGGGCCGGGATCAGGCTTCGTTGTCGCGCTTTTCCCACACGTGATCGACGAGACCCCAGTCCTTGGCCTCCTGGGCCGTCATGAAGTAGTCGCGGTCCAGCGTCTCCTCGACCACCTCGATCGGCTGGCCGGTGTGCTTCGAATAGATTTCGTTCAGCCGGCGCTTGGTCTTGATGATGTCCTCGGCGTGGCGCTGGATGTCCGTCGCCTTGCCCGAGTAGCCGCCCGACGGCTGGTGCACCATGATCCGCGCGTTCGGCAGGGCGATGCGGCTGCCCTTCTCGCCGGCCATGAGTAGGAACGAGCCCATCGAGGCCGCCATGCCGAGGCACAGCGTGATCACCGGCGAGCGGATGTATTGCATGGTGTCGTAGATCGCGAGGCCCGACGTCACCACCCCGCCCGGCGAGTTGATGTACATCTGGATCTCCTTCTTCGGGTTCTCGGCCTCGAGATGGAGAAGCTGGGCGCAGATCAGGCTGGCCATGCCGTCTTCGACGGGACCCGCCAGGAAGACGATCCGGTCCTTCAGCAGGCGGGAGAAGATATCGTAGGCGCGCTCGCCCCGGCTCGTCTGCTCGACGACCATCGGCACGAGGCCCAGGGCGGTGGTGACGGGATCACGCATGGAGAGGAAGCTTCCTTAAGAGACGTTTGGCGCAAGGCTCGGATTGCGCCGTCCCCTCCGATATCGCCCGCCCCCGGGGGCGGCGCAAGGCGCCCGTCAGGACGCGACGCGCGAAATCCATTCCCGAAGGGTCTCGACGACGGGCTCGGACGGTGCATAGCCGCGGGTGACGACGCCGAATGCGCCCTCCTCGCTCGGCCCCGCGACCAGCGTCGGGAAGCCCGTCACGCCGGCGCGCTGGGAGATGGCATAGTCGCGCCAGGTCTCCGCCTTCGCCTCCTCCGAACCCCACTGATCGAGGAACCGCTGCCGGTCGGCGCCCGCCTCCTGCGCCAGGTCGGCCAGAACCTCTCCCGAGGTGATGTCCCGGGCCTCGGCGTAGAACGCCCGCTGCAGCCGGCCGAGATAGCTTGCCCCCGCCTCCTCGCCATCGCGGCGGACGACCACCACCGCGCGTGCGGCCGGGTCGGTGTCGTACAGGAACCCCTCGTGGTCCAGCGCGGCGGGGTCGAACGGAAGACCCGTCGCCTCCGTGACGTGCGCCCAGTGCCCGACGAGCTCCGCCTTGCGCTCCGCGGTCATCGGCTGGTCCGTGCCGGGACGCAGGCCGCCCATGACCACACGGATCGGCAGCGCCCGCCCGAAGGCGCGGCGGATGTCCTCGATCACGGGCGAGAACCCGTAACACCAGGAGCACATGGGATCGGCGAAGTAGATGAGGTGCGGAGACACCATGACGACCTCCGCCGCCAGTGTCGCAGCGAACCAGGGTCAGGTCACGAGGAAGATCGCGTGACCATTAACCTTGTGCATCACCGGAGGAGAGGCGGACGCACTCGACTCTGGATTGCACGTTTCCAGCCTTGCGGCTGAACTTCCTGGGATCGACCCAACGTCTCGGGAACCTCGGCGCATCTCGTACGCTGAAGGTTCGCATAGGGGTCCGACGAATGGTGCAATACGCAGTAACCCTGAAAGACGGCGATTGGACCGTCTTCTGCGACGGGGCCCCCGTGGCTAACGATCTGTCGCGATCGGCCGCAATTCAACTGGCCAAGGACCTCGCATTCGAGTCCGAGGAACGGGGCGAGACCGTCGAACTTCTCATCCAGGGCTACTACGGCGAGATGTCCCGCAAGGTGACGGGCGTCGCCGACGAGTAGCGGCGGGTCAGCCCCGCCGCATCTGCGACTTCAGCTCACGCTTGGCCCGGGCTTCGGCCTTGGCCGCGGCCTTGCGCGCCTTGCGCTCGTCGCGCTTCAGCGCGAGCTGCAGTTCCTCGTCGTTCTCGCGAGCCAGACGGGCTTCCTCTTCCGCCTTCTCCTTGGCGAGCCGGGCGGCTTCCTTCTCGGCGGCGCGCTTTGCGCGGACTTCCTCGAGCTCACGCGCCTTGCGCTGCTCGCGGGTCTCGAACACCTCGCCTTCCGCACGCACGGTCGGCTTCGGCTTGAACTTCTCCAGAAGGGCCTTCCGAGCTTCCGCCTGTGCGGAAAGGCGCTCGGAGAAGCCAGGCATAACCTTGGATTCTCGCATGCTCACTTTGAACTGATGTCAGGAAGGAATGGCTCGGCGGGGTAATGCCGCCGAGCCAAAGTCGTTGCGTCGGATCAGCCGACGATCTCGTCGTCCGAGAAGAACTGGGCGATTTCGAGCTTGGCGTTGTCGAGGCTGTCCGAGCCATGCACCGAGTTCTCGCCGACGCTCTCGGCGTACAGCTTGCGGATGGTGCCGTCGGCCGCCTGGGCCGGGTTCGTGGCGCCCATGACTTCCCGGTAGCGGGCCACGGCGTTGTCGCCCTCGAGGACCTGCACGACCACCGGAGCCGAGGTCATGAATTCGACCAGCTCGCCGAAGAACGGGCGCTCCTTGTGGATCTCGTAGAACTTTTCGGCCTGGGCCTGGCTCATCTTGATGCGCTTCTGGGCGACGATGCGCAGGCCGGCGTCCTCGATCACCGCATTGACCTTGCCGGTCAGGTTCCGGCGGGTGGCGTCCGGCTTGATGATCGAGAAAGTGCGTTCGGTCATGGGTCTTCTTGTTCTTGGCAGGATGGGGAGGAGTCGCGGGCGGCCCGCGAGGTGGCGCGTCTATAGCCGTAAGACCCCCGCTCGCCAAGGCGCTGCGACGCATCCGGCGCTGACGAACCGCTCGCCGTCTGCTATGGGCCCTGCCGGTCAGGCGGCGGCGCGGCAAAATTCTACCTGACCTCCCAACATCGCGAGACCGGCGAGCGCGGGTCCGCGCCCGTACACACGCACCCGTCCAGTCATGCTTCAGATCAACGACCTCGTCTTCGACGCCTGGGGGCGCCGCTTCTTCGACCAGGCCAGCGTCACCCTGCCCAAGGACGCCAAGGTGGGTCTGGTCGGCCGCAACGGCGTCGGCAAGTCCACGCTCTTCAAGCTCATCCTGGGGCAGCTCACCCTCGGCTCGGGCGAGATCAGCCTGCCCAAGGCCGCCCGCATCGGCTCGGTCGACCAGGAGCACCCGGCCACGCCGGTCCCGCTGCTCGAGACCGTGCTCGCCGCCGACGTGGAGCGCGCCACCCTGCTCGCGCGGCTCGATACCGCTCCCCCCGAAGAGATGGGCGAGATCTACAATCGCCTGAACGAGATCGACGCCGACCGCGCACCGTCGCGTGCGGCCGAGATCCTGTCGGGTCTCGGCTTCTCCAACGAGGATCTCTCGCGGCCGATGGCCGAGTTCTCGGGGGGCTGGCGGATGCGGGTCGCCCTAGCGGCCAGCCTCTTCGCACAACCGGACCTTCTGCTGCTGGACGAGCCCACCAACTATCTCGACCTCGAAGGCGCACTCTGGCTGGAAGCCCGCCTGCGGAAGTACCCCCACACGGCGATCGTCATCAGCCACGACCGCGAACTGCTCAACAACTCGGTCGACCACATCCTCCACCTCAAGGACGGCAAGCTGGAGCTCTATACGGGCGGCTACGACAGCTTCGAGCGTCAGCTCGCCGAAAAGCTGCGCCTGCAGGAGGCGGCTCGAGCCAAGATCGAAGCCAAGCGCGCCCATATGCAGTCGTTCGTCGACCGCTTCCGCGCCAAGGCGACCAAGGCTCGTCAGGCGCAGTCCCGCCTGAAGGCGATCGCGAAGCTGCCGCCGATCGCGGCCGTGATCGAGGACCACGTCGCCCCCTTCCTGCTGCCCTCGCCCGAACGCCCGCTGGCGCCGCCGCTCCTGAGACTGGAAGGCGCCGCGGTGGGCTATGGCGGCCCGCCGATCCTGAAGAAGCTGGACCTGCGGCTCGACATCGACGACCGGATCGGCCTGCTGGGCGTGAACGGGGCCGGCAAGTCGACCTTCGCCAAGCTGGTCGCCGGCGCACTCTCTGTGGAGTCCGGCCTGTTCCACCGCTCGCAGCGCATGAAGGTCGGCTGGTTCCACCAGCACCAGATCGAGGCGATGGATCCCAACGACACGCCGCTGGAGATCATCCGGCGGGCGATGCCCGAGGCCACCGAGGCCAAGCGGCGTTCGGTGATCGCCCAGTTCGGCTTCAGCTACGAGAAGGTGGAGACCAAGGTTGCGAGCCTCTCCGGCGGCGAGCGCGCCCGGTTGCTGCTGAACCTCGTGGCCATGGAGGCGCCGCACCTACTGATCCTCGACGAGCCGACCAACCATCTGGACATCGACAGCCGCCGCGCGCTGCTGGAGGCGCTGAACGACTACGAGGGCGCGGTGGTCCTCATCACCCACGACCGATCGCTGATGGAGATGGTCGCCGATCGGCTGTGGCTGGCCGCCGATGGGACGATCCAGCCCTTCGACGGCGACATGGATGAATACGCCCAGTTCGTGCTGGACCGCGCCCGGGTCGCCGCCCGAGCGCCCACCCAGGTTAAGGCCGAACCCGAGGCCAAGCCGCCGGCCGCGCCGCCTCAGAACAAGGCCAAGGTCCCCACAGGCCCGGCCCGACGCCGCGCGGAAGCGGCGGAGGCCGCGCTGGCCCGGGCCACGCAGCAGCTCGCCGAGATCGACCGGGGGCTGACGGACCCGGACATCTTCGCCCGGGACCCGGCCAAGGCGGCCGAGCTCGGGCGCCGCCGAGAGGCCGCCCAGCAGGCTGTCGCCGATGCGGAGATCGAATGGCTGGAGGCGCAGGAGGCCTATGAGGCGCTGAGGGCCTGACGGGCGGGAACCGCCCCCCGCGTCCGCCTGTTGCAGCCCCGCTGTTCAGGAGGTCGCGTACATGGCTCAGGCTCTTCGGAAGGCCGCCCCCTTCCTCGTGCTCGCCGGCATCGCGCTGATGCCGCGAAGCGGGGCCGCCGCCCGCCGGCCGCAACCACCGGTTCCGCCGCCTCCGCCAGCGGAGGAAGGTCCGAGCGATCAGCCGAACCCCAACCGCAGCACGGCCGATCCTGGCCAACTCCACGACAGGACCCGGGGGCGGCATGCGGACAGTCCGGCCGAAATCCCCGCGAAGGGCTGGAGGGACATTCTGGTCCGGTCCTTCAAGGAGTTCGGCGACGATCAGGCGCCGCTCGTGGCCGCCGGCGTCACCTTCTACACCGTGCTCGCCATCTTTCCGGCGCTTGGCGCATTCGCCGCCCTATACGGTCTCTTCGCCGACGTGGCACAGGCGCAGCGGCACCTGGCGGTGCTCTCGGTGATCCTGCCGCCCGAGGTGTTGCGGATGGTGGGCGAGCAGCTCGTCCGCCTGTCGGCCGGCTCGGAAGGCGGCTTGTCGCTCGCCTTCGCGGGCGGCCTGCTGCTGTCGATCTGGAGCGCGAACGGCGCGATGAAGGCGATGATCACGGCCATGAACATCGCCTACGACGAGAAGGAGAAGCGCGGCTTCGTCCGCAAGACCCTGACCTCCCTGGCGTTCACCGTCGGCTTCCTGCTGTTCGCCCTGGCCGCCATCGCGGTGCTTGCGGCGCCGGCGGCCATCGAGCCGTTCGCCGGCGCGGGAACGGCCGCCCTCTTCCGCTGGATCAGCTATCCGCTCCTGCTTGTCGCCATGGCGGTGGGCCTCGCGCTGCTCTACCGTTTCGGTCCCAGCCGGGATCGCGTGCGCTGGCGCTGGATCACGCCGGGCAGCGCCGCGGCGATCGTGCTCTGGGTCGTCGCCTCGGCGGCCTTCTCGATCTACGTCGCCAACTTCGCCCACTACGAGAAGACCTACGGCTCGCTGGGCGCGGTGATCGGCTTCCTGATGTGGCTCTACGTCTCGGCCCAGGTGGTGCTGCTGGGCGCGGAGCTGAATTCCGAGATCGAGCACCAGACCGTCAAGGACACCACGATCGGTCCGGAACGGCCGCTCGGCGAGCGCGGCGCGGTCATGGCCGACACAGTCGGCGAGCCCCAATAGCAAAAGGGCGTCCCGGGCATTGCCGGGACGCCCCTGGATCCCAGGTTCGGAGCCTCAGGTGATGTGCTTGGGGCTGATCGGATCGGAGCCTGGAAACGTCTCTTCGATGGCTTCGTCCAGCAGCGCTTCCTGGCGGTCTTCGGCTTCGGCTTCCCGCTGCGCCATGTGGTCGGGCTTCTCGCCTTCCTTCAGCGGCTCGGCCTGCCTGGACGCCGGCGCTTCCACATGGCGGTGCTCCTCGATAGCGCCGCCCTTGTCGCTGGCCATGTCTGCGGTCGCGCCGCTGGAGCCGTGTGTGAAGGCGCGCTTGGCTTCGTCTTCGGTCTGCCGATTGGGCATGCGGAACTCTCCTGCTTAAAGCTCAGCTCCTAAACCCCTGGCGCGCTCTGGAGTTTCCGCGTGTCTCAGGATCGACGCTTGTCCTCCAGGAGGATCTGCCCCTCCTTCTGGATTCGCCCCTTCACCTTGCTGGCGATCATCGCCAGGAACCCGGGCAGCACTACCTGCAGGACGACCTCCTGCTCGCGCACGTCGACGGAGCCGGTCACCTCCTGGCCCATGGCCGCAACCGCGAAGCGAAGGATGTCGCCGTCCCAGGCGTGCCGCGTCTCGCCCATCGCGGCGAACTGGTGCGTCAGCCGGCCGATGCCGTCGTCGATACGCCGGCGCGCCTCGGCTCGGCCGAGCTGGTGGGGGATGTTGACGACGACGGGCTTGCTCATGCCGCCTTCAACGGTTGGCCCCGCGGCTCAGGTTCCGAAGCGCAATTCGATGGGGGTTTCGATGTCACGCCTTGGGCCCTAGGGTCCGCGGCCATGGATCAGGACCCCACCCTCTTCGGCGACGGCCGCTATCCCGACGCAGGACCTCTGGCGATACTGGCGCGACTGGCCTTCCTCGCCGCGATCCTGGCGATCGTCGTGGCGGTCTTCCTGCCGCCGTGGATGGTTCCGGACTTCGTCCGGTCCCACTACCTGCAGCATTTCGCGGCCTTCTACGTGGCGGCCCTGGCCGGCCTGGCCGCCATGCCCCGCGCGCGGCTGCGCCACATCGCTTTGGGCTACTTCCTGTTCGCCACGGCGCTCGAGGCCTCGCACCTGCCCGCCGGCGCGCCTCTGGGGCCGCTCGTGGACAACTGGGTGGCGGACCTCGGCGGCCTGGCCGCGGCCTACGCGCCGGTCGTGGTCGAGCGCTTCAGGCGGCGTTTCCGCCGCCCGACGGCCGAGTAAGCAACGGCTAGAGGAAGGTCCAGCCGCGATCGCGATCGCGCACACGAAGGTTGTTCTGCACGTTGCGCACCCCGTCGATGTCCGCGACGTCCTCGATGCGACGCTTGTCCTCCTTGCGGCGGACGGTGCCGTTCAGGATCACCTCGCCGTCGTCCACGATGACGTCCACGTCGCGCAGGTCGATCCGCCGATCGTCCTCGAGCCGCTCCATGATCACGGCCCAGAGCACGCGGTCCGAGGAGCCCCGCCGACGGCGGGCCCGGCGTTCGTCTTCGTAGCGGCGGTCGCTGTCGCGATGGCCATCGGCGTCGCGCCGGCCGTCATCTTCGTATCGACTGCGGCCGGCGAAGAAGTCCCCCGCGCGATCCATCCACGACCGGGACGGTTCGCGCTGGTCGTAGCTGCGGTCCTCGCCCGAGAACCGACGATAGGGCCGGCCGCGGTCGGGATCGTAGGCCCAGTCGGTGGTGTAGTCGGCCTGGCCGTAGTCATCGCCGCGGGCCCGCATGGCCTCGTCCGCGCGGTAGCCGCTCCGCGAGCGCGGGTCGTACGCATAGTCCGTCGAATAATCCGCCTGTCCGAAGTCGTCGCGCTCGCGCGCCTCCGTGCGCCAGCGGCGGTCCCGCTCAGGGTGCTCGTCGCGCCAGTGTTCCCGGGCCATGATCGCCTCCGTCTGGTTTGGCCGAAGTCGCAGGCAAGAACCTGCGCCGTGGTCATCGGTTCCGACTCAAGGGAGACGTGTTCCCGTGCAGATCCAGGATCCCACCGAACCCCGCACCCAGGGTCTGGAAGACCTGGAAGAGGATCTCGCCGCAGCCCTGCCCGAGACGCAGGGCTCGCGCTTCTATCCGCTGATCCGGCGCTGGGCGCTTCACGTCGTGCCGTTCCTGCTCCTGGCCGCGGCCATCTTCGTGCTGTGGCGCGAGTTTCGCGACGTCAGCCCCGCCGAGATCGGCTCGTCCATGCGCGCCTGGGGGTACGCGGACGTGGTCCTCGCGCTCCTCCTCTCGGCCGCCAGCTTCACCTTGATGGGCTTCGTGGAGTGGTTCGGCCTGCGGTGGGCGGGCGCACGCCTGCCGATCGTTCCGGCGCTCTGGGGCTCGTTCCTGGCGAACGCCATCGGCCACACGCTGGGCGCCAACCTCCTGGTCTCCGGCGCCGTCAGGGCGCGCTTCTACGATCGGTTCGGGGTCTCGCTGAAGCAGGTGGCCGCCACGACCGTCTTCCACGGCGTCTCTTTCGCCGTGGGCCTGTCCGCTCTTTCAGGCGTCAGCCTGCTGGTCGCCAAGGGGCATGACACGGACGCCACGCGGATCGCAGGTCCGGTGGCCGATGGCCTCGGCGTCCTGCTGCTGGTGGGCGTCACCATCTACGTCGCGCTCTGCGGGAACCTGAAGCGCCCCCTTCGCGGGTTCGGCCATAGCCTCAAGCTGCCCTCCTGGCGCGTGGCCCTGGCGCAGATCGGGCTCGGCGCCTTCGACAACGCCGTGGCCGCGGGCATCATCTGGACCCTGCTGCCCGAAGGCTCGGTCGGCTACTTCAGCTTCGTGGGCGCGTACGCCCCTTCCGTGGTCGTGGGGCTGATCTCGCACGTGCCGGGCGGCGTCGGCGTGTTCGAGGGCTCGTTGTCCGCCCTCCTGGCCAGCGTGCGGCCGGCGCCGCTCGCGGCGGCGTTTCTCGGCTACCGCCTCGCCTTCTTCCTGCTGCCGCTGCTGATCGCCGCCGTCGCGCTGACGGGCGATGCTATGCGGCGGCGCGGCCGGGGCTGACGGGCGTCGGGGGAGCCTGCGGCGGGTCGATCTCACGCTGGGGGCGATCGCGTTCCGCTTCGATCACCGCCCTGCGCAGGGCGTCCACCAGCTCCGAGATGGTGTCGTTGCCTTGCATGGCCGCGAAACGCCAAACCTCGTTCGACGATCCCTGAGCGGATCATCTGGCCGGCGCTGTTGCACCCTTGCATCGCCTCGCCGGAAGCGATCGGCTAGGAAGCGCGCATGAGCTCCCCGCCCCGGCCGCTGGCCGTCTTCGCCTATGATTTCGACGGCACGCTGGCGCCCGGCAACATGCAGGAGCACGCCTTCATCCCCGACGAACTCGGCTTAGGCCACGCCGAGTTCTGGGACGAAACGCGGCGGATCGCCGAGGCCCAGCGCGGCGACGGGATCCTCGCCTACATGCACCTCATGCTTGAGAAGGCGCGCGAGAAGGGTCTCGAGCTGTCGCGGGACAGCTGGCGTAAGCGAGGCGCCAGTCTAAGGCTCTTTCCGGGGGTGGAGGACTGGTTCGCTCGCCAGAACGCCCGCGCCGAAGCGCTGGGTCTCGATCTCCGCCACTTCATCATCTCGTCCGGCAACCGCGAGCTGATCGAGGGCTCGCCGATCGCGGCATGTTTCGAGCGGATCTATGCATCCGCCTTCATGTTCAACGCAGACGACGAGGCCGTCGGCCCTGCGCTCGCCATCAACTACACCGGCAAGACCCAGTACCTGTTCCGCATCAACAAGTGGACGCTGAACGAGTGGGACAATGACGCGATCAATGCGGTCCAGGCCGATCGGGACCGCGCCGTCCCGTTCAATCGCATCGCCTTCTTCGGAGACGGTCTGACGGACATCCCCGTCATGCGAGTGATGACCGATCACGGCGGCCATCCCGTCGCGGTCTATGATCCCGAGAAGCCGATCACCGAGGCCGCCGCCGACAAGCTGATCAAGGACGGGCGGGCGCGGCTGGCGGCCGGCGGCGACTATCGCGAGGGTTCGGAGCTCGACACGCTCGCGGCCGACATCCTGGCCGAGATGGCCCGCGGGGTCCGCGCCGAGCTGTTCGACTAGCGCTCGTCGTACAGCCGCCGAAGCACGCCGGGCGCCAGCCCCGGCAGGTCTTCCGAGATCAGTCCCGGCCCGAACAGCTCGGCGGCCTCGGCATGGATCCAGGCCCCGGCGCACGCCGCCTCGAAGCTCTCCATGCCCTGGGAGACCAGGCCGCCGATGAAGCCGGCGAGCACGTCTCCCGATCCGGCGGTCGCCAGCCAGGGCGAGCCGTTGACGTTCACGGCCGCGCGGCCATCCGGCGCCGCGATCACGGTGTCGGCCCCCTTCAGCAGCACGACGGCGCCGGCCTTCTGGGCAGCCGCGCGCGCCGCCGTGATCCGTTCCGGCGCGCCCTTCAGAAGACCGGGAAACAGCCGCTCGAACTCGCCCGGGTGCGGAGTCAGGACGTCGTCCCGGTCCAGCACCGAGAACAGCTCCTCCGGATCGTCGCGGAAGACGGTGATCGCGTCGGCGTCCAGCACGAGGGCGGCCCCGGTGCGCGCCAGGGCCAGTACGTTCAGCAGGGTGCTCTCGTCCACGCCCGCGGCCGGGCCGATGACGGCCGCGTCGACGTCGGCGGCGGCCTGTTCCAGCTCCAGGTCGGTCTCGAACGGCCGCAGCATCACGGCCTCCAGGTGGGCGGCGTTCGACGCCAGCGCCTCGGTCGGCGACAGCACCGTGACCAGGCCGGCCCCGATCCTCAGGCCCGCGCGCGCGGCGAGCCTCGCCGCCCCGGTGCTCCAGGCGCCGCCGCTGACCACGATCAGCCGTCCGCGCTCGTGCTTGTGGGACGCCGCCGTCGGCCAGGGAAACCGCTCCAGCCAGAGATCCGGGCCGTTCTCCACCAGCCGGCTCGCCGTCTCGCCAAGGCCGATGTCGGCGACCACCACCTCTCCGCAGAGGCTCCTGCCCGGCTCCAGCACGTGGGCCGGCTTGCGCGCATGGAAGGTGACGGTCAGCGCGGCGTGGAACACCGGGCCCTTCGGATCGCCCGTGTCGCCGGGCAGGCCGCTGGGGGTGTCCACCGCCACCACCTTCTCCGGCCGCGCCACGCGCTGCGCGACCGCCGCGGCGACGCCGTCCAGCGGCCGGGCCAGGCCTGCGCCGAACAGGGCGTCGATGATCAGTCCCGCCGGCGCCTCGCCGTCGAGCGGCCGGACATCGCCGTCCCACCTGGCGGCCGCGGCCCGGGCGTCGGCCGTCGCCGGCTCGGCCAGCGCCCTCACCTCCACCGGCCAGCCGCGCTGCTTCAGCAGGCGAGCGACCACATACCCGTCGCCCCCATTGTTGCCCGGCCCGCAGAGGACCGCCGCCGGCTGAGGCCGGAACCGCGCGCAGACCGCGTCGGCCACCGCCGCCCCCGCGCGCTCCATCAGCGCCTCGCCCGGCGTGCCGCCCTCGATCGCCGCCCGGTCGGCGGCCGCCATTTCGGCGACCGTGAGGATCGGCCGTCCGCTCACAGGACGCTCGTCTGGGCTTCCGCGCCCTTGGCGACAAGCGTCAGGCGCTCGCCGTCGGTCTCCAGCACGGTGATCGAAGCGTGGTCGGGGCGGAACGCCAGCACGCGCGCATCGCCGGTCAGGCGAGACACAGCCGCATTGATGGCCACGTAGTGCGAGAAGACCGCCGTGTCGCCGCGCGCGCAGAGCTTCGCCACGATCGCCTCGCGCCAGCCGTCGTAGTCGAGGTCCCCCTCGATCTCGGCCCAGGTCCCCTCGAACGCCTTGCGCAACCAGGCCGGGCGGGCCTCGGGCGCCAGGTTCGACGGCGTCGGGATCTCGCCCACGACCGGGTCGATCTCGATCTCGACGCCCAGCGCCTCGGCCATCGGCGCGGCGGTCTCGCGGCAGCGGCGGAGGGGCGAACTGACGACCCGCCTCGGCCGTTCGGCCTCGGGCAGCGCCAGCAGCCAGTCCCGCGCGGCCTCGGCCTGAGCCCGCCCCTGCGCATCCAGCCCCGGATCGTCGTCGTGACCGCCCCAGGTGGACGCCGGTCGTCCGTGACGGATCAGATAGAGGCGCGCCATGCAGGACTAGTCCGGTGTGAAGATGTTGATCCCGTCGGGGCCGGGCCGCACCGTTCCCGGGCGTCCGACCTGCTCGGTCGTCTCCATACCTGACAGCAGCGCCGCATCCGAGGGCGTATTGGCGGCGAAACGGCGCCCGGCCTCGTCCCGGCCCACGACGATGGCCATGAACGGGCCCTCCCGCCTGTGGACGACGGTGTAGGTCTCGATCGCGCCGCGGCCCTCCGGCTGCTCAACGATCTCGGGATGCGGCAGGGCGTCGATCTCGCGCTGCAGGATCGCGGGGTCTTCGCGCTCGAAGGGGGCGTCCGGGCGCTTGGTGGAATAGATCCCTGTTGACTGCTTCGTCAGGTACCACCCATTGCCGGTGATCAGGCCGTACGCCCCCGGCCGCAGGCGCAGCTTCTGCAGCATCGTCGCCACGGAATGCATGACGTAGTTGTTGCCAGGCCCGCCCGCGTACGGCAGGCCGCCCGTGACCGTCAGGCCGCGCGGATCGTCCAGCGACAGGCCCAGCTCCTCGGCCCCGATCTCCACCGCCACCGGGAAGCAGGAGTAGAGATCGATCAGGTCGATCCGGTCGAGGCCGATGCCGGCCATCTCCAGGGCCTTCTCCCCCGTGCGGCGCATGGCCGGGCTGGAATGGAAGTTCTGGCGGTCCAGCGGGCGCCACAGGTCGGCGGCGTCGGCGCAGCCGTGCAGATAGACCCACTTGTCCACGGACACCCCGAGCTCCCGCGCCTTGGCCTCGCTGGCCACGATGACGGCCGCCGACTGGTCCACCTCCATGATGGCGTTCATCAGCTTCGGATACGGGAAGCCGATCATGCGGTTCTTCTCGGAGACCGTGGCGATCTCCTCGGCGCTGCGCGCGACCTGGAACCAGGCCTCGGGATTGTCCTTGGCCACCTCGCTGAAGCGCGAGAACAGCTCGGCCATGCGCCGCTGATGGTCGGGGATCGAGCGGCCGTCGCGGGCGCGGAGCGCGTTCTCGAACAGCGGATAGATATTGATCGGCCGGTCCAGTCCGTGCCGCGCCTCGTAAGGCGAGACGCCGGCGCGCGGGTCGCCGATGCGCTCCGGCGGCGGCAGGTCCTCGGGCTCGTCCGCCGTCCAGTCGTCGAACGACAGGCCGCGGGCGGCCCGCTTCATCGCCGAGCCCAGGAACTCGCAGCCGACGGTCAGCGCCAGTTCCGCTTCCCCCCGGGCGATCTTCTGGGCCAGCGTGTTGATCAGGTACTGGGGCGTGTTGCCGCCCATCTCCGAATAGACGCTCCAGCGGGGCCGGGCGCCGATCCGCCCGGACAGGTTCGCCGGCGGGTTGTTCGAGTGGGGGATCATGCCCCGCTTCGATCCCGGAGCGTCGATGGTGAAGCCCACGACGGCCAGCGCATCGATCGCCGCTAGGCCGGCGGCGCCGATCCCCGCATCCAGCGCGGCCCGTTCCGCTGCAATCTTCAGCAGAGCCGTCGGCGACGGCGAACTCGCCGGATCGCCCCGATACGTGAATTGGCCCGCTCCGATGAGAACAGGGGTGCGATCACCCATGCCTGACCCGCCTCCCGACGTGCTGAGCGGTCATCCCGGGCCCGGAACGCCATCTTGCGAGCCGTTTTCGGAGGTGACCGTTTTTTGATCCGATGGCGCCCATTTTTCGGGCGACGATCCATTTTCCCAGGCGGCCGTCGCGGCAAGCAACCGAGTTTCCTTGTGGGGGCCGCCTGCCGCGTGCTCCGTCGCCGCCAACCGCGGGGGCGGCGCACGCCGTTCCGCCATGAGCTGAGCCATGAAAAAGATCGAAGCCATCATCAAGCCCTTCAAGCTCGACGAGGTGAAGGAGGCCCTGCAGGAGCTGGGCGTCCAGGGCATGACGGTGATCGAGGCCAAGGGGTACGGCCGCCAGAAGGGTCAGACGGAACTCTACCGCGGCGCCGAGTACGTCGTGGACTTCCTGCCGAAGATAAAGATCGAGGTCGTCGTGGCCGACGACCAGCTGTCGCGCGCGCTGGAGGCGATCTCCACCGCCGCCCGCACGGGCCGCATCGGCGACGGCAAGATCTTCGTCTCCGAGGTCCTCGACGTCATGCGCATCCGCACCGGCGAGACCGGCTCCGTCGCCGTCTGACCTCAACACACGTTCGCACCGATCGAGACAAGCAAGGGGATAGAACCATGGCTTCCGCGAAGGACATCCTGAACCAGATCAAGGAGAAGGACGTCAAATACGTCGACGTTCGCTTCACCGACGTGAAGGGCAAGATGCAGCACGTCACCTTCGACATTGACCTCGTCGACGAGGACTTCCTCAACGACGGCACGATGTTCGATGGCTCTTCGATCGCCGGGTGGAAGGCTATCAACGAGTCGGACATGAAGCTGAGGCCGGACCTCGCCTCGGCCCACATCGACCCGTTCTATCAGCAGACCACGCTCGTCCTGTTTTGCGACGTCGTGAACCCTGACACGAACACGCCCTACAACCGCGACCCGCGCTCGATCGCGAAGGCCGCCCTGGCCTATGTGAAGTCGGCCGGCGTCGGCGACACGGTCTATTTCGGCCCCGAAGCCGAGTTCTTCGTGTTCGACGACGTGCAGTGGAACACCTCCCCGAACGACACCCGCTACTCCTACGACTCCACCGAGCTGCCGGTCTCGTCGGCCAAGGCCTATCCGGAAGGCAACATGGGCCACCGCCCGGGCCCCAAGGGCGGCTACTTCCCGGTGAATCCGGTGGACAGCGGCCAGGACCTGCGCGGCGAGATGCTGGCGGTCATGGGCGAGCTCGGCATGAAACCCGAGAAGCACCACCACGAGGTCGCCCCGGCCCAGCACGAACTTGGCCTCAAGTTCGACGAGCTGATCACCATGGCCGACCGGATGCAGCTCTATAAGTACGTGATCCACAACGTGGCCCACGCCTACGGCAAGACGGCCACCTTCATGGCCAAGCCGATGTTCGGCGACAACGGCTCGGGCATGCACGTGCACCAGTCGATCTGGAAGGACGGCAAGCCGCTGTTCGCCGGCGACAAGTACGCGGGCCTGTCAGACATGTGCCTCTGGTACATCGGCGGCATCATCAAGCACGCGAAGGCGATCAACGCGTTCTCGAACTCGACGACGAACTCGTACAAGCGCCTGGTGCCGGGCTACGAAGCCCCGGTGAAGCTGGCCTACTCGTCGCGCAACCGCTCGGCGTCGATCCGTATCCCGCACGTCGACAGCCCCAAGGCCAAGCGCATCGAGGCGCGTTTCCCCGACCCGATGGGCAACCCGTACCTCACCTTCGTGGCCCTGCTGATGGCTGGTCTCGACGGCATCGAGAACAAGATCGATCCGGGTCCGGCGATGGACAAGAACCTCTACGACCTGCCGCCCCGCGAGCAGAAGAAGGTTCCGGAAGTCTGCGGCTCGCTGCGCGAAGCCCTGGAAAGCCTCGATAAGGACCGCGCCTTCCTCAAGAAGGGCGGCGTCATGGACGACGACTTCATCGACGCCTACATCGAGCTGAAGATGGAAGAGGTCATGCGCCTCCAGCTCCACCCGCATCCGGTGGAATTCGACATGTACTACAAGTGCTAGTCAGGATTTCCTGAGGCGAATTCGAGGGCCGCGGAGCAATCCGCGGCCCTTTTTTGCATCCGCTGCCTAGCCGGCCTTGCACTCGCCCTCGGCCGCCAGGCTGACGCCGGCGGCGTTGGCCTCGCACGCGTTGCCGTAGGTCTTGCCGTCACACCCGCAGACCGGCCGGTACTCTCGCGTGCAGACGGGTCGCTTGGTCGTGCAGACGCCCATGTTGTCGGCCACCCGGCACGTCCCGGTCGCCATCTTGCAGAAGTCGTCGGCGCCGCGGCAGGCGAAACCCGCGATGCCGCCGCAGGCCCCGCCGGTATCGACTGCGCGGCTGGGCGGCGCGGGCGTCGGCGGCTCGGCCCTGGCGGTCGATTGCTGGCAGGCGCTCAACATCATCGTCCCGGCGGCGATGAGCACAAAGAGCGCAGATCGTGGGCGCATGCTGTTCCTCTCTGCTCCTGACCTTCTAACGCCCCATCGGCCAGGCGGCGCCAATTGCGGTGCGGCTGGGGGCTGCTAGAACCCCTGTATGCGTTCTTCCGTTTTCGTCCTCGCCGCGCTGATCGCGGCCGGCCCCGCCCTCGCCCAGCCTTCCGAAGGTCCCCAGCCCTCTCCGCTCCCGCCGCCGGTCCCGGCGCCTCAGGACGTGGCCTATCCGGGCGTGATCACGGTCGACGTCGACGCCACCGACCTGGAGCGGCGCATCTTCCGCGTTCGCCAGACGATCCCGGTGGTCGCCCCCGGTCCGATGACCATCCACTTTCCGAAGTGGGTGCCAGGCGGCCACTCGCCCCGCAATCCGATCTACAACATCGCAGGCCTGACCTTCCGGGCCGACGGCAGGCCCCTGGAATGGAAGCGTGACCCGATCGAGGTCTTCTCGTTCCACGTGACCCCGCCCGCAGGCGCAAAGACGATCGAGATCGAGTTTCAGCACGTGACGCCCACCGCGGGCGACCAGGGCCGGGTCCTGATCACACCCGAGATGCTGAATGCGCAGTGGATCTCGCTCGCGATGTACCCTGCCGGCTACTACATGCGCCGCATCCCCGTGGACGCCTCGATCCGGCTGCCGGCGGGCTGGGGCTATGGCACCGCGCTGGAGACGGCGTCGCAGGATGGCGGGCTGGTCCGCTTCAAGCGGACGGACTTCGACACCTTCACCGACTCGCCGCTGTTCGCCGGCCGCTACTTCCAGCGCTATGACCTCGACACCAGCGGCAAGTCGCCGGTCCGCCTCAACATCGTGGCCGACCGCCCCGAACTCCTGGCCGCGACGCCTGAGCAGATCGAGAAGCATCGCGAGCTCGTTCGTCAGGCCGACGAGCTCTACGGGGCGCGCCACTACGACCACTACGACTTCCTGCTGGCCCTGACCGAGCGGATGGGCGGCATCGGGCTCGAGCACCACCGCTCCAGCGAAAACGGCACCGACCCGGAATACTTCACCGAGTGGTCGAAGAACGCGCCGGCCCGTAACCTCCTGCCTCACGAGTACAATCACTCCTGGGACGGCAAGTACCGCCGCGGCGCCGACCTTTGGCGGCCGACGCTGAACGAGCCGATGCGCGACAGCCTGCTCTGGGTCTACGAAGGCCAGGACCAGTACTGGGGCTTCGTCCTGGGCGCCCGCTCCGGCCTCGTCACCAAGCAGCAGACGCTGGACGCGCTCGCCATGACCGCGGCCACCTATTCCGAGGGCCGGCCCGGCCGCCAGTGGCGCTCGGTCGAGGACACCACCAACGACCCGATCCTGTCCGGGCGGCGTCCGATCCCGTGGACCAGCTGGCAGCGGAGCGAGGACTACTACTCCGAAGGCCAACTCGTCTGGCTCGATGTCGACACGATGATCCGCGAGAAATCGGGCGGAAAGCGCAGTCTCGACGACTTCGCCCGCGCGTTCTTCGGCATGAACGACGGCGAGTGGAAACAGCCCCTCACCTATACCTTCGAGGACGTCGTCGACGCGCTGAACAAGGTCCAGCCGCATGACTGGGCGGGGTTCCTGGACTCAAAGCTGCGGCAGGTCTCGCCCGAGGCCCCGCTCGCGGGCGTCGAGCGCGGGGGCTACCGGCTCATCTACACCGACACGCCGACCGACTACTGGAACGACAACGAGGCCAGCCGGAAGATCGTCGACCTGACCTATTCGGGCGGGCTGGTGCTGAATCGCGAGGCCAAGATCACGGGCGTGCTGTGGGACAGCGCGGCCTTCAAGGCCGGTCTGACCGTGGGCGACCAGATCCTGGCCGTGAACGGCATCGCCTATGACTCGGGCCGCTTCAAGGAAGCCATCAAGGCCGCCAAGGACGGCAAGGCCCCGATCAGCCTTATCGTGAAGGACGGCGACCACTTCCGGACCGTCGCCCTCGAATGGACCGGTGGCCTGCGCTATCCGCGTCTGGAGCGGATAGCAGGCGCGCCAGACCGCCTGAGCGCCATCTACGCAGCCAGGAGGTAGCGGCTCACGCCCCAGGACGCATAGGTCGCAAGCGGCCTGCATTGATCTGACCTCCCCGGGCGGCCATACGGGAGCGATCCAGAATCGCCCCAAACTCGGCCCCATGTCCCCAAAGACCGCCCAAGCCTCCCTGTTCGATGACGCCCTCAATCCGGCGCCGGCTTCGCCGTTGGCGGAGACGCACGAGCCGCGGCCCGATCCCGCCGTCGTCGGAGCCAAGCCCACGACCGGCTACTCGGCCAAGGACATCGAGGTCCTCGAGGGCCTGGAGCCGGTCCGCAAGCGGCCGGGCATGTACATCGGCGGCACCGACGAGCGGGCGCTGCACCACCTGTTCGCCGAAGTCCTCGACAACGCCATGGACGAGGCCGTCGCCGGCCACGCCAAGATTATCGAGGTGACCTTGGACGCCGAGGGCGCCCTCACCGTCCGCGACGACGGCCGCGGCATTCCCGTGGACCCGCATCCGAAGCATCCGGGCAAGTCGGCGCTCGAAGTGATCATGACCGTCCTGCACTCGGGCGGGAAGTTCTCGGGCAAGGCCTACGAGACCTCCGGCGGCCTGCACGGCGTGGGCGTCTCGGTGGTGAACGCCCTGTCGGAGCGGGTCGAGGTCACCGCCTACAAGGACGGGTTCGAGTGGCGTCAGGCCTTCACACGCGGGAAGCCGCTGGGCCCGATCGAGCAGATCGGCCCCACGCGGAAGAAGGGCACGGCGATCACGTTCCTGCCCGACCCGGTCATCTTCGGCGACGGCGCGGCGTTCAAGCCGGCCCGGCTCTACCGGATGGCCCGCTCCAAGGCCTACCTGTTCGGCGGCGTGGAGATCCGCTGGAAGTGCGATCCAGCCCGCATCCACGACCAGACCCCGGCCGAGGCGGTGTTCCGTTTCCCGAACGGCCTGGCCGACTTCCTGGCCGAGCGGATCAAGGGCCTGGAGACCGTCACGCCCGAGCCCTTCACCGGCCGCTACGAGCGCCCCGGCGAGGCCGGCAAGGTCGAATGGGCGGTGGCCTGGACCCCCGCGGGCTTCGGCGAGGCCGACAGCTTCATCCAGTCGTACTGCAACACCGTGCCCACGCCCGAGGGCGGCACGCACGAGAGCGGCTTCCGCGCCGCCCTCACCCGCGGCCTCAAGCAGTACGCCGAGCTGGTGGGCGAGAAGCGCGGCGGCATCATCACCGCCGATGACGTCGTCGCCCAGGCGGGCAGCCTGGTCAGCGTCTTCATCCGCGACCCCGAGTTCCAGGGCCAGACTAAGGAGAAGCTGTCGTCCACCGAGGCCCAGCGCCTGGTGGAAAAGGCCCTCGCCGATCCCTTCGACCACTGGCTGACCGCACAGCCCAAAGCCGCGAGCGCGCTCCTCCAGTTCGTCGTCGAGCGCGCCGAGGAGCGCCTGAAGCGCCGCAGGGACAAGGAAGTCGCCCGCGCCTCCGCGACCCGCAAGCTGCGGCTGCCCGGCAAGCTCGCCGATTGCGCCGGCAACGCCATCGACGGCGCCGAGCTGTTCCTGGTCGAAGGCGACTCGGCGGGCGGCTCGGCCAAGCAGGCCCGGGACCGGAAGAACCAGGCCATCCTGCCCCTGCGCGGCAAGATCCTGAACGTCGCCTCGGCCTCCACCGACAAGTTCGGCGGCAACAAGGAGTTGTCGGACCTGCTGCTGGCCCTGGGCGTCCAGCCAGGATCGAAGTTCAAGGAAGAAGAGCTGCGCTACGAGCGCATCATCATCATGACGGACGCCGACGTCGACGGCGCCCACATCGCGAGCCTGCTGATCACCTTCTTCTTCCGGACCATGCCGGACCTGATCCGCTCGGGCCGACTCTACCTGGCGCTGCCGCCGCTGTACCGCCTCAGCCACGGCGGCAAGGCGGTCTACGCCAAGGACGACGCCCACCGCGACGAGCTGCTGGCCACCGAGTTCAAGGGCAAGAAGCCCGAGATCAGCCGGTTCAAGGGCCTGGGCGAGATGATGCCCAGCCAGCTCAAGGAAACCACCATGGACCCCAAGACGCGGACGCTCGCCCGCGTCGTGCTCCCGCGCGCCGAGGAGACCGTGGAGGACCTGGTGGAGGCGCTGATGGGCCGCAAGCCCGAGCTGCGCTTCCGTTTCATCCAGGAGAACGCAGAGTTCGCCGCCGCCGACCTCGACATCTAGGAACACGGCAGAGCCTGCGCCCGTTAGTCCGGCGATACGAGGAGCCGGACATGTCGAAGTCGAAGAAGAAGTCGGCCAAGGGCGGCGGCGCCCTGCCCAAGCGGATCGCCGGCGTGAAGGTGCCCAAGGCCGTCCGAAAAGGGCGCTTCGCCGAACTGCTGGCCTCCAGGCAGGGTCAGCACCTGATCGCCGAGGCGATCCTAGGCGCGGGCGCGCTCGCCGCGGGCATGAAGGCCAAGGACGATCCCAAGGTCCGCCGCATGGCCGGAAATGCCAAGGACAGCGTGGTACAGGCCGGCGGCGACACGGCCGGCGCGCTCGGCGGGGCCAGCACGACGCTGGCTTTCGCCCTGGCCGAAGCCGCCCGCGCCTTCGCCGAGGCGCTGCGCAGCGGCGGCCCGTCCGAGCCGCGCAGCTTCAGGCCCGACGACGCCGAGGCCGAAGCCTGGACGCCGGACTACGGCGCGCCCGAGCATGCCGCCGAAGGGAAACCGCGGAAAAAACAGCCCACGGCCCCGAACGCGCAACCGCTCTGACGTTCGCTGGGCCGAGCTCCCACGGGGCGACGCACTGGATGCCGACGACTGACCGGCCGGGCCTGCTCGACCGGCTCGGGGCCTTCGGCGCGCGCCGCGCGCTGGCCTTCGCGGAGTGGCGCGCACGGCGGGAAATCCAGGCCGAACTGCGCCGTCCGCGGGCCCAGAGTTACCGCGCCTTCATCCAGGTGAATCTGATCCGCGGGCGCTGAGCCCTTGCGGCTGATGGACCTGCAGGCCCGCCTACGCGTTGACTTAGGCGGACCTCTCCGTATGTTCCGCGCGCGCAGCGATGTCCGCCCGCGCCGCCGCGTGCGCCTGCCTGTTGTCCGGGCGAGCGCCGCACCACCGGTAACTGATGACCGAATTTTCCGATCTTGGCCTCTCGCCCGCGACCCTGACCGCCGTCGCCGAGACGGGCTACACCACCGCGACTCCCATCCAGGCCCAGGCCATTCCGGTCGCCCTGCAGGGCCGAGACGTGCTGGGCATCGCCCAGACCGGAACCGGCAAGACAGCCGCCTTCACCCTGCCGATGATCGACCGCCTCGCGGCCGGCCGCGCCAAGGCGCGCATGCCCCGCGCGCTGGTCATCGCCCCCACCCGCGAACTCGCCGACCAGGTCTCGGCCTCGTTCGAGAAGTACGCCAAGGGCCAGAAGCTCTCGTGGGCGCTGCTGATCGGCGGCGTGTCCTTTAAGGACCAGGAGCAGAAGCTGGACCGCGGCGTCGACGTGCTGATCGCCACGCCTGGCCGCCTGCTCGACCACTTCGAACGCGGCAAGCTGCTCATGACCGGCGTCCAGATCATGGTGGTCGACGAAGCCGACCGCATGCTGGACATGGGCTTCATCCCGGACCTGGAGCGCATCTTCAAGATGACGCCGCCGGGCAAGCAGACGCTGTTCTTCTCGGCGACCATGCCGCCCGAGATCACGCGCCTCACCAAGCAGTTCCTGAAGGACCCGGTGCGCATCGAGGTGGCCCGCCCCGCCACCACCGCCGAGACGATCGCCCAGCACCTCGTGCCGATTCCGACGACCGACCCCAAGGCCAAGCGCACCGCGCTGCGCGAGCTGATCGCCCGGTCGGAGATCAACAACGGCATCGTCTTCTGCAACCGCAAGTCGGAAGTCGACATCGTCGCCAAGTCGCTGAAGAAGCACGGCCTCGACGCCGCCGCCATCCACGGCGACCTCGATCAGGCGACGCGGATGCGCACGCTGGAGAGCTTCCGCAACGGCGGCCTGAAGCTGCTGGTCGCCTCCGACGTCGCCGCGCGCGGCCTGGACATCCCGGCCGTCAGCCACGTCTTCAACTTCGACGTCCCGCACCACGCCGACGACTACGTGCACCGCATCGGCCGTACCGGCCGCGCCGGTCGGACCGGCGAGGCGTTCATGATCACCACGCCGGCCGACGCCAAGAACCTCGACAAGGTCCTGAAGCTGATCGGCAAGACGCCCGACACCGTCACGCTCGACCTCGATTGGGCGAACATCAAGGACGAGCCCCGCGCCGGCCGCGGCGAAAAGCGTGAGCGCGGCGGCCGCGAGCGCAGTCGCGAACGCCGGCCCCGTGAGGACCGCGCGCCCCGCGAAGAGGTCCAGGTCGAAGCGCCCGTCCCCGCTCCCGTTCAGGACGAGGCCCCCCGTCCTAAGCGCGCCCGCAGCGAGCGGCCCGAGCGCGAGGCCCACACCACCCGGGCCGAGCGCGCGGAGCGCCCTGAACGCAGCGCACGCCCGGCGCCGGAGGAACGGCCCGAGCGGGCGGATCGCCGCGACCGCAACGACCGGCCGGGCCGCTCCGAGCGGGGCGAGCGGGGCCGTCGGGGCGAACGTGAGGACGGCGACCGCGTGGTTGGCTTCGGCGACGACGTGCCTGCCTTCCTGATGCGGCCGACGACTCCGCGCTCCACCGACGGCTGAGCCGCATCCCGGCGTTTTAACCCGACGTTTCCGGCTCCGGACCTACGATCGCCGCAGCCGTGGCGCCTGGCGCTGCGGGAACTGAAGGCGCGGCCATGTCCACCGATGTCGAGACGTCACTGAGAGGCCCGAAGGCCTACGAGATCGCCCGCAAGGCGATCCAGGCCATGGAAGCGAACCAGGTCTGGCCGACCGCGCTGAACTTCGAACTCTGGGTCCACTACGTCGCCGCCGCCGACCAGGCGCTGACGGCGGAGATCGACAGCCGTATCGACAGCAAGGAGCCGTTCACGGAAGCGGTCGGCGAACAGCTCGCCGCCCAGTTCCTGCCCAAAGCCAAGCTGAACGGCGAGATCCTGGAAGCCGGGCAGACCCTGTCCAAGGAACTGGACAGCGTCTCCCGCGCCATTGAGTCGGCCCGCGAGAGTTCCGAGGCCTATGGCCAGCAACTGGCCAACGCCAGCGAGTCGCTCGATGGGCAGGACGCCCAGGCCATCAAGTCGATGGTCGAGAACCTGACCGTCGCCACCCGCAAGGTGCGCGAGGAGAACTACGCCCTCGAAACCCAGCTCCACGACACCACGGCCGAGCTCGGCCGTCTGCGCGAACACCTGGAGCAGGTGCGCCTGGACGCCATGACCGACGCGCTGTCGGGGCTGGCGAACCGCAAGGCGTTCGACGAGGCGCTGGAGCGCGCCTGCCACGCCGACGGCGGCGTCACCCTCGCCGTGATCGATATCGACCACTTCAAGAGCTTCAACGACACCTGGGGTCACCAGACCGGAGATCAGGTGATCCGCTACGTGGCCAGCGTCATCGGCCGCAACAGCCCCTCCCCGCGCGTCTCCGCCCGCTACGGCGGCGAGGAATTTGCGGTCATCTTCCCCGGTGAGACCGCCCGGTCCGCCCTCTCCGTCCTGGAAGCCGTGCGCGAGGAGGTCTCCTCACGCATCCTCAAGCGGCGCTCCACGAACGAGGACCTGGGCGCGATCACCATCTCCGCCGGCATCGCGGAACGGAAGGCGGGCGAAGGTCCTGCCAGCCTGATCGAACGCGCCGACGCGGCGCTCTATGCGTCCAAGCGCGGCGGCCGCAACCGCACCTCCTGCGCCGACCCGATCGCCGCGGCAGCCTGACGGATACGTTTTCCCTTGGCTGACGCCGGGGTATCTTCCCTCCAATCGGTCAAACGAGCCGAAAGGGAGGACGCCATGGACGGCGCACAAGCGACGAGCAAGGTGAAGACGCAGGTCGAGGCCGGCGTCGGCGTGATCACCCTTTCCGACCCGTCCACGCTCAATGCCGCGGGCATGGAGCTGATGGCCGACCTCGTGAACGCTTTCCAGGCCATGGTCGACGATGAGGCCGTGCGCGCCATTGTCATCACCGGCGAGGGCCGTGGCTTCTGCTCGGGCGCCAACCTCTCGGGCGGCCCGAACCGCGTCGCCGACTCGGGCAAGGGTCCGAACCAGGCCCTGCTGAAGACCTACAATCCCTTCGTCACCCAGGTCCGCCGCTCGCCCAAGCCGGTGGTGGCCGCGGTGAACGGCGTGGCGGCCGGGGTCGGCGTCTCCCTCGCCCTGGCGTGCGATCTCGCCGTCGCGGGCGAGAGCGCCTATTTCCTGCTGGCTTTCCGTCGCATCGGCCTGGTGCCCGACGGCGGCGCCACCTGGCTGCTGCCGCGGCTCGTGGGCAAGGCGCGCGCCATGGAGCTGATGCTGCTGGGCGAGAAGCTGCCTGCGAAGACCGCTGCGGAGTGGGGCCTGATCAACAGGTGCGTGCCGGACGTCGAGGTGATGGACGCCGCCATGACCTACGCCAAGGCCTTGGCGGACGGCCCCGCCTCGCTCGGGATGACGCGCAACCTCGTCTGGGACGCTCTCGACGCGCCCTGGCACCTTCAGCTGGAGGCCGAGGCCTATGCGCAGGGCGACGCGGGCCGTACGGAAGACGCCCGAGAAGGCGTGCTGGCCTTCGTTCAGAAGCGGCCCGCCGCCTTCAAGGGGCGCTGACGCCCCGGCCCGGTCGTTACGCTAATCCAGCTTCGCCGGCTGGATGGTGACGCTCTCGCCGCAGCCGCAGGCGTCGGTCTCGTTCGGGTTGTGGAACACGAACTTGGCCGACAGCTTGGTGACCTCGTAGTCGATCTCCGAGCCGATCAGGAACAGCACGGCCTTGGGCTCGACCAGGATGGTGACGCCCTTGTCCTCGACCACTTCGTCCATCGGATCGGCCTGTTCGGCGTACTCCAGCACGTACTCCTGGCCGGCGCAGCCGCCGTTCTTCACCCCGACGCGAAGGCCGGCGTAAGGCTTCTCGGCCTTGGCCATGATCTCGCGCACGCGCTCGGCGGCCCGCTCGGTGAGCGTGACGACCTTGGGACGCGGACGCCGCTGGCGCGGCTGGGGGGTGAACTCGAGGTTATCCATCAGAACATGTTGAGTTGCAGCTTGGCCTCGTCGCTCATGCGCGACGGATCCCACGGCGGATCGAAGACCAGCTCGACCTTGCAGGAGCGGATCTCCGGGATCTCCTTCACCGCATCCTCGACCCAGCCCGGCATCTCGCCGGCCACCGGGCAGCCGGGCGCCGTCAGCGTCATGTCGATCAGCACGTCCTTATCGTCCGAGACGTCGACCTTGTAGATGAGGCCCAGCTCGTAGATGTCGACCGGGATCTCCGGGTCGTAAACCGTCTTCAGCTTCTCGACGAGCTGGTCAGTGAGCTGGTCCAGCTCCGCCTGTGAAAGCGGGGCCGAAGGCTGGGTCTCGATGCTGGCGCCGTCGTCCATGTCCGTACTTCTAAGCGAAGAAAGCTTGGGTCTTGGTGAGCGCGTCCACGAAGGCGTCCGCCTCTGCCTCGGTGTTATATAGGGCGAAGGAAGCCCGGGCACTCGACGTCACGCCGAAACGGCGCATCAGCGGCTCCGCGCAGTGCGTCCCCGCCCGCACCGCCACGCCGTAGCGGTCCAGGATCTGAGCCACGTCGTGGGCATGGGCGCCTTCGACGGTGAAGGACAGGATCGCGCCCTTCCCCGGCGCCTCACCTATCGTCTTCAGCCAGTTCGCCCCGGCGAGCCGCTCGCGGACCCGCTCGTAGAGCCGGTGTTCGTGTTCGGCGATGGCCACGCGGTCCTGGCGGTCCAGCCAGTCGATCGCCGCGCCGAGACCGATCGCTTCCAGGATCGGCGGCGTGCCGGCCTCGAAGCGATGCGGCGGGTCGGCGTAGGTGATCTCGTCGAAACTGACCGTCCCGATCATCTCCCCGCCGCCCTGGTAAGGCGGCAGCGCCCTCAGCAGCTCGGCCTTGCCGTACAGGATGCCGATCCCTGTCGGCCCATACAGCTTGTGGCCTGAGAAGACGTAGAAGTCCGCGTCGATGTCCTTCACGTCCACCGGCTTGTGGACGATGGCCTGGCAGCCGTCGAACAGCACCAGGGCGCCAGCCTCATGGGCCATCCGCGCCAGCGCCTTGGCGTCATTGATCGTGCCCAGCACGTTCGACATGTGGCTCAGCGCGACGACCTTCGTCTTCGGGCCGAGCAGGCTTTGGTAGTGCTCGAGGTCCAGCGCGCCCTCATCGGTGACCCGGACCCACTTCAGCACCACGCCTTGCCGTTCCCGCAGGAAGTGCCAGGGCACGATATTGGCGTGGTGCTCCATCTCGGAGATCACGACCTCGTCGCCGGCCTGCAGCTTGGCCCCGAGCCCCGCCGCCACAAGGTTCACCGCCTCGGTCCCACCCTTGGTGAAGACCACCTCGTTCTCACCGGCGTTGATGAACCGGGCGACGGCGCGCCGCGCGCCCTCGTAGGCGTCGGTCGTCTCGTTGGCCAGCGTGTGCAGCCCACGATGCACATTGGCGTAGGAGTGCTCCATCGCGCCGCTGATGGCGTCGATCACGGCCCGGGGTTTCTGCGCCGAGGCCGCGGAATCCAGATAGATCAAAGGTTTGCCGTGTACCTCCCGCTGCAGGATCGGGAACTCGGCGCGCACCGTCTCGACGTCGAACGGCATCAGCGCAGCCTCTCCGCAACCCAGGCGCGGGCGATCTCGCGCGCCGCCTCGTGCCCGATACGATCCACCACCTCGCCTACGAACGCCTCGGTCAGCATCGCCCGCGCGTCCGCTTCGGGGACGCCCCGCTGTCGGGCATAGAACAGCGCGTCTTCGTCCAGCGCGCCGACGGTGTTGCCATGCGCGCACGACACGTCGTCGGCGTAGATCTCCAGCTCGGGCTTGGCGTCCACCTCGGCGCGGTCCGAGAGGATCAGGGCGTGGTGACCCATCCGGGCGTCCGTGCGGTCGGCGCCTTCGGCCACCACGATCCGCCCCTGGAACACGCCGCGGGCCTGATCCCGCACCACGCCCTTGGTGAGCTGGTCGGTGGTCCCGTCGACGGCGGCGTGGGTGACGACGGTGGTCAGGTCGGCATGGCGCTTATCCGAAAGCAGGTAGACTCCGTCCATCCGCAGCTCGGCGTGCCCGCCGGGGTGGCCGACCTGGGTCTCCAGGCGCTGCCGGCGTGCGCCGGACGTCAGCACCGTCTGGGCAAAGGTGGCCCCGCCTTCGAGTTGCACCTGAGCCTGGCTGACCGACACCGCGTCGGCGCTGTCGGCGGCGAGCACGATGCGCTCCACCGCGGCGCCTTCGGCGACGCCGATCGTCAGGGCCGCATGGCCCAGGTAGCTCCCCTCGCCTTCATAGCTTTCCAGCAGGGTCAGCCTGCCGCCCAAGGCCACTATCACCGCGACCCGTCCCGCATGGCCGCCGTCGCCACGGGACAGCACGCGCAATGCGACGACCCGGGCGCTGCCCGGGCCCACCTCGATCCGGACGTCCTCGCCGCCATTGGCGAGGACGCGCACCTCGTCGGCCAGGGCGTCGAACGGCCCGTGCCCGAACGCGTCGGGGTCAACCGGCTGCGAGGCCGGCGGCGCCTGTCGGATCAGGCCGCGCAGATCGGTCCAGCGCCAGTCCTCGTCGCGCTTGCCGGGCAGCTCGGCGACGTCGCCGGCGCGGATGGCGGCGGCGATGCTCAAGCGGCCCTCGCGTACTTGTCGTAGCCTTCGCGCTCCAGCTCGAGCGCAAGCTCCGGCCCGCCAGAGGCCACGATCCGGCCTCCGGCCAGCACGTGGACCTTGTCGGGTTTGATGTAGTCCAGCAGCCGCTGGTAGTGGGTGATCACCAGCATCGACCGCTCGGGCGAGCGCAGGGCGTTCACCCCGTCGGCGACGATGCGGAGCGCGTCGATATCGAGGCCGGAATCCGTCTCGTCCAGGATGAGGAAGCGCGGCGAAAGCATCGCCATTTGAAGGATTTCCATCCGCTTCTTCTCACCGCCGGAGAAGCCGACGTTGAGGGCGCGCTTCAGCATCTCGAAGTCGATCTTGAGTTCGCCGGCCTTGGCGCGCGCCAGCTTCAGGAACTCGGGCGCCGAGATCTCGCCCTCTCCGCGCGCCTTGCGCTGTGCGTTCAGCGCCGTGCGGATGAAGGTCAGCGCCGGCACACCCGGGATCTCGAGCGGGTACTGGAACGACAGGAAGACGCCCTTGGCGGCCCGCTCGTCGGGCTCCAGGGCCAGCAGGTCGTCGCCGTCCAAGGTGGCCGACCCTTCGGTCACTTCGTAGCCGTCACGGCCGGTAAGCACGTACGACAGCGTCGACTTGCCGGCGCCGTTCGGCCCCATGATGGCGTGCACCTCGCCGCCCGGAACCTCAAGCGAGAGTCCCTTCAGGATCTCCTTGTCCTCGACGGCGGCGTGCAGGTTGGAAATCGACAGCATGTTCTAACGGATCTCGTCGGCGAGGAATTGGGCCATGATCCGCACGCCGTCCTCGATGGTGGCGGCGGATTCCTGCTTCCGCGGGGTTGCGGCCCCGGCGTTGGCGAAGCGCTTGTCGGCCAATGTGATGGTGGCCTCGCCGCCCTCGAAATAGGCGGCGATGCGGAAGTTGGCGTGGTCCACGGAAACCGTGTAGCGGCGCCGGTCCACCGTGAGCCCGTGGCTCTTGAGGAACTTGGCGTCGGCGTTGATGGCGTCGAACAGGGCCTCGGCCTTGGCGAGGTCCTCCTCCTGCTGCTTGCGCTCCGCCTCCTCGCGGGCGCGCCGCTCCATCTCCCGGCGCGCGTACTCGGTCTCGAACGCGTCCTTCAGGGTCACCGCCGGCTTCGGCTTCTTCGCCCGCGCTGGCATCAGCCGACGCTCCCTTCCAGGCTGATCGCCACCAGCTTTTGCGCTTCGACGGCGAACTCCATCGGGAGTTCCTGCAGCACGTCCTTCACGAAGCCGTTGACGAGCAGCTGAACCGCCTCCTCCTGGGAGAGGCCGCGCTGCCGCGCGTAGAAGAGCTGGTCTTCCGACAGCCGCGTGGTGGTCGCCTCGTGTTCGAACACCGCCTGGCCGTTGCGGGCCTCGATGTACGGCACCGTGTGCGCGGCGCAGTGCTTGCCGATCAGCAGGCTGTCGCACTGGGTGAAGTTCCGCGCGCCCTTGGCCTTCGGGTGGGCCGAGACCAGGCCGCGGTAGGTGTTGGTGCTCTTCCCGGCGCTGATGCCCTTGGAGATGATCCGTGAACGGGTGTTGGCGCCGAGGTGGATCATCTTGGTGCCGGTGTCGGCCTGCTGGCGGCCGTTGGTGATGGCGATCGAGTAGAACTCGCCGCTGCTCCCGTTCCCGCGCAGCACGCACGAGGGATACTTCCAGGTGATCGACGAGCCCGTCTCGACCTGGGTCCAAGACACCTTCGAGCGGTCGCCGCGACAGTCGGCGCGCTTGGTGACGAAGTTGTAGATGCCGCCCTTCCCAGTCTCGGGATCGCCCGGGTACCAGTTCTGGACGGTCGAGTACTTGATCTCGGCGTCGTCCAGCGCGACCAGCTCGACCACGGCGGCATGGAGCTGGTTCTCGTCTCGCATCGGGGCCGTGCAGCCCTCCAGGTACGAGACGTAGGCGCCCCTGTCGGCGATGATCAGCGTGCGTTCGAACTGCCCGGAGTTCTCGGCATTGATCCGGAAATAGGTGGAAAGCTCCATCGGGCAGCGCACGCTGGGCGGCACATAGACGAAGCTGCCGTCCGAGAAGACGGCCGAGTTCAGGCAGGCGAAGTAGTTGTCGCTGACCGGCACCACCGAGCCGAGGTACTGGCGCACCAGGTCGCCGTGCTCTCGGATCGCCTCGCTCATCGAGCAGAAGATCACGCCCGCCGCCGCCAGCTCCTTCTTGAACGTGGTGACGACGCTGACGCTGTCGAACACGGCGTCCACCGCATAGCGCGGCGCACCCTCGACGCCCGCCAGCACCTCCTGCTCGCGCAGCGGGATACCCAGCTTCTTGTAGGTCTCCAGCAGGTCCGGATCGACCTCGTCGAGGCTCTTCGGCCCGGCCTTCTGCCTCGGCGCGGCGTAGTAGTGGGCATCCTGGTAGTCGATGCGCGGGAAGCTGACCTTGGCCCAGTTGGGCTCCTCGAGCGCCAGCCAGCGCCGGAAGGCTTCCAGCCGCCACTCCAGCATCCACTCCGGCTCGTCCTTCTTCGCCGAGATGAACCGGACGATGTCCTCGTTCAGCCCCTTAGGCGCGAACTCCTGGTCGATGTCCGTGACGAAGCCGTGCTTGTACTTCTCAAGGCTCTGGACGTGCTCGACGGTCTGTTTGACGGCGGCCATTACGCGACTTCCTTCCGCCGCGCCGTGTGGCGGGCGTGGGCCTCCAACCAGACGTCCGCGAACCTGTTCCATTCGGCCTCGGTGGTCTTCCACCCGCCGCTGACGCGGATCGCGCAGCCGGCCAGGTCGCCTTGGTCCATCGCGAGCAGTACGTGACTGGCCTTCACCTTGCCCGACGAACACGCCGAGCCCGCGCTGACCATGATGCCGGCGAGGTCCAGCGCCATCACCTGCAGGTCGGACGCCCACCCCGGCGCGGCGACGTTCAGCGTCGTCGGCAGGCGTGGCGCGGCCTCGCCCATGACCACGGCCCCGGCGGCCTTCAGCCGCTCGGCCGCGGCGTCGCGCCAGGCGCCCTGGCGCGTGTTGTCCGACAGCGAGGCGCGCAGCACCTTGGCGGCGGCCCCCAGGCCCGCGATGCCCGGGATGTTCTCCGTCCCCGCGCGGCGGCCCCGCTCATGGCCTCCGCCGTGCTGGCGCCGCGTGAGGATCGCCCGCGGCCCGAACGCCAGGCCGCCCACGCCTTGCGGCGCGCCGATCTTGTGGCCCGAGAACACCAGGGTGTCGGCGCCCAGCGCGGCCATGTCGACGGGCGTCTTGCCCAGCGCCTGGATGGCGTCGACGTGCATCCAGCCGTCGGCGGCCCGGACCAGGTCGGCGGCTTCGGCGACGGGCTGGACGACGCCGGTCTCGTTGTTGGCCAGCATCAACGCCACGAACGGGCGTCCGTCGGCGGCGTCCCAGCGCGCAAGCCGCTCGCGCAGCCACTCCAGGTCCGCCACGCCGTCGCGGGTGACCGGCAGCAGCTCCACGGCGACCCCCGAGGCCTTGGCGGCCTCGATCACCGTCGCGTGCTCGATGGCCGAAACGATCAGGCGCTTCGAGCCGGCGGCCACGGCGCTGTCGAGCGCCAGGTTGTTGGCCTCGGCGCCGCCGCTGGTGAAGACGACGTTGGCGGGCGAGCCGCCGATCAGCGCGGCGATCTCTTCGCGCGCCGCCTCCATGATGGCGCGCGCCGCGCGGCCGTAGGCGTGGATCGACGAGGCGTTGCCGGTGACGTTCAGAGCGTGAACGACGGCCTCGATCGCCTCGGGCCGGACGGGCGCGGTCGCGTTGTTGTCGAGATAGACGGGCTCGCTCATGCCGCGACCTGTCCGCCGCGCAGGCGGCCCCCGATCACGTCGGCCAGGCTGACGGACGCGAGATAGTCCTCGATCTGACGGCCGAGGTCGGCCCAGAGGTCGTGCGTCAGGCAACGCTCGCCGCGGATCATGCAGCCATGCCCGGCCTTCTCGCAGCGCGTGGCGCGCAGCGGCTCGTCCACCGCATGCACGATCTCGGCGATGGTGGTCGACTCGGCGTCGCGCGCCAGCCGGTAGCCGCCGCCCGGGCCGCGTGCCGACTTCACCAGGCCCTTGCGGCGCAGTCGGGCGAACAGCTGCTCCAGATAGGACAGCGAGATCTCCTGCCGCGCGGCGATGTCGGCGAGCGCCACCGCGCGGGCGGCTTCACCCTCGCGCCGGGCGAGGTCGGCCATGGCCATGACGGCGTAGCGGCCTTTCGTGGAGAGACGCATGAGGCGGCACCGATGCAGTTTTCGCGCGCATCCGGGACGGCCTGTGCTACAAGCCGCGCCTCGCGCAGGGCTAGGAACCAGGTCGCATCCGGATGGTGGCGACTTAGGAAGACCTAGCGCAGCAGTCAAGTATTCAGGCCGACGAAGAGGGGTCTAGATGCCAGAGGTTGTTCTGACCGGCGCAGCCGGGCGGATCGAAGGCCGTTATTCGCAGGGCAAGAGCGAGACTGCGCCCGTGGCGCTGATCCTCCACCCTCACCCCAAGGCCGGCGGTCAGATGAACAACCCGGTCGCCGTCCAGCTCTTCCACATCTTCATGAAGCGCGGCTTCTCGGTGCTGCGCTTCAACTTCCGGGGCGTGGGCCGCAGCCAGGGCGAGTTCGACGGCGGCATCGGCGAACTGGCCGATGCGGCGACGGCGCTCGATTGGCTCCAGGCGACCAACCCGGCCGCGTCCCAGTGCTGGGTCGCCGGCTACTCGTTCGGCGCCTGGATCGGCATGCAGCTCCTGATGCGCCGCCCCGAGACCGACGGCTTCATCTCGGTCTCGCCGCCGACCAACGCCTACGACTTCTCCTTCCTGGCGCCCTGCCCCGCCTCGGGCCTGATCCTGCATGGCGGGAACGACACCGTGGTGCCGCCCATCGAGGTGGAGCGCGTGGTCTCCAAGCTGCGCACCCAGAAGGGAATCGTCATCGACTACGACGTCGTCGACGGCGCCAGCCACTTCTGGATGGAGAACCTGCCGGAGGTGGAAACCCGCGTGGGCAACTACCTCGACAAGCGGCTCGAGGCGAACCCTGCCTGATGGCGACGGCGCCGGAAGACGCCGTCCGCGCGCGCCGGCGCCTGACCAACAAGCTGATCGCCGCCCATGAGGCTGCGCGGCTGAAGCCGTTCTTCGCGCCGGACGTGAAGCTGATCGTCGGCGACGGCGGACTGATCCTGGGCGCCGACCAGGTCGTCGAGGCCTTCGCCGGCCAGTTCGCCGACCCGGCCTTCGTCACCTATCTCCGCGAGACCGAGACGGTGGAGCCCGACGCCGCCGGCGAGCGCGCCGCCGAGACCGGCCGCTGGACCGCCGACTGGAAGGGCAGTCCGCCGATGCGGGGCCGCTACCTCGCCGTCTGGCGCAAGATGACCGGCCAGTGGGTGATCGAGAGCGAGCTCTACGTCACCCTCACCGCCTAGACCCGCGTCTCGACGGTCCGCTCCGCCACCACCCGTCCGTTCCGCAGCACCCGGAACTGGGCCCGGTACGCGCCCGGCGCGAAACCCTCGGCCGGCCGGCGTTTGCCGATGATCCTCAGGTCCTGGGCGCGCGTGCGCGTCAGAGGTTCGGTCACCGACCGGGCGATCACCTCGCCCTTCGGTCCGAGCAGGGTCGATTCCACCGTGTCGCCGGCCCGCATCATCACCGTCCGGGCATAGGCGATCAGCGCGGGACCTTCGGCGCTGGCCGGCGGGATCGCGCCCTCCTCCACCTGACGCATCCCCACCTGCTCGCTCGTGAAGCCGGCGTTCAGGATGAACGCGTCGGCGTACGGCATCTGCGCGGCCGCATCGGCCGTCCACAGCGACGCCTGGTTCGGACAGGCCCCGGCCGCCACCGCCTCCGGCCCGAACGGGTCGGCGATCGCCCCGTTGTGACGGACCTCGAAGTGGAGGTGCGGAAACTCCGTCAGGCCCGAGAGCCCGATCCGCCCCACCGGCTGTCCCGTCGTGACGGCGTCGCCCGGCTTCACGCGCACGCTGCCCTTGGCCATGTGGCCATAGGCGCTGAGCCAGCCGTTCCCATGGTCGATGACCACCGCATTGCCGAGGCCGATGGGATCCTTCGGATTGATCTGATCCGGGGTCTTGAAGACGTCTTCCACCCCATCCCGCACCCGCAGGACCCTGCCGGGGGCCGCGGCCAGCACGTCGACGCCCCGCTGCTGCGCCGGGATGTCGGCCACCCGGAAATCGACCCCGGTGTGGGTGTCATAGGTGTGCGGGCCGCAGTGGTAGTCGAGGCTGCCCGGGCCCGGGTCGCGGTCGACGTAGTGCTGGATGACGCAGTCGTGCCCGATGCGGCACGCCACGGGGAAGGCGAAGTGCGGCGCGGCGGGGTCGGTCGAGGGCGGCGGGGTTGGCCCCGCGGCCGCGGCCGGCAGCGAGGCTGAGCCCTGGGCCTCCGCCTGGGGACTAGCGCCTCCGCAGGCGGCGAGCGTGAGCAGGGCGACGAGCGAGACGGCGCGCATGGGGATGGGTCTCCTGGGCGGCTCCGACTTTGGCCTGTCGGAGAGCCACAGGAAATGGGCCGATCCTTGGCGAGCCTCTGCTTCAGAACCGCCGCTGCTGCGTCCGGCGGAGCGCGCTCACCGCGAAGGCCGCGAAGGCGGCTGACCGCCGGGCCGTCTTGGGGTCGGGTGCGAAGCCGCGCAGGCATTCGCCGTCCGGTGTGGTCAGCCGCCAGGACCAGACCTCTCCGGCGGCGCTGAGCCGGAACTGGCAACCGTCGGGCTTGGGGAAGGAGGTCTCGTCCATGGCCGCACCCTGGCCGGCCGGCGTGCAGGCGATCCCGCGCGCCGTGTGGAGTTTCGGTGCAGCCCTCAGGCGCCCGCCCGGGGAACGGTGATGCGGAAGGCCGCGCCCCGCTCGGTCTCCAGCAACTCCAACCGTCCGTGGCTGGCCGCCAGCAGCGAGCGGGCGATGGGCAGGCCCAGGCCCGTGCCACCCTGCGCTCTCCGGCCGGTGAAGAAGGGCTCGAACAGCCGCTCGCGGTCGGCGCCGGCCACGCCAGGCCCGTCGTCGCTCACGACCAGGATCACGGCGTCGTCCGTCGTCTCCGCCGTCACGCTTCCGCGGCCTGCCCCCGCCTGGCGGGCGTTCTGCAGCAGGATGGCCACCACCTTCTCGATGGTCTCGGCCGGAGCGGAGACCGGGGGCAGGTCGGCGGGCGTCCGCACCTCCACGGCGAAGCCGGGGCCGGCTTCGCCGTCCGCGGCGCGTGCGATCGGCGCCGCGAGGTCGGCGGCGACGCCGGCTTCCGGCTCGGCCATGTCGGCCCTGGCGAGGTCCAGCAAGCGGGTGACGAGCTGCGAAAGCCGGTCTGCGTCGGCGGCGATGTTGTCCAGGAACCGGCGCCGTTCGGCCGCCGACATGGTGTCCAGATGGTCCTGCAGCAGCTCGACCGCCCCGCCGATCCCCGCGAGCGGCGTCTTGAACTCGTGGCTTACGGCCGCCGCGAAGTCCCGCAGATAGCGGCTCCGGCGCTCGATCCGCTCGGCCATGGCGCGGAAGTCCTCGTAGAGCGCGCGGATCTCGACGGCGGCGGTGGGCGGCGTCTCGGGGATCGCGCCCCCGCCTGCGGCCACCTGTCGGGACGCGGCGCTGAGCTCCTCGATCGGCCGCGTCACGCCTCGCGAGACCAGCCCCGCCATCACCACCAGGACGCCGAAGATCACCCCGATGCCGATCAGGATCTTGCCGCGATCCTCGTAGAGCCCCCGGAAGAGGGCCCGGGGCGAGCGCGACAGCAGGAGCACGCCTACGACCCGGTCGCCGACCACCACCGGCCGCGCATGGTGCAGCCTGAGCGCCGAGGCGCGGCTCAGCCATTCGAACCGGTACTGCGGATGATAGTCGCCGTTGCGCCGGAAGACGGTGCGAGGATGGCCGCCGAGCGCCGCGCGCACTTCCGGCAGGCTGGACAGGTCGCCGCCCCGCCCGAGCCCCATCGCGACCCGGCCTCGCGCGTCCAGCAGCAGCACGGAGGCCAGCGTCGTGCGCGTGGTCCGCTCGACCACCGGCGCGATCGCCGCGCCCACGGACAAGGCGCTGGGATCGACGGGGCCGCCCGCTCGCACCGGCGCCGGCCGCTCGGGCAGCACGGGCGAGCGTGACAGGTCGATGGTGGTGGGCTCCGGGCGGAAGTAGTCCGCCGGCGGCTCGCTTGGCCGCGGCTGAGCCGCGGGCGCCCCCGGCCACTCGGCCGCCGCCAGGGCCGCCAGCGCGGCCCCTTGCGCCACCAGTTCGGCTTCGGTCTGGCGAACCAGCGTGTTCTCGTAGACGCGTAGCGAGATCGCCGCGATGCCCGGCATCGCCGCCGTGAAGACGAACACCGCCAGCAGGATGTCGCGCAGGCGCATCGCCGGCCAGCGCCGCTTGAGGAAGGCCTTGGCGGCGGCGATCACCCCGCGCCGCCGCCCTGACACGCGCCAAGGCGATAGCCGACGCCGGCCCGCGTCTCCACGACGTCATGACCCCCCAGGCGCGCGAACTTGCCGCGCAGGTTGCGCACGTGGCTGTCCACGGTGCGGTCGGTGATGGCGAAGCCCGGGCCGTGCAGCCGATCGATGATCGCGTCGCGGCTGAACACCCGCGCCGGAGCCGCCATCAGCGCCTTCAGGATCTGCAGCTCGGTGACGGTCAATCCTGCGTCCGCGCCATCCCACGCCGCCGTCCAGCCCTCGGGATCGAGGCTGAGCCGCCCGTGACGCAGCGGCGCCGTCGCCTCGACCGAGGCGGGTTTCGCTCGCGTCCGCCGCAGGATGGCCTGGACCCGCGCGGTCACCTCCCGCGGACTGAACGGCTTCACGACGTAGTCGTCGCCGCCCAGTTCGATGCCGAGCACGCGGTCGATCTCGTCGTCTCGCGAGGACAGGAACAGGATCGGCAGGTCGCCCTGGGCCCTCAGCCGGCGGCAGACTTCCAGCCCGTCCAGCTTTGGCATGTTGATGTCCAGGATGACGAGGTCCGGCGCCTGCTGCGCCACGGAGGCCAGGGCCGCTTCTCCATCCTCCGCCTCTCGCGCGGCGAGCCCGGCCTTCTCGAGCGCGAAGACGAGGAGCTGGCGGATATGAGGATCGTCGTCGACGACCAGGACCTGCGGCATGGCGCTCATGTTCCGGTCTTCGGGAGCCGCGTCAACGGCGCCCCATCGCAGCTGCGTCCGTAGGGTGCGGGCGCGGGTGGACGGCCCGGAAGGCTTTCGTTTCGGGCGAGCCGCCGGGCGTCGCGCCACCGCCAGCTTCGCCAGTCGGCCTGTCGCCTGAGGAGCGCGGCGCGCAGCTCGGCGCGTTTCGCCCGGACGCGGTCGAGCGTCTCGGCGGGCAGCGGCCGCTGTTCGACTTGGGCCAGCGACACGAGCGCTGCGCCGTTGAGGCTCTGAAGGTGGCAGAGGTCGAGCTCCACGCCCTCGCCCCCGACCTCCCGGGCATGCCGGACGTTCCACGCCGCCGAGACGGCCCCAAGGTCGACGACGCTGCAGAGTATGAGCGCGAGGCCCGCGGCCATCGCGTTGGCGTTGACCAGCCAGCTTCCGCTCTTGCCGCGCATCAGCCTCCAGCCGATGAGGATGAGGCCCGCGGCGACCAGCACCATCCAGATCAGCGCCGCCAGCCGCATGCGCGTCAGCGAATAGGCCTCGATGTAGTCAAGCGTCCGCAGGATCGTGGAGGCGACCAGGAAGACGTTCTGCGCCAGCCAGGCGGCCACCAGGACGCGGATCGGCCGCGAGGTGGCGGTCGGCGTTCCCGGCCGCAGGAAGATCAGCACGAACAGCCCGGCCAGAAGCGCGGTGGCGATCAGCGGATAGGCGCCGCGATGAGCGTACTCCGCCAGGCTCACGCCCTGCGGCAGCCGCGCGCCGCTCCAGAGGAAGGCGATGTCGAGGCCGTTCTGCAGGGCGAAGATGGCGTTGAACACCACCAGCGACACCCCGACCGAAGCGGTGGTGATCGTCGGCAGGCTGACGACCGGACCGCCGGCGCCCTTCAGCCTCGGCTTCGGCCCGCGAGGCCGCAGAGCCGTGTAGACGACGAAGCCCACGATGAGCCCGAAGGCGATCCGGGCCACATCGGGCTCAGGAACGCGCAATCGACCGATGGACTGGGCGATCATCGGATTGGCGGCGCTGAACAGCCATAGGAAGCCGGCGCCGCCGACCACCGGGGCGACCGCCGCGAGCGCGATGGCCGTCAGGCGCATCGGCCTGGAGCGTTCCCTCGCCTTCAGGAGCCGGGCGAGATCCTGCCAGGGGCGCAGGAGAGCCTTGATGGCCGAGAGGCCCAGCCGCAGCCCCCAGGCGCCGGCGTCGTCCGCCGCCGGCGCTCGCGGGGCGAGGACGCAGACACCCAGCGCGAGCGCGAACAGAATGCAGCCCAGCAGGCTGGCCCGCTCGATCTGCAGCAGTCCGAACGCCAGCGCGGCCACGAAGGCGAAGACCGATGCCCGCCAACGCCAGACGCCCCGGTTGGTCAGTCCGACGGCTGCCAGCAGCGACGAGCCGACGACGCCGAGGTTCAGCCCCGGGTAGACGTCGAACAGCAGGAGCTCGGCCAGTCCGACCAAGGCGGCTCCAAGGCCGAGCTTGAGCCAATAGCTGTGGACACGGAGCGGCATGCGGAAAACCCCTGGATACGTTCCTTCCAGGGGGTAGCGCGGTGGTGTCGCCAGGTGCGGGAGGCCGGGTGCAGCCCTGGGCCTCCTCGTGTGCAGAGGCCGTGCAGGCCTACGAGCTGAGCTCGAGACCCTTCAGCTCGCCCGCGGCCCGCCAGTCTTCCAGCACCTTGGCGAAGGCGACGGGTCCCGCCCCATACGAGGTGTTGCGCTTGTTCATGAGCTCAACCTTGCCCTCGTTGTTGTAGTAGCCGGGCGTGCACTCCTTCAGGAACGCCTCGCGCATCACCGACAGCTTCACGATCGTGTCCACCCAGGCCTCCTCCGCCTCCTGGGTCGGCTCGACCACCCGCGCCTGACGGTCGGCCGCGTTCCTGACGATGTAGGCGATGTGCCGCGCCTGTTCGTTGATCATGTGCGGGAAGTTCGCCGAGAAGCCGGACTGCACGTTCGAGACGATGAAGCAGTTGGGGAAACCACGGCTCAGAAGCCCGTGCAGCGTCGCAGCGCCGTCCTTCCACTTCTCCGTGAGGGTCTGGCCGCCACGGCCCTTCACCTCATAGCCCGCGCGGCGGGCATACGAGGTGCCCACCTCGAAACCGGTAGCGTAGATCAGGCAGTCGATCTCGTAGGTCTTGCCGGTCGCCACCACCGCGTTCTCGGTGATGCGATCCACACCGCGGCCTTGCGTGTCCACCAGATGGACGCTCGGCCGGTTGAAGGTCTGCAGGTACTCGTCGTGGAAGCATGGCCGCTTGCAGAACTGGTTGTACCAGGGCTTGAGCGCCTCGGCTGTGCCCTTGTCCTGCACCACGCTGTCCACGCGGGCCCGGACCTGCTCCATCTTCTTGAAGTCGGCGAGCTGCATCAGGGCAGCCGGGTTGTCGACCGTCTCGCCGGCCTCGGCCTTGCGGCGCGCCAGCAGCAGGATGTTGCCGATGATGTCCGTCCAGCCGTCCTGGACCAGATCCTTCTCGGCGAATCCGCCCGAGACCAGGACGTTGAAGTTGTCCATCCGCTCTTGCTGCCACCCGGGCGTGAGCGAGCTCGCCCAGCTCGGGTCGGTCGGCCGGTTGTTGCGCACGTCGATCGACGAGGGCGTGCGCTGGAAGACATACAGCTCCTTCGCCCACTCGCCGAGATGCGGCACGCACTGCACGGCCGTCGCCCCGGTGCCGATGATGCCGACGCGCTTGTCCTTCAGGCCGACCAGCCCGCCGTTGGAGTCGCCGCCGGTGTAGTCGTAGTCCCAGCGGCTGGTGTGGAACGAATGGCCCTTGAAGGTCTCGACGCCGGGGATGCCGGGCAGCTTCGGCCGATGCAGCGGGCCGTTCGCCATGATCACGAACCGCGCCTTCATCGCGTCCCCGCGGTTGGTGCGGATGATCCAGCGCGAGGCGTCGTCGTCCCACGAGAGGTCGGTCACCTCGGTCTGGAAACAGACGTTGCCATAGAGGTCGAATTTCTCGCCGATGGCCCGGCTGTGGCGCAGGATCTCGGGCGCCCGGGAGTACTTCTCCACGGGCATGTAGCCGACCTCCTCCAGCAGGGGGAGGTAGATGTAGCTCTCGATGTCGCAGGCCGCGCCGGGATAGCGGTTCCAGTACCAGGTGCCGCCGAAGTCCCCGCCCTTCTCGATGATGCGGACATCGGCGACACCGGCCTCCTTCAGGCGGGCCGCCGCGAGCTGACCTCCGAAGCCGCCGCCGATCACCACCACCTCGACCTCGTCGGTCAGGGGCGCGCGCTCGGTGCGTTCGACGTACGGGTCCTCGAGATAGTGGGCGAACTGCCCCTTGATCTCGACGTACTGCTCGTTGGCGTCCGCCCTCAGGCGCCGGTCGCGCTCTTCCCGATACTTGCGGGCGAGCGCGTCCGGATCGAAGCCCAGGTCGTCGATCTTGCCGACATCATCCGCCATGACGCGCTCCTCCGCCGAGATTTCACTCGTTGGAGGAAGCGTGCCGAACGATCGTTTGACCGGCAAGCGTGACGTGGCGGAACCGGTTACTTCGCCGCGCCGCCCGAAGACAGGAAGTCGAGCGCCGTCAGCACCTGGGCGCGCACGCCGACCTCCATCGCGCCCTCATCCACGACATTGAAGTGCGGCGAATGGTTCACCCCCGGCGGATTGCCGATGGTCAGGTCGTAGAACAGCCCGGGGACCTTCTGCTGGTAGTACGAGAAGTCCTCGGCGCCCGTGATGTAGTCGATGTCGTCCCGGATCTTGCCGCGTGCGGCGCGGGCCAGGGTCGGCTTCATCTTGGCCGTCAGCGCCGGATCGTTGCTGGTCACCGGATTGGGCGTGCCCCACTCGATCGCGCCCTTGCCGCCGTAACGCGACGCGATGCTCTCCACCGCGGTCTCGGCCTTGGCCATGATCTGCTTGCGCAGCTCTGGATCGAACGTGCGCAGCGTGCCGGCCAGCGTGAAGTCGTCGGGGATGATGTTGTAGCGGACGCCGCCGTGGACCGTCGCCACCGTCAGGATCGTGGGCGTCCGGGTGACGTTGATCTGGCGGGCGGCGATCTGGTTGAAGGCCAGGATGATCTCGGCCTGCATCGAGGCGATGTCGACGCCGTTCCAGGGATTGGCCCCGTGGGTCTGCTTGCCCTTCAGCTTGATCTCGTAGCGGTCGGAGGCGGCCATCATCGGACCCGGCCGCCACAGCAGCTGCCCCGCATCGCCCGGCACGACGTGCAGGCCGAACACCGCATCCACCTTGGGATTGTCGAGCGCGCCCTCCTTGACCATCAGCGGCGCGCCGCCCTCCTCGCCCACGGGCGGGCCCTCCTCGGCCGGCTGGAACAGGAACACCACCGTGCCGGGGATCTGGTCTCGCATGCCGGCCAGGATCTCGGCCGCGCCCATCAGGATGGCGACGTGCGCATCGTGGCCGCAGGCGTGCATCACGCCCACCTGCTGACCGTTGAACGTCGTCGTGACCTTGGACGCGAACGGCACGCCCGTCTGCTCCACCACCGGCAGGGCGTCCATGTCTGCGCGCAGCGCGACGACGGGGCCCGGCTTGCCGCCCTTCAGGACGCCGACGACGCCGGTCTTGGCGACGCTGCGCACCTCGATGCCCAGCTTCTTCAGATGGTCGGCCACCAGCTTGGACGTGCGCACCTCGCTGTTGCCCAGCTCGGGGTGCTGGTGGATGTCGCGCCGCCAGGCGACCACCTTCGGCTGGACCTTGCTCGCCGCCGCGAACACCGGGGCGTCGAACGCGCCCGCCGCCTGCGCCTGCGCCGCAGTCGGCGCGGCCATACCCATCGCCACCGCCAGGGCGGCGCCCGCGATCCAATGCCCCTTCATCCCCACTCTCCTGAAACTCAAGGTTCGACGATACGGCCGCCGGTCATAGGTTGGTCTACGCCGGTGGTCTTTGGAAACGAGATCGGCAGGCCTCGCGCCGTTCGCGCGGCCAGATAGGCGAAGGCCTCGGCCTCGATGGAATCCCCTCGCCACCCGCGATCCTCCGCGGCCGTGACCGCCGTCGGCAGGCGCGCCTGCAGGGCCTTCATGATCTCGGGGTTGTGACGCCCGCCGCCGGTGACGATCACTTCCGACGGGACAGCGCCCATCAGGTCGAATGCCCGCTTCACCGCCTCGGCCGTGAAAGCCACCAGCGTCGCCGCGGCATCCTCCAGCTCCAGCCGGTCGAGCGGCTCCATTGAGAAGTCGTAGCGATCGAGCGACTTCGGCGGGAGCGCTTCGAAGTAGGGGTGCGCCAGCAGCGCCCGGACAACGCTCTCGTCCGCACGACCCACGCTGGCGTACCGGCCGCCGGCGTCGTAGCGGCCCGCGCCGCGGGCCTGCACCAGGAGGTCGATCATCCCGTTACCGGGGCCGGTGTCGAAGGCCGCGATGTCGTCGCCGCCGGTCCAGAAGGTGACGTTGGCGACCCCGCCGACGTTCAGCACCGCCAGCGGCGCGTCCAGCCCCGACGCCCTCGCCCGGGCCAGGTGGTAGATCGGCGCAAGCGGCGCCCCCTCGCCGCCCGCCGCCACGTCTGCGGTGCGGAAGTCGTAGGCGACGGGCCGGCCGGTGAGCTTCGCCAGCAGTCCAGCGTCCCCCAGTTGCACGGTGCGCCCGACGACCCCGCCCTTGGGCCGTTCGTGGAGCACAGTCTGGCCGTGCATGCCGATCAGGTCGAGGTCGCTCCAGGCGAGGCCGTGCTCGGCGATGAAGGCCTCGGCCGCCGCGAAGTGCTCGCGCGCGACGGCCTCGCGAGCCTCCGCGAAGATTGCCGGCTCGGGCGCGCCCCGCGCCCACTGCAGCGCCTGCCTGGTGGACTCCAGAAGGACGTCGCGCGTGGCGTCCGTAAGCTTGCGCTCGCCGGCCGGCCCGAAGGCCTCGATGGTCTCGCCGTCGGTCTCCAGCACCGCCATGTCGACGGCGTCGAGGGAGGTCCCGGTCATGAATCCCAGCACGCGCATGCGGCTTGACTGCCATGTCCGAGGACCGCTAGCTAGCCGCCATGATCGGACCCGCCGCCAACACTGGCCGCTATTACCGCCTGCCCTAGCGCAGGCGCCCGATCGTTCGCGCCTGCCGTCACAACGGCCGGCGTCACCCCACCGAAATCACGGACGCCGGCCTCCTCAGCCCCAAGGAGCCTGCCATGTCCCTCGAAATCCTGGATGCGCCCGTGCTAGAGCGCGGCGACCGAAGTCCCGCGAGTCCCCAGATGCCCGATCCCGCCTTCAAGTCCGACTTCCTGAAGACGCTGCAGGCGCGCGGCTACATCCACCAGATCAGCCACCCCGAGGAACTCGACGACGCGGCGTCGAAGGGCGTGGTCGCCGCCTACATCGGCTTCGACGCCACGGCGACCTCTCTGCACGTCGGCAGCCTGATCCAGATCATGATGCTGCGCCGGCTCCAGCAGGCCGGCCACAAGCCCGTCGTGCTCATGGGCGGCGGCACCACCAAGGTCGGCGATCCCAGCGGCAAGGACGAGAGCCGCAAGATGCTCACCGACGCCGACATCGAGCGGAACATCGCCGGCATCAAGACCGTGTTCGAGAAGTTCCTCACCTTCGGCGACGGCCCCACCGACGCGGTGATGGTCAACAACGACGAGTGGCTGTCGAAGCTCGGCTACATCGAGTTCCTGCGCGAGTTCGGCCCGCACTTCACCGTCAACCGCATGCTGACCTTCGACAGCGTCCGCTTGCGACTGGAGCGCGAGCAGCCGCTGACGTTCCTGGAATTCAACTACATGCTGATGCAGGCCGTGGACTTCCGCCACCTGAACCGCGCCATGGGCGTGCAGCTCCAGATGGGCGGCTCGGACCAGTGGGGGAACATCATCAACGGCGTGGAACTGGTCCGGCGTATGGACCAGAAGGCGGCGTTCGGCCTGACCACGCCCCTGCTGACCACGTCGTCCGGCGCGAAGATGGGCAAGACCGCTCAGGGCGCCGTGTGGCTCAACGCCGACCTGCTTAGCCCCTACGACTACTGGCAGTTCTGGCGGAACACGGAAGACGCCGACGTTGGCCGTTTCCTGCGGCTGTTCACCGATCTGCCGCTCGACGAGATCGCCCGCCTCGAGGCGCTCGAGGGCGCCGAGATCAACGAGGCCAAGAAGGTGCTGGCCAACGAAGCCACGCGGATGCTGCACGGCGAAGACGCCGCCCGGAGCTCCGAAGCCGCCGCCCGCGCCGCCTTCGAGGAAGGTCGGCTCTCAAGCGACCTGCCCACCCACGAAGTCGCGAAGGCTGAACTGGACGCCGGCATCGCGCTCGCTGCCCTGACGGCGGACGCGGGTCTCGCCTCGTCGCGCGGCGAGGCTCGCCGCCTGGCGCAAGGCGGCGGCCTGCGCGTGAATGACCAACAGGTCACCGACGGCAATCGCGTGGTCACCACGGCCGACCTGCTGGATGGCGTCGTGAAGCTGGCGGCAGGCAAGAAGAAGATCGTGCTGGTGAAGCCAGTCTAAGGAGCAGGACGATGACGGACGTGACCGAAGGCGCTCCCGCGCCCGACTTCGAGCTGGAGACCGCGGACGGTCCCGTCCGTCTCGCCGACTTCGCCGGCAAGACCCTGGTGCTCTACTTCTACCCCAAAGACGACACGACCGGCTGCACCCGCGAGGCGCAGGATTTCACGGCGTTGGCCACTGAATTCGCTAAAGCCGGCGCGGCGATCGTCGGCGTCTCGAAGGACAGCGTGAAGTCGCACGCGAAGTTCGCCGCGAAATACGGTCTGGGCGTGATCCTGGGCTCCGATCCCGAAGGCGCGGTCATTGAGCGCTACGGCTCGTGGGTGGAGAAGACGCTCTACGGCCGCAACTACATGGGCATCGACCGGTCCACCTTCCTGATCCGCGACGGACGCATCGCGCGCATCTGGCGCAAGGTGCGCGTGCCCAACCATGCTCAGCAGGTGCTGGAAGCCGTGCAGGCGCTTTAGCGCGACTGTGGCGCGGGCGCCGCGGTGCGGACATCTGTTCGCGAAAGGATGGACTTCCGGCGCCGACAGGCTCAGCCTGCGGCTACGCGCCGCTTTTGGTTAAGAAAGCGTCAATTCGCCTTGCCTGCCTAGAAGTTCTAGCTGCATATGCCCCACGTCTCTGGGGCGGGGGCTGCATGACACGTCTGGCGCGACTTCGTCGTTCCATCGAGGAACTCTTCCCGGAGCGGCACCTCTACGTGCGCTCCGGCGGGGCCATGAAGGCCTTCATCCTCACCTCCTCCAAGCAGATGATGATCGCGGGCGTCGTCGCCGGCGGCGCCTTGTGGATGGGCGTCTGCACCGCCGCCATGCTGGTCAACCTCCTGTCCACGTCTGCGACCGACCGCGAGATCGCCCAGCTGAAGGCGCAGTCCGAGCGCTACGTCGCCGACCGCCAGGCGCGGCTGGACAGCGCGCTCGCGCAGCTCAACGCCGCCTCGGGCTCCAACGCCGACCTTGCGGCCAACATCGAGAAGCGCCACGCAGCGCTGGCCCTGCTGCTCACGGACCTCAAGGGCGCGCCTGGCGCCGCCGAGACCCTGACGCCGGCGATCAACAAGGCGCTGGCCAGCGACGGCGCCAATCCGGCCCGCCGCGTTGAGATGGTGCGCGCCGGCCAGGAACAGCTGCTGGACGCCGCCGACAGCTTCGCCAAGAGCCGGGCCGACCGGTTGCGGCTGGCGTTCCGCATGGCGGGCCTAACGCCGTCGGCCTTCGTGCCCAAGGGCGGCGCCCTTGGCGGACCGCTGATTGAATCCCGCGATCCCCGCGCGCTGGCCGCCGTCCTCGACGTGGACGAGGACTTCGCCGTCCGCATCCAGCGCACCGCCCGCGATGTGTCGGAAGCCCGCGCGCTGACCGACGCGGCCCAGGACCTGCCGTTCGCGCGCCCGACCGGCGGCGCGGCCCAGACCAGCAGCTTCGGCGTCCGCTTCGATCCGTTCACCCGCCGCCCGGCCTTCCACTCGGGCCTGGACTTCGCGGGCGGCTACGCGACCCCGATCCAGTCCACCGGCCCCGGCGTCGTGTCGTTCACGGGGGTCCGGCCGGGCTACGGCAAGACCATCGAGATCGACCACGGCCGCGGTCTCAAGACCCGCTACGCCCACCTGTCCGGCATCGCGGTCCGGCCGGGCGAGCGGGTCGGTCTCGGCCAGCGGATCGGCGCCATGGGCTCCACGGGCCGTTCGACCGGCACCCACCTGCACTACGAGGTCTGGGTCAACGGACGCGCCCAGAACCCGAACCGTTTCCTCAAAGCCGGCCAGTACGTCCAGCAGGGCGACTGAGGCTAGGCGGCCGCGTCGCGGGTCGCGCCCACGCGCTGGGCCAGGGCCGCGCCCATGAACTGGTCGAGATCGCCATCCAGCACGCCGCCGGTGTCGGAGGTTTCCACCTCGGTGCGCAGGTCCTTCACCATCTGGTACGGCTGCAGGACGTAGCTGCGGATCTGGTGGCCCCAGCCGATATCGGTCTTCTGGTCTTCCAGCGCCTGCTGGGCCGCTTCCCGCTTCTCCAGCTCGGCCTCATAGAGGCGGGCCTTCAGCATCTTCCAGGCCTGGTCGCGGTTCTGGTGCTGCGAGCGCTGGTTCTGGCAGGCCACGACGATCCCGGTCGGGATGTGGGTCAGACGCACGGCCGAGTCGGTCTTGTTGACGTGCTGACCGCCGGCGCCCGAGGCCCGGTAGGTGTCGGTGCGGACGTCCGCCGGGTTGATCTCGATCTCGATGGTGTCGTCGACAACCGGATAGACCCAGACCGAGGCGAAGCTCGTGTGCCGCTTGGCGGCGCTGTCGAAGGGCGAGATGCGCACCAGGCGGTGGACGCCCGCCTCGGTCTTCAGCCAGCCGTAGGCGTTCGTCCCCTTCACCTGCAGGGTCACCGACTTGATGCCGGCCTGTTCGCCGGGCGTCTCTTCCAGGAAGTCGACGGTCATGCCGTGGGCGTTGGCCCAGCGGGTGTACATGCGCAGCAGCATGCCCGCCCAGTCGTTGGACTCGGTGCCGCCGGCGCCGGAGTTGATCTCGACGAAGGCGTCGTTGCCGTCCGCCTCGCCCGACAGCAGGGCCTCCAGTTCGGCGCGGCTGGCGCGCTCCTTGATCTCGCGGAGCTGGGCGCGCGCTTCTTCGAGAGAGGCCTCGTCGCCCTCCTCGTCCGCCATTTCGGCGTAGCCCAGCGCATCGGCCAGGTCGCGCTCCAGCGCCTGGACGGCTTCCACCTGAGCGGACAGCCGCGAGCGTTCGCGGGAGACGGCCTGGGCCTCGTCAGGATTGTTCCACAGGGTCGGGTCCTCGACCCGGGCGTTCAGCTCATCGAGCTTCCGGAGCGCAGGCTCCCAGTCAAAGACGCCTCCTGAGCAGTTCGATCGACTGCTCGATGTCGGCCTTGGCGGCCTCGACATCCAATCTCATGGGACACTCCAATATCAGGCCGGCGGAGATAGTCCGCGCCGGGCCTCAGAACAAGCGGGCTAGAAGAGATCCGAGAGATCGTCCTGCTTCTTGGGCGGCGGCGGGGCGACGGCGGCGCCGGCGTTGGGCGCGCCGGTCAGCCCGTCCTGCCAGACCTTGTTGTAAGGCTGCGGTCCGCGCGGGAGGCCGCCAGCCGCGCCGACCGGCGCCTGGGCGACCTGGGGCTCGGTGCCCGGCCGGAACGCCTCGCGGATGCCGCGGACGGTGACGTACTTGGCGTTGCTGGGCGCCTTGAACGGGATGGCGGGCGTGTCCTTGAGCGCCTCTTCCATGAACTCGGTGAAGATCGGCACCGCCGAGCGGCTCCCAGTCTCGCCGTCGCCGAGGCTGCGGTTGTCGTCGAAGCCGATGAAGACGCCGACCACCATCTGGGGCGAGAAGCCCATGAACCAGGCCGAGCGGTAGTCGTTCGTCGTGCCCGTCTTGCCGCCCAGCGGCTTGCCGATGCGGGAGGCGTAGGTGGCGGTGCCCCGCTGGACGACCCCCTCCAGCATGGACGTGATCTGATAGGCGGTGATCGGGTCCATGACCTGGGCGCCAGTGCGGGGGATGCGTGGGCTCTCGGCGCCGGAGAAGCCGGCGTCGCAGCGCGGGCATTCGCGGCGGTCGGCGCGCCAGATCACCTTGCCGTTGCGGTCCTCGACCAGCTCGATCAGGTGCGGCTCGACCTTGCGGCCGCCGTTCAGGAACGAGGAATAGGCGCCGGCCATCCGGAAGACCGTGGTCTCGCCCGAGCCCAGGGCCATGGCGAGGACCTTGTCCATCTTGTCGGTCACGCCCATGCGCACCGCGAGATCGCTGATCTTGGTCATGCCGACCCCCTGGGCGAGGCGCACGGTCATGGTGTTGCGCGAGAGCTCCAGGCCCCGGCGCAGGGTCAGCGCGCCGAAGTAGTCGCGGTTGTAGTTCTCGGGCGTCCAGGCCTGGCCGTTGGCGCCGCGCAGGGTGATCGGGGCGTCCAGCACGGTGCTGGCGGGCGTGTAGCCGCTCTCCAGCGCCGCCGCGTAGACGATCGGCTTGAAGGCCGAACCCGGCTGGCGATAGGCCTGGGTCGCCCGGTTGAAGCTGGACAGCGAGAACGAATAGCCGCCGACCATCGCCAGGACCCGGCCCGAGTTCGGCTCCATGACGACCATCGCGCCATTGACCGCCGGGACCTGCTTCAGGCGGAAGCCCGCGCCCTTCTCGTTCGGCGCGACGAAGACGAGGTCGCCGGTCCCGATACCCTTGCCGCGGCGCGCCCAGGCGACGTCCTCGCCGGCCAGCGCGCCGCTTTCGCCGTCGATGGTGCGGACCTGGACCGAGCCGCCCGCCACGCTCGTGACGACGGCCTGGCGCCAGCTGCGCCGCTCGGCGGGCCTGGCCTTCTTCTTGGCCTCGGCTTCCCAGCCGGCGAGCGTGGTCACCTGCCCCCAGGCGCCGCGCCAGCCGTGGCGGCGGTCGTATTCTTCCAGCCCGTTCATCAGCGCCAGGCGCGCCGCGCTCTGCAGCCGGGGGTCCAGGGTCGTGCGCACATAGTAGCCGCCGGCGTTCAGGCGCTCGTCGCCGAGCTGCTCCATGCCGAGGGCGCGCCGGCGCACCTCCTCCACGAAATAGTCCGCGTCGCGATACTGGGCGCGGCTGGGAGCGGGCTGGACCTTAAGGTCCTCGGCCTGGGCCGCGCGGGCCTGGGCGCGGGTGACCATCCCGAGATCGGCCATCTGGTCCAGCACCCAGTTGCGCCGGGCCATGGCCTGCCGCTTGCGGCGGATCGGATGGTAGTTGTCGGGGCCCTTGGGCAGAGAGGCCAGGTAGGCGCTCTCGGCCAGGGTGAGTTCGCTGACCGACTTGCCGAAGTAGTTGTAGGCCGCCGCGCCGACCCCATAGGAGCGGTAACCCAGCCAGATTTCGTTGAGGTACAGCTCCAGGATCCGCTCTTTGGTAAGCGTGCCCTCGAGCTGCGAGGCGAGGATCGCCTCCTTCAGCTTGCGGCCGATGGTGGCGTCGCTGGTCAGCAGGATGTTCTTGGCCACCTGCTGGGTGATGGTGGAGCCGCCTTCCAGCCGCCTCCCCTGCGCCAGGTTGAGCACGTTCTTGGCCATGGCGCGGCCCAGGCCGCCCACGTCCACGCCGCGGTGGTGGAAGAAGCTGTGGTCCTCGGCGGCGAGGAAGGCCTGCGCCGTCTGCTTGGGTATCGCCTCGTAGGGCACGAAGATCCGCCGCTCGCGCGAGAACTCGCCGATCAGCGTGCCGTCCCAGGCGTAGGCCCGCGTCGCGGTCGGCGGATGGTAGTCCACCAAGTCGCCGGCGTCGGGCATGTCGTGGAACAGCCACGCCGCATAGATCGCAGCGGCGAACGCCGTCACTGCGATGAAGCTCAGGACCACGACGCCCGCGAGCGCCAGCGCGCGCGGCGGCGGCGCCGTCTCGGGTCCTGGCTGTCCTGCGGGGGGATTCAAGTCAGACTCGCTCCGAGGCGCCGGTGCGCCGCCAAGTGGCTCGGGTCTAGCCTGTGTCGGGCCGGGCGCCAACGGGATCGGCGGCGGCCCGCGTCAGCGCGACGCGGGCGAAGGACCTGGACGCGAACCTTGGCCTTCGAAGGGCGAACCTAGCCCGAGCCTCGCCAGGCGCCCTCCCGATCGACTTCCGGCTCGGGGGGCGGGACGCGCCGCACGACGCCGTCGGTCCCCACCTGGAAGCCGAGGCGCTCCAGGACCCGGCCGACCTGGTCGCCCAGGTCGTCGGAGAAGAAGGTGTCGGACATGACCTCGACATGGACGGCGTCGTCGATCTGCTCGTCGAACACCGCCTCCTCGTCCTCGTCCATATCCTCGGTTTCGCGCCAGATCAGCGCCTCGACGCCGGTGCGGATGCGGTTGCGCCGGGCGTCGACCTTCTGACGTTCCAGCTTGGCCGCTCGATCGGCGTCGTCGCGGACGTCACGCTTCAGCTCGCGCACCAGACGGGCTTCCAGCGCCAGGCTCTGGCGGATCGATCGTGAGACGCGCTGGAACACCAGCGCCTGCCGCGCCCGCTCCTCGGGCGTCTCGGCCGCCTCGGCGTCGCGTCGGGCGTCTCGGGCGAACGCCATGCCGAGCTCGGAAAGCTCCGCAAGGACGGCCGCATGGCGCTCCATCATCTCAGCCGGGCTGAACATGAACATAACGAGAACATGAAAGCTGGCGAAACGCAAGCGAAAATGCCCGGGATGACCCCTAGATGGAGACCTGGGCGCCGAGTTCCACGACCCTGGACGGCGGCACGCGGAAGTAGTCCGCGGCGCGTTCGGCATTGCGCAGCAGATAGGCGAAGAGGCGGTCCTGGACCTGGGCGAGGCCGGACCGAGGCCGCAGGACCAGGCTGCGCCGACTGACGAAGAACGACGTCTTCATGATGTCGAACGTCAGGCCCTTGGCGCGGGCGAGCGCCAGCCCCTCCATGATGTCGGGCGTCTCCATATAGCCGAAGGTGAGCGTCAGGCCCGTGAAACCCGGCGCCAGTTCGGCGACCTCCACCCGCTCGGCGTCGGCGACGCGGGGCCGACGCAGGGTCTTCACGGTCAGCAGTACGACGCGTTCGTGCAGGACCTGGTTGTGTTTGAGGTTGTGCAGCAGGGAGCTCGGAACCTTGCCGGGCTCGGCGGCGAGGAAGATGGCCGTGCCCCTGGCGCGCATCGGCGGCCGATCCTTCAACATGCGCGCGACGTCGGCCAGGTCGAGGTCGCTCTGTTCGGCCTTCGCAAGCCGGGCGCGGCCCCGGGTCCAGGTCCACATCACGAAGATCAGGGCGGCGGCCAGCAGCAGGGGCACGTAGCCGCCGTGGGCGACCTTCATCAGGTTGGCCGCAAGGAAGCCGGCTTCGACCAGGAGGAACGGCGAGAAGACGAGCAGCGAGACGAGGATCGAGCGCTTCTTCAGCCGGTGGATGGCCACGACCGCCAGGATCGACGAGGTGATCATCGCGCCGACCACCGAGACGCCGTAGGCGCTGGCCAGGGCGCTGGACGAGCCGAAGCCGAGCACCAGGGCCGTGACGCCGAACAGGAGGATCCAGTTGACCTGGGGCGCATAGATCTGGCCGGCGTGGTGCTCGGACGTGGGCTTGAGCGTCAGGCGCGGCAGGAGGCCCAGCTGGACGGCCTGCTGAGTCAGGGAGAACGCGCCCGATATCACGGCCTGGCTGGCGATGACGGTGGCGGCGGTGGCGAGAGCGACCAGGGGAAGCTGGAACCACTCGGGGGCCAGCAGGAAGAACGGGCTCTCTGCGGCCTGGGGGTTCTCGAGCACCAGGGCCCCCTGGCCGAGGTAGTTGAGGGTGAGGCACGGGAAGACGAGGCCCAGCCAGACGGCGCTGATCGGCTTGCGACCGAAGTGGCCCATGTCGGCGTAAAGCGCCTCGGCGCCGGTGACGGTCAGGAACACCGAGCCCAGGATGACGGCGGCGAGCCCAGGATGCCGCTGGAGGACGCCCAACCCGTAGAGGGGGTCGAGGGCCGCAAGCACCTGGGGCGCAAGCGCGATGGCGCGCACGCCGAGAACGGCCAGAACCACGAACCAGACGACGCAGATGGGCCCGAACCAGCGCCCGACGCCCCCCGTGCCGCGACGCTGGACGGCGAAGAGCCCGACGATGACGGCGAGCGAGATCGGGACGATGAACGGGTCGATGCGCCCTTCGAGGCCGTCGATCACCCGCAAGCCCTCCACCGCCGACAACACCGAGATGGCCGGCGTCAGCATCGCGTCGCCCAGGAAGAGGCCGGCGCCGAGCATGCCGGTGAGCAGAACCAGGCCCGCGCCACGGCCGCCGGCGCGCTGAACGAGGGCCATGAGCGAAAGCGTGCCGCCCTCGCCCCGGTTGTCGAAGCGCATGAGGATGAAGACGTACTTCAGCGTGACGATGATCATCAGCGCCCAGAACATCAGCGAAATGACGCCGATCACATCAGCCACGGCGAGAGCCCCGGCCGGCCCGCGAAGATGCGAGACGGATTCCTTGAACGCGTAGAGCGGGCTGGTGCCGATGTCGCCGTAGACGACGCCGGCGGAGCCCAGGGCGAGCGCGAGGAAGGTCTTGAAGCTGGGCGCCTGGGCCGGCGCCTCGTCGTGGGTGATGGCGGACATGCAAGCCCTCAGTCTGAACAGGGCCGCCTTGTCGCGCCGGGCGACATAAAGATCCCATGTGGTTGAGAGGGTGCGGCGCCGCTTGGCGCTTGCGGCGCAGCCTTGGCGGACGATCTTAGGCGGCATGCTGTCCCCCCGGCCCGCCCCGTTGCTCAGCCATGCCGTCGCCGTCGCCCTGGTGGCGCTCGCGACCCTGACGGCTCTGGCGATCGAGCAGGCCGCCCCGGCGCCGAACCTCTCGCTGCTGTTCGTGCTGCCCGTGGTGGTGTGCGCGATCCGCTACGGCGCGGCGCCGGCCTTGAGCGCGGCGGTGCTGGGGGTGCTGACCTGCAACTTCTTCCTGATCGAGCCTCGGTACACGCTGCGGGTGGCGGATGCGGCGAACGTGCTGGGCCTGGCGCTCCTGCTGATCGTGGCCCTGACGGTGAGCGCGGTCGCGACGCAGGCCCGGCGCCGGACGATCGAGGCGCTTGAGGCCGCCCAGCGGGCCGCCGCGGTGCGGGAGCTGGCTCGCGACCTGATGGCCGAGCGCGATCCCCAGGCCCTCGCCCGCCGCGCCGCCGAGGCGCTGGCGAAGATGTTCAGGGCGCGAGCGTGCGTCCTGCTGGCCGAAGGCGACGCGTTGCAGGGGTGCGCCTCGGACGGGTCGCCGCTGGGCGAGGCCGACCTGGAGGCGGCCCGGCTGGCCGTGGCTTCGGGCCTTGCGACGCGCGGGGGCGCCTACCCGGTCGGCGAGGCGAGCTTCGATTTCTGGCCGCTGAGAACCGCGCTGCGGCGACATGCGGTGGTGGGCGTTGCAATCTCGGGCAGCGAGGACGGCAGGCCCTCGGAGCCCGAGAAGCTGGTGGAGACGGTGCTGGGCTACCTCGCCGTCGCCCTGGACCGCGAGGCCTATGCCGCGCAGGCGGTGGCAGGCGAGCTGGCGGTGGCGGGCGAGAAGCTGAAGACCGACCTTCTGGCGGCGGTCAGCCACGATCTGAAGACGCCGCTGTCGACCATCCTCTTCACGCTGCAAAGCCTCGGCCGGTTCGAACATGACAGGCAGGCCCGGGCCGACCTGCTCGCCGGCGCCGCGGCGGAGGCGTCGCGCCTGTCCGGCATGGTCGACAACCTGCTGGACATGAACCGGATCGAGGCCGGCGCGGTGAGCGTGCGCCCCGAGGCGTGCGACGCCGCCGACCTGGTCCAGGCCGCGCTGCTGCGGAGCGGTGTGGCGGCCGCGAACGACGCCGCGCCGGGCGTGGTGCTGCGCGTCGACCCGACGCTGTTCGAGACCGCGCTATCCAACGTGCTGGGCAATGCCGCGAAGTACGGGGGCGGCGGCGAGATCGGGGTGGCGGTCGGCGCCGAGGAGGGCGTGGGCTGGGTCGAGGTGGCTGACCGCGGACCGGGCTTCGGCGGCGACGCCGAACCGTTCTTCGAGAAGTTCGCGCGGGGGCGGACCGGCGACGGCAGGCCCCCGGGAACGGGGCTGGGCCTCGCCCTCGCACGCGCCTTCCTGCGCGCCATGGACGGCGATGTGACGGCCCACGACCGCGAGGGCGGCGGCGCGGTCGTCCGGCTGACGGCGCGGCTCGCATGAGCGATCCCGCGACCATCCTGGTGATTGAGGACGACGCCCACCTGAACGGCGCCCTGGCGGCGACCCTGAAGGCGGCCGGATATCGACCCGTGTCGGCGCGGACCGGCGCGGAGGGGCTGCGCTGGTTCAACCACTATTCGCCCGACCTCGTGCTGCTGGACCTGGGATTGCCGGACCGCGACGGGCTGGCCGTGATCCGCGAGCTGCGGACCAAGGGGGCGACGCCCATCGTGGTGCTGTCGGCGCGCGACGGCGAAGCGGTGAAGGTCGAGGCGCTGGACCTCGGCGCGGACGATTATGTGGCCAAGCCGTTCGGCGTCGACGAGTTGCTGGCCCGCCTGCGGGCGGCGCTGCGGCACGGCGTCCAGACGCGGGGATCGCAGCCCGTGGTGACGGCCGGCGATGTGGTCGTCGACATGGCCCGGCGCATGGTGACGCGGGGCGGCGCGGAGATCGCGCTGTCGCCCAAGGAATACGACCTGCTCAGCGAACTCGCCCTGCAACTCGATCGGCCGGTTCGCCACGCGGATCTGCTGCGTGCGGTGTGGGGCAGCGAGACGGCCGACGTCCAGTACCTGCGGGTCTATATCGGCCAGCTAAGACAGAAGCTCGGAAGCGAGCGGATCGAAGCGGTCCCGGGCGTCGGCTATCGGCTGAAGCCCGGATAGGATCAGCGGGCGGCGACCTTGAGGGCGTTGCCGAAGTGGTCGTCGATGGCGTCGCCGACGGCGTCCATGAACCGGGCGCGGCTGGCGGGGTCGCGCAGGCGGGCCTCGTCCTCGGGATTGTTGACGAAGCCCATCTCCAGCAGCACCGCCGGCACGTCGGGCGCGAGCAGCACCACGAGGCCCGCGTCGCGGTGGCTGCGGCGCAGCAGCGGCGCCTCGCCCTCGATGTTGGACAGCAGGGTCTGGGCGAACACGGCCGAGCGGTTGCGCGTGGCCCGCTGGGTCAGGTCGAAGAGGATGTCGCGGACGCCCTGGTCGCCGGCGAGGCTGGCCTTCATGAACCAGTCGTCCTTGCTGACGAACTGGGTCGAGCGCCGCGAGGCCTTGTCGGAGAGCGTGTAGACGCTGGCGCCCTTCAAGTTCGTGGTGGGGCCGGAATCCGAGTGCAGCGAGATGAACAGGTCGGCGTCGGCGCGCTGGGCGATGCGCACGCGGGTCTCCAGCGGGACGTAGACGTCGGAGTTGCGGGTCATCACAACCTTGTAGCGGCCCGTCTTCTCGAGCCGCGCCTTCAGCGCCAGGGCCGCGCCCAGATTGATGTCCTTCTCGTAGCCGTGGGCGCCCGAAGCGCCGACGTCCTTGCCGCCGTGGCCGGCGTCGATCACCACCACCTTCTTCAGCGGCAGCGGCGCGGTCTTGGCGGGGAGGAACTTGGTGCGCAGCGCGGGCGCGGCCGCGGTCGCCTGGGCCTTCGTCAGGCTGGCGCCGGGAGCGGCGGCGACGTCGATGACATAGCGGTAGTGCTCGACCCCGTCGGCGGGCGGCAGCAGGAAGCGGCGCTTCACCTTGGCGTCGGCCGTCAGGTCCATCTGCAGGCGGGCCTGGCCCTGGACCTCGTCGACCACCCAGGCCTTGACGACTCCGCGCCCGGCGCCCTGCAGGCCGTCGGGGGCGTCGACGCCCGGCATCATGACGACGACCCGGCGGTCGGCGGCGCCGTCGGAGACCACCTTCACGCTGGCCGACTTGTCGAGATCGATCACGACGCGGGTCTCGGCGCCGTCGCCGCCCAGGCGGACCTTCAGCAGCGAGACGGTGTCGGGCGCGGCGTGGGAGGCGGCCACGGCGACGAGGCCCAGGCCGCCGACCACCGCGGCGAGCAGCGCCCGCCCCCGGTTCCTGGCCATCGCCTGTCCCACTCGCCCCAGCATCACGCCACCTGTCCGCCCATGCGGAGTCGCGCATCGCGACTTCAACAGCCATATACACGCCGCGGCCGTAGACAATCGGTTAACGAGGTCTTTCATGCCGCAGGACCGACGCAGCGCGCGCTTTCCTTTTCGGACGCCGTGTTGCAAAGTCCGCCCCGCGCGACGACGTCGAGCCCGTTCCGGGCCCGTCGGACCGCGCGTCACGCAAACCGGCGTCGGCCTCGCTCGAGACCTTCGGCGACCACGCCTCCTCCGATCGCGCCGCTTCAGGCGCGCCTAGGAACACACCTGATGGGCTGCGCAGCTCAAGCCAATCCTGGCCTTGCCCCCCGAGACGCCGCTTCCGGCGCCCTCCGGGTCGGCGCGCGCGCCTATCCCCATCACCGGCAGCGCCAGGGCCCAGCCCACGCCGCGCGCCGTGGAGACGATCTGAATGTCCAAGACCATGTTGATCGACGCAGCCCACGCGGAAGAGACGCGTGTGGTGGTCGTCGACGGGAATCGCGTTGAAGAGTTCGATTTCGAAAGCCAGAACCGAAAGCAGCTTCGAGGGAACATCTATCTCGCCAAGGTGACGCGCGTTGAGCCGTCCCTGCAGGCGGCCTTCGTCGAGTACGGCGGCAACCGCCACGGCTTCCTGGCCTTCAACGAAATCCACCCCGACTACTACCAGATCCCGGTCGCCGACCGCGAAGCCCTGCTGCGCGAGGAGGCCGAGGAAGAGGACGAGGATCGCCACGAGCCTCGCGCCCGCAACGCCGAAGACGAGGACGAGGTCGACCTCGCCGCCTCGGACGACGAGGACGACGTCGTCGAGGAGGAGCTGGCCCGTCGCCGCCGCCGGCTGATGCGCCGCTACAAGATCCAGGAAGTGATCCGCCGCCGGCAGATCATGCTGGTCCAGGTCGTCAAGGAAGAGCGCGGCAACAAGGGCGCGGCGCTCACCACCTACCTGTCGCTCGCCGGCCGCTACGGCGTGCTGATGCCGAACACGGCGCGCGGCGGCGGCATCAGCCGCAAGATCACGACGGCCACCGACCGCAAGCGCCTGAAGAGCGTCGTCCAGAGCCTGGAAGTGCCGAACGGCATGGGCCTGATCGTCCGCACCGCCGGCGCCAAGCGCACCAAGGCCGAGATCAAGCGCGACTACGACTACCTGCTGCGCCTGTGGGAGAACATCCGCGAGAAGACGCTGCACTCGATCGCGCCGGCGCTGATCTACGAGGAAGAAGACCTCGTGAAGCGGGCGATCCGCGACCTCTACGACAAGGACATCGACGACGTGTTCGTCGAGGGCGAGGCCAGCTTCAAGGAAGCGCGCGACTTCATGCGCATGCTGATGCCCAGCCAGGCGAAGAAGGTGCAGTTCTACCGCGAACCGACGCCGCTCTTCGTGAAGCACAAGGTGGAAGACCACCTGTCGCAGATCTATTCGCCGGTCGTGCCGCTGCGATCGGGCGGGTACCTGGTGATCAACCAGACCGAGGCGCTGGTCGCCGTCGACGTGAACTCGGGCCGCGCCACGCGTGAGCGCAACATCGAGGCCACGGCGCTCAAGACCAACATGGAAGCGGCCGAGGAAGCCGCCCGCCAGCTGCGCCTGCGCGACCTCGCCGGCCTGATCGTCATCGACTTCATCGACATGGATGAGGCGAAGAACAACCGGGCGGTCGAGAAGAAGCTGAAGGATTGCCTGAAGGACGACCGCGCGCGGGTCCAGATGGGCAAGATCAGCCCCTTCGGCCTGATGGAGATCAGCCGCCAGCGCCGGCGCACCGGCGTGCTGGAGGGCACGACCCACGTCTGCGAGCACTGCGCCGGGACCGGCCGCGTCCGTTCGGTCGAATCGAGCGCCCTCGCCGCCCTGCGCGCGCTGGAGATCGAGGCGCTGAAGGGCGGCGGCGAGGCGACGCTCACCGTGCCGCGCGCCGTCGGCCTCTACATCCTGAACGAAAAGCGCGGCCACCTGGCCCGCCTGCACCACGCGTTCGGCCTGTTCGTCACGGTGGTGATCGACGACGAGATGGCGCACGCCGAGCACGGCATCGAGCGCACCGCCAGCGAAACCCGCGCCGAGCACGCGGCCGTCCTGGCGCCGGCGCAGGTCGCCTACACCCCGGCCGAGGCCGCCGATCTCGAGGACACCTTCGAGGACGAGGACCTCGAGGACGAGGACGAGGAAGAGGACGACGAGGACGTCTTCGAGGACGAGGACGATGAGGAACGGCCCCAGGCCCGCGCCCGCGAGGACCGCGAACCCCGCGGCGACCGCGAGGACGACGGCGGCCGCCGTGGCCGCCGCCGCCGCCGCCGGGGCCGTCGCGGCGACGAGCCGCGCGGCGAAGGGCGTGAACCCCGGCCGGAAGGTCAGCGCGAAGGCCGCGCCGAGGCCCCCGCCCCGGCTCACGGCGAAGACGACGACAGCCGTGAAGGCCGCCGTCGCCGCCGGGGCCGGCGCGGCGGGCGCCGCATGCGCGACGACTTCCGCCCGCACGATCCGTTCAGCTGGGTCCGCCCCTGGGTGCCGTACGGCGACGATCCCTTCGTCTGGTACGATCCGGCCGAGGACCTGAAGCCCGCCGCCCCGGCCAACGACGCCGGCGCCCCGCGCCCGACGCCGGTCGCCGCCGAAGCTGCCGCGCCCGCTCCGGCCCTCGCCGCCCCGGCGCCCGCCGCTTCGGGCGTCGAGGAGGACATCTGGGTCGAACTGCCGGCCGAGGACGAGAAGCCGAAGCGGGCGCGCCGCACCCGCGGTCGCGGCCGCGGCAAGGCCGAAGCCGAGGTCGAGACCGCCCCGGTCGACGCCACGGCCGAGACGCCGCCGGCCGAGGTTGCGATCGAGGCTCCGGCTCCCGAAGCCGCGCCCGAGCCTGAGCCCGCCGAGGCGCCCGCGCCGAAGAAGACCCGCAGCCGCAGCCGCAAGGCCGCAGCGCCGGTCGAGGCCGAGGTCCAACCGGTCGCCGCAGAGGCGGCCCCCGTTCCGGCCGCGCCCGAACCCGAACCGGCTCCCGAGCCGGTGTCGCGCGAGCCCGATCCGAACGAGATCTCGGGTCCTCCGCCGGCTCCGCGCAAAGGCTGGTGGCGTCGAGGCTGACGAACTACATTCCAAAGCGAGAGCGATCGAGGGGCGGTCTGGAGAAGCGTAGAGAATGACCTCCCTCTTCCCCTCGATTTCGGCCCGCTCGGTCTCCCGTCTTGCCCTGAGCCTGATCCTGGCGGCCTCCGTGGTCGCCAGGCCTGGCGCGGCGGCGGCCGAGGAAGGCATGTCGCTGATCCGCGACACCGAGATCGAAGAGATCCTGCTGAAGGACTCCGAGCCGATCCTCCAGGCCGCGGGGATCGACGCCAGCAACGTCGAGATCCTGCTCGTCGGGAGCAAGGAACTGAACGCCTTCGCCGCGCCGCGGGTGATGGGCTTCAACACAGGCCTCATCCTCGAGTCGGATACGCCGAACGAGCTGCAGGGCGTCATCGCCCACGAGGTGGGCCACCTGACCGGAGGCCACAGCGCCCGTCGCGACGAGATGAACAAGGCCGGCATGCGGCCCTTCCTCCTCACGATGGGTCTGGGCGTGCTCGCCGCCCTTGCTGGGTCGCCCGAGGCCGCCGCCGGCCTGGCCGGCAGCGCCAGCTACTTCGGCACGCTGGGCGCGATGGGGTTCAGCCGCGAACAGGAAGCCCGCGCCGACCAAGCGGGCGCGACCCTCCTCGACAAGGCCGGCCTCTCTGGAAAGGGGCTGGCCGAGTTCTTCGACAACTTCCGCTATCAGGAGGTCTTCGACGAGGCGCGGCGCTTCGCCTACTTCCGCAGCCACCCGATCTCCTCCGACCGGATCGAGGCGCTTCGCCGCCGCGTCGAGTCGCAGCCCAACTACAACAAGACCGACAGCCCCGAGGCCATGGCCGAGCACGCCATCATGAAGGCCAAGCTGGACGGCTTCATCAATCCGCAGGTGGCGATCACCAAGTACGGCGAGACGGACACCTCGTATCCCGCCCGCTACGCCCGCGCGATCGCCTACTACCAGCTGAAGGAGCCCGACCGGGCGCTGAAGCTGATCGACGCCCTGCTCCAGGAGCAGCCCGACAATCCCTACCTTTGGGAGCTGAAGGGCCAGATCCTGTTCGAATACGCCCGCACCGAGGAGGCGGAGGCCCCGCAGCGCAGGTCCGTCGCGCTGAAGCCTGACGCGCCGCTGCTGCGGGTGAACCTCGGACAGACCCTGATCGCGCTCGACGACAAGGCGAAGGTCCAGGAGGGGGTCGGCGAAATCCGCAAGGCGCTGACCCAGGAAGAGGACAACGCCGTCGCCTGGCGTCTGCTTGCCGAGGCCTACGACAAGCTGGGCCAGGACGGCATGGCGAGGCTGGCGACCGCCGAATACAACTTCTGGATCGGCGACCGCCGCCAGGCCCGGGTCTTCGCGATGCGCGCCCGCGAGATGCTGGACAAGGGTCGCCCGGAGTGGCGGCGCGCCACCGACATCGTCCTGGCCTCGGAGCCGACCCGCGAGGACATGCGTGAGCTGGCCCGCGAAGGCTCCACCACCCGCCGCTCGAACTGAACCCCATCACCCGAGTTCCATGACCCTGACCGTAAAGATCGCCGCGGCCCTGAGCGCCGCCCTCGCCCTTGCCGGGTGCCAGAAGCAGGACGACGAAGCCTTCGGCGAACGCGTGCGCGCCTATCTGCTGTCGCATCCCGAGGTGCTGCAGGAAGTCTCGGTGGCCTATCAGCAGAAGCAGCAGGCGGAACTCGCCAAGGCCGCCTCGACCGCCATCGGCAAGCATCGCGCGCAGCTCGAACGCGATCCGCGCGACTTCGTGGCCAATCCGAACGGGTCGGTGACGGTCGTCGAGTTCTTCGACTACAACTGCGCCTACTGCAAAATCGCCGCCCCCGACGTGGTGAAGCTAATCCGCGACAACCCGGACGTCCGGTTCGTGTTCAAGGAATTCGCGTTCCAGACCGAGGACTCGATCCTTGCCGGGCACATGGTGCTGACGCCGGTCGCCAAGCCGAAGTCGCTGGAACTGTACGCCGACCTGATGGCGGCCAAGCCGCTGAACCGGGCCGCCATCGACCGGATCTTCACGCAGCACGGCGTCGATCCGCAGGTCGCCCGCCAGCAAGCCGGCGACCCGGCCATCCAGCGGCAGCTGCTGGATATCCGCGCCCTGGCGCAGGCGTTGCATATCGACGGCACGCCGGCCTTCGTGGTGGGCGACAAGGTGATCCCGGGCGCCGACATCGACGCGCTGAAGGCGGCGATCACCGACGCCAAGGCCACGGGCCTGAAGCGTCCGACGGGCAACCCGGCGTAAGCCCGACGGCAAAGGCGGCGGGCCGGAGGCCTGCCGACTCCACAAGACGCGAGGCGCGTGGATGACAAGGCCCATGCGGCGCGATACGGACAATGGGCTGAGGGGGTCTGCGCGATGAGCCTCGTCGATCCATCTGCCCCCGAGCCCAGGCCGCTTGGCGCCCGGTTCGCCGAGTTCGGAGCATTGCCGGAATTGGGGCCGCCCGAACGGTGGCCGCCCGTGCTGCGGAACGCCTTGGGCCTGATCCTGCAATCCGGCTTCCCGATGTTCCTCATCTGGGGACCGGCGCGCATCCTGATCTACAACGACGCCTATGCGCCGATCCTCGGGGAGCGGCGCCGCGAGGCGCTCGGCCGCCCGTTCTGGTCGGTCTGGCCGGAGGTGCGCGAAACGATCGAGCCGGTCATCGAAGCCGCCTTCGCGGGGCGTCCCAGCTTTTTCGAGGACCTCGAGGTCAGCCTGCACCGGGGAGGACGACCGGAGCCGGCCTGGTTCACCTTCTCCTACAGCCCCGTGACGACCGCGGAAGGCGACACGCCCGGCGTGCTCTGCGTCTGCATGGAAACCACCGCCGCGCATCTCGAGAGGATCGCCCGAGCGCAGAGCGACGCGCGGCTGCGCTTCCTTGACCAGCTCGGCCGTGAGACCTCGCAGCTCTCCGGCGCCGACGACATTCTGGCGGTCACAGCGCGGCTGACCGGAGAGCACCTGGGCGCCTCCATCTGCGCCTATGCCGACATGGACGACGACGAGGACGGCTTCACCATCCGCGGCGACTGGAGCGCGCCGGGATCGCCGACGATCGTCGGCCGCTACAGTCTCGCCTCCTTCGGCAAGATGGCCGTCGCCCAGCTCACCGCAGGCGAGCCCCTGGTCATCGACAACAACCTCGAGCAGATCGATCCGGAAGAGGCCGCCACCTTCCAGGCGATCGGCATCACGGCGACGGTCTGCATGCCCCTGGTTCGAGACGGACGGCTGCTGGCCCTGATGGCCGTGCATCACAAGACCCCGCACGTCTGGACCGCCGACGAGCTGGCGGTGATCCGCGAGGTGACGGACCGCTCTTGGGCCCATGTGGAGCGGGTCGGCGTTCAGGCCGAACTCGTCGCCACCGCCGCCGAACTCGGGGCGATCACCGACGCCGTGCCGGTGCTGATCTCCTACATCGACCGGGATCTCCGCTATCGGTTCGTCAATCGCGCCTACGAGGAATGGTTCGGGGAGGATCGCCACGCGCTGGCCGGACAGCACGTCGCAGACGTCCTCGGAGCCGCCGCCTTCGCCGTCGCCGCGCCTCGCCTGCAACGCGCGCTCGCCGGTGAGCGGGTGACGTTCGAGAGCCAGATGGACTACCTGCGGATCGGCCCGCGAGACGTCCTGGTCGACTACGTTCCGCGCGTCGGCGCCGACGGCGAGGTGCTGGGGCTTTACGCCGTGGTGCTGGACCTCACCGCCCGAGCGGCCGCCGAGCGCGCGCTCCGCCAGAGCGAGGAGCGGTTCCGGAGGTTCTCGGAGGCCACCCGCGAAGGGGTCGTGATCCACGACACCGACACCATCCTCGACTGCAACGACGCCTTCGCCCGCCTCCTCGGGTACAGCGATCCCGCCGAGGTGATCGGCCGGACGCCCGCAGATTTCGTGCCGGCCACCGAGGCGGCCGCGCTGGCTCGCCGGTACGAGACGGGCGACGCCCAGCCCTATCGCATGACCCTCCTGCGCAAGGACGGCTCCACCTTCGAAGCGGAGTGCGTCGGGCTGAACGGCATGTGGGAGGGCCGCCCGGTCCGCATCGGCCTGGCCCAGGACCTCACGTTCCTGCTTCAGGCCGAGGCTGCGGTGCTGGAGAGCGAGACCCGGCTCCGCCTCGCGACGGAGTTCGCGGACGTCGGCCTTTGGGACGTCGACGAGCTCCATCAGACCCTGTTCTGGCCCCCGCGGGTGAAGGCGATGTTCGGCATCTCCCCCGAGGTGGAGGTCTCGATGCAGGACTTCTACGACGGCGTGCATCCGGAGGACCGGGATCGGGTGGCCGCCGCCTACGCCGCCGCCGCCGACCCGGCGCGGCGCGCACTCTACGACGTCGAGTACCGGACGGTCGGCAAGGAAGACGGCGTCGTCCGATGGGTGGCGGCCAAAGGCCGCGGCGTCTTCGCGCCCGAGGGCTACTGCATACGGGTGATCGGCACGGCCGTGGACATCACGGCCCGCAAGCGGATCGAGGAGGCCCGCGACCTGCTGATGCGCGAGGTCGACCACCGATCGCGGAACGCGCTGGCCATCATCCAGTCGGTCGTTCGGCTGACCCGATCGGACGACCCCGAGGTCTTTCGGCGAGCGGTGATCGGCCGCGTCGACGCCATGGCGCGCGCCCAGAGCGCCCTGTCGCAGAGCCAGTGGCAGGGCGGCGCGCTTCGGACGATCGTTGAGGCCGAGCTGGCCTCCGTCGCCCCGCTGGAACGGGTGCGCCTGCGGGGCCCCCTGGTCATGCTCGCCGCGGACCAGGTCCAGCCGCTCAGCATGATCGTCCACGAGCTCGCCACCAACGCCACCAAGTACGGGGCGCTCTCCGTGGCCGCGGGCCAGGTCGACGTGTCGTGGAGCCGGACGGGCGCCGGCTGGACGCTCGCCTGGACGGAGCACGGCGGAGCGCCTGTCGTCCCGCCGAGCCGGGTCGGCTTCGGCTCACGCCTGATCAGCCGCCTCGCCGAGCAGCTGGGTGCGACGGTCGCCGTCGACTGGAACCCGGACGGGGTTCGGATCACGCTCGCCAGCGCAGGCGACCGCGCCGCCGAGCCTCGCTGACGGCCGCCCTCCCCCCGCGCCGCGTAGCCGTTCGGTTACGCCTCGCCTGCGTCCGGCTTGAAGAACAGCCCGTCGGCCGCGATCTGGTCCCGCACGACCTCCGGCGTCAGCGCCGACGCCTTGTCGAGTTCGGCGATCTCTTCGGGCACAAACCAGTGGAGCTTGTCCGAGTGGTAGGCTTCCCAGACCACCTTCGCGACCTCGATCGGAGGGATGGCGCGGAACATGCCTTCCTTCGGCGCGGCCTCCACGGCGCCGGGCGGGAGGATCGGGGTGTCGATCAGGCCCGGCAGCACGTCGGCGACGCGGATGCCGTAGGCCCTGAACTCGATCGACAACGCCTCGGTGAGGCCCTTCACCGCGTGCTTGGTGGCGGAATAGACCGCGATCCCTGGAATGCCGAAGGTCGCCGACGAGGACGACGTGGTGAAGCACAGCGAGTTCGGCGTCGCCTTCAGCAACGGCACGGCCTCGTAGATGCCGTTCAGCACGCCGATCAGGTTCACCTGAACGACCGCCAGGATGTCCTCGAACGGCTGCTGGTCGAAGGGACCGCCGCGGCCGATGCCGGCGTTGTTGAACAGGATGTCGAGCCGCCCGCCCGCAGCCGGAACGAAGTCGTCGAGAGCGTCGCGGAAGTCGGCCCGGTCGGTCACGTCCAGCCGCCGGATCAGGCAGTTCTCGGCGCCGAGCTCCTCCTGAAGGTCGCGCAGGCCCAGTTCGTTGACGTCGTAGGCGCCGACGAACCATCCTTTTCCGGCGAAAAGGCGAGCGGTCTCGCGGCCCATGCCCGAGGTGGCGCCGGTGATGAAGATCGACTTGCGCGGCTCGCCTGCCGGTTTGGGCATCAGATCAGCCCTGAGAGCGGCGAGGACGGATCGGCATAGCTGCGCCTGGCCATGCGGCCGGCCAGGAAGGCGTCGCGGCCGGCCAGGACGGCGTGCTTCATCGCCCGCGCCATTCGGATCGGGTCCTTGGCCTCGGCGATGGCGGTGTTCATCAGCACGGCGTCGCAGCCGATCTCCATGGCCAGCACCGCATCCGACGCCGTTCCGACGCCCGCGTCCACAAGGACCGGCACGGTGGCTTGCTCAATGATAAGGCCGAGGTTCAGGAAATTCTGGATGCCCCGGCCCGAGCCGATCGGAGCGGCGGCGGGCATGATGGCGGCGGCGCCGGCGTCCTCCAGCTTCCTGGCGTACACCGGGTCGTCCGAGCAGTAGACCATCACCTGGAAACCGTCGGCGACGAGCAGCTTCAGGGCCCGCAGGGTCTCTTCCATGTCGGGCAGGAGGTGCTTGGTCTGGGACAGCACCTCGAGCTTCACGAGATCCCAGCCGCCCGCCTCGCGTGCGAGCCGCAGGGTGCGGATGGCGTCCTCGCCGGTGAAGCAGCCCGCGGTGTTCGGCAGGAAGGTGAAGCGGTCGGGCTTCACATAGTCGACCAGCATCGGCTGGTTCGGGTCGGTCAGGTTCACCCGGCGCACGGCCACGGTGACGATCTCGGCGCCGGCCGCCTCGGCGGCGGCGGCGTTCTGGGCGTAGTCCTTGTACTTGCCGGTGCCGACGATCAGGCGCGAGCGGAACGTACGCCCCGCGACGGTCCAGGTGTCTTCCGAATGGGTCGAGCCGTCCACGTCAGCCGCCTCCGATAAAATGCACGATCTCGATCCGGTCGCCGTCGGAGAGCGCCGTCGCCGCATAGGCGGACTTCGGCACGATCTCCAGGTTCCGCTCCACGGCCACCTTCCGCGCGTCGAGGCCGAGCGCCGCCACGAGCGCCGCCACGTCCGGCACGCCCGGGAAGCTCCGCATCTCTCCGTTCACGGTCAGCTGCATGAAACGCTCTGGAACTCCGGGGCCTGAGGTCGGCTTGCTTGTGGCCTCCGCCGCTGACCGTTACAAGGGCGCGGAATCGACGGCGGAGCCGAATGTCGAAACCGATCTATGTGCTGAGCGGCCCCAACCTCAACCTCCTGGGCACCCGCGAGCCGGAGATTTACGGTCACCACACCCTGGAAGACGTCCGCCGCCTCTGCGAGGCGCGCGCGAAGTCCCTGGGGCGTGAAGTCGTGTTCCGTCAGTCCAATCACGAGGGCGAGCTGGTCGACTGGATCCAGGAAGCGCGCGAAGCCGCCTGCGCCCTGGTGCTGAACCCCGCCGCCTACGGCCACACCTCCATCGCCATCCTCGATGCGCTGAAGATGCTGAGCATCCCCGTGGTGGAATGCCATCTGTCGAACCCGGCCGCCCGCGAGGCGTTCCGCCGTGAGACCTATGTTTCGCTCGCCGCCACCGGGGTCGTCTCCGGCTTCGGAGCGGCGAGCTATGAGTTGGCCGTCGAGGCCGCCGCGGGCCTGGCCCGCTGATTTCCGACAAGTTCAGAGAAGAAAAAGGGTCGTTCCATGGCTAGCAGTCCGAAGGCGCCCGCCGATCCGTTCGACGCGCGCCTGGTGCGCAAACTGGCCGACATCCTGACGGAGACCGGTCTCTCGGAGATCGAGGTCGAGCAGGGCGAGCTGAAGATCCGCGTCGCCAAGACGCTGACGGCGGCGACCGTCCACGTGGCGGCCCCGCCCCCCGTGGCCCACGCCGCCCCGGCGGTCGCGCCCGCAGCCGCTCCGGCGGCCGAGGCCGCGCCGGCCGCCCCTGCCCGCGCCACGGGCGACGAGGTGAAGTCGCCGATGGTGGGCACCGTTTATCTGCAGCCCAATCCGGGCTCGGATCCGTTCGTGAAGGTCGGCGACACCGTCCAGGCCGGCCAGACCCTGTTCATCGTCGAGGCGATGAAGACGATGAATCCGATCCCGGCGCCGAAGGGCGGCAAGGTGGTGCAGATCCTGGTCGAGGATGCGCAGCCGGTGGAGTTCGGCGAACCGCTCGCGATCATCGAGTAGCGCGATGTTCGACAAGATCCTCATCGCCAATCGCGGCGAGATCGCGCTCCGCGTCCATCGGGCGTGCAAGGAGATGGGCATCGCCACGGTTGCGGTGCACTCCGAAGCCGACGCCGGCGCCATGTGGGTGCGGCTGGCCGATGAGAGCGTGTGCATCGGCCCGCCGCCGGCCGCCAAGAGCTACCTGAACATCCCCTCGATCATCGCGGCGGCCGAGATCACCGGCGCCCAGGCGATCCATCCGGGGTACGGCTTCCTGTCCGAGAACGCCCGCTTCGCCGAGATCGTCGAGGCCCACGGCTTCACCTTCATCGGGCCGAAGCCCGAGCACATCAAGCTGATGGGCGATAAGATCACCGCCAAGCAGGCGGTGAAGGAAGCCGGCATCCCCGTGGTGCCGGGCTCGGACGGCGCGGTCACCACCGAGGAAGAGGCCATCGCCGCGGCGAAGGCCATCGGCTTCCCGGTGCTGATCAAGGCGGCGGCCGGCGGCGGCGGGCGCGGCATGAAGGTGGCCCAGACCGAGGACGACCTGGTCGAGGCGGTGCAGACCGCCCGCGCCGAGGCCAAGGCCGCGTTCGGCGACGACGCGGTCTACATGGAGCGCTACCTCCAGACGCCCCGCCACATCGAACTGCAGGTGGTCGCCGACAGCCACGGCAACGTGGTGCACCTGGGCGAGCGCGACTGTTCGCTGCAGCGCCGCCACCAGAAGGTGCTGGAAGAAGCCCCCTCGCCCGTCATCGACGCCGCGGCGCGCGCCAAGATCGGCAAGGTGGTCGTCGACGCCGTGCGGGCCATCGGCTACCTGGGCGTGGGCACCATCGAGTTCCTGTACGAGAACGGCGATTTCTTCTTCATCGAGATGAACACCCGCCTGCAGGTGGAACACCCGGTCACCGAGGCGATCACCGGCATCGATCTGGTGCGCGAGCAGATCCGCATCGCCGCCGGGCTGCCGCTGTCGTTCCGCCAGGAGGACGTCGTCTTCGAGGGCCACGCCATCGAGTGCCGCGTGAACGCCGAGAACCCGAAGACCTTCGCCCCGTCTCCAGGCCTGGTCACCGACTACCATGCGCCGGGCGGCCTGGGCGTGCGGATGGATAGCGCGCTCTACGCCGGCTATTCGATCCCGCCGTACTACGACAGCCTGGTCGGCAAGCTGATCGTGCATGGCCGCGACCGCGAGGAGTGCATCGCCCGCCTGTGCCGCTGCCTGGGCGAGGTGGTGGTCGGCGGGATCGACACCAACATCCCGCTCTTCCAGGAGCTGCTGGTCCAGCCGGACATCATCCGCGGCGACTACAACATCCACTGGCTGGAGCGCTGGATGAAGGCGCAGGCGGAGGCCCAAGCCTAAAGGGCCGATGGCCGAGTTCGACGCCCGAGACCTGCTCGACTGCTACGCCCGCGGCGTCTTCCCCATGGCGGACGCGCGGGAGGACAGCCGTGTCTTCCTGATCGATCCGGAGCGGCGCGGCGTCATCCCGCTGGATCGTTTCCACGTGCCCGGCCGCCTCGCCCGCACGGTGCGCGGCGATCCGTTCGAGATCCGGGTCGACAGCGCCTTCCACGACGTGGTGCTGGCCTGCGCCGCCGCCGGCCCCGGCCGCACGGAGACCTGGATCAACCGGCCGATCGAGCAGCTTTACGTCGAGCTGCACCGCCACGGCTTCGCCCACAGCGTAGAATGCTGGCGGGAGGGCCAGCTCGTGGGCGGGCTCTACGGCGTCTCGCTGCAGGGCGCGTTCTTCGGCGAGAGCATGTTCTCGCGGGCCCGCGACGCCTCGAAGGTGGCGCTGGTCCACCTCGTCGCGCGGCTGATCGCGGGCGGCTACACGCTGCTGGACGCCCAGTTCATGACCGAGCATCTCGCGCAGTTCGGCGCGGAGGAGATCGGGCGGCTGGAGTACCACCGCCGTCTGGGCCGCGCGCTCGCGGCCTCGGGCGACTTCTACGCCTTGGGCAAGGCGGCGGGCACCGGCTCCGCGTCAGGCGCCGCGGCCGGCGGCGTGATCACCGGCGGCGCCTCGGCTTTGGGCTCGGGCGCAGCCTTGGGCGCCGGGGCCGCGGCCTTGGGCGCCGGACGCGCCGGGGCGGCGGCGGTCACGGGCCGGGTCGCCCTGCAGCTGATCACCCAGGCGTCGTAGGTGGCGTGCTCGAGCGGGTGGAGCGCCGGCGAGGACGCGTACATCCATCCCTTGAACGCCTGGCGCGGCGGCGGCGTGGGCCGGCCCGGCTGAGGCCGCGGCTGGGAATCGATGGTCAGGTAGACGATCGAGTCCTCGACAGGCTCGTCCGGGGCGGAACGCTCGCAGGCGCGGACCGTGAAGATCAGGCCCTTCCAGCGCACCGGGCGGCCCACGGGGGCCTCGAACTTCAGGGTTTCGGCGGTGACCTTGTCGAGGGCCTGGAGGACGGCCACGTCGTATCGAGCGCGGCGGATCGGCGCCTCCACAGGCTTCTCGACCACCTGCGCCTTAGGGGCCGGCGCGGGCTTCACCTCCTGGGCGTCGACGGGCGGCGCGACCAGCGGCTCGGGGGTCGGGACGGCGATCGGAGGCGCCTCTTCCCCCGTGGCCGGCGCCGCTTCCTGCGGCAGCGAGGCCGGCGGGGGAATGGGCTGCGCGGCGACCAGCGTCGAGACGAGGCCCCCGGCCAGGGCGGCCGCGCAGACCACGCGCTTGATAGGCAGGGACGCGGCGGGACGGCGGTCCACGGCTATTCCGGCTTCCACGCCTCGTAATCGCCCGTCGCCCGCTGGCGCTCGCCGCCTCGGGCCAGCGAACCCTTCGGACGATAGGCGTAGATGGTGCCGGACAGGTTCGGGCGGTGCTCCTTCTCCCATCCCTTGCGGGGCAGCGGCGCCGTGGTCGGCGGCTCCTCGAAGGTGTGGTGCAGCCAGCCGTGCCAGTCCGGCGGCACCTTGGAGGCCTCGGCATAGCCGTTGAAGATCACCCAGCGGCGCTTGCGCTTGGCGTCGTAGCTGTCGCTGGTGTCGCGCGCCTCGTAGTACTTGTTGCCGTACTCGTCCTGACCGACGAACACGCCGCGGCGGGCGACGGTGAAGCGGACGCCGGCGGTGGCGCCGTTCCACCAGGTGAAGATGGTCTTGAGGACGGACACTTTACGGGGCTCTGACGGGGCTCATGGGGCTCGAAACGCGCGCGGACTATAGGCGGGCGCCCCAAGAGCGTCCAGCGCTCGCGCCGCCTCATCTCCGAAGCAATATGTTGGGGATGAGTGGTCGCATGGCCCCAACATCTATTGGCGACGCGCCATCCGACATCCTAGGCTCCCCGGAGGGGAGTCGCTCATGGGCAGTGACGCGTCGCGCGTGGGAATCGAGGGCCGCATCCTGGAGCGGCCCGGCGGCCTGGTGGAGGTGGAAGCGCCCGCCCACTGGAGCGACGCGCGCGTCGAAGCCTGGCTGGACTGGGCCGGCGGCCGCGAGGACCTCGCCCCCGCCATCGTCGCGTATGTGGAAGACCTGACGGGTCGGGCCCAGGCCAAAGGCCTGCTGAAGGACCTGCGCGCCCGCCGGCGTTTCCGGGAGGACCTGACCGAAGCCCTGCTGCTCGGCGCGGTGGCGTTCTCGGCCGGCGGCGGCGCGCCCCTGCCGGTGGCGGACGCCGGCGCCCCAGACTTCGAAGCGCGTCTCCAGGCCCTGGAATCGGCACACCGCGGACGCCAGGCGGCGCAGGCGGCGGCCGAGCGCCTGGCGTCGCGGCTGCAGGGCGTGATGGACGCGATCCTGCGGTGCGAGGGCGACGCCGAGGCCTGCGCCGATCCGGGCCGCAACAGCAGCCTCGCCCGCGCCGCCGAAGCCGCTCGCGGGGCCGGGGCTCCCGACGCCGCGATCCTGGACGCCATCGCGCTGGCGCGCGCCGGCGAGACCGTGTGGCCGGCCATGCCGCCGCTGTCGGAGGGCGGCGGCCCGGAGCTGGTCGCTCGGGTCGACCAACTGGAGAGCGCTCAGGGCCGCGCGACCGCGCGCGCCGCCTGGACGACTGGCGCCGTGATCGCCGCGCGCGATCTGGCCGATGCGGAGGCGCTGGCCGGCCTGGCCGCCTGGCCGCGCGGCGGCGTCGACCTGATGGCGCTCTTCGGGGACGAGGGTTTCGACTGGGACGCCTTCGAAGGCGCGGTCCAGCTGGCCGCGATCGCGCTCGCCGCGACGGAGGAGCCGGCCCAGCTCGGCCTCGCCAACCTGGGCGACTGGCTGGTCGCCCACGGCCACGACTACGACAGCGACGAGGGACGGCGCGCGGCGCGGGACCTCTACGCCACGGCGCGGCGCGTGATCGGCGAAACCGGCGTGGAATGCCGGCTCGGGGCGTTCGACGATCCCGAACTCGCCCTCCGCCTGGGCGGCCGCCTGGATGCGGGGCCGTGGGCCGGCCCGGTCACGGTCGCGGAGACCGCCGAGGGCGAGGTTCTCCGCGTCCTGTCCGACGCCGCCATCCGAGGACTCCACGCCCTCGGCGTCGATCGGGCGGCCGCCGAGGCAGTGCTGCTGGGCCGTCGAAGCCTCGCCGATGCGCCGGGCGTCAGCGCGCAGGCGCTGGCCCAACGCGGCTTCTCCGAGCACGAGATCGCGGCCGTCGAGGCGGAGCTGCCCTTCGTCTCCGGGCTCGCCGAAGCCTTCTCGCCCGCCGTCCTGGGCCACGGCTTCCTCCGCGACGTGCTGGGCGCCAGCGCCGAGCAGCTTCAGGATCCCGGCCTGGACGTCCTTGCCCTGGCGGGCTTCGCCAGCAGCGACGTGGCCGCCGCCACGCTGCACGTGCTGGGCGGCGACAGCCTGACGGGACGTGACGCGGGCGACGCGGACCAGCAGCGCAGGCTGCGCCCCGCCTGCGAGATCGCGCGAACCGCCGTCGAGGCGATGCTGATCGCCCTGCGCCCGGCGCTCGACGCTCCGCCCGTTCTGACCGTCACCCTCCCCTGGGCCGCCACGCCCGCCGACGTGGCGGACACCCTCGCCCAGGCCCCGCTGCCGATCCGCATCCGCCGGGAGGATCCGCCGGCAGACGCCATCCTGACCCTGCCCGCCGTCGCCGATCTGCCCGAGCGGCGCGAAGCCGCGCCCGAGATCGAGCCGGAAGAGCGGATCGTCGAGCGGATCGTGGAGCGCGACCGCACGCGCCGGAAGCTGCCGGACCGCCGCAAGGGCTACATCCAGAAGGCCTCGGTGGGCGGCCACAAGGTCTATATCCACACCGGCGAGTACGACGACGGCGAGCTGGGCGAGATCTTCATCGACATGCACAAGGAGGGCGCCGCCTTCCGCAGCCTGATGAACAACTTCGCCATCGCGATCTCGATCGGGCTGCAATACGGCGTGCCGCTGGACGAGTTCGTCGACGCCTTCGTCTTCACCCGCTTCGAGCCGGCGGGCCCGGTGACCGGGAACGACACCGTCAAGTCGGCCACGTCGATCCTCGACTACATCTTCCGCGAACTCGGCATCAGCTACCTGGGCCGCTCGGACCTCGCGAGCGAAGACCCCGGCGCGCTGAACGCCGACGGCCTGGGGAACGGCAAGGCCGACGCCGCCGGCGACGCCGAGCCTGCGCCGCAGCCCGCCTCGCGCTTCATCTCCCGCGGGTTCTCGCGCGGCTCGACGCCCGACAACCTGGTCTTCCTGCCCACGGCAAATCGCAACCCGGGGCCCGCCGTGCTCGAGGCCGCCGAGGTCTGCGCGGCCTGCGGGGACATCGCCGTGGTGCGCAAGGGCCAGGCCATGATCTGCGAGACCTGCGGCGCCCGCGCCGGTCGTCTCGGCGAGGACCAGGCCGGCTAAGTTCCTCAAAGTTACCGCGATTTAAGTGGTGTTCGCAGGCCGCTCAGAGCACAGGTGTGGCTCAAGTCCATGAGGATTGCTCCGAAGTGACCCAGCGTATCGCCCGCCTCGCGACCGCCGCCGCCGTGTTCGTGGCGACCGCCGCCCTGGCGGGTCAGGCCCTTGCATTCGGCGACAAGGAAGTGGCGCGCCGCACCTCGTTCGGCGGCTCCTGCGTCAAGTGCGAGCTGTCCGGCCGCAACCTCGCCGGAGCGCACATCATCGGCGCGAACTTCTCGGGCGCGGCCCTGGTCGGCGCCAACCTGCGCGAGGCCCGGTTCCAGGCTTCCAGCTTTGTCGGCGCGGACCTGTCGCGGGCCGACCTGTCGGACTCCGGCATGAGCGGTGCGAACTTCTCGAACGCCAACCTGTCGAACGCCCGGCTGCGAGCCGCCGAAGCCCACGGCGTGCAGTTCAGCTCCGCGAACCTGACCAAGGCCGACTTCTCGGACGCCGACGCGACCGGCGCCCTCTTCCAGAACGCGGTGATGGTGGGCGTGGTCCTGCGTTCCGCCGAGGTGAAGGGCGGGATGTTCGCCAGCGCGGACCTGACCCGGGCGGTCCTCAACGATATCCAAGGCGCGGGCGCGAACTTCAGCCGCGCCAACCTGCGCGGGGCGAGCTTACGATCGGCCTCGCTGAAGGCGGCTAATTTCTCCAAGGCGGACGCCGCAGGCGCCGGCTTTCAGGACGCCGACCTGATGGCCGCGAACCTCTCCCACGGGCGTTTCGACAAGGCTTCGTTCCGATCGGCCGACCTGCGCTCGGCCATGCTGAGCGGCGGCAGCTTCGAGGGCGCCGACTTCCGCGACGCCGATCTGAACCGCGCCATGCTGGCCGGCGCCGATCTGTCCAGCGCCCGAGGGCTTACGCAGGATCAGCTGGACGACGCCTGCGGCGACTCGCGCACCAAGCTGCCGCCGGGCCTCTCCGCCCGTGGCTGCCACGGCGTGCGCGTGATCGTGCGGCCGCCGAAGCCGCCTGCGCCGCCGGCTCCGCCCGAGACCCCGCGTTACCTGATCGCGATCGGTCCGGCGGACTGACCGCCGCCGGACGGCGCCTCAGGCCTTGATCGGCGGCGCGAGCCGGATGTGCAGCTCCTTGAGCTGCTTCTCGCTGACTTCCGACGGGGCCTTCATCAACAGGTCTTCGCCCTGCTGGTTCAGCGGGAAGGCGATGACTTCGCGGATGGCGGTCTGACCCGCCAGCAGCATCACGATCCGGTCGATGCCGGGCGCCAGGCCCCCGTGCGGCGGCGCGCCGTGGCGGAACGCGTTGAGCATGCCGCCGAACTGCTCCTCGACGACTTCGGGGCCATAGCCCGCGGTCGCGAAGGCCTTGATCATGATCTCGGGCAGATGGTTCCGGATCGCGCCCGAGCACAGCTCGTAGCCGTTGCAGACGATGTCGTACTGGTACGCCAGGATATCCAGCGGATCCTTGGTGTTCAGCGCTTCCAGCTCGCCCTGCGGCATCGAGAACGGGTTGTGCGAGAAGTCGACGCGCTTCTCTTCCTCGTTCCACTCGAACATCGGGAAGTCGACGATCCAGACGAACTCGAAGCGGTTCTCGTCGATGAGGTTCAGGTCCGTACCGACCTTGGTTCGAGCCGAGCCGGCGAACTTGTAGAAGACCTTCGGGTCGCCCGCGACGAAGAACGCCGCGTCGCCCTTGCCGAGGCCGAGCTGGCTCATGACGGCGTCGGTCTTCTCCGCGCCGAGGTTCTTGGCGATCGGTCCGCCCCAGCCGCCCTGGTCCTCGGACCAGAAGATGTAGCCGAGGCCGGGCTGGCCTTCGCCCTGGGCCCACGAGTTCATGCGGTCGCAGAACGCGCGGCTGCCGCCCTTCGGGCCGGGGATCGCCCAGACCGCGTTCTTGGCGTCTTCCAGGATGCGGGCGAAGAGGCCGAAGCCGCCGCCGCGGAAGTGATCCGAGACGTCCTGCATGACCAGCGGGTTGCGCATGTCCGGCTTGTCGCTGCCGTACTTGGCGATGGCCTCGCGGTAGGGGATGCGCGGGAACGGGTAAGGCGTCACCGGCTTGCCCTCGGCGAACTCCTCGAAAACCCCGTGCATGACGGGCTCGATGGCCGCGAAGACGTCTTCCTGGGTGACGAAGCTCATCTCGACGTCGAGCTGGTAGAACTCGAGGCTGCGGTCGGCCCGCAGATCCTCGTCGCGGAAGCACGGCGCGATCTGGAAATAGCGGTCGAAGCCGGCGACCATCAGCAGCTGCTTGAACTGCTGCGGCGCCTGCGGCAGGGCGTAGCACTTCGAGGGGTGCAGGCGCGACGGCACCAGGAAGTCGCGCGCGCCTTCGGGCGACGACGCGGTCAGGATGGGCGTCTGGTACTCGAGGAAGCCCTGCGCGATCATCCGGTTGCGGATCGACTGGATGACCTTCGAGCGCAGGACGATGTTCCTGTGCAGGGTCTCGCGGCGCAGGTCGAGGAAGCGGTTCTTGAGCCGGATCTCTTCCGGATAGTCCGGCTCGCCGAACACCGGCAACGGCAGCTCGGCGGCTTCCGACAGCACATCCACCTTGCGGACGACCACCTCGATCTCGCCGGTGGGCAGGTTGGCGTTCACCGTGTCGCCGGAGCGCGCCACCACCTCGCCGTCCACGCGGATCACGCTTTCGGCGCGCAGGTGCTCGACGACGTCGAAGCCCGGCGTCGACGGGCTCACCACAAGCTGCGTCAGGCCATAGTGGTCGCGCAGGTCGATGAAGATCAGGCCGCCGTGGTCCCGCTTGCGGTGCACCCAGCCGGAAAGGCGGACCTGGGAGCCGGTGTCGGAAGCGCGGAGTTGGCCGCAGGTGTGGGTGCGGTAGGCGTGCATGAAAAGAGGCAAAAATCGGCTGTTTTGAGAGGCGCGGAAGGGCGCATGCGCGCCGGGGCTTGTCAAGCGCAGCAGCGGAGCGTCGCCACCTTGACTTGAGCCCGCGGCGCGCCCTCAACTCGCGCCCGGAAAGTTCGGGGGACCGAGTGTCAAAGATCCTGAGGGCGGCGTTGGCCGCCAGTCTGGCGGCGGGCCTCGCCGCCTGCGCGACGACGTCGGAAGAGCCGACGAAGCCTGCTGCGGCGGCGGGCAAACCGCTGCCGCCGGGGCTGGAAGCCTCCGCGGACGCGTTCGCCAGCACCTATCGCCCCCTGCCCGGCCGGCCGACGGCGCTGGTCGGCGCGACCATCCTGACGGGCACGGGCGCGCAGATCGAAGGCGGCGTCGTCTTGCTGCGGGACGGGAAGATCGAGTCGGTCGGACAGGCCGCCGCCGCGCCCGCCGGCTATGACGTCGTCGACGCACGCGGGCGCTGGGTGACGCCGGGCGTGATCGACGCCCACTCGCATCTGGGCGTTTATCCGTCGCCCTCCGTTCCCGCCCACTCCGACGGCAACGAGATCACCGACCCCAATACCGCCCAGGTCTGGGCCGAGCACTCGGTGTGGCCGCAGGACCCTGGCTTCAACCTGGCGCGCGCCGGCGGCGTGACGACCGTCCACGTCCTGCCCGGTTCGGCCAACCTGTTCGGCGGGCGCGGCGTCACCCTGCGCAACGTGCCGTCGCGGACCACCCAGGGCATGAAATTCCCCGGCGCGCCGCACAGCCTGAAGATGGCCTGCGGCGAGAACCCCAAGCGCGTCTACGGCGGCCGGAACCGCTCGCCCTCGACACGGATGGGCAATGTCGCCGGCTACCGCGCCGCGTGGATCAACGCCGCCGAGTACGCCCGCAAGTGGGACGCCTACCGCAGCAAGTCGCAGGACGGCGAGAAGGTCGATCCGCCCAAGCGTGACCTGCAGCTCGACACCCTGGCCGGCGTGCTGCGCGGCGAGATCCTGGTCCAGAACCACTGCTACCGCGCCGACGAGATGGCCCAGATGATCGATGTGGCCCGGGAGTTCGGCTACAAGATCACGTCGTTCCACCACACCACCGAAGGCTACAAGATCGCCGACCTGCTGGCGCAGAACGACATCTGCGCCGCCACCTGGGCCAACTGGTGGGGCGGAAAGCTGGAGCAGTTCGACGGCATCGAGGCGAACGCCGCCCTGATCCACGCCGCCGGCGCCTGCGCCATCATCCACTCGGACGACCCCGACCTGATCCAGCGGCTGAACCAGGAGGCCGCCGAGGCGCTGTCCGCCGGCCGGGCGGCGGGCCTGCAGATCTCGGAAGCCGAAGCCATCAAGTGGATCACCGCCAATCCGGCCAAGGCGATCGGCATCCTGAAGGAGACCGGCACCCTGGAGCCCGGCAAGCGGGCCGACGTCGTCCTGTGGGACAAGAACCCCTTCTCGGTCTACGCCCGCGCCGAGCGGGTCTGGATCGACGGCGCCGTGGCCTACGACCGCCGCGATCCGGCGTTCCAGGCCAAGTCGGACTTCGAGATCGGCCTGGGAGGCCTGCGATGAGACGTTCCTTCCTCTCGGTGGGCGCGGCCGTCGCGGCGCTCGCCTTCGCCGCCCAGACCCAAGCGGCCACTTTCGCCATCACCAACGGTCGCGTGCTGACCGCCGGCCCGGCGGGCGAGATCGCCCAGGGCACGGTGCTGGTCCGCGACGGCAAGATCGTCGCCGTTGGGGCGAACGTGTCTGTTCCGGCGGGCGCCCAGATCGTCGACGCCAAGGGCGGCGTGGTCGCGCCGGGCTTCGTGGCCGCCAACAGCCTGCTGGGCGCGGTGGAGATCGGCGCCCTTGGCACGGACGCCACTGTCGACAACCCCGAGCTCAGCGCCGCCTTCGACGTCCAGTACGCCCTGAACCCGGACAGCTTCGTCATCCCGGTGGCGCGGCTGGGCGGCATCACCAGCGCCGTCGTGACGCCGAGGCCGGCCAGTCGTGGCGGCGACGGCGACGACGGCCACAGCCACGACGGCGCCGAGGATCTCACCGCCGGCGGCGGGGCCTCGGAGCACACGCACGGCCTGTTCTCGGGCCAGGCGGCGGTGATCCAGCTGGCCGAGGCCGGCGATCCGCTGGTGCGCGCCAAGGTGGCCATGGTGGCGCCGTTCGGCGAGCGGGGGGCGGCGCTCTCGGGCGGAGCCCGCGGCGCGCAGATCGTGCTGCTGAAGACCATCCTGCAGGACGTCCGCGCCTATGCCCGCAACCGCGCCGCCTACGAGCGTGCGGGATTCCGGGACCTGGCGCTCTCCAAGGCCGACCTCGAGGCGCTGATCCCGGTGGTCGAAGGGCGGATGCCGCTGATCGCGGTGGCGAACCGCGCGTCCGACATCCGGGCTATCCTCAAGCTGGCCAAGGAGGAGAAGCTCAAGATCATCCTCTCCGGGGCGACCGAGGGCTGGCGGGTGGCCGACGAGATCGCCGCGGCGGGCGTGCCCGTGATCATCAACCCGATCCAGGACCGGCCCGCCGGCTTCGATAGCCTGGGCGCGACCCTGGAGAACGCCGCCCGGCTGAACGCCGCCGGCGTGGCGGTGATCATCGAGGGCCAGGGCGGGGCCCACCGGGCCCACGAGACCCGCTACAACGCCGGTAACGCGGTGGCCTATGGATTGCCCTACGAGGCGGCGCTGAAGGCGGTGACCATCAACCCGGCCAGGGCCTTCGGCGTGGCGAACCGCGTCGGCTCGCTGGAGCCCGGCAAGGACGCCGACCTGGTGGTCTGGTCCGGCGACCCCTTCGAGCCTCTGTCGCGCCCCCAGCTCATCCTGGTCCGTGGCGAGTCCCAGCCCCTCACCTCGCGCCAGATCGAGCTGCGCGACCGGTACAAGGACCTGAACACCGCCTATCCGGCCGCCTATTCGAAGTAGGTTGTCGCGAGCTGGATCCCGGATAGCCGCTGCGCGGCTTCCGGGATGACTCGCTTCGCGGTCACTTCTCCGGGTGCGTCAGCGCCTGGTAGGTGAGCGTGCGGGCGGCGGAGCCGAGGTCGTCGCCGCCCGTGCCGCCCAGGCGCTGGATCATGCCCACGAAGATCACGTCGTTGGTGGGATCGACCCAGAACCAGGTGCCGGCCGCGCCGCCCCAGCTCATGCTGCCCTTGCCTTCCAGCGTGCCGGCGGCGCGCGGGTCGTTCACCACCATGAAGTCGAGGCCGAAGCCCACGGCCTCGTTGAAGCGCGAGCCGGTGGTGCCGTTCGACGACACCAGCACGTCCTTCGGGATCACGTTCGTGCCCATCATCTCCACGGACGCCGGCGAGAGGATGCGGACGCCGTCCAGCTCGCCCTTGTTGGCGACCATCTGGGCGAAGCGGGCGTAATCCATGGTCGTCGACACCAGGCCGCCGCCGCCGCTCTCCCACGCGGGCGGAGTCAGGTAGGTCGGCATCTCGCCGCCGAAGAGGACCTTGGCCTCCTCCACCTTCTTGCTGTCGCGGTTGTAGTAATAGACCGGCGCCAGCCGCCCGGCCTTGGCGGCAGGCACGTAGAAGGCCGTGTCGTTCATACGCAGCGGCTTGAAGATGCGCTGATCCATGAACTGGCCGAGCGTCATGCCGGTGAGCTTCTCGACGATGTAGCCCTGGATATCGACCGAGCTGGAGTAGCGCCAGTCCGTGCCCGGCTGGAACACCAGCGGGATCTCGGCGGTGCGTTCGATCATCGCCTGGGTCGAGGGCGCCGAGAGGACGCCCTTCTCGCGATAGAGCTTGTCGACCGGGTGCTCGTCCTGGAGGCCGTAGCCGAAGCCCGCCGTGTGGCTCATGATCTCGCGCATGGTCGGCGGGCGCTTGATGTCCTCGAGGATCGGCTTGCCGTTGCCGTCCACGCCCTTCATCACCCGGAGGTTCTTGAACTCGGGCACGTAGCGGGTGACCGGGTCGTCGAGGCGCCACTTGCCCTCCTCGAACAGGATCATCATCGCCACGCCCGTGACCGGCTTGGTCATCGAGTAGATGCGGAAGATGGTGTCCGGCGTCATCGGCGCGCCGCCGTAGGACTTGGCGCCGTAGGTCTTGAACGACACCACCTTGCCGTGACGAGCCAGCAGGGTCGTCATGCCGGGCACGCGGCCGTCGGCGACCACCTTGGCCATGTAGGCGTCCAGCCGGGCCAGGCGCTGGCTGTCGAAGCCCACGGCCTCGGGCGCGACCGTCTGGGAAAGCTCCAGCGCCGGCGCCTTCTTGGCCGCCTGGGCGAAGCCCGTCTGCGGCGCCAGCACCAGCGCGACAGCGGTCAGGGCCGCGGCGTAGCGGCGGTTGATGATCATTGTAAGCCCCCCTCGAACTTTCGGTTTGTTTCCGCCGAGCTTAGGCGTCCGTTTGCCGCTGGCAAGGGCGACGGTAGGTTCGGCCCATGAAGCGACTCCTCATCGTCTGGCATTCGCGGACCGGCGCGAGCCGCGCCCTGGCCGAGGCGGCGGCGGCCGGCGCCGCCGGCGAGGCCGAGGTCGTCGTCCGCCGGGCCGCCGAGGCGACCGCGGAGGACCTGCTGGCCGCCGACGGCTTCCTCTTCGCCTGCCCTGAGAACCTGGCGGCGCTGTCCGGGGAGATGAAGGAGTTCTTCGACCGGACCTACTACGCCGTGCTCGATCGGCTGAACGGCCGGCCATACGCCTGCGTGATCGCCGCGGGCTCCGACGGCGAGAACGCCGCCCGCCAGCTCGCCCGGATCGCTGTCGGCTGGCGGCTGAAGCCCGTCGCCGAGCCGCTGATCGTCTGCACCCACGCCCAGACGCCGGAGGCCATCGCGGCGGAGAAGGTGATCGGCGAGGCCGACCTGGCCGTCGCCCGCGATCTGGGCGCCGCCCTGGCGGCTGGGCTTGCGATGGGCGTGTTCTGAGGCGTCGCGCTCACGCTTTCGTCAGCGCCGGCGTTTGGTCGTCCAACCGACTTATGGCGGCGCTATGGTGGGTGCGGCAGGAACCGCCCTGCCCTCTCCAATCCCAAGGAGGCATGCGATGCCCTACGTCACCGCCAAGGACGGCGCCCAGATCTTCTACAAGGACTGGGGTCCCAAGGACGGACAGCCGATCGTGTTCAGCCACGGCTGGCCGCTCACCGCCGACGACTGGGATGCGCAGATGATGTTCTTCGCCGACCACGGCTATCGCGCCATCGCGCACGACCGCCGGGGCCACGGCCGCTCGACCCAGACCTGGGACGGCAACGAGATGGACACCTACGCCGACGACCTGCGCGCGCTGGTCGAGGCGCTGGACCTGAAGGACGCCATCCACGTCGGCCACTCGACCGGCGGCGGCGAAGTCGCCCACTACCTCGGCCGCCACGGAACGGACCGGGCCGCCCGCGCCGTCCTGATCGGCGCCGTGCCGCCTGTGATGGTGAAGAAGGACAGCAACCCCGAGGGCCTGCCGCTGGAGGTCTTCGACGGTTTCCGGGCCGCCACGCTGGCCGACCGGGCGCAGTTCTTCAAGGACGTCCCGGCGGGGCCGTTCTACGGCTTCAACCGGCCTGGCGCGAAGGTCAGCCAGGGGCTGATCGACAAGTGGTGGCTACAGGGGATGATGGGCGGCGTGAAGGCCCACTACGACTGCATCAAGGCGTTCTCGGAAACCGACTTCACCGAGGACCTCAAGACGATCGACGTGCCCGTCTTCATCATGCACGGCGACGACGACCAGATCGTGCCGATCCACGACTCCGCGCTGAAGGCGATCAAGCTGGTGAAGGACGGGACGCTGAAGGTCTATCCCGGCCTGCCGCACGGCATGGCCTCGACGCACGCCGAGATCATCAACAACGACATCCTGGCCTGGCTGGACGGCACGCTGGTGGGCGACGCCGTCCCAGGCGAACGGCTGGAACCCGCCGAGTGAGCTGACGAAGGAGCGGCCCCCTCAGCGTCCGATTGCGGCCGGACGAACCCTGCGGCGGGGCCGCGACTTCGCCATCCAATAGGCCAAGGCGCCCAGCGCGGTCAGCGGCGGGACCGTCAGCAGCGGTGAGCCCCGCGCGGCGGCCGGCATCTCGTCCTGCTGGCCCAGGAAGAACGAGCCCGCGGCGATGAACAGCGCCAGGCAGACGCGCCAGACGTGGCGGCGCAGCCGCGGATAGCCGGCAAGCCCGCCCTTGCGCACCACGTGCAGGTCCAGGACTGCGGCCAGTCCCGCCAGCGCCATGATGACGAAGGGAACGCCCGGCGCATCGCCCGGGTCGCCGGGCAGCGCGCCCATCAGGAGGGAAAGTCCCGCCACGCCGAACGCCGCCGCCGGTCCGAACCGCTCGATGGGCCCCAGGGCGCCGGCGGGCTGGCGCGCCGCCGACCAGGCGCTGAGCGTCAGGCAGAGGGCGAATGCCGAGGCGCTGATATTGGTGCGTTGAAACGCAATGAGCGAGAGCACGCCGGCGGTGGCGGCCATCACCAGCATGGCGGCGAAGAAGGTTTGCCCGGCGCGTCGGTGCAGGCCGCCGCCCTTCCCGGCGGCCAGGGCCACGAAGCCCGCGACGATCGCCGCCGCGCCGGCGGCCACGTGGATGAGCACTGGGAGCGGATAGAGCGTCATGGCGCAAGGCTAGACGCCGCCGGGCTCGCACGGCCATGACCGCTGGCGCCGCCCGCATGACTTCCGGCGCCAGCCGGGAACACAACGGAGAAGCCCCGGCGTCGCGGGCCGGGGCTTCCTATCCTCGACTGCGGCGCGGACTACCAGCGGTGGCCGTAATAGCCGCGGTCGTCGTAGCGGTCATACCGATCGTAGCGGTTGTAGCGATGGCCATAGGCGTGGCCGTAGCGATGGCCGCGGCGGTTGTCATAGCGGTCGTACTGGTCGGGACGGCCGTCACGGTCGCGGTCGCGGTTCCACTCGCGGCGGTCCGGGATGCCGTCGCGGTCGCTGTCGCGCTGGCGGGCGTAGCGATAGTCGCGGTCGTAGCCGCCGTATCGATAACCGTTGTCGTAGCCGTAGTAGCCGTAAGGCTGGGCCATGGCGGCGCCGGCGGTGAGCGTCGCAACCGCGACCGCGCCGGCCAGGATGAGCGTCTTCATGCGTGCATCTCCTCGGGGCCTTGAAGGGAAAGGCCGTTGAGGGTGACGCTAGGCCGGCGAGCCTGAACGGCGCCGGGGGCGGCCGTTCAGGTGAGGACTCGCGCAATCTAGAGCCTGAGTACACGATAGCAGAGCTCGATAACGGCATACCGGCCGCACTTGAGAACCTGTGCGACATAGCCGAACTAGACATCCATGAGCTGATCGCCGCCCATAAGGCTGATGACACTGCCCTTGTAAGCACCATTGAACGCAGGGCGAACAAGAGCTTGGAGCGGCGGTTCACGACGGAATGGAGACAATCGGGAGTCCATGTGACCCTACGCGTTAGGGACGAGAGCATAGTTATTCAAGTTGTCAATGAACAAGAGGAATTCACATCGCTTGCTGAACGAAGTGACGGCCTTCGACAATTCGTCGCTTTGCTAGCATTTGCTGGAGGTAGCTGGAAAGAAGGAACAATACTTCTAATTGACGAAGCTGAACAACGACTGCACTACGATGCTCAGGCGGATCTTGTGCAAATGCTAGCGCGACAGCAGTTCGCATCCAAGGTAATCTACACTACCCACTCTGCCGGATGCCTGCCGGAAGACTTGGGCAACGGGGTGAGATTTGCGCGGCCTTCCGCCCGAGACGAGACGCGCAGCGAAGTCCGGAACGAGTTCTGGGCTGAGAGCGATCCAGGGTTCACCCCCCTACTCTACGGTATGGGGGCCGGTACACTTGCGTTCTTCCCCACGCGGAATGCCGTGATGGTCGAAGGGCCATCAGACATGTTGCTGTTGCCGAGCATCATGCGCGCTGCCTTGCAGAAGGACATCCTCGGCTTTCAATTTGTTCCCGGCCTATCGTATGCGGACGGCCCCCTCCATGCCCCGGCGATAGGCAAGGCTACTGGCGTCTTATATCTCGTGGATGGGGACGGCGGCGGCGAAAGCATACGTAAAAGACTGATTGAAAAAGGAATTCCCAAGGAGAACGTCTTCTCACTCGGCACGTCCACCACAGGAGGTCTGGAGTTTGAAGATTTCCTCCATACCGAACTCCTGCTGCACGCAGCCAATTCATTACTGGACAAGTATTTCCCCAACGGAGCAAGATTGACCAAGGTAGATTTCAAGACCAGCCGAAAAATGGACGCGCTGGAGAAGAGATATATAAGCATCACAGGCCAAGAAATTCCCAAGGTGCCGTTTGCTTATGAAGTATTGGACGCTCTTACTGACGACCCTTCTCGCCCACTCCTGGATCCGAAGCGTGGAGCGACGATGACAGCGATTGCTGAGAGAATCGAAGGCCGCTTCCGGGCGCTGTCCGATCGACGAGGGCGCCCCGGAACTCTAAGCTAGATCGGTTGCGCCGACGGCGGCTTTAGTGTTGCTCGAACCGCGCAACCGCTTTGCAACACGAAGATACCGAAGGTAAGTACCGGAGGCGCGATGCCGGCCAGCATCTATCGGTCAGCTCAGTTGCGGCCGATCCCGGCGTTACAGGCGCCATCGCGAAAGGTTGAGGCACCAAAGTCCAAGAGGCTGCCCGCCCCCGCGTTGCGGGGGCGGTAGGTTGCTCGCGCGCTAGCGGTGGGTGCTTGCGTAGTACTCCACCGCCGCCTGGGCGGCGCGGTCATAGGCGATCAGGTCGGGCTCGGCGGCGGCCGAGCCGGCGCCGCTGCGGATCGCGAGGAAGTACTTCTCGTAGTGGGCGAAGGCGGTGCGGCAGAGGCGGTCGCGCTCGGGATCGCCGTAGTTCGACACGAACGTCCGATGGTTCTCCCAGCCGTAGCCGACGCAAGCAGCTTCGCCGTCGAGCCAATCGAGACGGCCGTTATGGGCGTCGGCGATCCGCTTGGCCGCGGTGACGGGCTCCTGGGCGACAGGGACCGCGAAGCCGCCTTCGCGGACGTCCTGTTCGATCTGCGCCGCCTGGGCCAGCATGTCGGCGTAGTCCTGCGGCGACAGCATGTCCTTCATCTGCGCGGCCTGGGCGCGGATCTGCCGCGCCATGTCGAGCATCTGTCTGGAGGTGTCCTGGGCCAGCGCGGGCGCGGCGAACAGGCTGAGGGCAAGGGCGAGCGGCAGCAGGCGCAAGGCGGAGGTCTCGTGGCTTGGCTATGGGGACCGGCGATATGCCGCCCCGGAGCGCCACGGCCAAGCTGTATTTCCGCAGAGGCGTTCTGCGCGGCGCCTCGACCGACGGTCCCCCTCCCCCGCTCGCGCGGGGGAGGTAGAACTCAGGCCGCCTAGTCGCGGCGGTCGTAGCGGATCTGGGCGTTCAGGTCGTCGAGGCGGGCCATGAGGGTGTCGGCCTCGCGGCCGTCGAGACGGCCGTCACGATAGTAGGCGCTCTCCTGGCGGCGGATGTCCTGCAGCGTGCCCATGGCCCGCTGGGCCTCGCGGCGCGAAATGGCGCCGTTGTTGCGGCTGCGGACGATGCGGCGCTCCAGCCAGTCGGTGCGCTGGCGGATGTCTTCCGGGGCGTCGCGCCATTCCGAGCGGTAGCGGTAGGTGTAGCTGGGCGCGCCGTAGCTGTTGGCGGGGGAGCCGTAGCTGCCGGCCGACATGGCCCAGCGGCCGTTGCGGTCCCAGGAGCCGGAGGGCGGGCTGCCCTCGATCCAGTTGCCGTTGCGATCGTAGTAGCCCTGGGCGTAGCTGCGCTCCACGGCGTTGGAGTGCCAGACGCCGTTGTTGTCGTACCAGCCGTAGGCGCGGCGGCAGTCGCCGTTGCCCTTGGACACCTGGTTGCCGATGACGGCGCCGGCGAGGCCGCCGATCACCGCGCCTTCGTTACGGTCGCCGCGGCCGGCCACCGCGCTGCCCGCGATGGCGCCCAGCGCGCCCCCGACCACCGTGCCGGCGATGCGGTTGTTGCGCCGCTCCTCGCAGGTCTGCTGGGCGTGGGCGAGGCTGGGGATCAGGGCCAGGGCGGCGATGCCGCTGGCGATCATGGTCTTGCGCATGAGGGTTCCCTTTTGCTTGCGGGCCAAACACCTGCCTATGGCGAAGGTTCCCTCCTTGGCCCGGCGGCCGCGGAGGGTTCATCGCTACCGTACAGCCACGATCTCGACCTCGGCGCCGTTGACCATCACGACGTCCTCGACACGTTTGCCCAGCAGCGCCTTGGCCAGCGGGCTGACGTAGGAGACGCTGCCGGCCGCGGGGTCGGCCTCATCCTCGCCGACGATGCGGAAGGTTTGGCGCCGGCCGTCCTCGCGCTCGATCTCGACGGCGCGGCCGAACAGGACCTTGTCGGGGTCGCCATCCAGCTCGGTGAGCTGGGCGTTGGCGCGGCGGGCGGACCAGTAGCGAAGGTCGCGGGTCGCCCTGGCCATCGCGGTGCGGTCGGCCGAGACGCCGGCCCCGTCCTTTCCGGCCGCCTGGGCGGCGCTGTAGGCGGCCCGCGCCGCGGCGAGCTCGGCCTCGATGGCGGCCAGGCCACGGGCCGTCACCAGGTTGGGGTGCGGCGATATCGGACGGTCAGGGAGATCGGCGGCCTGCGCCTCGTAATCTTCTTCCCGGGTGAATGCGACGGCCATCGGGAAGAGGTAGGCGCTGGCGGCGGTTTGGGGAAGCGGTCGGATCTATCCGACCGCGAACTCGCTGCGGCGGAACTCGGCGATCTCGCGTTCTTCCTGCCAGACTTCGACGCAGGCGCAGCTCGAATGCTGCGCCAGCAGACCGCGGGCGTAGGCTTCGATCTCGTGATCGCCGCGCAGGTCGACGGTGACGAAGGTGTCCGACGTGCCGTCCGCGCGACAGGGATGAAAGGTGTAAAGAGGCATAGCGACGCTCCGGCACGTCAGGCGGGAGCACGGGACCTCTGGCCAAGTCCCTCTCTCAGCCGCCGGCGCCCAGGAAGTCGGCCGACGATGTGCCGATCATCCCATGGTTGAGGACCACCGTCTGTCGGAAATCGACGTAGCGCGTGGAACTAAATCTTTTCTTGCGTCTGGCCCGCCCTGGCGGCGTCGAGGCTGTCGCGAATGCGGGCGGCCAGCTCGGCGTAGCTGAACGGCTTGGTGATCAGCTCGACGCCCGGATCCAGGCGGCCCTGGTGGACGATGGCGTTGCGGGCGTAGCCGGTGGTGAACAGGATCGGCAGGTTCGGCTGGATCTCGCGAGCCGCGCGGGCGACCTCGGCGCCGGTCATGCCGCTGGGCAGGACGACGTCGGTGAACAGCAGGTCGACGCGGCCCTCCTGCCGCTCCAGCAGGCGCAGGGCCGAGGGGCCGTCGTGGGCCTCCAGCACGCGATAGCCCAGCTCGCGCAGCGTCTCGACCGAATAGGCGCGGACATCGTCGTCGTCCTCGCAGACCAGGATGGTCTCGCAGTTCTCGGCCTCGGGCGCGAAGGGCGCCGGCTCTTCCTCGGGAACCTCGGCCTCCCTGACCAGGCGCGGGAAGTAGAGGCGCACCGTCGTCCCCTGCCCCACCTCGGAATAGATCTTCACGTGGCCGCCGGACTGCTTGACGAAGCCATAGACCATGGACAGGCCCAGGCCGGTGCCTCGCCCGACCTCCTTGGTGGTGAAGAACGGCTCGAACGCCTTCTCGGCCACCTCCGGCGGCATGCCCTGACCGGTGTCGGACACCGAGAACATCACGTACTGGCCGGGCGTCACCTCGACGTTGCGGCGCGCGTAGCCCACGTCGATGTGAGCGTTGGCGGTCTCGATGGTGAGCTTGCCACCGCCTAGCATGGCGTCGCGGGCGTTGACCGCGAGATTGAGGATGGCGTTCTCCAGCCCGTTGGCGTCGGCCTCGATGCGCCAGACACCCGGCGACAGCACGGTCTCGACCGCGATGGTCTCGCCCAAGGTGCGGTGCAGCAGCTCGGACATGCCCTGGACCACCTTGTCGGGATCGAGCGGGCGCGGGTTGAGCGGCTGGCGGCGGGCGAAGGCCAGCAGGCGCTGGGTCAGGGTGGCGGCGCGCCGGGCGCCGGTCATGGCGTTGTCGGCGGCGCGGCGCAGACGCGTCTGTTCCGGGTCCAGGTTGCGCTGGAGGGTCTCGAGGTTGCCGGTGACGACCTGGAGCAGGTTGTTGAAGTCGTGCGCCACCCCGCCGGTGAGCTGGCCGACCGTCTCCATCTTCTGCGCCTGCCGCAGGCGTTCCTGGGTGTCGGCCAGCTCCTGCTGCCGCTGGCGCTCGGCGGTGACGTCGCGCGCGGCGGCGTAGAGCAGATCGCCCGAGCGCGTGGCCGTCCACGACAGGGTGCGGTAGCTGCCGTCGCGGTGGCGGAAGCGGTTCTCGAAGCCGTCGCTGGTCTCGCCGCCGCCCAGCCGGGCGATCTCGTCGCGCGTCGGCGCCAGGTCCTCCGGGTGCACGAGCCAGTCGCCCGTGCGGTTGACGAGCTCGTCGGCCCTCCAGCCGAGCAGCCGCTCCCAGGCCGGGCTGACGGAGCGGAAGACGCCCTCCAGGTCGGCGACGAGCAGCAGGTCCTGGCTGGTCTGCCAGATCTGGTCGCGCTCGGCGGTGCGCGCGGCGACCTCGCTCTCCAGGCCCTCGTTGAGGCTCTGCAGGCGCTGGACGAGGCGCGAGGTCTCGATGCCGATGGCCGCCTGGGCGGCCAGACCCTCCAGCAGGCGTTCGGCGCGCTCGTCGAACACGCCGGTCGTCGCGTGGCCGAAGAACAGCCCGCCCACCACCTCGCCCGAGCGGAGGGTGACCGGCGCGGCCAGGTAGCTGCGCACCGGAAGATGGCCCTCGGGCATGCCGCTGCGCGGCGCGTTCCGGCCGTAGCGGGGATCCTTGGTGATATCGGCCGAGCGGACCATGCCCTGGCCTTCGAATGTCGGGGCGAACACGGCCGTGTTGCGGGGCATCGGGAACTTGTCGAAGTGGGCCCGGTCAGCGCCCGAGAGCGCGTAGAGCATGTAGCTTTCGCCCTCGGCGTCGAGGACGTTGTAGAAGAACGCGCCGAACTCGGCGCCCGAGAGTTCGACGCCGGCGTCGACGACGGTCTGCACGAGCTTGTCGAGGTCGTACTCGGCGGCGACCCGGGTGGCGACGGCGTTCAGGATCTCGAGCGCCTCGCGCTCGTCCTGCAGGGCGTCGCGGGCGAGCTTGAGGTCATGGATGTCGGTGCAGGTGCCGTACCAGCGGGCTATGCGGCCGGCGTCGTCCCGCACCGGCTGGGCACGGCCGAGCACCCAGCGGTACTGGCCGGAGCGATGCCGCAGGCGGTACTCGATGTGATAGGGCGCACCCGTCTCCAGGCACAGCTGCCACGTCGCCCAGGCGCGTCCCCGGTCGTCCGGGTGGAACATGCCGTTCCACGCTTCCCCGTCGGTGGAGCCCTCCGGCACGCCGGTGAACTCGTACCAGCGCTTGTTGTAGTAGTCGTGATAGCCGTCCGGCGTGGTGGCCCAGATCATCTGGTCGACGCTGTCGGCGATGGCCTGGAACTGGGCCTCCGAATGGGCGGCGCGCTCAAGCGCACGGACCCGGGCGGTCGTCTCGCTGACGATGCACAGCACGCCGCCCACGTGGCCGTCTGCCTGCCGGACCGGCGAATAGGAGACGTCGAAGTAGACGGTCTCGCCCTGGCCGCCGTGGCGCTCGATGTAGAACGGGCGGTCCCTGGCATGGAAGGTCTCGCCCGTGCGGCGCACGCCCGCCAGCAGCGGCTCGAGATCGTCCCAGAGCTCGCGCCAGTTCTCGATTGCCGGCCGGCCGAAGGCGCCGGGATGCTTGTCGCCGATCGTGGGCGCGTAGGCGTCGTTGTAGAGGGCCACGTACTCCGGACCCCAGAAGAGCACGATCTCGGCCTTGGCCGGCAGCAGCAGGTCCACGACGGTGCGCAGCTCCGCCGGCCAGGACTTGACGGCGCCCAGCGGCGAGTTCGCCGTGTCGAGCGTCGGAATGATTTCGGCGACGGACTGGATCGGAGCCCCGGACATGCTTTCCCCCGCGCCGCAGCGGGAACCGCGGCGCGGAGCTTTAAAGCTTGGCTGCGGTGAAGGTTCCCGTCACCGAAGGTCCTCGTGGAGGCGTACCGCGGCATGGCGGAGGACGGGACGAGGGTCTGATCCGGCAGCGCCGAGCCGCCCCCTTAGAGCGCCGAGAGCGCCAGCCAGGCGGCCACGCCGACGAGCAGCACCGCCGCCGCGGGCTGCAGCCAGGCCGGCGCGCCCGCACCGGCGCCCGTCAGCCCGTCCCGGACCCGGACGGCGCCCAATACGATCCCGAGATGGACCGCCACGGCGATGGCGATGTGGATGAGGCCGAGCAGCAGGGCCTGGACCTCGACCCGTCCTCGTCCCGCCTCCAGGAAGCCGGGCAACAGCGCCACGTAGAGCAGCAGCGCCTTGGGGTTCAGCAGGTTGACGATGAGGCCGCGGGTGAAGAGCCGTCCGTCCGTCACGGGTTCGCCGGCCGCCGCCGCCGTCGAGGCCCGCCAGGCGTCGACGGCGAGCCACAGGAAATAGGCGACGCCGACCCAGCGCAGGCCCGCCAGCAGCGACGGCCGGGCCGCGAGCAGTTCCACCAGGCCGCCGATTGAGGCGAGCAGGCAGAGCGCCAAGCCGGCGGTGACGCCCGCGACGGTGACCAGCCCGGCACGACGGCCCTGCCTTGCGGCGACAACGGCCAGGTAGCCCATGTTCGGACCCGGCGTGAGCTCGACGATGAGCGCGGCCGCGATGAACGGCAGGAGCTGAGCCCACGCGAGCATGCTCAGCGGCCGTTCAGGGCGTCCGACAGCCTGGCCAGCAGCGCCTCACGCTCGGCGTCGGAGCCGAGCGCCGCGAGCCGCTCGTCCAGGCGCATGAGCATCTCGACCCGCCGGTTGTGCCAGTCGGGCCGGGCCGGCGCGCCGGGCAAGATGCGCGTCCCCTCGCCCACCTGCTCGGCGGCGACGGGCGTCAAACGGTAGCGGGCGTCCACGGTGGGGATGACGATGCGGCCGGGATCGAAGCCGGCGGCGACCAGCCGCTCGCGCAAGGCCGCCAGCCCGTCGGGCTCGCCGTGGTTGAGGAAGACCTCGCCGGCCACGGGCCGACGGGCGCTGGCCCAGCCGACGAGCCCCTTGGCGTCGGCATGGCCCGAATAGATGTCGAGCGAGCGCACCTGCGCGCGGACAAGCACCTCCTCGCCCTGGATCGTCACCCGCTTGGCGCCTTCGGCGAGGATGCGGCCCAGCGTGCCGCCCGCCTGGAAGCCGGCGAGCAGGACCGTGGCGTCGCGCCGCCAGAGCAGGCGCTTGAGGTGCTTGCGCACCCGGCCGGCTTCGCACATGCCGCTGGCGGCCATGATGATGTGCCAGCCCGCCAGCTTCTCGAGACGGTCGGACTCCCACGGCTCGCGCAGGAACTGGAGCCGACCGCTGGCGCGGAGGTCCTCGAACGGATTGCGGCCGAGCTGCGCGTTCCATCCGTGGCGGACGAAGACCTCGGTCGCCTCGATGGCCAGCGGCGAGTCCAGGAAGATGTCGGTGGGCGGGATTTCGCCCGACGCTGCCAGGATCTGGATGTCGGCGAGCAGCTCCTGAGAGCGCTCGACGGCGAAGGCCGGTATCAGGGCCGGCCCGCCAAGGCGGTGCGCGTCGCGCAGGGCCTGAGCCAGTTCGCGGCGGCGGCCGGCCGGGTCGAGGATCGCCCGCTCGCGCGCGCCATAGGTGGACTCCAGGACGAGATGGCCGACGCCGGCCGGCCCCTCGGGATCGGGCATGAAGTCGCGGCCGCCGGGTCCCAGATCGCCCGAGAACAAGATTTCGACCCGGCCGTCTTCCCCCTGCGCCTCCACGGCGACCGAGGCCGAGCCGAGGATGTGGCCGGCTTCCCAGAACCGCGCCTTCACGCCCGGTGCGACGTCCACCGTCTCGTTCAGGGAGACCGGGTCGAACAGCTCCAGCGTCTCGGCCGCGTCGCGCAGGCGGTAGATCGGTTCCACCGCCGGGCGCCCCCGGCGCTCGTTGCGGCGGTTGAGCTGGCGCACCTCGCTTTCCTGGATATGCGCCGCGTCGGCCAGCATTACCTCGCAGAGCTCGCGCGTGCCGGCGGTGGCGAGGATGCGGCCGCGGAAGCCTTCGCGCTTGAGCTTGGGCAGCAGGCCGGAATGGTCGATGTGCGCGTGCGTGAGGAGGACGGCGTCGAGCTCGCGCACGTCGAAGGGGAAGCGCTCATAGTTGAGCGCCTTCAGGGACTTGGATCCCTGGAACATGCCGCAGTCCACCAGCACCCGGGCGCGGGGCGTCTCCAGCCTCGCGCATGAACCGGTGACGCACCCGGCGGCGCCGTGGAAGCTGAGATGAACGCTCATGGTCCCTACCTAAGCCGCCTAGGCCGCCGTCCCTTTGATCTAACGCAAGGCGCCCGCAGGCCCCGTCCTTCACCTTAGGTTGAAACCTGGGAGCACGCATGGACCGGCTAAAGGGCAAGGTGGCCGCGATAACCGGCGCCAGCGTCGGCATCGGCGCGGCGATCGCGCGGCGCATGGCCGAGGAAGGCGCCGCCGTGGCGATCCTCGATCTGCAGACGCTGGAGGGCGAGACCCTGACCAACGAGCTGTCGGCCCGCGGACTGCAGGCCGACTTCTGGCCCCTGGACGTCGCCCGCGAGGGTGAAGTCAAACGCGTCCTCGGCGAGGTGGCCGAACGCTTCGGACGGCTGGACATCCTGGTGAACAACGCCGGGGTCGCGGGCGCCAACAAGGCGACCGACCAGATCACCGAGGCCGAGTGGGACTTCGTGCAGGCGATCAACGTCAAGGGCGTGTTCTTCTGCACCAAGCACGCTGTCCCGCACCTGCGCCGGGCCGGCGGCGGCTCGATCATCAACCTGTCGTCGATCTACGGCCTGGTCTCGGCGCCGGACGTGCCGCCCTATCACGCTTCGAAGGGCGCGGTGCGGCTGATGTCGAAGACCGACGCCCTGCTCTACGCGCCGGACAGGATCCGGGTGAACTCGGTGCACCCCGGCTTCATCTGGACGCCGATGGTCGAAGGCTTCCTGAAGGACCAGGGCGAGATCGCCGCGGGCCGCGAGGCCGTGGCGGCGCTGCACCCCCTGGGCCACCTGGGGGAGCCCGACGACATCGCGTGGGGCTGCGTCTACCTGGCCTCGGACGAGGCCAAGTTCGTCACCGGAACCGAACTCGTGATCGACGGCGGCTACACCGCCCGCTGAAGGATGACCGCCATGAAAACCGCTATCGTCCGCGCCCACCCTGCCCGCAACAGCCTGAACGCCGCCATCGCCGAAGCCTGCGCCCGGGCCCTCCAGGCGGAGGGCCATGAGGTGCTGGTGCGCGACCTCTACGCCATGGGCTTTGATCCCTGCCTGCGCGCCGAGGAGATCCCCGGACCGAAGGCTCCGACCTTCGGCGCCGACGTCATGGCCGAGCGCGAGCGGCTGTCGGACGTGGACCTCTTCGTCTTCATCTATCCGATGTGGTTCAACGGGCCGCCGGCCATCCTGAAGGGCTATGTCGACCGGGTGTTCGGCATGGGGTTCGGCTTCGAGCCGGGGTTCGGCGGGACCGAGCCGCAGCTGAACGGGCGTCGGCTGCTCAGCTTCACCACCTCGGGCGCTCCGGAACGGTGGCTGCGCGACACGCACGTGCTGCACGACCTGGAGCGGCTGTTCGATCATCACCTGGCCGGCACGTGCGGACTGACGGTGGTGGATCACGTCCACTTCGGCGGCATGGTCTCGGACGTGCGTCCGGACGTGATCGACGAAGTGCTGATGCGGGTGGCTCAGACCGTCCGCGACCAGATCCCGGCGGCAGAACCCGCCTGACGCTCAGCCGCCGGTTGCGGCAGATCAATGTTCGCCGCAACCAAGAGCGCAGACTGTCCTGGCAACCGGAAGGAGGTCGCCATGCCCATCACCAAGGAACGCCCCGCCTCGACCAAGCAGGCGGCGGCCCGGAGTTTCGCCACCCTGCTCGTGCACGCCGAACCCGAACTTTCGGCATCCAACCGCGTCGAGGCCGCCGCCCACCTCGCGCGGGAAGGCGACGCCCTGCTGATCGGGGTCGGCGCCGAGGCGCTCGACGCCGCGTTCGCCATGGATCCGTTCGGCGGCACGGTGCTGACCGAATGGCTGACCGCCGCGCAGCACCAGATCGACCAGAACCTGATGACCGCCGAGGCGGCCTTCCGTCGCGACGCCGCCGGCGTTCGGGTCGAATGGCGTTCGATGGCCACCTTCCCCGACCGGGCGCTGGTGGACACCTCGCGGGCAGCCGACCTGATCGTGATGAGCCCGGTGCGGGAGGAAACCTCGCCCTATCGCGGCGCCAGCCCCGCCGAGGTGGTGATGCGCAGCGGCCGTCCCGTGCTGATCGTGCCGACCGACGCGCGTCGCCTGCGCGCGCGGCAGGTGGTCGTCGCCTGGAAGGATACCCGCGAGGCCCGACGCGCGATCGCCGACGCCATGCCGTTCCTGATCGCCGCGGACGAGGTGATCGTCGCGGCCGTCAGCCATGAGGCCGACGTCGAGGCCCGTGCATTCCAGGCCGAGGACGTGGCCGGCATGCTGAGGCGTCAGGGCGCCACGGTGCGGACGGAGGTGGTCACCGCTCCCGACGAGGGCGTGGTGTCCGAACTCGAGCGGATCGCCGACGTGAACGAGGCGGACCTGATCGTCATGGGCGCCTACGGCCACAACCGGCTGACCGAATGGGTGTTCGGCGGCGTCACCCAGACCCTGCTGCGCCATCCGCGCCGGTTCGTCCTGGCGAGCCACTAGCCCGCGTCGCCGCCCGGTTCGCCGTTCCTGGGAATGGCAGGCTGGGCGGCGGGGTCTTCCCGCCGCCGCGCAACTGGACCAGATTGCGGCTCCCACCGCGGGAGAATCCTGTGCTGCGCATTCTTGGCCGCACGACCTCGATCAATGTCCGCAAGGTCCTCTGGACGGCGGCCGAGTGCGGCCTGCCCTACGCGCAAGAGCCGGAGTGGGCGGCGGAGCGCAGCGTCAGGAGCCCCGAGTTCCTGGCGCTGAACCCCAACGGCCTGGTTCCCGTGCTGATCGACGGCGACCGCGTGCTGTGGGAGAGCAACACCATCTGCCGCTACATGGCCGCCAAGGCCGGTCGCGAGGACCTGCTTCAGGCCGATCCGTATGCCCGTGCGCAGGTGGAGATGTGGATGGACTGGCAGGCGACCGAGGTGAACGGCGCCTGGGGCGGCGCCTTCCTGGCGCTGGTGCGCAAACGGCCCGAGGCCATGGCCGACGCAGCCGCAATCGCGCGCAGCACGGAGGCCTGGAACGCGCGGATGCTGCTGCTGGAGGCGCGGATCGCCGAGACGGGAGCCTATGCGGCGGGGAGCGTCTTCACCCTCGCCGACATCGTCCTGGGGCTTTCGCTGCAGCGCTGGCTGCTGACGCCGATCGAGCGGCCGACCACTCCGGCGCTGCTGGACTACCGGGCGCGGCTGCAGGACAGGCCGTCGACGCAAGCGGTCATAGACCCTGACATCCCCTGATCGGGCAGAGACTTAGGCGAAGCGTCTCACCCAAGCCTCGAAGGCCGCGAGATATTTGCCGAGGTAGGTCCGCGTGGGCTCGTCGATGAGCCGGCCGGCCTCGTCAAACTTCTCGTGCGCGCGGAAGACCAGCAGCTCGGGCTGGGGCATGCAGTAGGAATTGGTGAACTCGAAGGCCTGGCGGAGCTGGCTCTGGCCACGGGCGGAGCCGGTCATGCCGGGCGAGGCGCCGATGATCCCCACCGGCTTGCGGTCCAGCACGGCGCCGCGCGGCGGACGCGAGCACCAGTCGACGGCGTTCTTGGTCACGGCCGGCACGCCGTGATTGTATTCGGGCGTGGCGATCAGCACCCCGTCCGCCGCAGCGACGGCGGCCTTCAGGGCGGCGACCGCCGGCGGATCGCCCTGGGCTTCCACGTCGCCGTTGTAGAGCGGCGTCTCGAGGAGATCGAAGACCTCGATCGCCAGGGTCTGGGGCGCGACCTCGACGGCCGCGCGCAGCAGGGCGCGGTTGTAGGACGCCGCGCGCAGGCTTCCCGCGAAGGCGAGGATGCGAAGCGGCGTGACAGGATCGGCAGACATGAAGATCTCCGGCCTCAGGCGACAGCGCAGACTGCCGCCCGAGGCGCCGGATGGGAATGCCTAGCGACCGCCGCGGTACTGCGGGCGCGGATTGCTGGCGCCGACGCGGGGCGCGTTGTCCCGGTGGCGATAGGTGATCCGGCCGCGATCCATGTCGTACGGCGTCATCTCGACGGTGACGCGATCGCCGACCATGGCGCGGATGCGGTGCTTCTTCATCTTGCCGGCCGTGTAGGCCAGGATTTCGTGCTCGTTCTCAAGCTTCACGCGGAAGCGGCCTTCCGGCAGCAGTTCGGTGATCAGGCCTTCGAATTCGACAAGTTCTTCTTTCGCCAAGCGGCGTTCCTTTCAGGTGGTGGACGTAAGGTTCAGGCGCGGCGGCGCAGGAACAGGAGAGCGGCGACCGCGATGGTCATCGGCATCACCAATAGCACCATGCCAACGATCTGCATCATTGGCCGGATCCGAGCGGGTTCGGTGCGGAGGCCTGGGCGGCGCGCCGCCCATGCAGGCGCTCGCGTTCTTCCCGCAAGCGCAGGTTCTCGGCGTTCAGATCCTGGACGTCGCCTTCGAGCTGGGCGACGCGCAGTTTGAGGTAGGCGTTTTCCCGCGCGAGCTCCGCGGCGCCGCGCTCGACGGACGCGCTCATGACGGTGTCCGGCGCCGGGCGAACCCGGGCGCGACCAGCCGCACAAGCGGCCGAACCGCGAAGGCCGTCGCCGCGCCGAGCACGGAAACGAAGAAAAGCATGGACATCAGGATGCGCCAAAAGGACGCCGCATCGGACAATGATCGACCGCTTCGGTAGCGGCACAGACCCGACGGCGCGCCGCATACATATAGGCGATCCTGGCGCAAATTGACAGGGACGCGGCCGAGGCGCGCCCCGGACGGCTGAGAGCGACGTCGGCCATCAACGCGGGCGGAACCGCTTCGTGGCCGGGAAGCCCTTGGGCGCGAGCTTGCCGGCGCCGGCCCGGCGGCCGATCCACTCGCGCCACTCCTCCCAGGTCCGCGTGCGGCCGGCGGCGTCGATCCAGGTCGCGCCCTCCTCCGCCTTGAAGACCATGGCGTCCCGCAGGCCGCCCTCGCGATAGGCCTGCAGCTTCACGCCCTTGCCGCGCGGCATCTCGGGCAGCTCGGCGGTCGGGAAGATCAGCAGCTTGCCGTTGTCGCCGATCACCGCGACCTGGTCGCCGGAGACGGGCAGGCAGAAGGCGGCGCCCTCGCCCTTCTTCGCCGGATCGCCCGCGTTCAGCACCTGCTTGCCGGCCCTGCGGAAGGCGATGGCCTCCTCCTCGGGCAGGATGAAGCCGTAGCCCTGTTTCGAGGCCAGAAGGCGCTTCGTGCCCGGCTTGTGCGGGAAGACGTCGATGATGCCGACCTTGTCGTCCAGGTCGATCATCAGGCGCAGCGGCTCGCCGTGGCCCCGGGCGCCCGGGAGCTTGTCACAGCCCAGGGTGAAGAAGCGGCCGTCCGAGGCGAAGATCAGCAGCTTGTCCGTGGTCTCGGCCGGGACCAGGAACTGCAGCTTGTCGCCTTCCTTGAACTTCAGCTCGGAAGGGTCCTCCACCCGGCCCTTGGCGGCGCGGATCCAGCCGCGCTCGGACAGGATGATGGTGATCGGCTCGCGCACGATCATGGCCTCCAGCGCCGCCTCGGTGTCGATCTGCGGCGCCTCGGCGAAGGCGGAGCGCCGGACGTTCAGGTCGCCGAGCCGGGCCTTCACGTGGCGCAGCCCCTCGCCCACCAGCTTCCACTGGGCCTTGTCGGAGGCGAGCATCTTGACGATGCCGTCGCGCTCTTCCGACAGCTCGGCGTGCTCGCGGCGGATCTCCATCTCCTCCAGCCGGGCCAGCTGGCGCAGGCGGGTGTTGAGGATGGCGTCGGCCTGGATGTCCGAGAGCCCGAAGGTCTCGATCAGCTTCTCCTTGGGCTTGTCCTCGAACCGGACGATGCGGATCACCTCGTCCAGGTTGAGGTAGGCGATCATCAGGCCGTCGAGGATGTGGAGACGGGCCTCGATCTTCTCCAGCCGGTGACGCGCGCGCCGGACCAGCACCTCGCGGCGGTGGTCCAGGAAGGCCTGCAGGGCCTGGCGCAGGTTCATCACGCCCGGCGTGCCGCGGGCGTCGAGCACGTTGAGATTGACGCTGAAGCGGGTCTCGAGGTCGGAGAGCTTGAACAGGCTCTCCATCAGCACCTCGGCCTCGACGTTGCGGCTCTTGGGCTCCAGCACCAGGCGCACGTCCTCGGCGGACTCGTCACGCACGTCGCCCAGCAGCGGGGCCTTCTTGTTCTCGATCAGCTCGGCGAGCTGCTCGACCAGGTCGGCCTTCTTCACCTGATACGGAATCTCGGTGACGACGATCTGGTACGTGCCCTTGCCCAGGTCCTCACGCTCCCAGCGGGCGCGGACGCGGACGCCGCCCCGGCCGGTGGCATAGACCTCGGCCAGATTGCCGCGCGGCTCGACGATGACGCCGCCGGTCGGGAAGTCGGGGCCCTGGACGTGCTGCATCAGGGCCTCGGTGGAGGCCTCGGGCTGGTCCAGCAGCAGCAGGCAGGCGTCGATCAGCTCGCCGGCGTTGTGCGGCGGGATCGAGGTGGCCATGCCGACGGCGATGCCGGTCGAGCCGTTGGCCAGAAGGTTCGGGAAGCCGGCCGGCAGCACCACGGGCTCGTCGTCCGAGCCGTCGTAGGTGGGCTTGAAGTCGACGGCGTCCTCTTCGATGCCGTCCAGCAGGAGGGTCGCGGCCACCGTCAGCTTGGCTTCGGTGTAACGCATGGCCGCGGCGTTATCGCCGTCGATGTTGCCGAAGTTGCCCTGCCCGTCGACCAGCGGATAGCGCTGGGCGAACGACTGGGCCATGCGGACCAGGGTGTCGTAGATCGACTGGTCGCCGTGCGGGTGATAGCCGCCCATCACCTCGCCGACGACCTTGGCGCACTTGCGGGCGGCCGCATCGGGGTTCAGCCGCATCTCGCGCATCGCATACAGCACGCGCCGCTGCACGGGCTTCAGGCCGTCGCGCACGTCGGGCAGCGCCCGGTCGGTGATCACCGAAAGGGCGTAGGCGAGATAGCGGCGGCTGAGCGCTTCGGAGAGCGGCTCGTCGATGATCCGGTCGGGTTCGCCCGATCCGGGCGGGGCAGTCATCACGGTCATGGGCGTCTCTTAGCAAGGCGGAGGATTCGCCGCATCCGCCGGAGCGCCGCACTCCCCAGGTTCGTCATCCCGGCCGAAGCGCAGCGGAGAGCCGGGACCCAGGGGCCGTGCGCACCGCCCCTGGAGCCCGGATCGCCTGCGGCGTCCGGGATGACATGGCTAGTTGAACGGCAGCGGCATGAGGTCGGGGTCGACCCAGCGACGGCGGGCTTCGACGCTGAACAGGCGATCCTTCGACCAGTGGGCCAGCAGCCAGTCCGAGCGGCCGAAGGGACCCGCCAGGAGTTCGGCGAGCGCGGAGGACAGCGTCGCGTTCGGGCGGGCGGCCAGTTGGGCGTCCGCGGCCCGCAGCGAGGCGAGCGTGATGGTCTCGTGATAGCCGCCGGTGTCGGTGTTCGGGACGCCGGTGGCCTCGTTGTAGGCGCGGATCAGGCCCGGCATGTCGCGGAACGCGTCGAGGTGCGGGCGCGTCAGCAACCAGACCGCGGCGGCGAAGTGGGCCGCGTGGGTCCACTCCGGCTTGGGCAAGGTACGGGCGATCACGCCCTCGCCGATGCGGGCGATATCGGTGTCGGTGAACATTGTGAGGCTCCTGTGGTGAGCCCCGGCCGGGTTGCTGGCAGCAAAAGCCCCGCCGGAGCGGGGTTTGCGGGGCGGTCGGCTCAGGTGATCCGGATCAGGCGCGCGCAAACTCCGCCGCGGGGCGGCGTTGTTGGGTCATGCGCTGATTGAGCGTCCGGAGCATGGCGGGCGTATAGCTCAGTTCCATTCGCAACGCGATGCGTACAGGCGCCGCCCCGTCAGTTCGACTTGCAAGTCGGGCAGCTGACGGTCAGCGTCACACCGTCGCGGTTGGGTACAGCCTCCACGCTCAGGCCGTGAGCGCCGACGGTCCGGGCGGGGACTTCGTAAACGTCGCTCGTGAAGAGCCTATGGATCCCCACCTTCACCGTATCGACCAACGCGCCGGAGGCGGCCAGATCGAGCCGTAGCGCGACCGCGTTGGGTTTGACCTGGGCGCAGCCGTCGCCCGACTCCGCGTAGAATACGAGCTGCGCGCCAGCGCCGGGCGGCAACGTTTGGGGTTCAACCGAGGTCGGCCAGACACACTGGCTGCCGACGACGGTGACATGAATCACGTCTGGTGAGGCGTTCTGCACGTTGACGTCCAAGGCTGCAGCCGGGCCTGCCATTGAAGTCATGGCGGCGACGACCGCGGCCAGCAGAATACCCTTGCGCATAGTTTGTCCCCGGTTCGGCGAACGTTGTTTCACGTTTCGTGCCACGAACGAAGCGGGCGTGACAATGGCCCGAGCCGTGGCCGCGCCGTCTTCGAGATCTAAAGTCGCCCCGCCTCGCTGAGCCGATCCAGCAGCCACAGCCGCGCAGGCGGCAGGGGGCGGTTGAGCGGGCCGAAGATGAAGGCTTCCAGGAAATGGCCGGTGAGCGCCAGGCCGGCCGAGACGTCGCCGGCGCCAAGGCCGTACTGCGCGGCCAGTAGGAACGGCGGCAGGGTCAGCAGGCGGTCCTTGTAGGGCTCGCCGGCGGCGCGGCTGACGGCCCGGCCCGTGCGGGGACTGACGTAGACGAGGTCGTCGACCGAGCCCGTAGCGGCGCACTTCGACAGGTCGAGGCCGAAGCCCAGCTCCTGCAGCAGGCCTGCCTCGAAGCGCACGAAGACGGCGGGCCAGATGTCCGGGTGGGTCAGAGCGCCGACCAGGGCCTCGAAGGCCAGGAAGGCGCCCGGATGCGGCTCGCGCTCGGGCAGCGCGCCGGCGGCGACGGCGGCGGCGGCCGACAGGCCCGACAGCGCCAGGGGGTCGTCGAACAGGGCCGCGGGCCCCTCGCCCACCGGCTCCAGCGTCGCCGAGCCCAGCTGGTCGGAGACCCGAGCGCGATAGCGGGCGATGACCCGCGCGCCGGGCTGCAGGAACGGCCGCACCTTGCGCGAATTGCCGCCCGCCACGTGGGCGGCGTACTTGCCGTGCCGCTCGGTCAGCAGCTCGACGATGGCCCCGCTCTCGCCGTGGGCGCGGGCGGCGAGGACATAGGCGTCGTCCTCGAACTCGGTCAACGGACCGCGGCCTCGATCATCGGACGCCAGTCAGGCTCGACGGGAAGGCCGAAGACGTCCCGCAGCGCCGCCTCCACGCCGTCGGCGTCGAGGGTGGTCTTCTCCACCGGACCGTTCAGCGGCCGGACGGTGAGCTGGTTGAACAGCAGGCCGTAGCGGGCCTCGGGCGTGGTGCGGGCGGCCAGCAGGTTGTGGCGGAAGTGGCTGGTCGGGTGGGTCGAGGTGAACCAGTTGGCCATCTCATAGTCGCGCGGCACGCAGGGGCTGAGCGAGATGTCGTAGGCCGGGACCCAGCCCGGTTCGCGCAGCACCTCCAGCCGCAGGTCCTCGCCCACGGGCGTGAGGCGGTAGCGGTCGTGGGCCGTGGCCTGCTCGACTTCCGCCTCCAGGCGCAGCGGCGCGGTCAGCACGCAGCCGCCGAAGCCCACGTCGACGATGTAGGTCTGGCCCTCCGCGACCACCCTCAGGACCATGTGGGTGCGCGGCTGGGCCGGGACGTCCGGCGCCATGTTCCAGCGGACGCGGGCGGCCAGACCCTTCACCTCGAAGCCGAGGGCCTCCAGCACGCGCCGGAACAGGCTGTTGTGCTCGAAGCAGTAGCCGCCGCGGCGGGCGTGGATCAGCTTGGCGTCGACGGCGCCCGGACTGATGTCGACGCCGCGGTCCAGCAGACAATCGATGGCCTCGAAGGGGATCGCAGCCGGATGCCGGGCGTGCAGCGCCTTGAGCACGTCCAGGGTGGCCTCGCGGGGGCCGCTGTATCCGATGCGGGCGAAATAGGCGTCGAGGTCGACCATGGCTCTCATCTAGGGCCTTCGCTGACGGAAGCGAAGAGCGGCGAGCGTCGCCGGATCGGCAGCGGGCCTTCCCGCGTTGCGGGACTGCGAGATCCAGGGAGAGCAAAGCCATGCTGCACGCCGAAGTCCGGGGCGCGCCCGAGGCGCGGCCGCCGCAGGTCGCGACCGTGCGCCTGAGTATCAACGGCCAGGACCGGACGCTGACGCTGGACCTGCGGACCAGCCTGCTGGACGCGCTGCGGGAGCATCTCAGCCTCACCGGGTCGAAGAAGGGCTGCGATCACGGTCAGTGCGGCGCGTGTACGGTTCTGCTGGACGGCCGGCGCGTGAACAGTTGCCTGACGCTGGCGGTGATGGCCGAGGGCTCTGAGGTGACGACCATCGAGGGCCTGGGCGAGCCGGACCGGCTGCACCCGATGCAGGCGGCCTTCCTGCACCACGACGGCTTCCAGTGCGGCTACTGCACGCCAGGGCAGATCTGTTCGGCGGTGGCGATGCTGGACGAGGTCGCCGGCGGCATGCCCAGCCATGTGACCAAGGACCTGGAGGCGGCGCCGGAACTGAGCGACGCGGAGATCCGCGAGCGGATGAGCGGAAACCTCTGCCGCTGCGCGGCCTATCCCAACATCCTCGCGGCGATCAAAGAGGTGGGAGGCGCGGCGTGAAGAGCTTCACCTACGAGCGCGCCGAGACCGTCGAGGACGCCGTCAGCGCCGTCCGGGGCCATCCGCAGGCCCGGTTCGTCGCCGGCGGCACCAACCTGCTCGACCTGATGAAGCACGAGATCGAGGCGCCGACGCACCTCGTCGACGTGAACCGGCTGGGCCTGGACGAGGTCGAGGACACCGCCGAGGGCGGGCTGCGGATCGGGGCGCTGGTGCGCAACAGCGACCTGGCGGCGGACCGGCGGGTGCGCAGCCGATACGCGGTGCTGGCCCGGGCCCTGCTGGCCGGCGCATCGGGACAGCTCCGGAACCGCGCGACCACCGCCGGCAACCTGCTGCAGCGGACGCGGTGCTACTACTTCTACGACCCCGCCAAGCCCTGCAACAAGCGCGAGCCCGGCTCGGGCTGCTCGGCGCTGGAGGGCTTCAACCGCATCCATGCCATCGTCGGCCAGAGCGAGCACTGCATCGCCACCCACCCCTCGGACATGGCCGTCGCCATGCGGGCGCTGGACGCCACGGTGGAGGTCGTCTCCGCCGAGGGCGGACGCTCGATCCCGATCGCCGAGTTCCACCGCCTGCCGGGCGAGCGGCCCGACGTGGACACGGTGCTGGAGCCCGGCGAACTGATCACCCACGTCACCCTGCCTCCGCCCCCGCCGGGCCGGCAGGTCTATCGCAAGGTGCGCGACCGGGCCTCGTACGCCTTCGCCCTGGTGTCGGTGGCGGCGGTGCTGGAGGAGGCGGACGGACGGGTGCGGGCGGCGCGGATCGCCCTGGGCGGGGTGGCGCACAAGCCGTGGCGCGCGGACGAGGCGGAAAAGGCCATGGCGGACATGGAGCCTCGCGCCGCGGCCGACGCCGCGGCCGACGCCCTGCTCCAGGGCGCGCGCGGCCACGGTTCCAACGACTTCAAGATCCCGCTGGCCCGGCAGACGCTGGCCGCCGTGATCGCCGGCGGCGAGGGCTAGGCCATGGAATTCAAGATGGAGTTCAAGGAGCCCATCGGCGACACGGCGATCGACCGCCGGCCCGACGGATCCGTGGGCAAGCCCCTGGACCGGGTGGAAGGGGCGCTGAAGGTCACCGGACGGGCGCCCTACGCCGCCGAGCATGCCGGCTTCGGCGAGGTTGCCTACGGCTATCCTGTGCCCGCGACCATCGCCAAGGGCCGCGTCGCCGACATCGACACGAACGACGCCGAGCGGCAGCCGGGGGTCCTGACGGTGCTGACGTGGCGCAACGTCGACCCGCCCAACGGCCAGGCGCCGCGGACGCCGGACGGGCCCACCTCCGGCAAGAAGGCCGTGCCGGAGCTGAACGACGCCCGGGTCGATCACTATGGCCAAGCCGTGGCGCTAGTGGTGGCCGAGAGCTTCGAGCAGGCGCGCTCCGCGGCGCGGCTGGTGCGGGTGACCTACGACCGCGAGCTGCACGAGACCGAGTTGCGGCCGAACATGTCGAAGGGCGTGGCGCCGCCCGACGATCCGGAAGCCGACAGCCTCGTGGGCGACTTCGAAGGCGCGTTCGCCAAGGCCCCGGTGCAGCTCGACCTGGAGTACGCCACGCCCATCCAGAGCCACGCGATGATGGAGCCGCACGCCACCATCGCCGAATGGACGGACGCGCGGCTGACGCTGAAGACCTCGCACCAGATGGTGGCCCCCGGGGCGGGCAGCGTCGCGGCCACCTTCCGCCTGCCGAAGGACAAGGTGCGGATGATCAGCCCCTACATCGGCGGCGGCTTCGGCGGAAAGCTGGACGTCTGGGCCGACGCGATCCTGGCCGCGCTGGCTTCGCACAAGCTGAAGGGGCGGCCGGTGAAGGTGGTGCTGCCGCGCACCCACATGTTCGAGATGACCGGCCACCGGCCCTCGACCATCCAGCGGATCCGGCTGGGCGCAGACGAGACCGGGCGGCTGCAGGCGATCGCCCACGACGTCTGGTCCGAGAACAATCCCGACGAGACGTTCAACGAGCCGGCGGCCCAGCAGACGCGAAACCTCTACGACGCTACGGACCGGCGGACGACGCACCAGCTGGTCACCCTGGACGTGCCGATCGGCTGCTCCATGCGCGCGCCGGGCGAAGCGGTGGGCATGATGGCGCTGGAGTGCGCCATGGACGAGCTGGCCGAACGGCTGGGCCTGGACCCCGTCGAGCTGCGCAAGCGGAACGAGCCCGCGGAGGATCCGGAGAAGCACGTCCCCTTCTCCACCCGCAGCCTGATCCCCTGCCTGGAGGAAGGCGCCCGGCGGTTCGGCTGGGCGCGCCGCAACCCGAAGCCCGGCCAGGTGCGCGAGGGCCGCCAGCTGATCGGCATCGGCATGGCGGCCGCGAGCCGCAGCGTGGTCCTGCAACCTTCGAAGTGCCGCCTGACGCTGCATCCCGACGGGCACGCGGCGGCGGACCTCGCGATGACCGACATCGGCACCGGGACCTACACGATCCTGACCCAGGTCGGAGCCGACCTGCTCGGCCTGCCGCCCGAGAAGGTGACGGTGCGCCTGGGCGACACGGACTACCCGGAGGCCGCCGGCTCGGGAGGCTCGTTCGGAGCCAACAGCTCGGGATCGGCCCTCTATGCGGCGACCGAGGCGCTGCGACTGGAGCTGGCCAAGCGGGCCGGCGTCGATCCCGAACAGGCCAGGCTGGAGGGCGGCGCGCTGGTGGCCGGCAACGTCTCGCGGAGCTTCGAAGAGCTGGCCTCAGGCGGGCCGATCGAGGTGATTGGCGACTTCAAGCCCGGTGACCTGACCGATCGCTACTCCCAGCAGTCCTACGGCGCTCATTTCTGCGAAGTGGCGGTGGACATGGACACGGGCGAAGTGCGGGTGCGGCGGTTCCTGAGCGTGCATGCCGCGGGCCGCATCCTCAACGAGAAGACGGCCCGGTCACAGTGCCTGGGCGGTGTGACGATGGGGATCGGCGCGGCCCTGACCGAGGAGGTCGTGCTGGACCCTCGCTTCGGCTCCTACGTGAACCACGACCTGGCCGAGTACCATGTGCCGGCGCACGCCGACATTCCGGAGATGGAGGTGGTGTTCCTGCCCGAGCTGGACGACAAGGCGAGCCCGCTGAAGGCGAAGGGCCTGGGCGAACTGGGCATCTGCGGCGTTGGCGCCGCGGTGGCCAACGCCGTCTACAACGCCTGCGGCGTCCGGATCCGGGACTATCCGCTCACCCTGGACAAGGTCCTGGCGGGCCTGGCGAGGCTTCAGGCGTCGTAGTCGAGGCCGAGCGGGCCGTAGAACTCCCGCTTGTCCGCCCACTTCTCGTCGACCTGGACGTGAAGGAACAGGTGGACGGGCCGGTCGAGGATGGCGGTCAGCTCCTCGCGGGCCTTCTGCCCGATCCACTTCACCGTCTGGCCGCCCTTGCCCAGCACGATTGGCCGCTGGCTCTCGCGCTCGACGTAGATGGTCTGTTCGATGCGGGCCGAGCCGTCGTCCTTCTCCTCGAACTTGGTGGTCTCGACGGTCGCCGCATAGGGCAGCTCCTCGTGGAGCCGCAGGTAGAGCTTCTCGCGGGTGATCTCGGCGGCCAGAAGGCGGGCCGGCAGATCGGCGGTCTGGTCCTCGGGATAGAACCAGGGGTTCTCGGGCATCAGGGCGGCGATCCGCGCCTTGAGGTCCTCGACGCCAGAGCCCGACGTCGCCGAGATCATGAAGACTTCGTCGTAGACACCTGTTTCAAAGAGTCTTTGCGAGATCGCCAGCAGCTCGTCGCGTTTCACGGCGTCGATCTTGTTGAGCGCCAGGATCGCCTTGCGGCCGGCGGTCTTCAGGCCTTCGACGATGGTCTCGACGTCAGCCTTGGCCTTCTTGTCGGCCGGCTTATCGCCGAGCTCGGCGGCGGCGTCGACCAGATGCACCACGGCGTCGGCGTCCTCGGCCCCGCCCCAGGCGGAGCGGACCATGGCGCGGTCCAGCCGGCGGCGCGGCTGGAAGATGCCGGGGGTGTCGACCAGCACGATCTGGACATCGCCCGCGATGGCCACGCCGCGCACCGGGAAGCGCGTGGTCTGGACCTTCTGGGTCACGATGGTGACCTTCGCGCCGACGAGGCGGTTCGTCAGGGTGGACTTGCCCGCATTGGGCGCGCCGATGATGGCGCAGAAGCCGGCGCGGCTCATTCGGCGCCCTTTCCGGGCTCAGGCCCTTCGCGTTTCAGCAGCATGGATTGCGCGGCGGCCTTCTCGGCCGCCTGGCGGGAGCGGCCCTCGCCGCGCTCGGCGCTGAAGCCCTCGACCCTGACCTCGACCGTGAAGCACGGCGCGTGGCTGGGACCTTCCTGGGAGACGATCTCATAGCTCGGCAACGGCAAGCCCATGCCCTGCACCCACTCCTGGAGCTGGGTCTTGGGATCCTTCGCGCGCGGCTCGTCGAGCCTGGCGAACTCCTCGGCCCAGAACTTCAGGAAGAACGCGCGAGCGGTCTCAAGGCCCCCGTCGATGTAGATGGCGGCGATCAGCGCCTCGCAGGCGTCGCCGAGTACGGCGTCGGACTTGCGCGCGCCCACCTTGGTGGCGGAGGCCGACATGCGCAGCGCCTCGGGCAGGCCGGCCCGCTTCGCGGCCCTGGCGCAGGCGTGGTAGTTCACGAGGGCGGCCAGCAGGCGGCTCATCTCGCCCTCGCGGGCGTCAGGGTCCAGCGCCATCAGCCGCTCGGCGGCGCACAGGTTCAACACGCGGTCGCCCAGGAACTCCAGACGCTCGTTGTGGCGGACCTCGCGCGCGCCGTCGCCGACGCTGGCGTGGGTCAGCGCCCGCTCCAGGAGGTCGCGGTCCGCGAAGACGTAGCCGATGCGCCGCTCGAGGTCGGCGACGGCCGCAGCCCGCTGGCTCAATGCAGGACCTTGAAGAAGCGGCTGGGCCGGGCGTCGAGCACCCACGTCCAGGGCTTGAAGATCGAGGCCTCCGGGTCCCACGAGAGCAGAATGATCTGGGCCTTGCCGACCAGGTTTTCGGCCGGGACGTAGCCCACGCCGCCGGCGCCGGGCGGGACGCGGCTGTCCAGCGAGTTGTCGCGGTTGTCGCCCATCATGAAGTAGTAGCCCTCGGGCACGACATAGGTCTCGGGAATGTTGTCGAGATCGCCGTCGGTTCCGAAGTCCTGGGTGGCGAAGCTCTTGCCGCCGATCGTCTCGCGGTACTCGGCCACCTCGCGGACGAAGCCCCCGAGGTCGGTCTTGCCGGTGGGAAGCTGCTCGCGCGGCACCGGCTGGTCGTTGAGGTACAGCAGCCCGTTCTTCATCTGTATGCGATCGCCCGGCAGGCCGATCACGCGCTTGATGTAGTCGGTGCGGTTGTCGCTCGGCAGCTTGAAGACGACGATGTCGCCGCGCTTGGGGGAAGACCCCATGACCCGGCCGTCGAACAGCGGCGGGCTGAACGGGATCGAGTGCTTCGAGTAGCCGTAGCTGAACTTCGACACGATGATGTAGTCGCCCTCGTAGAGGTTCGGCTCCATCGAGGCCGAGGGGATCGTGAACGGCTGGAAGAAGATCACGCGAAGGAACAGCGCGATCAGCAGCGCGTAGACCACCGTCTTGATGATCTCGAAGAACTCGTTCGCGGCGCCGGACTTTTCGGGGCTATCGGCCGTCTGCACGTTCTCGCTCATAAACCGTCCCTGGAGGACGCCCCGGCGCACCGAAGCGGAGTGTGGGTTAGACGCTGCTTAGCCTGCGGGCAAGGGCGCGCCTGCGCGAACTGGCGTCACTGCCCGGGCTTCACAATGGCGACATCGACCTGTTCGTCCTCGAGCGCCGCGGCGCGCCGCCGTGAGTCGCACTTCTGGTCCGGCGTGAAGACGAATTCCCGCCCCTCGATCTCCAGGGCCAGGCTTCGGGGCGGCCGAACCGTGAAGCGACGCGCGCGCACGGCGTCCAGGTCGCCGGAACACCAGGCGCCCCGCAGCTCGCCCGCCCGCTGCCATCCGCGGCCCTCGGTTCGCTGGTAGACGACGCTGTTGTAAGGCCGAAGGACGACCACCTCCTGAGCGCCATCGCCGTCCATGTCGCGAACCAGCACGGGACAGCTCCCGACGCACCCGATCGTCGGTTCGTCGTACTCGCCCCAGCTCTGGGTCAGGAAGTCCTGCGGGATCGCGTCGCCCAGCACTTCGAACGCCTGCCGGCGGACCTCAGGCGTCCGCGAGCCGATCGGTTCGTGACGGCTCTTCAGCCGCGCGGCTTCGCGGGCGCGTTCGCGGATCATTGGATTGGCCGAGGACGAAAGGCGCGCCAGCGCCTCACGGCCCCAGCGGCCGCCGCCGAACCGCAGGAAACGGTAGTCGAAGGCAGCGGCCTCGGCCTCGCCCGTCCTCAGACGCGAGACCTGGTCCGACACCGAAAGGCGCGCCGGATCGGCGAGCGGCGAAAAGACGGCGAGAAGCACCAGGACGACCACGTGCGCGGCGGCGATGTTGACGACCTCCAGCCGCCGCATCCAGCCCCTGCGGTCCACCGCCGCCCACAGGTACCCGCTGGCATAGATCCCCGCCATCAGCAGGCAGGCCAGGGCGTAGATGCGGCCGGGCGTCAGGCCATGCTGGGCGATCCGTAGCCACAGGCCATAGGCTGTAACGAGCGCCAGGGGCGCCAGGAGCACGGCCGCAACGCGCACCGCCCACCGGAGTGGTCGCGGCGGATGGTCGCCACGCTCGCCGTCCTGGTACGCGGCGTTGATCAGGACAATGAGCGCCCCGGTCGCCGCCAACAGGATGCCGCCGGCGTGGCCCGTCTCCCAGAGCGGCGAGAAGCCCGTGAACGCCAGGCCCGCCAGGAAGCCGCCGACGATCAGGGTCATCAGCGGCAGCAGCCAGCTCATCAGGTTCAGGGCGAGCGTGCGCGCGCCGAGCACGAGGCTGCCGCGTGTGGCGGTGACGTGTATGGCCAGGGCGAAGAAGGTGGTCGTAGCCGGGAAGGCGAACCATTCCTCGCGGATCAGGTCCGACAGAAACTTGAGCCCGATCAGGTCGAACAGGGCCGCCCCGAGGAAGAGCAGGATCCACAGCGCGCCGACGAAGGCGAGCCCGAGCACAAGCCGCACCCCGTCCTTCCAGCCCTCGTCGAAGTAGCGGCTGTAGCTGGCGGTCCGACGTCGCTCGGCGTCGGCGGGCAGGATCAGGTGGTGGGCGACGAAAAGCGCCGCACCGAGGAACGCGACGACCCGGAAGCGCGGCCATTCGCCCGCCTTCTCCAGCGCGAAAACCCAGCCCTCATAGCCTCCGAGCGCAAGCAGCGCGGCGCTCGCCACACCCAGCCAGATCGCCGCCGTGCGCGCGCGACAGGCGCCGATGGCGCCGAGAGCGGCGATCGGCGCAAGCGTCACGAACAGCACCAGCGCACCCAACAGCGTCGCCGGCAGGTGCTCGCCGAGCTTGTCGAGCAGATAGAGCGCCACGCCCTGAGCGAGGCCGATGCCCACGCGGATCGCCAGAAGGCGGTCAAACCCTTTGACAGGCGAGGTGTCGGTCATCGGGCGTCTCCTACGGGTGGGCCACGCGATCCGAACTGGACTGTGCGTGAAGACGACAGGCTGGCTATCTAGCTGGCATGAGTCGCCCCTCCCTGCCCCCGCTGCACGCCCTCCTGGCGCTGGCCGTGGTGGCCGTCTGGGGCACGAACTTCGTGGTGATCCGCTGGGCGCTGGACGACCTGCCGCCGCTGCTGTTCGCGGCGCTGCGCTTCACCTTCGCGCTCCTGCCGGCGGTGTTCTTCCTGAAGAAGCCGAACGTGCCGTGGCGCAACCTGGCGGCCTATGGCGTGCTGATCGGGGTGGGCCAGTTCGGCCTGCTCTACATCGCCATGACGCAGTGGATCTCGCCGGGGCTGGCCTCGCTGGTCGTGCAGATCCAGGCGTTCTTCACGGTCGGCTTCGCCATGGTGCTGGCGGGCGAGAAGATCCGGCCGTTCCAGCTCGTCGCCCTGGGCCTCGCCGCCTCGGGCCTCATCTGGCTGATGGCCCACACCAGCGCCGAGGTGACCATGCTGGGCCTGGCCCTAGTGGTGGGCGCGGCGCTGAGCTGGGCCGGCGGCAACACAGTGGCGCGCACGGCCGGGCCGGTGAACATGCTGGCCTATGTGGTCTGGTCGAGCCTCTTCGCGGCGCCGCCGCTCTTCGTCCTCGCCTTCGTGTTCGAGGGGTGGCCGGCGATCCAGGGCGGCTTCGCGGCCGCCGACGCGGGGACCTGGGCCTGCGTGCTGTGGCAATCGGTGGGCAACACGATCTTCGGCTATGCGAGCTGGGCCTGGCTCCTGGCCAGGCATCCCGCCGCCACGATCGCGCCGCTGTCGCTGCTGGTGCCGGTCTTCGGTATGGGCGCCTCGGCCGTGCTGCTGAACGAGCCGCTGACGTCGTGGAAGCTGACGGCGGCGGTGCTGGTGCTGGGCGGCCTGGCCCTCAACACCCTCTACCCCGCCTGGGAGCGCCGCCGCGCGGCGGCGGCCTCCTAGCGCCCGGACGTGGCGATCACCCTGTCGTCCCGGCTGAGGGTGATGTGGCGGCCCAGATGTTCGCGCATCGCGGCGTAGTAGGCGGCGTAGCCGATGCCGGACGTGCTGCTGAACGCCAGCACTTGCACGACCTCCTGGCCGGCCTCATCCCAGAGATCCAGGCGATACGGCAGTTCGGCCTCGCCGGCGCGAGGCTCGCTCGTCGCGCACTTCACAGGTTCGGACATGTCCCTCTCCCGTCCGAGACCAAGTTACCACCGCCGGAGACAAAGATATGTCGAGCATCGACATACCGGCGTGCGTCGACCTGCGGCATCTTGGCTCGTCAGGCCGGCAGAGCTTCAATGATCACAAAGGCTTGGGCGTAGGGATGATCGTCGGTGAGCGACAGATGGATCACCGCCTTCATTCCTGGCGGCGTCATCTCCTCCAGCCGCTTCAGCGCCCCGCCGGTCAGCGCCATGGTCGGCTGCCCCGAGCGCATGTTGACGACGCCCATGTCGCGCCAGAAGACCCCGCGGCGCATGCCGGTGCCCAGCGCCTTGGCGCAGGCCTCCTTGGCGGCGAAGCGCTTGGCGTAGCTGGCGGCGGCGTCGGCCTTGCGGTCGGAGCGGGTGCGCTCGATCTCGGTGAAGACCCGATGCCGGAAGCGGTCGCCGAAGCGGTCGAGGCTCGCCTGGATGCGGCGGATGTCGGAGAGGTCCGACCCGATGCCGATGATCATGCGGCGGCCTGCGCGCGCGCTTCGTCCATCAGCGCGCGCATGCGCTGGATGGCGGGACCCAGGCCGATGAAGATGGCTTCGCCGATCAGGAAGTGGCCGATGTTGAGCTCCATCACCTGCGGGATGGCCGCAACCGCCTTCACCGTTTCGTAGTCGATGCCGTGGCCGGCGTGCACCTCCAGACCCAAGCGGCCGGCCTCGGCGGCGGCGGCGGCGAGGCCTTCCAACAGGCGGGCGGCATCCTCGCGGCGGCCCTGCCGGACAGCCTCGCAGTAGGCGCCGGTGTGCAGCTCCACCACCTGGGCCCCGACCGACCTGGCGGCGGCGACCTGGGCGGCATCGGCGTCGATGAAGCAGGAGACGCGGATTCCGGCGTCGACCATGCGCTGGACGACGGGGGCGATGGCGTTGTGGCCGCGGACGACGTCCAGCCCGCCTTCGGTGGTCACCTCCTCGCGCCGCTCGGGCACCAGGCAGGCGGCGTGCGGCCGGTGGGCGAGCGCGATGGCCTCCATCTCGGGCGTCACGGCGCATTCGAAGTTCAGCGGCCGGCCGCGGCGGCGGCAGATGACGGCGAGCTGGTCGATGTCGCCGTCCGAGATGTGGCGGCGGTCTTCGCGCAGGTGGGCGGTGATGCCGTCGGCGCCAGCCGCTAGCGCCACCTCGGCGGCCCGGACCGGGTCGGGATAGCTCTCGCCACGCGCGTTCCGGACCGTCGCCACATGGTCGATGTTCACGCCCAGCCTGAGCTTGCTCATCCCCGCAGCCTCTTCGAGCCCGGCTCCTCGGCCGGAATGGCGGCGAGTTCCGGCGGGATCTCGTCCGAGGCGTAGGACGGGACGTCGACGGTGGCGAGCGCCACGAGCGGCCAGCCGACCTGAGCCTTGCCGCCCGAGCGATCGACGATGCAGGCACAGCAGACGACCTCGCCGCCGGCTTCCTGCACGGGCTCGACGGCCTCGCGGAAAGAGCCGCCGGTGGTGATCACGTCCTCGACGACGACCACCTTGGCGCCCGGGGCGATCTTGAAGGCGCGGCGCAGGCGGAACTTGCCGTCCTCGCGCTCGACGTAGATGGACGGCACGCCCAGCGCCCGGGCGACCTCGTAGCCGGGAATGATGGCGCCGACGGCGGGCGCCACGATCACGTCGGGCCTGCCGAACTGCTCCACGATCTTCTCGGCCAGCGCCTTGCACAGCCGCTCGGTGCGGTCGGCGTACTGGAAGACCAGGTTCTTCTGCAGGAACATCGGGCTGTGCCGGCCCGAGGCGAGGATGAAGTGGCCTTCGCGCAGGGCGCCGGCGCCGCGGAACTCTTCGAGGACGTCTTCGGTGTTCATGAGGTCCCGAGATAGTCGCGTTTCGGAGCCTGCGGAAGATGCCAGCCGTTGCAGCGTGGCCGCTGGACACCCTACCTTGAGCGAATGTTGAAGTTCCTGGTGGGCGTCGTCCTCGTCGTGGGCGCGTGGATCGCGGCGGGTCTGGTGATGGTGGCGACGGCGGCGCACGCCAGGCCGCACGGCGAGTTGGTGGACGTCGGAGGGCGCAAGCTGCGCCTCGTGTGTGAGGGGCCCGCGGGGGCGCAACCGGCCGTCTGGCTCGAACATGGCGCGTTCGGCGCGGCCACCGACTTCGCCGCCGTCCAGCAAAAGCTCTCCGCCAAGGGGCTGCGAAGCTGCGCCTACGACCGGGCGGGCCTGGGCTATTCGGACCCGGGCCCGGCGCCGCGCGACGGCGACGCCGCCCTCGCCGACCTGGAAGCGCTCATGAAGGCCAAGGGCGACGCCGGACCCTACGTGCTGGTGGGGCATTCCATGGCCGGCCTGCACATCCGCCGGTTCGCCACGGCCCACCCGGATAAGACGTTGGGCATCGTGCTGGTGGACGCCACGACGCCGGAGGCCATCGAGAACCCGCGGATGCGGAAATTCATCGGCGTGTTCAAGACGGTGGTGCGCACCGGCGCGGTGGCGGGCAGCCTCGGCCTGACGAAGCCGTTCTACTACTGGGCCGAGCGGATCGGCCTGCCCGAGGACCGCATCGCCGAGAAGCGGCGGATCTGGGTCTCCGGCCGCCATGCGCGCGGGGCGGCGGCCGAGGGCGTCCAGTGGGAGCGCGCGGCGCGTCAGGCGATGGCGGCGGGACCGCTGCCGAAGGCCATGCCGGTGGCGGTGATCACCGCCGGCGGCCGCGGCGATGACAGCCCGCGCGCCGGCCCGGCGAAGGCCTCGGAGCGCGGGTATTTCGAGAACGTGCCTCAGGCGACGCACACGAGCGTGCTTGGGCTCGCCTATGGCGACGCCGTGGTGCGCGGCGTCGAGCACGTGCTCAAGGCGGTTCAGCCAGGATCGGACGCCGGCGCGCCGTAGTCGGCGTAGCCCTTCTCCTCGACCAGTTCGGATTCGGTGACGCGGTTGATCTCGCGCTTGAGCGCGGCGCGCCTGTCATTGGTGATGTAGACCGAACGGGCGAGCTTCACGAACTCGCCGCCGAAGTCCTGGGCCGCCTCGCGTTCCCGGATGTGATCCTCGATGTCCCAAAGCGCGCCGTTCACCCGCACGAGTTCAGCCTTCAGTCGCGCGAGCTCGGGATCAGGGGCAAGTTGCGCCTCGACGGCGCGCAGAGCGGCCAACTCGCGCTGGACGTTGGCGAGCGCGGCCGGCGCCGTCAGGCGTTCGGTCTTGATTTCCAGGATGGTGATCTTGTCGATCAGTTCGCCCCAGGAGACCGGCGCGTCAGGCATCAGGCGAGTTCCTTCGAAAGTTCTTGCGTCATGCGCGCGAAGACCGGCGTCCAGTCGCGCGCGGCCGACTGCCTGAAGAGGCGCGTGTCGGGATACCAGGGCGTGTCCTCCCGGCCCAGCAGCCAGCGCCAGTCCGGGACGGCGGGAAGCGGGATCCAGGTGCGCGCGCCGACCGCGCCCGCCACGTGGGCTACCGCGGTGTCGGCGGTGATGACGAGATCGCAGGCCTGGACCGCGGCGGCGGTGTCCAGGAAGGCGTCGGGGCCCTCGTCGAAGTCATCGCCCAGCGTTTCCACGTGCATGCCGGACGGCAGCGCCGCGAGCTGGTCCAGCCCGTCGTGCTTCTGGAGGCTGATCAGCCGCACGCCGGGCAGCGCGGCGACCGACGCGAGTTCGGCGAGGCGGAACGAGCGCCCCATCAGGTCGGCGCCGGCGCGGGTGCTGCCCTGCCAACAGACGCCGATGCGGAAGCCGCCCTCGCCCATCCGCGACCGCCAGCGGTCGACCCGTTCAGCCTCGGCCTGCAGATAGGGCGCGGCGGCCTTGACGTCGTCAGGCGTGACGCCGAAGGCGCGCGGCAGGTCCATCAGGGCGCAATGGAGGTCGAAGGCCGGCGGGGCGTCGTCCTTGCCGATCAGGCGGATCGTGGGGCTGAGGGTCGAGAGCAGCGCGTGCAGGATCCGCGGGGCGGCGAGGATCACGCTCGCGCCGCGGTCCTCCGCGAGCTTCGCATAGCGGCCGAAGTGGACGAGGTCGCCAAGGAACAGCTCGGGATAGATCAGCAGGGTCTTGCCGGCCAGGTCCTGCGAGCCGTCGAAGGCTGGCTCGGGGTAGTCGCGCAACTCAGGCCCGGGACAGCGGTGACGCCAGGCGTATTCGTCGAAGCCCCCCATCCCCGCGTCATTGGCCCAGTCGCCCAGAAGCATTCGGCAGACGGCGCGGTTCTGGTGGGCCATCGCGAAGTCCGGATCGATGTCGACGGCGCGGCCGTAGCTCTCCACCGCCTCGGCGACACGGCCCTGGCGGCGCTTGACGTTGCCGAGGTTGAAGGCGGTCACGGCGTCTGTCGGGTCAAGCTCGGCGGCCCGGGCCAGGGCCTCGGCGGCGGCGTCAAGCTCGCCCCTGCGCAGCAGCAGGTCGCCAAGCGCGGCCTGGGCCGAGCCCAGCGTCGGGTCGAGGCTGACGGCCTCGCGATAGCCCTCGACAGCCTCATCCTCACGCTCCATCCGACGCAGCAGCTCGGCGCGGGCGGCGCGCCAGGCGGCGTTCTGGGGCGCGAGGGCGATGGCCTTGTCGTAGCCCTGGAGGGCGATCGGCAAGCGACCCATGCGCGTGAGCGCGTTGGCCCGGTTGAAGGCGGCCTCGGCGAACAGGGGGTTGAGCGCGAGCGCCCGGTCGTAGTCGGCCAGCGCTTCCTTGAACCGCTCCAGGGCGGCATGGACGAGGCCGCGGTTGCCGAGAACCTGCGGCGACTTTGGCGCGGCCTTCAGCGCCCGGGTGAGCAGTTCCAGCGCCTCGGGCGGGCGGCCGGCGCGGTAGGCGATGAGGCCCAGGGCGTGCAGGGCTTCGGCATGCTGCGGCTCCTGGGCGATGACCGTCCGGAACAGGCGCTCGGCCTCGCCAAGGCGCCCCTGCTGCATCAGCCCCACGGCCATGCCGAACAGATCAAGCCCGGGCGCGGCCGGCGGCTGCGGCGGAAACAACGGACCTCGCACGGACGGGCTAGCTCTTGGTCCGCTCGACCGTTTCGACGCTGGGACTGGCGCGCAGCGCGGCGGTGATGTGGGTGAGGTGCTTGGCGTCGTTCACGTCGACATCGACGTCGACGTCGAAGAAGTCCTGCTGGCGGTGGTGCATGCGCAGGTTGACGATGTTGCCGCCCGCCTCGCCGATGATGCCGCACACCTGGCCCAGCACGCCCGGCGCGTTGCGGATGGTCGCGGTGATCCGCGCCCGGGCGATGGCGTTGCGCTCGGCCTCGGGCGTCCACTGCAGGTCGCGCCAGAGCTCCTCGCGGTCTTCGAAGGCTTCCAGACGCTCGCAGTCGATCGTGTGGACGGTGAGCCCCCGGCCGTCGCTTTCCAGGATGCCGACGATGCGGTCGCCCGGCACCGGCGAGCAGCACTCGCCGAAGTGGATGGAGACGCCCGGCGTCAGGCCTCCGCCGCGGACGTAGAGGCGCGCAGTCTTGCCGTCCTCGATGTGGCGGCGCGCGGCGGCCGCCTCGCGTTCGGCGGCCTTGAGGCCGGGGAACACCGCCTCCAGCACCTGGGCCGGCGGCGCGCGGCCGCGGCCGACCGCGTCGAAGAGGTCGTCCTCGGTGGCGACGGCGAAGCGGTCCATGGCCGGCCGGAGCGAGACTTCCTTGCGGTTCTTGCCGGCGGATTCGAACGCCTGGTCGATGGTGGCGCGGCCGAGGCGGACGAATTCCTCGCGCTCGGTCTGGCGGATATGGCGGCGGATAGCCGACCGCGCCCGGCCGGTGACGGTGAGCGAGCGCCAGTCCGGCGGCACCACCGGCTTGCCGCCCCGGATCACCTCGACCACGTCGCCGTTCGACAGCGTGGTGCGCAGCGGCTTCAGCTCGCCGTTGATCTTCACCCCGATGGTCGTGTCGCCAATGTCGGTGTGCAGGGCGTAGGCGAAGTCCAGCGGCATGGCCCCGCGCGGCAGGCTTACCAGGCGGCCCTTCGGCGTGAAGACGAACACCTGGTCGAGGTACATCTCCAGCTTGGCGTGCTCGACCAGTTCTTCCGCGTCGCCGCCGTGCTCCAGCACCTGGACGAGGTGGCGCAGGTTGACCAGCGGATCGCGACCGCCGGCGGCCTTCTGGGCCTCGGGGTCGAAGCCGTAGCTCTCGTTCTTGTAGCGCCAATGGGCGGCCACGCCTTCCTCGGCGACGAGGTCCATGGCCTCGGTGCGGATCTGCATCTCGATGCGCATGCCGCGAGGGCCGACCACCGTGGTGTGCAGGGAGCGGTAGTTGTTCCGCTTGGGCGTGGAGATGAAGTCCTTGAACCGCTCGGGCACCGAAGGCCACGAGCGGTGGATGACGCCCAGAGCCCGATAGCAGTCGTCCTCGCTGTCGACGATCACCCGGAAGGCGTAGATGTCGGAGAGCTGGGAGAAGCCGATGGATTTGCGCTGCAGCTTCCGCCAGATCGAGAACGGATGCTTCTCGCGGCCGAACACGCGGCTGGGGATGCCGGCGGTGTCGAGGCGGCTGGTGATCTCCTGGCTGACCAGGGCGACCGCCCCGCCCTGTTCGTGGCGGAGCACCTCGAGCCGGCGGATGATCGCGTCGCGCGCCACCGGATTGAGGTGGGCGAAGGCCAGTTCCTCGAGCTCGGCGCAGATGCGGTGCACGCCGATCGAGCGGGCGAGCGGCGCGTAGATGTCGAGGGTTTCGCGGGCGATCCGCTCGCGCTTGGCCGCCTGCTTGATGAAGTGCAGCGTGCGCATGTTGTGGAGCCGGTCGGCCAGCTTCACGAGCAGGACGCGCACGTCCTTGGAGATCGCCAGGATGAACTTCCGGAGGTTCTCGGCCTGGCGCAGGTGTTCGGACGAGAGCTCAAGCTTCGAGAGCTTGGTCACGCCCTCCACGAGCTCGGCGACTTCGGCGCCGAACAGCTTGGTGATGTCCTCGCGGGTGGCGTCGGTGTCCTCGATGACGTCGTGCAGCAGGGCCGTGACGATCGTCTCGGTGTCCAGCCGGTAGTCGGTGAGGATGCCGGCCACCTCGATCGGGTGGGCGAAGTAGGGATCGCCGGACGCACGCTTCTGCGAGCCGTGCTGACGCATCGCATAGACGTAGGCGCGGTTGAGCAGCGCCTCGTCGGCGCTGGGGTCGTAGGACCGGACCTTCTCGATCAGTTCGAACTGGCGAAGCATCCGCGGCCGTTTGGGCACGGCCGTCGGAGCTGAGATCGCGCTGGATGTGGAAGCGTCGCTGGAAGCCTTCGAGGCGCGAGCTTCCGGGAGGGCGGCGGTTTCGGTCGCCGCCTCTCTAGTGAGTGGTTCTGCGCCTTCCGGGCTCAGTACCGCTCCTCCTGACCGCCATCGCGGTCGCTCTGCAGGGCGCGGACCAGTTCCAGTTCGCTCATCTGCATGTGGGTCGGGTCGGCCAGCAGGGCGAGGGTTTCGGCCTCTTCCTCGGCTTCCGACCGCTCGTCGACGCGCTGCAGCGTGCCGATCAGGGTTTCCTTCAGCTCTTCGGCGTCCACGACGTCGTCGGCGATCTCGCGGAGGGCGACGACGGGGTTCTTGTCGTTGTCACGGTCGACCATGATCTGCGAACCGGCCGAGATCGCCCGGGCGCGGTGCGCGCTCAGGAGAACCAGCGAGAAGCGGTTCGGGACCTTTTCGATGCAGTCTTCGACGGTGACGCGGGCCATGGAGTCCTCGGAGCGGAGATAGAACCGGCGAAAATAGAGGTTCAGCCCTCATTGTGCAACGCCGCATCCCGAGGTCCGGCGTCGCAGCAGGCTAGATTACGCCCCGCTTCGGCTTGATGAAGCGGCGCGCGACGCCGCCGAGGGCCGCGCCGGCCAGCACCAGCGGCGCGGCGACCAGCGCCAGCCGGACGGCGCCCAGCACCGCGCCGGAGAGGATGTCGGGCAGCAGGGCCGCCCGGCCGCCCTCCAGCCGCCCCACGAGGTAAGACGCCACAAGTCCCAGCAGGAACCAGAAGCCGACGCTGGCAGCGACGCCCCAGAGGACCCCGCGCCAGCCGAACCGCCAGGCGAGCCAGGCCAGCGCCAGAGCCTCGGCGACGAGGGCGATCTGGACCCACAGCGGAGCCGTCAGCAGGCTCATTCGCTCTTCATCACGCGCTCGGCCTGTTCCTTCAGCTCGCCCGTGAAGACCTCGCCGAAGTCCTCCAGCTCATAGACCTGGCGGACCTCCAGAGTGACGTTCGCCTCCTCCAGGATGCAGGGCCAACGGACCGCCCAGGCCATGACCTCGTCCCAGTCCCCGGCCTCGACGAGGGTGTACCCGGCGATCAGCTCCTTGGTTTCGGCAAAGGGACCGTCGACGATCAGCGGCTTGCCGTCGGGGAACGAAATCCGCTTGCCGCGGCGGCTGGGGTGCAGGCCGTCGCCGCCCAGGATCTTCAGGTGGCGGCCCATCTCCTCGTGATAGTCGATCATCGCCTGGGCCAGTTCGCGGCTGGGCATGACGCCGGCCTCGGTGGCCTCGTCGGCGTGGCGGATCAGCATGAAGCGCATTCGGTATCTCCTCTGATGCGCCCCCAGGACGGGCCGGGCCGACCGGAGCCGACAAAATCGTCAGGCCGGTTGCGCATCCAGGCCGACGGCGGCGCTTTCCGCAAGCTCGGCGGCGGTGCGGCCGAGGCTCGGATGACGCCACGCCGGCGCGATCTCGGCCAAAGGGCCCATGACGAACAGGCGCTCGTGGGCGCGCGGGTGCGGCAGGGTCAGGTCGGGGGTTTCCAGGACCGTGCGGCCGTGGGCGATGAGGTCGAGATCGAGCGTGCGGGCGGCGTTGCGTTCGCCCCGTTCGCGGCCGAACTGCGCCTCCAGCGACAGCAGGGCCTGCAGGACCTCGGCCGGGGGGCGGTCCGCCTCGACAAGCGCGACGCCGTTGCGGTACTCAGGACCGGTCGGGTCGGGCCAGGCGGCGGAGCGCCACCAGGACGACCGCTGAAGGACCTTCAAGCCGACCGCCGGGAACCGCGCCAGAACCGCCTCCAGCAACGCCTCGGACGAGCCGAAGCCGCCCGCCAGGTTGCTGCCCAGCGCGATGACGACCGCCCCATCCAAGTCGGACGCCAGTGAGCTCGGGATTTTCGTCGCTATGACCTTCTACCCCACGGACCGCCTGGCGCTGTTCATCGACGGCGCCAACCTCTACTCGGCGGCCAAGAGCCTGGGCTTCGACATCGACTACCGCAAGCTGCTGGAGGAGTTCCGCAAGCGCAGCGTGCTGGTGCGGGCCTACTACTACACCGCCCTCGTTGAAAACGAGGAGTACTCGCCGATCCGGCCGCTGGTCGACTGGCTGGACTACAACGGCTACCGGCTGGTGACGAAGGCGGCCCGCGAATACACCGACAGCCAGGGGCGCAGGCGCTGGCGCGGCGACATGGACGTCGAGATCGCCGTCGACATGCTGGAGATGGCCGGCCACGCCGACCACGTGGTGCTGTTCTCGGGCGACGGCGACTTCCGGGCGCTTGTCGAGGCGGTGCAGCGCAAGGGGTGCCGGGTGACAGTGGTGTCGACCGTGAAATCGCAGCCGCCGATGGTTTCGGACGAACTTCGCCGGCAGGCGGACACGTTCGTGGACCTGGCCGACCTCGCGGACCTGATCGGCCGCCCCGCCCGGCTGCCGAAGTTCATCCAGGAGACCAACAGCCCCCGCGTGGAGCGTGACGGCGCCGATGCCGACGCTTGAGGCCGACGCCGTGATCGTGGGGCCGGAGGCGCCGGCCGACTGCCCGCTGTGCCCCAGGCTCGTCGCCTATCGCGAGGCCAACAAGATTTCCGTGCCCGGCGGGTTCAACGGGGCGGTGGCCTCGTTCGGCGACCCGGCGGCTCGGCTGGCGGTGGTGGGGCTGGCGCCGGGGCGAATGGGCGCGAACCGCACGGGGCGGCCGTTCACCGGGGACGGCGCCGGGACCATCCTCTACGAGACCCTGATCAAGACGGGCTTCGCGCGCGGCCGCTACGAGGCGCGGCCGGACGATTCCGTGGAGCTGGTCGACTGCATGATCACCAATGCGGTCCGCTGCGCCCCGCCCGGCAACAAGCCGGAGACGATCGAGGAGGCCACCTGCCGGCCGTTCCTGACGTCGCGGTTGGAGCACCTGCCGAACCTGAAGGTGATCGTCACCCTGGGCGACGTGTCGCGTCGGAACGTCCTGCGGGCGCTGGGACTGAAGGCCTCGGCGGGCATCGCCGGCCACGGGACCGAGTTCCAGGCCGGCCCCTACACGGTGCTGAACAGCTATCACTGCTCGCGCCTCAATACGAACACGGGGCGCCTGACGCCCGAGATGTTCGAGGCCGTCTTCCGGCGGGCGCGGTCCCTGATCGACGCCGCCGGTTGACGGACGCCCCGCCGCCTATAGCGTCGCGGCCAAGCTTGTCCTGGAGTCTGTTCGCGTGATCCGCACCCTGCTCGTATCGGCCTGCGCCGCCGCCGTCGCCCTCCCCGCCTTCGCCGCGCCGCCGCCGGGCCTGCACGACCAGGCGCTGGAGATCCTGACCACCAGCGTGGGCTACCGGACGGTGAACCCGGGCGACCAGATGGTCCCCTATGCCGAGTACCTGAAGGGCGTGCTGGTGAAGGCCGGCTACAAGCCGGAAGAGATCACCATCCATCCGATGGCCGGCACCGCGGCGCTGATCGCCCGCTATCCGGGGACCGACCGCACCAAGAAGCCCATCGTCGTGCTGGGCCACATGGACGTGGTGGAGGCCAAGCGCGAGGACTGGGAGCGCGACCCGTTCAAGGCGGTCGTGGAGAACGGCTACGTCTTCGGCCGCGGCTCGGAGGACAACAAGTTCGACGTGTCGATGGCGGTGGCCACCCTGGCTCAGCTCCGCCGCGAAGGCTGGAAGCCCGGCCGCGACGTGATCCTGGCGCTCTCGGGCGACGAGGAGACCAAGATGGCCACTACCCAGTGGCTGGCGCAGGAGCTGAAGGGCGCCGAGCTGGTGCTGAACGCCGACGGCGGCGGGGGCACGCTCGATACCGCCGGCAAGCCGGTGGCTTACGGGCTGCAGGCGGCGGAAAAGACCTACGCCGACTTCACGCTGACAATCACCGATCCAGGCGGTCACTCCAGCGCGCCGACGCCCGGCAACCCGATCTACCGGATGAGCAAGGCTCTGGAGAAGCTGTCTGACTACCGCTTCCCGGTCATGTCCAACGAGATCACCCGCGCCACCGCCGCGGCCATGGCGCCGAAGCGGCCCGGCCCGATCGGCGATGCGCTGAAGCGGTTCGCGGCCAATCCCGAGGACGCTCAGGCGATCACGACCCTGTCGGCCGACAAGGACATCGCGCCTCAGCTGCGCACCACCTGCGTGGCGACCATGATCTCGGGCGGGCATGCGACCAACGCCCTGCCCCAGCGCGCCGAGGCCAACGTGAATTGCCGCATCTTCCCCGGCACGCCGGCCGAAGAGGTCCGCAAGACCCTTGAGCAGGTGATGGCCGAGCCCGGCCTCTCGGTCGTGCGCGTGGCCGACGACGGCTCGGTGGACAGCCCCGCCTCGCCGCTGCGGCCCGATGTGATGGCGGCGGTGAAGAAGGCGGTGAACGCCCGCTACCCGGGTCTGGCCGTCACCCCGTCGATGTCGAGCGGGGCCACGGACAGCATGCACTTCCGCGCCGTGGGCGTGCCGAGCTACGGCGTCGCCGGCCTCTTCAGCCGCAACGAGGACAGCTTCGCCCACGGCCTGAATGAGCGGGCGCCGGTCGCCTCGATCGACGGCGCGCTGGACCACTGGCGCTCGATCCTGAAGGACCTGGCGAAGTAAGCGCTGCCCGTTCCCCCTGCACGTCATCCCGGAAGCCGCGCAGCGGCTATCCGGGACCCAGGGCCACCGCAGGGCAGAACCTCCTGGGTCCCGGCTCTCCGCTTCCCTTCGGCCGGGATGACGAGCTTAGGTGAGTGCTACCTCGCGCCAGCGATATAGGCCTCGACCCGCTGCTCCAGCACGTCCAGGGGGATCGCGCCGGCCGCCAGCACCGCCTCGTGGAAGGCGCGGATGTCGAACTTCGGCCCCAGCGCCGTCTCGGCCTTCGCGCGCAGTTCGCTGATGCGGAGCTGGCCGATCTTGTAGCTCGTCGCCTGGCCGGGCGTCGTGAAGTAGCGGTCGATCTCGCTCTGGATGTCGCGCTCGGAGTTCAGCGTGTTGTCCCGCATGTACTGGACAGCCTGGTCCCGGCTCCAGCGCTTGGAATGGATGCCGGTGTCCAACACCAGGCGGGCGGCCCGCCAGATCTCAAGGCTGAGCCGGCCGAAGTCGTTGTACGGGTCCTGGTAGAAGCCGGCCTCCTTGCCGAGCTTCTCGGCGTAGAGCCCCCAGCCTTCCTGATAGGCGCCCTGGTAGGCATAGCGGCGGAACATCGGCAGGTCGGTCTGCTCAAGCGACCGCGCGATCTGGAAGTGATGGCCCGGCGCGCCCTCGTGGTAGGCGATGGCCTCCAGCTGCGGCTTGAACACCTGGGTCATGTCCGAGAGGTTCACGTAGAAGATGCCGGGCCGAGAGCCGTCGGGCGTGCCGGTGTTGTAGAAGGCCACCGAGGCGGTCTTCTCGCGGAAGGGCTCGACGGCGCGAACCTCGAGCGCGCCCTTTGGCAGCACCGAGAACTGCTTGTTGGCGGCCGTCGCCATGTAGGTCCCGATGATCGCCTTGGCGTCGGCGAGATACTGCTGCTTGCCGGCGTCGGTGTTCGGGTAGCGGAACTTCGCGTCGGTCTTCAGATAGGCGAAGAACTCGTTGAGCGTCCCCTTGAAGCCGACCTTCTGCTGGATGGCCTCCATCTCGCCACGGATGCGGGCGACCTCCGAGAGGCCCGTCTGGTGGATCTGGTCGGCGGTGAGCGGGGTGGTGGTGAAGAACGACAGCAGGTCGGCGTAGAAGGCCTCGCCCTGCGGCAGAGCCCAGACGCCGTTCACTGTCGTCGCCTTGGCCTGCATGCGCTGCAGAGCCGCGATGTAGCCCTTGTAGCCGTTCGCCCAGCCCGCCTTCAGCGCCGCCTCGCCATCCTTCAGCAGGCGGGCCTTCGTCGCGTCGTCGGTCTTGAGGGCCGCAACCTTCTTCTTGAAATCGGCCCAGACGGCATGATCCGGGCCGGTGTCGAAGGGTGCGCCCTTGAGCTGGTTCTGGGCGTCGGGGATCACCCGGCCGAAGACGAAGGCCGGCGGCAGGAAGCCCTTGGCGGTGCGTTGATCGATATCGGCGCACACCTCGCTCGCCACCCGCTCGACGGCCTTCAGGCGCGAGACGTAAGCGTCGGCGTCGGCGACGCTGTCGACGCGGTGGACGTTGATCAACATGACCGGGAGACCGTCCAGGGCGCTGCCGGTGGAGGTGACGGCGTAGCTCTGCCAATACCACCTGTCGAACAGGCGCTGGGTGGCGACGCTCTTCTCGAAGAGGTCGTAGCTGACCTTGGAGCTGTCGGAGAGCTTCGCGCGGTCGAAGTCGCGCTTCATCCGCGCGAGCTGGGCCTCGGCGACGGCGAGCGCCTTGTCCTGGCCGGCCTTGGTGTAGTCGCCGAGTTCGCCGTAGCGCTCCTTCATGCCGAGTTGGCTCAAGGTCTCGGGGCTGAGCCGGGCGCTCTCCAGGAAGGACTCCTGAAAGAAGGCGGCGAGGCGCGCATCCTCGGATTGGGCGGCCGCCACGGGCGGAGCTTTCGTGGGCGCTTGCGCGTAGGCGGGCGCGGCGATCAGGGCGGCGCTCAGCGCCAGGGCCGAACAGGCGGTGCGGATCATGGAATCCCCCAGGGGTTGCGCCTGGACGTCTAGGCGCCGGCGCTTCGCGCCGGAAGTGAATTCTTGGACAGGGTCAGCCCCAGTAACGGTAGCGCCAGGCGGCCTCGAACCCCGCCTTGCGGTAGAGGCTGCGGGCGGGGTTGGGCTCCTCCACCTGCAGCACCACGCGGCGGATGTCGCGGGCCAGCGCGGCGCCGCCGAAGGCCGCCAGGATGCGCCCCGCATAGCCGCGGCCGCGGGCATGCCGGGCCGTACGCATGCCATGGACGCCGGCCCAGCCGTGACCGAAGCTGACGGCCCCAACGGCCAGGGTGCGGTCACCCTCACGAACGGCGCCGTACAGCGCGTCCGGCGAGCGGCTGAGGGTCGCCACCCGGCTCGCGCCGTCCGTCGGATCGAAGCCCTCGCCGAGGAACACCTGGCCCCAGGCCTCGTCGGGTCGCTCCATCAGGTCTGCGTCCGGCGCGCAGAAGCCGGACAGCGTCAGCGCGCTGGCGGTTTTGACCCAGGTCGGCCTGGCGGGCGCAAGGTCCCTCGCCTCCAGGGCCGCGCGGACCTCGGCCAGTCCGTCGACGTCGGCGATGCGGAAGGCGGGCGGCAGGCCACGGTCGCGATAGGCGGCGATGATGTCGTCCAGCGCGTCCGGACCGACGGCATGGGACAGCGGCGCGGCGGACTTGGCCCGGCCGACGGCGCCCGTATCCAGCGGGACCAGCCAGCCGCCGATCTCCAGGACCTCGGTCGGCGCGACCGCCTCGACCGTGGCGCGCTCGATCCCCTCGACGAGCGAGGGGTCGCTCACCCCTTGTCGCGCATGAGGCGCGCCTTGTCCCGCTGCCAGTCGCGCTCGGCGGTGGCCTGGCGCTTGTCGTGGTTCTGCTTGCCCTTGGCGAGCGCGATCTCCAGCTTCGCCAGGCCCTTGTCGTTCCAGTAGAGCCGGGTCGGGATGATCGTGCGGCCTTCCCGCTGGACGGCGCCGATCAGGCGGTCGATCTCGCGCCGCTTCATGAGCAGCTTCCGGTGCCGCCGCGGCTCGTGGTTAAAGTGCGGCCCGGCCTGGGCGTAGGGCGGGATATCGGCGTTGACGAGCACGATCTCGTCGCCCTCCACCGCCGCATAGCTCTCGGCGATGTTGGCGCGGCCGTTGCGCAGGCTCTTCACCTCGGACCCGGTCAGGGCGATGCCCGCCTCGAAGGTCTGTTCGAGGAAGTAGTCGAACCGGGCGCGCCGGTTCTCCGCGATCAGCTTGCCTGTCATCTCAGTTCACGAGACCGGCCTCGCGCAGGCCGGCCAGGACCTCCACGCGGGCGGCTTCCGAGCACGGCGTGATCGGCAGGCGCGTCTCCTCGGTGCAGAGACCGAGGTGGGCGAGCGCGAACTTGGTGGGCGACGGCGAGGCGTCGGCGAACAGCGCCTTGTGCAGGCGGATCAGGCGGTCCTGGGCGGTCAGGGCGGCGGCGAAATCGCCGGCCATGCAGGCGTTGTAGAAGTCGGCGCACTGCTCCGGCGCGACGTTGCAGGTGACCGAGATGCAGCCATGGCCGCCGTGGGCCATGTAGCCCAGGCCGCCGTCGTCGTTGCCCGACAGCATCACCCAATCCTCGCCGCACTCCAGGCGCTGGAAGCTGGCGCGCGGCAGGTCTCCGGTGGCGTCCTTGATGCCGACGATGTTCGGCAGCCTGGCGAGCCGCTCAAGGGTGGCGTTGGAGATGTCGACGCTGGTCCGGCCCGGCACGTTGTAGACCAGGATCGGCAGCTGCACCGCGTCGTTGATCGTCTTGTAGTGGGCGTAGAGGCCCTCCTGGTTCGGACGATTGTAGTAGGGCGTCACGACGAGGGCGGCGTCGGCGCCGACCGTCTTGGCGTGGCGGACCAGCTCGATGGCCTCGGCCGTCGAATTCGAGCCGGCGCCGGCCACCACCGGCACGCGGCCTCGGGCGGTCTGGACGCAGAGCTCCACGACGCGGCGGTGCTCCTCGTGGCTGAGGGTCGCGGTCTCGCCGGTCGTGCCGACGGGCACGAGGCCGTGGACGCCGCCGGCGATCTGGCGCTCGACGAGGGCCACGAAGGCGTCTTCGTCGACTTCACCGTTGCGGAACGGGGTGACGAGCGCCGGAAGGACGCCCCGGAACATGGGTTCGGACATGGTGTGCAAATTGCCGTGAAGGGCCGCTTGTTGGGGCGACGTTCAGATTTCGCGCGACAATATGTTGGCGTAGGCCAAGCCCGCAACGTCGATTCCTAGCTTCGTCATCGTCTCCAGTTTCCGTCGGGGGGAGAGGTTGGACTCCAAGACCCGCAAAGCGTTCCTCGCCGCGAGCCTCGTGGCGCTGGCCGCCGCCGTCGCCAGGGCGCAGCCCGCCGCCGATCCCATCGGCGACCTGATCAACCGCACACCGCCCGCGGCGTCACCAACTGCGCCTGCCGCGCCGCGCGCGGCGGGCAGCCGGATGCTCAGCGTCTCGGACCAGGCGCTGTTCGCCAGCGCGCTCAGCGCGGCCCGTCGGGCCGACATCTCCGGCGCGCGAAACGCGATCGCCGGGATCAGCGACCCTATCGCCCGGAAGACGGCGCTTTGGGCGCTCGTCGACGTCAACTCCGAATCGCTCGGGTTCTTCGAAGTGGACAGCGCCCGGCGCGAGCTCGCCGGCTGGCCGCGCGCCGCGCGGCGGCAGACCGCCGCCGAGAAGTTCCTGGAAACCTCGGGCAAGCCGCCCGCTGAGGTCGTCGCCTGGTTCGCCGGCCAGGAACCGCAGACCGCCTATGGGGCGCTGGCGCTGGCCTCGGCCTACCGGATGCAGGGGCAGGCGGCGCAGGCGAACGAGCTGATCCGCCGCTGGTGGACCACCAAGAGCTTCGAGGCCGACGCCCAGCGTTCCATCCTCGCCCGCTTCTCCGACGCCCTGACGGCCGAAGATCATGCGCGGCGCGCGGACATCCTGCTGTACGGCGCCCAGGGACCCGCGGCTCGCGAGATGGTCGCGCTGCTGCCGATCGACCGGCAGCCGGCGGCCCTGGCGCGCATCGCGCTGCGCGCCGACGCCGGCAACGCCAACGAGCTTTACGGCGCTCTGACGCCGGACCAGCAGGCCTCGCCGGGCGTGGCCTTCGAACGTGCGGGCTACCTGCGCCGCAAGGGCCTGGACACCCTGGCGCTGGGCCAAGTCGCGAACTTCCCGAAGAGCGTCGTCACCGACGAACAGGCCGACCGCATCTGGTACGAGCGTCACCGGCTGACGCTCGCGGCGATCAAGAACGGGGACTGGCGCGGCGCCTATCAGGCCGCCGCCAATTCGGGTCTCACACAGGGCTCGGACGCCGCGGACGCCGAGTTCTACGCGGGCTGGATCGCGCTGTCGAAGCTGAACGATCCGGCCGCCGCCGCGCGGCACTTCGCCAACCTGGAGAAGATCGGATCCTCGCCGATCACCAAGGGCCGGGCCTTCTACTGGCAGGGTCGCGCCGCCGAGGCGCGCCGCGAGAACACGGCGGCCGAGGGCTTCTACGCCCAGGGCGCGCAGCACGTGACCACCTTCTACGGCCAGCTCTCGGCCGAGAAGCTGGGCCTGCGCCTGAACGTGCCGCGCGATCCCGAGATCACCGCGACGGACCGCGCCCGCTTCGAAGCGCGCGAGCCGGTGCAGGCTGCCCGCCTGCTGGCCGAGCAGGGCCAGCGCGACCTCTTTCGCGTGTTCGCCCTGTTCATCGACGACGTGGTGCCGACCACCCAGGAAGCCGCCCTGCTGGTCGACCTGGCCCGCGGCTACGGCGACCAGGACACCTCGATGAAGGCGGTGCGCGCCGCCGCGCAGCGCGGGCTGATCCTGGGCGACCGGGGCTATCCTTACCGCACGCCGCCGACCGTGATCGGCGCGCCCGAGCCGGCGCTGGTGCTGGGCATCACGCGGCAGGAGAGCGGCTTCGATCCCTACGCCCGCTCGTCGGCCGACGCCCGCGGCATGATGCAGCTGCTGCCGTCGACGGCCAGCCTGGTGGCGCGGCGGATCGGGGTGTCGCACACGGCCGACAAGCTGAACGACCCGGACCACAACATGCAGCTGGGTTCGGCCTATCTGGGCCAGATCATCGACCGGTTCTCGGGCTCGTACATCATGGCCGCCGCGGGCTACAACGCGGGACCCGGGCGGCCGGCGCAGTGGATCGGCCTGTGCGGCGACCCGCGCACAGCCTCGACCGATCCCCTCGACTTCATCGAGTGCGTGCCGTTCTCCGAGACCCGCAACTACATCATGCGCGTGATGGAGAACATGCAGGTGTACCGGGCCAAGCTGAACGGCGGCTCGGCGCCGATCACGCTCTCCAGCGACCTGAAGCGCGGCGGCTACGGGTACCCGTCCAACATCGCCGTGCAGACCGCCAGCCCCTAGCCCCGGGCGACGACGTGCGGGTCAGGCCGACGAGCCGTCGCCTGGCCTCTTCCGCCGCGCCGCCAGGATCGTCCCGTCCGGCGTGAACGCCAGATGGCCGTCGAGGGCGAAGGCCTGCGCCAGGACCTGCGGCGTCAGCGCGGCGGCGGGCGCACCTTCGGCAATGAGGCGGCCGTCGGCGAGGACGGCCAGTCGGTCGCAGTAGCGGGCGGCGAGCGCGAGGTCGTGCAGGGTGAGCACCACGGCGGCGCCGCCGGCCGCCTCCTCCCGCAGCAGATCGAGCGCCAGGAGCTGGGCGTCTGGGTCGAGGCCGGCGATGGGCTCGTCCGCGACGAGCAGCGGCGCCTGGGTGACCAGCAGCCGGGCAAGCAGTACCCGGGCGCGTTCGCCGCCGGACATCTCCAGGACGCCGCGGTCCGCGAGACGGCCGAGCCCCACGCGGCCGAGCGCAGCCTCGGCGCGGGCGCGCGCCTCGGCCGGGCGGGCGTGGAAGGCGCCGAGGCTGGCGACGCGGGCGGCGGTCATGTTCCAGCCGACGTGGCGGTCCTGCGGCAAGTAGCCGGCGAGACGGGCGCGGTCCGGTTCAGAGAGCGCGCGCACGTCGCGCCCAGCGAGCTCCGCGCGTCCGGCGGACAACCGCACGAGACCGAGGGCGGCGCGCAGCAAGGTCGTCTTGCCCGAGCCGTTGGCGCCCACCACGCCCACGATCTCGCCCGGGCGAGCCTCGAGGCTGACGCCGTCCAGCACCGTGGCCGGACCGCGACGGACGGCGGCGTCGTGGAGGGCGAGCGCCGGGCTCATCCGCGCCAGCTCCGCGCGGCGCGCCAGGCGATCAGGGCGAACAGCGGCGCGCCGAACAGGGCCGTGACGACGCCGAGCTTCAGCTCCAGGTCGGTGGGGATCAGGCGGGCCGCGAGGTCGGCGGCGGCGAGCAGCAGGGCGCCGGCCAGGGCCGAGGGCAGCAGCACCCGTCCAGGATCGCCACCGGAACCGGCGCGGACGAGGTGGGGCGCGGCCAGGCCCACGAAGCCGACGATGCCGGCCATGGCCACCGAAGCGCCGGTCAGCAAGGAGGCGCCGGCCACGGCGGCGGCCCGCAGGCGGGTCATCGGCAGGCCGGAGAGCGCCGCGGCCTCCTCGCCGAGCGTCAGCATGACAAGGCCCCGGGCGGCGTAGATCGAGAGGCCCACACCGACGGCGAGCGCCGGGAGCTGGCGGGCGATGTCCATCCAGTCGCGATTGGCGACCGAGCCCAGCAGCCAGGCGAACACCTCGGCCAGGGTCACCGGCGACGGCGAGAAGTTGAAGACCAGCGAGGTCATGGCGCCGAGGAAGGCCGAGAGCGCGACGCCGAAGAGGATCAGGGTCTCGGGCTCTCGGAAACGGGCCGCGAGGCCCGTCAGCAGCAGGCCGACCAGCAGGGCGGCGGCCAGCGCCGCGCCCTCGATGGCGCCGGGCGTGGCGGCGAGCCCCAGCGAGATGGCGAGCGCGGCGCCCAGGCCCGCGCCACCCGAGACGCCGAGCACGCCCGGATCTGCGAGTGGATTGCGCAGGAGGCCCTGCATCACCGCGCCGGCGAGGCCGAGGGCGGCCCCGACGACCAGGGCGGCGGCCGTGCGCGGCAGGCGGATCTCCCACAGCACCACGCCGGGTCCCGAGGCGGGGTCGGCGAAGGCCTGGGCGAACTGGCCCCCGCTGAGCTGGGTTTCGCCCAGCAACAGGCCTGCGGCGGCGAAGGCCACGGCGCCGAGGGCCAGCAACAGGTTCAGCATCCAGGGCCTCACGGCTTCGCCCTTCCGGGGGCCTTGGCCGCCAGCAGCGAGACGGCCTCGGCCGCGCCCCAGTCGGGACAGCCCAGCAGCGCCCCGGGCAGGCTGGCTACCGCGCGGTCGGAGGCCACCCGCTGCAGCACCCGGTGACGGCCGATCCCCCAACTGTCGCCCGACAGCTGGAAGGTGTCGAAGAAGCCCAGCACCACCGTCTTGGGGGGCGACAGCGCCATCTGCTCCAGGGAGATGGTCTGGAAGCCCGGACGGGCCTCGGCGTTGGTCATACCGGCGGCGCGCAGCATTGCGTCGATCAGGGTGCCCTGCCCGGCCGTCACTCCGCCGGGCGTCATGTAGAGTGCGCTTGCGCCCCCCCAGGCGCCGGCGGCGCGGCTCAGCCGGGCGTCCATGCCGGCGATCACGGCGTCACCTTGGGGGCCACGGCCCAGCGCGGCGGCGACGGCGCGGACATTGGCCCGCACGTCCCCGAAGCTCGCGGCATCCCTGACGGTGACGATACGCACCCCGCGCCGCTCCAGCGCGGCCAGCAACCTCGGCTCGCCGCCCCAGTAGCGGACGGCCACATCCGGTCGCGCGGCGAGGACCGATTCGAGGTCGAGGCGACGTTTCGGCAGGCCTCTGGCGACATGGCGCAGGCGGGAGTCGGCGTCGTCGGCCCGGGTGGAGACGCCGACGATGCTCTCGCGCGGTGCGAGGCCCATGACGTACTGGTCGGCGCAGGAGTCCAGCGAGAGCACTCGCGGAGACGCGGCCTGGGCGGCGCCGGCGGCGAGCGCCAGCACGAGCGCGAGGCTCAGTCGATGACCAACCCGTGCAGCATGCCTTCGAGACTGACCGTCATCAGCTCCTCCGGATCGGCCCAGCCAAACGCCGGGCGCGTGGTCAGCAGCGCCACGACGCCATGGGCGCCCATCCAGAGCGCCTGGGCGGCCGCATCCGCCCCGCCCGTCCGCAGACGGCCGAGCGCCGCGATCTCGCGCACCACGCCGGAGAAGATCTCGTAACATTGTCGGCTCAGGTCCGCCGTACCTTCAGGCCAGGGCTCGGCGGATACCGGACGCGGCGTGGAATAGACAAGCTGGTAGGCGTTCGGATGGGCGAGCCCCCAGCGCATGTAGGCCTCGAGCATCATGCGCACCCGCACGACCGGGTCGACCGGCTTGGCGGCCAGCTCACGGTTGGTTTCGTACAGGTTGCGCAGCGTCCGCTCGCAGATCTCGAGGAGGATGCAGCCCTTGTCCTGGAAGTGCATGTAGAGCGCCGTCGACGAGACGCCCACCTCGTCGGCGATCTTGCGGATCGTGGCGCCCTCGTAGCCCTCGGCGACGAAGATGCGTTCGGCGGCCTCCAGGATTTCGGCGCGGCGGAGGTGTCCGTCGCCCTTGGCCTTGCGCGCGGATTTCCGCGCCGTCGTCCCCGCAGCAGTCACTGTGCTCGCAATCCCCAGGTCTCTTGCGGTCAGCGGACCCCAAATCGCAACCGGTGGCAACCCCACGCAACGGCAGGGTGCAGACGGTGGCGCGGGAGCCCGGCGGACTGGACGGCGCGGCCGGCTTGCGCTTCAAGGCCGCCATGAGCCGCCCCACCGTCGCCGACGCGCCCGGCGTGATGCGCACCGAAGGCTGGGCGGACTACGCCCTGCTCGACTCCGGCGACGGCAAGAAGCTGGAGCGCTACGGCCCCTACACGGTCGTGCGGCCCGAGCCGCAGTGCCTGTGGGCGCCGAGGAAGCCGCACCTGTGGGCCCAGGCGGACGCGGTGTTCGATCCGACGGCGGACGACGAGGACGCAGGGCGCTGGCGTTTCCGGGACAGGCCGAAGGACGCCTGGCCGCTGGCTTGGCGCGACGTGAGGTTCCTGGGGCGGTTCACGGCCTTCCGCCACCTCGCCTTCTTCCCCGAGCAGGCGGCGAACTGGGCCTTCCTGGACGAGGCCGTGCGCAAGGCGGGCCAACCCAAGGTGCTGAACCTGTTCGGCTATACCGGCGTGGCGTCGCTCGCCATGGCGGCGGCCGGCGCACAGGTGACCCATGTCGACGCGTCCAAGAAGGCCGTCGCCATGGCCCGGGAGAACGCCGAGCTGTCGAAGCTGGCCGACCGGCCCATCCGCTGGATCGTCGAGGACGCGCGCCGCTACGTGCAGCGCGAGGTGCGCCGGGGTTCGAAGTACGACGGCATCATCCTGGATCCGCCGAAGTATGGCCGGGGGCCGGACGGCCAGGTCTGGCGGTTGTTCGAGGACCTGCCTGAGCTTGCGCAGCTATGTAGCGAACTTCTTTCTGAAAACGCCTCGTTCCTGATCCTCAACGCCTATGCCGAGCGGATCTCCGGCGCGGCGCTCTCCGGCTTGCTGGCCGAGGTGTTGGACGGGCGTGGCGGGCGCATCGATTGGGGCGAACTGGCCCTCGTTGAGGACGGCGCCGAGCGCGCCATCGGCATGAGCTTCTATGGCCGGTGGTCCAGATGAGCCGGACCGTCACCTCGCTCTCCAATCCGACGGTGAAGGCCGTCCGTGCTCTGCATCTGCGCAAGGACCGGGACGAGACCGGCCTGTTCCTGGCCGAGGGGCTGAAGCACGTCACCGAGGGGGTCGAGCTGGGCCATGCGCCGAAGATCCTGATGCATGGGCCGGAGGCGGCGGACCATCCGCTGCTGAAGAAGGCCGCTCAGGCGACCCGCGCCGCCGGCGGCGAGGTCATCGAGGTCAACCACGACATCCTCGCCAAGGTCTCTAAGCGCGACAATCCGCAGGCGGTCGTCGGCGTCTTCCCGCAGGTCTATCGGCCGCTCGCCGAGATCGACCCAAAGGCGTCGGACTGCTTCGTCGCGCTGCACCGGGTTCGCGATCCGGGCAACCTTGGGACCATCGTGCGCACCGCCGACGCCGCCGGCTGCGGCGGCGTGATCCTAGTCGGCGAGTGCTGCGATCCCTATTCGGTAGAGGCCGTGCGGGCGACCATGGGCTCGATCTTCGCCGTCCCGCTGTCGCGCGCCACCGAGGCGGAGTTCGCCGCCTGGCGGCCGAGTTGGCCCGGCTCCGTGGTGGGCACCCTGCTGACCGCCACCCACAGCCACGCGACCGCCGACTACCGCAAGCCGGCCCTGATCCTGATGGGCAACGAGCAGCAGGGCCTGACGCCCGAGATGGCCGCCCTGCCCGATCTCAACGTGAAGATCCCCATGCGGGGCCGGGCCGACAGCCTGAACCTGTCGGTGGCCACGGGCATCATGATCTACGCCGCCACCAGCTGAGGCGTGTCACGTCCTGGACGCCGACGATGCGCCGCTCAAGGCGCACTTCAGCGAGCAGGAGATCGTCTGGCGACGATGACGATCGTGACGATCAACGGCTGGAACCGGCCGACGGTGGGCTTCCGCAGCCAGCACCCGCGGGCCTGGAAGGCGGCGGCCTAGATGGTGTCGGCCGGACCGGGCGGCAATTCGTCGGCCGGGACGCCGAGGGCCGGATCCGCCACCACGGCGCGCAGCTCCCTGAGCTGTCGATTGAGCAGGGTGAGAAGACTGGAGCCGAGCTGATGACGGGCTCGGGCTCCGTCATGCTGCGGCACATCGCTTAGGAACTCGGATTGCTCCAGCGCTTCCAGTAGAGCGATCATCTCGGACAACCGGTCGGTCACGTCCTCCCGGTCCAGCGGGCGCGTCATCTTCGGCGCCGAACTCATGTCCACGGCAGCCACCTTCCTCCCGGCGGGTTCTGAAGACCCACCTGAGCAGTAAACGATTCAAATCAAAAAGGTTTCACGCCTCGGTTGCGGTCAGGAACCGCGAGGCTTTGCGCGTGTGGTCGGCTGGGCGGCGGCCGGGTCTTCGGGCCAGACATGCTTGGGATAGCGGCCGCGCATATCGGCGCGGACGTCCTTCCAGGACCCCTTCCAGAAACCCGGCAGGTCCTTGGTCGTCTGAATTGGCCGATGCGCCGGCGAGAGCAGCGAAAGCGTCAGCGGCACGCCTCCGACCGTCGGATGCTGTCCGAGGCCGAACACTTCCTGCACACGGACGTCCACCCGCGGCCCCGCCTCGGCGGCGTAGTGGATGGCGAAGCTGTTGCCGGTGGGCGCGGTCCAGCGGGCCGGCGCCTCGGCGTCGAGGCGGCGCTGCTGATCCCACGGGACGAGCGCGCGCAGGGCGCCGTCCAGCACGTCGGGCTTGAGCGCGTTGAGGCCGCGCAGCCCTTGCAGCACCGGGGTCAGCCACTCGTCGAGCCGGACCAGCAACGCCTCGTCCGACAGGTCGGGCCAGGACGGGTCGCGAGCGTGCAGGAAGGCGGCGCGTTCGCGGAGCGACCTGGCCGCCTCGCCCCAAGGCAGCACGCCCAGGCCGTCGCGGCGGACCCGATCGGCCAGGGCGCGGGCGATCAGCGCCGGATCCGGGCTCTCGTCGACCTCCTCCCGGATCGTCAGCCGACCGAGGCGCGTGAGCCGCTTTGCGCGCAGGCGGCCGCCGCCGCTCTCTTCCAGCCGCTCGTCGGTTTCGAACTGGTCCGCGAAGGCGGCGAGTTCGGCCTCCTCCAGAGGCGCGGCCAGCAGGATGCGGTCGCGGCGGTCGCCGCCGCCGAGTTCGGCGACCGCCAGCCACTTCTCGCGGGCGAGCGCATCGGTCGGCTCCAGGAATGCCCCGCGACCGGTGACGAGCTGGAACTCGCCCTGTCCGCCCCGCGCCTTGGCGATGCGCTCGGGATAGGCGAAGGCCAGCAGCAGGCCGTCGGACAGCGGCTCGCCTTTTCCGGCCTTCGGCGCAAGCGAGGCCCAGCGGTCGGCCAGGGTCTTGGCGTCGCGGGCGCGCGGGCCGCGATCCCGCTCCAGCTGTTCGAGCCGATGGCGCAGGTCGGCGTCGCGCCCGCCGAGGTTGCGTTCCGTGGTCAGGGCCGCAATGCGTGCGGCCCGGCCCGCCTGCCCGGTCTCGGCGGCCTTGAGCACCATGTGCGCCAGCCGCGGCGCCAGCGGGAAGTCCGCCAGGGCGCGGCCGTGGGCGGTGAGCACGCCCTCGTCGTCCAAGGCCTCCAGACGGCGGAGCAGCGCCCGGGCCTCGGCGAAGGCGGCAGCCGGCGGCGGATCGAGGAAAGCCAGCTCGGCGGCGTCCTTCGCGCCCCAGCGGGCGAGGTCCAGCGCCAGGCCCGAAAGATCGGCGTCGAGGATCTCCGGGTCGCCGAAGGCCAGCAGGGCGCGGGTCTCGGCTTCGTCCCACAGGCGATAGCAGACGCCGGGCTCGGTGCGGCCCGCCCGCCCCCGGCGCTGGTCGGCCGCGGCGCGGGAGACCCGGACGGTGGCCAGCCGCGTGAGACCGCTCGCCGGGTCGTACCTGGGCACGCGCGCCAGGCCGCAGTCGATCACCACGCGCACGCCCTGGATGGTAAGGCTGGTCTCGGCGATGGAGGTGGCCAGCACCACCTTGCGGCGGCCGGGTGGCGCAGGTTCGATGGCGCGGTCCTGCTCGCGGGGATCGAGCGCCCCATAAAGCGGAGCCAGGTCCACCCCAAGGTCCCGGGCGGGCCGTCGCAGGCGCTCGGCGAGGCGCTCGGCCGTGCGCAGGATCTCGCCCTGCCCCGGCAGGAAGACGAGGATGGAGCCGGTCTCCTCCGCCAAGGCGCGTTCGACGGCCCGGACGATCCGATCCTCCAGGCGCTGGGTCTCGTCGCGGCCGAGGTAGCGGGTCTCGACGGGGAACATGCGCCCCTGGCTCTCCACCACAGGCGCGTCGTCCAGGAGCCGGGCCACGGCGGCGCCGTCGAGGGTCGCCGACATGACCAGCAGCCGCAGATCCTCGCGCAGGACCTTCTGCGCGTCGCGGGCGAGCGCCAAGCCGAGGTCGGCGTCGAGGCTGCGCTCGTGGAACTCGTCGAAGACCACGCACGAGACGCCCGCCAATTCGGGATCAGCCAGGATCATGCGCGTGAAGACCCCTTCGGTCACCACCTCGATGCGCGTGTGGGCCGACACCCTGCTCTGCATGCGCACCCGGAAGCCCACCGTCTCGCCGACCGGTTCGCCCAGCGTCTGGGCCATGCGGTGGGCCGCGGCGCGGGCGGCGAGCCGGCGGGGCTCCAGCACCACGATCTTGCCGCCGCCCATCCAGGATTCGCCGAGCAGTTCCAGCGGCACGACGGTGGTCTTGCCGGCGCCGGGCGGGGCGACCAGCACGGCGCCGTTGCCGGCGGCGAGCGCCGCCTTCAACGCAGGCAGGGCCTCATGGACGGGAAGCATCCGGCGGGCTCTAGCGAAAGCGCAGCCTTGCCGCCAGCGTTGCCGCTTGACCCGGGGGCGCCAAGCAAGCCACGGTCCGGCCAAACTTTTTCAACGGCGGCCAGGGGGGCCGCTGCTCGGAGGGAATATGTGGCGCGTTAAGCCGCTCGACGCGATCCTGGCGACCGCGGAAAAGAAATCACTGCACCGGTCGCTAGGCGCCTTCCAGCTCACCATGCTGGGCATCGGCGCCGTCATCGGCACCGGCATCTTCGTCCTGACCGCCGAGGCCGCCCAGAAGGCGGGCCCTGGCATGATGCTCTCCTTCGTGATCGCCGGCGTCGTCTGCGCGATCGCCGCGCTCTGCTACGCCGAGATGGCCTCGATGGTCCCGGTCTCGGGATCGGCCTACACCTACAGCTACGCCGTGATGGGCGAGCTCGTCGCGTGGATGGTCGGCTGGGCGCTGATCCTCGAGTACGCCGTCGCCGCCGGCGCGGTGTCGGTCGGCTGGTCCGGCTACGTCGTGGGCCTCATCGAGGCCGCGTTCGGGATCGACATCCCCGCCCAGCTCACCCTCGGCCCGTTCGACGGCGGCCTGATCAACCTGCCGGCGATGTTCGTCGCGGGCCTTGTCACCTGGCTGCTGGTCATCGGCACCAAGGAGAGCGCCACGGTCAACGCGATCCTGGTGGCCATCAAGGTCACGGCCCTGGCGCTGTTCGTCGTGCTGGCCCTGCCCGTGATCAGGATGGAGCAGTTCACGCCGTTCATGCCTCTGGGCTTTGCCGGTGTGTCCGCCGCCGCGGCGTCGATCTTCTTCGCCTACGTCGGCTTCGACGCCGTCTCGACCGCGGCCGAGGAAACCAAGAATCCGCAGCGCAACATGCCCATCGGCCTGATCGGCTCGCTGGGGATCTGCACCGTCTTCTACCTGCTGGTCGCGGCGGGCGTGATCGGCACCGTGGGCGCCCAACCGGTGATGGGCCCGGGCGGCGCACACCTCGATCCGGGCAGCCGTGAACTCGCCGCAGCCTGCAGCGCCATCAACGACGGCGCCGTGGTCTGCTCGAAGGAAGCCCTGGCCTGGACGCTGCGCAACATCGGCTGGCCGCAGATCGGCAACCTGCTCGGCCTCGCCGCCGGCCTGGCGCTGCCTTCGGTCATCCTGATGATGATGTTCGGCCAGACGCGCATCTTCTTCGTCATGAGCCGCGACGGCCTGCTGCCCGCCGCGTTCTCGAAGATTCACCCGAAGTTCAAGACGCCGCACGTGATCACGATCATCACCGGCATCGCTGTGGCCCTGTTCGCCGCGTTCTTCCCGGTGGGCCAGCTGGCGAACATCTCGAACTCGGGCACGCTGTTCGCCTTCGCCGCGGTCTCGATCGCGGTGATGGTGCTGCGTCGCACGGATCCGAGCCGCCGCCGGCCGTTCAAGACGCCGCTGATCTATCTGACCGGCACGCTGTCGACGATCGGCTGCATCTACCTGTTCTTCAGCCTCGACGAGAAGAGCAAGTACCTGTTCGTCATCTGGGCGGTGATCGGCCTGCTGGTCTACTTCGGCTACAGCCGCTCGCGCAGCCACGTCGGCCGCGGGATCGTGGACGTGCCGGAACTCGAAGGCGACGCGCCGCCGCCCAATGTGGTGCGGCCCGCCGACGAGCACTAAGGACAAGGCAAGGCCCGGGGTATCCCCGGGCCTTTTCTTTAGGCGTCCGACACCCGATCATAGGGCGACATGAACGCCCCCCAGAATCCCCTGCCGATCCGCGCCGTCGTCGCGCCGGTCACCCCCCTCCAGCAGAACTGCACCATCGTCTGGTGCGTGAAGACGATGAAGGCCGCGGTCATCGACCCCGGCGGCGAGGTCCCGCGCCTGCTTCAGGCGCTGAAGGATCAGGGCCTGACGCTGGAGAAGATCTGGATCACCCACGGCCACCTGGACCACGCGGGCGGCACGGCCGCGCTGAAGGAGGCCACCGGCGTCCCCGTCGAGGGCCCGCACCCGGACGACCAGTTCTGGATCGACGACATCGGCGCGTCCGGCGCCAAGTGGGGCATGCCGGACGCCCGCAGCTTCACGCCCGACCGATGGCTGGGCGATGGCGACAAGGTGACCCTGGGCGAGACCGAGTTTGAGGTGATCCACTGCCCCGGCCACACGCCCGGCCACGTGGTGTTCTTTCAGCGGGAGGCGCGCTTCGCCCAGGTCGGCGACGTGCTGTTCCAGGGCTCCATCGGCCGGACCGACTTCCCGCGCGGCAACCACGCCGACCTGATCCACTCGATCACTCAGAAGCTGTGGCCGCTCGGCGACGACGTCCGCTTCGTCCCCGGCCACGGCCCGATGTCCACCTTCGGCCAGGAGCGGCGGACAAATCCCTTCGTCGCCGACGCCGTGCTGGCCGGCGAATAGGTCCGGAAACAAAGCCGCCGTGACACGCGCGTTTCATGCCAGACATTCGAAGGTTACCGCGCCCCGACATGGTGGCGCGCATGGAGCTTGCTGCTGACATGGCCGGCGCCGGCGCGCGCATCCTGATGGTGGACGACGATCCGGGCATCCGCGACGTCGTTTCCGATTTCCTCGGCCGTCACGGATACAAGGTTGAGACCGCCGCAGACGCGCCCGAAATGGAGCGCGTGCTGGAACGCGGTCCCGTGGACCTCATCGTCCTGGACGTCATGCTGCCTGGCGAGGACGGCCTGGCCATCTGCCGTCGGCTGACCGGCAATGAGAACGGGCCGCCGATCATCATGCTTTCGGCCATGGGCGAGGATACCGACCGCATCGTCGGCCTGGAGCTCGGCGCCGACGACTACCTGGCCAAGCCCTGCAATCCGCGCGAGCTGCTGGCGCGGGTTCGCGCGGTGCTGCGGCGGGCGGAGCAGCGCGGCGCCCCGGGCGCGCTGGGGGCCGGCTGCGAGTTCGCCGGCTGGCGGCTCGATCTGGTACGCCGCGAACTGCGTTCCCCGGCCGGCGTGGTGGTGAACCTGTCGTCGGGCGAGTTCAGCCTGTTGCGCGCCTTCGTCGAGCGGCCGCAGCGGGTACTGACCCGCGACCAGCTCCTGGAATACGCCCGCGGCCCCGACAGCGAGGCGTTCGACCGCGCGATCGACGTGCAGATCAGCCGGCTGCGGCGCAAGCTGGACGACGGCGGCGACAGCCATGATCTGATCCGCACCATCCGCAACGAAGGCTATATGTTCAGCGCCAAGGTGAAGCGGACATGATGTCGGCGGGGCGCCCCGCGCCCTCGTTCTTCGTCCAGCTTCTGACGCTGACGGGCCTGACCCTGGTGGCGGCCTGGGCCATCAGCATCCTGCTGCTCTTCAGCCTGCCGCCGCCGGCGCCGGACGTCTATCAGGTCGGCGAGATCGAGCGGACGGCGCTCGGCAATCCGCCGCCCTTCACCGAGCGACCGCCGCTCGGCCGCCGCTACGTTGACCACATGCCGGGCCCGGAGCTGGAGGGACGCTTCATCCCCAACATCCGGGCGCGGATCGCGGCCGACCTGGGCGTGCCCACCGATCACGTGGTGATCGCGGGCGAGCGCGGACCGCTGGCCGACCGCCGCGTCGGACGGGTCCTGCGCGACCGCGCGGCGCGGGAAGGCGTCCGCGAGGAGCACTTCCTGGTCGCGCCGTTCGAGGTGGGCATCCGCCAGCCGGACGGCCGCTGGCTGGTGGTCAGGCCCCGCGATGCGCTCGGCCTGTCCGACTGGCAGCAGCGGCTGGCGCTGTGGTTCGTGCTCTCGGCGCTGGCGATGGCGCCGGTGGCCTGGATCTTCGCCCGCCGCCTGTCGGCTCCGATCAAGGGCTTCGCCAGCGCCGCCGAGCGCCTGGGCCGAGACCCGACCGCACCGCCTCTGGCGCTGAAGGGACCCACCGAGATCGCAGTCGCCACCGGCGCCTTCAACGAGATGCAGACCCGCCTGCGCCGCTACGTCGAAGACCGCACGGCCATGGTCGGGGCCATCGCCCACGACCTGCGTACGCCGCTCACCCGTCTGCGCTTCCGGATCGAGGGCCTGCCTGAAGAACAGCGGGCGAAGTTCGCCTCCGACCTCGACCAGATGGAGGAGATGATCGCCGCCACCCTGGCTTTTGTGCGCGACACGAGCCGGGCGGGCGAACGCACGCCGCTCGAGCTGTCGTCGCTGCTGGAGAGCCTCTGCGACGAGATGGCGGAGACGGGCGCGCCGGCCGAGATGGAGCCCGGCGAGAAGGTGGTGCTGGAAGGCGATCCGATGGCGCTGCGGCGCCTGTTCGCCAATCTGCTTGAGAACGCCGTCAAGTTCGGCGGACGCGCGCGGGCGCGGGTGTTCCGCGACGAGCGCAACGCCATCGTCGAGATCGAGGACGACGGCCCGGGCATCCCGCTGCAGGACGCGGAGAAGGTGTTCGAACCGTTCTACCGCCGCGAACCGTCCCGCAACCGCAAGACCGGCGGCATCGGCCTGGGCCTGGCTGTCGTGCGATCCATCGCCCGCGGACACGGCGGCGATGTCGACCTTGTGAACCGGGCCGAAGGCGGGCTGACCGCCCGTGTGCTGCTGCCGCTGTAGAGGCGGTTTCACCTACCTGCGCGCGCCCCGACTCAATTGAGGCGGGAATAAGAAGCGTCCGTTCACGCAACCTCTGCCGGGGCTTGTTGGTTAGCCAGACCGCAAACCCTCTGCGAGACGTCATGTCCGAGCCGGCAGACCCACAAGACAAGCAAGCCCCGGTGAGCAGCGGCGACGACCCCGCCCCTGCTCAACGATCCGAACGGCCGCGTGAAGGCGAGCGGCCGGTCGGAGGCGCCTCGCCAGACCTCCCCCTCTCGTCGCCCGATTAGGAGAGTTGAGACATGCCCAGCGTTGACACCGGAAAGCCGCGAGCCCGCCGAGGCTTCGCGGCCATGAACCCCGAGCGGCGGCGCGAGATCGCCCGCAAGGGCGGCGCCAGCGTGCCCGGCGAGAAGCGCAGCTTCGCCAAGGACCGCGACCTGGCCGCCTCCGCCGGCCGTAAGGGCGGCGAAGCCTCGCGCGGCGGCGGCCGTTCCCGCGGTCGCGAAAGCTAGGACGCTCTGAGCAGCGTCATGGCGAAGGCGGGGTGGGCGCTGGCCCACCACCGCTCGAGCCGCCAGCCGGCGCCCGCCGCCAGCTCGCCGAAGCCCTCCACGGTGAACTTGTAGGAGTTCTCCGTGTGAAGGGTTTCCCCGGCGCGGAAGTGGAAACGCTCCCCCGCCACGACGACCGCCTGATCCTTCAGGCTCATCAGATGCATCTCGATCCGCCCTTCGGCCTCGTTCCAGACGGCGCGGTGCGCGAAGGCGTCGAGATCGAAATCACCCCCAAGCTCACGATTGATCCGGACCAGCAGGTTCTTGTTGAACGCCGCGGTGACGCCCAGCGCATCGTCGTAGGCGGCCTCTAGGGTCGCGCGGTCCTTCTTCAGGTCGATGCCCACCAGGAAGGCGGAGCCCTCGCCCAGCAGCCGGCGCGCGCTTTTCAGGAACGCCTGAGCTTCGGCCGGCGTGAAGTTGCCGATCGTCGAACCCGGGAAGAAGCCCACGACCGGACGGCCCTTCGTCTCCCGTGGGAGCTCGAGCGCGCGGGTGAAGTCTTCCTGCAGGGGGGCGACAGTTATGGCGGGATAGTCCGCGCGGATCGCCGCGGCGGCCTCTGAGAGCGCCGTCCCGCTGATGTCGATCGGCGCATAGACGGCGAGCTGCGGAGCGGCGTCCAGCAGGACGCGGGTCTTCACGCTGGCGCCGCTTCCGAACTCCACCAGCGCCGCGTCTTCAGGGATCTCCCGGGCGATCTCGGCGGCAGCGCCGCGCAGCAGCGCGACCTCGGTGCGGGTGGGATAGTACTCGGCGAGTTCGGTGATCGCCTCGAAGAGGTGCGAGCCCTCGGCGTCGTAGAAGTACTTCGGCGCGAGGCTCTTCTGCGGCTTCCGCAGCCCGGCCAGCACGTCCACCTCGAAGTCGGACGCGCCCTCGCCGGCCCCGTCCATCGCCAGGCGCAGGCCTGAGAACATCCATCGCTGCTGAGGCTGGAAGAAATTGCGGTAGGTCGCACGGATGTGCCCGCCGGGCGTCACGCACGCGCCGCCCCGCAGCACGAACTGCCCGGCCATGAACTTGCCGTTGTACTCGCCGACGGCGCCGGCGGCGGGCTTGAAGCCCGGATAGGGACTGTAGGCGCTGCGCGTCCACTCCCACAGGTCGCCGAACATCTGGCGCAGCCCCTGGCCTGCCGGCGCAGCCTGCGCGAGCAGATGGCCCGAGGTGAGCATGTTGCCGTCGTGCCAGGCCTCGTGCGAGGCATGCTCCCACTCCGCCTCGGTAGGAAGGCGCGCGCCCGCCCAGGTGGCGTAGGCGTCGGCCTCGTAGTAGCTCACGTGGCTCACCGGGGCGGCCGCATCGAGGGGCCGCAGGCCGCGAAGGGTCATGGCTTCCCAGCCGGACGCGCCTTCCTGCCAGTAGAGCGGCGCCCGCCATCCTTCAGCCTGGACGGTCGCCCAGCCCTCCGACAGCCAGAGCTCCGGCCGCGCGTAGCCCCCGTCGGCCATGAAGGCCAGCCACTCACCGTTCGTGACCAGGCGGTCGGCCAGGCGGAACGGCTCCAGCCAGACCTTGTGGCGCGGGGTCTCATTGTCGAACGCGAAGCCTGCGGCGGGATCGTGGCCGATCTCCACCAGCCCGCCCTCGAAGGCGGACCAGGCCAGGCTCGCCGAGGCGCCCGACGCCGCCGAGCGCGGCGGCGCGTAGGCCGGCTTCAAGGGCGAGGCGGAGAAGAGATGCAGTATGTCCATCAGGATCAGCTCCTGATGCTGCTGCTCGTGCGCCAGGCCTAGATCCAGAAGGGCGGCGCGTTCACCGAGATCGCCGCTCAGCAGCCGCTCCATTCCCGCGTCGACATGGCTGCGATAGGCCAGCACGTCGTCGAGCGATGGGCGCGTGATCAGGCCCCGTTCGGGGCGCGGGTGACGGGGGCCCACGGCCTCGTAGTACGAATTGAACAGGTAGGCGAAGCGCGGGTCGAAGGGCTTGTAACCGGCAAGGCCCGGCTGCAGCAGGAAGGTCTCGAAGAACCAGCTGGTGTGCGCCAGGTGCCACTTGGTGGGGCTGGCGTCAGGCATGGACTGCGCCTGCATGTCCTCGGGCGTCAGGGCCCGGATCAGCGCCTCTGTCGCCCGACGCACGGTCCGGTATCGCGCCAGCGCTTCGGAGGTCGCGGCGGGCGTGGAGGCGTCCGTCGTCCGGTCGATGGGTTGCATTGTCCCTCCCAAGACGCCGCTACGGCGGTGATGTGGGTGCGACGCCGCGCCGCGGCAACGCAGGCCGCTAGCTTTTGTGAAGCTTGGGCGTCCGCCAGCAACGTCGGCATTGGTGCGAAGTTCCGGGAATCTGTCGGCTTTTCCGGGCTTCGGGTTCCCGGAACAGATGCATAGGGGACGCGTTGAACCGGCCAACCCGAAGCTAGCGCACAGACCGGCCTCGGCCGCCGGCCCCAAGAGGACAGCAATGGATTCGACGTCCAGTTGGCGCGACGAGGTCGTGGGCCTGATCCCTGCGCTGCGGGCGTTCGCGTGGTCGCTGAGCCACAACGGCTCCGACGCCGATGACCTCGTGCAGGACACCCTCATCAAGGCCTGGACGAACCGCGACAAGTTCGAGCCCGGGACGAACCTGCGGGCCTGGCTGTTCACGATCCTGCGCAACACCTACTACACGAACGTGCTGCGCCGCCGGCGCGAGGTCCGCGACGAGCAGGGCGAGTACGCGAGCACGCTGAAGTCGCCGCCGACCCAGGATTGGAGCGTGGCGATGCGCACGCTGCAGGCGGCGCTGCAACAGCTTCCCGACGAACACCGCGAGGCGCTGATCCTGGTCGGCGCGGCGGGCCTCTCCTACGAGGAGGCCGCCGAGATCTGCGGCTGTGCGCTCGGCACCATCAAGAGCCGCGTGAACCGCGCCAGGGCCCGGCTGCTGAAGATCATGGATGCCGAGGACGCGACCGACGTCATGGCGCTCGAGACCATGACCGCGGCGGGCAGCGCCTAGGCGCTCTTCTTCGCCGGCTCCGCCTGTTCCTCGGAGAACACCTGATCCACCACGCAGCGGATGCGGTCCGGCAGAGCGCGACCGTGCAGCGCGCGGAACATCGCCTTCAGGTCCTTGTCGAGGGCTGCGGCCTTCTCGGGCTTGCGCATGATGTCTTTCCGCCAGTCGTCCGGCGCGAAGTGGCGGAACGGCGAGGTGCGCGCAAGCCGGGTGCGACAATGCGGAACAGCGCCGCGGCGCCGCCGGTTAGCGCCACGAGCCCAAGCCGAAGGAGACCCGAAATGGCGGACCGCAATGACCATCGCAACGCCTGGAGCGGCGGCGGCGAACCGCGCGCGTTTCGGGGTGGTCACGGTGAAGGCGAGCACGAGCCCTGGCGGCGCGACCGCTACGGTTCGCTCTACGACCAGGACCGGACGAACTACGGGTCCGGCTACGACGCCGATCGCGGCGAGTACGGTCGGGGAGAAGACGACCGCCGAGGGCCTCGCGACGAAGGCCGGGAGCGCTGGCGCGCAGAGGGCGGCCCCTATGGCGATCTCGAGCTGAACCGCGACATCTCCGGCTACGAGGACTTCGGCGCGCCGCACGACTACGCCTACCATCCCCACGTCGACGCCGAGTACCTGAGCTGGCGCGACGAACAGCTGCGCCGGCACGACCGGGAGTACGAGGAATGGCGCCGCGGGCGCAGCCGGCAGTACGACGAGGACTATCGGCGGTCACGCGGCCGACGGTGATGCGCCGGCCGCGCCACAGCTACTTCAGGTCGGCGGGATAGATCACCGGCAGCACGACGGCCGAGGGCCGCGTGGCGTCCATGTAGATGGTGTTGGTCGCCACCCGGGGCTTCTTCCTGCCCAGGCCCGGCAGTTCGCCGTTGTTGGGATTGACCTCGAAGCGGGGCGAATTCGACGAGGTCACGTGGACCGCGATGCGATGCCCTTTCTCGAAGGTCAGGGCCGTCGGCCAAAGGTCCACCACCAGCTTCTCGGGCGCGCCGGGCGTCATCATGCGGATGTCGTCCGGCATGCGCCCGTTGCGGTAGCGGGCGCGGATCGGCGCATCCAGCACCAGGGCCTCGTAGCCGTCGGGGTAGACGTCCACCAGCTTGACCATGAAATCGGTGTCGGGGCCGTCGGTGGCGGCCCACAGCTCCATCGAGACCGGGCCGGCGATGGCCACGTCCTTGTCGAGCGGCGGCGTCTGGAAGCGCAGGTAGTCCTGCCGCTGGCCCACGGCGCGCTGGTCCATGGGCCCGCGCTCGAAGGTCAGGTTGGCGCCGCCGAAGGTGGGGACGGGCCTGTTCGGGTCGAACTTGTAGGCCGCCTTCGCCTCCTCGACCGCAGGCGCCCGGGTCGTCAGGCCCTTGTCCGGCGTCAGGTAGTAGCGGACCTCGCGATTGGCCGGCGGCCAGTTGGCCGAGGCGAGCATCCGGTTCTTGGGGGAATAGGCGCCCTTCTTCGCGCTCGCCATCATGAAGTACTGGACCGGCGGCTCGTCCATGACGCCGTTGTCGATCCCCTTCAGCCAATAGTCGAACCAGCGGATCTCCTGGTCGCCGCCCAGGGCCAGCCGGTCACTGCCGGGGTATTCCAGATCGCCGGAAAGCTGGCCGTGGCCGAAGGGCCCCATGGTCAGCTTCTGGTTGCCGCGTGCGCCCTGGGCGCCGTGGTTCTGCAGCCATTGGAAGTTGTCGACGCTGCCGCCGTTGAAGATGTCGTACCAGCCCCCGACGTTGTAGATTGGGATCTGGATGTACTTGCGGTTTGTCGTCATCGCGACGCGGTTCCAGCTCACGTCGTCCACGGAGCGGGCGCGCATCTTGTCCAGCACCTCGTCCGAGACGCCCTGTTGCTTCATCCAGCCGAGGGTGTCCTTCTCCTTCAGCACGCCGCCCGGATAGCTGTACGAGAGGCGGTCGGCTGGGGCGACCACCACGTAGGCCGCCTTCAGGTGCGGCGGCGCGGCCATGGCGGCGGAGTTGGCGGTGATGCCGAGCGCCGAGCCGCCGGTCATCCCGACCTTGCCGTTGCTCCACGGTTGGGCGGCCGCCCATTCCACCGCGTCGTAGCCGTCCTCGATGTCGTTCTCGAAGGCGGAATAGAAGCCCTCCGACCGCCCCTTCCCACGCACGTCCTGCAGCACATAGACGTAGCCCGCGTCCGTGTAGCGCTTGGCGGCCTTGGCGAGCGCCGCGCCGGGGTTCGGCGTCTGCTCGGTGACGCGGCCGTCCTTCAGATAGGGCGTGCGGCTGAGAACCACCGGCCAGGGCCCCTTGCCTTGCGGCTTGTAAACATTGGCGGCCAGCCGGACGCCGTCGCGCAACGTCATCATCTCCTCGACCGCGCCGGGCGGCAGTCCGGGCCAGGCGGTCTCGGCTTGAGCCTGCGCCGGCGCACGAACCTGGGAAGCGGCCGGGCCGAAGCCGCCCGCCGCGAGGAGCAGGGCCGCCGAGGCCACGGCCAGTCTGTTCATCCGCTTCATGATCGTCTCGTCCCTCCGGCGAGTCTTCGCGCCCGCTGCCGCGCATCTAAGCATGGCTGTTCCCGCACGTCGTTTCCGCAGCGACACGTTGGCGAGACCGGCAGCGTCTATTAGCCTTCGAACCAAGAACAGGCGGCCGTGCGCCGGCACGCCTTCGGGGAGAGACGCGAGCGGCATGAGCCAGGAATCCATCAAGCTTCTGACCGACATCCCGCCGGTCCATGCCGCCAACCGCGGCGACCACGTCGCCGTGGAGTTCGAAGGCCGCACGCTCACCTACGCCGAGTTGGACCGGCGATCGGATCAGGTCGCGGGCCTGCTGCAGGCCGCCCGCGTGAAGCCCGGCGATCGCGTCGGCTGGCTGGGGCGCGCCTCCGAGGCGTGGTACGAGATCTTCTTCGGCGCAGCCAAGGCGCGCGCGTGCCTGGCCCCCATCAACTCCCGTCTCGCGCCGCCCGAAATCGCGTTCATCCTGGACGACTCCGGCGCAGACGTCTTCTTCGTGAGCCCCGAATTCTTCGCCTGCGCCGAAGCGGTCGTCGCCCAGATCGACCGGCCGATCCGCGTCATCGCGGTTGGCGGCGTCCACCCGGGCTTCGACAGCTTCGAAACCTTGCGCGACGCCGCGCCCGCTCCCGATCTCGTCCGCCCCACGCACGAAGACGATATCCTTCAGCTCTACACCTCGGGCACCACCGGCCTGCCCAAGGGCGTGCGGCTGACGCACGGCAACTACGCCGCGTTCCTGCAGCTCCGCTACGAGGTTCCGGGCTTTGCCTACGACGCGGACGACACGGTGCTGATCCTGATGCCCCTGTTCCATGTGGCCGGGACCAACATCAGCTTCTCAGGTCTCGCGTCCGGCGGCCGCATCGTCCTGATGGCCGACTTCGATCCGCCGCGGGTCCTGGAGACGATCGAGCGCGCACGGGTGAACCACACCTTCCTGGCCCCGGTGATGATCAACGTCCTGCTGCAGACGCCAGGGATCGAAGCCACCGACTTCAGCGCGATGAAGACCGTTTCCTATGGCGCTTCGCCGATATCCGAGGCGGTGCTGAAGGCCGCCACCGACCGCTTCGGCTGCGGCTTCATCCAGTTCTACGGCATGACCGAGACCTGCGGCGCGGGTACGACGCTTTCCCCGGCCGATCACCGGGGCGAACTCTTCCGAAGCTGTGGCCACTCCTGGCCGCAACTGGGCGTGCGCGTCGCCAACGAGGCCGGCGAGGAACTGCCGGCCGGCGAGATCGGCGAGATCGAGATCCGCGGGCCCATCATCATGGCCGGCTACTGGAACCGGCCCGAGGCCACAGCCGAGACCATCCGGCCAGACGGCTGGCTGCGCACCGGCGACGCCGGCTTCATGAACGACGACGGCTTCTTCTTCGTCCACGACCGGTTGAAGGACATGATCGTGTCGGGCGGCGAGAACGTCTATCCGGCCGAGGTGGAGAACGCGATCCTGGGATGTCCGGGCGTGGCGGACGCCGCGGTCATCGGCGTCCCCGACGACAAATGGGGCGAGGCCGTGAAGGCGGTCTGCGTGAAGAAGCCCGGCGAGGAGCCGGACCCCGCCGACATCATCGCCTGGGCGCGCCAGCGGATCGCCGGCTACAAGGCGCCGAAGAGCGTGGATTTCATCGACGCCCTGCCCCGCAATCCCTCGGGCAAGGTCCTCCGGCGCGAACTGCGCAAGCCCTACTGGGAAGGCCTGGATCGCAACGTCGGCTAGAAGCCCGTCGTCTCCGCGACACCTTCCTCCGGCGGCCGGCGTTCGATCCGCCGCCGCGTCAGGCTGACCGCCGCCGCCGCCAGCGCCACGGCCGAGGCCGCCCCGAGCGCCGCCGTGGCCGATTGGGCGCCGGCCGCGTGGAAGAACACCGCGGTCGTGACCGCCCCCGTCGTCTGGCCGAGGAGGCGCGCCGTGGCCAGCATGCCGCCCGCTGCTCCGCTGCGGTGCACCGGCGCGGCGCTGACGAGGGTCCGGTTGTTGGGCGACTGGAAGCAGCCGAAGCCCAGGCCGCAGACCGCCATTCGCCACGCGATGTCCAGGTTCGAGGCGTCCGGCTTCAGCAAGGCCAGCAGCAAGAGCCCTGCCGAGAAAACCGCCAAGCCTATGCCCCCGAGGGCGCCGGCCGAGTAGCGGTCGGACAGCCGTCCGGCGATCGGGGCGGCGACGCCCACGGCAAGCGGCCACGGGGTCATCAGCAGGCCGGTCTCCACCGCGGAGCGGCCGAGGACCGCCTGGAACGCGAAGGGCAGCGCCACGAAGGCCATCATCTGGGCCGCGAAGCTGGCGACCGAGGTGGCGATCGAGAGGCCGAAGATCGGGATCCGGAGGAGGTCGAACGGCACGAGCGGCGCCTCGCGGGCAAGCTCCCGGCGCACCAGAAGCACGGCGGCCACCACGCCCACCGTCAGCTTCCAAAGGCCGGCGGCGAAGCCCTCGCGCGCGAGGCTCTCGGCGCCGAGGATCAGGAAGCCGAAGGCCAGGGCGTTCAGCACCGCCGATAGCACGTCGAACGGCCGGCCCGAGCCCACCGTCTTCGGCAACGCGCAGGAGCCGACGGCGATGGCCAGCAGGCCCACCGGGACGCTGATGGCGAACAGCCACTCCCAGGACGCGCGCGCCAGGACGGCGGCCGCGATGGTCGGGCCCACCGCCGCGGCGATGGAGATCACCACCGCGTTGCCGCCGATGCCGCGGCCGAGCAGCCGCTTCGGATAGGTGAAGCGGACGAGCGCGGCGTTGATGCTCATCACCGCGCCCGCCCCCAGGCCCTGCAGCACCCGAGCCGCCGTGAGCTGCGGCAGGCTGTGCGACAGCGCGCAGGCCAGGGAGCCGACGGTGAAGACGATCAGGCCGCAGATATAGACTCGTCGATAGCCGAGCCTGTCGCCGAGGGCCGCCAACGGCAGCAGCGTCACGGTGATCGCGAGCTGGTAGGCATTGACGATCCAGATGGACGCCGCCGCCGTCGCGTCGAGCTCCCGGGCGATGGTCGGCAGCGCCACATTGGCGATGGCCCCATCCAGCACCGCCATGCCGATGGCCAGCCAGATGCTCAGCATCGCCCAGTAGCGGCGTGGGGTAGGCAGACCGTCGGCGGGCTCGGCGAGGATCGCGTCGGTGTCGGCGTTCGGCTTCGGCATGTGCCCCAACCGTTGAGGAGGGCTCGCGTATCCCGGGTGGATGGTCGCCGGTCAACCGCAACAGGGACCGGGAGGGCCGATTTATCCCCGCAATTCTACGTGGCCGCGACAGCGAAGCTCGTTGACTTAACCGAAAATAAAGTAAAGCCGACGCTGGAATCCGCGAATCGATCGGCGTATAACGCCGCTATGCACGAGCGCAGTTTCAGACCCGATCTGACGGGCTCGGACGAGAGCCTGGACGATCTCCTCACCCGCCTGAAGGTTCAGCTCAGCCGACCGAAGGCGCGCCCTGGTCCCGATCCGGATGAAGGGCACTTCGTCACCTCGCGCTGGCCGCGCGGCGGCGCCGGCGGCGCGGAAGCGCCCCTGCCCACTGCCGAGCGCCCGCTGGCGGACTGCTTCGCCTACTGACCTCGACCGGCCGGCGCGGCTCTAGGCCGCGAGCCTGCCGGGCTCGCGGACGTCCGAGGCCGGATTGCCGAACCGCAGCACGCCGTCCTCCAGCTTGCCGTAGCGCAGCGCCATCAGGTCCATGGCGTAGTTCTGGTAGAGCTTCCACGGCGCCTTGTTTCCCTGCTTGGGGAAGCGGGCCATGGCGCGCTGCACATAGCCGGACGAGAAATCCAGCCACGGCTCGTGCTTGACGGTCGGGTCGTCGTTCACGGGCGTCGCCTGTCGCAGGCCGGTGCGCTTCATATGGTTGAGCACCCGGCTCACGTACTCGCACGTCAGGTCGCACTTCAGCGTCCATGAGGCGTTCGTGTAACCGAAGGCCGAGGCCATGTTCGGCACGCCCTCGTACATCATGCCCTTGTAGGAAAGCGTCTGGGACGCATCCACACGGCGGCCGTCTACGACGATCTCGACGCCGTTCCAGACCTCCAGCACCAGGCCCGTGGCCGAGACGACGACGTCGGCCTTCAACTCCTGGCCCGACTTCAGCCGGATCCCGTCTTCCGTGAACGTCTCGATGTGGTCGGTCACCACCGAGGCGGCGCCCGACTTGATCATCTTGAACATGTCGGAGTCCGGGACGAGGCAGAGGCGCTGGTCCCAGGGATTGTAGGTGGGCGTGAAGTGGGTCTCCACGTCGTAGTCCGGGCCAAGCTCCTCGCGCACCATCTTCAGGATGCGGGCCTTCACAGCCGCGGGCTTCTCGCGGGCCATCCGGAAGAAATACATGCCGAACAGTACGTTCCGCCAACGGATGATGTCGTACGCCAATTTGCCCGGCAGCCACTTACGAAGACTGTTGGCCAACTTGTCCTCGGCCGGACGCGAGACCACGTAGGTCGGCGAACGCTGCAGCATGGTGACGTGAGCGGCGTCGCTCGCCATTTCGGGCACCAGGGTCACCGCGGTGGCGCCCGAGCCGATGACCACGACGTTCTTACCCTTGTAGTCCAGGCCTTCCGGCCACTGCTGCGGGTGGACGAAGGCGCCCTTGAAGCGATCCCGGCCAGGGTATTCGGGCGTGTAGCCGCCTTCGTACGAATAGTAGCCGCCGCACAGGAACAGGAAGCTGCAGGTGAAGCGCACGGTCTGGCCGCCGTGGTTCGCCTCGACGGTCCACAGCGCGTCCTCGGTCGACCAGGAGGCCTTCTTCACCAGATGGCCGAAGCGGATGTGGCGGTCGATGCCATGCTCGGCGGCGGTCTGGCGGACATACTTCAGGATCGAGGGGCCGTCGGCGATGGCCTTGGCCTCGGTCCATGGCTTGAAGGCATAGCCCAGGGTGTACATGTCGCTGTCCGAGCGGATGCCTGGATAGCGGAACAGGTCCCAGGTGCCGCCGATGGCGTCGCGGCCCTCGAGGATGACATAGCTGCGGTCCGGCGCCTCGGACTGCAGGTGGTAACCCGCGCCCACGCCCGACAGACCCGCGCCCACGATCACCACGTCGAAGTGTTCCAGAGGCATCTACGCTTCCACCTGCTCCAGCTACCGGCGGGCAAGATATCTGAACGGCGTTCACGTACCAGCCGAAAACGCCGGGCGCCCCGCGGCGGCGGACAAAAGTTATCGTTGATCACTTAGGCTTGATGTGGATCAAATCCCCGAATGCGCGGCCGTCTGATCCTGCCGGCCGCAGCTGCGCCGCGACGCCAGAACGCGGCCATCGTCGGAGGAGACCCGCCATGAGCTACCCCGCCAAAACCACACGCGCCGCCGCCGGAGCCGAGCATTTCGACGTTCTGATCGTCGGGGCCGGCATCTCGGGCGTTGGCGGCGCCTACCACATGACGAAGCAGTGCCCGGACAAGACCTTCGTGGTCCTGGAGGCCCTGGAGAGCTTCGGCGGCACGTGGCTCACCCACAAGTACCCCGGTATCCGCTCGGACAGCGACCTCTACACGTTCGGCTACCGGTTCAAGCCCTGGGTCGGCCCGCCGATCGCCTCCGCCGAAGAGATCCTCAGCTACATGGGCGAGGTGATCGAGGAGAACGATCTCGCGCCGCACATCCGCTATCGTCACCGCATCACGGCCGCCGCCTGGTCGAGCCGCGACAACCTCTGGACGGTCGAGGCCGAGCGGCTCGACACCGGCGAGGCGCTGGCCTTCACCTGCAACTTCCTCTGGATGTGCCAGGGCTACTATCGCCAGTCGGAAGGCTATACGCCGAAGTGGCCCGGCATGGCCGAGTTCAAGGGCCGCATCGTCCACCCGCAGACCTGGCCGGACGACCTGGAGCTGGCGGACAAGAAGGTCGTGGTGATCGGGTCCGGCGCGACGGCCGCCACCCTGGTCCCGGCTATCGCCGACAGCTGCGGGCACGTCACTCTCCTGCAGCGCTCGCCGACCTATTTCATCCCGGGTCGCAACGCCAACGAACTCGCCGACACCCTGCGCGAACTCAAGATCGACGAGAGCTGGATCCACGAGATCGTCCGCCGCAAGCTGTTGCACGATCAGGACCAGTTCACCCGCCGCGCATTCGGCGAACCCGAGGCGGTCAAGCAGGAGCTGCTGGCGGGCGTCAGCGCCTTCGTCGGGCCCGAACTGACGGCCCAGCACTTCACGCCCAGCTATCGTCCGTGGCGCCAGCGGATCGCCTTCGTGCCCGACGGCGACCTGTTCCAGTGCGTGAACCGCGGCAAGGCCTCGGTGGTGACCGACCACATCGACCGCTTCACGCCGAACGGCATCCTGCTGAAATCCGGCGAAGAGCTCGAGGCGGACGTGATCATCACCGCCACCGGCTTCAACCTGAACGTCCTGGGCGACATCGCCTTCAGCATCGATGGACGCGCGCTGAACTTCGCCGATACGGTCACCTATCGCGGGATGATGTTCACCGGCGTGCCGAACCTCGTCTGGGTGTTCGGATACTTCCGGGCAAGCTGGACGCTACGCGCCGACCTGGTCGCGGACTTCGTCTGCCGCCTGCTGCAGCACATGGACCGCAAGGGCGTTCGGAAGGTCACGGTGGCGCTGCGCCCCGAGGACGCGGACATGCCGCTGAAGCCGTGGATCGACCCGGAGAACTTCAACCCGGGCTACCTCATGCGGTCCATGCACCTGTTGCCCAGGCGCGGCGACAAGCCCGAGTGGCAGCACAGCCAGGACTACTGGCGCGAGAAGGACGAGCTGCCGCTCATCGACCTGGATGACCCGGCCTTCCGCTACGAAGGCGCGACGGCGTCGGAGCGCGCCGCCTAGCGGCTCGAGTTCCTACGGGCGAGGTCGGCGCAGAACCGACCTCGCACCGCAGTCCTAGAACTTGGCCCGCACGCCGATGAACCAGCGGCGGCCCAGCACGTCGTAGGTCGAGGGGTCCGTGTTGGAGTTCGAGTAGCTGGTGAACAGCGGCGGGTTCTTGTCGAACAGGTTGTTCACGCCGGCGCGCACGGTCACGCGCTCGTCCACGTCCCACCAGCCCACGAGGTCATACGCGTTGTAGGCCTTCGGATTGACCGCCGTGGGCGAGAAGACCGGCACGTTCCGGAAGTCGAGCATCGAGTCGATGTGCCGCCAGCGCAGGGTGGTGCGCACCGGACCGGCGCTCCAGCTGAACGACGCCACCCACTTGAACTCCGGATAGGCGCCGCCCGACAGGTCGCCGCCGATCGTGCCCCCGTTCTGCAGGAACGGCGCGCCCGGACGCGCCTGCTTCTTGAACGAGGTCAGGTGCGACATGACGAGGTTTACGTCGAACCGCCCCGCCGCCTCCGGCGCGCCCAGGTCGGCCAGCTCCATGCCCCAGTCGACCTGGACGTCCACACCCTCGGTCTTCCAGGCCGCCAGGTTGATCTGGTTGAGCTGGACGTTGGTGATCGCGCCCGACGTGCGCAGCCGGTCGAAGAGCTGGCAGTAGAAGTTGTCGTTGGAGAAGGTCGGGTTCGCGCCATCGGTGTTGAAGCACGAGCCGAGGATGTTCTGCACCGTCAGGGTGCCCACCACATCGTCGAGGTTGATGCGGTACCAGTCCACCGCCACCTGGAAGCGGCGGAAGAACGGCTGGTCCACGGACGGCGACCAGACGAGACCGGCCGTATAGCTGTCGGAGGTCTCCTCCTTCAGGTCCGGATTGCCGCCGGTCAGGATCTCGGCCTGGGTCGAAGGCTGGTTGTAGCTGCCGATGATCGCCGACGGCACGCCCTGGGCCAGGCACAGCGCCTGGATGGCGGCGGCGTTCGGGTTGCCGGCGGCGCGGAACGACGACCGCACGTCACAGGGGTCGCCCGCCGTCGTGGTCGCGCCCGGCGTGCCGATGCCTGCGAAGCCCAGCGACTGCGGCGAGAACAGCTCGGCGATGTTCGGCGCGCGGACCGCTCGCTGGTAGCCGCCGCGCAGCAGCAGGCCGGCGAACGGCTTGTAGGTCCCGTCGACCTTGTAAGCATAGGTCGTACCGACGGTGTTGTAGTCGGCCATCCGCCCGCCGAGCGTCACCTCCAGCTCGCCGACGCCCCAGTCTTGCGCAAGCAGCGGGACCAGCAGCTCGCCATAGAGCTCCTTGGACGTGATCTCGCCCTTCACCGGCACGGCCGGGTTGAAGCCCACGATGTCTGGGCCCTGCAGCAGCAGGTCGGGCTGGTAATCGAACTCGTCCTTCCGGTACTGGGCGCCGGCGGCGAACTTCAGGTCGCCGGTCGGAAGCGCGAACAGCGTGCCGGTGAGATTGGCCTCATAGACCTGCTGCTGGATCTCGGTGTCGTTCTTCACCTCGCGGGCGATGTAGGCCGCGCAGCCCGGGCTCACCTGCCCTGCCCCAAAGATGTCGAAGCCGCCGCAGATGGCCACGCCGCCGTCCGGAGCGAAGGTGAGCTGGCGCATGGCCGCCCGGCTGACGTTGCCGTGCTGGTCCTCGGTGTGGTCCATCCGGCCGTAGCTGGCGTAGACGTCCCACTTCCAGTCGTTGAACCCGAGGTCGCCGCGGAGCCCGCCGACGAGTTGCAGGGTCTCGTAGGTGTTCTCCGACAGACGGCCGCCCACCTCGCTGAAGGCCCGGCGGGGATAGAACTCGGCGGTGGGATTGGCGCGGGACGCCAGCAGCGTGCGCAGGTCCTGCGGGATGAAGGGGTTCGTGACGGGCACGACGATGTCCGGGCCCGGGAAGGCGCCGTCGGAGGCCGAGGCCGGGCCGAGTTGGCGCGACACATCGTAGGTGACGTAGCTCGCCGTGCCGTAGGCCTCGATGCGGTCGGTCAGGTCGTAGCGGCCGTTGGCGAAGAGCGAGATCCGCTCCAGCGGCAGGAATAGGTATCGGTAGTCCGCCGAATTGAAGGTGTAGCTTGCGGCGGAGAAGCCGGGGTCGGAGGTGTCGCCGCGGAAGTTCCGCACGGGGGAGGCGGTGAACAGCGTGCCGTCGGCGTTGAAGCCGATGTTCGAGTTGCGGGCGATGCCCGGGGCGACGCCGTACTGGGCGAACACCGCATCCAGCGCGGCCTGGCTGGGCAGGTTCGCCGCTCCGCCCGCGTTTGAGGCCGGATCGAAGCGTCCTTCGAGGATGGTCGCCGCGCCCGACGGCGTCAGACCAGTGGTCAGCACCGTGTAGCCCACCCGCGACCAGCGCCGCTCGGCGGCGGTGAGCCCGTCGCGCTTGTCGTACCCGGCCGCCAGGCTGAGATTGCCGCGGCCGCCCAGGTCGAAGCCGTAGGCCAGCGAGATGCTGGTCTGGGCGGCGTCCTCCTCGCCCGTCTGGCCGTACTGGATGTCGACGAGACCGCCTTCGAGGTTCCGCCGCAGCTTGAAGTTGACCACGCCGGCGATGGCGTCCGAGCCGTAGACGGCCGAGGCGCCCCCGGTGATGGTCTCGACGCTCTCCACCAGGGCCGTCGGTATGGTGTTGAGGTCGACCACGGCGTTCGGGTTGCCGGCCACCACGCGGCGGCCGTCGACCAGCACCAGGGTGCGCGTCGGACCGAGCCCGCGCAGGTTGGCGTAGGCCTGCCCGGGGGTGCCCACGAAATTGGTGGTGTTTGTGCCCGCGCCGTTCGACGGCGTGAACTGCGGAAGCTGATTGAGGCTGGTCTCGATGTTCACCGAGCCGGTCGCGGCGATCTGTTCCTGGCCCAGGGTGACCACAGGGCTTTCCGATACGTAGTCCTGGCGGGCGATGCGGCTGCCGGTGACGATCACCTCGCCCACTTCGCTGTCCTGGGCCGCGGCCGGAGCCGCAAACGACATCATGCCGACCAGCGCCGAGGCGCACAGCAGGCCGGAACGCATCTTCGACATCATGGAATCTCCCCAGCGCCTACGGCTCAGCTTCGCCGTGCGGCAATCCTGATCGGCAGCCTATGGGCGCATCGGAGTCGCGCCAAGGCGGCGCTTGCGGCGTGGACGGAGGAAGTTGGGGAGTGTGTCCGCGACGCCCGGAGCGCGAAGGAGATGGCGGTGACGGAGGGATTCGAACCCTCGATACGCTTTCACGTATGACGATTTAGCAAACCGTTGCCTTCAGCCACTCGGCCACGTCACCAGCACGCCGGGCGGCAGACCGCCCGCGGAGGGCGGTTATTAGCGGACGCAGGTCGCTCTGCCTAGCGGGTCTGGCAGAGCAAATTGACCTTGCGCCGCTTACGCGGGCCCTAGCCCTGGGCCAGCCACTCGCGGGCCTGGCGCTGGGCCTCCGCGACCTCGTCGGAGGCCATCTCGTCGGCGAGCTCCTTGCGGTAGATCTTCGCTTCGATCGAGCCGCGCATCGCCGCGAGGTTGAACAGCATGTGCGCCGACACGTAGTCCAGCGGCGCGCCGCCCTGGCCCGTGGAGTACAGCAGGCCCAGGCGGAACAGCTCGTCGCCCGACGCGTCCGGCTTCGGGAGCGGCAGGCCTTCGCCCTTCATCTCCATGGTCGCCAGCATGATCCTAGTCCCTGTCGGCCGGCGGGTCCGGTTTTCGAACCCTCTTCCGGCTTACGACTGCGAGGAAACCAAGGTTAAGCTGAACACATGGTTAAACGGGCTGTTGTGCGGCCTTCATCCAAGATCAGCGGCTAGAATTCGCCGCTTCAACTGGCGGGTCTCGGACTAAGGGCCGCGTTGCCCGCGCGCCGCCTCGGCCTCCGTCGACGAGGCGTTGACGGCGGCCCGGCGGCGAACCTCCTCGCCCTTGCCCGTGGCAAGGCGCCGCAGCGGAGCTTTAGACGGTCGGCGGCGTTGGGCTGGAACCGGCGTTCAGCCTCAGTTCACGACCGCCCGAGCATGTTAAGGCGTACATCGCAGAAACCTCGGAGACTCACCGGCGTGATCAAACGCCTGACCCTCGCTATCACCGCCGTCGTGGCGGTCGCAGCCTCGCCTTTTGCGGCCGATCTGGCGTTCGCCAAGGACGGTCAGGGGCGGGGCGGCGGTCATGGCCAGGGGCGTGGCCGCGCCGAGGCCCAGCGGGGCTATGAGCGTCGCGGCCCGCCGGAAGGCCGGGGCTACGAGCGTCGAAACTACGAAGGCCGCGGCTATGAACGGCGCGGTTACGAGCGCCGGGACGACGATAGCCCGCCGGGCCGCTTCTACGCGCCGCGACCGGGCGGCCGCCTGCCGCCCGAATATCGCGGTCCGCCGGTCGCCGACTATCCACGCTATCGGCTGCGGCCGCCGCCCGCGGGCTACGCCTGGAGGCGAATGGGCGACGCCTTCGTCCTCACCGACCGTGAAGGCCGGATCTTCGACGTCATCCCGGATTAGCCGGGGCTAGAGCCCCAGCTTCGCCTTCAGCAGCCCGTTGATCACGCCTGGGTTCGCCTTGCCCTGGGTGGCCTTCATCACCTGGCCCACGAACCAGCCGATGGCCTGGGGCTTGTCCTTCACGGCCGCGGCCTGGTCAGGGTTGGCGGCGATCAGGTCGTCGATGATCTTCTCCAGCGCGCCGGTGTCGGAGACCTGCTTCAGGCCCTGCTTCTCGACGATCTCCGACGCCGAGCCCTCGCCGGCCCACATCCGTTCGAAGACGTCCTTGGCGATCTTGGACGAGATCACGCCCTCTTCGATGAGCTGCACCAGTTCGGCGATGGCCGAAGGCGAGATCGGGCTGTCGGCGATGTCCTGCCCCGCGGCGGTCAGCCGCGCGGCCAGGTCGTTGGTCACCCAGTTGGCGACCAGCTTGGCGTCGCGGCCCTTGGCGGCGGCCTCGTAGAAGTCGGCCTTGGCCTGTTCGGCGATCAGGACCCCGGCGTCATAGGCCGACAGGCCGTATTGCGACTGGAAGCGCGCCTTCTTGGCGTCGGGGAGTTCCGGAAGCTTCGCCTCGATCTCCTTCACCCACGCCGGATCCAGCACCAGAGGCATCAGGTCGGGGTCGGGGAAGTAGCGATAGTCGTGGGCCTCTTCCTTGGAGCGCAGCGACCGGGTCTCGCCCTTGTTCGGATCGAAGAGCCGGGTCTCCTGGTCGACCGCGCCGCCCTCCTCGATGATCTCGATCTGGCGGCGGGCCTCGTACTCGATCGCCTGCTGCATGAAGCGGAACGAGTTGACGTTCTTGATCTCGCAACGGGTGCCGAGATGGCTGAAGTCGCCGGTCTCGCGGTACTTCTCGTAGGCGCCCGGGCGGCAGACCGAGACGTTCACGTCGGCGCGCAGGTTGCCCTTCTCCATGTCGCCGTCGCAGGCGCCCAGGTAGATCAGGATGGTGCGCACCTTCTTCACGTAGGCCGCGGCCTCGTCCGACGAGCGCATGTCGGGTCGCGACACGATCTCCATCAGGGCCGTGCCGGCGCGGTTCAGGTCGACGTAGGTGAAGTTAGGGTCCTGGTCGTGCAGGCTCTTGCCGGCGTCCTGCTCCAGGTGCAGCCGCTCGATGCGCACCGCGAAGGTGGAGCCGTCGTCGCGCTCGACGAGCACCTCGCCCTCGCCCACGATCGGCTGGTCGAACTGGCTGATCTGGTAGCCCTGCGGCAGGTCCGGATAGAAGTAGTTCTTCCGGGCGAAGCGGCTCTTCAGGTTGATCTGCGCCTTCAGGCCGAGGCCCGCCTTGACCGCTTGTTCGACGCAGTGACGGTTGATCACCGGCAGCATGCCGGGCATGGCTGCGTCCACCAGGCTCACCTGTTCGTTCGGCCCCGCGCCGAAGCCCACGGCGGCCCCCGAGAACAGCTTGGCGTTCGAAGACACCTGAGCGTGGATCTCGAGGCCGAGGACGAGTTCCCACGGGCCCGTGCGGCCCTGGATCTGCTTGATGTTGGCGGTTTCGCTCATGGCCGCTTCCCTACTGCCGCTCGCGCGCGAGGTGAAGCGCGATCACGTTCCCCCTTGCGCAAACGTCACGAAATGGCCTCAAGCTAGGGCGACGCTATACAGCGTCCAGAGAAACCTCCCGGGGGAAAGACCACCCAAATGAAGACCATCGCTCTCGCCGCCGTCGCCGCGGCGCTCGTCGCGGGCCCCGCGCTCGCCCAGGAGCACAATCACGCCGACCACGCCGCCGCCGCTCCGGCCGCCGCGGGCAAGCTGTCGGTGGAGACGACCACCATCGCCGAGATCGTGAAGAACGAGAAGGCCAAGGCGGCGCTCGAAAAGGCTCTTCCGGCCATCACCGCCTATTACGACCAGATCGGCACGATGACCCTGGCCCAGGTGGCCCCGATGAGCCAAGGCGCCATCGACGACGCCAAGCTCAAGGAAATCCAGGCCGAGTTCGACAAGATCAGCTAAGGCAGGTCCTGAAAGCGAAACGCCCGCCGGTCCGGCGGGCGTTTCTGTTTTCAGGTCACCACCACTTCTTGGGCTTGGCCCTGAAGTCTGCGGCCTTCTCGATGGCCGAGCCCAGCGAGAACAGCGTGCCCTCGTCCAGGTTGCGGCCGATGAGCTGCAGCCCCAGCGGCAGGCCGGCCGCGTCGACGCCGGCCGGAACGCTCATCCCCGGCAGGCCGGCAAGGTTCACCGTCACCGTGAAGATGTCATTCAGGTACATCGCCACCGGATCGTCCGACTTCTCGCCCAGGGCGAAGGCCGCGGACGGCGCGGTCGGCGTCAACAGCGCGTCCACCTTCTGCCAGGCCTGATCGAAGTCGTCGGCGATGCGCCGGCGGACCTTCAGGGCCTTCAAGTAGTAGGCGTCGTAGTAGCCGGCCGACAGCACATAGGTGCCGATCAGGATCCGGCGCTTCACCTCGTCGCCGAAGCCCTCAGCCCGGCTCTTCTCATAGGTCTCGGTGAGGTTGCCGCCCTCGACCCGCAGGCCGTAGCGCATCCCATCGTAGCGGGCGAGGTTCGAGGACGCTTCCGCCGGGGCGATGATGTAGTACGCCGGCAGGGCGTACTTCGTGTGCGGCAGGCTGACCTCGACGATCTCGCAGCCGGCCTCCTTCAGCCAGGCGATGCCCTGCTCCCACAGCTTCTCGATCTCGGCCGGCATGCCGTCGACGCGATATTCCTTCGGGATGCCGACCCGCAGACCCTTCACCGACTTGCCGCAGAAGCTGGCGAAATCCGGCGTTTCCACCGGAAGGCTCGTGGAGTCCTTCGGGTCGTGGCCGGCCATGGAGGTGAGCAGGATCGCCGTGTCCTCGACGGTCCGCGCCATCGGGCCGGCCTGGTCGAGCGACGAAGCGAAAGCCACGATGCCCCAGCGCGAGCAGCGGCCGTAGGTCGGCTTGATGCCGACGGTGCCCGTGAACGCCGCCGGCTGGCGGATCGAGCCGCCGGTGTCGGTGGCCGTCGCGCCCAGGCAGAGCTCCGCAGCCACGGCGGACGCCGAGCCGCCCGAGGAGCCGCCGGGTGTCAGGTTGGCGTTGCCGCCCTCCGCCCGCCAGGGATTGGCCACGGGGCCCCAGGCCGAGGTTTCGTTGGACGAGCCCATAGCGAACTCGTCCATGTTGAGCTTGCCCAGCATGACCGCCCCGTCGCGCCACAGATTGGCGCTTACGGTGGACTCATACGTCGGCTTGAAGCCCCGCAGGATCTTCGAGGCGGCGGTCGACTCGACGCCTTCGGTGCAGAACAGGTCCTTGATGCCGAGCGGCGCGCCCTCCAGGCGTCCGGCTTCGCCGCGGGCGCGGCGCGCGTCCGAGGCGCGGGCCATCTCGAGCGCCTTCTCGGGCGTCTCGACCACATAGGCGTTGAGCGCGCGGGCGGCCTCGACGGCCTCGACGTGCGCCTGCGTCAGCTCCACGGCGGAAAACGACTTCGACGCCAGCCCATCCAGGGCGGCCTTCAGCGTCAGCGAGGTGAGCTCGGCCATTACTCGACCACCTTCGGCACGACGAAGAAGTTCTTGTTCGCCTTGGGCGCGTTGGCCAGCACCTTGGCCGGATCGCCGCCGTCGGTGACGACATCGTCGCGCATCGGCAGCGCGGTCTCCACGGACGTGGTCATCGGCTCGACGCCCTCGACGTCGACCTCGTTGAGCTGCTCGATCCAGTTCAGGATGCCGGACAGCTCCTTGGCCAGCGGCTCCAGTCGGTCTTCCGGCTCGGCGATCCGCGCGAGCCTCGCGACCTTGCGTACGGTCGCGGCGTCGATGGCCATGGGGCCCTCCTTGAACTCAGAGGCGTGGGTTAGCCGTGCGGCGCGGCATTTTGCAAGCTATGACGGCCCGATGGCCGTCATCGATCTCCTGGAACTGCCCGCAACCGCGCCGAAGAACACGCCGCTCGTGGGCCTGGACCTGGGCGAAAAGACCATCGGCGTCGCCGTCTCGGACGCGACCCGCATGGTGGCGAGCCCGCTGGAGCTGATCCGCAAGACCAAGTTCACCGACGACGCCAATGCGCTCTTCAAGCTGATGGAGAGCCGCCACGCGGGCGGGATCGTCATCGGCCTGCCGGTGAACATGGACGGCACGGAGGGCGTGCGCTGCCAATCCAATCGCGCCTTCGCCCGCAACCTGCTGCGGCTGCGGCCCGATCTGACCATCGCCTTCTGGGACGAGCGGATGTCGACGATGGCGGTGAACCGTATGCTCGTCGGCGAGGCCGACATGACCCGCGCCCGTCGCGCCGACGTGGTCGACAAGATGGCCGCCGCCTGGATCCTCCAAGGCGCTCTGGACCGGCTGAGGAACGCCTAGAGCCCGCCGGCGAAGAGATCCGGCTTGCCGATCTGCACGCCCTTGGCCCGCAGGATCCCATAGGCGGTGGACAGGTGGAAGTAGATGTTCGTGGTCGCGAACACGCTGACCCACTGGCCAGCCGGGAAGGTCAGCTCCATCCCGTTGCCGATGGTGATCGTGAGCGGAACGTCGTCGCGGCCGGCGAACTGCTCGGGCGTCAGTGCGGCGAGGTAGGCCTTGGCGTCGGCGATCGCCGCCTGGAAGCCCGCCACATCCATATCCATGGTCACTTCCGCGGGAACGTCCGACCCGATGGCACGGGCCAGGTAGGCGCGGGTGAAGTTGATCACCACCATCGCCTGGAAGCTCAGCGGCTGCATGTCATCGATCAGCCGCCAGTCCAGCATCTGCGCCTCGGACGCGCCTGTCGCCTTGGCGTGTTCGGCGCCCTTGTTCAGCAGGTGCGACAGCGTGCCCAGCGTCCGGTCGTACATGCCGACGAAGCTGTAGAGATTGATCGTCACGGTTTCCCCCAGGTTTGACGCCCGCCCCCTGCATGGCGCCCTTCCCTCGGGTCGGAAAGCCCAATAAGAGGGCGCTTTAATGAGCGGCGCGCCCCCCGGATTGAACGAGGTCCTGCAACGGACCTTCGCCTTCCCCCAACGCCATTTCCTGTCGGCCACGGATCTGAACGAGGTGGAGGTCGCCAACCTCCTCGACCTCGCCGACGGTTTCGTCAGCCTCAATCGCCAGACCTCGAAGAAGCTCGACCTGCTGAAGGGTCGGACGCTGATGAACCTGTTCTTCGAGAACTCGACGCGGACGCAGTCCTCCTTCGAGCTGGCGGGCAAGCGGCTGGGCGCGGACGTCGTCAACATGAGCCCCCGCTCGTCGTCGATCGCCAAGGGCGAGACCCTGATCGACACGGCGGTGACGCTGAACGCGATGCAGCCCGACCTGCTGGTGATCCGCCACTCGTCATCCGGCGCGGCCTCCCTCCTGTCCCAGAAGGTCGGCTGTTCGGTGATCAACGCCGGCGACGGCCAGCACGAGCACCCGACCCAGGCGCTGCTGGATGCGCTCTCCATGCGGCGCGCCTTCGGCCGCATCGCGGGGCTGAAGGTGGCCATCTGCGGCGACGTCCTGCACAGCCGCGTCGCCCGGTCGAACATCGCCATGCTGCAGATGCTGGGCGCGCATGTCCGGCTGGTGGGCCCGCCGACCCTGATCCCGTCGGCCGCGCACCGCTGGAACGTCGAAGTCTTCCACGACATGCGCAAGGGCGTCGCGGGCTGCGACGTGGTGATGATGCTGCGCCTCCAGCTCGAGCGGATGGACGGCGTGATGGCGCCGTCCCAGCGGGAGTACTTCCGCTTCTACGGCCTGGACCGCGAGAAGCTGGCCTTCGCGGCCGACAATGTGCGCGTCATGCACCCGGGCCCGATGAACCGCGGCGTCGAGATCGACTCCGACGTCGCCGACGACCTGTCGGTGAGCCTGATCCAGGACCAGGTGGAGATGGGCGTGGCCGCTCGCATGGCGGTGCTGACCTCGCTCTCGGCGCGGCTGGAGAACGACCGATGAGCGCCGGCCGTCCCCTCGCCTTCACCAACGTCCGGCTGGTGGACCCCGCCTCGGGCTACGACGGCCCCGGCGCCGTGGTGCTGACCGAGGGCGTGATCGCCGACGTCGCGCAGGGCGGAAGCCTTGGCGCCCTCTCAAGTGACGTCGAAGTCGTCGACGGCGGCGGCAAGCTGCTGATCCCCGGCCTCATCGACATCCGGGTGAAGACCGGCGAACCGGGTTTCGAGACCAAGGAGACGCTGAAGTCGGCGGGCCGCGCGGCGGCGGCCGGCGGCGTCACCACCATCGTCGTCCAGCCCGACACCTCACCCGTGGTCGACGAGCCCTCGGTGGTGGACTTCATCCTGCGCCGGGCGCGGGACATCGAGCTGGTCAACGTGTATCCGGCCGGCGCCGCCACCAAGGGCGCGCAGGGTGAGCGGATGGCCGAGATCGGCCTGATGCGCGAGGCGGGCTGCCTCTATGTGACCGACGCCGACCGACCGATCGCCAACTCCAAGGTCTTCCAGCGGGTGCTGAGCTACGCCAAGGCGTTCGACACGCCGGTGGCGCACCGGCCGGCCGATCCCTGGTTATCAGCAGGCGCCGCCGCAACCTCCGGCGAGTTCGCCGCCCGCATGGGCCTGCCGAACGTGCCGGCGATCGCCGAGAAGATCATGCTGGAGCGCGACCTGGCGCTGGCCGAGGTGACCGGCGCCACGCTGATCGTCGACCAGCTCACCACGGCGGCGGCGCTGGAGAGCTTCGAGCGGGCGGTGAAGCGCGGCGTGAACGCCACCGCCACCACCTCGATCAACCACCTGTCGTTCAACGAACTCGACATCGGCGACTACCGCACCTTCTGCAAGCTGGACCCGCCGCTGCGCAGCGAGGACGACCGGCAGGCTGTCGTCGACGCCGTGGCCTCGGGGCTCATCAAGGTGATCGTCTCGGCCCATGCGCCCGCGCCGGCCGAGGACAAGCGCCTGCCCTACGACGAGGCGGCGCCCGGCGCGGTGGGCCTCGAGACCCTGCTGGCCGCCCTTCTCGCCTTCCACCACGACGAGCGGATCGGCTTGATCGACCTGATCCGCACCGTCACGTCCGCTCCGGCCGAGCTGCTGGGCCTGCCCGGCGGCCGCATCGCCAAGGGCGCGCCGGCCGACCTCGTGCTCTGCGACGTGAACGCCCCGGTGCTGATCGACGCCGACAAGCTGACGTCGAAGTCCAAGAACTCGCCCTTCGACGGCCGCCGCCTGCAGGGCAAGGTGCTGCGGACGGTGGTGGACGGCCGCACGGTCTACTCCGTCTAGTTGCCGGTCGGCACGACGCTGGCCGTCTCGACCATCAGGATCACCGTGCGCCCGCGGGCCTTCGGGAAGTGCATCACGCCCTTCGGCACGGTCAGCGCCTGCCCCGGCTTCAGCACTACCGTGCGGCCGTCCTCGAGCTCGATGTCGAGCTGCCCCTCCACCACGTAGAAGAACTCGTCCTCGTTCTCATGCTTGTGCCAGTGGAAGTCGCCGTCCAGCACCCCCAGGCGCACCACGGAGTCGTTCACCGCCGTCAGGGTCCGGTTCCACCACGGCGTCTGCGCGGCCGCCACGGCGGCGACGTCGATATGCTGGCCCTGGTCGAAGAGGATGCTGGTCTCGATGTCGTAGGCCTTCGCGTCGTCCATAGCGGCCTCCCTTTCGCGTCGACCGAGCTTGCGCTTCAGGTGCGGCGAGGCAAGGGCCGCTCGATCGACAGTGGCTTGGATGCGATGTTCTCTTTTCGTTTCCATTGCGACGCTTGCTGTCCTAGACTTCGCGCGCCCGGCCGCTAGGACTCCCGTCCTGCACTGGGGGAGCGCCGAATGTTCGAGTCTCTGAATCCTGTCCTCACCGCGGCGGCCGTCATCGGCGGCTATCTGCTAGGGTCGATCCCGTTCGGGGTGATCGCCACCAAGCTGGGCGGCGCCGGCGACCTGCGCTCGATCGGCTCGGGGAATATCGGAGCGACGAACGTCCTGCGCACCGGCCGCAAGGACCTGGCGCTGCTCACTCTGCTGGGCGACGGCGGCAAGGGCGCGGTCGCCGTCTTGCTGGCGTGGCTGGCGACCCGCGAAGCCTCCGTCGAGGTCCAGGCGACGCTCACCGGTCTCGCCGGCGCCTTCGCCTTCCTGGGCCACCTGTTCCCGGTGTGGCTGGGCTTCAAGGGCGGCAAGGGCGTGGCGACCTTCTTCGGCACCCTGCTGGCCGCCGCCTGGCCCGTCGGCGTGTTCGCGGGCGCGACGTGGCTGGTCGTCGCCGCCGTCTTCCGCATCTCCTCGCTGGCGGCGCTTGTCGCGGTGGCGCTCGCGCCGGCCTTCGTCTTCCTGGTGAAGCGGCCCGAGCCGATCGCGCTGATGGCCCTCTTCATGGCGATCCTGATCTACGTCCGCCACGCGCCGAACATCCGCCGCCTGCTCAAGGGCGAGGAGCCGCGCATCGGCGGGTCGAAGAAGACGGCCGAATGACGAGGGGCGCTTGATCCGCAGCCTCACCGACGCCCAGCGCCGCGACTGGCTGAGGCTCGCCCGCACCGAGAACGTGGGCGCGGTCACCTTCGACCAGCTCATCGGCCGCTTCGGCGAGCCGGCCCTGGCGCTGGCCGCCCTGCCCGACCTCGCCCGCCGCGGCGGGCGGATCAAGCCGCTCAGCATCCCGAGCGAAGCCCAGGCTGACGCGGAACTGGAGGCGGGCGCAGCGCTCGGGGCGCGCCTGATCGCATCCTGTGAAGCCGACTTCCCCTTGCCGCTCGCGGCGCTTGATCCGCCGCCGCCGCTGCTGTGGGTCCGTGGGAAGGCTGAGCTGCTGGCGCGGCCGTGCGTCGCCGTTGTCGGCGCGCGAGTAGCGTCGGCGGCCGGACAGCGGTTCGCTCGGGGCCTCGCCGCCGACCTCGGCAGGACGGGCCACGTGGTTGTCTCCGGCATGGCCCGAGGCATCGACGGCGCCGCCCACGAGGGCGCCCTGCCCTTCGGAACGGTCGCGGTCCTCGGCGGCGGGATCGACGACGTCTATCCGCCCGAGCACCGGCCGCTGTACGAGCGCCTGATCGTCGAGGGCTGCGTGGTCTCGGAGAACGAACCCGGCCGCACCGCCGTCGCCCGCGACTTCCCCCGCCGCAACCGGATCATCGCCGGCCTCTCCCGCGCCGTGGTGGTGGTGGAGGCCGAGCTGCGCTCCGGCTCGCTGATCACCGCAAGACTCGCCGCCGAACAGGGCCGCGAGGTCCTGGCCGTTCCGGGCTCGCCGCTGGATCCCCGCGCCAAGGGCGCCAACGACCTGATCCGCCAGGGCGCGGCGTTGTGCGAAGGCGTGGACGACGTGCTACGGGCGCTGGAGGGCCTGCGTGACCTGCGCGAACCGGACCGGCCCGCCTATCGCCCGGCGCCCATCGACCCCTATCCGGCGCTGATCCGCAGGGTGGCCGACCTGCTGTCGCCGACCCCCGTCAGCCGGGACGAACTGGTGCGCGCCGCCGCCGCGCCGGCGCCCGCCGTCTTCGCCGCCCTGGTGGAACTGTCGCTGGCCGGCCGGGCCGAACTGCTGCCCGGCGGCATGGTCTCAAGCGGATGAGCCCCTTAAGGGGCTCGCGGAATCCGCGTCATCCCGGCCGTTGACAGGGGGTCCAGGCCGCCCCCACCTTCCGCGGCTTCTGAGGACCAGACCCACTATAATGAACGTCGTCATCGTCGAGAGCCCGGCCAAGGCCAAGACCATCAACAAGTACCTGGGGTCCGACTTCAAGGTGCTGGCCAGCTACGGCCACGTCCGCGACCTGCCCGCGAAGGACGGTTCGGTGCGCCCGGACGAGGACTTCGCCATGTCGTGGGACGTGGATTCGAAGGCGGCTAAGCGCCTGTCCGAGATTGCGGAGGCCGCCAAGGGCGCCGATCGCGTGATCCTGGCCACCGACCCGGATCGCGAGGGCGAGGCCATCTCCTGGCACGTGCTCGAGGTGCTGCAGAAGAAGCGCGCGCTGAAGGACGCCAAGGTCCAGCGGGTGGTGTTCAACGCCATCACCAAGTCGGCCGTCACCGAGGCCATGGCCAACCCGCGCGAGCTCGACATGGAGCTGGTCGAGGCCTACCTCGCCCGCCGCGCCCTGGACTATCTGGTGGGCTTCACCCTCTCGCCGGTGCTGTGGCGCAAGCTGCCGGGCGCGAAGTCGGCCGGCCGCGTGCAGTCGGTGGCGCTGCGCCTGATCGTCGACCGCGAGCTCGAAATCGAGCGCTTCAAGACCCAGGAATACTGGACCGTCGAAGCCGACGTGGCCGCCGGCGGCGATCCCTTCACCGCCCGACTGGTGAAGCACGAGGGCAAGCGGCTCTCGAAGTTCGACCTCGGCAACGAGACCTCGGCGTTCGCAGCGCGCGATGCGGTCAAGGCCGCGACGTTCAAGATCGCCGCCGTCGAGCGCAAGCCCGGCCGGCGCTCGCCGCCGCCGCCCTTCACCACCTCCACCCTGCAGCAGGAAGCCGCCCGCAAGCTCGGCTTCTCGGCCCAGCGCACCATGCAGACGGCCCAGAAGCTGTACGAGGGCGTCGACATCGGCGGCGAGACGGTGGGCCTCATCACCTACATGCGAACCGACGGCGTGCAGACCGCGCCCGAGGCTCTGGACGAGGCCCGCTCGGTCATCGGCGGGCTCTACGGCAAGGAGTACGTGCCGGAGAAGCCGCGCCTCTATTCCACCAAGGCCAAGAACGCCCAGGAGGCCCACGAGGCGATCCGTCCGACGAGCCTCGCCCGCAACCCGGGCCGGCTGCGCCTGGAGGGGGACCTGGGACGGCTCTACGAGCTGATCTGGAAGCGGATGATCGCCTCGCAGATGGAGAGCGCCCGCGTCGAGAAGACCACCATCGATCTCGACAGCGCCGACGGCCAGACGGGCCTGCGCGCCACCGGCCAGGTGGTGACCTTCCCCGGCTACCTCGCCGTCTACGAGGAAGGCCAGGACGATCCCGAGGACGAGGAAGGCGGCCGCCTGCCCCAGGTGACCGAGGGCTCCCAGGCGACCGTCCGCTCGGCCAAGGCCGACCAGCACTTCACCGAGCCGCCGCCCCGCTATTCCGAAGCCAGCCTGGTGAAGAAGATGGAGGAGCTCGGCATCGGCCGGCCCTCGACCTACGCCTCGATCCTGGAGCGCCTGCGCGACCGCTCATACGTGCGGATGGAGAAGCAGCGGTTCGTGCCCGAGGACCAGGGCCGGATCGTCACCATCTTCCTCGAGGAGTTCTTCAAGAAGTACGTCGAGTACGATTTCACCGCCGACCTGGAGGACCAGCTCGACCAGGTGTCGGCCGGCGACCTCGACTGGAAGGTGCTGCTCAAGAACTTCTGGGCGGACTTCAACGCCAAGGTGGGCGAGCTGGGCCAGATCGGCACCCGCGAGGTGATCGACGCCCTGGACGAAAGCCTGTCGTCCACCCTGTTCCCGCCGACGCCCGACGGCTCGGATCCCCGCACCTGCCCGCGCTGCGGCAGCGGCCGGCTCAGCCTGAAGCCCAGCCGCACCGGGGCCTTCGTCGGCTGCTCGAACTATCCGGAATGCCGCTTCACCCGCCCGTTCGGTCCCCCGGACGCGGAAGGCGCTGAAACGGGCGGCGACCGGGACCTCGGCCAGGACCCCGCCACCGGCGAGACCGTCTGGCTGAAGGCCGGCCGCTTCGGGCCCTACGTCCAGCTCGGCGAAGGCGAGAAGCCCAAGCGGTCCAGCCTGCCCAAGGGCTGGAGCGTGGGCGACATGGACCTGGAGAAAGCGCTGCGGCTGCTGCGCCTGCCGCGCGAGGTCGGCCTGCATCCTGAGGACGGCCAGCCGATCCTGGCGGGCATCGGCCGCTACGGGCCCTTCGTCCAGCACAACGGCACCTACGCCAATCTGCCCAACGTGGAGGAGGTGTTCGACGTGGGCCTCAACCGCGCCGTCGACCTGATCGCCACCAAGCGGGCGGGCGGCAAGCGGGGCGGAGCCGAACAGGCGCCCCTCAAGGACCTGGGCGCCCACCCCGCCGACGGGCAGCCCGTCCGCGTTCTGGCCGGCCGCTACGGGCCCTACGTGAAGCACGGCTCCACCAACGCGACGGTGCCGAAGGGCGCCGATCCCGCGGCCCTGACTATGGACGAGGCGTTGAAGCTGCTCGCCGAACGCGAGGCCAAGGGCGGCGGCAAGAAGAAACCCGCCCGCGGCAAGGCGGCCGCCGCGAAGAAGTCGCCGGCCAAGAAGAAGGCCAAGGCCGAAGCCTGATCGGGAGCCGGGCCTGCGCCATGGCGTTGTGCTAAGCACCCGCCATGGCCCGACCGCACAAGCCCAAACCCGTCCGCATCCCCCAGGGTCTGCCGGATCGCGAGACGCTCCTGAACTACATCCGCGAGCACGGCGAGACCGACAAGGCCGCCATGGCGCGGGCGTTCGGGCTGAAGGGCGGCGACCGCCGCGCCCTGCGGATGATGCTGACCGAACTCGAAGAGGACGGCACGCTCAGCCGCCGCAGTCGGCGGGGCTTCGCCGAGACCGGCGCGCTTCCCGAGGTCGGCGTCGTCAACGTCGCCGAACGCGATCCCGACGGCGACCTCCTGGTCAGGCTGGCCAAGGGCGAGGACGCGCCGCTGGTCCCGCTGGCGCCTGGCGGGGATGTTTCCGGCCCCGCGCCCGGCCTCGGCGACAGGCTGCTGGTCCGCTTCGTGCGGCTCGAGAGCGGCGACTTCGAGGCCCGGCTCATCAAGCGCCTGGGCCAGAGCGCCCACCGCGTGCTGGGCGTCGTGCGGAAGGCGCGGCGCGAGGTTCGCGTCGAGCCGGTCGACCGCCGCTCGAAGGACACCCTTGTGCTGTCCGCGCCGGGCGACCTGCGGGACGGCGACCTCGTCCTGGCGCAGGTCGAAGGCTCCGCCAGCCGCTATGGCCCCAAGCGCGGCAAGCTGCTGGAGGTCGTGGGCCGCGAGGACGAGCCCCGCGCGGCCTCCCTGATCGCCATCCACGCGCACGGCATCCCCACGGGCTTCAGCCAGGCCGCCGAGGCGGAGGCCGAAGAAGCCCAGCCGCCGACGCTCGCGGGCCGCGAGGACCTGCGCGAGGTTCCGCTGATCACCATCGACCCGGCGGACGCCCGCGACCACGACGACGCCGTCTATGCGGAGCCGGACACGGACGAGAAGAACCCCGGCGGCTGGATCGTCTGGGTCGCCATCGCCGACGTCGCCGCCTATGTGACGCCCGGCTCGGCCCTCGACCGCGAGGCGCGCGACAAGGGCAACAGCGTCTACTTCCCCGATCGCGTCGAGCCCATGCTGCCCGAGCGGCTGTCGAACGGCCTGTGCAGCCTGCGCGAGGGCGAGAACCGCGCCACGATGGCCGTGCGGATGGTGTTCGGCGCTGACGGCAGGAAGCGCTCGCACCGCTTCGTGCGCGGCCTGATGCGCTCGGCCGCGAAGCTGTCTTACGAACAGGCGCAGGCGGCGATCGACGGCGCGCCCGACGACAAGGCCGGCCCGCTGCTGGAGCCGGTGCTGAAGCCCCTCTGGGCGGCCTACGCCGTGCTGAAGAAGGGCCGCGACGCTCGCTCGCCGCTGGCCATCGAGAGCCTGGAGCGGAAGATCGTCATCGACGAACAGGGCCAGGTCGTGTCGATCACGCCCCGGACGAGCCTCGAGGCCCACCGCCTGATCGAGGAGTTCATGATCCAGGCGAACGTGGCCGCCGCCGAGACCCTGGAGCAGAAGAAGATCCCGCTGATCTATCGGGTCCACGACGCGCCCAGCCAGGAGAAGATCTTCGCGCTGGTGGACTTCCTGGCGACCCTCGGCATGCCCTGGACCAAGGGCGAGGCGCCGCGCACCGAGCGCTTCAACCGCCTGCTGGAAGAGACGCACGACACGCCGCACGCCGAGATCGTCAACGAGGTGGTCCTGCGCACCCAGATGCAGGCGCACTATTCGACCGAGAACATCGGCCACTATGGGCTGAACCTCGCCAAGTACGCCCACTTCACCTCGCCGATCCGCCGTTACGCCGACCTGATCGTCCACAGGGCGCTGGTCACCGCGCTTGACCTTGGCAAGGACGGCCTCTCCGAGCGCGACATCGCCCAGATGAAGGGCACGGCCGAGCAGATCACCGGGGCCGAGCGGCGGGCCATGGCGGCGGAGCGCGACGCCACCGACCGCTATGTCGCCGCCTTCCTGTCGGACCGGGTGGGCGCTGAGTTCGAAGGCAAGATCACCGGCGTCACCCGCTTCGGGCTCTTCGTGCGTCTGAAGGAGACCGGCGCCGACGGCCTGGTGCCGGTCTCGAGCCTGGGCGGCGAGTATTTCGTCCACGACGACCGGGCGCACGCCCTGGTCGGCGAGCGGACCGGCGCCCGGTGGCCCCTGGGCATGAGCGTCCAGGTCCGGCTGCGGGAAGCGACGCCCATCACCGGCGGCCTGCTTTTCGACATGCTGAGCGAGCCCGCTCCGCCCGACCGTTCGGCGCCCCGGCCCAGGCTGGGCGTGCGCGCCCGGGGCGACCGGCGGCCGGGCGGCGAGTTCAGGGGTCCGCCGCGCGGCAAACCCGGAGGGGCGAAGCTTCGCGGCGGCGGCGCCGGCCGCACGCCCAAGTCCAAGGGCAAGAAGAAGCCCCGGCGCTGACGCCGCCCCCCGAGTGACGCTGCGTCACGCTTTCCACGTCCCGTTTCCGTCTCCACAGTTCCGCCGATGTCCGACGACGCGCCCATCCTGCCGCTGAAACCCGAAGGGCCGCCCAGAACGGCCGGCCAGCGGGCCGTGCGGCCGAAGAGCGCCGCCACCGTGATGATCATCCGCCGCGACGGGCCCAAGCCGCGCGTGCTGATGGGCCGCCGGCACGGCGGGCACAGCTTCATGCCTGATCGCTGGGTCTTTCCTGGCGGCCGCATCGACCGCAGCGACTATCGCGCGCCGTTCGCCACCGATCTGCAGCGCGAGACCGCCGCGCTCTTCGACGCCTATCTCAAGCCCGGCAAGGGCCGCGCGCTGGCCTTGGCGGCGGTTCGCGAGACCTGGGAGGAGGCCGGCCTGCTTCTGGCCCGCAAGGCGCCCGTGCGTCCTATGGCCGGTCCGTGGCGGCCCTTCGTGGAGCAAGGCGCCCTGCCGGATCTGGCGGCGCTGGAGGTGATCGCCCGCGCCGTGACGCCGCCCAGCGTCGGCAAGCGGTTCGACACCTGGTTCCTGATGGCCGACGCCGAGCGCCTGACGAGCCTGGAGCGGCAGCCCGACTGTGGCGAGCTGGAGGAGATCGCCTGGGTGGACTTCGCCGAGGCGCTGGAACTGCAGCTTCCGACGGTCACGCGGCTGATGATCAAGGAGGCCGAATTGCGCATGGCCGACCCCTCGCGACCGAAGCCCTTCCTGCGTTACAAGGACCGGAGCGCAGGGCGACCCGCTTATCTGTGAGCGCGGTCATTGACTTCCGCCTGCGGATTCGTATTTTCCCCGCCTCTTCGAACACCCGCCGGCGGTGCGATCCCGTTTGGCCCCGCGTTTTAAGGACCTGACATGGCGAAGCCCGCCTCCATCAAGATCCGCCTCAATTCGACGGCGGACACCGGCTTCTTCTACGTGACCAAGAAGAACGCCCGCACCAAGACCGACAAGATGGTGCTGAAGAAGTACGACCCGATCGCGCGCAAGCACGTCGAGTTCAAGGAAGGCAAGATCAAGTAAGGCTGAGAAGCCTCTGATTCTGCTGCAAGACGCCCGGCCTCACCGCCGGGCGTTTTTCATTGCTACGCCGCCCGCGCGATGACGCGGTTGCGGCCGCGGGACTTGGCCTCATAGACCGCTTCGTCCGCGCGCTTGAGCAGGCCCTGGGCGCTGTCCGCGGCGCCGAAGCTCGCCGCCACCCCGATCGAAATGGTGACGCTCAGCAGTTCCTCTCCGCCCATGACGCGGAATGGCGAGCCGGCGACGTGCAGGCGGATGCGTTCGGCGATGCGGCGTGCGTCGTCGAGGCTGGTGTCGGGCATGACCACCACGAACTCCTCTCCGCCGTGGCGGACCGGCAGGTCGATGGCGCGGACGTTGGAGGCCAGCCGCACGGCGAACTCCCGCAGCACCTCGTCGCCCACATCGTGACCGAAGCTGTCGTTGATCTTCTTGAAGTGGTCGATGTCGATGACCAGGAGGCCCACGGGCTCGCCGCCGACGCCCGCGCGCCGCATCAACGCCTCCAGCTGGCCCTGCATGTAGCGGCGGTTGTGCAGGCCGGTGAGCTGGTCGGTGACGGCCAGCTCCAGCGAATGGTCGAGGTTGGTGCGCAGGTAGTCGGTATAGCGCTTGCGGCGGATCTGGGTCTTGGCCCGCGCCGCCAGCTCGCCGGGATCGATGGGGCGGACGAGGATATCGTTCACCCCGATCTCCAGCGCTTTCACGATCCGGTGCCGCTCATCCGGATCGACGATGGCGAGGATCGGCAGGCCGCGGGTCGCCTCGTCCGAGCGGATGTGGGCGGCGAAGCGCAGGCCGTCGAAGGCCTTGGCGCTGGTGTTGACCAGGACGAGGTCGACCGGCCCCTTGGCCGTCATCATGGCCTTCTCGGGATCGGCCTCGATCACCGGCCGATGCTCTATCGCGAGTTCGGAGCAGACCCGCTGCGCCTGCCGCGCATTGTCGTCGACGATCAGGATGCGGCCGCCCGATCCGCCCAGCCGCGAGGCGGCGCCGGCGATCACGCCCATGCGGCGGCCCGAGGCCTCGCGTTCGCGCAGCTCGTCGATCACCGCCTTCAGCCGGGTCAGCGATCGGACACGGGCGAACAGCATCATGTCGTCGATGGGCTTGGTCAGGAAATCGTCGGCGCCCGCCTCGAGGCCGGCCACCCGGTCGGCGCGGCCGTCCAGGGCGGTCACCAGCACCACCGGCACGTGCCGGGTCTCGGGATCGTCCTTGAGCCGGCGGCAGACCTGGAAGCCGTCCATGCCGGGCATCATGACGTCGAGCAGGATGATGTCGGGCCGCTCGGCCGCGGCCATCGCCAGCGCCGTAGGCCCGTCCGAGGCGGTCAGCACTTCGTAGTACTCGGCCGTCAGCTTGGCTTCGAGCAGGCGGACGTTCGCCTCGATATCGTCCACCACGAGGATGCGGGCGGACATGCGCGCTAGTCCAGGAGACGGCGGATGGTGTCGAGGAAGTGCGAAACGGAGATGGGCTTCGAGATATAGGCCTCGCAGCCGCCCTCCCGGATCCGCTCCTCGTCGCCCTTCATCGCAAAAGCCGTCACCGCGACCACGGGGATCTTCGCCAGCTCATCGTCTTCCTTCAGCCACTTGGTGACTTCCAGGCCCGAGATCTCGGGAAGCTGGATATCCATGAGGATCAGGTCGGGCCGGTGCTCGCGGGCGAGCGAGAGCGCCGCGAGACCCTCGCGGGTCTCGATGGTTTCATAGCCCTGGGCTTCGAGCAGATCATGAAAGAGCTTCATGTTCAGCTCGTTATCCTCGACGATGAGGACCTTCTTGGCCATTCGGACCCGACGCCTTCTTCGAGGTCGGGCGCCTCGGAGCGACCTTCCCCAACTGTCCGGGTTAGATCGCACTGATATCCTTAAACTTCGTTAGCCGCGTCTGGACCGCCCTTGCCCGAAGCCCCGCTCCCCGCCATGCCCAGCCTTGAATCCCTTGGCCTTTCCCGAGACCGGCCGCTCGTTCTGGTCGACGTGGACGAGGTGCTGGGCCTGTTCATGCAGGGCTTCGGCGACTTCCTGGCCGGCCGCGGCCTGGAGATGCGAATCGAGCGGTTCGCGCTGTTCCAGAACATCTATCGCCCGGGTGAGGACCAGCACCTGGACCTCAACGAGGGCAAGGCGCTCTTCGACGCCTTCTTCGCCAGCCATTGCCATGAGATCGAGCCCGCCCCGGGCGCGATCGCGGCCCTGAACCGCCTGGGGCGTCAGGCTGAGATCCTGATCCTCTCCAATGCCCCGGCTCCGGCCGAGCGGCTGCGGAGCCAATGGCTGCGGAGCCACGGGCTCGAGCACCCCCTGATCCTCAACACCGGCCCGAAGGGCCCGGTCGCCTCGGCCCTCACGCGCCAGACGGCTCATCCGACCGCCTTCGTCGACGACCTGCTGCCGAACCTCGACTCGGTCGCGGACCACTCGCCCGGCACGGCCACGTTCCAGCATGTGGCGGACGAGCGCCTGCGCCCCTACGCCCCCGTGTCCGACCGGCATCCGCGGATCGACGACTGGGCCGAGCTTGCCGAAGCCATCGAGGCGGCGCTACGCCGCTGATCCGATGTCCGAATCCATCCGAATCTGGCTGGCGGTCTCCTACGCCGAGCCCTTCCGCACCGGCGGCTGGGCGCATGTCCGCAGCGCCGGCGGCGCCGTCACGGGCCAGGCGGCCGGCGATAGGCGGATCACCCGCCAGCGGCTGACCCTCATGGCTCTCCTGGCGGCGCTCAAGGATGCGCCGCCCCCCGTGACGCTTGCCACTGCCGATCCGCTGCTGGCCGCGGTCCCTGACCAGCTGGCGGCCACGGGCGATGCGCCGCCGACCGAAGACCTCGATCTGTGGGCGCAGGTCACCACGGCCTTCAAGGCGGGGCAGATCCGGATCGTGCGTCAGGCCGCCGCACCCGGCGGGCCCCTCGCCTTCACCGCCGCCTGGGCGGAGCAGGCCCGGGATCGCGCCAAAAACGGCCCCTTCGCCTTCCCCATTCCAAAGCCCAACCTCGCCAAGGCAGGCGTCTGAGGAACAAATCAGGTAGAAGAGGCGGATGATCCGCTTCGGCGTGGACTTCGGCGGCACCAAGATCGAGGCGGCGGCCCTCGATGGCGACGGCCGCGTCGTCGCGCGGGTCCGTAGCCCCACGCCGCGCGACTACGATCAGGCCCTGGACGCCGTGCGGGCGCTCGTCGACGAAGCTGAGCGTCGGGCGGGCGTCCCCGCCGATCGCGTCGGCGTCGGAGGTCCAGGCTCCGTCTCCCCGGTCAGCGGCCTGATCCGCAACGCCAACTCCACCCAGCTGAACGGCCGGCCTTTCGCGGACGACCTGACCCGCGCGCTTGGGCGCCCCGTCCGTTACGCCAACGACGCCAACTGCCTCGCCCTGTCCGAGGCGACGGACGGAGCCGGCGCCGGCTCCGACGTCGTCTTCGCCGCGATCCTGGGCACCGGATGCGGCGGCGGGGTCGCCATCGGCGGCCGGCCGATCATCGGTCGCAACGCCGTGGCCGGCGAATGGGGGCACATGCCCCTGCCCTGGCCGCGGCCCGACGAACTGCCGGCCCCGGAGTGCTGGTGCGGCCGGCGTGGCTGCCTGGAGTTGTGGATCAGCGGCTCGGGCCTGGCGCGGGACGCCGGCGTCGCGGCCGAACAGGCCGTCCAGGACGCTGCCGCCCTCGACCGCTATGTGGACCGCCTGGGCCGCGGCCTGGCGGTCATCGTCGACCTGCTGGACCCGGACGTCATCGTCCTGGGCGGCGGCATGTCGAACGTCGAGGCTCTGTACGACCGGCTGCCTGCCGCCATCGCGCCGCATGTCTTCTCCGACGTGGTCGAGACGCCGGTGCGGAAGGCGGCGCACGGCGACTCCTCGGGCGTGCGCGGCGCGGCCTGGCTATGGCCGGCATGAAGGCGCTCTGCCGCGATTGCTTCTGGACCGGCGAGGAGGCCGTGCGTCGCTGCCCGTCCTGCGGCTCGCCGCGCATCGTCGCGCACGAGGAGCTGGGCCAGCTCTCCATCGCCCACATGGACTGCGACGCCTTCTACGCCAGCGTGGAAAAGCGCGACCGCCCCGAGCTGCGCGATCGTCCGGTGATCGTGGGCGGCGGCAAGCGCGGCGTGGTCACCACGTGCTGCTACATCGCGCGCATCTCGGGCGTGCGCTCGGCCATGCCGATGTTCAAGGCGCTGAAGGCCTGCCCCGAGGCCGTGGTGATCAAGCCGGATTTCACCAAGTACCGCTTCGAGAGCAAGCGCATCCTGGGCATGGCCGGCGAGTTGACGCCGCTGATCCAGAACCTGAGCCTCGACGAGGCCTGGATGGACCTGTCCGGCACCGAGCGGCTGCACGGCGCGCCGCCCGCGGTGACGCTGGCGAAGCTGCAGGCCCGGATCGAGGCCGAGACCGGGCTGACCGTCTCCATCGGGCTGGCTCCCAACAAGTTCCTGGCCAAGATCGCCTCAGACCTCGACAAGCCGCGCGGCTTCTCGGTGATCGGCGCGGCGGGCGCCCAGGCGTTCCTGGCGCCCAGGCCCGTGGGCATCCTGCCGGGCGTCGGCCCGGCCATGGTGGCCTCTCTGGAGAAGGCCGGCTTCCGCACCGTGGGCGACCTCGCCCGCGCCGACATCAAGTTCCTGGCCGAACGATGGGGCGCGCACGGGCTGCGTCTCTCGCGCCTCGCCCACGGCCAGGACGCCCGCGCCGTGAACCCCAACGAGGAGCGCAAGGGCATCAGCGCCGAGACCACGTTCAACGAAGATCTCTCGAAGGTCTCCGACCTCGAGGATGTGCTGGCGCCGCTCTGCGAGAAGGTGGCGCGTCAGGCCCGCGCCGGCGGCGTCGCCGGCCGCGTGGTGACGCTGAAGCTGCGCACCACCGACTTCAAGATCGTCACCCGGCGCCGCACCATCCCGGTCGCGACCCAGACGGCGAAGACCCTCTTCGCGGTGGGGCGCGAACTGCTGGCCCGCGAGGCGACCGGACGGCCGTGGCGGCTGATCGGGATCGGCATGTCGGACTTCGTGGACGCCGAAGCCGCCACCTCGGACTTCTTCGCCGAGGCGGAGCGCAAGGCGCTGGCGGGCGAGAAGACGCTGGACGTCATCCGGGCGAAGTTCGGCAAGGACGCCGTGACGTCCGGGCGGATGCTCAAATCCAAGGCGCTCAACGAAGAGTGATCGTCGGGCGCAGATAACGCCGGTTTAGACGCCCCCGAGACAATTCGACCCTTTCAAAAGCCCGCGTCTTACATATCTAATCATCGTGGACGCGCGTCTCTGCGTCCGCAGGAGATGCCGTCAATGAGCGAACGCAAGGAAGGTGACTCGGGCGCCGGCGTTCGTTCGGCGGTCATCACCCAGACCAAGCCGAAGACGCAGAAGCCGGCGATGTACCGGGTTCTGCTGCTCAACGACGACTACACGCCTATGGAATTCGTAGTCTACGTACTTGAGCAGTTCTTCAATAAGTCGCGCGAAGACGCGACTCGCATAATGCTCCATGTCCATCAACATGGCGTGGGCGTGTGCGGGGTCTACACATACGAAGTGGCGGAAACAAAAGTGGCCCAGGTCGTTGATACGGCGCGGCGGCATCAACACCCGCTGCAGTGCACCATGGAAAAGGATTAAGGCCCTTTGCCTTCATTTTCGCGCCAGCTCGAAGAGTCCCTGCATCGCGCGGTCGCCTACGCCAACCAGCGTAAGCATGAATACGCCACCCTTGAGCATCTCCTGCTCTCCCTCGTCGACGACGAGGACGCCGCCAGCGTCATGCGCGCCTGCGACGTGGACCTTGGCTCCCTGCGCACAACCCTGACCAACTACGTCGACAACGAGCTCCGCTCGCTCGTGGTGGACGACGGCGAGGACGCCAAGCCCACGGCGGGCTTCCAGCGCGTGATCCAGCGCGCGGTGATCCACGTCCAGTCGTCCGGCCGTGAGGAGGTCACCGGCGCCAATGTGCTGGTGGCGATCTTCTCCGAGCGCGAGAGCCACGCCGCCTACTTCCTGCAGGAGCAGGACATGACGCGGTACGACGCGGTCAACTACATCGCCCACGGCATCGCCAAGAAGGCTGGCGCTGCGGAAGCCAAGCCCGTGAAGGGCGCGGAAGACGACGAGAAGCCCGCGGTCAAGACCGGCGGCGAGGCGCTCGAAGCCTACTGCGTGAACCTCAACGAGAAGGCCAAGCAGGGCAAGGTCGACCCGCTCATCGGGCGGATGGCCGAGGTGGAGCGCTGCATCCAGATCCTCTGCCGCCGGACCAAGAACAACCCGCTGCTGGTGGGCGATCCGGGCGTCGGCAAGACCGCCATCGCCGAAGGCCTGGCGCGCAAGATCGTCAACAAGCAGGTCCCGGAAGTCCTGGCGGGCGCCACGATCTTCTCGCTCGACATGGGCGCCCTGCTGGCCGGCACCCGCTATCGCGGCGACTTCGAAGAGCGCGTGAAGCAGGTGGTCAAGGAGCTGGAGAACCACCCGAACGCGGTGCTCTTCATCGACGAGATCCACACGGTGATCGGCGCGGGCGCGACGTCGGGCGGGGCGATGGACGCCTCGAACCTGCTGAAGCCGGCGCTGGCCTCGGGCACGCTGCGCTGCATGGGCTCGACGACCTACAAGGAGTTCCGCCAGCACTTCGAGAAGGACCGGGCCCTCGTCCGGCGCTTCCAGAAGATCGACGTGAACGAGCCCACGATCGACGACACGATCAAGATCCTGAAGGGCCTGAAGTCCTACTACGAGGAGTTCCACAAGCTCCGGTACACGAACGACGCCATCAAGGCGGCGGTGGAGCTGTCGGCGAAGTACATCACCGACCGCAAGCTGCCGGACAAGGCGATCGACATCATCGACGAGGCCGGCGCCTCCCAGATGCTGCTGACCGAGGGCAAGCGGAAGAAGACGCTGGGCGTGAAGGAGATCGAGGCGGTCGTCGCCAAGATCGCCCGCATCCCGCCCAAGTCGGTCTCGAAGTCGGACACCGAGGCGCTGAAGCAGCTGGAAAGCGACCTGAAGCGCGCCGTGTACGGCCAGGACGACGCCATCGAGCAGCTCTCCGCGGCCATGAAGATGGCCCGGGCCGGTCTGCGCGACGCCAACAAGCCCATCGGCTGCTACCTGTTCACCGGCCCGACCGGCACCGGCAAGACCGAGACCGCCCGCCAGCTGGCGAGCACGCTCGGCATCGAGCTGCTGCGGTTCGACATGTCGGAGTACATGGAGCGCCACACGGTGAGCCGCCTGATCGGCGCGCCTCCGGGCTATGTCGGCTTCGACCAGGGCGGTCTGCTGACCGACGCCGTCGACCAGCACCCGCACGCCGTGGTGCTGCTGGACGAGATCGAGAAGGCCCACCCGGACGTCTACAACATCCTCCTGCAGGTCATGGACCACGGTCAGCTGACCGACTCCAACGGCAAGAAGATCGACTTCCGCAACGTGGTCCTGATCATGACCACCAACGCCGGCGCCGCCGACGCCCAGCGCAACGCCATCGGCTTCGGCCGCGGCAAGCAGGACGACGAGGTCGAGGAGGCGCTGAAGCGCCAATTCACGCCGGAGTTCCGCAACCGTCTGGACGCCATCGTGCACTTCCGCGCGCTGACGCCCGAGATCATCCGCCAGGTGGTGCAGAAGTTCGTCATGCAGCTGGAAGCCCAGCTGGCGGACCGCCACGTCACCATCGAGACGGACGAGGAAGCGACCGACTGGCTCGCCAAGAACGGCTTCGACGAACTCTACGGCGCCCGGCCGCTGGCCCGGGTCATCCAGGAGAACATCAAGAAGCCGCTGGCGGACGAGATCCTGTTCGGCCGGCTCGCCAAGGGCGGCCACGTCAAGGTGGTGCTCAAGGACGGCAAGCTGGCGTTCGAGATCGAGGGCCAGAGCCGCGAGCCCGGCGCCCCGGTGGTCGAGACCCCCCAGGCCGAGCCCGTCGACTGAGGCGACACGTCAGACCAAGCGAGAAGCCCCGGGCGCTCCCCGGGGCTTTTTCGTATCCGCTAGTTGAGGAACGGCCGGCGCAGCACCCGCCGGCGGACGGCGTCCAGCAGCTGCTTCGCGCCGGGCCAGGCGACCCGCCCCTCGCGCCTCGGCCAGACCCAGCCGCCGCTGGCCACGTCGAACGGCAGGCGCAGCTTTAGCCGGCCGCTGTCCAGGTCGGACGTCATGGGCGTGTAGTAGAGGCAGTCCCTGAAATACCAGTGGACCACCAACGATCGCCGCGTCGACGCGGGGTCGGCCACCGGTGAGCCGCCATGCGCCAGGTTCGCCGCCCAGACGAACGCCCAGCCCTTTGGGATGATCGCGTGCTCCGTCGGGAAGCCCGCGGCGGCGATCTTCCCGCCAAACCACTTCACGAAGACGCTCTCGTACTGTTCGGGACCGGGGGCCGGCGCATTGACGCCCGCGTCGCGCATGGAGGGCACAGGCAGACGGTGCGACCCCGGGTGATAGACCAGCGGTCCGGCGTCGGGCCGGACGTCTTCCAGCGCGATCCAGACCCCGCACATGAAGCGCTCGGGAAGGCTGTGGAAGTGGATCGTGTCGGGATGCAGCGCCTGGCCGCTGCCGCGCTGGAAGTTCAGCGTCTGGAAGGCGAACGGCTCGCGCCCGTAGGCGGCCTTCAGCAGCCGCCCCATCTCGGGCCAGGCGGCGAGGCGGCGCACCGCTTTCGAAACGAACCAGGCGTCCTGGATGCGGTTGCCGCTGCCCCTGCGGCCGAAGTAGCGCTCGGTGTCGGCGACGGCCCGGTCGCACAGCACGCGAGCCTCGTCGCCGAGATCCACCAGCGCATAGCCCTTCTCGGCGAGACTGCGCACGAAGGCCTCGGTCTGTCGGTCGAGACCGGCGCGCGCGAGGTAGGCTTCGAGTTCCGGCCCCTCGAACCAGGGCGTCTCCGGAGCCTCGGCCGCACGGGTCATGCGATCTTGGCCGAAATCTGCTGCGCCAGGGCCTTGAGTTCGTCCATGTCGGCCATGCCGCCGGAGGCGTGGCGGCCCATCGGCACGCCTTCCCAGCGCGGAATAATGTGGAAATGCAGGTGATAGACGGTCTGCCCTGCCGGCGCGCCGTTGAACTGGGTCACCACGACGCCGTCCGGGTTCAGCGCTGCGCGCACGGCCTTGGCCATCCGCTGCACGCCAAGGATCAGGTGCGACAGCTTCTCAGGCTCCTCCTCCAGGATGTTCCGCGCCGAAGAGTGTTTCGGGATCACTAGAACGTGGCCCTTGGCCTGCGGGAAGACGTCCATGAAGGCGAAGACGTGGTCGTCCTCGTAGACCCGGACGGCCGGCATCTCGCCGCGCAGGATCTTCGCGAAGATGTTGTCGTGCTCGTAGGTCCCGTCCAAGCTCATCGCACGCGCTCCTGAGTTCCGGAGCGAAGGCCTATCAAATCGTCCCCACTGGGGAAATGCGCCAGGTCCGACAAGCCCGGCGGCATGACCGCCCGCCCGGCGAAGTGGGAGGGCTCTTAGCCCTCGCGGAAGGGGGAATACTCCTCCGTCAGCCACTCGATCTCCTGATCGACGGCGGCCCGCTCCTCTTCGAGGAAGCGCTCGACGGGCCCCCGCAACGCCGGGTCGGCGATGTAGTGCGCCGAGTACACGGGCTTCGGCAGGTAGCCACGGGCGATCTTGTGCTGCCCCTGGGCTCCGGCCTCCACGCGGGCCAGGCCCTGCTCGATCGCCCATTCGATGGCCTGGTAGTAGCAGAGCTCGAAGTGCAGGAACGGCACGTCCTCCACGCAGCCCCAGTGGCGGCCATAGAGGCAGTCGTCGCCGATCAGGTTCAGGGCGCCGGCGATCCAGCGGCCCTCCCGCCGCGCCATCACCAGCAGAACGCGCTCGGCCATGCGCTCGCCCAGCATCGAGAAGAACGGCCGCGTCAGATAGGGCCGGCCCCACTTGCGCGACCCGGTGTCCATGTAGAAGCCGAAGAAGGCGTCCCAGTGGTCCTCGGTGAGGTCCGCGCCGGTCAGCCGCACGATCTCGACCGATGCCTGGGCCTCGCGCCGCTCGCGGCGGATGGTCTTGCGGCGGCCGGACGACAGCGCCCCCAGGAATTCCTCGAAGTCGCGATAGCCACGGTTCTCCCAGTGGTACTGCTGCCCCTCGCGCAGGCCGAAGCCGAAGTCGCCCATGAACCGCCACTCGGCCTCGGTGGGAAAGTTCACGTGGAAGGACGAGGCGCCATAGCGCTCGCACAGCGTCAGCGCCCCGCCGAGCAGCAGCCCCCTCGCCTCGTCGGCGTCGACGTCGGGACGCACCAGCAGCCGGGGTCCCGTGGCGGGGACGAACGGAGCGGCCGACAGCAGCTTCGGATAGTAGCGCCCGCCGGCGCGCTCGTAGGCATCGGCCCACGCGTGGTCGAAGACGTATTCGCCCTGACTGTGCGACTTCAGGTACAGCGGCATCACCGCCGCCACCCGACCGGCCTCGTCTTCGATCGACAGGTGCTGCGGGCCCCAGCCCTGACGCTCGACCGCGCAGTTCCCCTGCTCCAGCGCGTCCAGGAAGTCGTACAGCACGAAGGGATTGCCGAGGTGCGCCGGGTTGGCGGCGCAGGCGTCCCAGGCGTCGCGCCCGATCTCCGCGATACGGCGGGAAACCTTCACCGCCGGCGTCAGGCTCACGCGCGGTATCCCTCGAAGATGAGGTTGTCGCAGTGGTCCTTCAGCCCCTCCCACTGAGCGGGGCTCCGCACCGTCCAGGCCACCACCGGCATGCCCCCCGCCCGGAACTTCGCGGCCTCTGCGCTGGGCAGCATGTCGAGGCCGAGCGCCAGGAAGTGCGGCCGGGCGATCTCGACGTGCTCCAAGGCGGCATAGCCCCGGCGCTGCTCGGCGGAGAGCTTCGGATTGTCGGCGTAGGAATAGCTGTCGAGGCCCCGCAGCACGCCGGGATAGTGCTGCGCGAACCAGGCGTGGCTGTAGGCATTGAAGCCGATCACGGCGAGCGGCCCGTTGTGGTCGGCGATCACCTCGTGCACCCGGCGCTCCAGCGGGCCCACCTCGCCCGGCGGCGTCTTCAGCTCGACGTGGACCATGGCCCGATGCCCGATGACCGCGAGCGTCTCCAGCAGCGTCGGGATCTTCTCGTCCGTCCCCTTCAGGCGCAGTTCGGCGAGGTCGGCGGCGGAACGGTCCCCGACCCGGCCGGCCTGCCCGGTCATCCGCTCCAGCGTGGCGTCGTGGAAAACCACGGCCTCGCCGTCGGCGCTGAGCTGGACGTCCAGCTCGACGCCATAACCGGCGGCGCATGCCGCCTGGAAGGCGCCTAGCGAGTTCTCAGGCGCCCCGTCGGGGCTCCAGAGCCCCCGGTGCGCGATCGGCGGGTGGAAGAGAAGGTCCCAGGCCTCGCCGAACCGGTCCCTCACCGCAGTTGCACCACCGCGTCGACCTCGACAGCGAAGTTCAGCGGCAGGCGATAGACGCCCACGGCCGAGCGCGCGTGCCGCCCGGCGTCGCCGAACACCTCGACCATCAGGTCGGAGCAGCCGTTGACCACCTGCGGGATGTCGAAGAACTCGGGCCCTGCCTGCACGAAGCCACCCAGCTTCACGACGCGGACCACGCGGTCGAGGTCGCCTTCGCAGGCCGCCTTCATCTGCGCGATCAGGTTGATCCCGCACAGCCGGGCCGCGCGCTTGGCGGTCTCGGCGTCGACGTCGACGCCGACGGTTCCCTTGACGCCGCCGGAGGCGTCCACCGACACCTGGCCGGAGATGTGCAGAAGATCGCCCGAGCGGACGAAGGGCACATAGTTGGCCACCGGCGCGTTCGGCTGCGGCAGCGTCAGGCCCAGCTCGGCCAGGCGGTCTTCGACTTTGGACATGGCCGCACGTCTAGCGCCGGGCTTCGGCGCAGGAAAGAGCGCCCACGCGAAAAGGGCCGGCCCTTTCGGACCGGCCCTTGGGTACGCGGTACTGAACTTGTGGCTTAGCGGACGGCCTGCAGCTTCTCGACGACGGCGGTGACGCGCTCGTTGAGCGGCTTCACGCTGTCCTTCACCGAGGCCGAAACGGTCTCCGACATCTTGCCGACTTCGGCCATGTAGGTCTCGAGGTACGACTTGGCGAAGGCGGTCTGCAGCTCCATCACTTCCTGGACGCTCTTGGCGCCGGCGAACGAGCGGGCGGCGTTGACCTGGGTCTCGAAGGCGCTCTTCGAGAACGCCATCGCCTGGGCGCTGAGGGCTTCGGCGCCCTTGGTCGCGGCCGTCACCGAGGCGACGACGGCTTCCAGGTTCTTCTTCGAATGGCTGTTCAGTTCGTTGAGCGCGGCCAGGCCCTTTTCGACGCCGTCCTTGAAGGCGACGTTGGTGGCGGCGGTCATCTGTTCGACGGTGGTCTTCGCGGCTTCGGCGGCGGCCATGACGTGAACTCCGGAATGGGTGCGGCGGGGAACGAGGGACTCGTGCGTCCCTATGGAAACGCACCCCCTTGTCTCATGTTGCAGTGCAGCAGTCAACCATTTTTTGTGCACCGCACAATGGGTCTGCCGCCTACGGCAAAGCTCGTTTTGCCGCAGCGTTACGCAGGCGCGGCAATTCGTCCATTCAACAGCTGTTTACTCTACCGAAAGGCTGCGGCTGTCATGATAGCCAGTCTCCGGCGGCGCTGTGGCCGCCCCAACGCTTTGATTCGACGGACGAAGCATGTTCCAGCACGCCCGCCGCCTTATGCTCTCTTTCGGCATCGCGGCCACCGCGGCCCTGGGGGCGCTCGCGCCTCAGGCTCAGGCGCAGGTCCCCTACGCCATGCTCTCTCAGACATCCTCGAAGGCTGCGGCCATCGTGGTGGACGCCAAGACGGGCGAGGTGCTGTACGAGAACCGCGCCGACAGTCCGCGCTATCCCGCCTCGATCACCAAGGTGATGACGCTGTACCTCACCTTCGAGGCGCTGGCTTCCGGCAAGCTGGACCTCGACGACCGGGTCGTGTTCTCGCCCCGCGCCGCGGCCCAGGCGCCGACGAAGCTTGGGGTCCGCGCAGGCGACTCGATCAGCGTTGACGAGGCGATGAAGGCGCTGGCCACCAAGTCGGCCAACGACGCCGCCGTGGCCCTCGCCGAAAAGCTCGGCGGCAGCGAGCAGCGTTTCGCCGCCCTGATGACGCTTCGCGCCCAGGAGCTGGGCATGAAGAACACCCACTTCGCGAACGCTTCGGGCCTGCCGGACAGCCGCCAGATCTCGACGGCGCGTGACATCGCGGTCCTTTCGCGGGCGGTGATGCGGGACTATCCGCAGTACTACAAGCTGTTCAGCACCACCTATTTCGACTTCCGCGGCCAGCAGCTGCGCAACCACAACGGCCTGCTGCATCGCATGTACGGCGTGGATGGCCTGAAGACCGGCTACACCAACGCCTCGGGTTTCAACCTCGCGGTTTCGGCCGTGCGCGACAACCGTCGCCTGATCGCGGTGGTGATGGGGGGACCGACCACCAAGGCGCGCGACGCCACCGCCGAGCAACTGCTGCTGACCGGCTTCGACGTCATGGGCCGCCGCGCCCGGGGCGAGAACATCCAGGTGGCCCAGAGCTTCTTCGAGGCCGGGGCGCCGATGTTCACCGGCCGCCAGGCGCCGCAAACGGCCCAAGGCGATCGCGACGAAGGCATGAAGATCGTGCTGGCCTCGACGGCGCCGCCGCTGCGCGCCTCCAAGATCGAGATCGTCGAGAAGCCGAAGGCCGGCAAGAAGGTCGCCGCCGGCAAGTGGACCGTCCAGGTCGGCTCGTTCAACAGCCGCTCGGACGCGCGCGAGCAGCTCTCGATCGTCGAGAAGAAGTTCGGCAAGCACTTCGACGACGCCAAGGGCATGGCCGAGAAGGACGGCGGCAAGTACCGCAGCCGCTTCTCCGGGTTCAGCGAGAAGTCCGCCAAGGCGGCCTGCCAGGCGCTGAAGGCCAAGAAGCAGCCCTGCATGGTGATCTCGCCCAGCGCCTAGCGGCCGGGCATCGATGAGAGTTGGAAAGCCCCGGGCCCCGCCCGGGGCTTTTTCGTTGGGTGCTATTCCGACAGCAGCCGGTCCCGCGCCGCGTTGAGCTGGGCCGCCAGGCCGGCGGTGCCGCCCTTGTCTGGGTGGGCCAGCCGCATGAGCCGGGTATAAGCCGCCTGGATCTCCTCGCGGCTGGCGCCCTCTTCGACGCCCAGGATGCGGCGGGCTTCGGCGACGCTCATGCGCGGCCCCGACGCCGCAGCCATGCCGGTCCGGCGCGTGGAGACCGCGAACCACAAGCCGACGACGACGAGCACGATGGCGGCGCCCCAGCCGCCACGGACGCCGACCCAGGCCGCAGCGGTGAATGCGACGATGGCCGCCGCGCCGGACAGGAAGCGCCACTCGCGGCGTTTGAACACCGGCTTGCCGCCGGTCGCGAAGAGGTAGAGCGCCAGGACGACGCAGCCCAGCGCCAGGTACGGAAGCATGCGGCTATTCCGCCGCGATCTTCTCGCTCTCGTCCAGACCCGTGAAGCCGAGGGCGCCCATCAGGGCCCGCAGTTCCTGACGCGCCGCCACGTGCTGCAGCGACATGGCCACCGGCCGGATGCTCGGCGACAGGTCGGCCACGGTCAGGCCGAACGGGAACAGCTCGCGATAGATCACGCGGTCACGCAGGCCGGGGCCGACACGGAACCCCACCTTGCGCGACAGGGCCTCGACCCGCTCGTCCAGGCGCTTGCGGTTTCGTGCCTCGGTCGGGGCCAGGCGGTTGCGCAGCACCACCCAGTCGGTCTGCCGGCCTGTCGCCAGCGCCCGGGACTTGCGGCAGCCCCAGACCGTCTCGGAATAGAGGCTGTGGCGCTTCAGTTCGAGCGTCACCGGATCCACCTGCCCGAGCATGTCGAAGTCGACGAAGCTGTCGTTCATCGGCGTGACGATCAGGTCGGCCTTGCCGTGGGCGGCCCGGCTGATCGCCGTGTCGCTGCCGGGCGTGTCGATCAGCACGAAATCGGCCGCTGCGCTCATCTCGGCGAAGGCTTCCTCGAACCGGGCGAGTTGCTCCGCGTCAGGCGCCTTGGCCAGCGCGTCGCCGGCCGAGCTGATGGCGTGCTCGAGCGGCATCGGCGCCTCGGCGCCGTTGGCGGCCAACCAGGCCTTACGATTGGCGAAGAAGCGGCCCAGCGTCTGCTGACGCAGGTCGAGGTCTAGCACGGCGACATTCGCGCCCCCGTGCAGCAGGGCCGTGGTGATGTGGATGGCGATCGTGGACTTGCCCGCCCCGCCCTTCTCGTTGCCCACAACAATGACGCTGGCTTGGCCCATCGTCGCTCAACTCCCAACAGCCCTCGAACCGGCGTGAACCGACTCACCTCTCCTACGTGAGCCCGCCGGGCGAAGTCCCGTCAACGCGCCGATCGCCACGGGCTGTGGATGGACGCGAGGACCCGCGCTGGCGTAAGCGGTGCCGCATGAGCCTGCAGATCGTTCGCACCGTCGCCGACCTCCGCGCCCAGGTGGCCGCCTGGAAAGCCGCGGGCGAGCGCGTGGGCTTCGTGCCGACGATGGGGGCGCTGCACGAGGGCCACCTTTCGCTGGTCCGGCTGGCGCGGACGCGGGCCCAGCGCGTCGTCGCCAGCGTCTTCGTCAACCCGACGCAGTTCGGCCCGAACGAGGACTTCGACGCCTACCCGCGGGACGAGGCCCGCGACGCGGAGCTGCTGGCCGGCGCCGGTTGCGACCTGCTCTTCGCGCCGACGGTGGCCGAGATGTACCCCGACGGCTTCGCAACGACCGTGACCGTCACGGGGGTGTCCGAACCTTTGGACGGCCAGGCGCGGCCGGGGCACTTCGCCGGCGTCGCCACCGTGGTCTCCAAGCTGCTCAACCAGAGTCAGGCCCACGTCGCGGTCTTCGGTGAGAAGGACTACCAGCAGCTCCAGGTGATCCGCCGCGTGGTCCGCGACCTGGACCTGCCGGTCGAGATCGTAGGCGGCCCGACGGCGCGTGCGGAAGACGGCCTCGCCCTCTCCTCGCGCAACGCCTACCTCACCGACGCCGAACGGCCGATCGCGGGCCAACTGAACCAGGTGATGCGCCACGCCATCGCCGAGCTGAACGCGGGCGCGCGGGTGGACGCCGTCGAAGCCAAGGCCGTAGCGGCGCTGGAGGGCGCGGGCTTCGCACGTATCGACTACGTGGAGGTGCGCGACGCCGGCGATCTCTCCCGCCTGGGGCCTGGGCCTGTCGACCGGCCGGCCCGAATCCTTGCCGCCGCGGTCCTCGGGAAGACCCGCCTCATCGACAACATGGCCGTCTGATCCTCGATCTCGCGGGTTGGTTGCATTTCAGAGACGAACTGTCGCAGGAGTCGCAGCCTCCGGTTGCGACAGGCCGCCACAGCTTAACTGCGGCAAGGCGCCACAGCGAAGCTGCGCGCGCACTAGACTTCGACCGCATCGACTAGAACGCCATCGGCCAAATTTTGCCACACTACGGCTAAGCTTAGCGCTACCTACCACCCTGTAAATTCCGGCGAATTTCCAACAAGCTTGACCGTACGCCACTGTTCGGACGCAGAGGATAGACTGCGACAGGTGCGGCGAAACTGACCGTTCAAGCAGGTAGAACTGCGACATCTCGTAAGACGCCAGAAAGAAAGTCCGAGTCTACCTTCCCGTCACTGCGATGCGGACGGCGTCGCAGACAACAACACGGCGGCTTGGGGGCCGCCTGCATCTTCGGACGGGAAGAACTGATGTCTTATCGGAAGTACGACGGCTCGGCCGCCGTTCAGACCACTGCGCCTGCTTCGGACAAGTTCGGCACGGACCTTGTCGAGACCCTGACGGGCACGAGCGCGCATGAATCGCTGTGGCTGGGCGAGCGCGACACCGGCGTCGGCGGCGCGGGCGACGACACCTATTACCTGCAGGGCCACAACACGACGATCGTGGAAGCCGCGGGCGCGGGCGTCGACAAGATCGTCGCCTGGTCGAACGTCGACCTGTCGAAGTATTCGAACATCGAGAACGTCTCGGTCGGCAACGACGGGACCTATGCGGCGGGCAACGCCTTCGACAACGTCGTGGAAGGCCAGGCCGGCGCCCAGCAGCTGTACGGCGGCAAGGGCCAGGACGTGCTGGTCGGCGGCGCCGGCCGCGACGTGTTCGTCGTGGTGAAGGGCGAAGACAACGACGTCATCCAGGACTTCAGCGTCGCCGACGACAAGCTGCGCCTGAAGGCCGGCCTCACCTCCTTCGACCAGGTCAAGGCGCGCATGACCCAGGACGGCGCCGACGTGAAGCTCGACCTCGGCGACGGCGACGGCCTGATCTTCCGCAACATCACCATCGACCAGTTCCAGGCCTCGAACTTCCAGCTCGAGCTCAACCACGCCACCCTCGGCGCCCAGACCTTCGGCGACGACTTCTCAGGCCCGCTGTCGCTGTGGGACGCCCAGTCCAACCCCACCGGCACGTGGCGGCCGGACTTCGGCTACCAGGGCGAGCAGGGCACGGGCTCCTACACCCTGATGAGCAACAACGAGAAGCAGATCTACACCTCGCCCTACTTCCGCGGGCACAACGGCGACTTCTCGGAGAGCCCCTTCGTCACCAACCCCGACGGCACGCTGTCCATCGTCGCCAGGCCCAGCGCCAACGGCGAGATCTTCGGCTACGGCTACACCTCGGGGATGATCACCACCAAGGAGAGCTTCAGCCAGACCTACGGCTACTTCGAGATGCGCGCCGACATCCCCGATGCGATCGGCGCCTGGCCCGCCTTCTGGCTGATCCCCGCCGACGGCTCCTGGCCGCCGGAACTCGACATCATGGAGACCCTCACCTACGACCCCAACGCGCTCTGGACCACCGAGCACTCGGGCCTGGGCGAAGGCGGCCACTCCTCCAACGGCCAGCTCTCCTACGTCCCCGACACCGCCGACGGCATGCACACCTACGGCGCCCTGTGGTCGCCCACCGAGATCGTCTGGTACGTCGACAACGTCGAGGTCTTCCGCACCGCCACCCCCGCCGACATGAACAAGCCCATGTTCATGATCGCCAACCTCGCCCTCGGCGGCTGGGGCGGCGCCATCGACAACAGCCACCTCCCCGCCGAATTCAAGATCGACTACATCCGCGCCTACTCCCTCGGCGGTGGGACGGGTCAGCCGTCCACCGGCAACCCGCCTCCGGCGCAGGAGCCGCCCCCAGCCGCCGGCGCGGGCGTGAACCTGACCTCCAAGGCTTTCGGCGACATCATGACGGGCGGCGCGGGCGCTGACACCCTGACCGCCGGCAACGGCGGCGAGCAGATGACCGGCGGGGCCGGCGGCGACGTCTTCACCTTCAAGACCGTTCCCTGGTCGCCCACCGCAATCAAGGACTTCCAGGTCGGCGTCGACAAGCTGGACCTTACCGCTCTGCTGAAGGGCGCTCCGGCCGCCGAACGCGTGATGCTTCTGGATGACGGCGCGGGCGGCACGAAGGTGTGCGTCGATCCCGACGGCGCCGGCGGAGCGTGGCCGGACTACGTGGCCCACCTGCAGGGCGTGCCCGTCGCCGGCCTCACGGTGGCCGCGCTGCTGAACCCGACCGTCGTCACGCCGCCGCCGGTGGTGGAGCCCCCGCCGACCGCGCCTGCCGGCGTCTCCCTCACCTCGACCGCTTTCGGCGCTGTCATGACGGGCGGCGCGGGCGCCGACACCCTGACCGCCGGCAACGGCGGCGAGCAGATGACCGGCGCGGGCGGCGGCGACGTGTTCGTGTTCACCCGCTTCCCGTGGTCGCCCACCGAGATCAAGGACTTCCAGGTCGGCGTCGACAAGCTGGACCTGAAGGCCCTGATGAGCGGCTACGCGGGTTCGGATCCGGTCGCGGACGGTCGCCTCTATCTGTTCGACGACGGCGCCGGCGGGACGAAGGTCTGCGTCGACGCCGACGGCTCGGGCGGCGAGTGGCCGCAGTACGTCGCGCACCTGCAGGGCGTTCCAGCGGCCGGCCTCACGGCCGCGACACTGCTGGGCGCGGGCACGGCCGCCACGCCGGCTCCGGCTCCCGTCTGGGCCGGCGCGAACCTAGTGGCCGACACCTGGGGCGCCACGCTCCAGGGCGGCGCGGGCGCCGACACGCTGAACGCCGGCAACGGCGCCGAGACCCTGACGGGCGGCGTGGGCGCGGACCACTTCGTTTTTGACAACCTCCCGTGGCAGGCCTCCAAGGTGAGCGACTTCCACTCCGGCGAAGACAAGCTGGATGTGTCGGGCCTGCTGGACCAGGCGGGCTACGCGGGCTCGAACGCGCTGTCGGACGGCTATGTAAAGCTGATCGACAGCGGTCACGGCGACACCTGGATGTACTTCGACCGCGACGGCGCCGGCTCCAGCGACCAGTGGGGGACGTTCGTCACCACCCTCGAGCACGTGACGCCCGACCAAGTGAAGACCAGCGACTGGATCTTCTAGTCCACGAAAATGCGAAAGGCTGGCGCGCCCGTCCGCGGGCCAGCCGCTCGCAGGCGTCGGCGCCGATGCTAGCTGGTGCAGACGCGAAGGGCTCCCTCCGGCCAGAGGGAGCCCTTTTTCGTCACCAGGCGCCGACTTCGCGGAGTTGCCGGGCCAGTTCGGGCGGGATCTCGCCGAAGGCGGCCTCGTCCAGATCGGGCGGCGCGTCCTTGTGCTCGAGGTAGCGCCAGCCCTGGAAGGCGCGCCGCGGCGTCGGCGCGACGCGGACGATGGCCTCGTCCAGGGTCACCTGGCATCTCGCCGTCACGCCCTCCCCCACCGTCTCGACGTCCAGGATCCGCTGGCGGCAGAGGATATTGCCGCGGAACACCCGATACACCGAGCCCCCGTCCAGCATCTCGGCCGCCCGCTTGGGCGTCTGGCGGGTCCGTAGGAGCCAAGGCTCGCCGGGCGCCGCATGCGCCTTCCGCCAGTCGAGCAGGTCCTCGATGGTGTCGCAGCCGACCACCAGCTTGATCATGTGGAGCGCCATGACCTTCGGATAGTGCCGTGGGCGAACGATGAGAAGTGCGGCGGGCGGCCTCAGCCCTAGCCAAGGCGTAGCTCGCGCGACCCGACGGCGCTACGCTTGCCCATGCTGCCTGAGCTTCCGGCCGATTCGACGCTGGCGCGCCTGTTCCGCCAGGCCAAGGCGCGCGAGGCGGCTCATTGGTTCTCGCTGCCGGGCGGGCAGACGCTCTACACCGCGGGCGGGCCCGCCGATCACCTTTACATCCTAAGGACCGGACGGCTCGGCGCCTTCCGCCGCGAAGCCGGCCAGGAGCCGCTCTTTCTCGGCGTGATCCGCCCGGGCGAACCGGCCGGCGAAATGGCGCTGGTGGCGGGCATCCCGCACTCGGCCGACGTCGTCGCCCTGCGCGACTCCGAGGTCATCGCCCTGCCGCGAGACGTGTTCCTGGAGGCCTGCCAGGCCGACGCTTCGGTGATGACCGAACTCGCCCGACTGATGATCTTGCGGACCCGTCAGGCGGCCACGCGCGGTCCCATGGGCGAACCGTCGGTGTTCGGCTTCATGAGCCTGGGCCAGCCCGGCGCGGTGCGGCCCACGGTCGAGCGGCTGGAACGCCAGATCGCAGCGCTGGGCTATTCCGTGACGACGGTCGGCGTCGAGGCCGCCAGCGCCCCCACCGAGTGGTTCTCGGACGTCGAACGCACCCACGACTTCGTCCTCTATGTCGCCGAGGCCGACGACGGCGGCTGGCGCCAGGTCGTCGCCCGGCAGGTCGACCGGCTGTTCCGCGTCGGCCGCGGCGACCGTGGGCCGCCGCGGGAGCCGCTGCGGACGGCGTCGCCCCTTCAGGCGCAGCAGCTCGTCGACATCATCCTCCTCCAGCCCGCGGGACAGGAGCGGCCGTCCGGCTCAGGGGCCTGGCTGGACGCCACCGGCGCGGCGCGGCTGTTCCACGTGCGCCGCTCGGGCGACGAGGACATCAAGCGCCTGGCCCGGGTCCTCACCGGGCAGTCGGTGGGCCTGGTGCTGTCCGGCGGCGGCGCCCGGGCCTACGCCCACGTCGGCGCGATCAAGGCGTTGCGCGAGCGCGGCGTGCCGATCGACTTCGTCGGCGGCGTCTCCATGGGCGCGATCGTGGCGGCCGGCTGCGCCATGGGCTGGGACGACGACGAGATGGACCGCCGCATCCGCGAGGCCTTCGTCGACAACAGCCCGCTGGACGACATCGCCCTGCCCCTGCTGGCCATGACCCAGGGGGTGAAGGTCAGCGAACGGCTGGCCCAGCATTTCGGAGACACGCAGATCGCCGACCTGCGGCTGCCGTTCTTCTGCCTCTCGTCCAACCTGACGACCGGCGCCTACCAGCTGCACCGGCGCGGCCTTCTGCGCCAGGCGCTGCGCGCCTCGATTTCCCTGCCGGGCGTGCTGCCGCCGGCGACGGACGGGACCAACGTCCTGGTCGACGGCGCGGTGATGAAGAACTACCCGGCCGACATCATGCGGGCCAACCAGCTCGGGCCCATCGTGGGGGTGGACGTGACCGCCTCGCGCAGCATCACCGCCGAGGATGTCGCCCGCCCCTCCTCCGTCTGGCGCTGGTTACGTTCGGGTCAGTGGCGCAACGGTCCGCCGATCGTGTCGCTGCTGATGCGCGCGGCCACCGTCTCCACCGGCCGCGACCTCGCCGCGGCGCGGGAGGCCACCGACGTCCTCGTCCTGCCCGACGTGAGCCGCATCGAAATCCGCGATTGGGGCGCCTACGACGTCGCGGTGGAGGCGGGCTACCGCGCCACGCTCGAGGCTCTCGACAAGCTGACTCGGCCGGTGACGGAGCTGCGTCGCCGCCTCAGCCTGGCCGAGGAAGCGGCCTCCGCAGTGGGCAGGGCGCCCTTCGCGCGGGCGCCTTCGACCGCAGCCGAATAATCCCCAAGGCGCCGTTTGCGCACCGGCCTCGCGCGACCCATATTCGGAGGGTCCTGTTCAACAGCTGAAAGGAGGTGATCCAGTGTCTCACCGCTATCAACCGGAAACCACTGCTGGATCGATGACCTCCGCCTCCGCGCGGTAGCATTCGAGTCTACGCCGTTTCACGGACAGTGATTTCCGAGATCGGTGGGGGCGGGCTGGAAACGGCCCGCCCTTTCGATTCCGGCTTAGGGCTTGCGGAACAGGCGCCTTGCCCGCGGGTTCATGGCCCGACGGAGGCGGGCGATGGACAGGGATCCGGGCACAGACGAACGCGCCGAGGCGGCGCATGTCGACGCGGCGCTGGCTCCCTCGCCCGCGGCGGCCCCGGAGGCCGAACCCCCACGCGAAGCGCGGCAGGCGCCGGCGGCCTGGTGCGCGCAGGCGGTTATCGCCCCAGCGCGGGAGGCGGGCGCCGACGGGCTGATCTACGTCGCGTCCAGCGATCGTCGCGCCGAAGAGATCGGCCGCGCGCTTCGCCATTTCGCGCCCGACATCGAGGTCCTCGTCCTGCCGGCCTGGGACTGTCTCCCCTACGACCGCGCCTCGCCGTCGCGTGACGTGATGGGACGCCGCATGGCTGTCCTGGCCCGCTTGCGGGATGAGCCGGATGGGCCGCGGGTGCTCGTCACGCCCGCCGAAGCGCTCCTGCAGCGGGCGCCGCCCGAGGGGCCCCTGCGATCCGCGTTCTTCCAGGTTCGGCAGGGCGAACGCCTCGACCGCGACACGCTTCAGGCCTTTGCGGCGCGCACCGGCTATGTCGTCGACGACCGCATCGACGAGCCCGGCGAGATCGCCCTGCTGGGCTTGGTGGCTGACGTCTATCCAGCCGCCGCCGACGCGCCGATCCGCCTGACGCTCGACGAGGACGACCGCATCGTCGAGATCAAACGGTACGACCCGCTCACCCAGCGCACCGAAGCCTCGGTCGACTGCGCGCTGCTCGGCCCCGCATCGGAGCTGATCCTCGACGAGCCCGGGCAAGAGCGCCAGCCCGGCGCCGAGCACCGGGCTCCGCTCACCTACGGCAGGATGGCCGACCTTCTGGACGCTGCGCCGAGGGCCCGCCTCGTCTTCGATGCCAAGGCCGACCAGCGCGCGTTGGACTTCCTGGACCAGGTCGGCGAAGCCTATGACGCGCGTCGACAGCTCGCCCAGGACGAGGCCGGCGAGATCCTTCCGCCCGACAGCCTGTATCTCACCCGCAAGGCCTACCGCGCCGCCATCGCGCGGCGTGCGGTCCTGGAGATCGAGACCGTCGCCGTCGAAGCCACGCCGCGGTTCGCCGTCGAGCGTAGTCCGGGCCGAGCGTTCTCCGACTATGTGGGCCGCGCCCTCGCCGAGGGCTTCCGCGTGGCGCTCACGGGGTTGCCGCACGAGTTGCGGCCGCTTTCCCGGGCGATGAAGCGCGGTCTCGATCAGGTCCCCGCCCCTGCGGCCGACTGGGCGGCTCTGATGGCGGCGCCCCCGGGCGCTCTGCTCTCGATGCCGGCGGACATCGATGCAGGCTTCCGCGACGCCGCACTGGGTGTCGTGGTGGTCGCCGCGCCCGACGTGCTCGGCGGGCGGGTGGCGGTCCGCAGCGACGCGGCGGCGGCGGCCGATCCCTTCAACGACCCGGATCTCCGCGTCGGGGACGTCGTCATCCACGAGGATCACGGCGTCGGGGTGCTGAGCGCACTCGAACGCGTGGAAGTCGACGGGGCGGAGCGCGACGCCCTGCGCCTCGAATACCACGGCGGGGCAAGCCTCCTTGCACCGGTGGAGGAGTTCGGACGCATCTGGCGCTACGGCGCGGAACGCGAAGCGGTAGCCCTGGATCGGCTGCACACCGACGCCTGGACGAAGCGGCGGGCGGAGCTCAGCGCCGACATCGATCGCACGGCGGAGCACCTCGTCGAGCTCGCCCGGCGTCGACGGGAGACGCCCGGCCTGGTGGTGCGTCCGCCGAAGCCGGCGTACGCGCGGCTCGCCGCCCGCTTCCCCTATCCCGAGACGCCTGACCAGGCGGGCGCCATCGAAGCCGTCCTCGAGGATCTCGCGTCGGGACGCATGATGAACCGACTGGTGTGCGGCGACGTCGGGTTCGGCAAGACCGAGGTCGCGCTGCGGGCCGCCTCGGCCGCGGCGCTCAGCGGCGTACAGGTGGCGCTCGTCGCTCCCACCACCGTACTGGCCCGCCAGCATTACGACAGCGTTCGCCGGCGCTTCGCGGGAACCGACATCAAGGTGGCCCGGCTCTCCCGGCTCGCCTCCCCCAAGGAGGCGGCCGAGGTGAAGGTCGGCCTGGCGGACGGATCCATCCAGGTCGTGGTCGGCACCCACGCTTTGGCCGGCAAGGACGTCGCCTTCAAGAACCTGGGGCTCCTGATCATCGACGAGGAGCAGCGCTTCGGCGCGGCCCTGAAGCAACGGCTGCGCGACCTCGCGCCCGAGGCCCACCTCCTCACCATGACGGCCACGCCCATTCCGCGCACGCTGCAGCTCGCGATGGTCGGCATCGAGGACGTGAGCGTCATCGCCACGCCTCCGGCCCGACGACGCCCCATCCGCACCTTCCTGGCCGCCTACGACGCCGCCACCGTGCGCACGGCCCTGTTGCGGGAACGCCGGCGGGCGGGGCAGAGCTTCGTCGTCGCGCCGCGGATCGAAGACCTCGGGCCGCTCGCCGAGGAACTCCAGCGCCTGGTTCCCGAGCTGTCCGTCCAGATCGTCCACGGCGAACTGCCGCCCGAGGAGGCGGACGAGGTGATGGTGCGGTTCGCCGCCGGGCACGGGGACGTGCTGCTGGCCACGAACATCATCGAGAGCGGCCTGGACGTGCCGCGCGCCAACACCATGCTCGTGGTCCGGGCCGACCTCTTCGGCCTCGCCCAGCTGCATCAGTTGCGCGGCCGGGTGGGACGTGGACGGGCCCAGGGCATCGCCTATCTGTTCCACGCCCCCGAGACGGAATTGCCGGAGGTCACCCGCGCGAGGCTCTCGACCCTGGAGGCCTTCGACCGCCTGGGCTCGGGCCTGGCGATCAGCGCCCGCGATCTCGAGCTGCGCGGCGCCGGCGACCTCCTGGGCGACGAGCAGGCCGGGCATGTGAAGCTGATCGGGACCGCGCTCTACCAGCGTCTGCTGTCCCGCGCCGTCCGGGTGGCCAAGGGCGAGATCGCAGGACCGGAGTGGACGCCCCAGCTCAACGTGGGCGTCACAGGGGCCATCTCCGAGAGCTACGTCCCCGATCCGACCGTCCGGATCAACCTTTACGCCCGCCTGGCCCGGCTGGCCTCGGGCGACGACGTCGACGCCTTTGCCGAAGAGCTGGAAGACCGGTTCGGCGCCGTGCCCGAGGAGACCCAGATCCTGCTCGACCTCGCGCGCATCCATGCCCTGGCCCTGGCTGCAGGCATCGGTAAGATCGATGCCGGACCCAAGGCCATCGCGTTCACCCCTGCGCCCGGCGCGCCGCGGAAGGCGCTCGCGAAGGCGGGGCTAGAGGCGTCGGGCGACCGCGTGCTGTGGCGGGGCGAGGTTCCGGAGGCCCGGGCTCGCCTGGGCAGGATCATCTCGCTCCTCGAGGCGCTGGCCTGAGGATCAGGCCCTCGACGGCCGTCTTCTCCTACAGCGCGCGCGCCAGGGAGGTGAAATCCTGCGCTTGCGAAAGCGCCCAGTCCCCCAGACGCACGGCCCAGACGCTCTCGCCGCCGTGCGCCAGGCTGAGGGCCCGAAGCCGTCGAGTGTGATGATGCAGCACGAATTCCTCGCTGACGCCGATCGCGCCGTGCACGGCATGGGCGATGGCCGCGACCCGGGCCGCGGCCTGGTTGCAGCGGATCTTGGCCGCCGCGGCGCGGCGCTCCGAAAGGTCGGCGGGCGCGCCCACGAAGGCCGCCTGCGCCGCCATCCGCGCCGCCACGACCTCTTCGGCCATCACGGCGATCTGGTGCTGGATCGCCTGGAACTTGCCGATCTCGCGTCCGAACTGCTTCCGCGTGACGGCGTAGTCCGCCGTCAGGGCCTGGATGGCCAGCATGGACCCCGCCATCTCCCCGGCCGCCAGGGTCGCCGCCAGCGCCGCCGGTACAGGATCGGCGAAGCGCCTGGCCATCGCTTGCAGCACGTCGGGCGCGCCGGCCCTGGCGCCCGTCGCCAGCGCGAGCGGGAAGACCTCCTCAAGCGAGACCTCGGCCAGCAGGTCGAGGAAGCCGGACTGTTCGAGCGGCGGCCAGGGATCCTCGGGCGGAAGGCTCTCCAGCAGGCGCGCGTACTGTTCGGAAATCAGGTCGCTCATCGCCTCACCTCAGGCCCAGGCCGCGGGCGATGATCCCGCGCAGGATCTCGCGCGTGCCGCCCCGGAGCGAGAACGTCGGGCACATGCCGCCGAGGTATTCCAGAGTCGCGAGCAGGCTCTCGGGCGCGTCCTCTCGGCCCGCCAGATGATCGGCGATGAGCGTCGGGATCGATTGCTCGAATCCGGTTCCCAGGTCCTTCACGATCGAGGCCTCGACCACGGGGCTCTTGCCCGCCGCCAGCATCGCGGTGACGGACAGCGACATGTTCCTTAGCGCCGAAAGCTCCGCCAGCAGCCGCCCGGCTAGAACGCGCTCCGCCTCGGTCACGTCGCCGCGTCCCCGCACGTAATCCAGCCAGGCATCCACGAGCACGGTGGACGAGTAGATCCGCTCCGGACCTGAGCGCTCGAAGGCGAGCTCGGCGTTCACCTGCTCCCAGCCCGCGCCTTCGCGGCCGAGCAGGGCGTCTTCCGGCAGCAGCACGTCGTCGAAATGCACTTCCGAGAAATGCTCGTCGCCCGCCAGATCGCGGATAGGCCGAGCGGTGACGCCCGGCGTGTTCAGGTCGATGAGGAGCTGGGAGAGTCCCCCGCTTCGGTCTTCCGGCGTCCCGCTCGTCCGCACCAGGGCGATCATGTAGTGCGCCTTGTGGCCGTAGGTCGTCCAGATCTTGGTTCCCGACAGCTTCCAGCCGCCGGCGACCTTCTCCGCCCGCGTCCGCACGCTGGCGAGGTCGGAGCCCGAGTTCGGCTCGCTCATCCCGATGCAGAAGAAGGCTTCGCCCCGGCACACCGCCGGCACGATCTTCCGCTTCTGGTCCTCGCTTCCGTAACGCAGGATCAGCGGCGCGCTCTGCCGCTCGGCGATCCAGTGGGCGGCGACCGGCGCCCCGGCGGCCAGCAGCTCCTCGATCAGCACGAAGCGGGCGAAGTGGCTCCGCGCGCCGCCGCCGTAGTCCTTGGGCAGGGTGAGGCCCACCCAGCCCTTCTCCGCGAGCGCCCGGGTGAAGTCGGCGTCGAAGCCCATCCAGGTCCGGGCGCGGCGGGCCGGCGGCACGCCCGCCAGCCGCTCGGCCAGGAACGCGCGCACGGGCTCGCGCAGCGCCTCGTCTTCCGGAGGTATGATCGCGAGATCGAGGGTTTCCAGCATGCCGGCGCGATCCTAGTTGGGCCGCCGCTGCGTCAACCAACTAAGCTTCCCGCATGAGTCTCGAGACGCTGCCGCTGCACGGTGTGAGAGTTCTGGACCTGGGCGCCGTGCTCATGGCGCCCTACGCCGCCCAATGGCTGGCCGACTTCGGCGCCGAGGTGATCAAGGTCGAGCCGCCGGCCGGCGACACGACCCGGCGCATCGGGCCGCGCGCCGAGCCCGACATGGCCTCGGTGTTCCTGGGCGCCAACCGCAACAAGAAGAGCATCGTCCTCGACCTGAAGACCGACGCGGGGCGCGAGGCGCTGCTAGCCCTCGTCGATGGCGCCGACGTGCTGATGCACAACAACCGGCCGCAGAAGATGCGCGCCCTTGGCCTCGATCCCGAAACGCTGCGCGCCCGCAGTCCGCGCCTCGTCTACGCCTGCCTGCACGGCTTCGGCGAGACGGGCCCTTACGGCGGCCGTCCGGCCTACGACGACATCATCCAGGGCATGTGCGGCCTGGCCGACCTGCAGGGGCAGCGGTCCGGCGCGCCGGGCTACCTGCCCACGTCGGCGGCGGACAAGACGGCGGGAATGGCCGGCGCCATCGCCATCCTCGCCGCGGTGGTCCGCCAGCAGCGCGACGGCGTCGGCGCCTACGTCGAGGTCCCGATGTTCGAGAACCTGGTGGCCTATACCGCCGTGGAGCACCTGTATGGCCGCCACTTCGATCCACCGAAGGGCCCCGCGGCCTATCCGCGGGTGATGACGGCCGAGCGGCGGCCCTTCGCCACCGCCGATGGGCACATCTGCGTGCTGCCCTACACCGACCAGCATTGGAAGAGCTTCTTCGAGGCCGCGGGCCGACCCGAAGTCGCCGACGATCCGCGCTTCGACGGCGTCGGCCCGCGCACCGAGAACATCGAGGCGCTCTACGCCATCGTCAGCGAGATCCTCGTCACCCGCACCACCGCCGAATGGAGCCAGATTCTCCAGCGGCTCGAAGTGCCGAACGGCCCGGTGAAGAGCCTCGACGACCTGATCGCCGACCCGCACCTGGAAGCGGTCGGACTTTTCGAAACCCTGCCGCAGGCGGATGGCTCGACCCTGCGGATGACCGGCGTGCCCGTCCTGATCGACGGCGAGCGCCCGCCGGTGCGCATGCCGCCAAGGCTTGGCGAACACACGCGCGAAATCCTGCTTGCCGCGGGCCTGTCCCCGCAGCAGGTCGAAGCCCTCACCTGACCGCGTCGCAGCGGTCGCTGACAACATCGGGAGACACGACGTGGGCGTTCTGAGCGGAAAGGTTGTGCTGGTCACGGGCGCCGCGGGCGGCATCGGCAAGGAGTGCGCGCTGCTGGCGGCGAGGGAAGGCGCGAAGGTGGTCGTCAACGACCTTGGCGGCGGCGTGTCGGGCGGCGACCTGGGCGACGCGGGCCCCGCCGAGCAGACCGCCCAGGAGATCCGCGCGGCCGGCGGCGAGGCGGTCGCCAACTCGGACAGCGTCGCCGACATGGCCGGCGCCCGGCGCATGTTCGAACAGGCCATGGACAGCTTCGGCGGGCTGCACGCGGTGGTGAACCCGGCCGGCATCCTGCGGGACAAGATGTTCCACAAGATGGACGAGGCCGACTGGGATGCGGTGATCCAGGTGCATCTGCGGGGCGCCTTCAACGTCACCCGCGCCACCGTCGAGCACTTCCGCGATCAGCAGGACGGCTCCTACGTCCACTTCACCTCGACCTCGGGCCTGATCGGCAACATCGGCCAGGCGAACTACGCCGCCGCCAAGCTGGGCGTCATGGGCCTCTCGCGCATCGTCGCCATGGAAGGCGCGGCCAAGAACGTCCGCTCCAACATCATCGCGCCTTTCGCCTGGACCCGGATGATCGCCACCATCCCGGTCAAGGACGAGGCGTCGGCGCAGCGCGTCGAGCGGATGAAGAACTTCATGCGCGCCGATCAGGTCGCCCAGCTCGCCGTCGCGCTCGCGGGCTCGGACGTGAACGGCCAGGTGTTCGCCGCCCGCGGGAACGAAGTGGTGCTGTTCAGCCAGCCCCGGCCCGTGAAGTCGGTGACCAAGGTCGAGGGCTGGTCACCCGCGGACCTGATCGCTCAGGGGTTCCCTGCCATGCAGGCGAGCTTCACCGACCTGGGCGCGACGGCGTCCGTCTTCCCCTACGATCCGGTGTGAGGGCGCAGCCATAGGGCGCACGGGACGACGGGGCGGACTTCTGCTAAAGCTTAACCATGACCGCGCGCGAACCTCGCCCGCTCCCCCGCCCCGACGCCCAATCCTACGAGGCCGAACGACGGCGTTTGCTGAACCGCGCGTCGATCGCCTACCTGCTCGATGTGGTCACCCTCGCCCGCGATGGCCGCCATCCGCTGGACGCCCTGCTACTGAGCACCATCACCCAGGCCAATGTCGCGCAGGTCAGCGCCCGGGCCGACCTTCAGGTGGAGCTGGCGTCCGCGCACACGCCCCCGCCTGACGAGATGCGGCGGCCGGTCAGCATCAACGCCCTGGCCAGCTCGCTGCGCCTGCCGTTCGAGACGGTCCGCCGCCGCGTCCATGCCCTGAAAGCGGCGGGCCTTTGCCGCATCGAGCCGGCGGGCGTGGTGGTGCCGACGGAGATCCTGCTCTCCGAGCCCTATCTGCGCCAAGCGTACGCCGCCTATGAGCGGCTCAGGGTCTTCCACGCCACGCTGTCCGATCTCGGAGCCCTGGAGGGCCTGCCGGCGCCGACCATCGAGCACGACGGCGGGTTCCTGCCGCTCCGCGCCGTGGCGAGGCTGGCGACCGACTATGTCCTTCGGGCCCTGGACCTGGCGCAGGCGGAGTTCCACGACCTGTTTTCCGCCCTGCTGCTTCTGGAGGTCGTCCGCAGCAATACCGAACACCTGGGCCTGCGCCCGGAGTCCCCTGAGATGCTGGACCCGCGCGGCTTCCTCTACGACGCCCATCGCCGGCCGGTGCGGGTCAGCCAACTGGCCGAGCGCGTGGGCCTCCCGCGCGAGACCGCCCGGCGGCATGTGCGACTGCTCTTGGACGCCGGCTGGCTGCAGCGCGCCGGCTCGGGCGTCATCGCCCCGGCCAAGGCGCTCGCCAGGCCCGGCTCCATCCGCTTCGCCGTCGAGAACACCATGCATCTTCGCCGGATGTTCGCGGCGCTGTCGCAGCTCGGCGTGCTGGCGATCTGGGATGACCTGAGGGCGCGCCCCGCCACCTAGAGCCGCACGGCCTTGTGCATGCGCTCGCCGAACATGTTGGACCACTGGTCCGGCGTCAGCTTGGCCTTCTTCTGCAGGTACTTCTCCGGCACGGCCTTTTCGGCGTCGCGGCCGCGTATCACCGCCGGACGCTCGGCGATCTTGCTGAACCAGCGCCAGGTGTTCGGATACTGCTGCTGGAGGTCGATACTCATGGTCCCGGCCGCCGCGCGGCCTGGCCAGACGGCGATGTCGGCGATGGAATATTCGTCGCCCGCCAGGTACTCGGCCTCGCCCAGCCGCCGCTCGAGCACCTGCATCAGCCGGGCCAGTTCCTTGGTGTAGCGCTCGATGGCGTACTCGATCCTCTCGGGCGCGTACCGGACGAAGTGCGCCGCCTGCCCGCCCATGGGCCCCAGCCCGGCGACCTGCCAGGTCAGCCACTGGATGGCCACGCTGCGCTGGCGCGGATCGCGCGGCAGCAGCTTGCCGGTCTTCTCGGCCAGGTACTGCAGGATGGCCCCGGACTCGAACACCGCGTGCGGCCCGCCGCCGAAGGAAGGGTCCTGGTCGACGATCGCCGGCAGCTTGTGGTTCGGGTTGATGCGGCCGAACTCCGGGGCGTGCTGGTCGCCCTCGAAGATGTCGTAGCTGATGACCCGGTAGGGAAGCTCCAGCTCTTCCAGCGCGATGCTGATCTTCTGGCCGTTGGGCGTCGCCACGAAGTGCAGGTCGATCATGCGGGCTCTCCGGATCTGCGAACCGTCAATTTAGTTGCACTTCCTCTGGGTCAGCCAGCCTGCGCTTTCCAGCCGCGCTTCGATGCGCTAAGCAGTCCTCGCCCTGTTCGTAGGACTCTTTCGAAGCCCATGCGCACTCCGCGCCTGACCGCGACGATGATGATTACCACCCTCCATAACGGACGGGGGCGATCCCGCGCGGCCTGACGAACCGCCAAGATCAGCAAGCATCAGCAACCCCGCTCCGGCCAGGACGCGGGGTTTTTATTTGGCTTTCGCGCCCGGCCGGGACCTGCACTGAAGGACCCGAGACCATGACCAAGCCGCTCGATCGCCTCGCCCAAGCCGCGGAAAGCTTCGCCGCCCGCCTCGCCCACGGCGCCGCCAGCCGCATTGAGGCCCGCCTCGACAGCCGCCACGGCATGCCCGCCCTATGCGCTGTGGAAGGCGTCTTCGCCCGCCTGCTGCCCGCCGGCACGGCCAAGGAGCTGGTGTGGCTCACGCGCACGCCCGACGCTCGCGGCGACCGCCTGCAGCTCCGCGCCTACGGCGACGACAATGCGCTGGTCGCGGAGGAATCTTCGAGATGGCCGCCGATGCATAGCCTGGGTCGCCGCGGGCCCATGCCGGACGGCCCGCGCCGGCGCCGTGAAACGCCGCCTTCCTTCCATCCGATGGCCACGGTATTCGCCACGGCCGTGGACATCACCCTTTCCGAGCTGACCCTCGAGACCATCCCCGCATGACCGACGCTGTCTTCGAAGTGGAAGGCGCGGTCGCCCGCGCCACGCCGTGGGCGGCTGGCCCCTGGGATCCGGGCCTGATGCACGGCGGAGCCCCGTCGGCCCTGATCGCCTGGGCCGCCGAACAGGTGGAAGCGCCCGCCCCGATGCGGATCGCGCGCCTGACCATCGACCTGCTGCGGCCGGTGCCCGTCGGCGAGCTGGCCATCGAGACCGAAGTGCTGCGCCAGGGTCGGAAGATCCAGCTCCTCGAGGTGCGGCTGTCGGCCAACGGCGTCGAGGTGACCCGCGGCACGGTGCTGAAGGTTCGGGAAACCGACCTGCCGCTGCCCGGCGAGTTCCTGCCGGCGCTCGACGAGGGCCTGCCGGACACCGGAGCCCCCTCGCCCACCCGCTTGGGCACGCCCAACAACTTCGGCGGCAACTTCGAAATGCGCTCGGTGCGCGGCGGCTTCGGGGAGCCGGGACCGGCGGCCAACTGGTTCCGGCAGCATCGCCCGACGATCCTCCGCCAGCCCATGACGCCGGCCATCCGCGCCGCGGCGGTCGCGGACTTCTCGAATGGCATCTCGTCCGTCCTGCCGTTCGAGGAGTGGACCTTCATCAACGGCGACCTGACGGTGAGCTTCGCCCGCATGCCGCGCGGAGAATGGATCCTGTCCAACGCGGTGAGCTGGCTCTCCCCGGACGGAGGCGGCCTCGCCATGACCCGGCTGGCCGACGTCCACGGCTACTTCGGCGTCGCCCAGCAGAGCCTGGTGATCGAGCGGCGCTAGACCGCCACGCAGGCGGCCTGGGTCACCAGCACCGCATCCTGCTTGAACCGCGCCCTGTAGGCGCTGCGCACCGCGTCCAGGCGATCCTGGGCGCCCCGCGCCGGCGGCAGGACGATCAGCACCACCTTCTGCGCCTCGCGGATCAGGCGGTTCTCGTCGCCCCGCCATTGGCCGCCGCCATCCAGGACGGTGACGCCGTTCGGGAAGCGCGGGGTGATTTCCTGGTCCACGAACGTGCGGATGTCCGCTTCCCGCACCCGCGAGCCGCCTCCCGCCCCGCGCGGCGCACCGCCGAGGAAGAGCTGAGCCGTGCGCATGTGCTCCTGGCCGGCGGGGCACGAGGGCGCCGGCGCGGTGGCGCAACCCGCCACCGCCATCGCCAGCACCACGGCCCCCGCCAACCTCATCCGCCCACCAGCTCCCGTCCGATCAGGAAGCGCCGGATCTCGTTGGTGCCGGCGCCGATGTCGTACAGCTTCGCGTCCCGCAGGAATCGCTCGACGGGATATTCCTTCGTATAGCCCGCGCCGCCCAGGGCCTGGATGGCCTCGAGCGCCACCTTCACCGCATTCTCGCTGGCCATCAGGATGGCCCCCGCCGCGTCGAAGCGGGTCGTCATGCCGGCGTCGCACGCCTTGGCCACGGCATAGACGTAGGCGCGGGCCGAGTTCAGGGCCACGTACATGTCGGCCACTTTGCCCTGCATGAGCTGGAAGCTGCCTATCGGCTTGCCGAACTGCTTGCGGTCACGGACGTAGGGCAGGACGACGTCCATGCAGGCCTGCATGATGCCCAGCGGACCCGCCGACAGCACCGCGCGCTCATAGTCCAGGCCGCTCATCAGCACGCCCGCGCCGCCGTTCAGCGGCCCCATGACGTTCTCTTCCGGCACCTCGCAGTCCTCGAACACCAGCTCGCCGGTGTCGGAGCCGCGCATGCCCATCTTGTCGAGCTTCTGGGAGACTCGGAAACCCTTGAAGTCCTTCTCGATGATGAAGGCGGTGATGCCGCGGCTCTGCGCGTCGGGATCGGTCTTGGCGTAGACGATCAGGGTGTCGGCGTGCGGCGCGTTGGTTATCCAGAACTTCGTGCCGTTCAGGACGTAGCGGTCGCCCTTCTTCTCGGCCTTGAGCCGCATGGAGACCACGTCCGAGCCCGAGCCCGCCTCGCTCATGGCCAGCGAGCCCACGTGCTCGCCCGAGATCAGCTTGGGCAGGTAGCGGCGCTTCTGCTCCTCCGTGCCCCAGCGGCGCAGCTGGTTCACGCACAGGTTCGAGTGGGCGCCGTAGCTCAGGCCGACCGAGGCCGAGGCGCGCGACACCTCCTCCATGGCCACGACATGCTCGAGATAGCCGAGCCCCAGCCCGCCGAACTCCTCCTCGACGGTGACGCCGTGGAGCCCCAGCTCGCCCATCTGGGGCCAGAGGTGGCGCGGGAATTCATTGGTCTGGTCGATCTCGGCCGCGAGCGGCGCGATCTTGTCGGAAGCGAACCGGGCCGTGGTCTCGCGGATCATGTCCGCCGACTCTCCGAGGCCGAATTCGAGGTTGGGTCCGTGGTTCGGGATCATGGCGGCGAGTTAGCACGCGTCGCCCGGAACGTCAGGAGGGAGCGTCAGCGTCTGGTCGCGCCCGGGCGCGGCCTAGTTCCGATCCGACATCCGGCCCAGCCGCTCCAGCAGGCGGAACACCGCGACGACGGAGAAGCCCACGCCGGCCAGACCGGAGGCCCAGGCGACAACGAGGGGCGCAGCGACGCCCGGCGACGGCGCGCCGGACCTCGCATTGAGGCCCCAGAACAGGCCGAAGCCGAAGAAGGCCAGCCCCAGCAGCGCGAGCGCCAGATCGATCGTAAGGCCGCCGTTCTCCTTCTTGCGCGGCAGCGGGGCCACGCGGGCTGGGATGAACTCGTGGACGGCGGTGTCGTCGATCACGACCCGCCGCAGCGGCGTCTCCGCGGGTTCCGGGACGATGTGGGCGTCGTTCGCCGGCTCAGGGGCTTCGAACGCCTCGGCCGGTTCCAAGGGGGCTTCCGGCGCGACGGCGGGCTCTGCCGCCGCTTCGGCTGCCGGATGCGGCTCAGGCGCCGGCTGCGGCGCTGGCGCCGGTTCGGGCGCCGCGGCCGGCTCGCATTGCGCCTGAGGCGCATACGCCGGTTCGGGGTCGCCCTCCGGGAAGATCGCCTGCAGGCGATTGGTCACGGCCTCGGCCGCGGCGCGCAGGGTCTCGCCGGCCTCGCCGCCAGGCGCCTCGTCTTCGACAGGAGGCGGGACAGGTTCGGGGTCGCCCTCGCGGCTGATCCGCACGGTCTCGCCGTCCAGCGAAGCGGAAAGCTCCGTCGGGCGCTCGGCCGGCACGAGCTCTCGGGCGTCGAGGTCCACCAGCGGGCGCAGCACCGGCGACGGCGCGGCCGGCCAGGCGTCGCCGGGCGGCGTCAGGAACAGGGTCTTCTCGGCGGCGCGGCGGCGGACCAGGGCGTCCAGGACGATGCGGCGGCCCTCGAACTCGACCTTGCGCCACAGCTCCATGGCGCAGGCGGCCTGCAGCGTCTCGCCAGCGTTCAGGCGCGCCAGCACCTGCGAGGTGCGGAAGGCGTCGGTCCCCAGGTTGAACGCGAAGCTGCACAGCGCGTCGAACTGGTTCTGGGTGAGCGGGGTGAAGACGTTCTCGTTCACCGCGTGGGCGACGGCGATCAGGTCGTAGATCAGGAGGGCTTCGGCATCCTCCTCGGACACCTCCGCGCCTTCGCGGGCGGTCAGCGTATGGCCATAGCCGATCGTCCAGCGCCCGTCGGCGAGACGGGCGGCCTTGCGGCGATAGCCTTCGAACCGCTGGATCAGCTCGATGGCGTTCCGGGAGACGCGGTGGCGCGGACGCATGGCCCTAAGACATTGACCCAAAACGACACAGACGGACGGAGCCTGTGCGCCCCCGCCGCAATTGCCACGCCACTTACAGCAGAATGAGGGCGGCGAGTCCCAGGAAGGCGAAGAAGCCTGTGAAATCCGTGACAAACGTCACGAAAATCGAGGATGAAACCGCTGGGTCGCGCCCCATCCGCTCCAGGATCAAGGGAACGACGGCGCCGGCGAGCGCCGCGACCGACAGGTTGATCACCAGCGCCAGCCCGAAGACGCTGGTCAGCCGCAGGTCGTGGAAGAGCAGGTAGATCACGCCGCCGGTGACCGCCGCCAGGGCCAGGCCGTTCAGGAGCCCGACGGCGACCTCCCGCAGCACCGTGCGGCGCGCGTTGAACGCCGAAAGCTCGCGGCTGGCCAGGGCGCGCACCGCCACCGCCAGGGTCTGGGTTCCGGCGTTGCCGCCCAGCGAGGCGACGATCGGGTAGAGCGCGGCCAGGATCACCAGCTTCTGGATCTCGCCCTGGAAGGCGCCGATGACGCTCGCCGCCACCGCCGCCGTCACCGTGTTGATCATCAGCCACGGGATGCGAGAGCGGACGATGCCGAACACGCCGGCGTCGCGGCCGGCGTCGGACACCCCCGCGAGGGCCAGGATGTCCTCCTCGCCCTCCTCCTGGATGACGCCCACGATGTCGTCGACGGTGATCTGGCCCACCAGCCGGCCGCCCGGCTCGACCACCGGCGCCGAGATCAGGTGGTACTTGTCGAAGATGTAGGCGACCTCTTCCTGGTCCATGTCGACCGGGATTTCGGTGACCGGCTCCATGATCTGCGCCAGCGGCACGGCCCGGCTGGACCGCAGCAGCTGGCTGACCGGGACGGCGCCCACCGGCTTGTAGCTGGGGTCGACCACGTAGACGTCGAAGAACAGCTCGGGCAGGTCGTCCACCTCCTTGCGGAAGTGGTCGATCGCCTGGCCGACGGTCCAGAACTGCGGCGCGGCCACCACCTCGCGCTGCATGAGGCGGCCAGCGGTCTCGTCCTCGTAGGCCAGCGTCGCCTCGATGGTCGCACGGTCGATCTCGGGCATCGCGGCCAGCACCTGGGCGCGCTTGTCGTCCTCCAGGTCGTCGACGACGTCGGCGGCGTCGTCCGATTCCATCTCGCCGATGGCCTTGGCCAGCGTCGCGGACGGGACGTGTTCCAGAACCGCCTCGCGGATTTCCGTGTCCAGCTCGGACAGGATCTCGGCCAGCGTCTCGGGATCGAGGTGTGGGACCAGCTCCTCCCGGGCGTCCGCCGAGAGGAAGCCCATCAGGTCGGCGACGTCGGCCGGGTGCAGAGCCCCCAGCAGCTCGCGCAGGCGCTCGGCGTCGCCGCGGTCCAGCGCGTCCACCACGTCGGACACGAATTCGGGATTGAGCGCGTAGTCCTCGCCGAGCGCGAGGTCTTCCAGGTCTTCGTCGATCTCGGGAGGAAGCTTTCTGTCGAGCTGGGTGAGGTCGTCCGTTTCACGGCTCATGCGGACCTCCCTGGCTACGGTTCGGACAGACTAGCTCGTTGAAAAGTTAAGGCCCTGATTCAGCGCTGAATCGCAATCAGCATCTCGGCGAGGTCATTGCGGCCACAGCCGCTTCCGAGCGAATGCATGGCCGGAACCGGACTTCAAGGAAATCTCGAACGCCTCGGCTCGGCGCCGATCCGAGAAGGCCAGGTAGGTAACGAGCTCCCACGGCGTGTACTTGGCGGTGTGCGAAGACTTTCCGGCGTTGTGTTCGCTGATCCTGGAGCGAAGATCCGACGTCACGCCGATGTAGCGCCTCGCGGGTTCACTGATGCTCCTGATCAGATAGACGTAGTGCAAGAGCGCCCTGCTACGCCAAGGCTTCGCAGGGCATCCTGCCTCGCCCACCCACCTCTGAGCCCGATCCTGCGAAGCCCCGTGGGGCGAAGCAGGATGGTGCGGTCGAGAAGACTCGAACTTCCACGGGTTGCCCCACAGCGACCTCAACGCTGCGCGTCTACCAATTCCGCCACGACCGCTCGTGGTGAGGCGCGGCAGGTAGCAAACGCCAATCGCTTTGTGAAGTGCGGAGCGTAACTTAGGCGCCGCCGGCCATGTAGTCGTAGACGTTCGCCTCGCGGGTCACGGCGATGGCGATCTTGTCTTCGGCGATCTGGATCTCGCCGCGAGCGACCGGATGGTTGTTGGCCAGGATCCAGACTTCCTCGTTCACCGTCGTGTCGAGCGGAATCACCGCGCCGCGGCCCATGCGCAGCAGTTGCGCCATCGGGATCGTAGCCCGGCCCAGCACGACCTGGATCTCGACGTTGACGGCCTTGACCTGAGACACGTGAGGGACACTCCAGACAGAACTGAGGGCTTTGCGCGAAGCAGGCCGGACGCCCACATTGGAGGAACATGCTTGACCGCACGTTAAACCCTGCCGCCCTGCCCTTCGGCCGCGAGGACGACGCCCCGGCCGGCTGGGCGGTTTCGAAGGGCTACGTGGATTATCCCGCCGCGGTGGCGGCGATGGAGGCGCGCGCGGCGGCGATCGCGGACGGAAGCGCGGGCGAACTCATCTGGCTGCTGGAGCACCCGCCGCTCTACACCGCCGGCGTCTCTGCGAAGTCGGGCGACCTGCTGCAGCCTGACCGCTTCCCGGTGTTCGAGAGCGCCAGGGGCGGCCAGTTCACCTATCACGGCCCCGGCCAGCGCGTGGCCTACGTGATGCTCGACCTGACGAAGCGCCGGCGCGACGTGCGCGCCTTCGTCGCAGCGCTGGAGGCGTGGGTCATCGGCGCCCTGGACGCCTTCAACGTGAAGGGCGAGATCCGCGACGGCCGCGTGGGCGTCTGGGTCGAACGCAGGGCGCCCGGCGCGCCGACCCGGGAAGACAAGATCGCCGCCATCGGCGTGAAGCTGCGCCGCTGGGTGTCGTTCCACGGGGTGTCCGTGAACGTGGAGCCCGACCTCTCCCACTTTTCGGGGATCGTGCCGTGCGGCCAGACCGAGCACGGGGTGACCAGCCTCGTGGACCTGGGCCTGCCGGTGACCATGGACGAGGCCGACGCGGCGCTGAAGGCCAGCTTCCGGCAGGTGTTCGGCGAGGTCGCCGAAGCCGAGGCGCCGCTCTAGGCCGGCGCCAGGGGCCGCAGCGGATTGGCCCCGTAGCGGTTCGCGCCGGGTTCGCCCGGCATCACGGCCAGCTCGACCACCGCCCAGAGCAGAACCAGGAAGAAGGCGAAGTCCAGGAAGTTGGCCGGATGCGGCCAGCACGCGGCGATCGACAGCAGGATCAGCGCCGCCCACCAGCCCGAGCGCCCGCGGTCGTGCAGCCGCTTCGACAGCACGCAGGCGCCGCAGTAGATCAGCACGGGATAGACCAGCCAGCCGGTGAGCAGCCGCGGCAGCATGCCCTCCACCAGCGCCTCATAGAGGGCGGCCAGGGCCAGCAGCACGACGGCGGCGATCAGCGACGGCAGGCGCGAAGCGCGGCCGTTCGCCGAGAGGAATAGCTCCGAAAAGCCCATCTGGCGCCCCCGCCGTGATTCTCAGGTCAGGCGAACTCTACCAGAACCTCGTCGGCCGCGACGCTGTCGCCGGGTTTGGCGCCGACGGCCTTCACCACGCCGTCGCGCTCGGCGCGGATGATGTTCTGCATCTTCATGGCCTCGAGCACGGCCACGACCTCGCCGGTCTTCACCTCCTGGCCGGTCGCCACGTCGATGGAGACCACCAGGCCCGGCATCGGCGAGAGCACCATCTTGGAGGTGTCGGCGGCCTTCTTGGGCGGAAGCTTCTCGTGCAACTCGGCCGAGCGCGGGGTCAGCACCAGCACGTTGGCCTGGGCGGCGCGGTGGCGGACGATGAAGCCCTCGGCGGCCGGCTTCACCGAGACGGTGAACGGCACGCCGTCCAGCTTGGCCCGGAACAACGCTCGGCCCGGCCGCCACGTCACGTCGGTCAGCCGGTGCGAGCGCCCCTCGCCTTCGACGACCAGCGCGTCGCCTTCCGCCGAGACGCGGACGGCGCGCTTCTCGTGGCCGATGATCTCGATCCACTCGTTGCGGAGCTGGTCGGGAGCCGAGCGGGCCAGCAGCGTGCGGTGCATGTACAGCGCCGCCGCGCCCATGATGTCGCGCTGCGCCTCGGTGGGCGGCAGGCCGTGGAAGCCGTCCGGGAACTCGTCCTTGATGTAGTTGGTCGACAGCTTGCCCGACCGGAACCTGGGCTGGTCCATGACGGCGGCGAGGAACGGAATGTTCTGGCCCAGGCCCTCGATGTGGAAGTCCTCCAGCGCCCGGCCCATGGCGTCGATCGCCGCCTCACGGGTCTTCGCCCACGTCGACAGCTTGGAGATCATCGGGTCGTAGAACATCGAGATCTCGTCGCCTTCGCGGACCCCGGCGTCATTGCGGACCTTGGCCGCCCCGGCCTCGCCCTCCACCGGCGGCTCGTAGCGGACCAGGCGGCCGATGGACGGCAGGAAGCCGCGGTAAGGGTCCTCGGCGTAGATGCGGCTCTCGATGGCCCAGCCGTCGATCTTCAGGTCCTTCTGCCCGAAGGCGAGCTTTTCGCCATCGGCTACCCGGATCATCTGCTCGACGAGGTCGACGCCGGTGATCATCTCGGTCACCGGATGCTCCACCTGCAGGCGGGTGTTCATCTCCAGGAAGAAGAAGCTGCGATCCTGGCCGGCCACGAACTCGACGGTGCCGGCGCTGTCGTAGCCGACCGCCTGGGCCAGGGCGACGGCCTGCTCGCCCATCGCCTTGCGGGTCTTCTCGTCGAGCAGCGGGCTCGGCGCCTCTTCGATGACCTTCTGGTTGCGGCGCTGGATCGAGCACTCGCGCTCGAACAGGTGGACGACGTTGCCGTGCTTGTCGCCCAGCACCTGGATCTCGACGTGCCTGGGGCTCTCGATGAATTTCTCGATGAAGATCCGGTCGTCGCCGAAGCTGGCCTTGGCCTCGGCGCGGACGGCCGGGAAGCCCTCCTCCACGTCCTTGCGGTTCCAGGCGACGCGGATGCCCTTGCCTCCGCCGCCGGCGGAGGCCTTGATCATCACCGGATAGCCGATCTCCTCGGAGATCTTGATGGCGTGCGCCGTGTCGTCGATCTCGCCCACGTGCCCGGGCACGGTCGAAACGCCCGCCTTGGCGGCGAACTTCTTGGATTCGATCTTGTCGCCCATGGCCTCGATAGCCTTGGGGTTCGGACCGATGAAGACGATGCTTTCGGCGGCCAGCCTGCGCGCGAAGCTGGCGTTCTCGGACAGGAAGCCGAAGCCCGGGTGCACCGCCTCGGCGCCGGTCTGGCGCACCGCCTCGACGATCTTGTCCTGCAGCAGATAGCTCTGGGCGGCCGGCGGCGGGCCGATGAACACCGCCTCGTCGGCCATCTCAACCGCCATCGAGTCGGCGTCGGCCTCGGAGTAGACGACCACCGTCTTGATGCCCATCCGGCGGCAGGTCTTGATGATCCGGACGGCGATCTCGCCCCGGTTCGCGATCAGGATCTTCGAAAACATTCCGTCCCTTACGCCTGGGTCCCTTGAGGCGGCTCCACGCGGCATTCCCGCCGTCGTGTCTTTCACTTGCGAAGCGGCGACCTTAGATTGGCGCACATGAGCACGCCAGCGGTCTCCCCTTCCGGTTTCGACCTCTCGCCGCCTGACGCAGAGGAACGCAAGCGCCTCGAAGCCGGGCTCTCCCGCGAGGAGGCGGACGTCCTCCTGCACCACGGAACGGAAGCCCCGTTCTGCGGCGGCCTGCTCGATCAGAAGGACGACGGCGTCTACTGCTGCCGTCTCTGCGCCCTGCCGCTCTTCCGGCACCAGACCAAGTTCGAGAGCGGCACCGGCTGGCCCTCGTTCTGGGCGCCCTTCGACGAGGCCCACGTGCAGGGCGTCCGCGACACCTCCTACGGCATGGTCCGGATCGAGACGCTCTGCGCCCGCTGCGGCAGCCACCAGGGCCACGTCTTCCCCGACGGCCCGCCGCCGACCCGGCTGCGCTATTGCATCAACTCGGTGTCGCTGGAGTTCGTGGCCAGCGGTCAGCCGCTGCGCGACCCGCTGCACCGCGGCGACAACGCCGCGCTGATGGCGACCCTGGGCAAGTAGCCGCCGAACCTGTGGGCGACGGGCGGCTGCGACGATCCGCCCGCAAAGCTTGGCAATTCGACAGGCGGTATCATTCGAGCATCCCAGCCCGGATGATCCCGATGAAGCTCACGCCCCACCAAGCCCGCGCCCATGCCGACGAGGTGCGCCAGACCAGCGTCACCATCCTGAAGGGCCTGATCCCGACCGAGACGATCGACGCCTGGAACAGCGCGTTCGGCCCGCTGCTGGCGGCCGCCGTCCGGCGCGAGGGCGACAACCCGAACCGCGGCGCCCACCGCTACTACGTCACCCTGCCCTTCCAGGACCTCTGGGCCGATCCGGCGATCGTCGACAACGACGCGATCATGGCCGTGGTGGAGGACCTCGTCGGCGCGGACGGCGTCATGTGCCAGCTCGCCAGCGACACCCCTCTCGCAGGCTCCGAGCATCAGGAGCTACACCGCGACACCCAGCTGCTGTTCCCCGAGAGCGGCGTCGAGACCCCGCCCTACCAGCTTGCCGTGAACTTCCCGCTGGTGGACGTCACCGACGACAACGGTCCGATGGAATACGCGCCCGGCACCCACATGCTGTCCAAGGCCGAAGGCATGGCGAAGGTCGAGAGCGGCGAGATCCCGCTGGTGAAGGCCTACATGAGCCGCGGCGACGTGATGATCCGGGACGTCCGCCACATCCATCGTGGCACGCCCAACCGGGTCGGCACGCCGCGTCCGATGGTGGTGATCGGCTATTCCCGCCGCTGGCTGCACCGGCCCGAGGTGAATATCCGCGTCCCGGCGGAAATCCTGGTCGCCCTGCCCGAACGCGCCCGACGCTGGCTGCGGCACAATCCGGTCTTCGAGACCAAGGCCGAGGCCGCCCGGCCGGAAGAGACGTACCGGGCTTTCGCCTACTGACCTTCCTTCTCCCCTTGCGGGAGAAGGTGGCCTGCGAAGCAGGTCGGATGAGGGGCTTCGCCAAGCCTTGCCGCAACGAAGGGGGGCCGCGCGGCGCTTTCCGTGCGACCCCTCATCCGTCGGCCTGGGGCCGACACCTTCTCCCGCAAGGGGAGAAGGGAAGCGTTGTTACGTCCGCCGCGTGGTGCTGCGGGTGGCGGCGCTGTCCTCGCTGACCGAGGTCCCCCCGTTGGCGTTGGCGTCGCCGCCGTCCTTGCGCATCTGCGCTTCCAGGACGCTGTCGCCGTATCCCTTAGTGGGGCTGGTGAGGAAGCCGCCGGCGTCGATGCGCAGGTTGTTCTGCACATGGTTGACGCCCGAGATGTCCTCGACGCAGCGCTCGGCGCGGTGCTTGGCCTCGCGGTTCTCGACCGTGCCGGAGAGCGTCACCTCGCCGCCCGAGACCGAGACGCTGATGTTCGAGGCGTCCAGCCACGGATCGTCCGTCAGGCGCTGATGGGCGTCGTCGCTGATCCGCTCGTCCGAGCGCTTGTAGTCCTTCGGACCCCGGCCGCGCTGGCCGCGGTCGTCGCTCCAGCGGGCTTCGCCGTTGAAGTCCGAGCTGTAGCGGCGCTCGCCATAGCCGCCCTCGCCGCGCTCCTGGCCTCGGTCGCCGGACAGGTCGCGCCGGACCTCGTCGACGGCCTCGCCGATCCAGCTCTTGGCGCGCTGGAAGAAGCCGCCTGCGCCGGAGCCGCCGCGCTCGTCGCGACCATAGGTCTGGCCGCCGCGGTCCTCGCCGCGCCCGCCGTCGCCGTAGCCGCGCTCGAAATCGTAGCCTCCGGTGCCGCCGGAGGCGCGGTGACGCATCTCTCCGGCGTAGCGGCGCTCCATCTCGCGGTCGGCGTCATAGCCGCGCGGCACGTCGCCGTACTCGCGACCGCCCTGGCCGTACTCCTGGCGGTAGATCGGCTGGCGGCGGTCGTCGCCATAGAAGCGGCCGCCTCGGGTATAATCCTGGTTTTCGAACCGCATGCCGCGGCTGCGCTCCAGGTCGTACTCGTTGTTCTCGTAGGCCGGGCTCACGCCCTGGTAGTCGCGGTCCTGCCATTCAGGGCGGCCGCCGTCGTTCTGGCCGCCGTAGCCCTGGCCGCCGCCGGCGCCGCGGCCGTAGCTCTGGCCGCCGCCATAGCTGCCGCCCGCGCCATAGGCGCCGCCGCCCGACTGCACGTTGGACCGGTTGTATTCCGCGCCGGTGTCGCGCTCCCCGAACACCCGGTCGCGATCGCGGCCTTCGAAGCGGGCCGCGTAACGGTCCCGGCTGCTGCGATAGCCGCCTTCGAAATCATAGCCGCCGCGGCTGTCGTCGAAGCTGCGGTCCTCCTGCCAGGGCCGCCCCTGTCGCGGATCCTGCCGCTGCTCGTCGCCGCCTCGGCCATAGGCCTCGTTGCGCCAGTTGCGCTCGCGCAAGCGGCGATCGCGCTCCTCGTTCCACCGATCGGGCATGGGGAATCCTCCTGTTCTGCAGGCAAAAGGGCTTCCTGGCAGAACAAGGGACGGTGGCGGTGGTTCCTTCGGAACCTAGAGCGGGATGTTGTCGTGCTTCTTCCAGGGATTCTGGAGCTGCTTGCCCTTGAGGCTCTTCAGCGCCCGCACGATCCGGCGACGCGTGCCGTGCGGCATGATCACGTCGTCGATGTAGCCGCGTGAGGCAGCCACGAACGGATTGGCGAAGCGGGCCTTGTATTCGGCCTCCCGGGCGGCGATCGCATCGGGGTCCCCGATCTCGGCGCGGAAGATGATCTCCACGGCGCCCTTCGAGCCCATCACCGCGATCTCGGCCGTCGGCCAGGCGTAGTTCACGTCGCCGCGGATGTGCTTTGAGCTCATCACGTCATAGGCGCCGCCGTAAGCCTTGCGCGTGATCAGAGTGATCTTCGGCACGGTCGCCTCGGCGTAGGCGAACAGCAGCTTGGCGCCGTGGCGGATCAGGCCGCCCTGCTCCTGCTTCGTCCCCGGCATGAAGCCCGGCACGTCGACGAAGGTGATGATCGGGATCTCGAAGGCGTCGCAGAAGCGCACGAAGCGGGCGCCCTTGCGGCTGGCGTCGATGTCCAGCACGCCGGCCAGGGTCTGCGGCTGGTTGGCGACGATGCCCACCGTCTGGCCGTCCATGCGGGCGAAACCGACCACGATGTTCTTGGCGAAGTCCGGGCTGATCTCGAAGAAGTCGGCCTCGTCCACGACCTTCAGGATCAGCTCCTTCATGTCGTAGGGCTTGTTGGGGTTGGCGGGCACCAGGGTGTCCAGCGAGCCCTCTTCCCGCGCCGGATCGTCGAAGCTCTGCCGCACGGGCGGCTTCTCGCGGTTGGACAGCGGCAGGAAGTCGATCAGGCGGCGGACCTGGGTCAGCGCCTCCAGGTCGTTCTCGAAGGCGCCGTCGGCGACGCCGGACTTCAGGGCATGGACGCGGTAGCCGCCCAGCTCCTCGTGGCTGACCTCTTCGTGGGTGACGGTCTTCACCACGTCGGGGCCCGTCACGTACATGTAGGAGGTGTCCTTCACCATGAAGATGAAGTCGGTGATGGCCGGCGAATAGACGTCGCCGCCGGCGCACGGGCCCATGATCACGCTGATCTGCGGGATGACGCCCGAGGCCAGGGTGTTCTCGAGGAAAATGTCGGCATAGCCGCCCAGCGCCGCCACCCCCTCCTGGATGCGGGCGCCGCCGGCGTCGAACAGGCCGATGATCGGCGCGCCAACCTTCAACGCCTGGCGCTGGACCTTGAGAATCTTCTCCGCGTGGGCGCTGGAAAGCGAGCCGCCGAAGACCGTGAAATCCTTGGAGAAAACATAGACCACGCGGCCGTTGATCGTGCCCCAGCCCGTCACCACGCCGTCGCCGGGGATGCGGTTCTTGTCCATCCCGAACTCGGTCACGCGGTGCTCGACGAACATGTCGAACTCCTCGAACGAGCCCTCGTCGAGCAGGAGGTCGATGCGCTCGCGGGCGGTCAGCTTGCCCTTGGCGTGCTGGGCCGCGATGCGCTTCTCGCCGCCGCCCTGGCGGGCCTCCTCGCGGCGCTTCTCGAGCTCTTCCAGGATGTGCTTCACGAACGACCCCTCAATACGTGCTGAAGGGGTAGTCGGGACCATCCGCCCACGCAAGCTCACGCGGGGTGAGCGCAATTGGGCGCCTACGCGAAGGTGCTGATGCGGAACGGGTCCGTTGCCGACCGGGCGTATGCGGCCGCCTGCAGCAGGGCCAGGCCCGCCTGGCCCTGGGTCACGGTGCGCATGGCGCCGGCCTGGGCCAGGGTGAAGACGCCGGGGGTGTAGAAGGCGCCGAGACCGGCGGGCGCCGCGGGCGCAGAGGCCTGGGTCTGCCGGCGGTTTTCGGGGCGCTGCGAGAACGGCAGCTCGGGCGCGCGGCTTGCCGGCTGCGCGTGGAGGCGCTCCAGCACGCTCTCCAGATAGCGCGCGGGCGCCGGATCATCGACCACCCGCACCACCGGAGGCGCGGGAGGCGGCGGCGGAGGCGGCGGCGGAGGCGGCGGGTCGTGGGGCTTTGGCGGCTTGGGCTTCTTGTGGCTCCAATGCTCCGCCAGCCGCTCGAGAACGCCCCCCAGAACGTCCTCCAGCCGGTCGAAGATGTCGTCGGAACCGTGCCGCTCCTGAACCCGGAGCAGCGCCGCCATCGCGGCCGATGAAAGTTCGGCCTTGCCGTCCACGACCCGCCGCGCGGGATCGACGTCGGTCCTGGCCCCCCGGCCCGCCGACGTCTCGTCCGTCTTCTTCTGGGTCGTTCCGGATTGGGACGCAGCCTGCGGGCGCACGGAAGCGACCGGCCACCGGCCGGCGGAGAGATGCTTCAGGGCGGCGACGCTGGAGACCACGACCAACTCCGTTCCGAAGCGGCACAGTCGCCGTCCGGACGGAGGCCTCGGCGCAAGCGGGGCGCCAGGGCATGGTGGTCGCGGTTTACGAAGCCAGCCCGCGGAACCAGCGCTCCAGCACCGCGGCCTCGCTGCGCAGCCGGTCGGCGCGCTCCGCCGCCTCGGCGTCGACGCCCCACTTCTCCTCCTGGAAGGCCTCGTCGATCCGCGACAGCTCGAAGGCCTCGACGCCGCCTACCCAGCCGCGAAGGAGGGCGATGGCCAGCACCGTCGAGCCGAACAGGGCGACGCCGAACGCGAAACCGGCCAGGGTGAAGTCGTCCAGTTCCAGAGCCAGGGCGCGCACACGCTCCAAGGTCGCCTGCGGCTGGTCGCGATGGATGATGCCTTCGGCGCGCACGAAGGCCAGGGCTTCCTCGGCCTCGGCGCGGTCCATCAGCGGCCCCCAGGCGGCGGCCTGCCGATCCACGAGGGCCGCAGGGCCTTCGGCGTAGTAGCAGACGAGGTCGGCGCCCGCGTACTGCGCCATCTGGGCGGCCACCGCGTCCCGGTTGCCGGGGATCGACTCGAGGGCCGTGTTGGCGAGGCGGTTGGCGTGCATGTTCGCGAGGTCCAGGTGCTCGCCCTGCCCCGCCCATTCCTCGGCGACCTGGTCGGCCACGGCGCGGGTCGGCGCACGGAACACCCGGCCCTGCGGCGTCCGCAGGTTGCGGCCGTCCAGCAGGATGCCGAAGCCCCCGTCGTCGGCTTCGACGACCGAGACGTCCTTGTAGAACCGCCGGGGCTTTTCGCCCGGCTCGATGAACCCCTTGGTCGACAAGACCTCAGCTCCTGCTAGCGGTTGAACGGCTCGGGATCGGCCTCGTGCTCGTCGAAGCCGAAACGCTCGAACCCCGCCTTCATCTCCTTGCCGATCGGCGCTTCCAGCAGAAGCGTGCCGCGCGACGGATGCGGCAGCACGAGCCGGCGGGCGTGAAGCTGCAGCTTCAGCTCGCCCGAGAGTTCGGCCGAGGCGTCGGTCCTGTACTTCGGGTCGCCCAGGATCGGATGGCCCATGGCGAGCATGTGGGCGCGAAGCTGGTGCGTCCGGCCGGTGTGCGGCCACAGCGCCATCCAGGCGACCTTGTCGGCGGCGCGGGCCAGGGTCACGAACTCGGTCTCGGCGCTCTCAGAGCGGGGGTCCTTCGGATCGGCCGGGACCATCATCTCCCGGTCGCCGACGCCCTTCTTGGCCAGCGGCAGTTCCAGCACCCCGTCGCCCGGCTTCGGCAGGCCCGCGACCAGCGCCCAGTAGATCTTCTGCGTCCGTCGTTTGGCGAAGGCCCCGGCCAGCTTCGCCGCCGCCGCCGGGCTCTTGCCCAGGACCAGCACGCCCGAGGTGTCGCGGTCCAGGCGGTGGACCAGGCGCGGTCGCTCCATCCCCTCGCCCCACGCCGACAGCAGGCCATCGATGTGCCGCGTCGTCTTGGTCCCGCCCTGGACGGCCAGGCCCGAAGGCTTGTTCAGCGCCAGCACGTCCTCGTCCTCGTAGATGACCAGGCTCTTGGCGTAGGCGATGTCGCGCGGGTCGAGTTCGCCCTTCGCCCGCGGCGCAGGCGCGTCGGGCAGCGGCGGCACGCGGACCTGCGAGCCGGCGGTCAGCCGCGTATCCGGCTTGGCGCGTGCGCCGTCGACGCGGATCTGTCCGGAGCGGGTCAGCTTCTGCAGCTGGATGTGGTTCAGGTGGGGCCACCGGCGCTTGAACCAGCGATCCAGCCGCACGCCGTCCTCGGCCTTGTCGACCCAGAGGGTCTTCACCTCCTTCATGCGAACACCCGGCGGGCGAGCATGAGGCCGGCGAACAGGGCCGCGACCGAAAGCAGGGCCGATCCGGCGCCGTAGGCGAAGGCCTGACCGTAGGCGCGCCGTTCGATCATCAGGGCGACCTCCAGCGAATAGGCCGAAAAGGTGGTGAAGCCGCCCAGCACGCCCACGCCCAGCAGCAGACGCCAGCTCTCGCCGCCCTCGCCCCGGTGCGCCAGGACGCCGGCCAGCAGCCCCATCAGGAAGCCGCCCAGGATATTGGCCGTGAAGGTTCCGGCGGGCCAGGACGGGCCGACCCACCGCAGCGCCTGGACGCCGAGCAGGTAGCGCGCCATGGCGCCGGCCGCGCCGCCGGCCCCGACGAGCAGGAGAGCTTGCATGCCGCCCTTATGCGACGGGCGTGCGCGCGACGGAAGTCTAGACCCGAGGAGCCAGGTTCTGCCGCAGCGAGCGGGCGTCGTACGTGTCCCGGTCGCGCGGACGCTCGCCCTTGCCCATCATCACTTCCAGGGTGACCTGGGCAGAAGGCCCGCCGCCCAGGCTGAAGCTGGTGCCGAGGCCGAGGCCCACGCTGGAGTGACGGCCGAAGTCGGCGCCGCCCAGGCCTACGCCCACCCGCGGGCCGCTGTCGCCGCGGCCCTGCATGAAGCGGTCGGTCACGCGGAACCAGTCGTAGCCGTTGGCGATGGCGAGGTCGGCGGCGCGCAGCAGCGCCAGGTCGCTGACGTACTGCGGCGAGGCGCCCGGGCCGCCCTGGAAGGTCACTCGGAAGCGGTCGTTCTCGATCCGGTAGTCCGAATAGCCCACCGCGTTCGGCGCGGCGGCAGGCTGGTACAGCGTGGGCTGCGTGGCGCAGGCGGCGAGCGCGAGGCCGGCCAGCGCGGGAAGGATCAGGCGTTTCATCTCGAGGCCTCTGAAGGCGAAAAGCGTTGCGGTTCCGTCGCTTGTAGGCGGAAACAGATGAACGGCGGCCGACGTTCCGCGCAGCTTAGCCGAGACCGAGGGCGGCGATCAGCCCGGCCATGTCGGCGGGTGGCTCGGCCTCCAGCCGTTTCATCCCGCCGGCCGGGTGCGGGAAGGCCAGCGCCCGCGCATGCAGCATCAGCCGCGGCACGGGCTGACCGGCGACCACCAGGGCGCCGCCGTAGCGCGCGTCGCCGGCGATCGGCCGGCCGATGGCGGCGAGATGGACGCGGAGCTGGTGCATGCGGCCGGTCTCGGGCTCCAGCTCCAGCAGCGCCGCGCCCTCGACTGCCTTCAGGGTGCGATAGCGCGAGACGGCCGCCTCGGCGTCGGGATGGTCCGGCTTGCAGACGCGCATGAAGGCTTCGCGGCCCTGCTCGTCCCGCCGCAGCGGCAGGTCGATGACGCCCTTTGCCGGCTCCGGCGCGCCGGGGGTCACGATCGCCTGGTAAGTCTTGGAAAAAGACCGCTTCATCAAGGCCTTGCCAAGGAAACCTGCGGCAGGCTTGGTCTTCGCGGTCAGGATCACGCCCGAGGTGTCCCGGTCCAGGCGGTGGATCAGGCGCGGCCGGGCCTTGCCCGGCTTGGCGAAGGCCCACACCAGTTCGTCGAGGGTGTTCACCTGACCGCGGCCGCCCTGGCTGGACAGGCCCGCGGGCTTGTTCAACGCCAGGATGTCGGCGTCCTCGTAGAGGACCAGGCTCCGGACGAGGGCGACCTCGCCCGGAGTGAGGTTTACAGGCTTGAGCGGCTTCACACCGCCATCTAGCGGAGGACGCCCCGCTTCGTCATCGTCCACGCGTACCAGGCGAAGAACAGGCACCCGACGAGGATCATGATGTTCATCGGGATCATCGCCTGGCCCATGGCGGCGAGGCCGTCGCTCAGCAGGTAGTAGTACACGAGGCTCAGCACATAGGCGGCCAGCGAGGCCAGGAAGACCGGCGTCGCCAGCTTGCGGCGCACCAGCAGCAGGATCGCGCCCAGCAGGCCGCCCCAGACGCCAACCGCCCAAACCGCCGTCATCCAGACGGGCATGGCGTGGAAGTAGGTGATCTGCGCGTCGGTCATGCCGGCCTGCCGCAGCCAGGCGTCGCCCTGCAGGTTGGTCATCGTGTAGTCGAACGCGCCGAAGCCGTTCCACAGCAAGGCCACGATCCCGACCACCCACAGGTGCCGGGGCGCTTTCGCCGCCGGATTGTCCATCGTTGCAGTCATTGTCGCTCCCTCCCAAGAGACGGAGGGAGCCTAGGCCTCGATCGACCGAATAACAATGATCTGCGATCAGTCACCCGTCTGGCGGCGCAGCGCCGCCCAGCGGTCCAGGCGTTCCTTGATCCGCGCCTCCGAGCCCTCGCCCCGGGGGCGATAGAACTGCCGCCGCTCCATGCCGTCCGGGAAGTAGTCCTGGCCTGAGAAGCCTTCGGCCGTGTCGTGGTCGTAGGCGTAGCCCTTGCCGTAGCCCAAGTCCTTCATCAGCCGCGTCGGCGCATTCAGGATATGGCTGGGCGGCATCAGCGAGCCGGTCTCCTTCGCCGCCCGCATCGCCTCCTTGTAAGCCACATAGACCGCGTTCGACTTCGGAGCGGCCGCCAGGTGGACCACGAGCTGAGCCAGGGCCAGCTCGCCCTCGGGCGACCCCAGGAAGTCGTAGGTGTCCTTGGCCGCGTTCGCGAGCACCAGCGACATCGGATCGGCCTCGCCGATGTCCTCGGCCGCGGCGCGGATCAGCCGGCGGGCGATGAACAGCGGGTCCTCGCCGCCCTGCAGCATCCGCGCCAGCCAGTAGAGCGCCGCGTCCGGGTCCGAGCCGCGGATCGACTTATGCAGCGCCGAGATGAGGTTGTAGTGCTCCTCCCGGTCCTTGTCGTAGGCCGGGCTCCGCTTCTGCAGGATCTGGCCCAGCTCCTTGGTCGTCAGCGGCTTGGCCGAGGCGATGTTGAACAGGGTCTCCGACAGCGTCAGCAGGTAGCGGCCGTCGCCGTCGGCCAGCGCGACCAGCGCCGCCCGCGCCTCGGGCTCCAGCGGCAGCGGCCGGTCCTCGTGGGCCTCGGCCTTGGCCAGCAACGCCTCCAGCGCCGCCTCGTCCAGCCGCTTCAGCACATAGACCTGGCAGCGGGACAGCAGCGCCCCGTTCAGCTCGAACGAGGGGTTCTCGGTGGTCGCGCCCACCAGGGTGACGATCCCCTCCTCCACGAAGGGCAGGAAGCCGTCCTGCTGGGCGCGGTTGAAGCGGTGGATTTCGTCGACGAACAGCAGGGTCGCCTGTCCGGCCAGCCGCCGCGTACGGGCCTGCTCGAACGCCTTCTTCAGGTCGGCGACGCCGGAGAACACCGCCGAGAGCTGCTGGAACTCGTAGCCCGCCTCCTTGGCCAGCAGCCGCGCGATCGTCGTCTTTCCGGTGCCGGGCGGCCCCCACAGGATCATCGACGACAGGCGCTTGGCCTCGGCCATCCGCCGGATCGGGCCTTCGGGCCCCAGCAGGTGCTCCTGCCCCACCACCTCGTCCAGCCGCTGCGGGCGCAGGCGGTCGGCGAGCGGCGAGGGCTGCTGGGGCGTCAGGCCCGCGGCTTCGAACAGGTCGGCCATGGCGAGCGGCTTAGCACAGCCGCGTCAGAAGTTGGCGGTGATCGTCTGGCCGCCGCGTTCCAGGGAGATCTGCCAGCCGCGCGAAGGGGTCTCCAGCGCCGTGACCAGGTCCCGCACGGTCTCGACCCGCCGGCCGTTCACCGAGCGGATCATGTCGCCGGGCCGGAAGCCCGCCCCCACGGCGAAGCCGCGGCCGACGCCCGAGATCAGCACGCCGGGGCCGCTGAACGGGTCGAGGCCCAGTTCGTCCGCCACGGCCGGCGACAGGTTGATCACCGTCGCGCCGTTCAGCGGGTTCTGGCCTTCGATGGTGCGCTGGTCGCGCGCCGGGCTGGCGGGCGGCGCCTCGGCCCGCACGTTCAGCGTCTGCTCGCGGCCCGAGCCGTCGCGGCGCACCGCGAGCTGCACCGTGTCGCCTGGTCGCTTGGTGGCGAAGACGTAGTTCAGGCTGGCGGCGTCGACGACGGGCCGGCCGTCGGCCGCCGTCACCACATCGCCCTGGCGCAGGCCCGCCCGCGCAGCCGGTCCGCCCGGCCACACGTCGGCGACCAGGGCGCCCTGCGGAAGCGCCATGCCCAGCGATCGCGCGATCTCGGCGGTGACGCTCTGGGTGCGCGCGCCCAGCCACGGCCGCACGACCGCGCGTCCGCCGCCCGCGGCGGTCTCGACGACCCGTCGTACGACGGCGGCGGGGATGGCGAAGCCCACGCCCGAGGAGGTGCCCGAGCGCGAGAGGATGAAGCTGTTCACCCCGATCAGGTCGCCGTCCATGTCGACCAGCGCCCCGCCCGAGTTGCCCGGGTTGATCGCCGCATCGGTCTGGATATAGGCGCCGGCGCCCTCCCCGGAATCGGTCGTGCGGTTCAGCGCAGAGACGATGCCGTTGGTGACGGTCTGGCCCACGCCGAAGGGATCGCCGATGGCCAGCACCAGGTCGCCGACCTGGGTGTCTCCGGAATCGTCGATCGGCAGGACCGGCAGCCGCTCGCCCGGCGGCAGATCGATCTTGAGGACCGCCAGGTCGGTCCGCGCGTCGGCCAGCAGGATGCGGGCCGGGAACTCGCGGCGGTCGTTGAGCGCGACGGTGATCTCCTGCCCGCCCTCGACGACGTGGTTGTTGGTGACGATGACGCCGTCCGGCCGCACGATCACGCCCGAGCCCAGCGAGCCCTGTATCCGCGCGCGCGGCGCGCCCAGGCCGAACAGCTGCCAGAAGGGGTCCGTCTGCTGGCGCACCAGCCGCTTGGCCGAGATGTTGACCACGGCCGGGGCCGCCCGGCTGACCACGGGGGCGAACGAGCTCTTCATGGCCATGGCGCTCGTCGGCGGGGCGCGGTTCGGCGCGGCGAATCCGGGCTGGCCCTGGCTCAGGGCGGGTTGGGCGAGCGCCGCCAGCAGGGCGGCGGAAGCAAGGACGCGTACAGCGCGCATGAGGGCTCCGAAAGACCGGTCAACCAGCGGAAATCGCCTCAGGTTTCAGGCGCAAAAATGGCGAAGTTTCAAGCCGGTTGCGGCGAAGCCTTTCGCGCCCGCGCCGACGCGAAGGCCAGCAGGAACGCTCCCGCCATCAGGCTCGACGCGACGTAGATCGCAAGACCCGGCACGTGGAAGCCCTCGTGCCGGAGCGACCAGGCGAAGGTCTCGCCGAAAATCACCGGGCCGAAGATCGAGGCGAGCCCCATCAGGCTCTGGTTCGCCCCCTGGAGCTGCCCCTGCTCCTGCGGGCTGACACGCTGGGTCATCAGCCCCTGAAGGCCCGGCATGATCAGGCCCGTGAACGCGAAGACCGGTATCCCGATCAGATAGAGCGTGCCCGTGGGCGCGCCGGCGTACCAGGCGAAGGCCACGGCGCCCGCCGCCGTGCCGATCAGCACGGTGTTGCGCTCGCCCACCGCCTTCACGACCGGGCCCACGAGGAAGGTCTGGACGATGACGCCCGAGACGCCCGTCGCCAGGAAGATCGAGCCCAGGACCTTGGGCGTCCAGCCGTAGCGGTAGCCCAGGTAGAGGACGAAAATGGTTGGCAGCACCACGTGGGCGAGCTGGAACAGGAAGCCGACGCCCGCCAGCGGCAGCAGGCCGCGATGGGAGCGCAGCAGGGTGAGCGAGCCCAGCGGATTGGCCTTGCGCCAGTCGAACCGCGTCGCCCGCCGCTCGACCGGCAGGCTCTCGGGCAGGATGAAGAGGCCATAAAGCCAGTTCACGAAGGTCAGGGCTGCGGCCGCGATGAACGGCAGGCGCAGGTCCGACTCGCCCAGCCATCCGCCGATGAAGGGCCCGAAGATGAAGCCGAAGCTGAAGGCCGAGCTCATCCAGCCGAACACCTTGGCCCGTTCGGCCGGCGGGGTGACGTCGGCCAGGTACGCGCCGGCGGTGGAGAAGCTCGCCGCCGTCATGCCGTTCAGGATGCGGCCCAGGAACAGCCACCACAGGCTCGGCGCGAAGGCCATGAACAGGAAATCCACCGCCAGTCCGAACAGCGAGATCAGCAGGACGGGCCGGCGGCCCCAGCGGTCGGCCATCAGGCCCAGGATCGGCCCGCAGACGAACTGCAGCAGGCCCCAGGTGGCCCCGAACACCAGGTTCCACTCCGAGGCCGCCGCCGTATCGCCGCCGGTGAACTGCTTGATGAGGTTCGGCAGGATCGGGATCATGATCCCGAACGACACAGAGTTCATCAGCGCCAGCGCGAAGATGAAGCCGAAGCTGGCCTGGCGGCCGGCGCCGCGCGTCGATGACTCACTCATGTCTCTCCCCTGATCCCCAGGATGGAATGCGCCCCGAGCCGGCGCAACAACGTTACGCCAGCCGGCCGGCGACCGCCCGAAGCTGCGCCTGCCACCACTCGGCCAGCCGCATCTGCAGCGCCTGGTCCGGGAAGCCGTGCCGGGCGGCGTGGTCGGCCGGAACCTGGGTGAAGCCGCGATGCTCGACGCTGACGCGGGTCTCCTCGCCGACCGGCTCGAACGTCACCTCCACCTCGGTGACCAGGTCGGGCGGGAAGCTGGCCTGCCGCCATGAGAACACCAGCCGGTACGGCGGCTCCCAGACGCGGATGCGGCCGATCTCGAAGACCTTGCCGCTCTCCAGCGTCTCGACGAGGCGCCCGCCCTCCCCGCCCTCGAAGGCCAGTCTCCCTGGCGCGCGCGGCGTGGTCTGGAAGAGGCCGTTCGGCCGCCACCACTCGCCGATCTCCTCGACGAAGGCCGCGAACGCCCGGTCGCACGAGGCCTTCACCCGGAGCGCGACGAACACCTTGGACGTCATGCGCCCGTCTCGACGTGAGCCTTGAAGGCGGCGAGCTGTGCGCTCCACAGCCGTTCGCTCTCTTCCAGCCAGCGCAGCAGATGGACCATCGGTTCGGGCCTCAGGGCATAGATGCGGACGCGCGCGTCGAACTCCGGATGCGATTCCTCGACGAGGCCGCTCGTGCGCAGCGCCTTCAGATGCCGGCTCATGGCGGGCGCGGTCAGCCCCAGCTCGCGGGCGAGCTCCCCCGCCGGGCGCGGCCGCTCGGCCAGAAGGTCGACGACCCGGCGCCGGTGCGGGTCGGCCAGCGCGGCCAGGGTCCGGTCGACGGCCGCCGTAGCCGTCACAGCCATCCTTCGATCTTCAGCCCGCTGGCGGCCTCGGCCTCCTCCCGGCTCACCGCATGGATGGTCTGGCCGACGGTCCAGTAGTGCCCCTCGGGATCGCGGCAGCGATAGGTGCGGTCGCCGTAGAACTGGTCCGCCGGCTCCATCAGGATCTCGAACCCGGCGGCGCGCGCGCGTTCGCAGTGGGCGTCGATGTCGGTCTCGACGTGGATATGGACCGTCTGGGTGTTCTTACCGCCCAGGGAGGCCGGGCTCTTGTGATCGTCGGTCCACTCGGTCCCGATCATGATCAGGCTGTCGCCGCACCGCATCTCCGAGTGCGCCAGATTGCCGGCGTCATCCTCGATCAGCATGACGAGCTCGAAGCCGAACGCCTGCTCCAGGAATCGCAGGGCGGCCTTGGGGTCGCGGTAGCAGAGCGCCGAGGTCAGTGCGTTGCGGTCGGCCATCACGGGCTCCTTGCAATTTCCGACAATAGTTATGCATTTGCGCAACTATCTGGCAAGACGGAAAGGCCCCGGACGTCGCCGTCCGGGGCCTCTCGAAGTTCAGGTCTCTTGTGAACGCCTAGGCTTCGGCGAAGGCCGCTTCGGCCACCGGGCCCGAGTCCTTGCCCTTCTCGGCCGGGTCGCGATCGACGAACTCGATCACGGCCATCGGAGCGTTGTCGCCGTGGCGGTAGCCGGCCTTCAGCACGCGGATGTAGCCGCCGTTACGGTCGGCGTAGCGCGGACCGAGGACCGCGAACAGCTTGCCGACCTGCTCGACGTCACGGACGTGGCTGATCGCCTGGCGGCGGGCGTGCAGGTCGCCGCGCTTGGCGAGCGTCACGAGCTTCTCGACGAAGGGGCGGAGCTCCTTGGCCTTCGGCAGGGTGGTCACGATCTGCTCGTGCTTGATCAGGCTGGCCGACATGTTCGCGAACATGGCGGTGCGGTGGGCGGTCGTACGACCCAGTTTGCGGTGGGCTTTGCCGTGACGCATCTCGATATCTCCTGGGCTCTCCGGCCCGCCTGACGCTCCCGATCTTCTGGAAGCGTCGCCTAACCAAGTCCCAGCCTGCTCCCGCCTGGGTCATCACGAAGCGCCGGGGCCCTCCACCGCTGTTGCGGCTTCCTCGGGCCCAGGCCGCGCGCCCGAAGAGGAGGAGCGGCCCGGAGGTCAGCGCGGCAGTCTGATTACATCTGGTCTTCGAACTTCTTCGCCAGCTCTTCGATGTTCTCCGGCGGCCAGTTCGGCACGTCCATGCCGAGGTGAAGGCCCATGCCGGCGAGCACTTCCTTGATCTCGTTCAGAGACTTCCGGCCGAAGTTCGGCGTGCGCAGCATCTCGGCTTCCGTCTTCTGGATCAGGTCGCCGATGTAGACGATGTTGTCGTTCTTCAGGCAGTTGGCCGAACGGACCGACAGCTCGAGCTCGTCGACCTTCTTCAGCAGCGCCGGGTTGAACGGCAGTTCCGGCTTGGCTTCGCCTTCGACCTTCTTCTTCGGCTCTTCGAAGGTGATGAAGATCTGCAGCTGGTCCTGGAGGATGCGGGCGGCGTAGGCCACCGCGTCGACGGGGCTGACCGCGCCGTTGGTCTCCACTTCCATGATCAGCTTGTCGTAGTCGAGGCTCTGGCCCTGGCGGGTCGGCTCGACGCGGTAGGCGACGCGCTTGACCGGCGAGAACAGGCTGTCGACGGCGATCAGGCCGATCGGGGCGTCTTCCGGACGGTTCATCTCGGCGGGGACGTAGCCCTTGCCGGTCTGCACCGTGAATTCCATGCGCACCTGGGCGCCGTCGTCCAGCGTGCAGAGCACGTGGTCGCCGTTCAGGATCTCGATGTCGGCCGGAGCCTCGATCTGGCTGGCCGTCACGGGGCCGGGGCCGGTGGCGCGGAGCGTCATGCGCTTCGGGCCTTCGGCGTGCATCCGCAGCGCCAGCTGCTTGATGTTCAGGACGATGTCGACGACGTCCTCACGCACGCCTTCCAGCGAGGAGAACTCGTGGACCACGCCGTCGATCTGGACGGCGGTCACCGCCGCGCCTTGCAGCGACGACAGCAGGACTCGGCGCAGGCTGTTGCCGAGCGTCACGCCGAAGCCGCGCTCGAGGGGCTCGGCCACCAGACGCGCCTTGCGGCTGGCGTCGGCGCCGGTCTCGATCTGCGGCTTCTCGGGACGGATAAGCTCGTTCCAGTTTCTTTCGATCACAGGGTGTCCCTCGGAACGCAGGATCGCCGGCCGCGAAAGCGGTCCGGCGCCTTGAATTGCAGTACGATGTTACTCAGACCCGACGGCGCTTCGGCGGACGGCAGCCGTTGTGCGGGATCGGGGTCACATCGCGAATGGTGGTGATCGTCATGCCGACGGCCTGCAGGGCCCGCAGCGCCGACTCGCGGCCCGAACCCGGGCCCGAGACGTTCACTTCGAGGGTGCGCACGCCGTGCTCGGCGGCCTTGCGGCCCGCATCCTCGGCGGCCATCTGGGCGGCGTAGGGCGTCGACTTCCGCGAGCCCTTGAAGCCCATCAGGCCGGCGCTCGACCAGGAGATGGTGTTCCCCTGGGCGTCGGTGATGGTCACCATCGTGTTGTTGAACGAGGCGTTCACGTGGGCGACGCCCGACGTGATGTTCTTGCGCTCGCGGCGTTTGACGCGCGCCGGTTCCTTGGCCATCGGAGCTAGACTCTCTTACTTCTTCTTGCCGGCGATCGGCTTGGCCGGGCCCTTGCGGGTCCGGGCGTTGGTGTGCGTGCGCTGGCCGCGGACCGGGAGGCCCTTGCGGTGACGCAGGCCGCGGTAGCAGGCCAGGTCCATGAGGCGCTTGATGTTGACCGCCGTCTCGCGACGCAGGTCGCCTTCGACGAGGTAGTCGCGGTCGATCGTCTCGCGGATCTGCAGGACTTCCTGGTCGGTCAGCTGGTTGACGCGGCGAGCGTCCTCGATGCCGACCTTGCTGACGATCTCGCGGGCCTTCGCCGCGCCGATGCCATGGATGTACTGCAGCGCGATGATCACGCGCTTGTTGGTGGGAATGTTGACGCCAGCGATACGGGCCACGTGGGAAGATCTCCTGATCACGCAAGAGAAGCGCGAACGGCGCCCCGGCCCCTTGCTGCCATAGGCATAGGCCGGCGCGTCCTTCGCGCTCTTTCGCGGAAGCGCTTCGTTATAGGGATCGGCGCGCCTCCGTCAATGGAGGAAACGCCCAAATGTGAACGATTTCCTGCGCGCGCAAGGGGGCAGCCCCTTCCCACGCCGGAGAACGTCGTCGCCCGGACTCTAATCCGGGGATGGTTAAGGAAAGCATGACCGCAGCGGACTGGCAACTTGGCCGGTCCTGCCGCGCAGACAGCCGTCGAGGCGCGACGGCGGAGCCTCACGCCTTGGCCAGCGCCTGATCGATGGCCGCCGCCACCTCGGTGATCGTACCCATGCCGTCCACCTCGACCAGCTTGCCCTGGTTCTCGTAGTACGGAAGCAGCGGCGCGGTCTGGGCGTTGTAGGCGCCCAGGCGGACCTTGAAGCTCTCGGGGTTGTCGTCGGCCCGGCCCGATTCCGCGAATCGCCCGGCGATCCGCTGCGTCAGCACCTCGTCGTCCACCTTCAGGCGCACCACCAGGTCGATCTGGCGGCCGCGGCCTTTCAGCATGACGTCCAGGGCCTGGGCCTGGGCGAGCGTGCGGGGGAAGCCGTCGAAGATCGCGCCGCCCGCGGCCTCCGCCTCGGGAAGCCGGCTTTCGATCAGCTCGATGACGATCTCGTCCGAGACCAGCTCGCCGCGCTGCATGATGCCCTCGACGCGCTTGCCGAGCTCGGAGCCCGACGCGATCGCCGCGCGCAGCATATCGCCGGTCGAGAGCTGGACCATGTTCCGCTCCTCGACCAGGCGCTTGGCCTGGGTGCCCTTCCCCGCCGCCGGCGGTCCGAACAGGATCAGGTTCATCGACTGCTGCCCTCCCCTCGCCGGCGCTCTTGGCGGCGCCGGCGCCTCTCCTCAAAGCCCAAAGGCTAGCGCTGCCGTCCGCCGCGCAGTTTCGACTTCTTGATCAGCCCTTCGTACTGGTGCGCCAGCAGGTGCGACTGGATCTGGGCCACCGTGTCCATGGTGACGCTCACCACGATCAGCAGGCTGGTGCCGCCCATGTAGAACTGCACGTTGTAGAAGCTGATCAGCGCTTCCGGCAGCAGGCAGACGAGCGTGATGTAGGCCGCCCCGATCACCGTCAGGCGCGTCAGCACGAAGTCGAGGTACTCGGCCGTCCGCTTGCCCGGGCGGATGCCCGGCAGGAAGCCGCCGTACTTGCGCAGGTTCTCCGCCGTGTCCTCGGGGTTGAAGACGATCGACGTGTAGAAGAAGCAGAAGAAGACGATCAGCAGGCCGTACAGCAGCATGAACAGCGGCTGGCCGTGCTGGAGCTGGCCGGTGAGGCCCGGCAGCCACTGCATGTACTCGGGCAGGTTCGCGCTCGCGGCGAAACCCATCACCGTGGTCGGCAGCAGCAGCAGCGACGAGGCGAAGATCGGCGGGATCACGCCGGCGGTGTTGATCTTCAGCGGCAGGAACGAGGTGTCGCCGCCGAACATGCGGTTGCCCATCTGGCGCTTGGGGTACTGCACCAGCAGGCGGCGCTGCGAGCGCTCCATGAAGACGATGGCGACCGTGACGCCGATCACCAGGACGGCGATCATCAGCAGGCCCGCGCCGCTCATGGCGCCCGTGCGGGCCATCTCGAAGGCCTGGCCGATGTACCGCGGCAGGACCGCCACGATGCCGGCGAAGATCAGCAGGCTGATGCCGTTGCCGACGCCCCGGCTGGTGATCTGCTCGCCCAGCCACATCAGGAACATGGTGCCGCCGGTCAGCGTCACGACGGTCGAGACGATGAAGAACAGGCCGGGGGTGTCGACGAGGCCCGGGCTGTTGCTGAGGCCCACGGCGATGCCGAACGCCTGGACCAGGGCCAGGACGACGGTCAGGTAGCGGGTGTACTGGTTGAGCTGCTTGCGGCCGGCCTCGCCGCCTTCCTTCCGCAGCTTCTCCCACGGCGGATAGACGGTGCCGAGGAGCTGCACGATGATCGAGGCCGAGATGTAGGGGCCGACGTTCAGCGCGAACAGCGCCATCCGTTCCACGGCGCCGCCGGAGAACAGGTTGAACATCCCGAGGATGCCCCCCGCCTGGCCCTGGAAGGCCTGCTGCAGGGCGGCGGCGTCGATGCCGGGGATCGGGATGTAGCACCCCGCCCGGTAGACGATCATCGCCAGAAGGGTGAACCAGATGCGCTTGTGAAGTTCCGTGGCCTTCGCGAAGGCCTGGAAGTTCATGTTCGCGGCGAGCTGTTCGGCGGCCGAAGCCATTCAGCGTATCCCCTGACCTGTAGTCCTGCTCACATAGGGCGCGCCGGCCGCGGAAGCGAGGCCGGCGTCGCCACCGATGCGGATCAGGCTTCCGCCGAAGCGTCCTGGGCAGCTTCCGGCTTGGTGGTGGTCAGCGAGCCGCCGGCCTTTTCCACGGCCGCACGGGCCGAGGCGGTGGCCGAGTAGACGGTCAGGTTGAGCTTCGACTTCAGCTCGCCCTTGCCCAGCAGCTTCACGCCGTCCTTCACGCGACGGATCACGCCGGCCTTGACCAGCGCTTCGGCGTCGATGGCGCCCTTGGCGTCGAGCTTGCCGGCGGCGATCGCCTGCTCGATGCGCCACAGGTTCACCTCGGCGAAGTCCTTGCGGTTGAGGCTGTTGAAGCCCCGCTTGGGCATGCGCATGTGCAGCGGCATCTGGCCGCCTTCGAAGCCGGCGATCGACACGCCGGTGCGGGCCTTCTGGCCCTTCACGCCGCGGCCGGCGGTCTTGCCCTTGCCCGAGCCCGGGCCGCGGCCGACGCGCATGCGGCCCTTGGTGGAGCCTTCGCGGGGGGCGAGTTCGTTCAGCTTGGTCATGTGGCCTCTCCTTGGAGATCTGGCGCCGGGGCCCTGCCCCGACTCGGCTGTGTTGGCTTGGCGTATAAACGCCGACGGGCGAGGCTTTCGCCCCGCCCTCAAGCGTCCGTGCCTATGGCACGAAACGGATGGCTATTCCACCACCTCGACGAGGTGGGCCACCTTGGCGACCATGCCGCGGACGGCAGGGGTGTCTTCCAGGGTGGAGACGCGGCCGACGCGGTTCAGGCCGAGGCCGATGAGCGTGGCGCGTTGGTCCTTGGTCCGGCGGATCGGGCTGCCGGTCTGGCGAACTTTGATCTGGGCCATGAACTTAACCTTCCGCATCCGCGGCGGGCTGGGCCGCCGAGGCGCCGTCGGCGCGACGGCCGATCACGTCGGAGACCTTCTTGCCGCGCTTGGCCGCGACCTGGCGGGGCGAAGACTGGGCCTTCAGCGCCTCGAAGGTCGCGCGCACCATGTTGTAGGGGTTGGACGAGCCGGTCGACTTGCCGACGACGTCCTGGACGCCCAGGGTTTCCAGCACCGCGCGCATCGGACCGCCGGCGATGACGCCGGTGCCGGGAGGCGCCGCGCGGACCATCACCTTGCCAGCGCCCCAACGGCCGTTGCCGTCGTGGTGCAGGGTGCGGCTCTCGCGGAGCGGCACGCGGATCATCGACTTCTTGGCCTCTTCGGTCGCCTTGCGGATGGCTTCCGGCACTTCGCGCGCCTTGCCATGACCGAAGCCCACGCGGCCCTTCTGATCGCCGACCACCATCAGGGCGGCGAACGAGAACCGGCGGCCGCCCTTCACGGTGGCCGCGACGCGGTTGATGTGGACCAGCTTCTCGACCAGTTCGCTGTCGCGTTCTTCTTCGCGATTGCGACGGTCGCCGCGCTGTTCGTCTCTGCGAGCCATGCGATCGTTCCTTAGAAATTCAGGCCGGCTTCGCGCGCGGCGTCGGCCAGGGCCTTCACCCGGCCATGGTACAGGTAGCCGCCACGGTCGAAGACGACGTCCTTGACGCCCTTGTCGATCGCGCGCTGGGCCACGAGGGCGCCGACGCGGGCGGCGGCGTCCTTGTCCGAACCCTTGTCCTTCTTCTCGCCTTCCAGCGAGGAAGCGGCCGCGAGCGTCACGCCGTTCTCATCGTCGATGACCTGGGCGTAGATGTTCTTGGCCGAGCGGAAGACCGACAGGCGCGGACGGCCGTTCGCCACCTTCTTGAGGTGGGTGCGGACGCGCTGGGCGCGGCGCTTGGTGGTGTCGCGGGGAGAGAGCGCCATGGCTTACTTCTTCTTGCCTTCCTTGCGCCGGACCGTCTCGCCGGCATAGCGCACGCCCTTGCCCTTGTAGGGCTCCGGCGGACGGATGCGGCGGATCCGGGCGGCGGTTTCGCCGACCAGCTGCTTGTCGATGCCCGAGATCTTGATCTCGGTCTGCTTCGGCGTGGCGAAGGTGATGCCTTCCGGAGCCTTGATGTCGACGTCGTGGGAGAAGCCGAGCTGCATCGAAAGGGCCTGGCCCTTCATCGCGGCGCGGTAGCCCACGCCCACCAGCTCGAGCGTCTGTTCGAAGCCCTGGGTGACGCCAGCGACCATGTTGTTCACCAGCGTGCGCGAGAGACCCCACATCGCCTGGGCGCGGGTGGTTTCCTGACGCTTGGTGAGCAGGATCTCGGCGCCTTCCTGGCGGACTTCGATCTCTTCGGCCACGGTCCAGGCGAGCTGGCCCTTGGGGCCCTTCACCGTCACCGTCTGGCCGTCGATGGTCACCGTCACCCCGCTGGGGACCGCGACCGCCTTCTTACCGATACGAGACATATTAGTAGACCCGGCAGAGGACTTCGCCGCCAACGTTGGCCTCGCGGGCCGCGTTGTCCGACATGACGCCCTTGGGCGTCGACAGGATCGAGATCCCGAGACCGTTCTTCACGGGCTTCAGGTCCTTGATCGACGAATAGACGCGGCGGCCGGGCTTCGAGACGCGGCTGATCTCCACGATGACCGGCTGGCCATCGAAGTACTTCAGCTCGATCTCGAACTCGGGGAAGGCGCCGGGCTTTTCCACCAGGTGGTAGCCGCGGATGTAGCCTTCCTCGGTCAGCACATCGAGGACGCGCGCGCGCATCTTCGACGCCGGCGTCGTCAGCTTGGACCGGCCGCGCGAGGCGGCGTTCTTGATGCGGGCGATCAGATCGCCGATGGGGTCGTTGACCATCTGTAAGACCCTCCTACCAGCTCGACTTGACGAGGCCGGGGATCAGACCGTGGGAGCCGAGCTCCCGCAGCGAGATCCGGCTCATCTTCAGCTTGCGGTAATAGGCGCGCGGACGGCCCGTCACCTCGCAGCGGTTGCGGATGCGGACAGCCGCCGAGTTGCGCGGCAGCTCAGCAAGCTTCAGCCGGGCTTCGAAACGTTCTTCGATCGGGAGGCTCTCGTTGTTCGCAACGTCCTTCAGCGCTTGGCGCTTGGCGGCGTGTTGCTTGACGAGCTTCTTGACCCGTTCGTTGCGGTTGACGGCGCTTTTCTTGGCCATGTGATTACCCCTGCCCCGCTTGAACGAACGGGAACTGGAATTCCCGGAGAAGCTCGCGAGCCTCGTCGTCGGTCTTCGCGGTCGTGGTGACGATGATGTCCATGCCCCAGATCTGGTCGATCTGGTCGTAATTGATCTCCGGGAACACGATGTGCTCCTTCAGACCCATGGCGTAGTTGCCGCGGCCGTCGAAGGACGTGGGCTTCAGACCCCGGAAGTCCTTCACGCGCGGCAGCGCGATGGTGATCAGCCGGTCAAGGAACTCGTACATCTGGTCCTTGCGCAGCGTGACCTTGCAGCCCACCGTCATGCCTTCGCGCAGCTTGAAGCCGGCGATCGAGGTCCGCGCCTTGGTCGGCACGGGCTTCTGACCGGCGATCTTCGCCAAGTCGGTCATGGCGGACTGGATCTTCTTGGAGTCGGCGACAGCTTCGCCCACGCCCATGTTGATCACGATCTTTTCCAGCTTCGGGATCTGCATCTCGTTGCTGTAGCCGAAGCGGTCCTTGAGCGCCTTGCGGATGCGCTCGCGGTACTCGGTCTTCAGCCGCGGTTCGTAAGCTTGATCAGCCATTGATCACCTCGCCGGTCGTCTTGGCGATCCGGACCTTCTTGTCGCCGTCCACGCGGAAGCCGACGCGGGTCGGCTTGCCCTTGGAGTCGACCAGAGCCACGTTCGACAGGTGGATCGGCGCTTCCTTGTTCTTGATCCCGCCCTGGGGATCCGTCTGCGAGGGGCGCGTATGGCGCTGGACGATGTTGATGCCCTCGACCAGGACGCGTTGCTCCTGCGGGAACACCTTGGTGACCGCGCCCTGGCGGCCCTTGTCCTTGCCGGCGAGGACGACGACGCGGTCGCCCTTCTTGATCTTCGCAGCCATTACAGCACCTCAGGCGCGAGCGAGATGATCTTCATGTGGTTCTTCGCGCGCAGTTCACGGGGAACCGGGCCAAAGATCCGCGTGCCGATCGGCTCGGATTGCTTGTTGACGATCACGGCCGCGTTCTTGTCGAAGCGGATCACCGAGCCGTCCTTGCGCTTGATGCCCTGGCTGGTGCGCACGACGATCGCCTGCAGCACGTCGCCCTTCTTCACGCGGCCGCGCGGAATGGCTTCCTTCACGGAGACGACGATCTTGTCGCCCACGCCGGCGTAGCGACGCTTCGCGCCGCCGAGCACCTTGATGCACATGACCCGGCGGGCGCCGGAATTGTCGGCGACGTCCAGGTTAGTTTGCATCTGGATCATTGGTCTCGATCCTTACGCTTGGGCCGCGCCGCCCTTAGGCAGCACTTCCCAGGTTTTGAGCTTCGACTTGGGCGCGCATTCGATGATGCGGGCGACCTCGCCGACCTTGTACGTGTTGGCCTCGTCGTGGGCGTGGTACTTCTTCGACCGGCGGACGGTCTTCTTCAGCACCGGGTGCAGGAAGGTCCGTTCGACCTTCACCACGACCGTCTTGTCGCCCTTGTCCGAGACGACGACGCCTTCGAGAATTCGTTTCGGCATATCCGTCAGTCTCCTCAGGCCTGGGCCTGCTTGCCGCGCAGAACGGTCTGGATCCGCGCAATGTCCTTGCGCAGCTCGTTCACGCGATGGGTCTTCTCGAGCTGACCCGTGGCCTTCTGGAAGCGCAGGTTGAACTGCTCCTTCTTCAGGGACACGAGCTGCTCGTTCAGCTGGTCGGCCGTCAGGCCGCGAACTTCGTCGATCTTCATCACGCGTGCTCCACGGCGGCGTCGATGCGGGTGACGATGCGCGTCTTGACCGGAAGCTTGGCCGCGCCGAGGCGCAGGGCTTCGCGGGCGACGTCATCCGGCACGCCGTCGATTTCGAACATGATGCGGCCAGGGTGGACGCGGGCGGCCCAGTAATCGACGGCCCCCTTGCCCGAACCCATCCGGACTTCCGCCGGCTTGCCGGTCACCGGCACGTCGGGGAACACCCGGATCCACACCCGACCCTGACGCTTCATCTGGCGGGTGATCGCGCGGCGGGCCGCCTCGATCTGCCGCGCGGTGACGCGCTCGGGTTCCAGCGACTTCAGGCCGTAGGAGCCGAAGTTCAGCGTGAACCCGCCCTTGGCCGTGCCGTGGATGCGGCCCTTGAACTGCTTACGATACTTGGTCTTCTTCGGAGACAGCATGGTTCAGGTCCTTAGGCGTTCGCCGATTCACGGCGATCGCGACGGGGGCCACGATCCGGACGGTCGCCACGCTCACGTCCGCCGCCCTCGCCGGCCGGGCCGCTTTCGCCGGCCAGGCGCTTGTCGAGAGCCATCGGGTCGTGCTCGAGCACTTCGCCCTTGAACACCCACACCTTCACGCCGATCACGCCGTAGGTGGTCTTGGCCTCGGTGAAGCCGTAGTCCACGTCGGCGCGCAGGGTGTGCAGCGGCACACGACCTTCGCGGTACCACTCCATGCGGGCGATTTCGGCGCCGCCGAGGCGGCCCGAGACGTTGATCCGGACGCCCTTGGCGCCCAGGCGCATCGCCGACTGCATCGAACGCTTCATGGCGCGGCGGAAGGCCACGCGGCGCTCGAGCTGCTGGGCGATGTTCTCGGCGACCAGCTGGGCGTCGGTCTCGGGCTTGCGGATCTCGACGATGTTCAGGTGAACCTCGCCGTCCGTCATCGCCGCGATGTCCTTGCGCAGCTTGTCGATGTCCGCGCCCTTCTTGCCGATGATCACGCCGGGGCGCGCGGCATAGATGGTGATGCGGCACTTCTTGTGCGGACGTTCGATGATGATCCGCGACACGCCGGCCTGGTACAGGCGCTTCTTCAGCGCGCGACGGACCTTGATGTCTTCGTGCAGCAGGCGGCCGTACTCGGGGCCGTCGGCGAACCAGCGGCTGTCCCAGGTGCGGTTGATGCCGAGGCGCAGCCCGACGGGATTGATCTTCTGACCCATTAGGCGGCCTCACCTTGCTCGCGGACCACGATGGTGATCTCGCTGAACGGCTTCTCGATGCGCGAGGCGCGACCGCGCGCACGGGCGTGGAAGCGCTTCATGATCAGGTTCTTGCCCACGAAGGCCTCGGCGACGACCAGGTTGTCGATGTCGAGGTTGTGGTTGTTCTCGGCGTTCGAGATGGCCGAGTAGAGCGCCTTGCGCACATCGTTGGCGATGCGCTTGGGGCTGAACTCCAGCTCGTTGAGGGCGCGCTGCACCTTGAGGCCGCGGATCGACTGGGCCACCAGGTTCAGCTTGCGCGGGCTGGTGCGGAGGGTCCGCACCTTGGCCATCGCCTCGGCGCCGGTCAGCCGGCGGGCTTTAGCTTGCTTGGCCATCTTACTTCCTCTTGGCCTTCTTGTCGGCGGCGTGGCCGGGGAAGAAGCGCGTCGGCGCGAACTCGCCGAACTTCATGCCGACCATGTCTTCCGACACCAGCACCGGGACGTGCTTCTGGCCGTTGTGCACGCCGAACGTCAGGCCCACGAACTGGGGCATGATGGTCGAGCGGCGCGACCAGGTCTTGATCACGTCCTTGCGGCCCGAGGACTGCGCGGCCTCGGCCTTCTTGAGCAGGTACCCGTCGACGAACGGGCCTTTCCAGACGGAGCGGGTCATCGGTTAGCGAGCCTTCCGAGCGTGGCGCGAGCGGATGATGAACTTGTCCGTCGCCTTGTTCTTGCGGGTCTTCCGGCCCTTCGTGGGTTGGCCCCACGGGGTGACCGGGTGACGGCCGCCCGAGGTGCGGCCTTCACCGCCGCCGTGCGGGTGGTCGATCGGGTTCATGGCGACGCCGCGGACGTGCGGACGACGGCCCTTGTGACGCGAGCGGCCGGCCTTGCCGAGGCTCTCGTTCATGTGGTCCGGGTTCGACACGGCGCCGACGGTGGCCATGCAGCTGTCCTGCACCATGCGCAGCTCGCCCGAGTTCAGGCGGATCTGGGCGTAGCCGGCGTCACGGCCGACCAGCTGGGCGTAGGCGCCGGCCGAACGGGCGATCTGCCCGCCCTTCATCGGCTTCAGCTCGACGTTGTGGATGATCGTGCCGATCGGCATGCCGCGCAGCGGCATGGCGTTACCCGGCTTCACGTCCGCCTTTTCCGAGGCCACGACCTGGTCGCCGGCCTTCAGGCGTTGCGGGGCCAGGATGTAGGCCAGCTCGCCGTCTTCGTACTTCACCAGGGCGATGAAGGCCGAACGGTTCGGGTCGTACTCCAGGCGCTCGACCGTGGCGGGCACGTCGAACTTGCGGCGCTTGAAGTCGATCACGCGGTACAGGCGCTTCGCGCCGCCGCCGCGGAAGCGGACGGCGATGCGGCCGTTGCCGCCGCGGCCGCCCGACTTCGTCAGGCCTTCCACGAGCGTCTTTTCCGGCCGGCCCTTGTGGAGCTCGGACTTGTCCACCAGCACCAGCTGGCGGCGACCCGGCGAGGTCGGATTGAATTGCTTCAGAGCCATCGGATCAGAGCCCCGTGGTGATGTCGATCGACTGGCCTTCGGCCAGGGTCACGATCGCTTTCTTGACGTCGGAACGACGGCCGACGATGCCGCGGAAGCGCTTGGTCTTGCCCTTCACGTTGAGGGTGTTGACCTTGGTCACGTTGACCTTGAACAGCGCCTCGACCGCAGCGGCGATCTCGTCCTTGGACGCATCCCCGGCGACCCGGAAGACGACCTTGTTCTGCTCGGAGAGCAGCGTGGCCTTTTCCGTGATGATCGGCGACAGGATGGTGTCGTAGTGGCGGGCGGTGGGCTCGACGGCCATCACGCGGCCTCCTCAGGCTGGAAACGCGCCTGGATCGCTTCGACCGCCTCCTTGGTCAGGACCAAGGTGCGGCGACGCAGCACGTCGTAGACGTTCAGGCCGGCATTCGGCAGCACGTCCACGTTCGGGATGTTCCGGGCGGCGAGCTTCAGGTTGTTGTCGACCTGGGCGCCGGCGATCACCAGCGCATTGGTCACGCCGATCTTGCCCAGCTGCTCGCGCAGCGCGGCGGTCTTGGCTTCCGGCAGCACAGCCGAGTCCAGGACGATCAGCGCACCATCCTTGGCCTTCGAGGACAGCGCATGGCGCAGGGCCAGGGCGCGGACCTTCTTGGGCAGGTCGAAGGCGTGGCTGCGGACCACGGGACCGTGGGCCTTGGCGCCGCCGACGAACTGAGCCGCACGGCGCGAACCGTGACGGGCGCCGCCGGTGCCCTTCTGCTTGTACATCTTCTTCGAGGTGCGGGAGACCTCGTTGCGGACCTGAATCTTGTGGGTCCCGGCGCGGCGCTTGGCGAGCTGCCAGGTGACGACGCGCTGCAGGATGTCGCCGCGGATCTCTTCGATGCCGAAGATGTCGTCGGCCAGCTCGATCGAGCCGCCCTTCCCGCCGTCCAGCTTGATGACGTCGAGTTTCATTACGCTTGATCCCCAGCTTCAGTCGCCTCGGCGGCCGGCGCTTCGGTCGTGGCGTCCTGGGCCGGCGCTTCCTCGGCGGCGGCTTCGACCGGGGTCGGAGCGCCAGCGCCGCGGAACGCGCCCGGCTTCGGCGCTTCGGCCGGCAGCGGGCTCTTCACCGCGTCGCGGATCTTCACGAACGAGCCTTCCGAGCCCGGGACGGAGCCCTTGACCAGGATGAGGCCGCGCTCGGCGTCCACGCGCCAGACGGTGAGGTTGAGGGTGGTGACGGTTTCCTGGCCGTAGTGGCCGGCCATCTTCTTGCCCGGGAAGGTGCGGCCCGGATCCTGGCGGTTACCGGTCGAACCGTGCGAACGGTGCGACACGGACACGCCGTGGGTGGCCCGCAGGCCGCCGAAGTTCCAGCGCTTCATCGCGCCGGCGAAGCCCTTACCGACGGTGACGCCGGTGATGTCGATCTTCTGGCCCGGCACGAAGTGGTCGGCGGTGATCTCCGCGCCCACGTCGATGAGGTTGTCTTCCGACACCCGGAACTCGGCCACCTTGGCCTTCGGCTCCACCTGGCCCTTCGCGAAGTGACCGCGCAGACCCTTGGAGGTGTTCTTGGGCTTCTTGGAACCCGCGCCGAGCTGCAGGGCGACATAGCCGTCCTTGTCAGCGGTGCGGTGGGCGACGACCTGGCAGCCTTCGAGGCTGAGGACCGTCACGGGCACATGGACGCCCGCTTCGTCGAAGAAGCGCGCCATGCCCAGCTTCTTGGCGATCACGCCGGTACGCATCGGACCGATCCCCTTAGAGCTTGATCTCGACGTCCACGCCGGCGGACAGGTCGAGCTTCATCAGCGCGTCCACGGTCTGCGGGGTGGGGTCGACGATGTCGAGCACGCGCTTGTGCGTGCGGATTTCGAACTGCTCGCGCGACTTCTTGTCGATGTGCGGCGAGCGGTTGACGGTGAATTTCTCAATGCGCGTCGGCAGCGGAATCGGGCCGCGCACGGTGGCGCCGGTCCGCTTCGCGGTGTTCACGATCTCGCGGGTGGAATGATCCAGCACGCGGTGATCGAAGGCTTTGAGCCGAATGCGGATGTTCTGACGATCCATATCGCTCTTATCATTCCCTACAGACGGCGGCCCGCCCGCGTGATCTCGACCATTTCAAAGACCAGCCCGAACCCTCGAATGAGAGCCCGTACGCGAAAGTCCGCACAAACGACTTAGGCCCACGCGGAAGCGAGGGCCCCATCCCGAAACGCTAGCTTTTAAGCACTGTCCCAGGTTCGTTCCGCGAACCGCGTCTGCGCTTCAAATCCCTTCGAAGCACACAGCCGGTCCAACAGGAGGCGCGTAAATACCTACGCGACTCGTCCCCGTCAAGGGCCGCCGACGGGGTCGGCGCGCCCTTTCGGGTGCGACCGACTAGCCGATGGTGACGGCGCCCGAGCCCATGATGGACTTCGACACCTCGCCCTTCACTTCGCGGGCGCGGATGTCGCCCGAGCCGGCGATACGCGCCTTCAGGCTGCCGGTCGTACCGCGGAAGTCGATGTCGCCCGAGCCGGCGATCGAGGCCTTCATCGTCGTGGCGCGGCCGCCCGCGACGCTCACGTCGCCCGAGCCGGCGATGTTGACGTCCAGCGGGCCCTGCACCGACTTGGCGGTGACGTCCCCCGAGCCTGCGATGTCCACGTCCAGGCCGCCGCGGATGTCGGCCGTCGCGATGGCGCCCGAGCCCGCGACACGGATCGAGGCCGAGCCTGCGGAGCCCGTGCGGGTGTCGCCCGAGCCGGCCTGGCGGATCTTCATCTCGCCTTCCACATTGGCGACGGTCCAGTCGCCGCAGCCCGCGTTGGTGAGCGTCAGGCTGGCCGAGCGGCCGACCGCGCCGAACACCGCCCCGCCCGCCTCGACGCGGGCGTCGCGCGGCGTGCGGATCACCACCTGCGGGATGTCGCGCCAGCCGATGTCGCCGACGCCGCGGACGTCGACGCTGCGGTTCTCGCCCGAGCCGCGGCAGTTGCGGATCCGGCGATCGAGGTCGCCGTCGACGATCACCCGGTCGCCCATCGAGCGCACCTGCAGCGGCAGCCGGGCGTTCGGCTGGATGATCTCGACCTTGATGTCGCCGCGGTTCTCCGGGATCACCGTCACCCGGGCCACCGCGTCCTTCACCTCGACCGACGCGGCGTTCGCCGCCCCGGCCAGCGAGATCGCGGCCGCAGCCGTCGTCAGAGCAATCGAAAAGCGCATCGCCGTCTCCCGTAACCTTGTGACAGGACGCTAGTCCGGCGGCGCGCCGCGATCAGCTTAAATCGAGGTCATGACGCGCTTGTAAGAGAAAAGGCCGCCGGGTTTCCCCGACGGCCTTTCGTGGTCTCTACGCTGTGAGCGCGTGGCTTACTTGATGATCTTGGCCACGACGCCGGCGCCGACAGTCCGGCCGCCTTCGCGGATGGCGAAGCGCAGGCCCTGGTCCATGGCGATCGGCGTGATCAGCTCGACGTTCAGCTCGGCGTTGTCGCCGGGCATGATCATCTCCACGCCTTCCTTCAGCTTGATGATCCCCGTCACGTCCGTCGTGCGGAAGTAGAACTGCGGACGGTAGTTCGTGAAGAACGGGGTGTGACGGCCGCCTTCTTCCTTCGTCAGGATGTAGGCCTCGGCCACGAACTCGGTGTGCGGCGTGATCGAGCCCGGCTTGCACAGCACCTGGCCGCGCTCGACGTCCTCACGCTTGGTGCCGCGCAGCAGCACGCCCACGTTGTCGCCCGCCTGGCCTTGGTCCAGCAGCTTGCGGAACATCTCGACGCCCGTGCAGGTCGTCTTCTGCACGTCGCGGATGCCGACGATCTCGACTTCGTCGCCGACCTTCACGATGCCCTTCTCGATCCGGCCCGTCACCACCGTGCCGCGGCCCGAGATCGAGAACACGTCTTCCACCGGCATCAGGAACGGCTGGTCGATCGGACGCTCCGGCTGCGGGATGTAGGCGTCGACCGCCGCCATCAGCTCCAGGATCGCGTTCTCGCCGATCTCCGGATCACGGCCTTCCACCGCCGCCAGGGCCGAGCCCTTCACCACCGGGATGTCGTCGCCCGGGAACTGATACGAGCTCAGCAGCTCGCGCACTTCCATCTCGACCAGGTCCAGCAGCTCGGCGTCGTCGACCATGTCGACCTTGTTCATGAACACCACCAGCGCCGGCACGCCCACCTGACGGGCCAGCAGGATGTGCTCGCGCGTCTGCGGCATCGGGCCGTCGGCCGCCGAAACCACCAGGATCGCGCCGTCCATCTGCGCCGCGCCCGTGATCATGTTCTTCACGTAGTCGGCGTGGCCGGGGCAGTCGACGTGGGCGTAGTGACGGTTGCTCGTCTCGTACTCCACGTGCGCCGTGTTGATCGTGATCCCGCGCGCCTTCTCTTCCGGCGCCGCGTCGATGTCGGCGTAGTTCTTCGCCGTCGCACCACCCGACTTCGCCAGCGTGATCGTGATCGCCGCCGTCAGCGTCGTCTTGCCGTGGTCGACGTGACCAATCGTGCCGATGTTGCAGTGCGGCTTGTTACGTTCGAACTTCTCTTTGGCCATTTCAAGCTCCAGCCCTGTCCGGGCTTGTCCTCTCAGCTAGGGTTGGAAATCAGGCGTACTTCTTGATGACTTCTTCGGCGACGACTTGCGGCACCGTGTCGTAGTGGCTGAACTGCATGGTGAACTGGGCGCGGCCTTGCGACATGCCGCGCAGGTTGTTCACGTAGCCGAACATGTTCGCCAGCGGCACGTAGGCGTTGATCACCGTGGCGTTGCCGCGCATGTCCTGGCCCTGGATCTGACCCCGGCGCCCGTTCAGGTCGCCGATGACCGAGCCCAGGTATTCCTCGGGCGTCACCACTTCCACCGACATGATCGGCTCGAGCAGCTTCGGAGCCGCCTTCTCGCGCAGTTCCTTGAAGGCCGCGCGCGAGGCGATTTCGAACGCCAGGACCGACGAGTCGACGTCGTGGAAGGCGCCGTCGACCAGGGTCGCCTTGAAGTCGATCAGCGGGAAGCCGGCCAGCAGGCCGTTTTCCTTCGCCGACTCCAGGCCCTTCTGGACGCCGGGCACGTATTCCTTCGGCACCGCGCCGCCGACGATCGCGCTCTCGAAGATGAAGCCCGAACCCGGCTCGCCCGGCTCGAACACCAGCTTCACGCGGGCGAACTGGCCCGTGCCGCCGGTCTGCTTCTTGTGCGTGTAGTCGATCTCGGCCCGGCGCGAGATGCTCTCGCGGTAGGCCACCTGCGGCGCGCCGATGTTGGCCTCGACCTTATAGGTGCGCTTCAGGATGTCGATCTTGATGTCGAGGTGCAGCTCGCCCATGCCCTTCAGGATCGTCTGGCCCGACTCGTGGTCGGTCGAGACGGTGAAGGACGGGTCCTCGGCGGCCAGTTTCGCCAGGGCGACGCCCAGCTTCTCCTGGTCGGCCTTCGACTTGGGCTCGACGGCGATCTCGATCACCGGCGCCGGGAACTCCATGCGCTCCAGGATCACCGGCGACTTGTTCGGGTCGCACAGGGTGTCGCCCGTGCGGGTTTCCTTCAGGCCGGCCAGGGCGACGATGTCGCCGGCGTAGGCTTCCTTGATGTCCTCGCGGTTGTTCGAGTGCATCAGCAGCATGCGGCCGACGCGCTCCTTCTTGTCGCGCGTGGAGTTCATCAGGCCCATGCCGGTCTCGAGCTTGCCCGAGTAGATGCGGCAGAAGGTCAGCGAGCCCACGAAGGGGTCGTCCATGATCTTGAACGCCAGGACCGACAGCGGCTCGTCGTCCGAGGCGCGACGCTCCACTTCTTCTTCCGTGCGGAAGTCGATGCCCTTGGTCGGCGGGATGTCCACCGGCGACGGCAGGTAGTCCACGACGGCGTCCAGCAGCGGCTGCACGCCCTTGTTCTTGAACGCCGAGCCGCAGAGGATCGGGTAGAAGGCGCCGGTCAGCACAGCCTTACGGATGCACTTCTTGATCACCTCTTCCGAGGGTTCCTCGCCCGAGAGGTAGGCCTCCATGGCCTCGTCGTCCATCTCGACGGCGCTCTCGATCATGTAGTTGCGGGCTTCCTCGGCCTTCGCCTTGAGGTCGGCCGGGATCTCCTGGTCCTCGTACTTCGCGCCGAGGCCGTCGTTGTCCCAGACCACCGCCTTCATGCGGACGAGGTCGACGATGCCCTTCAGGGCCGATTCCGAACCAATCGGCAGCTGGATCGGAACGGCCTTCGCGCCCAGGCGGTCGCGGATGCTCTCCACCGACTTGTCGAAGTCGGCGCCCAGCTTGTCCATCTTGTTGACGAAGACGATCCGCGGAACCTTGTACTTGTCGGCCTGGCGCCAGACGGTCTCGGTCTGCGGTTCGACGCCGGCGTTGCCGTCCAGCACGGTCACGGCGCCGTCGAGGACGCGCAGGGAACGCTCCACCTCGATGGTGAAGTCCACGTGGCCGGGGGTGTCGATGATGTTCAGGCGCTTGCCGTTCCAGAAAGCGGTCGTCGCGGCCGACGTGATCGTGATGCCGCGCTCCTGCTCCTGTTCCATCCAGTCCATGGTGGCCGCGCCGTCATGGACTTCGCCGATCTTATGGCTCTTGCCGGTGTAGTAGAGGATCCGCTCGGTCGTGGTGGTCTTGCCCGCGTCGATGTGGGCCATGATCCCGAAGTTGCGGTAATCTTCGATCTTGTGGGTGCGGGGCATAGCGGAAGCTCTGCAAAAAGGTATTTCGGGGGAGGCTGAACGAACGGCGCGGGCGGTTTATCTCAAACCGCCCGCGCCGGAAAGCTCACTATGACGGGCGCTTACCAGCGGTAGTGCGAGAAGGCCCGGTTGGCTTCGGCCATCTTGTGGGTGTCTTCACGCTTCTTCACCGCGGAGCCGCGGTTCGAAGAGGCGTCCAGCAGCTCGCCGGCCAGCTTTTCCGTCATGGTGTTCTCGCCACGCGAACGGGCGGCGTTCACCAGCCAGCGGATGGCCAGGGCGCGACGGCGCTCCGGACGGACTTCGACCGGCACCTGGTAGGTGGCGCCGCCGACCCGACGCGAACGGACTTCGATGGCCGGGGCCACGTTGTCCAGGGCGGCGTGGAAGGTTTCCAGCGGGCCCTGGTCCTTGCGGCGGGCCTCCAGGATGTCGAAGGCGCCGTAGACGATGTTCTCGGCCACGGCCTTCTTACCTTCGTACATCACGTAGTTCATGAACTTGGTGACGACGAGGTCCCCGAACTTCGGATCCGGGAGGACTTCACGTTTGTCTGCGCGACGGCGACGGGACATCTCTTAAATCCTTACTTCGGACGCTTGGCGCCGTAGAGCGAACGGCGCTGCTTGCGGTCCTTGACCCCTTGGGTGTCGAGCACGCCGCGCAGGATGTGGTAGCGCACGCCCGGAAGGTCCTTCACGCGGCCGCCACGGATCAGGACCACCGAGTGTTCCTGCAGGTTGTGGCCTTCGCCGGGGATGTAGCACACCGCTTCGATGCCGGTGGTCAGGCGCACCTTGGCGACCTTACGCAGAGCCGAGTTCGGCTTCTTCGGGGTCGTGGTGTACACCCGGGTGCAGACGCCGCGGCGCTGCGGGCAGCCCTTCAGGGCGGGGACCTTGTTCCGCGCGGGCTTCGACTGGCGAGGCTTGCGGATGAGCTGGTTGACTGTCGGCATCTAATCTCGCTTGGGAGGCGTGTGCCGTTTGGCCGGGGCGCCTCGGTTGGGGTCTTCGTTGTCGTTTGGTTCGAGGCCGGCCCGCTGAACGCAAAAACTCGCCGGGACGCCCTGGTGAGTGTTCCGGCGGGATGAGCTCATCGGACTGGGATACGACTCCCGGCCTCGAAAGAGCGCGCTACATAGTCGTAAGCGGCCTTCCCGTCAACGCGACTCCGAGGGGCGAGCCCTCAGGGGCGCGCGACGGGCAGGTTGCGGGCCAGGAAGGCGTCCAGCGCCTCCAGAATCCGGGTCCGCGACGCGGTCTTGGTGAGATAGTGGTTCTCCCCCGCCAGCGCCACATACTCCACCGGCTTGCCGGCCTTCGTCAGCGCCTCCGACATCTTCGTCGAGTGCAGCGGATCGACGATGGTGTCCTGGTCGCCGTGGAGCAGCAGGACGGGCGCGCCGGCCCTGGCGGCGTTCTTCAGCGGCGAGATGGCCTCGATCTTGTCCGGCGTCGCGCCGGCGATCTGCTGACGCAGCGCCCGGAAGGACTTCGACGTCCGTCCGTAGTCGCTGCCGTGCGCCCCGATGAGCAGGCCCAGGTCGGAGACGCCGGCGATCGAGGCGGCGCAGCGATACGCCTCCGGATGGAAGACCGCTCCCGAGAGTGCGGCATAACCGCCGAAGCTGTGGCCCACGATGCAGACCCGGGCGGGATCGACCGCGCCGCCGGCGGCCATGGCGGCCACGCCGTCGAGCAGGTCGGTCTGCATCTTGCCGCCCCACTCCCCGTTCCCCGCCTTCTCGAAGGCCGCGCCGAAGCCCGCCGAGCCGCGGTACTGCGGCCGCAGCACCGCATAGCCGCGGCTGGCCAGGAAATGCGTGAGGTAGTCGAAGCTGTCGTCGTCCCGCGCCGAGGGCCCGCCGTGCGGCAGGACCACCAGCGGCGCCTTGGCCCCGCTCTCCGGCGCGCCGGGCGGCAGCGTGAAGTAGGCCGGGATCTCCAGCCCGTCGCGCGCCTTGTAGCTGAGGAAGGTCGTCCGTCCGAGCTTCGCGCCCGCCAGCTCCGGATACGCCTCGCCGATGGGCGAGATCTCCTTGCGGGGGCGGTCGAAAAGATACCAGGTCGGCGGCGTATCCATGCCCTCCACCTGGGCCAGCATCCGCGTCCGGTCCTTCGACCAGGAGACGATGCTCACCGTCTTGCCCTTGAACGCCCGCGTCAGGGTGGCGGACGCCGCGGCGAAGTCCTGGTCGCTCCACTCGACCGGCTTGCCGCTGCGGGCGACGCCGATCGGCGTCGCCCGCTGGCTGTCCCAGACGAGCCAGGTGTTGGCGTCGGCCACGGGCGCGCCCACCGGCTCCGGCGCCCCGCCGGCCAGCCTGTAGCGCATGATCTGTCCGCCCTGCGGCGTGTCGATCCGGATGTAGGCGGCGTCCTCGGGATCGGAATAGCCCAGGTAGGCGAACACGGGCTCGTTCGGCCCCTCGATGCGCAGCAGCGCCCAGGTCCGGGAGCCCTTCGGCCGTCCACGGATGCTCACGCGTCCGTTCAGTTCGTCGACCGACAGCATCACCCGGGCCTCGCCCTTCAGGTCGACGTCCCAGCCCTCGGTGTCGAAGTCGCCCTTCTCGATCTGGCGTCCGCGGCCTGTGGAGGGGTCGACCGTGAACAGTGCGGCGATGAGCGGATTGCCGTCGCCGCCCTTGCGGGCGAAGCGGGTGTTGATGTCGCCTTCCGGCTTGGCCGCCAGCGTCAGGCCGCGGACGATCACCTGCGGCTTGGGCTCGGTGACCACGCCCACCACCGGCTGGCTGACCAGGTACTGCGACAGGCCGTCCGACATCAGCAGGTAGGAGGCCACCTTGCCGTCCGGCTTCACGGCCACGTTGCGCTCGAAGCGGTAGTCGTTGCGCGGGCCGACCTTCTCCCAGACGGCGATCCGGGCGATGGCGTAGTTGTCGCCGGCCCAGTCGATGGACACGGTCTCCACGTCCCCCAGCCGTAGCGCGTTCACGTTGGGCTGGTCGATGACCATGAAGCTGATGGTGCGATCGGCGGGTCCCCCGCCCAGGATCGCGATGCCCTGCCCGTTCGGCGAGATCTCGGCCTCGACGACGGCCGGAAGCCGCGCGAACGCCGAGACGCCGGGCGCGCCCTGCGCCAGGGCCGCACCATGAACGCTCGCGGCCAGCGCCACGGCGGTAAGCTTGCGATACATCGAGTTCCCCCCAGAACCGGAACCACCCTAGGTGGCGCGCCGAGCCTCTGCAAGGCGGGGGGCAGACAACCGGCGGCCGAGCCGCCATGAAATAGCCTCGCCGGTCGCGCTACGCTTCACGGCGAAGCTTGACCATTGCTTGGAGCGCCATTTGGCGGCTGGACGGGGCCGAACCTACAGAGCCGTGGCGATCTCGGTGGTCGCACACGCCGTCGTCCTGACGGCGCTGGCGGTGCATGTCCCCAAGCTGGTCGCTCCCCCCATCCGCTCGGGCCCGCCCGAGCCGATCATCCCGGTGCTGATCCTGCCGCGGGTGCCGCCCGCGCATGCCGGCGGCCCCCCTGCCCCGATCCGCCTGCACCGCCGGGCCCTGCGGCATGCGCCGGCGGCGTTGCCGGTAGCCCCCCTCGTGACGCCCGAACCGCAGGCGCAGCCCAGGCCGGAGACGCCTCGCCCGGCCCAGGCCGTCGCGCCCGACCCCGTGGCGCAGAACGCGCGCCAGGCCCTGCGCGGCCTCGTCGGCTGCGCCAATCCGGCGAGCCTCAGCCGCGAGGAGCGCGAGAAGTGCGACCAGCAGCTCGCCCGCGGGGGACGCGACGCGCCCTTCACCGGCCTCGGCATCGATCGCGGCAAGAGCCGCGACCTCGACCGCGCCGCAGCGCGCCGCGAAGCCGACTTCCGCTACAAGCGCGGCATGCCGGGCTCACAGCCGCGCAATCCGAACGAGGCGATCCCCTGGGACACCCAGCGCAGCCCGCCGGGCGGCACGCCGCACCTGAAGGGCATGGGACAGGGCGCCGAGGATCTCGGGGCCTCGCTCGGCAACGACCGCTCAACGCTCAAGGTCCCCTTCTGATCAGGCGGCCACCCGCGCCTTCATCTCCAGAGGCGCCTCCAGCACCGCCCAGTCGATCATCCCGTCGTGCTGCAGGGTCTCGAATTCGAGGACGCCCAGTTCCTCGAACTTCGGCCGGACGGCCTCGGTGAGCAGGCCGACCCGTTTCAGGTTGGGGATCATCCGCTCGAAGAGGAACCTGCGGAACGCCTGCCCGCCCTGGGTCCGCGCGTTGATCTCCAGCGCCTCCTCGTGCGTGAAGCCGAACTCCTCCGCCACGGTCGTGGAGATCAGCCTGTTCTTCATCACCACGCAGGCCTCGTAGGCGAACTGGGCGCGCTCCTCGATCTCGGCCTGCGGGAGCGAACGGATCCAGTCCTCCAGGTAGTTGACGCCGAAGGCCACGTGGCGGCCCTCGTCGCGCATCACCAGGCCGACGACCTGCTTGAGCAACGGGTCCGGAGTCGTCTCGTGGATGGTCTGGAAGGCGGCCAGCGCCAGCCCCTCGATGAGGATCTGCATGCCGATGAACTTCAGGTCCCAACGTTCGTCGGTCAGGACCTTGTCCAGCAGGAACTTCAGGTTCGGGTTGATCGGGTAGATCATGTGGCACCGCTCCATCAGGTAACGGTGGAACACCTCTACGTGCCGCGCCTCGTCGAAGGTCTGCGAGGCCGCGTACAGCTTGGCGTCGTGCGTGGGGGCGCAGCTCACCAGCTGCGAGGCCACCATCAGCGCGCCCTGCTCGCCATGCAGGAACTGCGACAGCGTCTGCGCCGTGGTGCGGCGCATGAAGTCGCCCTTCTGCTCGGGCGTCAGGGCGCGCCACTTCGGATGGTCGCAGAACCCCTCCGGCTCGGGCGGCCGACCGGTCGGCGCCGGCATCTCCAGCGCCCAGTCCACGTCGAGCTCGGAGTTCCAGTTGAACCGCTTGCCCAGCTCGTACAGCCGCCGGATCCGCGAGTTCGCGGCCTCGTAGTCCCAGTTGTACGAACCCGTCAGGGGCGTGCGGAAGATCTCGCGGATCACCTCGACATCGCGGTCGGTGAGCCGATGGGCGAGATCGTCCTCGTCGAAATACTGGACCTCGTTAGGCGGTCCCTTCACGACCTGAACCTGCAGCATATCGTCCTCCCTGTCGGCCCTTCCGGCCTGGGAGCACTATAAAAATGACGCCGGCGTCATCTTTGATCCAGATCAAACGGCCGCGCTTGGCGACAAGCCTCCGGAACGGACGTCAGTCGAAGATGTCGAAGATGTCGAAGCCCTTCTTTTTCTTCTTGTAGTGGTACTGGTCGTCGTACCGGTAACGGCCGTGCTGGCTGTCGTAGGGATGCCGCTTCTTCCATTCGTCCGGATTGCGATGGAAGTCCTGGATCTCGCGGTCGAACCGCTGGCGATCCTCGGCCTGGTGGGTGTGCTCCTGGCGCGTCCCCTCCAGCAGCTTCTCCAGTTCGCCCCGGTCCAGCCACACGCCGCGGCAGGTCGGGCAGATGTCGATCTCCACCCCTCCCCGGTTCACGTTCTGCATCGACGTATTGTCGTTCGGGCAAAGCAGCAGGGGCACCGGGCGATCTCCTCTTTGTCGTCTACGCCCCTGATCTAGGCGCTCGGACGCTGAAGCCAAGCCCGCAAGACGAAACGGCCCGGGATCGCTCCCGGGCCGCTCGTTACGCTCAGGCTACTGGAGAGAGCCCTTAGGACTCCACCTGCTCGCCCACCGCGGCGTCGGCGATTTCCACCGGCAGCGGCTCCATCGCCTCTTCGCGGCTCTGGGTGAGCGCCTCGTCGCGCTTGGCGGCGATGCGCTGCAGGTTGCGCAGGTACGAGCCCGTGCCCGCCGGGATGAGGCGGCCCACGATCACGTTCTCCTTCAGGCCTTCCAGGGTGTCGATCTTGCCCTGGACCGCGGCTTCGGTGAGCACCCGCGTCGTCTCCTGGAACGAGGCCGCGGAGATGAAGCTGCGGGTCTGCAGCGAAGCCTTGGTGATGCCGAGCAGCACGGGCTGCGTCAGGGCCGGACGACCGCCGCGGGCTTCCGCCTTGGCGCTCTCTTCCTCCACCTCGAGCTTGTCGAGGTGGTCGCCCTTGAGCAGGCCGGTGTCGCCCGGCTCGAGGATCTCGACCTTCTGCAGCATCTGACGGACGATCGTCTCGATGTGCTTGTCGTTGATCGGCACGCCCTGCAGTCGGTAGACCTCCTGGATCTCGTTGACCAGGAAGTCGGCCAGCGCCTCGATGCCCTGGATGCGCAGGATGTCGTGCGGATCCGGGTTGCCGTCGATCAGGTACTCGCCCTTGCGGATCACGTCGCCGTCGTGGACGGCGATGTGCTTGCCCTTCGGGATCAGGAACTCGACCGCATCGCCGCCGTCTTCCGGCGTGATCTTGATCCGGCGCTTGTTCTTGTAGTCCCGGCCGAACTCGACCCGGCCGTCCATCTCGGCGATCACCGCGCAGTCCTTCGGACGACGCGCTTCGAACAGCTCCGCCACCCGCGGCAGACCGCCGGTGATGTCGCGGGTCTTGGCGCTTTCCGTCGGGATACGGGCCATCACCTCGCCGGGCTTCACCTCGTCGCCGTCGCCGACGGAGAGAATGGCGCCCACGGGCAGCAGGTAGCGGGCTTCACCGCCGTTCGAGATCCGCTTGTACGAGCCGTCCTCGGCGAGCACCGCCATGGCCGGACGCAGGTCCGAACCCTTGGAGCTGGCGCGCCAGTCGATGACCACGCGGTTCGAGATGCCGGTCGCCTCGTCGGCCTCCTCGCGGAACGAGAAGTTCTCGACGAGGTCCTCGAAGCGGACCTTGCCGCCGACTTCGGTGATGATCGGGGTGGTGTAGGGGTCCCATTCGGCCAGGCGCTGACCGCGCTTGACCTTGTCGCCTTCCTTCACCCGCAGGCGGGCGCCGTAGGGCACCTTGTACGCCTCGCGGTCCTTGCCATCGACCTGCACCGTCAGCTGCAGGTTGCGGCTCATCGAGATGAGCGCGCCGTCCGGAGCCGTCACGGTGTTGCCGGTGATGCGGGCCACGCCTTCGTTGGCGCTCTCGTAGAACGACTGCTCGGCCACCTGGGCGGTGCCGCCGATGTGGAAGGTCCGCATCGTCAGCTGGGTGCCGGGCTCGCCGATCGACTGGGCGGCGATGACGCCCACCGCCTCGCCGATGTTCACCGGCGTGCCGCGCGCCAGGTCGCGGCCGTAGCAGGCGCCGCAGACGCCGGTCTTGGTCTCGCAGGTCAGGACCGAGCGGACCTTCACCGACTGGACGCCGGCGCTTTCCACCAGCTCGATCATGTTCTCGTCGAGATAGGTGTCGGCGGGAACGATGACGTCGTTGCTGCCCGGATCCTTCACGTCCTCGGCCGCGAAACGGCCCAGGATGCGCTGACCCAGCGAGACCAGCACGTCGCCGCCCTCGACCACGGCGCGCAGCGTGATGCCGCGCGTGGTGCCGCAGTCTTCCTCGGTGATGATGCAGTCCTGCGCCACGTCGACGAGACGGCGGGTCAGGTAGCCCGAGTTCGCCGTCTTCAGCGCCGTGTCGGCCAGGCCCTTACGGGCGCCGTGGGTGGAGTTGAAGTACTCCTGGACGGTCAGGCCTTCCTTGAAGTTCGAGATGATGGGCGTCTCGATGATCTCGCCGGAAGGCTTGGCCATCAGGCCGCGCATCCCGCCGAGCTGCTTCATCTGGGCCTGCGAACCGCGGGCGCCCGAGTTGCTCATCATGAAGATCGAGTTGATCTCGCCCTGGCGGCCGTCGGCGCCCACCGGGGCCGAGCTCACCTCGGCCATCATCTCGTCGGCGACGCGATCCGTGGCCTTGGCCCAGGCGTCGACGACCTTGTTGTACTTCTCGCCCTTGGTGATCAGGCCGTCGGCGTACTGCTGCTCGTACTCTTCCACGAGCTTGCGGGTCTCTTCGACGATCGGGGCCTTGCGGGCCGGGATGACGATGTCGTCCTTGCCGAAGGAGATCCCCGCCTTGGCCGCCTCGCGGAAGCCCAGGCCCATGATCTGGTCGGCGAAGATGACCGTCGCCTTCTGACCGCAGTGCCGATAGACGGTGTCGATCAGGTTGCCGATTTCCTTCTTGGTGAGGTTCTTCTCCAGAAGGCGATGGCCGACCGCCGGGTGCTGCGGGAACAGCGCGGCGATCTTCATCCGGCCGGGGCTGGTCTCGATGACCTTGGTCACGAGCGTCCCTTCGGCGTCCATCTCGGTATAGCGGCAGCGGATCTTCGAGTGCAGCGACACGACGCCGGCGTCGAGCGCGGCCTCGATCTCGCCCAGGCTCGCGAACGCCTTGCCCTCGCCGGGCTCGCCGTCCTTGACCAGCGACAGGTAGTACAGGCCCAGCACGATGTCCTGCGACGGCACGATGATCGGCCGGCCGTTGGCGGGCGACAGGATGTTGTTCGTGCTCATCATCAGCACGCGCGCTTCAAGCTGGGCTTCCAGCGAGAGCGGCACGTGGACGGCCATCTGGTCGCCGTCGAAGTCGGCGTTGAAGGCGGCGCAGACCAGCGGGTGAAGCTGGATCGCCTTGCCTTCGATCAGCTTGGGCTCGAACGCCTGGATGCCCAGGCGGTGCAGGGTCGGCGCGCGGTTCAGAAGCACGGGGTGCTCGCGGATCACCTCGTCCAGGATGTCCCAAACGGCCGGCTGCTCACGCTCCACCATGCGCTTGGACTGCTTGACGGTGCCCGACAGGCCCTTGGCGTCCAGGCGCGCATAGATGAACGGCTTGAACAGCTCGAGCGCCATCTTCTTGGGCAGGCCGCACTCGTGCAGCTTCAGCTCGGGACCCACCACGATGACCGAACGGCCCGAGTAGTCCACGCGCTTGCCCAGCAGGTTCTGGCGGAAGCGACCCTGCTTGCCCTTCAGCATGTCGGCCAGCGACTTCAGCGGACGCTTGTTGGCGCCCGTGATCACGCGGCCGCGGCGGCCGTTGTCGAACAGGGCGTCGACGGCTTCCTGCAGCATCCGCTTTTCGTTGCGGATGATGATGTCCGGCGCGCGCAGCTCGATGAGGCGCTTCAGGCGGTTGTTCCGGTTGATGACCCGGCGGTACAGGTCGTTCAGGTCCGAGGTCGCGAAGCGGCCGCCGTCCAGCGGCACCAGCGGGCGCAGTTCCGGCGGGATCACGGGGATCACCGTCAGGACCATCCACTCGGGCTTGTTGTTGCTCTCGGTGAAGTTCTCGATGAGCTTCAGGCGCTTGGACGCCTTCTTCAGCTTCATCTCGGACGTCGTCGTCTGCAGCTCCTCGCGAAGCTTCTCGGCCTCCTTCTCGAGGTCGATGCCGCGCAGCAGGCCCTGGACCGCCTCGGCGCCGATCTCGGCGGTGAAGCTGTCGTCGCCGAACTCTTCCTGGAAGCGCAGGTAGTCGTCTTCCGACAGGAGCTGGTGCAGCTTCAGCGGCGTCAGGCCCGGCTCGGTGACGATGTAGTTCTCGAAGTAGAGGACGCGCTCGACGTCCTTCAGCGCCATGTCCAGCATCAGGGCGATGCGGCTCGGCAGCGACTTCAGGAACCAGATGTGGGCGACCGGCGAGGCCAGCTCGATGTGGCCCATCCGCTCGCGGCGGACGCGCGCCAGGGTCACTTCGACCCCGCACTTCTCGCAGATGATGCCCTTGTACTTCATCCGCTTGTACTTGCCGCAAAGGCACTCGTAGTCCTTCGTCGGCCCGAAGATGCGGGCGCAGAACAGGCCGTCACGTTCCGGCTTGAACGTACGGTAGTTGATGGTCTCGGGCTTCTTGATCTCGCCGAACGACCACGAGCGGATCTTTTCCGGCGAGGCCAGCGCGATACGGATCTGGTCGAAGGTCGGAGCGGCCTGGACCGGATTGAAGATGTTCAGGACTTCCTGGTTCATCTCGGTTCCTTCTGCGGGACGGGGCCCGCGAAAATTTCAAAGCAGGACGGGTGGGCGGACCGCCCTCCTCCGCATCGCTGCGAAGGAGGGCATGTAGGGTCCCGTCAGCTGTTCTCCAGCTCCACGTTGAGGCCCAGGGAGCGCATCTCCTTGACCAGCACGTTGAAGCTTTCCGGGATGCCGGCTTCGAAGGTGTCATCGCCGCGGACGATGGACTCGTAGACCTTCGTCCGGCCGGCCACGTCGTCCGACTTCACCGTCAGCATTTCCTGCAGGGTGTAGGCGGCGCCGTAGGCTTCCAGGGCCCACACTTCCATTTCCCCGAAGCGCTGACCGCCGAACTGGGCCTTACCGCCCAGCGGCTGCTGGGTGACGAGGCTGTACGGACCGATCGACCGGGCGTGGATCTTGTCGTCGACCAGGTGGTGCAGCTTCAGCATGTAGATGTAGCCGACCGTGACCGGACGCTTGAACCGCTCGCCGGACTGGCCGTCGTACAGGTACGACTGACCCGACCGGTCGAGGCCCGCCTTCTCCAGCAGGTTCTCGATGTCGTCGATGTGGGCGCCGTCGAAGACCGGAGTGGCGAACGGGATGCCCTTCGACAGGTTCCGGGCCAGCTCGACCAGCTCCTCTTCCGTTTCCGGCAGCTCCTCATCGGGGCCGTAGACGTCGCGCAGATGGTCGATCAGGGCCTGCTTCTGGCCGCCGTGCTGCCAATCCTCGAGCAGGCACTGGACCTGCTTGCCGAGGCCGGCGGCGGCCCAACCCAGGTGGGTCTCGAAGATCTGGCCGACGTTCATCCGCGAGGGCACGCCCAGCGGGTTCAGCACGATGTCCACCGAGGTGCCGTCTTCCAGGTACGGCATGTCCTCGATCGGCAGGATCTTGGAGATGACGCCCTTGTTGCCGTGACGGCCGGCCATCTTGTCGCCCGGCTGCAGCTTGCGCTTCACCGCCACGAACACCTTGACCATCTTCATCACGCCGGGCGGCAGCTCGTCGCCGCGCTGCAGCTTGTCGACCTTGTCCTCGAAGCGCCGGTCGAGACGCTTGCGGGCGTCGTCGAACTGCTTGCGCAGGGCCTCCAGCTCGCCCATCGCCTTCTCGTCGTCGAGGGCGATCTGCGACCACAGGCCGGGCGCGATCTCTTCCAGCTTCTCGGTGGTGATCTCGCCGCGGCCCAGGCCCTTCGGACCCGAGACGGCGTTCTTGCCCACCAGCAGCTGGCGCAGACGGCCCTGGAAGTTGCGGTTCAGGATCGCGAACTCGTCGTCGCGGTCCTTGCCCAGGCGGTCGATCTCGGCCCGTTCGATGGCCAGCGCGCGCTCGTCCTTGTCGACGCCGTGACGGTTGAAGACGCGGACTTCCACGATCGTGCCGGCGACGCCCGGGGGCAGACGCAGGGAGGTGTCGCGGACGTCGGACGCCTTTTCGCCGAAGATGGCGCGCAGCAGCTTCTCTTCCGGCGTCATCGGGCTTTCGCCCTTCGGCGTGACCTTGCCGACCAGGATGTCGCCCGGCTGGACCTCGGCGCCGATCGCCACGATGCCCGCTTCGTCGAGGTTGCGGAGCGCTTCCTCGCCGACGTTCGGGATGTCGCGGGTGATCTCTTCCGGACCCAGCTTGGTGTCGCGGGCCATGACCTCGAACTCCTCGATGTGGATCGAGGTGAAGACGTCATCGCGCACGATCCGCTCGGAGATCAGGATCGAGTCTTCGAAGTTGTAGCCGTTCCAGGGCATGAACGCGACGAGGGCGTTGCGGCCCAGCGCCAGTTCGCCCAGCTCGGTCGAGGGGCCGTCGGCGATCACGTCGCCGGCCTTCACCGCGTCGCCCACGCGCACCAGCGGACGCTGGTTGATGCAGGTCGAGGTGTTCGAGCGCTGGAACTTCTGCAGGCGGTAGATGTCGACGCCCGGCTTCGAGGGGTCGGTCTCTTCCGTCGCGTGGATGACGATCCGGGTGCCGTCGATCTGCTCGACCACGCCGGTGCGGCGGGCGACGACCACGGCGCCGGAGTCCACCGCCACCACGCTCTCCATGCCGGTGCCGACCAGCGGCGCATCGGACTCGATGAGCGGCACGGCCTGCTTCTGCATGTTCGAGCCCATCAGGGCGCGGTTGGCGTCGTCGTTTTCCAGGAACGGGATCAGCGAGGCGGCCACCGAGACGACCTGCTTCGGCGACACGTCCATCAGGTCGACGTCGGCCCGGGGCAGCAGCGAGGGTTCGCCGTTGATCCGGCCGGGGACGAGGTCCTCGACGATCTCGCCGCCGTCCAGCTTGATGTTCGCCTGGGCGATGACGTGCTTCGCCTCTTCCATGGCCGACATGTAGACCACCTCGTCGGTGATCTTGCCGTCACGGATGCGGCGGTACGGGCTCTCGATGAAGCCGTACTTGTTGACCACCGCGTGAGTGGCCAGCGAGTTGATCAGGCCGATGTTCGGGCCTTCCGGCGTCTCGATCGGGCAGATCCGGCCGTAGTGGGTCGGGTGCACGTCGCGGACCTCGAAGCCCGCGCGTTCGCGGGTCAGGCCGCCCGGGCCCAGCGCCGAGAGGCGGCGCTTGTGGGTGATCTCGGACAGCGGGTTCGTCTGGTCCATGAACTGCGACAGCTGCGAGGAGCCGAAGAACTCCCGCACGGCCGCGGCCGCCGGCTTGGCGTTGATCAGGTCGTGCGGCATGACCGTGTCGATATCGACGCTGCTCATGCGCTCCTTGATCGCGCGCTCCATGCGCAGCAGGCCGACGCGGTACTGGTTCTCCAGCAGCTCGCCCACCGAACGCACCCGGCGGTTGCCCAGGTTGTCGATGTCGTCGATCTCGCCGCGGCCGTCGCGCAGGCCCACCAGGGTGAGCAGCACGGCGATCACGTCGTCCTTGCGCAGGATGCGGACGTCATCGGGGCAGTCCAGCTCGAGACGCATGTTCATCTTCACGCGGCCGACCGAGGAGAGGTCGTAGCGCTCGCTGTCGAAGAACAGGCTCTTGAACATCGCCTCGGCGGCTTCGACCGTCGGCGGCTCGCCTGGGCGCATCACGCGATAGATGTCGAACAGCGCGTCCTCGCGGGCGGTGTTCTTGTCCACGCGAAGGGTGTTGCGCATGTAGGCGCCGACCGTGACCTCGTCGATGTCGAGCACGTCGAGCGTGGTGAAGCCCTGCTCTTCCAGCGACGCCAGCAGCGTGGCGTCCAGCTCGTCGCCGGCTTCGGCGTAGATTTCGCCCGTCTCGTAGTTGACGAGGTCCTTGGCCAGGTAGCGGCCCGCCAGCGCCTCGGGCGCGAGCAGCAGGGTCTTCAGGCCGGCGTCGGCGAACTTCTTGGCGTTCCGAGCCGAGATCTTGGTGCCGGCCGGCGCGATCTCCTCGCCGGTGTCGGCGTCGACCAGCGGGAACTCCGGCTTAACGCCGCGCCAGCGCTCGGCCTTGTACGGCGTGGCCCAGCCGTCGCCCTTCTTCTCGTAGGGCACGGTGTCGTAGAACGTGGAGAGGATCTCCTCCCCGTCCATGCCCAGCGCCATCAGGAAGGTCGAGGCCGGCAGCTTACGGCGGCGGTCGATACGGACGTAGACGATGTCCTTGGCGTCGAATTCGAAGTCGAGCCACGAGCCGCGGTAAGGGATCACGCGGGCGGCGAAGAGCAGCTTGCCCGAAGCGTGGGTCTTGCCCTTGTCGTGGTCGAAGAAGACGCCCGGCGAGCGGTGCATCTGGGAGACGATGACGCGCTGGGTCCCGTTGACGATGAAGGTGCCCTTCTCCGTCATGAGCGGGATGTCGCCCATGTAGACGTCCTGCTCCTTGATGTCCTTCACGGAGCGGGCGCCGGTCTCTTCGTCCGTTTCGAAGACGATCAGGCGCAGCTTCACCTTCAGCGGCGCGGCATAGGTCATGTCGCGCTGGACGCATTCCTCGACGTCGTACTTCGGCTCCTCGAACTCGTAGGAGACGTACTCGAGCACCGCGCGCTCGTTGAAGTCCTTGATCGGGAAGACCGACTTGAAGACCGCCTCGATGCCCTCGTCCCGGCGCTCGCCCGGACGGACCTCGCGCTGCAGGAACTGTTCGTAGGACGAACGCTGAACCTCGATCAGGTTCGGCATCTGCACGGCTTCGGGGATGCGGCCGAAAGACTTCCGGATCCGCTTCTTACCGGTGAAGGACTGCGCCATTTTGATCCCTTGAGAACGGCGCGGAACGGAGTCCTGCCGTCGAGCTTTTCATCCTGCGTCCACCCTCGAACTTCCCGGACGGGAAGCCGGACGCTGGAAACCCCTGTATCGTCAGGGGCGCCCCTTCGCATGGTCGGAGGGCGGCGGACCATGCCTCGGGACATCACGCGCGAAAAAGCCGCGTCGGCAGAAGACGGAATCGGGATTGTTCGCGAACGGGCGGAAGTAAGCCCTTTCGGGCCGCTTGTGAAGCCCCCGGCGCCAAGAAAATGCGCCGCAAAGGGCGAGCGGCGCCGGACCCTTGGGTCCGACGCCGCTCTTGGGGTCAACCCGGGCAGATCCCGGGATGTGCTAGCTTCCGATCTTGCGCTGGTCGCGCATCCCTCCAACCCAGGACGGCGGCCGGAAGTTCCCGACTACTCCGCGGCCTGCAGCGCCGGCTTTCCGAAGGGTCGCCAGGCCTTCTCGGCATAGCGCGCCAGGTACTCGGGATGCTCGGTGCCGCAGACCCGGTCCCACCAAGTGAACCAGGCGGCGTAGTTCCAGCCCGCCTGCGCATGGTGCAGGTCGTGGTGAGTGGTGGTGACGATGAAGTCCAGCATCGGCCGTCCGTCCCGCCGCGCCGGCATCAGCTCGTAGCCCGAGTGCAGCAGGGTGTTGGTGACGATCTGGTACAGCATCACCCACTGCATGGCGTCCCGGTGCATCGGGAACACCGCCGGCAGGACGACGACGTAGCCGAACAGCACCAGCGCCTCCCCGATGTCGAAGCTGTAGGCCGTGAACGGCGACGGGTTGTTGCTGCGGTGGTGCCGCCGGTGGAAGCGCCGGAACAGCCTGGGATCGTGCATCAGCCGGTGGGTCCAGTAGAACCAGGCGTCCAGAGCCACGACGCCGACGACGATCGACACCGCCAGCCAGGGCGCGCCCCAGCTCGTGGCCAGCGGCGTCAGCGGATAGAGGCCGGCCCGGTGCATGTACCAGGTGACCACGCCGGCCGTGGCGAAGATCACCATCGTCCGCAGCGAGAACAGCGCCTCGGTGACGAGCTGCCGCGCCGGCGGCGTGGCGTCCCGAATCTTTCGCGCCGCGAGCAGCGGCCTGAGCACCACCCAGAGCGCCAGCCATATGGCGACGGTGAAGATCAGGTAGCGCTCGAGCGTCGGCTTGAGCTCGGCCAGCCAGGCGGCGGCGGCGTCGGCGAGAAAGGCGTCCATATGGGCGATCCCCTTGCAATGTCCGCAAAGGAGAGCCCCGCCCGCCGCCGACGTCTCGCCGCGGCTGGAAAAGCCTCGCCGATTTCGAAATCAGACGGCTTCTTGCAATTCCGGCGAGGCCAGGGCCTGGCGCCGCCACTCGGTGGGCGTGACGCCGGTGGCGGCGCGGAAGGCGCGGTTGAACGGCCCCAGCGAGCCGTAGCCGAGGTCATAGGCGATGGCGGCCACCGTCGCGCGCGCCTGCGCCGGATCGGCCAGCCGCCGCTTGGCCGCCTCGATCCGATGGGCGTTCAGGAACTCGGCGAAGTTGCGGTGCCCCAGGCGCTGGTTGATCAGCCGGCGCAGGCGATGCTCGGGCGCGCCCACCGCCTGCGCGAGCGCGCCGATGGTGAGCCCCTCCGTCCGCCATCCCTCGCTCGCCATGAACGCGTCGAGCTCGCGCAGCAGCGTCCGGTCCGCCGCCTCGGCCCTCGCGTCCACGGCCACCGGACGCCGCGGGGCGCCGAAGACCTCGCCGCGGGCCTGCAGGAACACGATGGCGCTGGCCAACGCCAGGACCGCCACGACGAGCCCGCCGTACAGCTCGCCGACGTCGACGTAGCGGACGGCCGCGTTGGGCTGGATGCGGTTGCTGATCGCCAGCACGACCATCACCACGCTGAACGTCGCCGCGAGGCCGAGCACCGGCCCGCGCAGGCGCCGGCGCGCCTCCAGCAGGTCGCCCGACCAGCCTTCGACGATCATCCAGAGGATGTGCAGCGACAGCAGCCCGCTGAACAGGTTGCGCGCGCCCCAAAGCCAGTCGGGAGCCGCGGCGGGATCCGGCCCCATGAGGAAGCCGCTGATCCAGAGGAGGCCGACGGGGACGAGCGCCAGGGGAGTCACCGGCCGGTCGCGGAAGACGGCGGCGGCGAATAGCCAGAAGAACCCCGCCACCGGACACGCCAGCGTCATCAGCCACCGGGCGTGGCCCGTCGCCGCCCACAGGGCGTCGGACTCGGTGATGATCCAGGCCGCGGCGCTGATCCCGAACGCGAGGCTGACCAGCCGCACCGCGCGGCTCAGCTCCGAGCGCTGAACGGCGAGCGCCAGGGCCAGCACGCCGCCCACGGCGACGCCGCGGATGAACATGTCGAGGAGGAGCGGCCAGTCCGTCACGCGCCGAGCCTACCACGGCGGCGGCGGCCACGAAAAAGGGCCGGGATCGCTCCCGGCCCTCGATCGTCTGAAGCGGGTGACCCGCGCCAGCCAGACTACTTGATCTGGACGGAGGCGCCGGCTTCTTCCAGCTTCTTCTTGATCTCTTCCGCTTCCTGCTTGGAAACGTTTTCCTTCACGTTCTGCGGAGCGCCTTCGACGAGGTCCTTGGCTTCCTTCAGGCCGAGGTCCGGACGGACGCCGCGGACTTCCTTGATCACGTTGATCTTCTTGTCGCCGCCGGCGGTCAGAACAACGGTGAACTCGGTTTGCTCTTCAGCGGCTTCGGCCGGAGCCGCGCCACCGCCGGCGCCCGGAGCGGCGGCCACGGCCACCGGAGCGGCGGCCGAGACGCCCCACTTTTCTTCGAGCAGCTTGGAGAGCTCAGCGGCTTCCAGCACGGTCAGGGCGGACAGGTCTTCGACCAGCTTTTCGAGATTAGCCATTTCGTTCGATCCTTGATTTCAGAGGTTTGTCGGGAAGATGACGATCTAGGCGGCGTCTTTGGCGGCGTAGGCGCCCATGACGCGAGCCAGTTGACCAGCCGGCGCCTGCAGCACGCCGGCGATCTTGGTCGCGGGCGCCTGGATGAGGCCGATGATCTTGGCGCGAAGCTGGTCCAGCGACGGCAGGGTCGCGAGCGCGCTCACACCCTTCTGGTCGAGAACCTGCTGACCCATCAGGCCGCCGATGACAGTGAACTTGTCGTTGTCCTTGGCGTACTGGGTCGCGACCTTGGCGGCGGAGACGGGGTCCGGGCCGAAGGCGATGGCGACGGGGCCCTTGAAGAGGGCGTCGCCCGCTTCACCGGCCGCGCCTTCGAGCGCCTTCTGAGCCAGGGTGTTCTTCACCACCTTCAGCTGGGCGCCCTGCTCACGCAGCTTGCCCCGCAGATCGGTCATTTCCGCAACGGTCAGACCCATGTAGTGGGTCACGACCACGGCGCCGGAAGTGTCGAAAACGCCCTTGAGCGCCTCGATGGCTTCCTGCTTTTGAGCGCGGTCCATTGCGGTCTCCATACTCAGGTTCGACGCACGCGCGATTGCGCACGCCGGTAAGCAACCTGTCCTGTGAGAGAAGCCGCAGCCTCGCGCTCATCCGGATCGGACGGCGGCGAAACTTCATCTTCCCGTCTCCCTGCGTCCGAGGAAGGGCTCTTCCCCGCGTTACGGCCTCCGGTGGCCCCGGCGGCTGCGCAGTTCTTGGACAGGATGGACATGCCCGAAGGCGTGCCCGTCCTCGCCTGTCCTCCGGAGAGGATCGACGAAGCGCGGGCCTTTACACGAACCGGCCCGCCGGTTCAACCCGCCGCCAGCCAGGTCTCCAGCGCCCGGGCCTTGGCCAGATCCTTCGGCCGCCCGAACTCGCGCAGGATGCGCAGCTGCTCGGCCGCCGTCGGCAGGGCGATGTCCAGGTCGCCGAAGCGGCGCGGCTCGGTCGCGCGGACCTTCACCGGGGACCAGCCGCCCGCGGTGCGCAGTTCGAGGTCGCCCATCACCTCCACCGCCCCCTCGGGCGCGAGGTAGCGGGAGAAGCGCGAGCGGAACGCCGCGGCGGGATCCGGCGCATAGTCCGTCTGCCGCCAGCCGGCCCAGGCGGCTTCCAGCGTCGACGCGCCGCGCGCCGTCGTCAGGACGTCGAGGTCGGGACAGTCCGCCACCGGCAGCCCCAGCATCATCAGCGCCCCGCTGCCGATGATCGTCCAAGGCTCCGTCAGCGCCGCCAGGTCGGGCGCGAGCCGACGGACCAGGGCCTCCAGGTCAGCCGGGCTCACCCCTGCCCGCCCCAGTTCGCCGGGCGCTTCTCCATCCAGGCCTTCACGCCCTCCCTGTAGTCGGGCTCGCGGGCCATCTGCTCCAGCAGCGCCTCGGCGGCTCGCACCGAACTCGCCGCGTCGCGGTGCAGGTCGCGGTAGATCTGCCGCTTGGTCTCCCGCGCCGAGCCGGGCGCCACTGTGCGCGCCAGGTCCCGGGCGTAGGCCAGCGCCTCCTCCATCAGCCGCTCGGGCGGGACGATTCGGTTCAGGAAGCCCATCGCCATCGCCTGCTCCGCCGTGAAGACGCGGCTCGAGAGCAGGATGTCGTTGGCGTGGGTCAGACCGACGATCCTCGGCAGCACCCAGGAGAGCCCGAACTCGGCCGGGAAGTTGAACCGCCCGTGCGCGGCCGTGAACTTCACGCCGGGCGCGCAGAACCGCAGGTCCGCGAAGGCCGCCAGCACCAGGCCCACGCCCGCCGCCGCGCCGTTGATCGCCGCCAGGATCGGCTTGCCCACGCCGAAGTGGTAGGCGAAGGCCGCGTCGAAGGCCGGATCGACGCCGAAGCCCGGCTCGGCGATGTCCTCGGGCGTGCCAGGATCGTAGCCGCCCTTCTCGGAATGCCCCTCCAGCGCCTGAAGGTCGGCCCCGGCGCAGAACGCCTGCCCCTCCGGATCGCCGGTGACGACGATCACCCGCACCGCCGGATCGCGATCGGCTTCGCGCAGCACCCAGCGGTATTCGGTGTGCATCCGCCCGGTCCAGGCGTTGCGGCGCTTGGGCCGCGACAGCGTCACGACCGCGATCCCGTCGGTCACTTCGTAGCGGACAGCCTTGAGCTCCATGCCGCCATTAGAGCCCAGCTCGCGGTGAAATCGGAAGCCCGCTCTCGCCTCCGCGCGAGCGGAGGCTCTGCTGTTCGACCGCCAAGACGCCAAGCACGCCAAGGGGGTTCGGCGCCGACCTCTTGGCGCTCTTGGCGTCCTGGCGGTGAATAGGACGCCTGCGGCGCTCGCCGGGCCTCCGGATGCGTCCTTGCTTCTGACCAAAGAAAAAGGGAGCGGCGTTTCCGCCGCTCCCTGATCTCGTCTCGACCGTGGTCGTCGGGCTCAGACGCCCAGCGAGGCCACGTCGATCTTGAAGCCGGGGCCCATCGTCGAGGACAGGCTGACCTTCTTCACGTAGGTGCCCTTGGCGCCCGACGGCTTGGCCTTGTTCAGCGCGTCGACCAGCGCCTTCACGTTGGCCTGCAGCTGCTCCTCGGTGAACGAGGCCTTGCCGATGCCGGCGTGGACGATGCCCGCCTTCTCGACGCGGAACTCGATCGAGCCGCCCTTGGCGTCCTTCACGGCCTGGCCGACGTTCGGCGTGACCGTGCCGACGCGCGGGTTCGGCATCAGGCCGCGCGGGCCCAGCACCTTACCCAGACGACCCACCAGGGCCATCATGTCGGGGGTCGCGATGACGCGGTCGAAGTCCATGAAGCCGCCTTGGATGCGCTCCACGAGGTCTTCCGCGCCGACGACTTCGGCGCCGGCCGCCTTGGCTTCCTCGGCCTTGGCGTCCTTGGCGATGACGGCCACGCGGACGTCACGGCCCGTGCCGGACGGCAGGGCGACCACGCCGCGGACCTGCTGGTCGGCGTGACGCGGGTCGACGCCCAGGTTCACGGCGATCTCGACGGTCTCGTCGAACTTGGCGTTGGCGTTGGCCTTCACCAGCTTCACGGCGTCTTCGAGGCCGTGCGTGGCGGCGATGTCGCCGGTCCACTTCTGCATGCGCTTCGGTTGCTTCGCCATGACTTAGGCCTCCACGATCTGCAGGCCCATCGAACGGGCGGAGCCCTCGATGATGCGGGCGGCGGCCTCGACGTCGTTCGCGTTGAGGTCCTTCATCTTCTTCTCGGCGATCTCGCGCAGCTGGCTGCGGGTGATCTTGCCGGCGCTGTCGCGGCCGGGCTTCTGCGAGCCCGACTTCAGGCCCAGGGCTTCCTTGATGTAGAAGGTCGCCGGCGGAGTCTTCGTGACGAAGGTGAACGACTTGTCCTGGTAGACCGTGATGATGGTCGGAAGGGGCGTGCCCTTCGCTTCCTTCTCGGTCCGGGCGTTGAACTCCTTGCAGAAGCCCATGATGTTGACGCCGCGCTGACCCAGCGCCGGGCCGATCGGCGGCGACGGGGTGGCGGAGCCCGCGGGCACCTGCAGCTTGATGTAGCCCAGAATCTTCTTGGCCATCTTTGCCTCCAAAGGCCGGGAGATCCGGCCGGTTTGAGCCGTGGTGCGGGGTTACGTTGGCCGCCCCCTCCCACGGATTTGAAATCGCAGGCGAACCCGCGAAGCGCGCGCATGTAGCAGTCCGGCGGCCCTGAGACAATCACTGCCTCGAAAGCTGACCGCCAAGACGCCAAGGCCGCCAAGTCAGCCGAGCAGGCGGCGCACCCCGTCTTTCAAAAGGACGACGTTGAAATTGATGAGCAGTCCGAGCCTCAGGCCTGAGAGCTTCAGATATGTGATCAATTGCGCCTCATGGATGCGCGTAAGAGCTTCGACGGCCTTCACCTCCACGATGACCAGGTCCTCGACCACGAGGTCGAGCCGATATCCCGCATCAAGTTGAAGGCCCTCGTATTCGAGAGGCTGCGGAACCTGACAGCGGACGTTTAGGCCACGCAGCGCGAGCTCATGCCGCAGGCAGGCCTCATAGACGGACTCAAGAAGGCCCGGCCCCAGCGCCTTGTGAACCTTGAGACTTGCATCGACCACCTGTCGCGCCGCCGCGTCCGCGGCGGCCGAAGGCTCTTGGCGTTCTTGGCGTCTTGGCGGTCCTCCTTCAGACGACTCCGCCAAGCCGACCTCTTACGCGATCTTTTCGACCTGGCCGTATTCCAGCTCGACCGGCGTGGCGCGGCCGAAGATCGAGACGGTGACCCGCAGGCGGGCGCGTTCCTCGTCGACCTGTTCCACCGAGCCGTTGAAGCTCGCGAACGGCCCGTCGGTGACCCGCACCTGCTCGCCGATCTCGAAGGTGATGGTCGGCTTCGGCCGCTCCACGCCCTCTTCGATGGCGCCGACGATGCGCTCGACTTCCTTTTCCGAGACCGGGATCGGTTTCGAGCCCGAGCCCAGGAAGCCCGTCACCTTCGGGGTGTTCTTGATGAGGTGGTAGGCCTCGTCGGTGAGCTCCATCTTCACCAGCACGTAGCCGGGGAAGAACTTGCGCTCCGAGTTGACCTTACGGCCGCGACGGATCTCGACCACGTCCTCGGTGGGCACCAGGATCTCGGAGAAGTTCTCGTCGAGCCCCTGCTGCTTGGCCTGCTCGCGGATGCTCTCGGCCACCTTCTTCTCGAAGTTCGAGTAGGCGTGGACGATGTACCACTTGTGGCGCGGGTTGCTCTTGGTGGCGGTGGTTTCTGCGGCTTCGGACATCTTCAAATCACCCGGCGTTCGCCAGCTTGAGGATCTCGTTGACGCCGATGCGCAGGACGAAATCGACGATCCAGAAGAACGCCGCCGCCAACAGGACCATGATCGCCACCATGACCGAGGTGATCCAGGTCTCCTTGCGGCTCGTCCAGGTGATCTTGCGCACCTCGGCGCGGACCTCGCGGGCGAACTGCGCCGGGCTCACCTTCTTCTTCGGAGCCTGGGCGACCGCAGCCGGCGAGGCCATGGCCGCGGCCGTCTTGGCGGCGCGGTTCCTCATCGCTTGCGGGTTCGATCCCGGTTTCCTGGCCATGCGGCGTCTTCAAACTCGTTCTTGGAGCGACGACCGCCGCCGCCCCGGTTCAGTACATATAGGTGGGTGGCAGGAGTGGAGGGACTCGAACCCCCGGCCCTCGGTTTTGGAGACCGATGCTCTACCAGCTGAGCTACACTCCTAAAGCGCGAAGCTTCGAGAGCCCACCTTCCGGACAATGAACAGCGCGCCGGAAGCCGGCTTGGGCCTTCGGCGCGCGCGGCTCATCGCCGGAGCCGGGTGATCTAGCAGCGAGCGCCTCCCCCCGCAAGGGAGCGATGGGGTGCGGCGGCTCGGATCGAATGCCGCGCCGGGCCGTTTCCAGGGCATGCCGCATCCGCACGATCCCTCGTACAACCGCGACGACGAGCAGAAGCCCGGCCGGCCGCAGCGCACGGCCTACGAGCCGAAGGGCTCGGAAGGCGAGGCCAGGACGTCCAAAACCTTGACCGATCCGGCGTCGGGCGAGAGCCAGGGCGACTCGCACGCGCCGAACCAGGCCGAGGCGGACCAGACCGACGGCGTGCGCCGCCGCGGTCCGCCTTCGACGCAGGGCGACGGCGGCTAGGGTCCGCCGACCACCACCTTGCCGGCGCCCGAAACCGACTTGCGCACCGGCCCCTTGACCTCGTCGACCCGGATCGAGCCCAGGCCCGAGATCGAGGCCTCCAGGCTGTCGGCGACGCCGTCGAAATCCACGCCCCCGATGCCCGAGACGGAAGCCCGCAGCGTCGTCGCGCGGCCGCCGGCCACCTGGATGCGGCCCACGCCCGAGACGTCGGCCTGCACCGGCCCGGTCAGTTCGTCGACATTCACCCCGCCCGCGCCGGAAAGACCCGCCTGCATGCCCCGGCGGATGCGGGTGGCGTGCACGTTGCCGGCGCCCGAGATCCGCACGTCGAGCCGGTCGGCCGCGCCCATCATCACCGAGCCTGCGCCCGACGCCCGCACCTTGGCGGCGCCCGCCGTGTCGGCGACGGTCCAGCCGCTGCAGCCCGAGGTCTGCAGCTCGAAGCTGCCCGAGCGGCCGATCGAGCCGAACACCGCGCCGTCTGCCTCGATGCGCACGTCGCGCGGGACGCGGATCACCACCTGCGGCATCTCGCGCCAGTCGACCGAGCCCAGGCCGCGGATGCGCACCTTGCGGGTCTCGCCCTTGCCGTTGCAGTCGCGCAGGCGCGAGCCGAGGTCGCCCGAGATGACCGTGCGGTCGCCCGAGGTCGTCACGCGCAGCGGCAGCTCGGCGTTCGGCTTGAGGATTTCCACGCGCACGTCCGCGCGGGCCTCCGGGATGACGGTCACGCGGGCGACCGCGTCATCGAACTGGACGGTCGCGGCCTGAGCGGCGCCGGCGGTCAGCGCGGCGGCTGCGGCGAGAAGCGCGATCCTGAGGCCCATGGCCCTCTCCTTCTGAACAACCCGAGGAGAAGGCTAGGAGCGCATCAGGCCGAAAGCACTTTAATTCCAAGTCATTACACAGAAGTCATGCAGCCAAGAGAAAAGGCCGCCGGGTTTTCCCGACGGCCTTTCGTGGTCTCTACGCTGTGAGCGCGTGGCTTACTTGATGATCTTGGCCACGACGCCGGCGCCGACGGTCCGGCCGCCTTCGCGGATGGCGAAGCGCAGGCCCTGGTCCATGGCGATCGGCGTGATCAGCTCGACGTTCAGCTCGGCGTTGTCGCCGGGCATGATCATCTCCACGCCTTCCTTCAGCTTGATGATCCCCGTCACGTCCGTCGTGCGGAAGTAGAACTGCGGACGGTAGTTCGTGAAGAACGGGGTGTGACGGCCGCCTTCTTCCTTCGTCAGGATGTAGGCCTCGGCCACGAACTCGGTGTGCGGCGTGATCGAGCCCGGCTTGCACAGCACCTGGCCGCGCTCGACGTCCTCACGCTTGGTGCCGCGCAGCAGCACGCCCACGTTGTCGCCCGCCTGACCTTGGTCCAGCAGCTTGCGGAACATCTCGACGCCCGTGCAGGTCGTCTTCTGCACGTCGCGGATGCCGACGATCTCGACTTCGTCGCCGACCTTCACGATGCCCTTCTCGATCCGGCCCGTCACCACCGTGCCGCGGCCCGAGATCGAGAACACGTCTTCCACCGGCATCAGGAACGGCTGGTCGATCGGACGCTCCGGCTGCGGGATGTAGGCGTCGACCGCCGCCATCAGCTCCAGGATCGCATTCTCGCCGATCTCCGGATCACGGCCTTCCACCGCCGCCAGGGCCGAGCCCTTCACCACCGGGATGTCGTCGCCCGGGAACTGGTACGAGCTCAGCAGCTCGCGCACTTCCATCTCGACCAGGTCCAGCAGCTCGGCGTCGTCGACCATGTCGACCTTGTTCATGAACACCACCAGCGCCGGCACGCCCACCTGACGGGCCAGCAGGATGTGCTCGCGCGTCTGCGGCATCGGGCCGTCGGCAGCGCTCACCACCAGGATCGCGCCGTCCATCTGCGCCGCGCCCGTGATCATGTTCTTCACGTAGTCGGCGTGGCCGGGGCAGTCGACGTGGGCGTAGTGACGGTTGCTCGTCTCATACTCCACGTGCGCCGTGTTGATCGTGATCCCGCGCGCCTTCTCTTCCGGCGCCGCGTCGATGTCGGCGTAGTTCTTCGCCGTCGCACCACCCGACTTCGCCAGCGTGATCGTGATCGCCGCCGTCAGCGTCGTCTTGCCGTGGTCGACGTGACCAATCGTGCCGATGTTGCAGTGCGGCTTGTTACGTTCGAACTTCTCTTTGGCCATCGGATCCTGCCGGCTTTTAAATCTAGGGTTCCAAAGGAGCTGGAGCGGGTAGCGGGAATCGAACCCGCATCCTCAGCTTGGAAGGCTGCTGCACTACCATTGTGCTATACCCGCCAAAACCGGTGCGGGGCCGCCGCAACTCCTCACGCTTCTATTCACTCCGGCGCGTGGTGGGGGAAGTAGGACTCGAACCTACGAAGGCTGACGCCAGGGGATTTACAGTCCCCCCCCTTTGCCACTCGGGACATTCCCCCAGCGCGCTTGGAGCCTCATCGGAGACCCTCGGAAATAAGGCTTCCGCTTCGGGACGCGAGGGGCCTAAGAGCCCGGCAACACAGTCCTGAAAAGCGGCGTCCCATCCGGGGGCCCCAATTTGGAGCGCGTCTTATAGTGGCCTCGCATCCCGAACGCAACGACGCCCGGAAGGGGAAAAAATTCCGTCCGCAAACGGGCTTCCGCAAGCCTCGCGAAGCCCCCTCCGACGAGTGGATCTGGGGCTGGCACGCCGTCGAGGCGGCGCTGGCCAACGACCGCCGCGGCGCCCCGTTGCGACTGCTCGCCACCCCTGAGCGCGCCCGGCAGCTCGAGGCGAGATTCGGCCGCCGCACGCCCATCGAGCCGACCGACAACCAGGCCATCGGCCATGTCCTGCCCCAGGGCGCCGTGCACCAGGGCGTGGCCCTGAAACCCGGCGCCCTGCCCGACGTCGACCTCGCCGATTTCGCGCCCAGGCCCGGCGCCGTGATCCTCATGCTGGACCAAGTGACCGACCCACAGAACGTCGGGGCGATTCTCCGATCGGCGGCGGCGTTCGGCGCGGCCGGCCTCGTGCTGCAGGACCGCCACGCGCCCAAGCTGACCGGTGCGCTCGCCAAGGCCGCGGCCGGGGCGGTGGAGCGGACGCCGGTGGCGCGGGTGGTCAACCTCTCCCGCGCGCTTGACGAGCTGACCGACGCCGGCTGGCGGGCGGTGGGGCTCGCGGGCGACGCCGACCGCACCCTTGCGGAAGCCCTCGACGGCGCCCCGACCGTGCTGGTCATGGGGTCCGAGGGCGAGGGCCTGCGCCGCCTGGTCGCCGAGCATTGCGACGAACTGGCCAAGATCCCCATGCCCGGCGGCTTCGAAAGCCTCAACGTCTCCAACGCCGCGGCCATCGCGCTCTACGAAGCCAGCCGGTCGCGTGGCTGAGCTATTGCAGCCTGCCGTCCCCTGACGCATTGAGGCGGCATGTTCGAAGAGCTGTTCAGCCCCGGCGGCCTTTCCGCCCTCCTCCAGGTCCTGATGATCGACCTGGTGCTCGCCGGCGACAATGCGGTCGCCGTGGGCCTCGCCGCCGGGGGCCTCCCGCCGGAACAGCGCCGCAAGGCGATCTTCTGGGGCCTGGCCGCGGCCGTCGTCACACGGATCGGCTTCGCGCTGGTCACCACCCAGCTCCTCGGGATCGTCGGCCTGCTCTTCGCCGGGGGTCTGCTGCTGCTCTGGGTGTGCTGGAAGATGTGGCGCGAGCTGCGCAACCAGGCGATCCAGGAAGAAGAGGCCGCCCAGGCCGCGATGGATTCCGATCCCGCGACCGAGCCGCGCGTTAAGCCCAAGAGCTTCAAGGACGCGCTGATCCAGATCCTCGTGGCCGACGTCTCGATGTCGCTGGACAACGTCCTGGCGGTCGCCGGCGCCGCGCGCGAGCACCCGACCATCCTCGTCTTCGGCCTGCTGCTCTCCATCGCGCTGATGGGCGTCGCCGCCCACGCCATCGCCAGGCTGCTGCACAAGTACCGTTGGATCGGCTATGTCGGCCTGCTCATCGTGCTCTACGTCGCCCTGCACATGATGTGGGAGGGCGGGCACGACGTGATCCTGCGCACGGGCAATGCGGAGGCGTTCAACGCCGCCGTGCCCACCTTCATGGAAGCCCACCCCAAGGCGCCGGCTCCGGCGCACTAGACCTCAGTTCGAGGCCGGGGCCGTTCCCGGCCTTACGCGGGCTGATCCGTCTCCGCCCCGCCGAAGCGCTCGGTCCACTCCGCCACCTGCGCGTCCTCGACCTTGGCGAACAGCACCGGCGGCGCGGCGATCTTCGCGCCCGCACCCAGCCGCGACAGCTCCGCCTTCCCGTCGGCCGACGGCCAGTCGCGCGGCGCGCCCTCGAAGGCCGCCAGGATCTTCTCGGCCGCGAAGGGAATGAAGGGCTGCGAGATGCGCCCGAACAGCGCCGCCAGGTTCAGGCCCGTGCGCACCACCACCGCCGCGCGTTCAGGATCGGTCTTGATCGCCGTCCACGGCGCGGCCTCGGTCAGATAGGCGTTCCCCGTCACCCACAGCTCGCGCACGTCCTGCGCCGCCCGCCGGATCGAGATCGCGTCCAGCGACGCCGTCAGCGAAGCCAGGCCCGCGCCGATGTCGGCGTAGAGCTTCTCCTCCAGCGGCCCGGGCGTCCCGCCGGCCGGAACGACGCCCTCGAACCGGCTTTCAGCGAACTTGCAGATCCGGTTGACGAAGTTGCCCAGCACATTGGCCAGGTCGCTGTTCACGGTGTTCTGGAAGTGCTCCCAGGTGAACGGGCTGTCCGCGCTCTCCGGGGCGTTGGCCGTCAGGTACCAGCGCCAGTAGTCGGCCGGCAGCAGCTCCAGCGCCGCGTCCATGAACACGCCGCGCTTCTGGCTGGTGGAGAACTTGCCCCCGTACCAGTTCAGCCAGTTCAGGCTCTTCAGCAGGTCGACCGACTTCCACGGCTCTTCCGAGCCCAGCAGCGTCGCCGGGAAGCTCACCGTGTGGAAGGCGACGTTGTCCTTGCCCATGAACTGGACGTAGCGGACGTCGTCGGCGCCCTTGTCGGTGCGCCACCAGCGCTCCCAATCGGCCCCGGTCGCCTCGGCCCACTCCACGGTAGCGCCGATGTACTCGATGGGCGCGTCGAACCAGACGTAGAAGACCTTGTCCTCGAAACCCGGTCGCGGGAAGCCGCCCTTGGTCACCGGGATGCCCCAGGCGAGGTCGCGGGTGATGCCGCGGTCGATCAGCCCCTCGTCCAGGTGCTTGTAGGCGATCGAGCGGGTGAGCTGCGGGAACTCGGTCTTCGAATCCACCCAGGCGCGGATCTTCCCCTCGAGCTTCGACTGCAGGAGGTAGAGGTGACGCGTCTCGCGCACCTCCAGGTTCCGCGACCCCGACACCGCCGAATACGGGTCCTTCAGGTCCAGCGGGTCCAGCAGCCGCCCGCAGTTGTCGCACTGGTCGCCGCGGGCCTTCGGATAGGCGCAGTGCGGGCAGGTCCCCTCGACGTAGCGGTCCGGCAGGAAGCGCCGGTCCTCGAGCGAATAGATCATCCGATCCGTCCGCTCCTCGATCAGGCCCTTCTCCTCCAGCGCCTCGCAGAAGTGCTGGGTCAGGCGGTGGTTGGGCGGATTGGAGGACCGTCCGAACCAGTCCCACGACAGGCCGAACTCGGCGCCGATGCGCTTCTGGATCTCGTGCTGCTCGTCGCAGTAGGTGCGCACGTCCTGCCCGGCCGCCGCGGCGGCCAGTTCGGCGGGCGTCCCGTGCTCGTCGGTGGCGCAGACGTACAGCACCTCGTCGCCCTGCCCGCGCTTGAAACGCGCATAGACGTCCGCCGGCAGCATCGAGCCCGCCAGGTTCCCCAGGTGCTTGATGCCGTTGATGTAGGGCAGCGCCGAGGTGATCAGGATGCGGGACATGGAGCTCCGGGACGTCGGGTATGGCTAGGGACCGCGGCTTATAGGCCGCCTCAGGTGGTTCGCCAAAGAGGCCGGCGCAAGAAACGCTCGCCAAACGCCGGTATCGGCGCAAACTCCGCCTCAGGGCGAGGCGGCGACCCCGAGTCGGATGTCCGGGTCGAGAACAACAAGACGCCGCCGACATCGGAGGAAACGCGAACCATGCGCAGGTTCATTCTCGTGGCGGGCGCGCTGGCCTGCCTGTCTCTCACCGCGTGCGAAGGCCAGGTCAGCCAGGCCGAGGCGACCCCGGCGCCGCCGCCCAAGAAGTCCCTGGCCCGCCCGGCCCCCATGTACGCCGGCCAGGAACAGGTGCTGTCGGTCCAGTCGGGTGCGGTCGAGGTCGGCCACTCGGGCGGTCTCAACCTCAGCGCCAAGGCCACCGCGTCCAGCGCCGGCTGGACGGCGCCGGCCTTCCTGCCGCGCATCTACGCGGCCCAGCCGCCGGACGGCATCTATGAGGTCGACGTCATCGCGACCGCTCCGAGCGCGTCCGGCGCCCAGGGGGGCCAGGGGGCCGCCACGCCCATCGACGTCAGCGGCCACTGGAACCGCTACACCGACGGCAGGGTGAAGGGCATCAGGTTCCTGTCCAAGACCAACGAGGTCACGGTGATGGTCCCGCCAGCGGGCTAAAGCGGCCCCTTGAAGACGAAGAAGGCGCCGGCGGCGATCAGCACGAAGCCGATGGCGTGGTTCACGGTGAGTTTCTCGCCCAGGTAGGTCACCGAGAAGATCGCGAACACCACCAGGGTGATCACCTCCTGCATGGCCTTCAATTCGGCCGGCTCGTACGCGAGCCGGCCGATACGGTTCGCCGGCACCGCCAGCCAGTACTCGAAGAAGGCGATGCCCCAGCTCACCAGCACGATGATCCACAGCGGCCGGTGCTCGACCTTCAGATGGCCGTACCAGGCGAAGGTCATGAAGACGTTCGAGCCGATCAGCAGCAGGACGGGCGCGGCGAAGGTCCAGATCGAAGGCATGCCGCCGCTGTAGCGCCGCAGTCGCCCGGGCGACAGATAGTTTTTGACTTTCTGCGCGACCTATGTTCTCCTTTTGTTCATGATCAGCGACGCCGACATGCTTGAGGAGATCGACGCCCGCCTCGCGGCCGTGGCCGACGTCCAGTTCGCGCTGATCCAGAAGATCCAGGGCCGCGTCGAGGCTTCGGACGATGCCGCCGAGCTCCAGGCTCTGGCCGAGCCGCTCGACCGCTGCGCCCGTTCCATCCGCCTGACCTATGCGCTGCGCGTGAAGCTGCGGAAGGACATCCGCAGCCTCGACCGTGAGGAGACCCGCCGCGCCGAGGCCGCCCACAGGGAGCGCAGCCAGGACCGCTGGGACGCGGTCCGCCACCGTGTCGAGACCCTCACCTGGCGCGAGGCGGACTGGGAGGACGAGGGCCTTCTCGCCGAGTACGACCGCGTCCTCGACTTCGAAAGCCTCGACGAACGCTTCCTCGACCTCACCGTCGAACAGCAGGCCGACCGCCTGATCGCAAAGCTCGACCTCAGGGCCGAGCCGCCGCCCTCATATCCCGAGGCGGAAGCGGCCGAGGCCCGCGAGGGCTTCCAGAACTCCGCCTGATCCCGGCGCCGCAGGATCGACCACGAACAAGCACGAACCAACACGAACAGCGCGGTTGGTCGTCGTCCCTCAGAGCTTCAGCCCTGTCGCGCGCCTCCGGCGCGCCTCATCCCGCAAGCCCCTGCGCTTCCGGGCTCGCACCGCATGCGCCGTCCCGTTCGTGTGGGTTCGTGTTCGTTCGTGGTTCTAAAAAAGCCGGCGCCGGCGCGCGCCCGCGCACCTGAACGGCCGGGAAAAGTCCGCCCATGACGGCTCAGTGGTTCGCAGCGCCCCCTTCCTGTTCGTTCGCGTCGTTCGTGGCCGATCCACGCCGACCGCCCCTTGCACTCGCGCGGCCGAGCGGGCTTCTTCCCTCTGGGCGAAGCGGGGGATGGGCATGAGGGATATCGGCAAGGTTCTGGCGCTGGGTCTGGCCCTGCTGCTCGCCGCGTGCGGCAAGCCAGCCGAAGAGCTGCGCATCTACAACTGGTCGGACTACATCGACCCAGCCCTCCTCGAGCAGTTCACCAAGGAGACAGGGATCAAGGTCACCTACGACACCTTCGATTCCAACGAGGTGCTGGAGACCAAGGTCCTGCAGGGCGGCACAGGCTACGACCTCGTCGTCCCCTCCAACCACAACCTGCCCCGCTACATCGCCGCCGGCGCGATCCAGCCGCTGGACAAGGCGAAGCTGCCGGGCCTGTCGAACCTGTCGCCCGAGCTGATGGCGAAGCTCGCCGCCTTCGATCCCGGAGGCGGCTACGCCGTCCCCTACATGCAGGGCACGATCGGCATCGGCTACAACACCGCCGAGGTGGCCAAGCGCCTGCCGGGCGTGGCGATCGACAGCTGGGCCGTCGTGTTCGATCCGAAGAACCTCGCCAGGCTGCAGGACTGCGGCGTCTATTTCCTCGACGCCTCCGAAGACATGTACGCCGTCGCCCTGAACTACCTGGGCAAGGACCCCAATTCGAAGGTCCCGGCCGACTACGCCCAGGCCACGGACCTGATGCTCAAGGCCCGCCCCTACGTCCGCAAGTTCCACTCCTCGGAATACATCGAGGCCCTGGCCAACGGCGACGCCTGCGTGGCGGTCGGCTATTCGGGCGACGTGCTGCAGGCCAAGGCCCGCGCCGAAGAGGCGAAGAACGGCGTGAAGCTCGCCTACGCCGTCCCAAAGGAAGGCAGCCAGATCTGGTTCGACGTCTTCACCATCCCGAAGGACGCGCCCAATCCCGGGGCGGCCCACCGGTTCCTGGCCTTCATGCTGAGGCCGGAGGTGATCGCCAAGGCCTCCGACTACACACGGTACGCCAACGCCAACGCCGCGGCGACGCCGCTCGTCGACGCGGAAGTTCGCAACGATCCGAACGTCTATCCGACGCCCGAGCTCGCCAAGCGCCTGTTCGTCACCACCACCAAGGACCAGGCCCTGCTGCGCGACGTGAACCGCCAGTGGACAAGGGTGCTGACCGGCCGATGAGCGAAGACAGGGCGATCGTCCGCTTCGAAGGCGTGACGAAGCGGTTCGGCGACCACGCGGCTGTCGACGGCGTGGACCTCGCCGTTGGGGAGGGCGAGTTCTTCGCCCTGCTGGGCCCGTCCGGCTGCGGCAAGACCACGCTGATGCGTCTGCTCGCCGGCTTCGAGGCGCCGGACGCCGGACGCATCCTGCTCGACGGACAGGACATCGCCGCCCTGCCCCCGCACCGGCGGCCGGTGACCATGATGTTCCAGAGCTATGCGCTCTTCCCGCACCTGAGCGTTGCGAAGAACGTCGCCTACGGTTTGCGCGGCCTTCCGAAGCCGGAGGCCGACTCCCGCGTCGCGGAGATGCTGGCCCTCGTGAAGCTGGACGGCCTCGGCGGCCGCAAGCCGCACCAGCTTTCCGGCGGCCAGCAGCAGCGGGTCGCCCTGGCTCGCGCGCTCGCGCCGCGCCCCCGCATCCTGCTGCTGGACGAGCCGCTGGCCGCCCTCGACCGCAAGCTGCGCGAGGAGACGCAAGCCGAGCTCGTCGCTCTCCAGCGCCGGCTTGGGCTCACCTTCCTGGTCGTGACCCACGACCAGGACGAGGCGCTCGCCATGGCCGACCGCCTGGCGGTCATGCAGGCGGGCCGGATCGCCCAGGTGGGCGCGCCCCGCGAGGTCTATGAGCGCCCCGCCACCCGCGCCGTCGCGGAGTTCCTCGGCGAAGTGAACGTGCTGCCCGACGGCGCCGGCTGGGTCGCCGTCCGGCCCGAAACCGTCGTGCTCGGCGACACCGGGATCGAGGGCCGCGTGGTCGAGACCGCCTACTTCGGCGACCGCACCCGCTACGTCATCGAGACCGCCCAGGGCCGCCTGCGCGCCAGCCGCGCCAACCTCGCCGGCGAGCCCCCGCTGTCGGTCGGATCGACCGTCCACGTCAGCTGGCCGGCGGACGCCGCGGCGAGGCTTGCGGAATGAGGCGCGACCGCTCCCGCCTCGCGGCGATCCTGCCCGCCGTCTGGCTGGCGGCGTTCTTCGCCTTCCCGTTCCTGCTGGTGCTGAAGCTGTCGCTGTCCGACACCGCGCTCGCGATCCCGCCCTACGCGCCCCGGTTCGCCTGGGACCGTCTGGACGCCTTCGTCGCCGGGCTCGACTTCGAGACCTACGCCCGCCTCGCCGCCGACCGCCTGTACCTCGACGCCTATGTCTCGAGCCTCCGGATCGCCGGGACGGCCACCCTGCTCCTGCTGCTGGTCGGCTACCCCATGGCCTACGGTATCGCCCGCTGCCCGCCGCGGGCACGACAGGCGCTGGTCATGGCGGTGATCCTGCCGTTCTGGACCAGCTTCCTGATCCGCATCTACGCCTGGATCGCCATCCTCAAGCCGGCCGGCCTGCTGAACGCGGGCCTGGGAGCGCTCGGCCTTCCGGCGGTGAACCTGCTCAATACCGAGGCCGCCGTGATCCTGGGCCTCGTCTATGCGTACCTGCCCTTCATGGTGCTGCCGCTCTACGCCGTCCTGGAGCGGCGAGACACGCGCCTCGTCGAGGCCGCGCGCGATCTGGGCGCCTCGCCCGTGCGCGCCTTCTGGAGCGTGACCTTCCCCTTATCGCTGCCGGGCGTGGCGGCCGGCGCCCTCCTCTGCTTCATCCCGATGGCGGGCGAGTTCGTCGTGCCCGACCTGCTGGGCGGCTCCGAGACGCTGATGCTGGGCCGGGTGATCTGGACCGAGTTCTTCGCAAACCGCGACTGGCCGGCCGCCTCCGCCGTCGCCGTCGCCCTGCTCGCCACTCTGCTCGTCCCGATCCTGCTCTTCGAGCGTCAGCCCGCGAAGGTGCTGCGGTGAGGCCGTCCGCGTTCAACCTTGCGGCCGTCGGCCTGGGCCTCGCCTTCCTCTACGCCCCGATCGCCATCCTCATCCTCTACTCCTTCAACGACGGACGGCTGGTGACGGTCTGGTCCGGCTTCTCACTGCGCTGGTATCGGGCGCTCCTGCACGACCGGCAGATGCTCGAGGCGGTCTGGACGACGCTGCGCGTTGGCGTGCTCTCGGCGAGCTTCGCCACGCTCCTCGGAACCTTCGCCGCGGTGGCGCTCGTCCGCGCCGGGCGCTTCCGCGGCCGAACGGGCCTGGCCGGCATGGTGTACGCCACCCTCGTCATGCCCGAGGTGATCCTGGGCTTGTCGCTGCTCTTGCTGTTCGTCGCCGTGGGCGTGGCGCGCGGCTTCTGGACCGTAGCCCTCGCGCACACGACCCTGACGCTCGCCTACGCCACCGTGGTCGTGCAGGCCCGCCTGTCCAGCTTCGACCGCAGCCTTGAGGAGGCCGCCCAGGACCTGGGCGCCCCGCCCTGGCGGGCGTTCCTGACCGTCACCCTGCCCAACATCGCACCCGCCGTCGCCGCGGCCTGGATGCTGGCCTTCACCCTCTCGCTCGACGACTTGGTGATCGCCAGCTTCACCTCAGGCCCGGGCGCGACCACCCTGCCCATGCGGCTCTACAGCCAGGTGCGCCTGGGCGTGAACCCCGAGATCAACGCCATTTCCACCCTGCTGATCGGGCTCGTCGCCACGGCGGTGATCGGCGCCTACGTCGTCCAGCAGCGCAGGCGCGCCTAGAGTTGCGGCACGCGGCCGAACCAGGGCCTCGCCCGCTCGAGCTGGCCCGCCAGCCGGAACAGGCCGGCTTCGTCGCCCATCCGGCCGACGAACTGGATGCCGATGGGCAGGCCCGACGCGCTCCAGGCCAGCGGCACGGTCATGGCCGGCTGGCCGGTGTTGTTGAACGGCTGGGTGTTGGGCATGAAGCTGAACAGCCGCTCCGTGATCTCGCCGGTCTCCTCGAAGATCCAGCCGATCGGGATCGGCGGACGCCCCAGCGTCGAGAGCAGCAGCACGTCGTAGGTCTGGAACAGCGCGGCCATGTCGCGCCCGAAGGCGTGCAGCGTCGCCAGCGCCCGCACATAATCGGCCCCGCCCACCCCCTTGCCGCGCCGGTAGGTGGCCATGGTCAGGCCCTCCACCTCGCCAGCCTCGACCGCTCGGCCGCGCCGCTCAGCCTCGGCGTCGAGGGTGGCCGCGACGCTCGCCGCGATGACCAGGCCCGCGGCGGCCTGCATGCCCGCCAGGTCGCCCGGAACCGTCACCTCTTCGACCTCATGGCCGAGCTCGGCGCACAGGCGGGCGGCGTCCACGACCGCGGCGGCGCACTCCGGGTCCAGGGCTGTCGACTGCAGCGCCGCCTTGGTGAAGCCGATCCGCAGCCGGCCGGGGTCTCGCCGCACCTCCTCCAGGAACCGCCGCTCGGGCGCCGGCAGGAAGTAGGGATCGCCCGGTTGCGGCTCGCAGACCGCGTCCAGCAACGCGGCGCTGTCCCGCACCGAACGGGTCACGGCGTGCTGGATCGAAGCGCCGGCCCAGCCTTCGCCGGCGGGCGCGAAGCTGACCCGTCCGCGCGAGGGCTTCATCCCGAACAGGCCGCAGCAGCTTGCGGGCGTCCGGATCGAGCCGCCGCCGTCGCTCGCGTGCGCGGCCGGGACGATCCCCGCGGCGACCGCCGCCGCAGCTCCGCCCGACGACCCGCCCGGCGTGCGGCCGAGGTCCCAGGGATTGCAGCAGACGCCGAGGTGCTCGGATTCGGTCACCGGCCAAAGGCCGAACTCCGGCGTGTTGGTCTTGCCGAAGATGTTGAGGCCTGCCGCTTTGTAGAGCTGCACGATGGCGCTGTCGGCGGGCGCGACTGCGTCGGCGAACAGCTTCGAGCCGCCCGAGGTGACGGTCCCCTCGAGCTGGGCGCCGAGGTCCTTCAGCAGGAACGGGACCCCGGCGAGCGGCCCCTCGGCCGGAGCTGCGCCTGCTGCGCGCTGCGAGAGGTCGCTCGTGACGGCGTTGATCTGCGGGTCGACCTCAGCCTTGCGGGCGAGCGCCGTCTCCAGCAGCTCGTCGGCCGAAACCTCGCCGCGGCGAACCAGATCGGCCAGGCCGAGGGCGTCGTGCTTCCGGTAGTCCTCGAACCGCATCGGCTCCTCCCCTGTCATTGGGAGCAGCGAAGCACATGGCGGCGGCGGGACCAAGGATGGTGCCGGATGCAGGGCTCGAACCCGCGACCTTCGGTTTACAAAACCGCTGCTCTACCAGCTGAGCTAATCCGGCCCTCTGCGGGCTGGCCGGTTATTGAGGGCATCGCGCGCCGGACGCAAGGCTCACATGGCGGCGATGAAGATCAGCAGCACCAGCAGCGGCCCGCCCAGCAGGATCGCGCCGACCTTGATGGCGAAGAGGCGCTCGGGGTTGGAGTCTGCCCAGATGCGATACTGCCGCAGCCACTCCTCACGCACCGCTCTCGGGTCCGTCTCGTCCACCGGCCCGAGCTCGCCGAATTCGGTCGGAACCTGGTCGAAGCGGACAGCCAGCGCATGAAGCTTCAGCACCATGGCGTCCAGGAACGAGGGCTTGGAAGGCGGCGCGGCGGCGCCGGCGACGACAGCTTTGCGGAACACGGGCGAACCCCTAGCGCAATGACCCGGAGGTCCAACGGTCTTTGCGGGCGGAGGTTCCGGCGCTACGCAGCCGACCATGCGCATCTTCATCGACGCCGACGCCTGTCCCGTGAAGGACGAGACCTACAAGGTCGCCGCCCGCTACGGACTGAAGACCTTCGTGGTGTCGAACAGCTGGATCCGTACGCCGCAGACGCCGGCCATCGAACAGGTGGTGGTGGACGCGGGACCGGACGTGGCGGACGACTGGATCGCCGAGCGGGCCGAGCCCGGCGACATCGTGGTGACCAACGACATCCCGCTCGCCGACCGGGTGCTGAAGGCGGGCGCCGCGGCCATCGCCCCGAATGGTCGGGCGTTCACGGTCGACAGCATCGGTCAGGCCTTGGCCCAGCGGTCGATCATGGAACACATCCGCTCGACCGGCGAGATCACCGGCGGGCCGAAAGCGTTCGCGGCGGCCGACCGGTCGCGCTTCCTGCAGGCGCTGGACGAGGCCGTGAACCGCGAGCGGCGCAAACGGCGCTGAGGCGGCTTGCTTAAGGCGACGGTCGCGCTAGCTTCCCGGCGCGATCCAAGGGAGTCGTTCATGCGCCGCATCGCCTTCACCGTCCTCCTCGCCTCCACCTTGGCCGCGTGCGGCCAGTCGCAGTCCGGCGGCGACACGAGCGGGACGACCACCGCCACGGCCGAGGCGCCGGCCGCGCCGGCCGCGCCGGAGATGGCCGACGCCGAGAAGCAGGCGCTGCTGGCCTCGTTCCCGGCGCCCTACAACACGGCCGACCTGGCGAACGGCGAAGCCAAGTTCGGGCTCTGCCGCTCGTGCCACACGATCACGCCCGGCGGCGCCAACATGACCGGGCCGAACCTGCACGGCGTGTTCGGCCGGAAGGCGGCCCAGGCCGAGGACTACAAGTACTCGGACGCGCTGAAGAGCTCGGATATCGTCTGGGACGCGAACCACCTGGACCAGTGGCTGGCCAAGCCGATGACCTACCTGCCCGGCACCAAGATGTCGTTCGCGGGGCTGAAGGACGCCAAGGACCGCACGGACCTCATCGCCTTCCTCATGGTCGAGACCGGCCACAAGCCGGAATAACTCACCCGACGCGCGCATAGACGCCCACAAGACAACCTTGACGGGCATCTTCGGCGGGCGCATGGTGGCGTTCGTCGATCCTGCATCTGTCGACGACACCCTTCAGCCGGCCCGAACAGGACGGCGCAGCCTCGACCGGCTTCCCCCCTTGCCGGCGAGGAAATCTTCTTCGGCCTCCCCACGCGGGAGGCCGCTTTGTTTCCGGCTACTCGGCCGCGTTGGCGACGCGGGCCTTCTCCGCCTCCTCGAAGGCCTCGATGCGGCGCGCCGTGGCCATGGGCGACTTCGTGTAGCGGGCGAGCATGTTGTAGAACACCGGAACGATGAACAGCGTGACCAGGGTGGCGAAGATCGCGCCGAAGAAGATGGTCACCCCGATGGTCTTCCGCGCCTCGCCCCCCATCCCGCCCCAGACGATCAGGGGAATGGCGCCGGCGGCCGCCGAGATGGAAGTCATGATGATGGGGCGCAGGCGCAGCGCGGCGCTCTCGATCACCGCCTCCCGCACCGAAAGCCCCTCGTCGCGGAGCTGGTTGGCGAACTCGACGATCAGGATGCCGTTCTTGGCGGCGATGCCGACCAGGATGATCAGGCCGATCTGGCTGTAGGTGTTGATGGAGCTGCCGGCCACGAGCAGGCCGAAGAGCCCGCCCAAGGTCGCGACCGGCACGGTCAGCATGATCACCGCCGGGTGGATCCAGCTTTCGAACTGCGCCGCGAGCACCAGGAACACCAGCAGCAGCGCCAGGCCGAAGGCGACGCCCACGGCGCTGGACGACTCCAGATAGTCGCGGGCCCCGCCGCCCCATTTGAGGCTGCTGGCCGCACCCTGCTTCGCCGCCTCTTCGCGCAGGAACTCGATCGCCTCGCCCATCGAGTAGCCGGGGTTGAGCTGGGCGTTCAGGCTGATCGACCGGAGTCGGTCGACCCGCGACCGGTCGGGCGTGTCGCCGCGCACGCGGGTGCTGACCAAAGCCGAGAGCGGAACCGTTTCGCCCGAGGCGGTGCGGACATACAGCTTGCCGAGGTCCTGTTCGGTCTGCCGGTTGGAGCGGTCGGTCTGAAGGAGGACGTCGTACTCCTGGCCGTTCTTGATGTAGGTCGTGACCCGCCGGTTGCCGAACATGGTCTCGAGCGCCCGGCCCACGGCCTGGGCCGACACCCCGAGGGTCGCGGCCTTGTCCCGGTCGATGTCGACGACCACGCGCGGGCTGGTCGGCTCGTAGTCGAGCCGTGGCCGCGCCAGGCCCGGATTCTGTTCCGCCGCCGCCAGGATCGGCTGCATGCGCCGCGCGATCTCGGGATAGTCGTTGCCGGTCATGATGAGCTGGAGGCTCGAGCCGCCCCCGCCACCCCCGCCGCCGGGTCCGCCGCGCTGCAGGCCGCCTTCGGGCGAGACGATGGCGCGCACCGACGTGATCGCGCTGAGCTGGCGGTTCAGCTGCGCCGCGAACTCCTGCGTGGTCATCGGGGCCTTTTCCGACAGCATCGTGTTGCCGCCGGCGCTGTTGTAGCTGCTGGCGCCGCCGAAGCGGGGCATGGACAGCACATAGCGATCGAGGGTGCCGTCCCTGACGTAGCCCATCAGGATCCGCTCGAGCTGGTCGGCGGCGGCCTTGGTGTAGTCGTAGCCCGCGCCCTCGGGGCCGGTGATCATCACCTGGGCGCGGCGACGGTCCTCTTCGGGCGTCAGCTCCTTGGGCAGGCTGGTGAACACCACCACCGCCAAGCCCGCCAGCAGCAGGACGAGGCCGCCGGCCGCGGCGCCGACCGACCGCCGTCCGAGCATGCTCTCAAGGGAGGCGTGATAGGAGTTCTTGAGCTTCTCCATCGCGCCGTCGATGTGGCGGGCGATGAAGCCCTCGCCCTTGGCCGGGCGCAGCAGCTTGGACGCCAGCATCGGCGACAGCGACAGCGCCATCAGCGCCGAGAAGGCGACGGCAGCCGCCACGGCCACGGCCAGTTCCACGAACAGGCGGCCGGTGAAGCCCGGCATGAACATCAGCGGCGCGAAGACCGAGATCAGCACGATGGTGGTGGCGACGACGGCGAAGAAGACCTGACGGGCGCCGCGCTCGGCGGCGACGATCGGCGGCTCGCCCTCGTCGATGCGCCGCTGGATGTTCTCGACCACCACGATGGCGTCGTCGACCACGAGGCCGATGGCGAGCACGAGCGCCAGCAGCGTCAGCAGGTTGATCGAGAAGCCGAGCGGGGCCAGCACGATGAAGGTGGAGAGGATGCAGATCGGCGCGACGACCGAGGGGATCAGCGCCGCTCGCCAGGTGCCCAGGAAGATGAAGTTGACCAGGGCCACGCATCCGAGCGCGATGCCCATGGTGATCCACACCTCCTCGATCGCGTGGCGCGTGAACTCGGTGTAGTCGACGGCCACCTGAATGTCGGTGCCCTTGGGCAGGCCCGACTTCATCTCCCGGATCGCTTCCCGCACGCCGTCCGAGATCTCGAGGTCGTTCGCCAGGCTCTGGCGGAAGATGGCGATGCCGACCTGATCCTGGCCGTTGGAGCGGAAGCTGCGACGATGTTCGTCGGCGGCTTCTTCCACCCGGGCGATATCGCCCAGGCGCGTGACGTAGGCCTGACCCTGGGTCGCGGCGGTGATGTCGCGGGTGGCGCCCTGGGCCGCGCCGGCGCCCGCCGCGGTCCCGCCGAGCGCCGCCGAACTCTGGGTGGCGGCCGCAGTCCGCGACGGCACGACGGGCAGGCGCGCGAACTGCTCGGGCGTGGCGTAGCCGCGGGCGACGCGGATGGTGAAGTCCTTGGCGGGCGCTTCGAGGGCGCCAGCCGGCAGCTCCAGGTTCTGGGTGTTCAGCGCGGTTTCGACGTCCTCAACCGTCACGCCGCGGGCGGCCATGGCGTCCGGATCGAGCCAGACCCGCATGGAGTAGTTCTGGGCGCCGCCGACGCCCACGTTGGCGACCCCCGGCACGGTGGAGAAGCGCTCCACGAGGTAGCGTTGCGCGTAGTCGGTGAGCTGCAGGCGGTTGAGCGTCGTCGACGTGAAGCTCAGGAACATGATCGGCGAGGCGTCGGCGTTCGCCTTCTGGATCGTCGGCGGGTCCGCCTGCTCGGGCAGCTGGGCCAGGGTGCGGCTGACGGCGTCGCGCACATCGTTGGCCGCATCGTCCAGGTCGCGGTCCAGCGTGAAGGAGATGTTGATCCGCGAGGAGCCGTCGCGGGAGGCCGAGTTGATCCGGTCGATGCCCTCGATGCCGGCGATCTGCCGCTCGATGACCTCGGTGATCCGCTCCTCGATGACTTCGGCCGAGGCGCCGCGGTAGGTGGTGCCCACCGAGACGACCGGCGGGTCGACGCTGGGCAGCTCGCGGACCGTGAGCGACTGGAAGGCTGCGAAGCCGACCACGCAGAGAATGATCGCGGCCACCGCCGCGAAGACGGGCCGCCGGACGGAGATGTCCGAGAGCATCATGCCGGCGTCCTCGCCGGCCTCTGGGCGCCCGCGCCCTGAGCCGGACGCTGGCCGCCGCCGGGGCGCTGGCCGCCCACCCGGATGGGCTGGCCCGGCTGGATCTTGTTGAGGCCGTCGGCGACGATCTTCTCGCCCGCCTGCACGCCGTCCCGGATCTCGACCAGCCCCTGCTGGCGCAGGCCGGTGAGGATCGGCCGCTGCTCGGCCACCGTACGCTCGCCGGCCTGGCGGATGACGTAGACGAAGGCGTTGTCGCCCTGCACGGAGACCGCCGACTCCGGCGCGCTCAGGCTCTGGCGCTCGCCGCGCGAAACCCCGACCCGGACCAGCATGCCGGGCTTCAGGCGGCCGCCTGGGTTCGGGAACTCGGCGCGGGCGGTGATGGCGCGGGTCCGCTCGTCGATGCGGGTGTCGAGCTGGGCGATGCGGCCGGTGATCGTCTCGCCCGGATAGGCGTCGACGCTCGCGAGGATGGTCTGCCCCTGGCGAAGCTGGGCCAGGTAGCGCTCGGGCACCTGGAAGTCGACGCGGATGGCGGAGATGTCGTCCAGGGTGACGATCGGGGCCCCCGGGTTCACGAGCGCGCCGGGCGCCACGTCCGAGAGGCCCACGACTCCGGCGAAGGGCGCACGGATCACCCGGTCGGACTCGCGAGCCCGGGCGGCGGCCACGTCGGCCTGGGCGGACCGGTACGCGGCCTCGATCTCGTCGACCTGCGCCTTGGAGGCCCAGCCCTGCTGGCCAAGCGTGCGGTAGCGCTCGTAGCTGCGCTGGGCCTGGACGAGCCGGGCCTGGGCCTGGGCGACGCCAGCGTCCTGTTCAGTGGCGCGCAGCTCGACGAGGACGGCGCCGCGGGCGACCTGCTGGCCGTCGCGGAAGCGCACCCGGTCCACGAGCTGGGTGGCGGCGGCGGTAAGCGTCACCGACTGACGCCCCTTGGCCACGCCGAGCACCTCGATGGTGTCGGCGAAACTGCGCGGCTGGACCACCGCGACGGAAACCTGGGTGGGACCGAACCCGCCGCGCCCGCCGCGAGCGCCGCCCGAGCCCCCGCCCGGGCCGCCGGGCCCCTTCGCCGCCGCCGCCGCTCCGGGCGGGCCGCCAGCGTTGCCGCCGCCGGCTTTCAGCGCGATCACCTTCATGCCGCCCACGACGACCATGACCGCCAGCACCACGATGGCTGCAGCGAGGAAGAAGTGGCGTCGAATCAAGGCGTAGGTACTCCGGCGCCCGGCGGACGGGCTGACATACTGGGAGGAAGCGCTCTTACGGCGCCTCTCTGACGCGATCCAGTGACAGCAGGATGGCTTGACGTTTCGTGCCTGAAACTTACGCGATTAATTCGCCGTCATGTTCGCGCGGAGCTTGAGGCGTCGGCAGGTTTGTCCACGAACCACACGAAGATCACGGGTGGGGCGCCGCGCTGCTCTTTTAGAACCACGAACGAACACGAACCCACACGAACGCGACGGCGCATGCGGCGCGAGCCCGGAAGCGCATGCGCTTCGGGAGGAAGGCGCGCCGGAGGCGCGCGGTCTCGTCTGAGGCTGTGAGGGACGACGACCAACCGCGCTGTTCGTGTTGGTTCGTGTTGGTTCGTGGTCGATCGTGCGGCGGCGGGATCAGGCGGAGCTCTGGAAGCCCTCGCGAGCCTCGGCCGCTTCCGCCTCGGGATAGGACGGTGGCGGCTCGGCCCTGAGGTCGAGCTTTGCGATGAGGCGGTCGGCCTGTTGTTCGACGGTGAGGTCGAGGAAGCGTTCGTCGAGGCTTTCGAAGTCGAGGACGCGGTCGTACTCGGCCAGCAGGCCCTCGTCCTCCCAGTCGGCTTCTCGCCAGGTGAGGGTCTCGACACGGTGGCGGACCGCATCCCAGCGGTCCTGGCTGCGCTCCCTGTGGGCGGCCTCGGCGAGGCGGGTCTCTTCGCGGTCGAGGGCGCGGACGTCCTTCCGGAGCTTCACGCGCAGCGCATAGGTCAGGCGGATGGACCGGGCGCAGCGGTCGAGGGGCTCGGCCAGAGCCTGAAGCTCGGCGGCGTCCTCCGCGGCCTCAATGCGGCTCTGGATCTTCTGGATCAGCGCGAACTGGACGTCGGCCACCGCCGCGAGGCGGGCGTCGATCTCCTCCAGCATGTCGGCGTCGCTGATCACGAACAAAAAGAGAACATAAGTCGCGCGGAAAGTCAAAAACTTTCGTCATCCCCGCGGAGGACCGGGACTCAGGCGGTTCTGCAGTGCGGCGGCCCTGGGTCCCGGATCGGCCTGCGGCCGTCCGGGATGAGGGCGGAGGGAGACTAGGCGTCGTAGCCGGGGAGATGGCGGTCCAGGCGGCGGAGGCAGCCGGGCCAGGCGAGACCGCCGCCCATGCCGCGCGAGGTCTGCATCTTCACCTCCGCGACCGACGCTTCGGGCGCGAAGAGCACGTTCTCGCGGCCGCCGGAGAGCGCCATGATCTGCTGCTTGCAAGCCCGCTCCAGGAAGAACATCCCGACCCAGCAGTCGCCCGCGGTGGCGCCCACCGACAGGGTGCCGTGATTGCGCAGCAGCATCAGGTGCTTGTCGCCGATGTCGGCGACGAGACGTTCACGCTCGTCCAGGTTCAGGGCGATGCCTTCGTAGTCGTGGTAGGCGAGCCTGGGCAGCACGATCAGCGCGTGCTGGGTGAGCGGCAGGAGGCCTTCCCTCTGGGCCGAGACCGCCACGCCCTGGTCGGTGTGCAGGTGCATCACGAACTTGGCGTCTTCGCGCGCCTCGTGGACCGCCGAGTGGATCGTGAAGCCCGCCGGATTGATGAAGTACGGCGTCTCCTGAAGGATGTTGCCGTTCAGGTCGATCTTCACCAGCGACGAGGCGGTGATCTCGTCGAACAGCATGCCGTAGGGATTGATCAGGAAGTGATGCTCGGGCCCCGGAATGCGGGCCGAGATGTGGGTGTAGATCAGGTCGTCCCACCCGTGCAGCGCCACCAGCCGGTAGAGCGCCGCGAGTTCGACGCGGGCCTGCCACTCCTCGGCGCTGACCTTGCCCTTCAGCGAGACCACGCCTGCCGCCGATCCGTCCGCCATGGCCTTCTCCCTTTGGTCCGTCTGGTTATCACCGATCAGAGTCGCGCCGCCGGGCCGGACCGTCAAGCGGTGCGCACGCGGGCGACCGCGTCGAGCCAGCGGGCGTAGGCGCTCTCGCGCACCGCGCCGTGCGGCGTCGGGCGGTAGCCTTCCGTCGGCGGACGCGATCCCGCCGCCTCGGCGACGTCGCGGTAGAGCCCGGCGCCGAGCCCCGCGAACAGGGCCGCGCCAAGCGCCGTCGTCTCCCGATAGGTGGCGCGGCAGACCTGGATGCCGGTGAGATCGGCGAGACGCTGGCTGAACCAGGCGCTCTTGGACATGCCGCCGTCGATGCGCAGCTCCACCGGGCCCGCGAAGGCGTCAGGGGCGTCGGCGCGCATGGCCTCGACGAGATCGCGCGTCTGGAGCGCGCAGGCATCGAAGGCGGCCTGGGCGATTTCGGCGCGGCCGGCGTCGCGGGTCAGGCCGAACAGGGCGCCGCGGGCGTTGGCGTCCCACCAGGGGGCGCCGAGGCCGGTGAAGGCGGGCACCAGGGTGACGCCGTGATCGGGCCGCGCGCTGGCCGCCAGCGCCTCGACCGCCTGCGGCCCGCCCTCGACGCCCAGCCCCTCCTCGATCCACTGAATGGCCGCGCCCGCGATGAAGATCGCCCCTTCCAGGGCGTAGGTGGTGCGACCGTCGAGCCGGGCTGCGACGGTGGTGAGCAGCCGCGAGCGCGACGGGGCGCGCGTCTCGCCCGTGTTGATCAGCATGAAGCAGCCGGTGCCGTAGGTGGCCTTCATCTCTCCCGGCCGGATGCAGCCCTGCCCCATCAGGGCCGACTGCTGGTCGCCGGCGACGCCGCGGATCGGGATGGCGCGGCCGAGCAGCGCGGGCTCGGTCTCACCGTAGTCGCCGGCGCAGTCGCGGACCTCGGGCAGCAGCGATAGCGGCACGTCCAGCAGTTCGGACAGCTCCGGCGACCATGCGCCGCGGCCGATGTCGAACAGCAGGGTGCGGGAGGCGTTGGTGGCGTCGGTGGCGTGGACCCTGCCCCCGGTCAGCCGCCAGATCACCCAGGAATCGATGGTGCCGGCCAACAGCTCGCCGCGGCCGGCCGCCTCTCGGGCGCCCGACACGTGGTCGAGCAGCCAGGCGAACTTCGTGCCCGAGAAGTAGGGGTCGAGCAGCAGGCCGGTGAGCTCGGCGACCTTGGGCTCGCAGCCCCTGTCGCGCAGGCGCAGGCAGGCGGGCTCGGTGCGGCGATCCTGCCAGACGATGGCGTTGTGGATCGGCTTGCCCGTGCGCCGATCCCAGATCACCGCCGTCTCGCGCTGGTTGGTGATGCCGATGGCGGCGATGGCCGCGGGGTCGGCGCCGGCCTGCTCGACCGCCTCGCGGAGGACCGCGACCGAAGCCTGGAAGATCTCCTCGGCGTCGTGCTCCACCCAACCGTCGCGGGGGTAGTGCTGCTTCAGCGGTCGCCCGGCCTCGGCGAGCGCGCGGCCGTCCGGCGTGAACAGTATGGCGCGGGTGCTCGTCGTGCCCTGGTCCAGGGCCAGGATCAGCGGGTCGGCCATGTGTCGCGTGTTCCCTCACTCAACCGGCGTTTGCGGGCTACGCTCCGGTCTTAAGCATGTCTTCATCCGCGCCCGACAGGATCGCTTACAGCCGCATTCTGTTTGGGCAATGGGGGATTGAGGCTTGAGCGTCGCGCTCAGCAGCGAAAGTCTGCTCGACCTCGCCAAGAGCCGCGCTCCCGCCGACCGGGAGCGCCTGCTCCTGGCGATCGCGGACCTCTGCGACACGCCGCATGCCGGCGAGGCCATGATGGCCCCGCAGATCCAGGGCCTGCTGTCGTCCATCTTCATGAGCCTGGTGGTCGAGGCCGAGCGCGACATCCGCCAACGCCTGTCCGAGAAGCTGGCCGGCGCGGACTGGGCGCCGCCGGCCCTGATCAACGTGCTGGCGCTGGACGAGATCGAGATCGCCCGGCCGGTGATCGAGAAGAGCCCCCTGCTCCGCGACCTGGACCTCGTGCGCCTGCTGGTCGAGGCCACCATCGAGCACCAGGTCGAGATCGCGCGTCGTCCGCGGATTTCCCAGAACATCGTCTCCGCCATCCTGCACCAGGGCGAGCCGGCCGTACTGACGGCGCTGGCCGCCAACGACAGCGCCGAACTGTCGCCGCGCGACATGGCCGAGCTGGTCGAACGCTCCCGGCAGATCGCGGCGCTGCGCCAGCCGCTCGCCCGGCACCCGCGCCTGACCAGCGACCTCGCCGAGCGGCTCTACCTTTGGGTGGGCCAGGCGCTGAAGAAGTCGCTGACCGACCGGTTCCGCCTGGACAGCGAGGCGCTGGACCGGGCGCTGGCCCATTCGGTGGCCGAGGCCCATGCCGGAGCGCCGCGCGCCTCCGGCCCGCGAATGGTCAAGGCCCGGGACGGCGAGCGCGAGGAGATGGAGCGGCGGCTGATCGAGAAGCTGCACGGCGCGGGCCAGCTCCGCCCGGGCTACCTCGTCCGCGCCCTGCGCGAAGGCCGGCTGACCCTGTTCGTCACCGCGCTGGCCATGCTGGGCCGGTTCGAGGCCGGCCAGGTGCAGCGGGCGATCGACTCCGACCAGCCCGAGCTGCTGGGCCTCGCCTGCGCCGCCGTCGGCATCGACCGCAGCGTCTTCCCCACCATCCTGGAACTGGTGCGCGACCTCAACGGCGGCCGTCCCGGAGGCGGCCCGGATTCCGGGCGGCGCGCCGTGGGGGCCTTCGCCCCCGTGAGCCCCAGCGTCGCGAACGCCGCCTTCCGCCAGGCGGCACGGACCCTCTGACCTTACGGGACGGCTGGACAGACGCGCCCGCTTGCGGCGTTCTCCCTGCGCCATGTTCAAGCCAGAGCCCTTTGTCACGCGGCTGACCTTCGTCGCCAGCGACCGCCCCGAGGCCCAGGAGGCGCGCGAGCGGCTGGCCGAACGCTATGGCGACGCCGGCCAGGACGTGGCCCAGGTGATCGTCGCCCTGGGCGGCGACGGCTTCATGCTGGAGACGGTCCATCGCTGCACGGCCGCGGGCAAGCCGATCTACGGCATGAACCGCGGCTCGGTCGGCTTCCTGATGAACGAATACAGCGAGGACGGCCTGCTGGAGCGTATCAACGCCGCCGAGCAGGCGGTCATCCACCCGCTGCGGATGAAGGCGCGGAGCGTCGACGGGGCGACGCACGAGGCGCTGGCGTTCAACGAAGTCTCGCTGCTGCGCCAGACGCGGCAGACGGCGAAGCTGCGCATCTCGGTGGACGGCAAGGTGCGGCTGGGCGAGCTGTCGTGCGACGGGGCGCTGGTGGCGACGCCGGCGGGCTCTACGGCCTACAACCTCTCCGCCCACGGGCCGATCATCCCGCTGGACGCCAAGATCCTGGCGCTGACGCCGATCAGCGCGTTCCGGCCGAGGCGGTGGCGCGGGGCCCTGCTGGCGCACACCGCCAAGGTGGATTTCCAGATCCTGGAGGCGGACAAGCGGCCGGTCAGCGCGGTGGCCGACAACTTCGAGGTCCGCGACGTCGCCGAGGTGCGCGTCGCCGAGGACCGGCACGTCTCGATCACCATGCTGTTCGACGCCGGCCGCAGCCTGGAGGAGCGGGTGCTGGCCGAGCAGTTCGCCGTCTGAGTAGCGCGGCCGTTCGGTTATCAGGTGTTATTAACGGGTTGGCCCTAGCTTGCCCGGTGCGACCCTCCCTGGAGAGCCACCGTGAGCGAGCATAAGTCCGGCCACCTGATCCAGCCGTCCAACGCCCTTCGCCTGAAGGTCGGCGGCGGCCGCCTGGGCATGATCGACGCTTCGGCCATCGCGAAGGCGGAGGCGGCCCTGCAGAGCCTGTCCGGGAACTTCGCCCAATGGCTGAACGACGAGGTCGCCAAGCTGGAGGCCGCCCGCCAGGTGGTCCGCGCCCAGGGCGTGACCGTCGAAACCATGGAGGCGCTGTACCTGCGCGCCCATGACCTGAAGGGCCTGGGCGCCACCTACGGCTTCCCGCTGATCACCCGCATCTCCGGGCTGCTCTGCCGGCTGATCGACGACAAGGCCAAGCGCACGGACGCGCCCATGCCGCTGATCGACGCCCACATCGACGCCATCAAGGCCGCCGTCCGCGACGGCATCAAGGACGTGGACCATCCGATCGGCAAGGTCCTGGTCCAGGAACTCGAAAGCCGGGTCCGCGAACTGGGCGCCTAGCCCATGATCCGGTCCATGGACTCCGCGACCGCGCCGTAGCCGGCGTCGGGCGGCAACACCAGCACGCGGCCTTCGGGCCGCGTTTCCACATGCGGCAGCACCGTCACCAGCGTGCGCGCTTCAGCGCGGGCCACGGCGTCGGCGGCGCTCTGCGCCTCCCCCAGGAGCTGGACGTTCATCCGCGTCGGGAAGATCACCGTCCGCTCGCCGGCCTCGGCCAGGCGCAGGACCTCGGACGGCGCGACCCACTCGGCGTCGACGGTCTCGCGGCCGTCGCAGGCGGCGAGCTGCCCCTCAGGCGCGCGGACCGCGTAGAACCAGGTGTCGAACCGCTTGGGCATCATCACGGGCGTGATCCAGCGGGCGAAGACGGTGAGCGCGTCGAGACTCAAGCGCACGCCGAGATCGCGGACGACGTCCAGGAACGCCGTCTCGCCGCGGTCGACCGCTTCCCGCACCGCCGGGTCGCAGGCCGCATCGAAGGGACGGCCGTCCCGCCGCTCGGCCAGCAGGATGCCGGCCTCCTCGAAGCATTCGCGGATGGCGGCGATGCGCAGCGCCCGCTGCTCGGCCTCAAGGCCCTCCCAGCCGCGAGCATGTTCGGTCCAGGCGGGATCGTGGTCGCCCGCGTGGGTCTTCCCGCCGGGAAACACCAGAGCGCCCGAGGCGAAGTCGATCTGGTGATGGCGCTTGACCATCAGCACCTGGAAGGCGGGGTCGTCGCGCAGCAGCAGGATGGTGGCGGCGGGCTTGATCTCGGAGACGGACATCGCGCCAGCTTGGGACCCCGGCGCGCAGCGGACAAGCGTGCCCCTAGGTCAGGCGCTCCCGACGGCCTCGCGAGCCGCGGCGCCGGCGCGGTTCATCCGGTCCAGCAGATAGTCGACATCCTCGCGCGCGGCGGCCTGCGGCTGGGTGAGGAAACGCTGGAGCATGCGCTCCTGGAAGCGCTCGCGGTCACGCGGTCCGCCGTCGAACTCCATGGCGTGGAAGGCGTCCACCGCCGCGCGGAAGGCCGGGAACAGCCGCGCCGGAAGGCCGGCCCGCTCGTAGATCGCCCGCAGGCCCAGGGGGCCGGCGTCGTGGATCATCAGCCAGGTGCGATGGTGCGGCACGCCGGCGAGTTCGGCCACGCCCCATTCGAAGAAGGTCATGTGGCCGTGCGCCAGGGCGCGGAGCAGCAGCGAAGCCGTCAGCCGCTTCTCGCCGTTCAGGTGGGCGACGAAGCTCTTCACGTCGGCGGCGCGGCCGGCCTGGTCGACCAGATCGACCGTGGCCCGCTCGGCGGCGCCGGTCGCCACCTCGAGCGCGGCTTCCGGCGAGACGGCATGGCGGCTGACCAGGTGGTCGCGCAGGCTGTCACCGACCAGGGTGATCAGCCGCTCGGTCACCGACAGCGGCAGCACATTGCGGTAGGCGATGGCCGCCAGAACCTTCTCGGACTCGGCGAACCGGCTCATGGCCTTCTGCAGGGCGTCCTCGCCGAAATCGGCCTTGTCGTTCGCGCAGGCGACACTCACGGCGCGCTCGCTGCCGTGTTCGGCGAGGGTGTCGGTGACCGCGCGCGACAGCACGGGCCGCTTGGCGATGGCGAGCTGGCGGACCGGTCCGCCCAGGCGGACGATCTCCGAGAGGTCCTCGTCGGTGAAGGCCGGCGAGAAGGCCAGCATCGGCAGGCAGACGGTCTCGACGTCCCTGGCCAGCTTCATCGCCACGTCGCGCGGCACCACCGGCGAGGCCTTCAGCGTCTCCACCAGCGCCCGGCGGACCATGACGGCGGCGTCGGCGGCCATGACCCGGAGGATCTCGGCGGCCGTCACCCGATCTTCGTCGCTGAGGATCTCGCGGTCGAGGCTGGTGCAGAGCTTACGGGCCGCAAGCGCCCGCTCGTCCGGCGTAGCGCCTTTGACCAGCGTGCGGATATCGCTCTCCGTCAACGCTGAACGCGTCGTCGCCATAAGCCCGCCCAAGAACCCCTACTCCGGTCAGCACCGGAGTCCCACGAGTCGAGTTATCGACCGTTAAGCTTAATGAGAGGTTGCCGGGCGAATCTGTGGATTAAGGCTCCCGCGTAACCCCGCGCCAACCGCACGGCGGCTAGCCTTCGCACGACGCTTCGCGAAGGGACTCCCGTGACCATCACCAGCAAGCCGGAAGACCTGGGCGGCCTCACCGTCAACGAACAGGGCATGAAGGCGCAGGCCGCCCTCCTGCCCTATGCCCTGGCCGCGTTCGCGGTGTGCCTGCCGGTCTTCGTCTGGGCGGGCAGCCACGCCGCCAACGCCGCCTGGATGAGCGCCGCCTTCGCGCTCTTCGCGATCGGCTGGGGCGCCTTCTACGGCGTGGTGAACTGGCTGAAGGACGACGCGGCGCGCGACCTTGCGCGGCGCGCCCGGGTGCAGGTGCTGGGCGGGCTGATCTGGGCCGGGACGATCGCCCAGCTCGCGATCTTCGCGGAAGGGTCCGGCGCGGCGCGCGAACCGCTGCTGCTGATGTCGCTCGGAGCCGCCCTGATCTGCGTGTTCTTCGCCGCGCCCTGGCTGCCCAGCCTGCTGATCGTCGCGCCGGCGGCGCTCGCCGGGCCCCTTGTGGCCCTCTTCAGCCGGCCGCACGACGCGGACCTGGCCCGGCTCGGGCTGGCCGCCGCCGCCCTGGCGCTGGCCCTGGCCCTGATGGTCAACCGCATCCTGCGCCGCCAGTTCAGCTTGGCCGTCGAGCGCGAGCACCTGATCGCCGACCGCGCCGAACAGGCCGAGGCCGCCCGCCGGCTGGCGCGCTCGAAGTCCGACCTGGTCTCGACCCTTTCGGACGAGATCCGCGACGGGCTGACCGGCGTCGCCCACATGCTGGCCTCCGCGGCCGGGACCGGCGGCCGGGCCGCGCCCTCGCGCCAGCAGCTCGCCGCCGCCCGGGAGGCGGTGGAAGACCTGCTCTCCGTGCTGCAGACCACCGTCGACGCCGAGACGGCCGAAGCCGGCGCGCTGATCGTGGAGCTGCGGCCCATCGACCTCGTGGGGATCGCCCGCGAGCTCGTGCTGCAGCACCGCCCCGCCGCGGCGGCGAAAGGCCTGGAGATCGGCCTCCACGTGGACGGCGAGCTGACCGGGGCCGCCATCGCCGACCCGGGCCGCGCGCGGCAGGTCCTCGCCGCCCTGATCGGCAACGCCGTGAAGTTCACCGTCCGCGGACGGGTGGAGGCGCGCCTTTCGGTGAGCGGCGGTCGGATGCTGGCGGCGGTGGCCGACACGGGTCCAGGGCTCAGCGACGAGGAGCTGGCGGTCGCGCTGCAGCCGTTCCGCCGCGTGGCGCGCACCAGCGCCGGCGCGTCGGGCGCGGGCCTCGGCCTGCCGCTCGCCTGCCGGCTGGCGGGCCTCATGGGCGGCGAGATCCGGGCGCAGAGCGCCCCGGGCGTCGGCTCCTGCTTCACCCTGGAACTGCCCTACGAGGCCGACGCCGTCCCGGCGGCGCGCGAGACCGCCGCCGCCGAAGCGGAGCCGCGACGCCTTCGGGTGCTGATCGCCTGCGACCAGGCCCTGGGCGCCGCCATGCTGCGCGCGACGCTGGAGCAACTCGGCCATCAGGTCGTCCAGGCCGCCGACGGGGCCCGCGCCGTGGAACTCGCCCGGGTCTGCGACCTGGACCTGGCGTTCGTGGAGACGCCGGACACCATCTTGGCCCTGCGCCGCCTGGCGGGCCGCGCCGCCGGGACGCCGGTGATCGGCCTTATCGAGGGCGGCGACGCCGCCGAGGCGGACGCGCGCCGCGCCGCCGGCGCCGACGCCCTGCTGCGCAAGCCCGTGACCGCGCCCGCGACGGCCCGCGCCATCGCCGAGGCGCTGTCGACGAGCGCCGCCGCCAATGACCGTGCGGTAGCCTGACAAGCGCTCCAACGCCTGTTTAAATCCCCGCCGAACCGGGGAGAGAACGCGTGCTGCTGCAAGGGCTGAAGGTCGTCGACTTCACCGCCTACATCGCCGGACCAGGGGCGGCGGCGATCCTCGGCGACTGGGGCGCGGACGTGATCAAGGTGGAACGCCCCGGGGGCGACGCCATGCGCCACATCTTCGGCGACCTGAAGACCGACCTGGGCGCCAATCCGACCTTCGACGTCGACAACCGCGGCAAGCGCGGCGTCGTGCTGGACATCGGCAAGCCTGAAGGCCGGGAGGCGCTGGCGAGGCTGGCGGCCGACGCCGACGTCTTCCTGACCAACGTGCGGCCGGCCTCGCTGAAGAAGTATGGCCTGGACGCCGACACGCTGCGGGGGGCCAATCCGCGGCTGGTCTATGCCGTGATCACGGGCTTCGGCTTGGAAGGGCGGGACGCGCACAAGCCGGGCTTCGACGTCACCGCCTTCTGGGCGCGGGCCGGCGTGGCGGCCATGACCGCGCCGAAGGGCATGGACCCCTTCCTGCTGCGCTCAGGCGTCGGCGACCACACCACCTCGCTCGCCACGGTTTCGGCGATCCTGGCGGCGCTGTACGAACGCGAACGGACCGGCGAAGGCCGGCTGGTGCAGACCTCGCTGCTGGCGACCGGCGTCTATGTGATGAGCTCGGACCTGGCGGTGCAGCTCAAGTTCGGCCGCGTCGCGTCGGCACGGACGCGGGACAATCCGATCAACGCCCTGGCCAATCTCTACAAGAGCTCGGACGGCCGCTGGTTCGTGCACAACCCGCGCGGCTCCGGCGGCGGCTGGGAGGCGTTCTGCACGGCCGCGGGGCGGCCGGAACTGATCGCCGACGAGCGGTTCGCGACGGGCAAGGCGCGGCGCGAGAACGCCAAGGCGCTGACCGAGGAATTCGACAAGGGCTTCGCCGCCCTGCCCTTCGACGAGATCGCCCGCCGGCTCGACGCCGCCGACCTTGTCTGGGCGCCCGTCCAGACCCCGGCCGACGTCGCAGCCGACCCGCAGGTGGAGGCGGCCGGCGCCTGGATCGACATCGACGACGGCCAGGGTGGAACGGTCCGCTCGATCGCGGCTCCGGCGCGGTTCCCCGGCGCCGACCCGACGCGGCGACCGCCCTCGCCAGCGCTTGGCCAGCACACCCGGGAGGTCCTGGCGGAACTGGGCTACGCCGAGGCCGAGATCGAGGCGATGCTGGCGAGCGGGGCGGCGGCCTGACGGCGCGACCTGCGCCCGAATTCAGGCCGGCTCAGGCGCGCGGCTCGCGTAGGCGGCGCTGAGCGCGCGGTAGGGCCGCGAGTTCAGCGCGATCGTGGTGACGATCACGCCCACGACGCCGGCGAGGGTGAAGACCAGGGCGATGCCGCGATCGGGACCGCGCCCGAACCAGTCGCCGATGGCATCGGCGCCCGCCCCGTCCGTCATCAGCGGGATGAAGACGAACTGGGTGAGCGGGCCCATCAGGAAGGCGGTCAGGGGCGAGGCCGCCTGCTCCACCGACTGGGCGAAGCCGAAGACCCGGCCCTGGCGCTCGAAGGGTACGACCTTCTGCAGCGTCGTGTGCTCGGCGGCCTCGGCGTAGGGGCCGAGGAACATCCAGACGAAGCAGCCGGCGGCCAGCAGCCATATCGACGACTGCAGCGTGAAGACGCAGCACACGCTCCACATGATCAGGTTCACGAGCAGCAGGGTGCGCAAAGGGTTCGACCCCAGGCCGGTGCGGGCGATGACCATCCCGGAGAGGATGAAGGCGGTCGAGACGCCGCCCCAAAGCAGCCCCCACGCCTGGACCGAAACCAGCGACAGGCCATAGGCGTCCATCAACGCCATGAAGATGCCGCCCAGGAAGTTGTTGAAGGCGGCGAAGAAGATCAGCGCGAAGAGACCGGGCACGGCGCCGATCACCTTGAGCGTGCCGGACAGGTCCATGCGCCGGGACGCGGCCGGCTCGCCCGGCGTCGCCTCGCGGGCGGGCTCGTCGAGGCGGACGAACAGCAGATGCAGGAACACCGCCACGGTGAAGGCCATCGCCAGCGCGAGGGTGGCGTACATGCCGCCCCAGGCCACCAGGAAGCCGCTGATCACCGAGGTGGTCAGGAAGCCGACGCCGGTGACCATGCCGACGAGGCCGTTGGCCTTGTCGCGGCGGTCCTCCGGGACCAGCACCGTCACCAGCGTCGGGAGCGCGATGCCGCGGATGTTGCCGGCGAGCATGCCGAGCATCACCAGCAGGACGAACAGCCACAGATGGACGCCGCCGACGTCGCGCATGGCCGGCTCGCCCACCGCCAGGTGATAGGCGAGCGACAGGGCGTAGAAGACGAAGGACACGACGCTGGAGCCCAGCATCACCAGCTTCTTGCGGTTGTGATCGACGAGGCTGCCGAACCACATGCCGGAAGCCGCCGTGAAGACCACATAGATGCCGGCGATCATGCCCGTGGCGAAGACCGACCGGGTCTCGAGGTAGACCCAGAAGGTCAGCGCGAACCAAACCGTGTAGTTGGTGACGTTGGCGACGAGGTTGTTGCCCAGCAGCTGGTAGAACGGCTTCATGCGCGCGGCCCAAAGGGGCCGCCGGGCCCCGCTTGCTTCAGATATGGGCGTTCGGCGAAATGTGCCTAGCCCAGTTCGGCCAGGGCGGGGGCGATCTCGTCGAGCAGCTCGCGGGCCAGGAAGCCGACGGGCGCGATCCGGGCGGCGAGGCGTCGCCCAGCGGCGCCGTGGATGTACGAGCCCCAGGCCGCGGCCTGGGCCGGCGGGGCGCCGCGCGCCAGGAGGCCGCCGATGATCCCTGAGAGCACGTCGCCGGAGCCGGACGTCGCCAGACCCGGACAATGCCCGACATTGCGCCACGCGCGCCCGTCCGGCGAGACGATGAAGGTCTCGGGCCCCTTCAGCGCGACGACCGCATGGAGGTCGGCGGCGAGCGACCGGGCGGCGTCCAGCGGGGCGGCCTCGACCTCGGCCTTGCTGCGCCCGAGCAGTCCGGCCATCTCGCCCGCGTGAGGCGTCAGCACCAGGCGGCCGGCGTGGCGGCGGGCCCGGTCCGGCGCCTCGGCCAACCCCGGCATGGCGGCGGCGTCGACGACCATCGGGGGACCGTCGGGCTGCATCAGGCGCAGCGCCAGTTCGCCGGCGGCGGCGCTGTCCAGCAGGCCGGGGCCGATGACCACCGCATTCACCCGCGGCGCGGCGTCGGCGAGCGCGGTGGCCGCCTCGGCCGCGAGTTCGCCGTCGGCGGTCTCGCGGAGGCCGAAGACCCGGGCCTCCGGCAAGGCGAGGGCGAGGTGGGTGGCGAAGGAGGCCGGCGCGGCCACCTGCAGCTTGCCAGCGCCCGCCCGCAGCGCCGCCACCGCCGCCAGCAGCACGGCGCCCGCCACCTGGGTCCCGCCGCCGGCCACAAGGACGCGCCCACGGCTCTCCTTGTCGGTCTCGGTCGGGATCACGGGCAGGGGCCAGGCGCCCAGGCTCTGCGGCGTGAGTTCGACGAGGCTCATCGCGCGGCCACGGCGGCGTCCGGCTCGCGGGTGACGGGCGCGCCCTCACGCTCCAGCGGCGCCACGAAGTTGTAGCGGTGGAGCTTGAGGCAGCCGTTCGGCCCTTCGGACGCGTCGAGCCGGTATTCCGTGACCGAGCAGTTGGCGACGTCGGCCTCCCGATCGACCGCGAGGATCTCCGCCTCCGTCATCTCCTCGATCAGGTAGCGCAGGCAGAGGACGACGACCTGATGGGTGACAATCAGCACCCGCTCGCCCGCATGGTGCAGCGACAGCGTGTCGAGCGCGCTGCGGAGCCTGAGGATCACGTCGCACCAGCTCTCCCCGCCGGGGGGCCGGTGATAGAACTTGCCCAGCAGCCGGCGGAATTCGGCCTGGTCGGGAAAGTCGGCCTCGATCCCTGAGCGGGTCAGGCGGTCGAGGACGCCGAACTCCTTCTCGCGCAGCCGCTCGTCCGGCGTCGGGCGCTTGGCCTGGGCCGAGAAGCCGCCGCAGTCGCGCACGATGTCGGCGGTCTGCAGGGCGCGGACGTAAGGCGAGGTCAGCACCACCTGGGGCCGCTCCTCCATCGGCTGGGCGCCGAACCAGCGGCCGAGCGCGCAGGCCTGCTCGTGGCCGAGCGGCGAGAGCGGCACGTCGACGTCCCGCTCGGCGATGTCGATGCGGGGCAGCCGGCCGGCCTCGGCGAGATCGCGCGCGACGTTGCCGGCGCTCTGGCCGTGACGGACGATCCACAAGCGTTCGGGCCAGCGCTGCGCCATTGCTCAAACCTTCGCCGATGAAACCAACGGCGATGGCAACGCGGCTGGAGGCGGTTGCGCTCCCGCCTAGGAGGCGTCGCGGCTGTCCGACAGGACCTTGAGCATCTCGGAGGTGAACAGGGAGCCCGTCAGGCGCGAGCCGACGCCGAGTTGGTCGTTGGGCTGGGAGCCCTTGAGGATGAGCTGGATCAGCGCCTCCTCGTCCCGCTGGCGCGAGAGCTGGCGAGCGGAAGCGTACTGGATGAAGCCGCCGTCGTCGTCCGAGGCCTTGTCGCCCGAGGTAGCGGCGCCGGCCCCGCCCGTGCGGGTGAGATTGGCGTAGACCTCGGAGACCGTCGCGGCCCGGCCGTCGCGGTAGAAGATCGAGCGGTTGGCCTGGGCCGCGTCCGGGAACAGCGCGGCGGCCGAGGCGCCGGGGCGTGACTGGGCGGCCTCGATCAGCTTGGCCGAGCCCTGCGGCCCCAGGAAGTGGGCGGCGTACAGTTCGCCTGCCGTGGGCGTGCGGCCGGTGCGGCCCTTCAGATAGGCGGCATGATCCGAGGCGAGCTCACCGGCCATCAGCGAGGCGGCATGCGGATCGAGGCGCAGGTCCATCACCGCCCGCCGCGCCTCGGCGCCGGTCACGCGGTAGCGGCCGTCGGCGCCCTGGCTGATCAGTTCGGCGTAGCGGGCGTAGCCGTACTTCGAGCCGTGGGTCTTGAGCGTCTGGAGCCAAGTCTGCTCGACGAACTGGAAGAGGCCCGCCGCCGAGGAGGAGGACGCGCGCGCCGTCGGATTGAAGCCGCTCTCCCGATGGGCGGTCTTCATCAGGAAGCTGAAATCGACGCCGGTCGCTTTGGAGGCGCGATCGATCGCAGCCTCGACGATCCCGCGAATCCCCTGGACGGCCATGGCTTTAGGCATGCGACCGGCATGGTTAACGCGCCGCTAACCATATCCGCGACGGGCGATTGACAGATGTAATCTCCAGGCGCACATCTAGTGCGTCTTACAAGTGTAACCCAGGAGTTCGGTCATGGCTGCTCTGGCTTCCCTCGCTTCCGGCTTCGCCTGGAACGGACGGCGGGTCTCGCGGACGACGGTCGTCGTGGGGCTCTCGATTGCGGCCCACGCGGGCGTTGCGGCGTACCTGGCGATGATGCAATTCGCGCCCCCGCAGCCGCCGGTCACGCTGGACCCGCCGGTGACCGGCCCCTGGATCCGGCTGGAGAAGCCCAAGCCCCCGCCGCAGCCGACGGAACGCCCGAAGACGCTTACGCCGCACAAGCCGGTGAGCAGCGCGGCCGCGCCCATCGATCCGCTGCCCGTCGATCCGCCGGACGAGGTGCGCCCGCCGCCGATCGGCCCGGTCGCGGAGCTGAAGGTTGACACGCCCGTGCAGACCCGGCCCGCGCCGGACCCGGTGATCGGCAATCCGAGCTGGCTGCGGCTGCCCGACGCCCAGGACCTGGCCCGGCACTACCCGGACGGCGCCATCCGGCGGGGGCTGGAAGGCTCGGCCACCATCTCCTGCACGGTGACGGCCAAGGGCGCCATCGGCGGCTGCGAGGTGGTGTCGGAGACCCCGGCGGGGGCGGGCTTCGGCCAGGCGGCCGTGAAGCTGTCGCGCTACTTCCGCATGAGCCCGAAGACGGTCGACGGGCGCGCCGTCGAGGGCGGGATCGTGCGGGTGCCGATCCGCTTCCGCCTGCCCGAGGCCTAGTAGCTCTTCGGGAGCCCCAGCACGCGTTCGGCGATGTAGTTGAAGATCATCTCGCGGCTGACAGGGGCGATGCGCGGGATCATCGCCTCCCGGAAGTAGCGCTCGACGTCGTACTCCCTGGCGTATCCCATGCCGCCGTGGGCGAGGACGGCCGCTTCGCAGGCGCGGAAGCCGGCCTCGCCCGCGAGGTACTTGGCCGCGTTGGCCTCGGCCCCGCACTCGCGGCCAGCGTCGTGGAGGGCGGCGGCCTTGAAGGCCATCAGGTTCGCCGCCTCGAGCTCGGCCCAGGACCTGGCCAGCGGATGGGCGACGCCCTGGTTCTGGCCGATGGGGCGGCCGAAGACGACGCGTTCCTTCGCATAGGCGGCGGCTTTCTTCAGGGCGGCGCGGCCGAGGCCGACGGCTTCCGCGGCGATCAGGACGCGCTCGGGATTGAGGCCCTCCAGCAGGTAGCGGAAGCCTTGGCCTTCCTCGCCCACCAGGGCGTCACCGGGGACGTGCAGGTCCTCGATGAAGACCGCGTTCGACTCCACCGCCTTGCGGCCCATCTTCGGGATCGGGGTGGCCTGGATCTTCGAGCGGTCGAAATCGACGTAGAAGAGGCTGATGCCCTCGGTGGGCTTCCTCGCCTGCTCGCGCGGCGTGGTGCGGGCGACGATCAGCATCTTGGTCGCCCGCTGGGCCATGGTGGTCCAGAGCTTGCGGCCCGAGATGACGTAGCCGCCCTCGGTGCGCACCGCCTTGGTGGCGAGCCGGGTGGTGTCGAGGCCGGCGTCCGGCTCGGTGACGCCGAAGCACATCCGGTCCTCGCCTGAGATCAGGCGAGGGATCAGCCGCTGCTTCTGCTCCTCCGTGCCGAAGCGGGCGAGCGGCATGGGGCCGAAGATGTTGAGGTGCAGGGCGCTGGCGCCCGAGAAGCCCGCGCCGCTCTCGGCCACCGCCTGCATGGCGATGGCGGCCTCGGTGAGGCCCAGGCCCGAGCCGCCCAGCTCCACGGGCATGGCGGCGCCCAGCCAGCCGGCCTTGGCCATCTCGGACACGAAGGCTTCCGGGAAGTCGCCGGTCTCGTCTGTGCGGCGCCAGTAGGACGCGTCGAAGCGGGCGCAGAGCTTCAAGACTCCGTCGCGGATCGCCTGCTGTTCGTCGGTGAGCCAGAAGCCGGTCATGGGAAGCGTCTCGGGTCGAACCGTGCGGCATAGGGCCCTGGATCGCGGCCGATGGCCAGCGCGGCGACGATATGGGCGACCAGCGGGGCCAGCAGCCAGCCGTTGCGTCGCGCGCCGGCCGCCAGGATGAGGCCGGGCTCCGCGCCGAAGCCGACCAGCGGCAGGCCGTCCGGCGTGGCGGCGCGGACGCCGGCCGAGAGTTCGAACCGCGCGTCGGCGAGCGCCGGGAACAGCCGGGCGGCCGCCACGCGCAGCGGCTCCGCCTTGGCCGGGTCGACGGCGGCGTCGGCGACGCCGGGCTCCATGGTGGCGCCGACGGTCATCACGGCCTGGCCCGGCGCGGCGTAGGCCCCCTGCCCACGCACGGTGACGCCGGCGGCCCAAGGCGCCTGGACACGCAGGATGTGGCCCTTGATCGGCGAGAGGACGGACAGCTCGGGGGCGAGAGGCGCGGGGCCGGCGCCGGTGGCCACCACGAGCAGGTCGGCGTCGCCGCGTCCGGTGACGGCTTCCGAGCGGAACTGCACGCCGGCGGCCTGGGCGGCGGCGCGGAGGGCGGCGAGCGCCTGGACCGCGTCGAGCCGCCAGTCCTCGCGCGTCAGCAGGGCCCGCGTCCAGGCGGGCGAGAGGCCTGGCGCAAGGACCTGGGCCGTGGCGGCCGGCAGCTCGGCGGGGTGCAGGCCAAGGCGCGTGAACTCCGCCGCCACGCCTTCCAGCCAGGCCTCGTCGCCGACAGCCGTCGCGCCGTCGCGGTGCAGACCGATCCCTGCGCGTTCGGCCAGTCCCGGCCAGAGATCGCGCCCGGCCAGCAGGACGTCGAAGTGCGGCCGCGCGGCGGCGTCCAGCACGGCCTCGAAGGCGGGCGCGATCATGCCCGCCGCGACGCCCGAGGCATTGGCCGCGGGCTCGGCCGGATCGCAGACGGTGACATGCAGGCCCGCGTCGGCCAGCGCCACGGCGCACGCCAGGCCCAGGGCGCCCGCGCCCGCGATCGTCACCGTCGGCTGCCTGCTCATCGGCTCCCTAACGACCCGCCCCGCCTCGGAAAATCAAGGCCGCGCTTGCGCGGAACCTGGGCCGCGGCGGCGGGTTCAACCGGACGCCCGCCCCTCTCAAGCCCACGGAGACCCCCATGGCGACCGGGACCCAGACCAGCACGACCAAGAAAAGCAAATCATCGGCGACGAAGGCCAAGACCGCGTCGAAATCGGCGTCGTCCTCGAAGTCGACGGCCAAGAAGACCTCGACGACGCCGAAGAGCGACCCCGCGACCCGCCTGCTGATGCAGGACCACCGGGCCGTCGAGAAGCTGTTCAAGCAATACGAAAAGGCCAAGGAGAAGCCCGCCGAGAAGCAGGCGATCTTCCAGCAGATCTACATGGAGCTGGCGGTCCACACGCAGATCGAGGAGGAGATCTTCTATCCCGCCTCGCGGCCGCACCTCGACGAGGAAGACATCGTCAACGAGGCCGAGGTCGAGCACGCTTCGGCCAAGGACCTGATGGCCCAGCTTCAGAAGATGAAGCCGGAAGACCCCTACTACGACGCCAAGGTCACCGTCCTGAAGGAGATGATCGAGCACCACGTCGAGGAGGAGGAGAAGGAATACTTCCCCGAGTGCCGCAAGTCCGACATGGACCTGAAGGCCGTCGGCGAGCAGCTCAAGGCCCGCAAGGAAGAGCTGATGGCCAAGATGGGCGGGTCCGCCCTCCAGTAGGATGGCGGAAGCCCTCGAACCAGCCCTGCCGCCCGAGATCGACAGCCTCGCGGAGCGCGTGCTCCGCGAGGCGTGCGACCGGAACCTCACCCTGGCCACGGCCGAGAGCTGCACCGGCGGGTTGCTTGCGTCCCTGCTGACCGACCTTCCGGGCGTCAGCCACGCCTTCGAGCGCGGCTTCGTCGTCTACACGCCCGAGGCCAAGCACGAGATGCTGGGCGTCCCGCAGACGATCATCGACAACGACGGCGTGGTGAGCGAGCGCTGCGCCCGGGCCATGGCGGAAGGCGCGATCGCCAACTCCAAGGCCGACGTCGCCGTCTCGATCACCGGCTTCGCGGAGGGTGGGCCGGGACAGCCGGCGGGCCTCGTCCACTTCGCCTGCGCCCGCCACGGCAGCCCCACGCTGCACCGCAAGGAGACCTTCGGCGACGTCGGCCGGGCCGAGGTCCGGCTCGAGGCCCTGAGGGTCGGCCTGGAGTTGCTGCGCCGGCAGATCGCCCCGCCGACCGGCGCTGCCTGATCAGCGTTCACGAATCCACCTAGGCTCCCATCCGCCCGACGTTTGCGTGTTGCCAAGCCGCAGCAATTCCGCAATGGAGGGGGCGTACGTCTTCACTAGAAAGACGGGTATGTTTAGGGGGGCGACTAGGTGCTGCGAGACTTCCTGGTCTGGCTCGCGACCGAGCTAGGTAAGGGCAAGGGGGAATACCCCATGTCCTGGAGCGAGGCGCTGGCCTCGTCTCTGAACTTCTGGGGCCTTCTGGAAGGCACCCACGTGCTCACGCTGATGCTGTTCGCCGGCACCATCTTCCTGGTGGACCTGCGGCTGCTGGGCGTCGCCTTCAAGCGGACGCCGGTCTCGGTGATCAGCGACCGGGTGCTGCCGCTGACGGTCTTCGGCTTCGTGCTGATGCTGCTGACCGGCCTCGCGCTCTTCTACGCCAAGCCCTTGCTTTATTATCACAATCTCTGGTTCCGCCTGAAGCTGGTCTTCCTGGCGGTCGCGCTTCTCAACATCATGGTCTTCCATTGGCGGGTTCAGCGAAACCGGCATGAGTGGGACACCGCCGCGAGGCCGCCGGCCAAGACGCGGCTGTCGGCCGCCGTCTCGCTGCTGTCTTGGATCCTGGTGATCACCTTCGGCCGCTTCATCGCCTACGACTGGTACGAGTGCGGCAAGGCCCTGCCCCACTGGGCCAACGCCGTCCAGGAATGCGCGCGCTCCGAGCACGGCGCCATCGACATCGGGGAGATGCCGCAATGAGCCTGGCTCCGCAGGACTTCCTTCCGGCGATTCAGCCCTGGGTGGCGACGCTGGACCAAACCTGGCCGGGCGCGGCCGTGAAACCCTGGTTCGCGCAGTGGGAGGTGGGCCACCTCCTCTCGCTCGTGCTGCTGGGCGGGGCGAGCATCCTGCTCAACCTGCGCCTGATCGGCTTCGGCCTTTCGGACCAGACGCCTTCCGAGGTGCGCCGCGACGTCTCGCCCTGGCTGCACCTGGGCGTGGCGGGCATCCTGATCACGGGCGTGCTGATCGGCGCCTCGAACCCCGAGCGCCTCTACACCTCCGAAGCCTTCACGGCGAAGATGCTGGGCCTTCTGGCGGCGGTGATCCTGACCTACGGCGTCAGCCTGCCCCTGGCGCGCAACGAGGGACGGGCCGGGACCGCCGCTCGCCTGCTCGGCCTGCTGGGGATCGTCGTCTGGGCGCTGTCGCTCTACGTCTTCGCTTCGGCCAAGTTGGTGAACCCGGGCCTTTGGCACGTGGCAACGGCCGCGGCGCTGATCGTGCTCTTCGTCAGCCGCGGCCTCACCCGGATCGTCTATGCGGCGGGGCTGGCCGGACTGATCGCAATCCAGTTCGTGACGACGCACTTCGTCATCAAGCCGGACGACTTCACCCGCCTGGACCCCGCCAACAAGACGTTCTTCTTCGTCTTCGCGGCCTGGATCCTGGGCGCGGCGGCCGTGCAGGTCGTCTCGTCGGGGCGCAACGAGGCGGGCGCGGGGGCATACACCAAGGCGATGGCCTATGCCGCCATCCTGGTGTGGGTGACGACGGCGGCCGCCGGGCGCTGGATCGCCTTCGCCTAGGCCGGGACGGGCGTCAGGGCCGGGTGCTTGCTGCCCCAGCCCTGATGCCACTCGGGCTCTCCCGAATAGCGGTGGGCCAGGAAGTCGACGAAGCCCCGGACCTTGGCCGCCAGATGGCGCGCATGCGGATAGACCGCATGCACGTGGATCAGCTCGGGCTCATAGTTGCAGAAGAGGGGCACGAGGCGGCCTGAACGCAGGTCGGCCGCGGCCGCGAACGCCGGGCTGCGGGCGACGCCGAAGCCGGCCCGGGCGGCGGCCACGCAGGCGTCGGCGCCGGCGAACCGCAGCCGACCGTTCACCCGCACGTCGTGCGGCTCCCCGTTCTTCAGGAAGCGCCAGACCGTGGGATCGCGGCCGTTGGTGTCGAGGATCGCCTCGACCTGCGCGAGGTCGGCCAGCTCCCTGGGCGCGCCCACGCGGGCCAGGTACTCGGGCGAGGCGCAGGTGACCATGCGCACGGCGGCCAGCTTGCGCGCCACCAGCGACGAGTCCGACAGGTGACCGATGCGGACGGCCACGTCGAAGCCCTCCTCCACGAGATTGACCATGCGGTCGCTGAACACCACGTCCAGGGACACCGAAGGGCAGCCGGCGGCGAAATCCAGTAGCGCGGGGGTGAGCTGGCTGGCGCCGAAGGACATCGGCGCCGAGATCTTCAGAAGCCCCGACGGGCCGCTCTGGTCGCGGACGGTGGTCTCCAGGGTCTCGAAGTCCTCGAGCAGCTCGCGGGCGCGGTCGAGGTAGGCTCGGCCGACGTCGGTCAGCGACACGTCGCGCGTGGTTCGGTTCAACAACCGCGCCTTGAGCCGGTTCTCGAGCCGGGCGACCAGTTTCGAGACCTGGGCGGAGGAGACGTCCAGCTTGCGCGCCGCCTGGGTGAAGCTGCGGGCGTCGGCCACCGCCACGAAGGCGGCGATCTCGTCGAGACGGTCCATCGGATTGTTTCCTTTCAGGCAAGACAGTCCTTCAAACGAGGCCGATTATCAACAGCACGGATAGGGACCACCTTTCGCTCAACCCGAGGCGTTCTCCACAACGCGCTTCGGACCCCTCGCGAAAGGCCCCCTTCTCATGTCGCAAACCCGCACCGTCGCCGTCGTCGTCGGCTCCCTCCGCAAGGACTCGGTGAGCCGCAAGGTCGCCAAGGCGCTCGCCGCCCAGACGCCGAACCTGAAGTTCGATTTCGTCGAGATCGGCGACCTGCCGCACTACGACCAGGACATCGAAACCGACAGCCCGCCGGCCGCCTGGACCAAGTTCCGCCAGGAGATCGCCGCCCATGACGCGGTGCTGTTCGTCACGCCCGAGTACAATCGCTCTGTCCCCGGCGCGCTGAAGAACGCGATCGACGTGGGCTCGCGCCCCTATGGCTCCAGCGCCTGGGACGGCAAGCCCGGCGCGGTGATCAGCGTCAGCCCGGGCGCCATCGGCGGCTTCGGCGCCAACCACCATCTTCGCCAGGCGCTGGTGTTCCTGAACGTCCCCCTGCTCAGCCAGGAAGCCTATATCGGCAACGCCTTCACCCTGTTCGACGACGCCGGCGAGCTGATCAACGAAAGCACCGCCGAGTTCCTGAAGACCTTCGGCGCGGCGTTCAGCGCCTGGATCGAGAAGATCCTGGCCGAGACGCCGGCGGCCCGCGCGGCAGCCTGACGACCATGCGGCTCCCGGCGCTCTACATCCCGCACGGCGCGGGTCCCTGCTTCTTCATGGCGTGGACCCGCGGGCCGGCCGACACCTGGGCGCGGACGGAAGCGTTCCTCCGCGGCCTCGTGGACAGCCTGCCGGAACGGCCGCGCGCGATCCTGGTGGTCTCGGGCCACTGGGAAGCGCCGGTGTTCACCGTGGGCTCGGGCGAGGCGCCGGGGCTGATCTTCGACTACTACGGCTTTCCCGAGCACACCTACGAGCTAACCTTCCCGGCGCCGGGGTCGCCTGAGCTGGCGGCGCGGGTTCGGGGCCTGCTCGCCGAGGCCGGCATCGCCTCGGCGGCCGATCCGGACCGCGGCTGGGATCACGGGGTCTTCGTGCCCCTGAAGCTGGTGACGCCCGAGGCGGACATCCCGGTGGTGCAGCTCTCGCTGAAGGCGACGCTCGATCCGGCCGAGCACCTGGCCGCCGGCCGGGCGCTCAAGCCGCTCCGGGACGAGGGCGTGATGATCGTGGGCTCGGGGATGAGCTGGCACAACATGCGGGGCTTCTCGCCCGCCTACACGGACGCCTCGGCCGGGTTCGACGCCTGGCTGGCGGAGGCGGTGAACGACCCGGCGAAGCTCGCCGCCTGGGCCGAAGCCCCGAATGGCCGCCTCGCCCACCCGCGCGAGGAACACCTGGCGCCGATCTTCGTCGCCGCAGGGGCGGCCGAGGGCGAGCCGGCACGCGCCGTGTTTCGCGACACCGTCATGGACGTGGTGGTGTCCGCCTTCCAGTTCGGCGAGCCGCAGCCGCAAGCCGCAGCCGCCTGATCGCCTCCCCAGCGAGGGACCCCGGAGGCCCTCTCCTCCCCCACGGCGCACGCACACACCCGCCGCGGAGGGCCTCCGGACTTCGCCTCCCTCAGAGATCGGACGTCAGGCCGCCGCCGAGCGCGCCGCTTCGGACTTTTCCAGCGCCGCCTCGAGGGCCTCGTAGAGCCGCGCGGCCTCGATGGGCTTGGCGACGTAGCCGTCCATGCCCGCCTCCAGGTACTCGGCGACCTGGTGGCTCATGGCGTTGGCGGTGAGCGCGACGATGGGCGTGCGGGGGCGCCGGAGCGCCACCTCGCGCGTGCGGATGAGGGCCGTGGCGGTGGGGCCGTCCATCACCGGCATCTGGATGTCCATGAGGATCACGTCCCAGGGCTCGCGCTCCCAGGCGGCCACGGCCTCGCGGCCGTCGGGGACGATCACAGGCTCGACGCCCACCTGGGCCAGCAGGGTCTTGAGCACCAGCTGGTTCATGGGGTTGTCCTCGGCGGCGAGGACGCGCAGCGGCCGGTCCGGCGCGGGCTCGCGCGGCTGGACGGCCTTGGCCTTTCCCTTGGGCGGCGCCTTCCGCCCGCCCAGCTTCTCCAGCGGCAGGCGGACGGTGAAGGTCGCGCCGCGGCCACGGGCGGAGACGGCGGTGATCTCCCCGCCCATCAGCTCGGTGAGTTCACGGCAGATGGCCAAGCCCAGGCCGGTGCCCCCGAAGCGTCGCGTGGTCGAGGCGTCGGCCTGCTCGAACTTGCGGAACAGGTTCACGAGCTGGTCCGGAGCGATGCCGATGCCGGTGTCGGTCACCTCGAAGACGAGCTCGCCGGCCTTGCGGCCGACGCGGACCTTCACGCCGCCGCGGTCGGTGAACTTCAGCGCATTGGAGACCAGGTTCCACAGCACCTGGCGGACCCGGACGGGGTCGCCGCGGTAGAGGCCGCGGGCGGCCCGATCGACGGACAGTTCGAAGGTCAGCCCTTTCTCCTCGGCCACGGCGCCGAAGGTGGCGTGCACCGCCTGGGCGAGTTCGGCGACGTCGAACTCAGCCTCCTCCAGGTCGAGCTTGCCGGCCTCGACCTTGGACAGGTCCAGCACGTCGTTGAGGATGGCCAGCAGGCTCTCGCCGGAATGGCGGATGACGTCCAGGCGCCCGCGCTGCTCAGGGGACAGCGCCTCGGCGGCCATCGCCTGGGCCATGCCCAACACGCCGTTGAGCGGCGTGCGGATCTCGTGGCTCATCGTCGCCAGGAAGGCGCTCTTGGCGCGGTTGGCCGCCTCGGCCTCGTCGCGGGCGCGGATCAGCGCCTGTTCCTGGGCCTTTCGCGCGGTGATGTTCTGGACGGCGCCTACGAGCCGCAGCGGCCTGCCGCCCTCGCCCTGGATGAAGCGCGCGGTTCCGGCCAGCCAGACCTCCTGTCCGTCGTTGCGGAAGGCGCGGTACTCGGGATGGTAGGGCGTGCCCTCGGCGAGGTGGCGTTCCCAGGCTTCCTGGACCGCGGCGCGGTCCCGTGGATCTATGGAGCTCCAGATGTCCTTGGACAGGGCCTCGTAGGTCTGGGGCGCGTCGTAGAAGGTCGCCTCCGCGCCGACGCTGATCAGTTCGCGCCGGACGAAGTCGAGTTCGAAGACATGGAGATCGGCCAGCTCCATGGCGAGCCGCATCCGCTCTTCCGAACGTTCCGTGCGCTCCAGGGCCTCCACCACCGCAGTGATGTCGTAGGAGGCCATGATCATCCCGCCGACCTCGCCGTCGGCCTCGCGCCACGGCGTGACCTCGACCCGCACCCAGTTGCAGCCGCCGTCCGGGCGCGGCAGCGGGTGACGCTCGACCTTGTAGCCGGTTCCGTGTGCGACCGAGTGGGTGAGCCCCTCGCGGAACTGTTCGAAGATGTCGGGGCGCAGGTCGAAGAGCGTCTCGCCGATGACCTTGCGTCCGGTGAGGCCACGGCCCTTGATCCATGGGGCGCTCGCGTAGAGCACCCGCATCTCGCGGTCGGTCAGGACCAGCGAGGTCGGCAGCGCGTCGATGATCGCCGTCAGCGTCCGCTCATAGCCGGATCGGGCGCCGCGGGCCTTCACCCGGATCCATTCGTCGGCGACGAAGTCGGCGAGGTCCTGCAGGCGGGCCGCGAGGTTGCGGTCGTAGGCGCGGGGCTCGAGGCCCGCCACCCAGAGCGCGCCCGGCGTCGAGCCGTCCTCGAGGCGGATCGGCGCGCCGGCGAAGAAGCGGACGAAGGGCGCGCGGGCCACGGTCGGATCGTCGCGGAAGAGCGGGTCGGCGCGGCAGTCCTCGACCCAGAGGAGTTCGCCCGTGCGCATGACCTCGCGCACGCCGACGGCGTCGCCGGGCGTACGGCCGTGCGGATCGCGGCTGCGCCAGACGGAGTCGCCGTTGCAGAGGGTGACCTGGGCCTCGACCGCGCCGAACAGGGTCCGGGCCAGGCGTGTGGCGCGGTCGAACACCGGCGCGGACTCCTCGAGCCCCGCCGGCCGCGCCGCCACATCGCGCCTCTTGCGCCCCATGCATTCCCCTCGACAGGCGAAACGCCCAGGCCGACAACCTGGCATGGCGCGGGTTAAGCCGGACTTTAGATCGCCGCGCGGCGCGCCAGATGATGCAGGACGATCCCGCTCGTGGTGGCGACGTTCAGGCTGTCGAAGCCGCCCGCCATGGCGATGCGGACGGTGCGGGTCCGAGCCAGGACGCCCGACGCGAGGCCGGGGCCTTCGGCGCCGAAGACCGCGGCGACCCGGGCGGGCGGGACGAGGTCGGCGAGCTCGACCGCGCCACGGGGACTGAGGGCCACGACGTCGAGGCCCGCGCCGCCCAGGGACGACACGAGATCGACGCCGCGCGGCAGGCGGGCGAAGGGCACGGCGAGCGCCGCGCCCACGCTGACCCGGATCGCCTTGCGATAGAGCGGATCGCAGCAGTCGGCGTCGAGCAGCACCGCGTCGGCGCCGAAGGCGGCGGCATTCCGGAAGATCCCGCCCATGTTGTCGTGGTTGGCGATGGCCGAGAGGCCGACCACCAGCGCCCGAGCCGGCAGGGCGGCCAGCAGTTCGGCCGGATTCCGCTCGGCCCGACGGCCCAGCGCCAGGAGGCCGCGGTGGATGGGGAAGCCCACGATGGCGTCCATCACCGCCTGCGAGGCCGCGTACACGGGCGTGTCGGGCGGCAGGTCCGCGGCGAGGCCGGCGAGGCCCTCCAGCCGCTTCTCGGCCACCAGCAGGGAGACCAGGCGGTCGGGGATGGCCCGGACCGCCTTCTCCAGCACCACCCGGCCCTCGGCGACGAAGAGGCCATCGCGGCCCACGAGATCGCGCTCGCGGACCGCGCGATAGCCCTCGATCCGAGGGTCGTCCGGGTCCTCGATGCGGACGACTACCAGATTTTCACCCGGTCGGCGGGCGCCAGGTAGAGCTTCTGACCGGGCTCGACCTTGAAGGCCGGATACCAGGCGTCGAGGTTGCGCACGGTGAGCGCCCGGTAGGGTCCGGGCGAGTGGACGTCGGTGACCACCTGGCGGCGCAGGGCGGCCTCGCGAGCCTTGGAGCGGTAGTTCTGCGCCCAGCCCAGGAAGAACCGCTGCTCGGCCGTGAAGCCCTCGATCGTCTCGGGCGGCTTGCCGTTCAGCGACAGGAGATAGGCGTCCCACGCCGCGGCGAGGCCGGCGACGTCGGCGATGTTCTCGCCCAGCACCTGCTGGCCGTTGAGGTGCAGACCGGGCAGCGGCTCGTAGGCGCTGTACTGATCGGCGAGCTTCTTGGTCTCGGACTTGAAGCGGGCCAGGTCCTCCGGCTTCCACCAGTTGCGCAGCGCCCCGTGCTCGTCGAACTGGGCGCCGAGGTCGTCGAAGCCGTGGCTGACCTCGTGGCCGATCACCCCGCCGATGGCGCCGTAGTTGACCGCATCGTCCGCGTTCGGATCGAAGAAGGTGGGCTCGAGGATCGCAGCAGGGAAGCTGATGGAGTTCTGCGACGGGGCGAACAGGGCGTTCACCGTCTGGGGCGTCATGAACCATTCGGTGCGGTCCACCGGCTTGCCCAGCTTGGCCACGTTGCGGCGGTATTCGAAGAGGTCGGCGCGGTGCTGGTTGCCGTAGGCGTCGCCGCGAACGACCTCCAGGCCCGAGTAGTCGCGCCACTTGTCGGGATAGCCGACCATCACCTCGAAGTTGGCCAGCTTCTTCTTCGCCGCCGCCTTGGTCTCAGGCGTCATCCAGTCCAGCGCGTCGACCCGCTTGCCGAAGGCGGTGAGGATGTTCTGGGCCATTTCGCGAGCCTTGGCCTTGGCTTCGGGCGAGAAGTGGCGCTCGGCGTAGATCTTGCCCACCGCCTCGCCCAGGGCGTTGCTGGTGGCGTCGACGCCGCGCTTCCAGCGCTCGCGCTGCTGCGGCGTGCCGGAGAGGGCCTGGCCGTTGAAGGCGAAGTGCTCATCGACGAAGGCCTTGGACAGGTAGGGCGCGCCGCGCTCCACGGCATGGAAGGCCAGGTAGTCGCGCCAGCTCTGGATGGGCTGCGCGCCGACGAGCCTGGCGATGCCGGCGATGGCAGTGTCCTGCCAGGCGCCGAAACGCGGCTGGTCGGCGAGGCCCGCTGCAGTGAGGAAGGCGTCCCAATCGATGCCGGGCGCCTTCCGGGCGAAGTCGGCCCGGCTCCAGACGTTGTTCGCCTTCTGGATGTCGCTGGTCTGGTCGACCGTCCAGTGGGCGCCGGCGATGGCGGTCTCGAGGGCCACGACGCGCTTGGCGCGGGCGTCCGCGTCGTCGTAGCCGGCCAGGCGGAACATGTTCGCGACGTGAGCCTGGTACTTGGTCCGCAGTTCCTGGAAGCGTGGGCTGTCGCCCAGGTAATACTCGCGGTCGGGCATGCCGAGGCCGCCCTGCATCACGTAGGGGCGGTATTGGCTGGTGTCGGTCAGGTCCTCGGCGACCCAGAGGCCGAACAGGCGATCGGTGTAGAAGTCGGTGGCGTTCAGCGCATCGACGTCGGCGCGCAGCGTGGCGCCCAGCTCACGCGAGAGGTCCGTGCGGGTGCGGATCGCGGCGATGCGGTCGAGTTCCGGCTTCAGCGGCCGGACGCCGAGCTGCTCGATGGCGGCCTCGTCCATGAAGCTGGCGAAGTAGTCGCCGATCTTGCGGGCTTCCGAGCCGGCGGGGGCGTTGGAGGCCGCGGCGTCCTCGATGATCGCACGGGTGCGCTTGGCGGCGGTCTCGGCGATGACCCCGAAGCTGGTGAGGTTGGAGCGGTCCGGCGGAATCTCGGTGCGGTCCACCCACTTGCCGACGGCGTAGCGGTAGAAGTCGTCGCCCGGCGCGACGGATGTGTCCATGCCCGAGACGTCGAACCCGAAGGTCCCGACCTGGGCCTTGGGACGGGCGGGTTCCGGCGCCGGCGCGGGCGCAGGCTCGGCGGCGGGCGGCAGCGGCGCCGCGGTGGCGCAGGCGGACAGCAGGGCCGCGGCGGACGCAGCCGCGAGCCAGGACGGACGGACGATCATCTGGAACATCTCTCCCAAGACGCACGGGATCGCCCGCGCGCGTTTGCCGGTGTCTTACACCGCGGGCGCGAGCGGAAAACCGTTACACCTTTGTCATTTGCCCGGGCCCGCCGACGCATGGAACCGCTGGCCTCCTGTCAGACGGAGGGCCCATGGACGAGAAGGCTGCGATCGGCGCGGTGATCGACGAGATGTACGCCATGATCTCGGGGCCGGCGGGTCCCCGGGACTGGTCGCGGCAGCGCAAGGTGTTCCACCCCGACGCGCGCCAGATGCGGACGGGCGTGGACGGTCAGGGCACGCCGTGGATCAAGATCATGTCGCCCGAAGAGTACGAGGCCGACGTGACCCCGTTCTTCGCGGCCAATCCGTTCTACGAGGTCGAGATCGCCCGGCGCATCGACACCCTCGGCAACATGGCGCACGTCTGGAGCCTGTACGAAGCGCGCACGGCGCCCGACGACGCCACGCCCGAGCGGCGGGGCATCAACTCGATCCAGCTCTATCGCCAGCCGGACGGCGGCTGGATGATCATGTCGATGATCTGGGACAACGAGCGCCCGGGCGTCAGCGCAGAGCCCTTCTAGCGCTGGTCCTTCGTCTCGCGGATGCGGACGATCAGCGACTGGCTGGCGGTGGCCATCAGCTCCCCGTCCTGGGCGAAAAGGTGCATGGCGCCGTGGGCGAAGCCGCCGTGCACCCCGTGGATGCGGATGTCGGCCAGGACCCATTCCGTCGGCACGATCCGGCGGATGCGGATGGTGTTGTCCAGGCTGTTGCCGCCGGCGTTGGCGCCCAGGGCGTTGCCGACCCCGGAGGGCACGAAGTCGGCCATCACCGCCAGCATCGGGGCGTCGATGGCGATGTTCTCGCGCGGGCGGATCCAGAGCAGCGAGCGGCCGTCGGGCTCGGGGTTGCCGATGCGATCCTCGCCGTAGCGCCCCTTGGCCATCCGCACCTCGATGCGGCTGTGCAGGCCCTCGCCCGTGCCGCGCCAGTGCATGGCGAGATCGCAGTCCTCGGGGCGGGGCGCATGCGGCATCTCGAGCCACTGCTGCGACAGCTCGCTGGGCCGCTCCCCGAGCGCGGCGTTGACGGTGAAGATCTCGCCGTCGCCGACGTGGCCGATCACCCGGGCCTGGGTGTTGTACTTGCCGGCCACCGGCGTCCACACGTCGAGGTCCACGACGCTGGGCGGCTTGGCGTAGGACAGGTACTGCGCCGTGGCCCAGACCAGCGGGCGTCCCGTCGTGCCCTGCAGCGCCGCGATCGCCGAGGCGAGACCGACGCCGCCGAACATGAACATGTTCCCGGGCGGACCGACGCAGACGTCGTTGGTGAGGGGCATGTACCAGCGGTTCGGGTTGTGCGTCGGCCGAAGGTCGAAGAAGAGCTTGTCCATCGCCTTCCTGAAAGCGCGGCCGCGCGGGCTCCGCAAGCCCCGGAGCGCAGTTATATGGGACCGAAGGAGACCTGCCCGTGCCCGCCAAGACCGTCATCGCCCAGCATCCGGCCGCCCGCGACGACATCGGCGACCTCGTGACCCGCCGGCCGCTGCCCGGCCCGCGCGTGGCGCAGGTCGACCCCTTCCTGTTCCTCAATCACCACGGCCCGCAGGTCTATCCGCCGAACAACCGGGGCCTTCCGTTCGGGCCCCACCCGCACCGCGGCTTCGAGACGGTGACGCTGATCCTGGACGGCGAGCTGGCGCACCGTGACTCCGCCGGGCACGAGAGCATCATCCGCGTCGGCGGCGTCCAGTGGATGACCGCCGGCTCCGGCCTGATCCACGCCGAGGTCTCGCCCGAGGCCTTCCTGCGCCAGGGCGGGCCGCTGGAGATCCTGCAGCTTTGGGTGAACCTGCCGGCGCGCCTCAAGATGACGCGGCCGAAGTACACGGGCGTGCAGGCCGACACGATTCCCGCCCTGGCCGCCGGTGACGCGGCCACGGTCAGGCTGGTCTCGGGGAGCTGGGGCGGCGACACCGGCCCCATCGGGTCGCTGACCGGGGTCTTCATGTCCATTGTCGACCTCGCCGCCGGCGGCCGGGTGGGCTTCGGCTCGCTGAGCGGGCGCAGCGTCTTCCTCTACGTGGTTCGCGGCCAGGTGGCGGTCAATGGCGTCGCGGTCCCACACTGGCATCTGGCCGAACTGGACCTGGAGGGCGACACGGTCGAGATCGCCGCCGAGGGCGAGGCCCAGGTGGTGTTCGGCCACGCCAAGCCGATCGGCGAGCCGGTGGTCGCCCACGGCCCGTTCGTGATGAACACGCGCGAGGAGATCGTCGAGGCCGTCCGCGATTACCAGGCCGGCCTGTTCGACAACGTCTCGGCCTGACGGCTCAGAAGTTCACCCGCGACGAGATCGCGCCGTCGACGAGCATGTTGATGCCCGTGGTGAAGGCCGAGCGCGGGCTGGCCAGGAACACCGTCGCCGCGGCCACCTCCTCCGGCGTGGCCATCCGGCCGGTCGGATTGCGCTTGATCATCTGCTCGAAGAAGCCCGGCATGTTGTCGCGCACCTGGCCCCAGACGCCGCCGTCGAACAGCACGGTGCCCGGCGAGACCACATTGCAGCGGAGGCCCTTGGCCGCGCCCTCGCGCGCGACGCCCTTCGCGTAGTGGATCAGCGCCGCCTTGATCGCGCCGTAGGAAGACGCGCCGGTGGCCTCCGCCGCGGAGACCGACGAGATCAGGATGAAGGCGGCGTCGCCGGTGGCGGCGGCGGCTTTCTCGAGATGGGGCCGCGCCGCCTCGAAGCTGCGGACCGCGCCCATCAGGTCCACGTCGACCATGGCCCGCCAGTCCTCCTCGGCGACGCCCTGCACGAGGGCGCTGGCGTTGGAGACGAGGATATCCAGGCGGCCCAGAGCATCGGCGGCGCCGCGCACGAAGCCCTGTACCGCGTCCTTGTCGGCGATGTCGACGGCCTGCCCCCACGCGCGCACGCCCTTGGCTTCGAGCGCCTTCACCGTCTCGGCGACCTGGTCGGCGTGGCGGGCGCAGACGGCGACATCGGCGCCCTCGTCCGCGAACGTCTCGGCGATGGCTCGGCCAATGCCGCGCGAACCGCCGGTGACCACCGCCGCCTTGCCCTTGAGCTTCAGGTCCATGCGCGCCTCCCGCCTTCGAGGGCGCGACCCTGCCAAACACCGCGCGCGGGCGCCAGCCTCAGCTTGCCTGCTGCGGAAGGGCTTCGTCGGGCGCGTGGCTGCGCGCGATCACCCGGATGACGCAGGCGGCCGCCACGGCGCGGTTCGGCGCGGCCCCCGTTTCCACGGCGCGCCCGTCCCCGTCATAGGCGGCCCACGTCCAGCCAGCCTTCGTTCGTGCGATCCTGAAGCCGTAACCGGCGCCGCTGGCTGCAGGCATTTGAAGCAACTCCTCGATACTTCGCGTCTGGCCGCAACGAACGACGGATGGGCCGCGACGTTCCGGCAAACAGCAAAAGAGCATCGGTCGACTCTGATTTCGCTGATGATTTGGCTGAGCACGGCATTCGAGCAGGAGGCTGTTATCTCCACCTGCCACACCTGATGTCGTCGTTATGTCTGCTCAGTGACATAGGAACCACACCTCTTTTGACACGCTCTACAGTCGCCGGGGAATTTGTCCAGACTCAAGGGGGACCCCGACCCGCCAGCTGAGGTCCAGCCAAGCTCTTAGTTCGGATTGGGGTATGCGGATGACGGGCCGCTTTGCACCGCGTCTGGCCACCTGGCCAATCGAGCCCATCGTAAAACGCCTGCGATCGCTCAGCGTGGTTTCGGAAGCCGAGGAAGCGCTTGTCCGATCGCTCGCCGAGCATCGTGAACGGCACGCGCCCGGCGAGGACCTGATCACCGAAGGCCAGTCGCAGCGGAAGCCCCGCTACGTGGTGGCCGGGTGGGCCGCGCGTCAGCGCGTTCTGCCTGACGGCCGCCGACAGATTTTCAGTCTGATCCTGCCCGGCGACAACTTCGGCATCGCTGGGCGGGGCGCGCCGCCCGCGCCCTGGAGCATCGTGGCCATGACGGCAGTGGAGACGGTCGACGCCGCGCCGCTGCTGGAGGCCGCGGTCGAGGGCCGCGCGCCCGGCCTGGCGCGCGCGCTCACCGCCGCGGCGATGGAGGACGAACGCCTCCTGTTCGACCACATGGTCCGCCTGGGCCAGCAGACCGCCTATGAGCGCGTGGCCCATTTCCTTCTCGAACTGCAGCGTCGGCTGCAATGCACCGGCCTGGGCGACAGCCAACGCTTCCCGCTGCCGCTGACGCAGGAAATCCTGGCCGACGCGCTGGGCCTTTCCATCGTGCACGTGAACCGCACCCTGCAGCAGCTTCGCCGGGAGCGGCTCATCGAGCTGCGATCGGGCGTGGCGATCCTGCTGGAGCCACAGGCCCTGGCCGACATCGCCGGCTGCGAGGTCGAGGCCGCGCGCCCACGCTCCGCGGCGCCGACGCGGCGCCAGCTCGAGGCAAGTCCCGCCTGAGGCGTCAGCCGGTGTTCCTGAGCCCCGCGGCTATGCCGTTGATGGTGAGGTGGATGCCCTGCCGCACGGCCGCCTGGTCGTCCCCGGACCGCCGGCGGCGGATCAGCTCGATCTGCAGGTGGTTCAGCGGGTCGATGTAGGGCAGCCGCGAGCGGATGACGGCGGCGAGATCGGGGCTGCGCTCCAGCAGCGCCGACTGGCCGGTGATCTGCAGCAGGGCCTCGGTCGTGCGGTCCCACTCGGCGCGGATGTGGCCGAAGACCGCCTCGGCCAGCGCCTTGTCCTCGACGAGGCCGGCGTACCGGCGGGCGATCGCCATGTCGCCCTTGGCCAGCACCATCTCCATGTTGGCGAGCGTCGTGGCGAAGAACGGCCAGACCTCATGCAGTTCGCGAAGCTGGGTCATGGAGACCCCGCCGTCGGCCACCGCCGAGCCGAAGCCGTACCAGCCGGGCAGCATGGCGCGCGATTGCGACCAGGAGAACACCCACGGGATGGCTCGTAGCCCCTGGATGCTGCGCGTCGCCTGCCGCGAGGTCGGCCGGCTGCCGATGTTCAGGTCGGCTATCTCGGCGATCGGACTGGCGGCGAAGAAGTAGTCTGCAAAGCCCGGCGTCTCGTAGACCAGCGACCGGTAGGCGGCCATTGCGGTGCAGGCCAGCGCATCCATCGCCTTGCTGTGCGGCGCGGCCAGATCCTCGGACGCCTGGCGACGGAGGGAGGCCAGCACCACGCCGGCGGTGAGCGTCTCCAGGCTCTGCCGGGCGAGTTCGGGATCGGCGTACTTGTTGGCGACCACCTCGCCCTGTTCAGTGATGCGGATGCGGCCGCCGATGGTGCCCTGCGGCTGGGCGATCAGGGCGTCGAAGCTGGAGCCGCCGCCGCGGCCGACGGCGCCGCCGCGGCCGTGGAAGAGCTGGAGCCTGAGGCCCGCGCCGCCCACCACCGAGGTCAGCGCGCGGGAGGTCTTGTGCAGCTCCCAGGTCGAGGTGAGATAGCTGCCGTCCTTGTTGCTGTCGGAATAGCCGATCATCACCTCCTGCAGGCCGTGGGCGGCGAGCAGGTCGGCGACCAGCGGCATCGCCAGGTAGCGGGCCATGGTCTTGGGCGCGGCGCGCAGGTCCTCGATCGTTTCGAACAGCGGCTCGGCGAAGATCTCCGCCCGCGGCGGCGAGCCCGGACGGAAGAGCCCGACCTCCTTCAGCAGCAGATAGACCTCCAGCAGGTCCGAGACCGACTGGGTGTTCGAAACGATGTAGGCGCGGATGCTCTCCGGGCCGTAGCGGCGCTTGATCTCGGCGGCGGCCTGGAGGATCTCGAGCTCGCGGGCGGTCTCGTCGCTGTAGGTGGCGAAGGGCGAGGCCAGCAGGCGGCCGTGGGACAGCTCGCGCAGCAGCAGCTCGCAGCGCTTCGCCTCGTCGAGCGCCTCGTAGTCCTCGGCGACCCCGGCCGTCCTGAGCAGTTCGGCGGCCACCCGGGCGTGCACGGCCGAGTTCTGGCGCATGTCGAGCGTGGCCAGGTGGAAGCCGAAGACGTCGACGGCCCTGATCAGGTCGGGCAGCGGGCCTTCGGCGAAGGCCGCGCCATGCACCGACAGAAGCGAGTCCAGCACCGTCTGCAGCTCGGCCTTCAGCGCCTCGGGACCGTCGTAAGGCTCACCCGCCGTGCTGGAGGGCCTGGGCGGCGCCTCGCCGGTGAGGATCGGATAGGTGGCGGCGAGCCGCGCATAGATCCCGGTGAGCGCCCGGCGGTAGGGCTCATCCACCCGCTGCGGCGAGGAATCGTGGGCGAGGTCGGCCAGCGCCTGCAGCTCCGGCGTCACCTCGGCAAGATCGGCCGAGATGGACAGCTCGGCGCCCAGGGCGTGGACGCGGTCCAGGTAGAGCCGCAGCGCCGCCCGCGACTGCCGGGCCAGGGCCTGGCGCATCACGGCGGCGGTGACGAAGGGGTTGCCGTCGCGGTCGCCGCCGACCCAGGAGCCGACGCTCAGGAAGCTGGGCAGGTCGCCCTCCCCCAGCACTTCGCGCCAGTGGGCGTACAGCCTGGGCAGCGCCGCCAGGAAGCTGCGTTCGAAGTAGGAGACGGCGTTCTCGATCTCGTCGCTGACGGCGATCTTGACCGGGCGCAGCAGGCGGGTGCGCCAGAAGATGGAGACCTCGCGCACCAGCTCGCGCTCGATGGCGGACCGTTCGGCGTCGGTGCGGGCGCGGTCGAAGGCCTCCAGCCCGCGCGCGATGGCGCTCTGGCGGTCCAGGACGCTCTTGCGGCGGACCTCGCTGGGGTGGGCGGTGATGACGGGGGCGATGAGGGCGCCGGCCAGCAGCGCCACGGCATGTTCGCGGTCCACGCCTTCGGCGGCGAGGGTCCGCAGCGCCCCGGCCAGGGTGTCCTGCCGCGCGTCGCCCGCGCGGATGCGGCGGCGCTGGATCTGGTCCTCGGCGATGTTCGTGATCTGGAGGAAGCAGGCGAACGAGTGGGCGAAGCGGACCGTGTCCTCCAGGCTGAGCGAGCCCAGCCGCTCGGCCATAAGCCGGGCCGCCTCGGGCGTGCCCTCGCGATGGAAGCCGACCGAGGCCTTCCGGATCTCCTCGATCTGGTCGAAGACCGCCTGGCCATCCTGGACGCGGATCACGTCGCCCAGGACGCGGCCGAGGAAACGCACGGTGGCGCGGAGCTGCTCGGGGAGCGACTGGGTCATGACGAGCGCTTTAAAGCCCCATGGCCGACCCGCGTCATCTGGTTTCCTCCCGCGGCGTCGGCGATAACGAAAGCATGACCCCGCAAGAGGCTCTGGACCGCATCCGCCGCTACGACGCCCGCCTGAAGGCGCTCGTCCAGGTATTCGATCCGCCGATCGCCGGCGAGGATGGCGACGGGCCGGTCCTGCTGGTGAAGGACCTGATCGACGTGGCCGGCGCGCCCACTGGCGGCGGGGCGCGCGTGCCGCTGGACCCCTCGCCCGCGCGGCATGCCCGGGTGGTGGAGCGGCTCCTGCAGGCCGGCTGGAGCATCGTCGGCAAGACCCACACCGTCGAGCTGGCCTATGGCGGATGGGGCACCAACCGCGCGGTGGGCGCGCCCTGGAATCCGTGGGACGCCAAGGTCCATCGCGCGCCGGGCGGCTCGTCTTCGGGATCGGCCGTGGCCGTCGCGGCCGGCCTCTGCGACGGCGCGCTGGGCACCGACACCGGCGGCTCGGTGCGGATCCCCGCGGCGGTGTGCGGCGTGGTCGGCCTCAAGCCCGGCCGCGGCCTCGTCAGCCTGCGCGGCGTGCATCCGCTGAGCCCGGCGCTGGACACCGTGGGCGCCCTGGCCCGCGACGTGGCGACGGCCGCCCGGATGCTGGGCGCAATCTCCGGACCCGACGGCGCGGCGGCCGTGCGCGAGGCTTTCGACGCCGAGGCGGCGCTGGCCGCCCCCGTGCGGGGCCGGCGCGTGGCGGCGCTTGCGCCGGACGCCCTGGGCGAGCTGCACCCGGAGGTGGCGCGGCTCTATGCCGAGGCGCTGGCGCGCTTCGCCGAGACCGGCGCGATCGTCGAGATCGTCCCGCCGCCGCCTGTCCTGGAGGACTCCTTCCTGGCCAACGGGCTGCTGATGGCGGGCGAAGGCTGGCGCATCTGGGGGCCGCGCATCACCCAGCTCTCCGAGGTGATGGACCCGTGGATCGTCCGGCGCTTCGAGGCTGGCCGGGAGATCAGCGACGCGCGTCTGGAGGCGGCGCACCAAAGACGGGCCGAGGACCAGGCCGCCTTCAACGCGTGGCTCGCGCCCTATGACGGCCTGCTTTCGCCGACTTGTCCGATCCCGGCCCCGCCGATCGACGACGTCGACGAGACGGTCTCCCCGCTCAGCCGCCTGACGCGGGCGGCCAACTACCTGGACCTCCCCGGGATCAGCGTCCCGTGCGGCCTGACGGACGAAGGGCTGCCGGTGGGGCTGCAGGTGCTCGGCCGGCCGGCTGACGAGACGGCGGTGGTCAGCCTGGGCGCGGCGTTCGAGGCGGTGTCGGGCTGGAACGGACGGACGCCGGACCTGTCGGGCTTCGCCTAGCCGCGCGTGCGGCCGCCGACCGCGCGCAACACCACCCAGGCGAGGAACGCCCAGGCCGCGCCGAGACACCAGCCGGCCAGCACGTCGCTTGGCCAATGGACGCCCAGATAGACCCGGCTGACGCCGATTGTGACCAGAAGCGCGAGCGCCAGGACGTACACCAGCGCCTTGGTCCGGCGGTGCGGCTCCAGGCTGGAGATCAGCACGGCCAGGGTGAGGAAGGTGGCCGCCGAGAGGGTGGAGTGGCCGCTGGGGAAGCTGCCGGAATAGACGTAGGCGCCGTGCGGCACGATATCCGGGCGCGGCCGGCTGTAGAGCGCCTTCGTCGTCTCGCTGGAGAACTCGGCCAGCAGCACCGTGCCGAGGAGCACCGCAGCGTGACGCCAACGCCGGTGGAATGCGAAGGCCAGCACGCCGACGATCGTCGCCAGGGTGACCACCGTGAAGCCGCCAAGCGCGGTGATGTCGCGGACCGCCTCCTCGACGTTGCGAGGGCCGATCGGGTCGTTCAGGTCCGCCGGGTTGCGGAACAGCAGGATCAGCCGCTCGTCGACCGCGTGGGTCTCGCCCTCGGCGACTTCCTCGGCGATGGAGAAGAAGGCCCAGACCGCGCCGATCGCCGCCATGAAGATGAGCAGCGCGCGCGTCTCGAAGCGTCTCAGAAAGCCCCAGAGAGTGGTCGCGAGCGCCCTCGCCTGTCGAACCGGCATGCCCCTCCTTAGTACGAGCCGCGGCTCAGAAGAACAGCCGGCACCGTGGCGACCATGATCTTGAAGTCCATCACGGCGTTGCGGCGTCGGGCGTAGATGCAGTCCATGGCCACCCGGCTGCGATAGCTGGTGTCGTTGCGGCCGCTCACCTGCCAGAGGCCGGTGATGCCGGGCTTCACGGCGCAGTACTGCCGGAAGCGGCGCCCGTACTTGGCGACTTCGGCGTCAACGATGGGGCGCGGCCCCACGAGGCTCATCTCGCCGCGCAGCACGTTGAAGAGCTGGGGCAGTTCGTCGAGGCTCGACTTGCGCAGGAAGGCGCCGAGCTTCGTGACCCGGGGGTCGTTGCGCAGCTTGTGGTCCTTCTCCCACTCCGCCCGGGCGGCGGGATCGCGGGCCAGCAGCTCGGCCAGCCGCGCCTCGGCGTCGACGGCCATGGAGCGGAACTTCAGGCACTTGAAGTGACGGCCGTCGCGGCCGAGCCGCTTGTGGCCGAACAGCGCCGGGCCCCCGTCCTGGGCATAGACCAGGATCGCCACCACGATCATGAGCGGGGCGAGGAAGATCAGGGCCGCCAGGGCGATCGAGAAGTTCATGACGTCGGTGACCGGCTGATCCCAGGTCACGGGGTTGGCGCGCGGCCGCGAGGCCGCCGTATTGGCGTAAAGGACTTCGGACATGTGACCCAGATCGGAAAGCAGCTCAGCGAAGCCAGTCTTCGCTAAAACAGGCCGAACAACCCATGGCCTCCGGATGCGGTTCCCGAATGATCGAGGTCTTATCGGATGATCACCGACTGTTGTTTCCGGGCCGCGCCCGATGCGACGCATAGACCCCTTGCGCGAGCGGGCGCGCTGAGGTTCCCTCGACCCGAACACGGGATTTCCGATGCCGACCGACTCCGCCGCCACCTACGCCGCCGTCCTGACGCTGGGCGCCATGGCCTGGCCGCTGGCGGCCGGTCTCTTCGTCGTGATGTGGACCAAGGTCCGTGCGCGCCAGGTCCAGGCGGCGCGTGTCGCCGTGCGCGTCCGGGATCGACGCTAGGCCGCCGTCGGCGACGCCGCGCTCAGCGACGGCGCCTGCTTCAGCATCCTCTCCACGGCAGCTTGCGCCGCGGCGCGGCTTGAATCGGCGCCGCGGGCGACGGTCTCGCCATCCTCGTCATAGACGCTCCAGCGCCACCCGGTTTCGATCTGGCTGAGCGAATAGGCGAACGATCGCGGCTCGTGCATCTCCCGTCCTCCGGCTGACCACGGGGTGCTGAACCCCCATGCGTACGGATCGGTTGCCGCAATGCTTCCGCTCCATCTCGCGATTGCGAAAACGTGATCGGGCGGGACCGGGGAACCCCCGCGGCGCGCCTGCATTCCAGCGGCGAAGCTTGGCTCGGGGCCCCACTCATGACTGTCACCGTCGACGTGTGCGTCTGCACCTTCCGCCGGCCTGCCGTGGCGGAGACGCTGGCGTCCCTGGCGCGTCAGGCGCTGGACCCGGACGTCCGCATGCGGATCGTCGTCGCCGACAACGACGAGCAGCCCGAAGCGCGCGAACGGGTGCAGGACGCCGCCGCCGTGCACGGGCTGGACCTGACCTATGTGCATGCGCCGGCCCGGAACATCTCGCTGGCGCGCAACGCGTGCCTCGACGCCGCCGCCGGCGATTTCCTCGCCTTCCTGGACGACGACGAGACAGCGACCCAAGGCTGGCTGGCGGCGCTGCTGGCGGAAGCGCAGGCCGGCGGCTGGGACGCCGTCCTCGGACCGGTGAAGGCGGTCTACGGCGAAGGCGCTCCCGGCTGGCTGTCGGCGGGCGACTTCCACTCGACGGCCCCGGTGCGCGTGGGCGGCCGAATTCTGAAGGGCTATGCCGGCAACGTGATGATCCGTCGTCCGACCATCGAGCGGCTCGGCCTCCGGTTCGACCTGCGGCTGGGGCGCCAGGGCGGCGAGGACGATGACTTCTTCTACCGCCTGACCGACGCCGGCGGGACGATCGGCTATGCCGAGGCGGCCCTCGCCTACGAACCTGTGCCGGCGCAGCGCGCGTCGCTGACCTGGCTCCTGAAACGCGGCTTCCGCACGGGCCAGACGCACGGCTCGCGCCTGCGCCAGGGGCCTGGCCGCGGGGCCGGAAGGCTGGCGCAGACGGGGCTCGCCGGCGCCAAGGGCGCGGTCTGTCTGGCGGGCGCGGCCGCCACCGCCTTCTCACCCGCTCGCCGCACCCGCTGGCTGGTCCGCGGCGCCCTGCATGCCGGCGTGGTCGCGCGCCTCGCCGGATGGCGTGAACTGCAACTTTATTGAAGCTTGACCACAAAAGCCTTGCTGCGGCGCGGGAACGGCTCCGGCGCCCCGGGTGTTGATGGCCCCGGAGAGGCGTGGCCCGCCGATCCAAATCGTCTGGTCGCGATTTCGCTTTCTCGGAGCCAACCCATGCGCAGGCAACTGCTTTCGATCGCCGCAGCCGCGTTCCTCGTGGCCGCGCCACCGGCGCTTGCCGCCAAGAACTCCCTCCCCGCGCCCGACTCCGCGGCGCTGCTCGCGCCCGCGGCGGCCGACTACCGCATCGGCGCGCAGGACGTGCTGGAGGTGAACGTCTTCGGCATCGAGGACCTCAAGCGCGAGGTCCAGGTCGACAACGGCGGCAACGTCAGCCTGCCGCTCGTCGGCGCGATGAAGGCCGGCGGCCGCACGCCCGGCGAATTCTCGGAAGACGTCGAGAAGGCGCTCAAGGCCAAGTACATGAAGGACCCGCAGGTCATCGTCACGGTGAAGAACGCGCAGAGCCAGCGCGTCACCATCGACGGGGCGGTGAACAAGCCTGGCGTCTATCCGCTGAGCGGCCCCACCACACTGCTGCAGGCGATCTCGCTGGGCGGCGGTCCGGACCAGAAGCTGGCGAACGTGAAGAAGGTGGCTGTCTTCCGGCAGGTCGGCGGCAAGCGTCACGCCGCGACGTTCAACCTGAACGAGATCCGGGCCGGCAAGACCGACGACCCTCAGATCTACGGCAACGACATCGTCGTCGTGGACACCTCGGGCGGCAGCAAGTTCATCCAGAACTTCCAGGGCGTCTTCCCGCTCCTGGGCTTCCTGGCCTGGTGATCCGGCGCGCCGGATGAGCCCTCGCGCCATACCCACAGCAACCTTTCCTCCGGCGGCCGCAACCTGCGGAACCGCCAGCGGAAATCGGGGTTATCAGCTCCGCTAGTTTTCCGACCCGGATGGGCCGCGCGCGGTCCGCTGCTGAGCCGAACCGATCTCGGCGACCCATCCCTCAAGAGCCCTAACGCAGGTCGCCCATGAACACCCTCATTCCCGTCTCGCACGAGGTCCCGGCGCACGCCGCGCAGGCTTTCCGGCCGATCGAGCCGGAGCGCATGCACCTGCGCCAGCTCTTCGGCATCCTGCTGCAGCGGGCGAAGCTGGGCCTCGGCGTCGCCGGGGTCGTCTTCCTCCTGGTGCTCGGCGCCTTCGCGCTGAAGACGCCGACCTATTCGGCGATCGGCTCGGTGGTCATCGACCCCAAGAGCGCCCAGCTCACCAGCACCGAGCGCCAGTCGGCCGGCCTGCCGCCGGACACCAGCGCCGTCGACACCCAGGTCGAGATCCTGCGCTCGCAGGCGCTGTACGAGGACGTGGTCCGGCGCGAGAAGCTCTACAACGATCCCGAGTACAACCCGCGGCAGGCGCCCGGCATGTTCGGCATGACGCCGGCCAAGCCGCCGATCGCCAAGCCGGATCCGCAGCTCGTCTCCCGCGTCGCCGAGACGCTGGCGAGCCGCACCTGGGTCCGCCGCGCCGGCCTGACGTATGTCGTGCAGGTGGGCTCCAGCTCGACCTCGCCCCAGAAGGCCGCCCGCGTCACCAACGCGATCATGGCGACCTACATGGACCGGCAGCTCGACGACAAGATCGCCGCCGTCACCCGCGCGAACAGCGAACTGGGCAAGAGCCTGGAGCAGATGCGCCGCGAGGCCGAACAGGCCGAGGCGCGCGTGCAGCAGTACAAGAACGCCCACGGTCTCTTCTCCACCGAGGGGCAGACCATGGCCGAGCAGGAAGTCTCGGTGCTGAACCAGCAGCTCGCCATCGCCCGCGCCGAGGCCGCCGAGAAGGCCGCCCGGGTGGCCGCCGCCCAGGCGCAGCTCCGCAACGGCAACATGGGCTCGGACGTGGGCGCCGCACTCGGCTCCGAGACCATCAAGGAGATGCGCAAGCGCGAAGCCGAACTGTCGGTGAAGCTGGCCCAGCTCCGCACCGACTTCACCGACGAGTACCCGGAGGTGAAGCGCACCGAGAGCCAGCTGCGTGACATCCGCGGCCAGATCCAGGCCGAGATCAACCGCATCATGTCGAGCCTCAGGGCCGACGCGGCGGCTTCGGCCGGCCGGGTGGGTTCGCTGTCGGGCAGCCGCGGCGCGGCCCAGGGCGGCATCGCCCAGAACAACTCGGCGATGGTCGGCCTCCTGCCGCTGCAGCAGCGCGCCGACGCCGCCAAGGCGATCTACGAAGCCTATCTCCAGCGCGCCAAGGAAGTGGCGGCGGCCGGTTCGCTGCAACAGGCCGACGCCCGCGTGAACTCGCTGGCCGCCGTGCCGACCGCGCCGTCGTCGCCGAACATGAAGCTGGGTGCGGCTCTCGCCCTGCTGGCGGGCCTGATCGCGGCGGCCGCGGCGGTTCTGATGGCCGAGTTCTGGGACAAGCACCTGCGCTCGCGGGTCGACGTGGAGCGCGAGCTGGGCGTCGCCTTCGCCGGCGTGCTGCCCGACTTCCGCTCGATCAAGCCGAAGGGCCTGCGCGGCCCGGAGGCGCAGCCGGCCGAGTACCTGGTCAGCCATCCCTTCTCGGGCTTCGCCGAGGCCTTCCGGAACCTGCGCGCCTTCCTGATGGTGTCCAGCCGCGGGGATGACTCCAAGCTGATCGCGATCACCTCTGCGGTGCCGCGCGAAGGCAAGAGCCTGACCTCGTTCTGCCTGGCCCGCACCCTGGCGCTGTCGGGCTCGAGCGTGGTGCTGGTCGACTGCGACCTCCGCCAGCGCGGCGCGACCAAGCTGGCCGGCCCGAAGGAAGTGGGCCTGGTCGAGGTGGTGCAGGACGACGTGCCTTTGTCGGACGCCCTGGTCCACGACCCCAAGAGCAACATGTTCATCCTGCCGGCCGCCGGGAAGTCGATCCCGTACGACCTGTTCTCCAACCCGAAGACCGACGAGGTGCTGAAGGACCTGGCCGAGCGGTTCGACTACGTGATCCTCGACGCGCCGCCGATCTTGGGCGTCGCCGACGCCCGCATCCTGGCCGCCAAGGCCGACCGCGTCCTCTACCTGGTGCAGTGGAACAAGACCCCGCTGCGCGCCGCCCAGTCGGCGATCGACATCCTGCAGGAATGCGGGGCGAACATCGCTGGCGCGCTGCTGACCAAGGTCAACGTGAAGGGCCAGGCCCGCTACGGCTACGGCGACAGCAGCGACTACTACGGCTACTTCAAGAACTACTACATCGCCGCCGCGTGAGCCTGACGGGGGCGATTCAGATGGCTTCCGCAGGCGCAAAACTCGCCGCGATGGCGGCCGCCGTTCTCGCGACGGCGGCCTGCCAGCAGGCGGCGGCGCAATCCGGTCCGCTGAAACAGGCGCCGGATGGCCGTCGCCTCGAGCTGGCCTTCCAGGACGAGTTCGACAACTTCCGCCCCTGGCGCAACGGCCAGGGCGTCTGGCGCACCACTTTCCGCGACGGCCGGGACGACAAGGACGACGACTTCAACCTCCGCACCCTGAAGTGGAACAAGGAGGTCCAGCTCTACGTCGACCCCGACATGCGGGGCCATTCCGGCCGGCACGGCGACGACGAAGGCCACGAGCGCCGCCGAGGCGACCGGCCGCTGGGGCTCAATCCCTTCCGCGTCCAGGGCGGACAGCTCGAGATCACCTTCGACCGGGCGCCCAAGGCGCACGCCGACGCGCTGGGCGGGTTCGAGTACGTCTCGGGGCTGATCACCACCGAGCCCAGCTTCTCGCAGACCTACGGCTACTTCGAGATGCGGGCCAAGCTGCCGCGAGGCAAGGGCGTCTGGCCGGCCTTCTGGCTGCTGCCCAAGGACCTGTCCTGGCCGCCCGAGATCGACGTGATGGAGAGCGTCGGCGACCCCTCCAAGGTCTATGCGACCTACCACTCGAACGCCGCCAAGATCCAAGGCCAGGAGTTCCAGGTCAGCCCGGGCGACTTCCACACCTACGCCGTCGCCTGGGACCGCGAGCACGTCACCTGGTTCATCGACGGCCGTCAGGTGCGCCAGGAGAAGACGCCCGGCGACATGCACAGGCCCATGTACATGCTGGCCAACATCGCCTCGGGCGGCGATTGGGCAGGCGCGCCCGACGCGTCGACGCCGCTGCCCGCCAGGCTCACCATCGACTACATCCGCGCCTACAGGTTCGCCCGATGAGCACCACCTGGGAGTTCGGCCGAGGCCGCCGCCATAATCCTGCGGGCCGCCTGCGCGAGGCGGGCGAGGAGTCCATCCGTCCGCGGCGGCTGCGCGGCGAACAGGCCGAGGCGGGCCCAAGCCGACGCGACCAGGCCGACGCCCGCGTGCTGCGCCTGGTGGACGAGCGGCTGGTCGAGCAGCGCCTGGAGGCGGCGCAGCATCCTGCGGTGGGCTGGCGGCTCGGCGCGCTGAGGCTCGACGCCGACGGCGTCTTCGCCTTCCTGATGTTCCTGCCGCTGCTGTTCATCGCCCAGCTGCAGATGATCGGCGCCGCCGCCCTCGTGGCCATCATCCCCGCCTACGCCTGGATCCGCCGCGAGCGGCTGGTCAGGACCATGCTGCCGCGGGCGTTCCTGTTCCTCCTGCCGGCGTTCGCGCTGTTCTCCGTGGTGTGGTCCGAAGCGCCGAAGGAGAGCTTCAAGCTGGCTATCGAGCTCGGCCTCACGGTCCTGGGCGGCCTGCTGCTCACGTCCGCCCGAGATCAGGGCGCGGTGCTGAGGGGCCTTGCCCTGGCCTTCCTGGCCTATGTCGCCGCCTCCATCGCCTTCGGCGGCTCGGTGGCGGTGGGCGTCGGCGCCGGGGGCTACGCCTTCTCGGGCCTTTCGGGGTCCAAGAACCTGCTGGGCGACATCGCGTCGGCCGGCATGATCATCTCAGTCGCCCTGGCCATGCTGGCGATCAAGCAACGCAACCTGATCTGGCTGGGCGTCGCAGGCGTGGCCATGCTGCTCGACCTCTACGTCGTCGTGGCCGCGCGGTCGGCGGGCGCCCTCCTCGGTCTCGGACTTGGCGTCGGCGCCCTGCTGGCCCTGGCGCCGCTGCTGGCGGTGGGCAAGGCCGTGCGCGGCTGGCTGACCGGCGCGGTGGCGCTCTGCATCCTGGCGGGCGGCCTCTCGTACCGCTGGCTGACCCAGACCATGATCGAGGTCGGCGCCCAGGTGTTCGACAAGGACCCGACGCTGACCGGCCGCACCTATCTCTGGTATCGCGCCGCCGACCTGATCCAGGAGAAGCCCGTCCTCGGCCGCGGCTACTACGCCTTCTGGCAGCAGGGGAACATGGATGCCGAGGGCCTGTGGCGCTACTTCGGGATCGAGGAGCGCGGCGGCTTCACCTTCCACAACACCGGCGTCGAGCTGCTGGTGACGCTGGGCTGGGTGGGCCTGATCCTGTTCGCCGCCGTGGCGCTGATCGGGGTGATCGCCCTGGTGAAGCGGTTCGTGGAGCGGCCGTCGATCGCCCTTCTCTGCTGGATGAGCCTGCTGCTCTACATGCTCGCCCGAACTCCGATCGAGACCATCGGCGTGGCGCCGTTCTACTTCTCGACCGTGCTCGGCTTCGCCGCCCTGGGCGCCGGGTTCGGCCGGGTGAAGCTCCCGCGCCAGGGGCACGCCTACGCGCCCGGCAACGTCGTGCGGCTGAGCCGCGTCGACTACTCGGCCGCCGGCTGGGCCCAGGAGCGGCCGCAGCCCGCGATCCGCCGGCTGCGCAGTCCCGGCCGATGAGCTTGGCCGGGGCGCGCGCGCGGCGCCGGTTCGATCCCGCGGCGCTGGGCGCGCTGGCGCTCAGCGGCTCCAACGTCCTGCGGATGGGCGTGCAGCTCGCCATGCTGCCGATCCTCGCGCGGCTGGTGGGTCCTTCGGAATACGGCCTCGTGGCGCTGGCCGTGCCTTTCGTCCTGTTCTGCAACATGCTGGCCGACGCCGGGATGAGCCAGGCGCTGGCCCGGCGGCAGGACGTGACGCCCGAGCTGGAGTCGACCGTTTTCTGGCTGGCCGGCGGCCTCGGCCTGGCGCTGTCGGCCTTCGCCTGCCTGGGCGCCTGGCCGCTGGCCATCGTCCTGGACCAGCCCCGCCTGCCCTGGCTGATCATGGCGCTCTCGCCGATCCTGGTGATGAGCGGCCTGACGGCGGTCGCCAACGCCCGGGTGATCCGCGAAGGCCGGTTCGGGATCTTCGCCGGCGGCGACTTCATCTCGACCGCCGCCTCGGCGGCGGTGGCGCTGACCGCCGCGCTGAACGGCGCCGGGGCCTGGAGCCTGGTCGCCCAGCAGCTCACGCTATGGGCCTGCAAGTTCACCTGGGTGAACCTCAACGCCCGGCCGAGGATCCGCGCCTACTTCCGGCCGTCCGAGGTGAAGGACCTGGTGCGGTTCGGCCTGCACTCCATCGGCGCAAACCTGTCGGACTTCGTTTCGCGCAACGCCGACAACATGATCGTGGGCGGGGTCCTGGGCGCGACGGCGCTCGGCTTCTACGCCATGGCCTATCAGATCGTCCGGGTGCCGGACCTGATCATCTCCGGGCCGCTCTATCTCTATGTCTTCACCGCCGTGGCGCGGGCGGCGCACGACGGCGCGCGCGGGCAGGCCGCCGACCTCGCCGCCTCGGCCCTGCGGCTCGCCTCGTCAGTGCTGGCGCCGACCTTCGTGGGGCTCGCGATCATCTCGCCCGTCGCGGTCGCCCTGGTGCTGGGCGACAAGTGGCACGCCGCCGCCCCGGTGATGACCCGCCTGTCGGCCGCGGGCTTCGGCTTCGCCCACTGCCTGGTGATGGGCGCCATCCTGATGGGCCTCGGCCGTTCATACGTGCAACTGCGGATGACCATGCTGGCGGGCGCGACGACGATCGGGACGGTGGCCGTCTTCTCGCGCTTCGGGGTGGAGACCGCCTCGGCCGCGATCGGCACGGCGGTGCTGCTGGTGATGCTGGCCTATCTCGAGGTGCTGGCCCGGGACCTGAAGGTCGCGCGCAGGCGCCTTTTCGGCGCCTTCCTCCCGGCCGCCGTCGGGGTCGCAGCGATGGCGGCAACGATTTGGGCCGCGACGCCCTGGCTGTCAGGCCTGCCGCCGCTGGCGAGGCTGGCGGCCACGATCCTGCTGGGCGGGGCGGTCTATGGCGTGGTCCTGCTGGGGCTCGCGCGCCGACGGCTCCTGGCGGACGCCCGGGTGTTCGCCCAGGCGCACGCCCGGACGAAGGCCGCTTAGCTCAGCGTCGAGGAGAGATCAGGCGTTCGCGCGGGGCGCGGCGAGGCGCTTCAGGCGCGCGGTGACCGGCATGGTCAGCAGCGGCCAGACGGCCGGCTCGGCGGCGCAGGCCCCCAGCGCCTCGCCGACCTGGCGGGCCTTGAGGGCACAGATCACACGATCGTAGACCAGCGCCGTCTCCAGCGAGCGGCGGCGGCGTTCCTGGGCGCGACGCACGGCCTCGCACTGGGCCCGCTTCTCGATCTCCAGGGCGGCGTCGGCCGCCAGCATCTGCTCGATGTGCTCGCGCCGCATGACGTGGGAGATCGACGCGCCGTGCTTGCGGTAGCGGTAGAGCGCGTCCGGCAGGAAGCGCATGCGCGCGCCATGGGCCAGCAGGCGAAGCACGAGGTCGTAGTCCTCGCCGATGCGAAGGTCCTCGCGGTAGGTCTCGCCCTTCAGGATCTCGGCCGAGAACAGCGGCTTCAGATAACCCAGGCCCGGCTGCCTCGAGTACATGCGGCCCGCCTCGATGTAGTCGGCGAGCGTGATCCAGCGCGGGTGGTTCCAGGCTTTCTGGCAGAGGAAGGCGCGCCAGGGCGCAGCGCCGTCGTCCTGGAAGAGCAGCAGGTTGTCGACGACGATGTCGGCGTGGTCGACGCGGGCGCGGGCGACCAGCTTCTCCAGCCGCTCAGGGGCCATGAGGTCGTCGCTGTCGAACACGGCGATGTAGCGGCCGCGGGCGGCCTTCAGGGCACGGTTGCGGGCAGCGCCGGGGCCGCCGTTGCGGCGCGCCTTCAGCACGCGCACCCGCGGATCGCCCGCGACTTCGGCTTCGATGACCGCCAGGCTGTCGTCGGTCGAACAGTCGTCGGCGATGATCAGCTCGAGGTCGGCCAGGGTCTGGCGCAGGACCGAGCGGATGGCGGGCGCGAGATACTTCGCGCCGTTGTAGTTGGCGGTGATGACCGAGACGAGGGGCGCGGCGCCGCTCATGGGCTCACCGGCGCGCCGCGCAGGACGGGCGGATGCAGCTCAAGCGGCTCGGGCTTCGGCCGATCGGTGAAGAGCTGCCACCAGAAGCCGGCCGACCACGACAGATGCATGATCATCGCGGCCGGGCCGGAGAGCAGCGTGGCGGCGTCCCTGTGCTTGAGGCCCAGCATGACGCCGAACAGCAGGGTGGCGAGCATCCAGGTCACGGCGGGGATGGCGAGCGGCCAGAACACCGGCGCGCCCAGCAGGGACACGACCGCCGGGGCGACCGCGAGCGGCAGGGCCTGGCGGACCTTCAGCGGCGTGAAGTGCTTGAGCACGGTGCGCGCCCGGCCTTTGCCGTAGCTGAAGTACTGCTTCCACAGCGCGCCCGGCGTCGAGCGCGGGTGGTAGCCGATGCGGACCTTGTCGGTGAGCCAGATGCGGCCGCCCTCGCGGCCCAGCCGCAGGTCGAGCTCGGCGTCCTCGTTGTGGCTGAACGTCTCGTCATAGCCGCCGACGGCCTCGAAGGCGTCGAGGCGGAACAGGGCGTGGTGGCCGTGGTCGACCCACTTGCCCTCGCCGGCCAACCGGTGGGCCGAGCCGCCGGTGCCGAGCACCGAGTTCTGGGCCGCGGCGACAGCGCGCTGGAAGCCGCCCTCGCCCTTGGTGTCCATCGAGACCACCACCGAGGCGGCGCCCGTGGCGCGGGCCTCGGCGATCAGGGTGGAGACGTAGTTGCGCGGATAGTCGGCGTGGGCGTCCACCCGGATCATCCACGGGCGGCGATCGTCCAGGGCGCGCGCCGCCAGGTTGACGCCGGCGCTCTGCAGGCGGGCGGGATTGTGCACGAGCCGCACGCGCGGATCGCGCGCGGCGATGTCCGCCACGATGTCGCGCGTGCCGTCGGTGGAGCCGCCGTCGGCCACGAGCACCAGGGGGTCGACCAGGCCGTCATCGTCCAGGATGCGATCGATGACGCCGGCGATGGCCTTGGCTTCGTTCAGGCAGGGGATCACGATCACGGCGCGGCGTTCGTGATCGGCCGCCTCCAGCGGGCGGTCCGCAGGCGTGCGGATCATCGCCTCCGGGGCGATGGCGTCCCACGCGCGCGGCCAGCGCGCCGCGACCTCGCCGAGACCGGCGGCGCGGCCTTCGAGCGGGGCGAACGAGCGGGGCTCGGCGAAGCGGCGTTCGCCGCGATCTTCGCGGTTGGAAGGGCCCGTCTCCGAAAGACGCTCGGGATTGGGCTTGGGGTACTGCATGTTGAAAGGCGTCCGAGGTTCGACCAGCGCCGTCGCCCACGGAAGCTTGGGCGGCGACCCGCGTTAAACCGTGCGCCTGGGATTCCGTTCCGGCGGATTCCCGAGCTTTTCCAAGGCTAAGCTGCGATTTTTCCTGAAGTCGATTCAGAGGCTTGGCCGTAGGAACCAAGCGGCTCGCCGGGCTTTTTCAGCCGTTCGACCAAGCGTCGACAATCCGACTCATCGGCCGAGAAGGCGCTCTGCGGCTGTGCCGCGAGTTCGGCGCGCAGGGCGGCGAAGCGCCCGGGCGTCAGGCCCGCCAGGAAGGCCTCCAGATCCTCCGGCGCCTCCAGGCGGACGCCGAAGCCGTGTTCGGCCAGGTAGCGGCCGGTCTGCACGCCCTCCAGCGCGATCGGTATGCCGCCGAAGCGGCCGCTCTCGTACAGACGATTGGGCAGCAGCCAGGAGGAGTTCAGCCCCTCCTCCATGAAGTCGATGGCCCAGCAGAAGTGGACGTCGCCGTAGAGCCTCGGCAGGTCGGCGGCCGTATAGGCGCCGCCGAAGGTGACCTTGGGCGTGGCCGCGACCTGGGCGTCGAAGTCCTCGAACTCGACGTAGGCCGGGCGGCCGTGGATGCGGACCTCGACCAGGTCCGGCCGGCGAGCGGCCAGATCGGTGAGGATATCGAGGCTCCGGCGGCAGCGTATCGCGCCCATCCAACCGATCCGCCAGGGCGGGCCGGGCGGCGGAGGCGGCAGGGCGGCGGACGGCGCGGCGCCCAGCTCGAGCACCTTGTTCTCCACCAGGAGAACCGGCGTATGCACGTCGTCGCCCAGCCCCTGGATCGGCTTGAAGTAGGCGTCCACGAAGGCCGGCGAGCTGACGACCAGCAGGTCCGAGCGCTTCAGCAACGCCTTCTCGATCCCGCGCATGGCGAGGCCCTTGACCGTGTCCTGGACCATCATCCGGTGGATATCGAGCGCCTCGTAGACCAGGCGCGCCTTCAGGCCGCACAGCAGGCGGGCGGCGTCGGCGATCGCCAGCATCTCGAGCTGGCGGGCCATCACGACCTCGGCGCCGGCGATCAGCGCCTTGAAGCGGCGGGCCTTCAGCGCGGTGAGCGCCGTCAGCTTCGCCCTGTGGCCAAGGCGCGCGTCATAGGTCCGGCCGAGGTTGACCGTCGGGCAGCCTTCCAGGCGCTCGGGCGCCGCATCCGTGCGGCAGAAACCCAGCACCACCGGATCGGCTCCGCCCGCCTTGAGCATGCGAAGGCGCCGCGCGACGGCGGGATCCGACAGGTCGTGGACGAAATAGGCCAGCTTCACGAAACGGCGCCCCCCAAGCTGAAGCGTCAGGACGCGAACCAAACGCGCGAGCGCCCGTTTGGAACCACGGCGAAGCCATCATCGCGCAGGGGGTTCAGGTCACATGACGGCGGGTTCGAGCACCGAAGCCCCAACGCGCAAGGCGCCCGGCGAGGTCCGGTCGATCCAGTATCTGCGCGGGATCGCCGCGTTCGGCGTGCTGGTGTTCCACGCGGCCGAGCGCGCCGGGGGCCACTTCGGCGTCGGCGCAGCCGGCGTGGACATCTTCTTCGTGATCTCGGGCTTCATCATGTGGGTGGTCACCTGCCGCAAGACGCCGGCGCCGGGCGACTTCCTGATCCGCCGCGTGCAGCGCATCGTGCCGCTCTACTGGGCCGTGACCCTGCTGGTGGTGGGCGTCGCCCTGGCGATCCCCGGCAGCTTCCCGAACCTGCAGGTGACGTTCGAGGCGCTGGCGAAGTCGCTGTTCTTCGTCCCCTATCAGGACCCCAACGGCCTGATCGCCCCGCTGATCGTGCCGGGCTGGACGCTGAACTACGAGATGTTCTTCTACCTGCTGTTCGCGGCCGGCCTGCTGGCGCCGGCGCGGCTGCGGCCTTGGCTGGTCTCGGCCGCCTTGATCGCCCTCGTGGCGGTGCGGCCCCTGCTGGACGCCGAGAACCCGCTGGTGGCCACCTACACCGATCCGATCCTGCTGGAGTTCGGCGCGGGCGTCTGGCTGGGCAAGCTGTGGTCCGAGGACCGGCTGCCGCGGGTCTCGCTCGGCTGGGCCATGGCGGCGCTGGGCCTGGCAGGCTTCGTGGCCGTGACCCTGGCGGGCGTCGATGTGGCGACGGCGCGGGTGCTGTGGTGGGGCGTCCCCGCCCTGCTGCTGGTGGCGGGCGCGGTCAGCGTCGAGCGGCACGGCCGCGTGCCGGACCTCTGGCCGCTGCGGGTGATCGGCGACGCCTCGTACTCGCTGTACTTGGTGCACGGCCTGGCGATCTCGGCGGCGATCCGCGTCCTGGGCGCGGTCGGCCTCAACAACCCGGCGCTGGTCTTCACCGCGAGCCTCGTGGCCGGCGTGATCGCGGGACTTGCGGCCTATCACCTGGCCGAGAAGCCGATGATGAAGCTGTTCCGCACGGGGCTGGGCGCGCACCGGCCAAGCGGGGTCGCCCCGGCGCCCGCCCCTTAAGGCAGATCCAGGAGCTCGCGGCCGGCCTTCCGCACGTCGTTGCAGCCGGTGAGGATCATCGCCACCGCCAGCTCCGAGCGCAGGATGTCCAGCATCTTGCGCACCTGGGGCTCGCCGCCGGCGCCTAGCGCATAGGCCCAGGCGCGGCCGACGAAACAGGCCTTCGCCCCCAGCGCCAGCGCCTTCAGCACGTCCAGCCCCGAGCGGACCCCGCCGTCCATATAGACCTCCAGATCACCGCCGACGGCGTCGGCGATGGCCGGCAGCGCCGAGATGGTCGAGCGCACGCCGTCCAGCTGCCGGCCGCCGTGGTTCGAGACCACCAGGCCCTGGGCGCCGGCTTTCACCGCATCGCGGGCGTCGGCGGGATCGAGCACGCCCTTCACGACGATCGGTCCGTCCCAGGTCTCGCGCACCCAGTCCAGGTCCTTCCAGGTGACAGAGCGATCGAAGTTCCGCGCGATCCACGCGAGGAAGTCGGTCACCCGCCGCCCCTGCTGCAAGGCGCCGGCCACCGAGCCCAAGGTGTGCGGCCGGCCGTGGACGAAGACGTCCCAGGTCCAGCCCGGGTGAGTGATCCCGTCCCAGGCCTGGGTCAGCGCGCTCTCGAGCTTCGAGGCGCCGGTGAAGCCCGAGCGGACGTCGCGGTAGCGGGCGCCGGGCGTCGGCAGGTCGACGGTGAAGACCAGCACCGGGCATCCCAGGTCCTTGGCCCGGCCCAGCAGCTCGCGCATGTAGCCGCGGTCCTTGAGCATATAGAGCTGGAACCACGGCGGGGTCCCCGTCTGGCTGACCTCCTCCACCGAACAGACGCCGACGGTGGAGAGCGTGAACGGCACGCCCGCTGCCGCGGCCGCCCGCGCCGCCTGGGCCTCGCCGCGGCGGCCGTACATGCCGGCCATGCCTACGGGGGCCAGGCCCACCGGCATGGCGAGCGTCTGGCCGAGGGTTTCCACGGTCATCGAGAGCTGGGTCATGTCGACCATGACCCGTTGGCGGAGCGCGATCTCCTCCAGGTCGCGGACGTTCCGCGCCAGCGTCACCTCGGCGTAGCTGCCGCCGTCGATGTACTCGAAGAAGATCTTCGGCAGGCGCCGGCGCGCCAGTTCGCGAAAGTCCGAGACCGAGGCTGCGCGCATGGATTCCCCTTCCGGCGGCGGAGCGTGGCGGCTCCGCCCAGCGGGTGCAAGCATCAGCCGGCGGGCGGCGGGCCGATGACGATCCAGACCTGATGGGCGCGGGCCATCAGCTCGCCCTCGGCCGAATAGAGCGCGACGCCGGCGAACTCCTTGCGTCCCTCCTTGGCCAGAGGCCAGGCGACCAGGATGCATTCCTCGCCGGCGCGCGGCGAACGCAGCACCTCGCCGGTCATGGTGCCCAGCAGGGCGCCGTGGCGGCCCTCCTTCTCGACCCAGGCGAAGTAGCCGGGGCAGTCGATGGCGGCCCAGACCACTTCGGGGGCGATGGTCCCGTCGGCGCGGGCGAAGTTCTCGTGCGCGCGCCAGACGCAGGCGACGAGGCCGGGCTCCGCGCCTTCCACCTGGCCGGGCAGGACCCGCAGGCCGTCGCCGTCCTCGCGGGCCGTGCCGCAGGTGAAGCAGATCGGGTGGATGCGCTGGCTCAGGCCGATGTGCCGCGCGCCGGCGGCGCGGGCGGCCTCGAGGCTCGGCGGCGGCGGCGGTTCGGGCAGTTCGAGGCTGGCGGGCGCGGCGCTGCCGATGGGGCCCGCTTCGCCCAGCAGGACGTGGGCGTCGCCCTGGCGCTCCAGGGTCAGTTCGGCGTCGAGCGGAATCGGCGCCCGCAGCACGGCGGTGACCGGACCTTCCAGCCCCTCCGCCAGCACGCCGCAGACATAGCCCCCGTTGCCGGAATTCGGCGGGCCGCAGAACTGGCGGCCGATCACGATCTTGGACAATTCACGCTCGTTGGAAATGGACAGGCTGAATGCCGTGGCTTTCCCACGACGACGCGAGGGAAAGGAAGCCTAATCCGCGCTGCGGCGTTGGAGCCACGAGGGGATGAGGCTAAGGCTAAGCTCGTCCCTCGAACTTTGGATTCCTTGAGGAGAAGTTGGTGAGCGAGATCGAACGTCCCTGGGCCCTGATGCGCCATCACGCCGGTTGGGCGGACGTGTTCCATGTGGAGAGCGAGACCGGCGACTCCATCACCGGCTTCTATCCCGACCGCGAGACGGTGGGGCCGCCGGTGAGCTACTCGACGCGCGCCGTGCTCGCCCGCTACCCGACCATGGAAGCCGCCCGCGCCGCGCGCGAGGAGGCGGTCGGCGAATGGCGCAAGCACGACGCCGCGGTGCGCGAGGCCGAAGACAAACTGCGCCAGGCCGAGAAGGCGCGCGAGGAAGCCTGGCTGGGCTGCCTGCGCGACGCCGCGACGCGGGGCTAGGTCCAGAACGCCTTCGAGGCCGCGTAGGCCAGGGCGGCTGCCAGGGCGATGCAGACCAGCAGCCGCCACACAGGCGCGCCGGCGAGGCCCGGATCCTGCGGGAAGCGCCGGCGCCCGGTGATCATCGGGCCGATCAGGTTCGTGCGCTTGTAGAAGAGGTAGAACAGCACCGCGAGCACGTGCACGGCGACCAGCACCTGCAGGATGCGGAAGCTGAGCTCGTGCACCTCGGCGAGCGCCCGACCGGTCTCGAAGCTGACAAGGTGCGTCAGCGGCCCGCCCTCGAAACCGTCGATGTCGACGACGAACAGGCCCGTCCCCACCTGCGTCGCCAGCACCAGCAGCAAGGCCACCACGCTCCAGCCGCCAAGCGGATTGTGCCCCGGCACGTTGGACGGCGCGCGCTCCGGCAGCGTCCGCACGTACGCCGCGACCTTGCCGGGACCTTTCACGAAACTGGAGAACCGCGCGGCCCCCGCGCCTGCGAAGCCCCACAGGATGCGGAAGGCGACCAAGCCCAGGATCGCGTAGCCGCTCCACCGGTGCCAGTTGAGGTGGTCCTCGGACGCCCACCAGGAGAAGGCGACCAGAACCACCACGAGCCAGTGGACGATGCGGACCGGCGCATCCCACAGTCTGGCGCGCACGCCGGCCTCGGAGCCCGCCACGGTCAGTCCTTCTGCTGGCGATAGACGTCGTGGCAGGCCTTGCAGGCGCCGCCCGTCGGTCGCACCTGGGCCTTCACCGCGTCCATATTGCCCGACATCGCAGCCTGGTTCAGTCGCGAGACCTGAACCTGCATGGCCGAGGCCTTGGCGCTGAAGCCTGCGGCATCGGTCCAGATGTTGGCCTTGGCCTCGCTCTTGGGCCGCGCCTCGACGCCGCTGCCGCGCGGGAACCAGGACGGCAGCGCGTTGGACAGGGCCGCCATGGTCTTGGTCTGGGCCTGCACCGTGGCGACGTTCGGGTCGGACTTGCGCAGCTCGTCATTGAGCGCCTTGAACGCCGCGCCCAGCTTCTCGAAGTTGGCGTGGCGCTGGTGCGCCGCCTTGGCGGCGGGGCTGAGCGGCCCCTTCGGCATCGGCTCGTTGTGCGCCAGGGCCGCGCCGGCGGCGGCGGTCGCACCGCCAAGTCCCAGGGCGATCGCCAAGACCGCCCCCTTGTTCATGCCCAACGCCATGAGTTCACGCCTCCTCCTCGGGGAAGCGGGAGATTGCCGGGGCCTCGGCGCGGGCGTCAACCGCTCAGCGCGACGCCGTCTGGCGGACCGGGGCGCCCTCGCGGGCGGCGTCGGCCAGCAGCGCGCCGCAGTTGGCGTCCTTGGCCAGGCCGGGATCGATGAAGGGCAGCAGGGCCGCGATCGGTGAGACCAGCGCGCCCAGACCGACGGCCGCCGCGCCCTGGCCGATCGCCGCGCCCGGCTCGACGCCCAGCTTCGGCGAACGGATGGGGCCTTCCGCCTTCACCGGCAGCAGCACGCGGACGAGACGGAACTTCTTGTTGTGGCCGCGCACCTTGAAGGCCATCCGCTCGCTGCCGAGGTTCACCTGCCCCTGCCCCGTGATCAGGACCGGGCCGGTGTCGAGCACGATGTTGTTCGCACTCATCACGCCGTTGTTGGTCTGGAAGTGGGCCACGCCACAGCGCAGGGGCACGGTGTCCATGTCCTTCTTCAGCAGCAGGCCCAGACCCTTCACGACGTTGACGCCCATCAGCTCGGCGAAAGCCTCGCGGATCTCGCCGCCCGGGGCCACCACCATCACCTCGCCGTCGGCGTTGGCGAAGGCCTTGTGCACGCTGTCGCCCTCGCCGGTCAGGCGGGCCCGGCCGGCGAGCGCGCCGGTCAGCGGGTGGCCGCCCCCGAAGGTGACAGGCACGAGTTCCTCGATGCGGGCGTTCGTCAGCCGCAGGTCGAGCTCGGTGACGGGGACCTTCTTGCGGGCGTTCAGGGCGACGAAGCCCGTCACCCGGCCGCGGGGGAGGTCGAGCCGCAGGGGGTCGGCGCGCAATAGGCCGTTGTCCAGCTTCACCCGCACGGAGCCGGCGCGCAGGCTGATCGGCGCGTCGCGGATCGTCGCCGCCCGATAGCGCACGTCGGCGTCGAGGGCGCGGATCCGGCTGACGTCCAGGGTGGAGTCGGGGAACAGCCGCTGCTGGGCGCCGAGGTTGCGAGCGACCGCGACCTGCTCGGGCGAGGCGGTCTCGCCGGGACCAACCGACGGCGCGCCGCCGAAGATGGCTCCGAGGTCGTCGAAGTCGAGGCTGTTCGAGTTCAGGTCCGCGGTCAGCATCGGCCGGACACGGCCGGTCTCGACCTTGATATCGCCCGAGAGGTCGCTGTCGCCCACGCGGCCGCCCAGGTTGTCGATCCGCCAGATCAGCTCGTCGCGCGACAGCCGCCCGCGGAGGCGGTACGGCGGCGTGTTCGGCAGGGCGACGCCGGTGAGCGGATAGAGGTCCGACAGGTCCGGGCCGCGCGCCGTGGTCTGCATCGAGAAGCGGCCAAGGTCGAACGGCTTCGGCACGCTGCCGACCGCGGTGATGTAGGTCTGGCCCGCGCGGATGTCGGCGTTGAACGGATAGGGCTTGTTGCGGTCGATGTTCAGCAGCGGCCCGCCGGTGACTTCCATGCGGAAGGGCTGGCGGTTGATCGTTCCCTGCCCGATCAGTTCGAAGCCCCGGTTGGCCTGGCCGAGGTTCTCCTGCGCGTTCATGGTCGCGTCAAAGCGCAGCTCGCGCTTCACGTCGGCATAGGTGAGCTTGCCGTCGTCGATGATGAAGCTGCGGATGGGCGGCAGCTTCATGGGCTCGGACTTGCGGCCGTTGGAGAAGTCCCAGTTCTTGCGGCCCTGGGCGTCGGCGTAGAGGCGCAGGTTCGGACGGTCGAAGCGCAGCAGGCGCAGGTCCACATCGCCCCAGAGCAGCGGGATCAGCCGGATCTTGACCGTGATCTTTTCGAAGGTCCCCAAGGGATCACGACCCGCCCACGGCGTGTTGGCGATCCGCACGCCCTCGACCGTGGCGCTGGGCTGCCAGGACCAGAGGTTCACGTTCAGGTCGCCGGAGATGGTCACCTCGCGGTGCATGCGCGCCGAGGCGAAGCGGGCGAGCGGCCCGCGGAACCAGTTCCAGTCCCAGATGGCGATCAGGATGCCGATGGCGATCGCGAGCGCCGCCAGGATGCCGCCCGTCCACCACAGGGTCTTGTGGCTGGGCTTCTTCAGGACCGGCGTCGGAAGCTTCGCGTGGCTCAGCTTGTCCCAGCGATCCCGGGCCCAGGCCTCGGCGCGCTGGATCGGCCGGCGGCGGCCGGGCTCGGTCTGCGGGGCCCGCTGCGGCCGCCGGCGGCGGCCGGGCTTCGGGTTCTGGAAGGGTTCGTTGCTCACGGGACGTCTCCGAATGTCCCTGAACGTGCAGCCCCGCCGGTCTAGTTCCCCAAAAAACTTAGTGGCTTATGCCTCGCCCGCTGAAAGCCTGGCTCGCGGTGCGCCAGATGATGGCAAGATCGAAGCCGAGAGACATGCGCTGCATGTACTCTCGGTCGAGCCGGACCTTCTCGGGAATGGGCAGCTCGTCGCGGCCATTGATCTGGGCCCAGCCGGTGACGCCTGGGCGCAGGCGATCCACGCCCGCTTCCGTGCGCAGCGCCACCAGGTCGTCCTGGTTGAACAGCGCCGGCCGCGGGCCGACCAGACTCATCTCGCCCGTTAGCACGGACCAGAGCTGGGGCAGCTCGTCGAGGCTTGTGCGGCGCAGGACGCGACCCAGCGGGGTGATCCAGCGGTCGGGCTCGGCCAGCAGGTGGGTGGCGACGTCCGGGGCGTCGGTCCGCATGGTCCGGAACTTGGGCATCCGGAAGATGCGGTTGTGGCGGCCCACCCGGCGCGACCAGTGCAGCGCCGGGCCCGGACTGTCGAGACGGACGGCGATCGCCAAGCCCAGCAGGACCGGCGAGAGCACGACCAGGCCGGCCAGCGAGACGAAGATGTCGAAGGGGCGCTTCAGCACGCCCCGTTCTTAAGTCGCGCCGGGCGCCGCCGCCAAGTCAGGCGTCAGGCGTCGGCGGCGCGGCGAGGACCTTGCGCGGCTTCGGCGCCGCCGCTTCCGGCTCTGGCGTGAGTTCCGGCGCGGCGAACGTCGCGGGCTCGACGGGAAGCGCAGGCTCAGGGTCCGCGACCGGCTCCGCGAGAGCCTCCAAGACCGGCGAGATCGGAGCGGCCTCGCCGCCGACGGCCGGGAACGCAGCCTCTTCGGCGGCTTCGAGGCTGGCCACCGATGGCTGGCCGGCCGCGGCCGTCAGCGCCTCCAGGTTCCACCGCGCCAGCCGGCTCATCCACCACCAGGCGACCCCGGCGGCCGCGACGCCGGTGAAATAACCCCATAACGGCGAGGCGGCGCCGAAGAGAAACGAGGGGGCGATGGGAAGGGGAAGCTCTTGAGACTCGGACAGGAAGGACATGCCGCACCTCCAAGCGTTGCTGCGGCGCAGCATAGCATCCCGCGGGCGCGGGCTGGTGCGAACTTACGATGACGCCAGCGGATAGACGCGGGCGGCGCCGCCCTCGCCCAATTCCTGGGCGACCCAGCTGCAAATCCTGGTCAGATCGGCCGCAAGGTCCGGCCCGTTCACGAGTACGAGCGCGCAACCGTTCATCTTCATCGGGTCGGTCAGCGGCTTCACGCGGGCCTCGGCGACCAGCATCGGCGCGTCGACCGCATCCTCCAGGTCGCGCAGGAAGGCGTCGAAGGTCTCGAGATCCTTGAGCGGCAGCCAGACCAGGGCCTGGAGATTCCGGTTGCGCGCGCGGGCGCCCTCCAGCGTCTCGACGATGCGGCCATAGTCGTCGGGCTTTTCGAACGGCGGGTCGACGAGCAGCAGCACGCGGCCCTTCGGAGGGCAGCGCTCGACCGCCGCGCGATAGCCGTCGGCGCACAGCGTCTCGACGTTGGGACGCCCCTTGAGCGCGCTGCGCAGGGCGTCGTGCTCCTCCTTCCGCAGCTCGCAGGCGAGGTAGCGGCCCTGAGGCAGAAGATGTTCGGCGATGAGCCAGGGCGAGCCGGGATAGCGCCGCACTGGACCGCCGGCGTTCAGCGCGGCGACCGCCCGGGTCAGCGGCCCGAAGGCCGCCGGCGCATCCTTGCGCTCCATCAGCCGGACGACGCCGGCCTCGGCCTCTCCCGATTTCCGCGCCTCGGGTCCGGCGAGGTCGTAGAGGCCACGCCCCGCATGGGTGTCGATCACGGTGAGCGGGGCCGGCCCCAGCGCCGCCATCAGGCGCAGCAGCGCGGCGTGCTTCACGAGATCGGCGAAGTTCCCGGCGTGGAAGGCGTGACGATAGTTCAAGGGCGGCTTTCCGGCAGAGGAACCTCGGCCGCGCATACCACGTTGCCGCCGCACGCGTGGAGGGGTGATGCCCAAGGATATGGCCAGCGAAGTCCCCGTCGAAGCGGCCGAGCAGCTCGAAGAGGCCGGCCTACGCTACGTCAGCGACGCCGATCCGGGCATCACGCGCAAGGCCGCGCGGGCCAGCGGGTTCAACTATTTCAAGGCCGACGGCTCGCCGGTCTCGGATGAGAAGACCCTGGACCGCATCCGCAAGCTGGCCATCCCGCCGGCCTGGACCGACGTCTGGATCTGCCCGCGCGCCAACGGCCACATCCAGGCGGTGGGCCGCGACCAGAAGGGCCGCAAGCAGTACCGCTATCACGAGCGTTGGCGCGAAGTGCGCGACACCCACAAGTACGACCGGGTGATCGCCTTCGGCCGCGCCTTGCCGAAGCTCCGCAGGCGGGTCGAGGAGGACCTGAAACGGCCCGGCCTGCCGCGCGAGAAGGTGCTGGCCGCCGTGATCGCGGTGATGGAGCGCACGCTGATCCGGGTGGGCAATGAGGAATACGCCAAGGCCAACAAGAGCTTCGGCCTGACGACCCTGCGGGACCGGCACGTGAAGGTCGGGCGCGGCGGCGCCAAGTTCCAGTTCCGCGGCAAGAGCGGGAAGATGCACGAGACGGGCCTCGACGACCGGCGGCTCGCCCGCATCGTCAAGGCCTGCCAGGACCTGCCGGGGCAGCGCCTTTTCCAGTACGTGGGCGACGACGGCCTGCAGCACGCCGTCGAGAGCGCGGACGTGAACGCCTACCTGCGCGACGTGCTGGGCGAGGACTTCTCGGCCAAGGACTTCCGCACCTGGGCCGGGACGGTGATGGCGGCCCGGGCGCTGATGCTGACGCCCGAGTGCGCGAGCGCGACGGAAGCCAAGCGGAACGTGGTCACCTGCGTCAAGGCGGTCGCGGGCGTGCTGGGCAACACCGCGGCCGTGGCCCGCAGCGCCTACATCCATCCGGCGGTGCTGCAAGCCTACGAGGCGGGCGGGCTGGAGGTGAAGGCGACCGGTGACGAGCGCGCGTTCGAACTGGCCGTGCTGAAGTTCCTGGAAGCCGCGCGGGACGCCGACGAGAGCAAGAAGGCGGCGGCCGCCAAGGAGATGGCCAAGAAGGCCTGATCCCATAGCGGCCCAGCTCACCGGCGGCCGGGCGCCCGAAGACTAGCGCCGGATCGAGACGCCGACCCGGAAGGTGCGTGGGATCGAATAGCTCTCGACGCCGTCGGCGGTCTCGCCGGTCTCCAGCTCTTCGTCCGTGAGGTTCTCGGCGGCCAGATAGACCTCCGTGGTCGGGCTGAGGCGCCAGGCGGCGCGCGCGTCCACCTGCACGCCGGCGGCAAGGCGGCGGGTGTTGAGGTCGTCCTCCCAGCGCATGCTCTCGTAGCGAACGTCGGCCGAGAGGGTCAGCGGCGCGAGCGGGCGCCAGTCGGCGCCGGCGGTGACCGTCCACTTCGGCGTCTGGGCGGGACGCAGGCCGGTGAGCTGCGGGGCCGACGAGCCGCCGTCCACCTCGGCGTCGGCGAAGGCGAAGGCGGCCCGCCAGGACAGCGTCTCGGTGGCGTCTCCCGAGGCCTCGCCCTCGACGCCCCAGGCGGTGATCTCGCCGGTGTTCTGACGCTGGCGCAGCACGCCGCCGGCCGGCACGAAGCCCGCCGTCGGGAAGGTGCCGGGGCCGATGCCGATGGTGACGTTGGCGATGGGATCCTTGATGCGGTTCCAGAAGAGGGTCGCGCCCCAGTTCACCGCGCCCTCCCCGCCGACGCCGGCCTCGATCCCCTGCAGGGTCTCCGGCTGGAGCGCCGGGTTTGCCTCGGTGATATCGTTGCCGACCCGGAACGGCCGGTGCAGCTCGTTCAGCGTCGGCGGCCGGAAGGCGGCGTAGCCCGCGGCGCGGACGTAGCGGCCGTCGGCCAGATCGTAACGGACGCCCAGGCGCGCCGTCGGAGTCGTCTCGGACGAGCCCTCCGGCCGCTGGTCGAGGGTGACCGCGCCGGTGGCGATATCCACTTCCCGGCGGATCGCGTCGCTGGACTTGGAGCGGTCGATCCGCACGCCGCCGGTGACGATCCACGGGCCCTGGTCGTATGCCGCTTCGAGGTAGGCGCCCGCCACGAAGGTCTCGCCGCCGGCCTCGCGGTCGCGCGTGAAGGCGCCGTTCATGAAGCGGAAGCGCTCGCGGACCTTGCCGTCTGTCCAGCGGGCGTCGGCGCCCAGCTCCCAGTTGATCGCGTCCATACGGCCCTGGACGGCGGCGTTCAGGCCATAGCCATCGGCCGGAGTCTTGTACTGGTCGTTGGCAGGCGTCGTGCCCGTTCGGCCCGCCGCGACGGCGGCCGAGCTGTTCTTCAGGTCGCTTTCGCGCAACCAGGCCTGCAGCCGCCAGCCGCCGACGCCCTCCTCCGCCGGACGCGCCAGGGTGAGGGTCGCCGACTGGCCTGAAGCGATGGACCGGGCGCCGACGAGGCCTGCGCCGCGGATCTCGCGGAAGGCCGCGATCCGCGCCGCGGCCTGGACTCCGCCGAACTCGTGCTGGGCGCGGATCGCGCCGGACACGTCCTCCAGCGACACCCGCTCGTCCGCCGCCCCGCGCCGGGGGCCGCGCACGGCATAGTAGCCGTCCGTCTTGGACGCCGCCGCGGTCAGCAGGAGGCTCTCGGTCCCGCCGGCGATGGCCGCCCGATAGCTGTCGCGTTCACCGGCCGAGAGGTCGAGCGCGGCCCAGCCGTCCTGGGCGCCGCGCTCCTGCAACGCCACGACGCCGGTCAGCGCGCCGGCGCCATAGGGGCCCGCGCCCGCCCCGCGCACCACCGTCGCGCCGTCCAGGCCCTCGGGCGGCAGCGCGCTCCAGATCACCCAGCCGCCGAAGGGATCGTTCTGCGGCGCGCCGTCCAGCGTCACCAGCGCCCGGCCTGCCCCCGACGGCGCGATGGCGCGGAGCGAGAGTCCCTGGGTGGTGGGATTGGCCGCGCCGCTGCCCGTGCGGCGGAACAGCGACACGCCGGGGGCGGTCTTCAGCGCCTCATCGAGGCGGGGCTCGACCTTCAGCGCCTCGGGTCCGATCTGCACGGCGCTGAACGCCGCCTCGCCGCCCAGCGGCGCGAGCCGCGGCGCGTGGACGACGACGGCTTCCACTTGCGGAGCGGGGGGCGGCAGGTCGGCCATGTTTCCTCGAAATTTTGGTACGGCGGGGCCGTTGGCTACCCTGGGCTAGTCACACGGAGGAGAGAGCGCAATGGAGAAGGTCGCGATTGTCACGGGGGCGGGCAGCGGTATCGGCCGGGCTGTGTCCGTGGCGCTACTCGACGCCGGCTGGAAGGTGGCGCTGGGCGGTCGCCGGGCGGAGGCCCTGGAGGAGACTGCGAGCCTGGCCGCAGGCGAGTCGCTCGTGGTCCCGACCGACGTCGCCGACGAGGCGGCGGTCGACGATCTCTTCGCCGCCACGACGTCGCTGTTCGGCCGCCTGGACCTGCTGTTCAACAACGCCGGTTCCGGCGCACGGCCTGTGCCGATCGAGGATCACGCGCTCTCCGACTGGAAGCGGGTGGTGGACGTGAACCTCACCGGCGCCTTCCTCTGCACGCGGGCCGCGTTCCGGCTGATGAAGGACCAGGACCCGCGCGGCGGCCGGATCATCAACAACGGCTCCATCGCCGCCCATGCGCCGCGGCCGCTTAGCATCGCCTATACCGCGACCAAGAGCGCCATGACGGGCCTGACCCGCGCCACCTCGCTCGACGGCCGCGCCTACGACATCGCCTGCGGCCAGATCGACATCGGCAACGCCGAAACGCCGATGACGCGCGCCATGGGTCAGGGCGCGCTACAGGCCGACGGCTCGGTGAGGCCAGAGCCCTATCTGGACGTGAATCATGTCGCCGAGGCGGTGCTGTACATGGCCGGCCTGCCGCTGGAGGCGAACGTCCAGTTCATGACCGTCATGGCGACGAAGATGCCCTATATCGGGCGCGGATGACGCCGGACTAGGCAGTCCGACCAGGTGATGATGCTGCAGCGCAATATCGCACTTGCGTCGAAAGCAATCCGTGGGAATCAATCTGGATGCAGGCGTGAAGAGCCGGGCATCAGTCGCCGGCCCCGCCTCGCGAGGAACGCCGGAAAGGGGTTGTCGCAAACCCTGATCCCGGAACGAACCCAATGATCCGCATTCTCACCCTCGCCGCCGTCGCGGCCCTCGTCGCGGCTCCCGCCAGCGCGCAATCGATGCGCGTCGCCACCGCCGGCAAGAGCTCCGAGCAGGTCCAGAAGGACATCCTGAAGGCGGCCAAGACCGTCTGCTCGCGCGCCACGGTCGGCTCGAGCTTCCAGCGCGAGATGATGGCCGGTTGCGTGAAGGCCACGCTGGAGCACGTGGCCGCCCAAAGCGGCGATCCCGCCCTGGCCGCGCTCCCCACCCGAATCGCGGCGCGGTAAGCCTTCAAGGGGCGCTGCGGGCGGACGGCCGAGCCTCCGCCCGCGGTCTCTTCCCTACGCTTCCACCTTCGCCGGCGTGACGTCGGTGAAGTTCGGTTCGCGCTTCTGCAGGTTGGCCATCACGGCCTCGATCTGATTGGGCGAGCCGATCAGGGCCGCCTGTTCGCGGCTCTCCTCCAGCAGCACCTCGTGCTGGTCGCCGCGGCCCATCAGGTTGAGCAGCCGCTTGCCGGCCTGGATGGCGTGCGGATTGCGGCCGGCGATCTCCCGGGCCATGGCCAGCGCCTCGGCGCGTGGATCCGGCGACACGCGGGTGGCGAGACCCACGGCGACGGCCTCCTCGCCGGTGACGATGCGGCCGGAATAGGTCAGCTCGCGGGCGACGTCGTCGCGGACGAGGCCCTTCATCAGGACGAGCCCGGCCATGTCCGGCACCAGGCCCCACTTGATCTCCATCACCGACATGCGCGCGTCCGGCGCGATCAGCCGGATGTCGGCCCCGAGCGCGAGCTGACAGCCGCCGCCGAAGGCGACGCCATGCACCGCGGCGACCACCGGCACGGGGATTTCCCGCCAGACCATGCAGGCATGCTGGGCGCGGTTCGACCCGCCGGGCGTGCGCTTGGGCGTCAGCAGCTCGCCCGCCGTGCCCTGACCGCCCTTGCGCTCGCCTGAGGCCATGGACTGGAAGTTGCCCATGTCGAGGCCGGCGCAGAACGCCCGCCCCTCGCCCGAAATCACCACAGCCCGGACCCCTGGTTCGGTCTTCAGGCGCTCGCCCGTCTCGATCAGCGCGGCGAACATGTCCCCATCGAGGGCATTCATCTTGTCGGCCCGGACCAGGCGCACGTCGGCGACGCCGCCCTGGATATCCACCGTCACCCGATCGTTCATCGAAACCTCCGTTCAGGCCCGCGACAGCACATAGCCGGCGCGGGGGAAATGCACATGCAGCATGTCGAGCTCGCCGCACTCGCGGGCGACGACGGCGCGGCTGCGGTTCAGGGCCACGAGCGTGCCGGCGACCGGATCGCGACCATAGTCGTCGGCCTGGACGACGACACGATCGCCAGGCCTCAGGCCCGATGGGTCCTCCTCGGACGGCGGCGGCGGCGCAGCCAGGGCATGGCTTGCGACGACCAGCGCCTCGGCCGGCGACATCTCGCTGCGGTCGCCGTGGCCAAGGCCCGCCACGCGGGCGCGCCAGGCCTCGGCCCGTTCGAAGCCCGAGAGCAGTTCCTCGGCGGCCCGTGGCGCGGCGCTGGAGAGCCACCAGACGTTCATGTAGGCCGCGACGTCGGCGAGAGACGGGGAACCGCCGCCAAGGAAGGCGTCGCCGGCGAGGCCATCTTCGAGCCAGGCCGCGAACGCCCGCCACTGCGCCCGCGCGTACGGCGCGGCGGCCTTCATGGCGGCGATGTCGAACGGCCGGCCAGAGAGCTTCTCCCGATCTTCGATGAAGGCCTTGGGAACGGCGTCGCCCAGCTCGGCGAAGACGACCGCCACGGTGGCCTGGAACCACTGGCGGTCCGCCCACAGGTTCACGGCCCAGTCGGCTCCGCGGACCACCGGCGGCTCGGGATGGCGCGCTTCGATCTCGGCGAGGATCACCTGGCTGTCGCAGTAGACGTCGGCCCCGATCTGCATCACCGGGATCCGGCGATAGCCGCCGGTCAGCGGAATCAGCTCGGGCTTGGGCATGATCACCGGCTGGATCACCGAGCGCCACGCCAGCCCCTTGACGCCCAGCATCACCCGCACCTTCTCCGAGAAGGGCGAGGTGTCGTAGTGGTGCAGGACGATCTCGGACATCGTCAGACGACGACCACGCCGTCTCCGGGGGGCTCGGCGTAGAGCGCCTCCACCAGGGCGTGGCGGCGCTCCAGCGTGGCGCGCTGGTTCACATAGCCCTTGTCGGTGATCTCGCCCGCGTCGATGGACGGCGGCTCGGTCATGATGACGAAGCGGCCTACCCGCCGTGAGGAGCCGCCGGCGGTGGCGTTGAACTCGGCGAAGCGGGCCTTCAGCACTTCGGCCAGCTTCGCCAGGGGATCGTCGCCAAGGCTGGCGAGCGCCGCCGGGGCCGGCCACACGAGGGCGCCGATGAACGGCTTGTCCTGGCCCGCGATCACCATGTCGAAGACATAGGGGCTGCAGGCGGCGACGAGGTCCGGCCGCAGCGTGCCGACGGACACCCATGTGCCGCTGTCCAGCTTGAAGTCCTCCGTGACGCGGCCGTCGAACACCAGGCCCTTCGCGGGGTCCTCGGGATCCACGAAGCGGCAGGCGTCGCCCAGCTTGTAGAAGCCTTCCTCGTCGAAGGCCTGGGCGGTCTTCTCCGGGTCGTTGTGATACCCGGTGGTGACGGTGGGGCCCTTCACGCGGACCTCGAACTTCGAGCCGTTCGGCGTGAGCTTGAGCGTGATGCCCGGCAGCGGCAGGCCGATGAGGCCGACCCGCTCGGTGATCCAGTGCACGACCGTGATCCCCTGGGTCTCGGTAGCGCCATACATGGTGGTGATCGGCATGCGCATGCCGGTTTCGGCGATCGCCAGGGCCTGCAGCCGGTCGTAGAGGTCGTTGGACAGCGTCGCGCCGCCATAGCCCATGTAGCGCATGTTCCTGAAGAAGCTGCGGCGGAGCTCGGGATCGCGCTCCATCGCCTCGGCCAGCATGCCGAAGGCGACCGGCGCCGAGCCGAACACCATCGGCGAGACGTCGTAGAGGTTCTTGATCGTCGTCTCGAACATGCCGGGGATCGGCTTGCCCTCGTCGAGGTGCAGTGTGCCGCCCGCCCAGAGGTTGCCGTTGAAGGCGATGTTGCCCGCCGAGATGTGGCTCCAGGGCATCCACTCCAGCGACTTGGGCGGATTGTCCGGATCGGGCGCTTCGTCGCGCAGTCCTTCCTGGCCGGCAATGACGCCTGCGAACATGCCGTGCGTCTGCGGGACGCCCTTGGGCATGCCGGTCGAGCCGGAGGTGAACAGGTACTTGGCGACCGTGGAATGGGTCAGGCGCTCGCGCGCCTCCTCCACGTCGCGGCCAGGCTCCGTGCTCGTCAGCTCGGACAGCGCAATCGTGCCGTTCCCGCCGTCGACGGTGACGAACGCCAGGCCCGGATCCAGCCCGCGCAGGGTTTCGAACGCGCGGGCGAACGTCTCGCTCGACTGGGCGAACACCACCTTCGGCTTCACGGTCGCGAAGCAGTGCTTCAGCTTGGCGTGGTCGGCGGACATGAGGCTGTAGGCGGGGCTGATCGGCGCCACCGGGACACCGGCGGTGTAGCAGCCCAGCATGACGAGCGCGTGCTCCACCGCGTTGCCCGAGAGCACCATGACGCTGTCGGCGCTGGTCAGGCCCCGGTCCAGCAGCCACTGGGCCACGCCGTCGGCCGCCCGCTTGGCTTCGCCGTAGGTGACGCCACCCCAGGGGCCATGGCCTGGCGCACGCTGGAGGATGAAGGGTCGGTCGGGGTGCTCGGCAGCCTTCTCGGCCAGCAGGTGGGGGATCGAGCGTGGGCCCTCGCCCGGCGGATGGTTGGAACGGATGATGTACGAGCCGTCGGCGCGCCGCTCGACGCTGATGTCCGGCGCCTTCTGCGGCAGCGGCTTGAAGGGCGGCGGCGCCTGGATGGCGGCGCCGGCGTCGTCCGCAGGGCTCATGGCTTCCTCCGTCTCTTCTTCTTGTGAGGAAAACCCTATGCGAACCGCGAGGCCGGGCAAGCGCGACCCCACGTAAGGCTCACGAGGACAGCGCCTCGGCGAGGTCGATCTTCTGGGCGCGCTTGGCGGCCTGGAAGGCGGGCCTGGCCTTCAGCCGTTCCCAGTAGGCGGCGACGGCCGCCGGGAATTTCTCGGACAGCTTGAGATGATTGGCGAGCAGCAGCGCGTAGCCCACCGAGATGTCCGCGGCGGTGAAGCGCCCGGCGCAGAGCCAGTCGCCGGCCGCCAGAGCGCGGTCGACGTGGCGCAGCCGGCTCAGGAACCACTTCGCGTAGTCCTCGGCGGCCTGGTCGGCGCGGCCCTTCTCGAAGGTCGAGTAGCGCAGCACGATGGTCTGCGGGAAGGTCAGCGTCGCCTCGCCGAAATGCAGCCAGTTGAGCCACGCGCCGTAGGCCGGATCGTCGGGCGCCACGGCGAGGTCGCTCGGTCCGTAGCGCGTGACCAGGTACTGCACGATGGCCGCGGACTCGCTCATGAACGTGTCGCCGTCCTTCAGCGCCGGAATAGTGCCGAGCGGATTGACCTCCAGGTACTCCGGCGCCCGTACGCGCGGCGGGAACGGCAGGATGTGCAGCTCGTACTCGAGGCCCAGTTCCTCCAGGGCCCACAGCGGGCGGAAGGACCGGGCGTCGGGGCAATGCCAGAGCTGGATCCTGGGTTCGATCATGGGGCGGAGCCCTCCCGGCGGTCGTTCGGCATGGTCTAGAGGCGCTTGAGCCAGTCGACGAGGATGTCGGTGACGGCGTCGGGCCGTTCCTGCTGCGTCCAGTGCCCGCAGCCCTCCAGCATGTGGCCGGCGGTGAGGTTCGGCGCGTGCGGCCGCATGGCGGCGACCGGATCCGACACGCCGCCGAAGGCGGTGCTCGCCGGGTCCTTGGTCCCGCCGATGAACAGGGCCGGCTGCTCGATGACCCGATCCTTGAAGCCCTGCAGCCACTCGAAGTCGCGTTCATGGTTCCGGTAGCGGCTGATGGGACCGAAGAAGCCCGATTCCCGGAACTCGGCCTCGTAATAGTCGAGCTCGTTCTCGGTCAGCCAGGACGGGAACGGGTCGGGGTCGATGAGCCCTTCCAGCAGCGTCGCGCCCGCCGGCTTCATCGGCCAGGCGCCCGGCGGGGCGTCGCCCGAGATGGCGTAGTAGAACTTGCGCAGGAAACCGCGCACGTCGCGCTCGGCCTCCGCCTCGGGCGGCCCGACGTTCTGGAACCAGGCCTGGTAGAAGAAGCGGCCTCGCCGGGTGAACAGCGTATCGAACACCTCGGTGAAGGGGCGGCTCGGCACGCCCAGGTACGGCACCGACAGGCCGGCGACCGCCCGCACCTGCCCCGGCCGGGTCAGCGCCGTGTTCCAGACGATGGGGGCGCCCCAGTCGTGGCCGATCAGGACGACGGGCTGGCCTGGCGCCAGCGCCTCGGCGACCCCCGCGACGTCCGCCGTCAGATGCTGCATGGCGTAGGCTTCGACCGACTGCGGCTTGTCCGACCCGCCGTAGCCGCGGACATCGATGGCGGCGGCGGTGAAGCCCGCTTCGGCGATGGGGCCGATCTGGTGGCGCCAGGAGAACCAGCTCTCGGGGAAGCCGTGGACCATGAGCACGAGCGGCCCCTCGCCTTCCACGGCGCAGCGGATGCGCACCGCGCCTGCGTCCACCATGCGAAACTCGGGCATGGGCGTGTTTCCTCGGTCCCTCTGCAGGGCGTTCCGCCATGCTTCCCCGGCGCGGGACCGCTGGCAAGACTGACGGGGCGTCAGCATTGACCGCCGCCTTCCCCGTGCAAGCATGCGGAAAACGGGAGGAACAGCGTGCCGGGCGATCTCGACTTCAGCGGCAAGACCGTGCTGGTGGTGGGCGGCTCCAGCGGCATAGGGAACGGCGTCGCCCACGGCTTCCGGGAACGCGGCGCCGCCGTGCACGTCTGGGGCACCCGGGCCAGGGCCGAAGACTACGCCGGCGTGGAGGGCTCCGATCTCGCCGGGCTGAGCTATGCCTGTGTGGACGTCGGCGATCGCGCCCGGATCGACGCCGCGCCTGGCATCGATCCGCTGGACGTCCTGGTGCTGTGCCAGGGCACGGTCGTCTATCGCCGCGGCGAGTTCGAGCCGGAAGGCTGGGACCGGGTAATGGCGGTCAACCTGGACAGCCTGATGGACTGCGCCCGGAAGTTCCGAAGCGTGCTGGCGGCCCGTCACGGCGTCATCATCATCGTGAGCTCGGTCTCAGGCTTCAAATCCAACCGTGGCAACCCGGCCTATGCGGCCTCCAAGGCGGGCGCCGTCAGCCTGACCAAGACGCTCGGCGAAGCCTGGGCGCCCGAGGGCATCCGGGTGGTCGGCCTCGCGCCCGGGCTGGTGGACACGAAGCTCACCAAGGTCACGACGGAGCATCCCGACCGGCTGGCCGGTGCGCTGCGCTCCATCCCGCTCGGCCGAATGGGCACGCCGCAGGACATGGCGGGCGCCGCGTTGCTGCTGGCTTCGCCGCTCGCGGGCTATGTGGTCGGACAGACGCTTATCGTGGATGGAGGGCTTTCGCTGTGAGCGGCCGGTCGGTGCAAGGTCTGGTGGCGATGATCACCGGCGCCGCCTCGGGCATGGGCAAGGCCACCGCCGAGGTCTTCGCCGCCGAGGGCGCGCATGTGGCGGTCACGGATGTCTCGGCCGCCGGCGCCCAGGCGGTCGCTGAGGCGATCCGCGCCGGAGGCGGCAGCGCCGAGGCCTGGCCGCTGGACGTCTCGGATCCGGAGGCGATCCGCCAGGTGACGGCCGCCGTCGCCCAGCGGTTCGGCGGGCTGGACATCCTGGTCAACAACGCCGGTATCTCGGCGTTCTCGCCGATCGGCTCGGACGACTACGATGAGGTCTGGCATCGGGCGATGGGCATCCTGCTCACCGCCCAGCAGCGCATGGTGCGCGCAGCCCTGCCCTGGCTGCGGAAGTCGGAGAGCGCGCGGATCGTCAACATCGCCTCCACCGAAGCCTTGGGCGCGACGTCGCGGGACAGCCCCTATGCCGCGGCGAAGGCCGGCGTCACCGGTCTCACGCGGGCGCTGGCCGTGGAGCTCGGTCCCGAGGGGATCACCGTCAACTGCATCTGCCCGGGACCGATCCTCACCGGCATGACCCAGGGCCTCGCCGAGGAGGATCGCCAGACCTTCGCCAAGCGGCGGACGGCCCTGCGCCGCTACGGCCGGCCCGAGGAGGTGGCGCACATGACGCTCAGCCTCTGCCTGCCGGCGGCCTCCTACATCACGGGTGCGACGATCCCCGTGGACGGCGGCCTGATGGCCCGGAACGCCTAACCCGCCGCCGGCTTCTGCAGGCCTTCGTCGCGGTCGCAGCGGACGTCGCGTTCCTTGGCCTCGAGGACCGTGGCGGTCAGCACGAGAGGCTCGCCCGGCTTGGCCGTCGAGACGATGACGTTGAAGGCGCGTCCCGCGGGCATGTTGCAGAAGGCCTCGCGGCTCGCGAAGGCGCCGGCGTCCCAGCGGGTCTTGGCGGGCGAGAACCGCTCCTTGCGCTTGGCGAGCGCGTCCAGCACGCCGGCCCGCACCGCGGCAGGCTCCCCGCCCGTGACCGTGACCGTGCAGGTCTCCGGCTCCTTCTCGCGACGGATCTCGACGAACTCGCCCTTGATCTGGTCGGCGACCGGCGCGCCATCCGCGATGGCGGAGATGCAGGCGCCGACGGCCGAGCGCGCCTCCGTCTGCGGATCGGCCAAGGCCGCGGCGGGGACCGCAGACGCGATTGCGGCGAGGAGGAACAGGCTGCGCATGTCGCCCGATTGACCGAGCATCGCGGCGCTCGTGTGGCGCGGGTCCGCGGGCTTCACCTTTTGGGCGGGGGATAGGCCTTGTGGCAGCCGTCGCAGGAATCGTAGAGCCGTCCGCCGGCTTCGAACGCCGCTTCGGCGTTGCGGTCTCGGATGGCGCCTTCCGCCGAAGCGGCGGCGTCGGCCATCTGCCTGGCGAATCCGGACCATTGGGGAGACCGCGCGTAGGGCGCCGCCTGCAGCCGTAGCCCTTGCCTCCTGAGCGTGTCCGCCGCAGCCTCGGCGGCCCGCCATCGGGCCTGCGCCGCCTGAGGCGTTTCGTTCTCCGGGGGATCGTTGCCGGCCGCCCAGAAGGCTAGCGCCGCCGGATTGATCTCATGCTTCATGAGGTCGGCGACCGTCGACTGCGCCGCCGCTGCGCCGGCGAGGCCCAGCGCCAGCACGCCGCCTGCGATCCACATTCTGTGCATGGCTCAAGCCTCCCCGACCGAGGCTAGCCGGGGGCGGTCTCCGCGGGCAAGGGCGCCTGCGGTTCGGCGGCGGGCGTCAGCGCCGGCTCCACCGGGGGCGGTGGCGGTGTGACCGCCGGGCCGAACGGGATCTGCTGCTTCGGGAGCCGCTTCAGGGCGCTCGCCATAAAGCCGCGCCACAGCTCGGCCGGGGCGCCGCCGCCGGCGATGCGGGCCATCGGGCTGTTGTCGTCGCGGCCCATCCAGGCGCAGGAGGCGAAGCCGCCCGTGTAGCCGCAGAACCAGGCGTCCTTGTAGTCCGAGGTCGTGCCGGTCTTGCCCGCCAGGTCATAGCCGGGCATCGCCGCGCCCTTGCCGGTGCCGGAGATCACCGCCGTGCGCAGCATGCGGTTGAGGTCGCTCAGCGGCGGATTGGCGATGGCCGGGACCGGCGCCGCCGGCTTCTTCTGGTAGAGCGTCACGCCCGCGCGTGTGCGGATGCGCTCCACGCCATAGGCCTGCACCCGATTGCCGCCGTTCGCGAAGGCCGCGTAGGCCTGGGTCATCTCCAGCGGCGTCACGAGAGTGGTTCCCAGCGCCATCGCCGGATCGATGTTGACGCTGGACACGATGCCGACCCGGCGCGCGGTGGCGGCGACGTTCTGGCGACCGACCTCATCGGCCAGACGTGCGGCCACGGTGTTCACCGACTGGGCGAGCGCCTGCTCGAGGGTGAGCGGACCGAGGAAGCTCTCGGAGTAGTTGGCAGGCGTCCAGCCAGAGATGGTGACCGGCTCGTCGACGACGGGCAGGTCGGGCGTGCGCCCCTGCTCCAGCGCCGTCAGATAGACGAACGGCTTCCAGGCGGAGCCCGCCTGGCGCTTCGCGCTGGCCGCGCGATTGTACGGCGCGCGGACATAGTCGGTTCCGCCGACCATCACGCGGACGCGGCCGACGCCGTCCACCGCCACCACGGCCGCCTGCTCGGCCCGCTGGGCCTTGTGGCGGGCGACCGTGTTGCGGGCGGCGTCGAAGGCGGCCTGTTCCATGGCCAGGTCGAGGGTGGTCTCGACGATCACGTCCTGGCGCACCTTCCCGGCCACCGGCTTCACCTGGTCGTCGATCCAGTCGATGAAGTACTGGGCCGCCGCGTTTGGCGCGGTCTTCCAGATGCGGGGCGTCTCGGCGAGGGCCTTGGCGCGCTGGGCGGGCGTGATGGCGCCGGTTTCGACCATGGCGTCCAGCACCAGCTTGGAGCGCGCCATCGCGGCTTCCGTCTGCTCGGCAGGATTGTAGTTGGTCGGCGACTTCAGGACGCCAGCCAGGATGGCGGCTTCGCGGATCGTCAGGCGCGAGGCCGGCTTGTTGAAATAGCGCTGCGACGCCGCCTCGAGGCCGTAGGCGCCCGAGCCGTAGTAGACCCGGCTGAGGTAGAGCGCGAGGATCTGCTTCTTGCTATAGGCGCGCTCCAGCTGCAGGGCGTAGGCGATCTCGGTCGCCTTGCGCTCCAGCGTGCGGTCCTGGCTGAGGAAGAGGTTCCGCGCGAGCTGCTGGGTGATGGTCGAGGCGCCTTGGGTCGCGCGGCCCTTGTCGATGGCCACCACCACGGCCCGGGCGATGCCGCGAGCGTCGACGCCGTTGTGCTCGTAGAAGCGGCGGTCCTCGATGGCGACGAAGGCGGCGGGCACATAGGCCGGGATCCGGCCGAGGTCGACCGGCGGAGCGTAGCGGCCGCCGCGAACGCCGATCACCGCCCCCGAGCGGTCCACATAGGTCACCTGCGGATCGCGCCGGATCTCCGGCAGACGGGGAAGTTCCGGCGCCTGGGCGACGACCAGGTTGGCGGCGACAGCGAGGCCGATCACGTGCGCTCAAGCTCCGAGGTAGCGACACCCCCCAGCGCCGCGCCATGGGCCCGTTCTGTCCCGCCGGCGCATGAAGTCCAAGATAATTCGCGGTAATGCGCCTGCGGCTCGTCGGCGCTGCGAGGCCGCGGAAGGCGGAGGGCTGCGTCAGATGTCGGCGGCAGCCCCAAACGCAAAAACGCCGCCCCGAAGGACGGCGTTCTTGAGAACTTTGGGTGCGGGGACAGGATTTGAACCTGTGACCTTCAGGTTATGAGCCTGACGAGCTACCGGGCTGCTCCACCCCGCGGCAAAGCCGGTACGTAGTGATCGTGATCTGAAGGGTTCTGGATCTGCATCCGCTTGGTAGACCTGGCGGCGACCTACTCTCCCGCGCCTTAAGACGAAGTACCATCGGCCCTGAGAGGCTTAACGACCGAGTTCGGAATGGGATCGGGTGGGGACCTCTCGGCATAGCCACCAGGTCAACGAAGCGGATGCGTTGTCGAGATGACATCGAGAGCAAAGACGAAGCTCTCATGAGTTTTGATAAGAACGATCAAGCCGATCGAGCGATTAGTACCAGTAAGCTCCATGCGTCGCCGCACTTCCACATCTGGCCTATCAACGTGGTGGTCTACCACGGCTCTCAGCGAAGCCTTGTTTTGAGGTTAGTTTCCCGCTTAGATGCTTTCAGCGGTTATCTATTCCACACTTAGCTACCCTGCTGCGCGGCTGGCGCCACGACAGGTCCACCAGAGGTGTGTCCATCCCGGTCCTCTCGTACTAGGGACAGATCCTCTCAAGCTTCGTACACCCACGGCAGATAGGGACCAAACTGTCTCACGACGTTCTGAACCCAGCTCACGTACCACTTTAATCGGCGAACAGCCGAACCCTTGGGACCTGCTCCAGCCCCAGGATGTGATGAGCCGACATCGAGGTGCCAAACTTTGCCGTCGCTGTGGACGCTTGGGCAAAATCAGCCTGTTATCCCTAGAGTACCTTTTATCCGTTGAGCGATGGCCCTTCCATGCAGAACCACCGGATCACTATGGCCGACTTTCGTCTCTGATCGACTTGTCAGTCTCTCAGTCAGGCGGGCTTATGCCATTGCACTCGACGAGCGATTTCCGACCGCTCTGAGCCCACCATCGCGCGCCTCCGTTACACTTTGGGAGGCGACCGCCCCAGTCAAACTGCCCGCCACGCTATGTCCCGGATCCGGATAACGGACCTCGGTTAGACGTCAGCGGCAACAAGGGTGGTATTTCAAGGTTGGCTCCACCAGAGCTGGCGCCCCGGTTTCATAGCCTCCCACCTATCCTACACATGTTGCCGCTAACGCCAAAGCGAAGCTGCAGTAAAGGTTCATAGGGTCTTTCCGTCTAACCGCGGGAACCCCGCATCTTCACGGGGAATTCAATTTCGCTGAGCCTATGCTGGAGACAGTGGGGAAGTCGTTACGCCATTCGTGCAGGTCGGAACTTACCCGACAAGGAATTTCGCTACCTTAGGACCGTTATAGTTACGGCCGCCGTTTACCGGGGCTTCAATTCGGAGCTTGCACCCCTCCTTTTAACCTTCCGGCACCGGGCAGGCGTCAGACCCTATACGTCACCTTACGGTTTCGCAGAGCCCTGTGTTTTTGATAAACAGTCGCTACCCCCTGGCCTGTGCCACTCAGTCTTGCTTGCGCAAGGTGAGTCACGCTTATCCCGAAGTTACGCGTGCAATTTGCCGAGTTCCTTCAGCATAGTTCTCTCAAGCGCCTTGGTATGCTCTACCTGTCCACCTGTGTCGGTTTCGGGTACGGTCTCTGTTGGAGTTATTTCCAGGAACAACTTCACTGCCAGGAGCAATCCAATAAGCCCTGACAATTTACGTCATTCGTCACTTCCAACTGGCCCAGGAATATTTACCTGGTTCCCATCGACTACGCCTTTCGGCCTCGCCTTAGGGGCCGGCTAACCCTGCGCAGATTAACTTTACGCAGGAACCCTTGGACTTTCGGCGAGAGTGTCTCTCACACTCTTTGTCGCTACTCATGTCAGCATTCTCACTTCCGATACCTCCAGCCAGCCTCACGACTGACCTTCACAGGCTTACGGAACGCTCCGCTACCGCGTGCTTACGCACACCCATACCTTCGGCGACTGGCTTGAGCCCCGTTACATTTTCCGCGCAGGATCGCTTGACCAGTGAGCTGTTACGCTTTCTTTAAATGATGGCTGCTTCTAAGCCAACATCCTGGTTGTCAAAGCAATCCCACATCGTTTCCCACTTAGCCAGTACTTGGGGGCCTTAGATGATGGTTAGGGTTGTTTCCCTTTTCACGACGGACGTTAGCACCCGCCGTGTGTCTGCCAGATAGTTCTCTTGGGTATTCGGAGTTTGGTTAGAATTGGTACAGCTCGCGCCGCCCGCATCCATCCAGTGCTCTACCCCCCAAGGAATTCGTCTGACGCTCTACCTAAATAGATTTCGCGGAGAACCAGCTATGTCCAGGTTTGATTGGCCTTTCACCCCTATCCACAAGTCATCCCAGACCTTTTCAACGGGCACGGGTTCGGTCCTCCAGCTGGTGTTACCCAGCCTTCAACCTGCTCATGGATAGATCACCTGGTTTCGGGTCGTCATGCGACGTACTTAATCGCCCTATTCAGACTCGCTTTCGCTGCGCCTACACCTAACGGCTTAAGCTTGCACGGCACATGAAGTCGCTGACCCATTATACAAAAGGTACGCCGTCACCACGCGTGGTGGCTCCGACTGCTTGTAGGCTTCCGATTTCAGGTTCTATTTCACTCCCCTCGTCGGGGTGCTTTTCACCTTTCCCTCACGGTACTTGTTCACTATCGGTCACTGAGGAGTACTTAGGCTTGGAGGATGGTCCCCCCATGTTCAGACAGGATTTCACGTGTCCCGCCCTACTCGAGTCTGTCGCTAATTGACGCCTACGGGGCTATCACCCGCTATGGCCGACCTTTCCAAGTCGTTCGGCTTTATGTCACGACAGCACTGGCCTGGTCCCGGTTCGCTCGCCACTACTACGGGAGTCTCGGTTGATGTCCTTTCCTCCGGGTACTGAGATGTTTCAGTTCCCCGGGTTCGCTCATTGAACCCTATGTATTCAGGTCAATGTACCTTTGAACGACCTACGAACCAGAACCTCAGCCGGAGCTGAAGTTCACATTCGCAGACCGTAAAGGTGGGTTTCCCCATTCGGAAATATCCGGATCAAAGGGTGCTCGCGCCTCCCCGGATCTTATCGCAGCGTGCCACGTCCTTCATCGCCTCTCAGTGCCAAGGCATCCGTCAGAAGCCCTTATGCGCTTGATCGTTCTCAGCAAAACTCATGCGTGGGGACAGATGCCGGCCGAGGTACGAAACCCGGACAGCGCCCACACATGCGCTTTGTCTTTGCTTTGATGATGATGTCATCTCGGATCCATCCTCGAACCCCAGGGGTGGGGCGGATGAACCCTTCAATTCACGATGTCAGATGCCGTCGCTTCTCGATGAGAAGGACGGAAACTCGTTGCTTTCCGCGATCGCGCGGGAATGGTGGAGCCAGACGGGATCGAACCGACGACCTCATGCTTGCAAAGCACGCGCTCTACCAACTGAGCTATGGCCCCTAATCACTAGAGGCCGGCCGCAGCTGGGAGCCGTCATCGATCTCTGTCTCGCCCGCCCGAGGGTCACACAATGGATAAAGTGTGGTGGGCCCAGGCAGACTCGAACTGCCGACCTCACGCTTATCAGGCGTGTGCTCTAACCAACTGAGCTACAGGCCCTGAAGCGGTCCGCTCA
>NZ_JBMSDS010000003.1:0-170000 GCF_049445735.1 Phenylobacterium sp. VNQ135 | reverse complement strand
ACCGATCCACGGACACGTCCGCTTCTTCGGGTCGAACAGCTCCGAAACGTTCCGGAAGCGGAAGCTTCCATCCTGTTCCGGCGCTGCGGCCGATGCTCGGAGATAGGTCGATTAGCAGAGCGATTTCAAGAACTTAGGTTCTCGTTCTCGTCTCTTCATCGGCCCGCCCCCGAGCGGGAGGCGGCTATCTAGTTGGCCCCCGGAGCCCCGTCAACAGCGTTCCGAAAACTTTCGGAAGAGCGTTGATATCGGGAGGTCGGGAGCCCTGCCGCCAGAGGCTCACAGATGGGGCTGCGGCCTCGTCTTATAAGGGGGTGCGGCGGCCTGGCGCGGCGGACGCTCGCGGCGCCTTCCTTGCGCCGGCGGCCCGCGCCCGTCACAAACCCTCTCTCTTATAGGGAGGCGCCACCGGGATGCTGTCGCAGAAGGCCAAGTATGCGTTGCGCGCGCTCGTCGAGCTCGCCCGGGGCGACGGCGCCCAGCTCTCGGCCGGCGAGCTTTCCACGCGGGCGGGCGCGCCGCGCAAGTTCCTGGAGGCGATCCTCCTGGAGCTGTCCCGCAACCAGATCGTGGTCAGCCGCCGCGGCAAGTTCGGCGGCTACACCCTGGCGCGTCCCCCCCGCGAGATCGCCTTCGCCGAGATCATTCGGGTCATCGATGGTCCCCTGGCGCTGGCGCCCTGTGTCTCGCCGCGACTCGGCTTCCGCAAGTGCGCCGACTGTCCGGACCTGGAGACCTGCACGCTGCGCGAGGCGCTGGCCCGCGCCCGCGACGCCACCGCCGACGTGCTCGAGGCCTACACCCTGGCGGACGCGGCCCGGACGGGCGCAGCCGAATCCCCTCACCCGCTGCTGAGCTAACAACGAAAACGGGCGAGGAAGGCGCGCTTTGCGTCTTCCTCGCCCTTTCGCCGGCGGGCAGCCGGCTTCCAGCCCTCGCTCGGAGGGTATCTCCTAACTGGCGGCGATGTAGGCCTTCAGGCCGTCGGCCTCGGCCTCCACCTCGGAAATCTTCGACTTCACCAGGTCGCCGATCGAGACGATCCCGACCAGGCGCTCGGCCTTGCAGACCGGCAGGTGGCGGATCCGGCGATCGGTCATCCGGCCCAGCAGGCCGTCGACCGTCTCGCCGGGCTCGGCGAACAGCACATTCGCGGTCATGTAGTCGGACACCGGCCGCTCCAGCGCCCGTGGGCCATCCTCGGCCACGGCGCGGACGACGTCCCGTTCGGAGACGATGCCCACCACGCGCTCGGCGTCCATGACGACGAGGGCGCCAACGTTCCTGGAATGGAGCAGTTCGGCGACGGCCGCGAGCGTCTCGCCCGGCCGCGTGGTGAACACGCTGTCGCCCTTGGTCCGGAGTATCTGTGAGACCAACATCGGGTCTCTCCCATCCGTTACTGGGAGAACACCGTTGCTCAGAACGTGCCAGGGTTCAACGCTGCAACCTGCGGTCTCACGCACGCGTGAAGCGGGCACCTAGGTCCGGCGGGCGATCCAGGCGAAGGGACCGAACAGCAGGACGCCTGCGATGAAGCCGGCGATGTGCGCTTCCCACGCCACCGCCGCGCTCTCAGCTCCCGGCAGCAGGCCCGAGCCCAGCAGGCCGATCACTGCGTTGATCGCGAACCATACGCCGCCCATGCCCAGCACGGTGCGCGAGAGGATCGGCCCCGGTCGACCATGGCCCGCCATCAGCCGTGCGGCTCCGCCCATCAGCCCCGACACCGCCCCCGAGGCGCCCAGAAGCGCGCTTTGCTCGCCGGGATGAAGCGCCACATAGCCGAGGCTCGAGAGCGCGCCGCACGTCAGATAGAAGAGCATGAACAACGCCGCGCCGGAGAGGCGACCGCCGAAGTACCGGCCGACGGGCGTGCCGAAGGCGAGGCAGAAGCCGGCGTTCATCAGCACATGCGTCCAGTTGCCATGAAGGAAGAGCGCGGTGAACAGCCGCTCCCATCGGCCCTCCTCCAGCAGCGCCGGAGAGAAGGCGTAGGACATGGCCACGGCCGGCAGCGGGAAACGGCTCTGGAAGGCATAGCCGCCGATGAGGACGGCGGTGAGCAACAGCACGATCCACGGCGCGTTGAATACCGGCTCCGGCGTCCGGCGGCGTTCCGGCTGCTCGCGGTGGGGCGGCAGGCGCGGACCTCCGTCCGCCGGCGCTTCGAAACGGGCGACGTGCATCGCCTCCATGTAGGCCGTCTTGGCCGCCGACGCGAGCGGCCTCGCCGGCGCTATTCCTTGGCCGGCTTGGTCATCTCGCCGTGGAAAGCGGCCTTGGCGGTGTCAGGCATCGCGGCGGCCATACCCACCTGGACCTTGTTCTTCACCCCGGCGACGACCTGGGCGCGGTCATGCTCCAGCGCGTGGAAGGCGGCCTTGGCGACCATCGCGGGATCGTCCTTGTTCATCTGCCCTGCCCGCGTGTCCTCGAGCCCGGCGCGCTCGAAGAATTCGGTCTCGGTCGGCCCGGGCATCAGGACGGTGACGCCGACGCCGGTGTCCGAGAGTTCGTTGCGCAGCGCGTGCCCGAACGAGCGCAGGAACGCTTTGGTCGCGGCATAGACCGCCTCGCGAGGGCCCGGTAGCACGCCGGCGATCGAGGAGGTGATCAGGATCTGGCCGCGGTCGCGCTCCACCATCTCGCGGACAACGCGCTTTATCAGATGCACCTGGCCGCTGACGTTCAGCTCGATCATGTGCAGTTCGTCGTCGAGGTCGGTCTCGCGGGCGAAGTCGCCGCCGACGCCGACCCCCGCGTTGGCGGCCAGCACGTCGATGGGGCGGCCGAGGGCCTGCAGCTCTCCGGCGAGTTGTTCAACGCCCTCGTAGGTGGAGAGATCGGCGGAGACGGTGCGCACCTGCGATCCCGCGTCGGGGCCAAGGCCGCTCAGCGCTTGCGCCGCCTCGCCGAGGACGCCCACATCCTCGGCGCAGATCACCAGATCGTAGCCATGCTCGGCGAACTCCCGCGCCAGTTCGAAGCCGATGCCTTTGGAGCCGCCGGTCACCACGGCGAGCGGCCGCAGGCCGGACGCGTTATCGTTCTCGAAGTCCATGGACATGGCGAAATCTCCCGTGCGCTCCACCTCTGATCGTACGGCCGCCCCGATGGTTCCTAAGGCTCCGCCACATCTGCGTCGGGAGAGCGCCTTGCGATGGCCCTCGGGGTCCGCGATGGTGGCGCGGCCTTGAAGGACTTCCCGGGACAATCCGAATGAACCGCTCTCTGCGTGCGGGCCTCGCGCTCGGCACGGCGCTGCTGTTTGCCGCCCAACCCGCCCTCGCCGCCCAGCCGGCGCGCTGGCCGCAGGCGGCGTCGGACCTCAGGGCCGACCCCGCGGTCCGTTTCGGCGTCCTGCCGAACGGCATGCGCTACGCCATCCGCAAGCAGTCGATCCCGCCGGGCCAGGCCTCGCTTCGCCTGCGCATCGACGCCGGCGCCATGATGGAGACCGACGCCCAGCAGGGCCTCGCCCACTTCCTCGAGCACATGGCGTTCAACGGCTCGAAGAACGTCAAGGAAGGCGAGATGACCAAGATGCTGGAGCGTCTTGGCCTGGCGTTCGGCCCGGACACCAACGCCTCGACCGGCTTCGGCGAGACCATCTATATGCTGGAGCTGCCGAAGACCGACCCCGAGACCGTCGACACCTCGCTCATGCTCATGCGCGAGTCGGCCTCGAACCTGCTGATCGAACAGCCGGCGGTCGACCGCGAGCGCGGCGTCGTGCTGTCGGAGGAGCGGGCCCGCGACACGCCGGGCTACCGGATCGTCAAGGAACGCCTCGCCTTCTGGCTGAAGGGCCAGCGGCTGCCGCAGCGGATGCCCATAGGAAAGGTCGAGGTGCTGAAGACCGCGCCGGCGGCCCAGGTCGCCGACTTCTATCACCGGTACTATCGGCCGGAGCGGGCCGTGTTCGTGGCGGTGGGCGACTTCGACGTCGACGCGATGGAGGCGAAGATCCGCGCCCGGTTCTCGGACTGGAAGGGCGTCGGGCCGGCCGGCGCCGATCCCGAGCAGGGCAAGGTCGCGCCGCGCGGCCCCGAGGCCAAGCTGATGGTGGAGCCGGGCGCCCAGCTCTCGCTGCAGATCGCCTGGGTGGCCAAGCCCGACCTTTCGCCCGACACCGAAGCCAAGCGGAAGCGCGACCTTGTGGAGAGCCTCGCTCTGGCGACGCTCAATCGCCGCTATTCGCGCCTGGCGCGCGGTGCGAACCCGCCCTTCATCGGCGCCACCGCCTACACCTTCCAGCAGGAGGACGAGGCCGACGTCGCGGTCGTGAGCGTGGCGGCCGAACCGGGCCGCTGGGCCGAGGCCATGGCGGCGGCCGAGCAGGAGCAGCGCCGGGCGCTCACCTACGGCATCCGTCAGGACGAGCTCGATCGCGAGATCACCGAGATGCGCGCCCTGCTCCGCACCGCCGTCGCGGGCGCGAACACCCGACGCCAGGCCGAGCTCGCCAACGAGATCGTCGCGTCGCTCGACGACGACCAGGTGGTCACGGCGCCGGCGGACGATCTGGCGCTGTTCGAGGAGGCGGTGAAGGGCCTGACCGCGGCCACCGCGTCAGCGGCGCTGAAGTCCGCCTTCCACGGCGGCGGCCCGCTGGTCTTCATGGCGACGCCAAAGCCGGTCGAAGGCGGTGATGCGGCCCTGATGGCCGCCTTCCAAGCCTCGCAGAAGACCCCCGTGCAGCCGCCGGCCGAGGCCTCCGCCGTCTCGTGGCCGTACGAGAGCTTCGGGCCGCCTGGCCAGGTCGCCGAGCGACGCGAGGTCGCCGACATGGGCGCGACCTTCATCCGCTTCGCCAATGGCGTGCGCCTCACCGTGAAGCCCACGAAGTTCCGCGACGACGAGGTGCTGGTGCGCGTCAACGTGGGCGACGGCCTGCTGGACCTTTCGTCCACACGCCAGAGCCCGAGCTGGGCGGCCAGCGCGCTGGTCGAAGGCGGCCTCAAGAAAATCGAGACCGACGACATGGAGCGGGTGCTGGCCGACAAGGTGTTCGGGGCCCGCTTCGGCCTCGGCGACGACGCCTTCGTCTTCTCAGGCTCCACGCGACCGGGCGACCTGCCCACCCAGATGCAGGTGCTGGCGGCCTATGTCGCCGAGCCGGGCTTTCGCGACGAAGCCTTCCAGCGGCTGAAGACGGCCGGCAAGACCATCCACGACCAGTTCGAGTCCACCGACAGCGGCGTCCTGAGCCGCGACCTGTCAGGCCTGCTGCATGGCGGCGACCGCCGCTGGACCTTCCCGAGCCGGGAGGAGATCGCGAGCGCCAAGCTGTCGGACCTGACCGGTCAGGTCGCGCCGCATCTCGCCGATGGCAGGATCGAGGTGGTGATCGTGGGCGACATCACCGTGGACCAGGCTCTGGCCGCCACGGCCACGACGTTCGGCGCCCTGCCCGCCCGCCCCGAAGCGCCCGCCGTGCCCGAGGCTGCGAAGAAGGTGGCCTTCCCGAAGGGCGGCGGCGCCCCGCTGGTCCTGACCCACAAGGGCCGCGCCGACCAGTCCATCGGCTATGTCGCCTGGCCCACGACCGACTACTGGGCCGATCCCCAGCGGGCCCGCGAGACGGCGGTGATGAGCGAGGTGCTGAGCCTGCGGCTGCTCGACGAGCTGCGCGAGGCCCAGGGCGCGACCTACTCGCCGAACGTGGGCGTCAACCACAGCATGGTCTGGCAAGGCTGGGGCTATGTGGCCGCCAGCGTCGAGGTGCCGCCCGAGAAGCTGCCGGCCTTCTTCGACGACGTCGCCAAGATCGTCGCCGATCTGAAGGCCAAGCCGCCGACGGCCGACGAGCTGCAGCGAGCCAAGTCGCCCCGCCTGGAGCGGCTGCAGAAGGCGCGCGTCACCAACCAGTACTGGCTGGCCGAGCTCTCCGGCGCCCAGTTCGAGCCGCGCCGGCTGGAGACGATCCGCGAGACCATCGCTGGCACCCAGAAGGTGACCGCCGACGACGTGCAGCGCGCCGCGCGGACGTGGCTGAAGGACGAGACCGCCTTCAAGCTGATCGTGCGGCCCGAGGCCGGACAGCCCAAGTAGGCTCTAGGCGGCCGCCTTCTCGTCGCCGAACACCGGCGCATCCTCGGCCGGCAGGAACGCGCGGCCGCGGATGGCGTCGGAGATCTTCTCCGCGACCATGATGGTGGGCGCGTTGGTGTTGCCGCCCACGAGGGTCGGCATGACCGAGGCGTCGACAACCCGCAGGCCCTCCAGGCCCTGGACCCGGCACTCGCCGTCCACGACCGCCATGGCGTCGCCCGCCGCGCCCATCCGGCAGGTGCCCACCGGGTGGTAGATCGTCTCGGCCGCGCGGCGGATCCAGGCGTCGATCTCGGCGTCGGTCTTCACGTCCTTGCCGGGCGCGTACTCCGAGCCGCGGTAGGGGTCGAGCGCCGCCTGGGCGGCGACGTCGCGCATCATCTTCACGCCTTCCCGCATGGCGCGGCGGTCCTCTTCCGCCGAGAGGTAGTTGGCGAAGATCGCGGGATCGGCCAGCGGATCGGCGCTCTTGAGGCCCACCTTGCCGCGGCTCTCGGGCCGCAACTGGCAGACGTGGAAGGTGAAGCCGTCCTTCTCCACCTGCACCTTGCCGTGGTCCTGCATGATGGCGAGCACCGTGTGGACCTGCAGGTCGGGCCGGTCGAGATCGGGCCGCGATCGCAGGAAGGCGCCGCTCTCCAGGAAGTTCTCCCGGCCGATCCCCTGACCGCGCAGCATGTAGTCGAGCCCCACGAAGAGCTGCTTCACGCCCTTGCGCATGGAATAGACGGTGATCGGCTGCGGGCATTCCCACGACAGGCAGGCGTCGAGATGGTCCTGCAGGTTGGCGCCCACCCCCTTGGATTCGTGCACCAGCTTCACGCCGTGCGCCGTCAGATCGTCCGGGTCGCCGATGCCCGACAGCTGCAGGATGTGCGGCGACTGCACCGCGCCGGCGGCCACGATCACCTCGGCGTCGGCATGGATCGCCCGGGCAGGCTTCTTGCCCTCCACCACTTCAACGCCGATCGCGCGGCCGTTCTCGACCAGCACCCGCGTGGTGCGCGCGCCCGTCAGGCAGGTCAGGTTCGGCCGCTTCAGGATCGGGTGCAGATAGCCGCGCGCCGCGCTCCAGCGCTGACCGTCGCGGATGGTCATCTGATACGGACCCCAGCCTTCCTGCTGGTAGCCGTTGAAGTCGCTCGTCACCGGATGGCCGGCCTGCGCCCCGGCCTCGATGGCCGCGCGATAGATCGGGTTCGGCGAACTGGCCTTGGAGACGTGCAGCGGGCCCTCGGCGCCGTGCCAGGAATCCGCCCCGCCCTCGAAGGTCTCTGAGCGCTTGAAGTACGGCAGCACGTCGGCGTAGCCCCAGCCGGCGAGACCCATCTGCCGCCACTGGTCGTAGTCGCGGGCGTGGCCGCGGATGTAGATCATGCCGTTGATCGACGACGACCCGCCCCAGCCCTTGCCGCGCGGCCACCAGAGGCGGCGGTTGTCGAGGTGCGGCTCGGGTTCGGTCCAGAAGCCCCAGTTGAACGGCCCCTGCTTGCCGATCAGGCTCCCGACGCCGGCCGGCATGCGCACCAGCAGCGAGGCGTCCTTGCCGCCCGCCTCCAGCAGCAGCACCCGCGTGCCGGGGTCCTCGGTGAGGCGGTTCGCGAGCACGCAGCCGGCCGAGCCCGCGCCGACGATGATGTAGTCATAGCGTTCGCCAGAGCCGGGCATGGGCGCGTCCTCGTTCACCTCGTTCTGCGGCAAAGGTGACGCAGGCGTCAGGTTCTTGCAAGCGCGTCCCTGCGTCAGCCTCTAGGCCGAGAGCACCGTCACCGCGGCCACGAACAGCCCGAGGGCGAAGGTGCAGAACCACAGCAGGAACCACGTCCGCCAAAGCGCCGAGAACGTGCGCAGGCCGTAGGCGCCCTTGAGCTGGTAGTACATGTGCACGGGGATCGCGAACGGCAGGGTCATCCAGAGCAGCGCCGAGACGATGCCGCCGATCCGCGTTCCGATGGCCAGCGCCATGACCAGCCAGGAGATGAAGGTCAACGAGTATAGGACGAACACCCCGTGGTCGTAGAGCGTGAAGCCGCGCTTCCAGAGGAACAGCGAGGCCACGAAGGGGATCGAGATCGGGATCAGCAGGAACGAGAACTTATAGAAGGCCTGCTGCAGCTTGTAGAGCGCGAGCTCGGGGTTCTCGAGCTTGTGCCGGATCTTCTCGTCCAGCTTCTTGTTGCCGGTGTTGACCGCGTCGGCGGCGTCGGAGCCGATCACCGTCCTGATGTCGGTCCTGACGCGCGCGGTGTCGGTGACGTTTCCGATCTGCTCGCCGGCGGTCTCGGCCGCCGCCCGGGCGCGGTCGACGCGGGCCTGGGCCGCGGCCTTGTTCTCGGGCGTGGCCTTCTCCAGGGCGACCTCGGCGTTGGCCAGTTCGGTGTTCTTGCGCGCCAGGTCGGCCGTGGCCAGGGCCTGCTGGCCCACGACGCTGTTGCCGCCGTCCACGGGGAAATAGCTCAGCCCCATGAAGAGCACGAACATCGTGAACAGGAACATGGCCATCGGCGAGACGTAGCGGGTGCGCTTGCCGTGCACCCACTCGCGCGTCAGCCGGCCCGGCCGGAACGCGAGCAGCGGAACGGTCCGCCAGAAGCGGCTGTCGAAGTGCATGACCCCGTGCAGCACCTCCTCGCCGAGATGCAGCAGGGTGCGGTGCAGGTGGGCGGGCTGGCCGCAGCTGGAGCAGAACCGGCCGTGAATCTCGGCGCCGCAGTCGGTGCAGATGTGCTGGGCCTCGCCGGCCTTGCCCGCCGGCTTCTCGACGGCCGCGCCGAGCCCGCCGCCATGCACCGCTCCCGCCACGGCCCCCGCCGCGTCCACATCGACCATACGCACCCCCGTCGTCGCGGCGAACTGTGGCGGGATTGCCGCCGCGGAACAAGGCTCCGTCAGCCGCCGGCTAGCGCCCCTTCCACTGCGGTGGGCGCTTCTGGGCGAAGGCCAGCGGGCCTTCCTTGAAGTCCTCCGAGGTGAACAAGGCCTCCACGGCCGGATACTTGTTCTGGCCGCGGATGGCCGCTTCGAGGCTGGCCTCGTCCAGGCCGCGATAGACGGCCTCCTTGGACGCGCGCACCGACATCGGCGAGAGCTCGCAGATCTGCTTGGCCCATTCGCGCGCCGTCCGCATCAGGTCCTGGGGCGCGGTCACCTCGGCCACGAAGCCAAGCTCCTTGCCCTCCGCCGCCGAGACGCGGCGGGCGGTGAGGATCATGGCCATGGCCCGCTTCGTGCCGATGGCCCGCGGCAGCCGGTGCAGTCCTCCGGCCAGCGCCGCCAGGCCGACCCGCGGTTCGGGAAGGGCGAAGGTCGCCGCTTCCGAGGCGATGATGATGTCGCAGGCGAGTGCGATCTCGAACCCGCCGCCCATGGCGACGCCGTTGACCGCCGCGATCAGAGGCTTGGTCAGGTCGAACCGCGAGGTCAGGCCCGCGAAGCCCGACGGCGGGCTCTTCATCTCCCCGCCGGACGCCTGGTGCTTGAGGTCGTTGCCGGCCGAGAACGCCCGGTCGCCCGCGCCGGTGACGATGCCCACCCACTGCTCGGGATCGGCGGCGAAGGCGTCGAACGCCTCGTGCAGCTCGAAGTGCGCCGGCGAATGCAGCGCATTCATCACCTCGGGCCGGTTCAGGATGAAGGTGGTGATCGGGCCTTCCCGCTCCACCCGGATGAACTCATAGGCCATCGGCGCCTCCCTCCGCATTTATATAGAGGGCGATCAGGCGCCGGGCGCCGCAGCGTCCGTCAAGCCGGCTTCGGGAGCAGCCTTGGAGGGCAGCAAGGCCAGTTGGACCATCACGAACAGGCCGAGAAGCATGCCGGCGATCTGGATGGCGTTTCCGAGCACCAAGCGGTCGGCGTCATCGGCCATACGGAGGACGTGCGGAGCAGCCAGAGCCCATGCGGGGAGTACGGCGTACCACCACGGGGACATTCGCCGATCGCGCAACCGACGGATCGACACCGGCGCGAGCAACAGCCCAAGGACGACGTTCTGCAGCGCCAGCAGCAGCCAATTCTGCCAGGCCGACACCGCCAAATAGATCAGGCCGGTCGCAAACCCGAGCACCAGCAAGGTCACGTGGAGCACGCCGCAGAAGGCCGCCACCGTCCACCACTCCCGGCGACTCGCCGTCCCTTTCAGTGAGAGGAATGTGTGCAAGGGGCCGGTCATCTCGGAACCACCGCGAGCTCCCGCCGATAGCGCTTCCAGTTCTCCACATAGTGGTGGGCGCCGGCCGCCATGACCATGGCCTGCTGTTCGCTGACCTCGCGCACCACCTTGCCCGGCGCGCCCATGACCAGAGAGTTGTCGGGGATCTCCTTGCCTTCGGTGATCAGGCAGTTGGCGCCGATGAGGCAGTTCCGCCCGATCTTCGCGCCGTTCAGGATGATCGACCCGATGCCGACCAGCGTGTTGTCGCCGATGCTGCAGCCGTGAAGCATCACCATGTGGCCCACGGTGACGTTCGCGCCGACCGTCAGCGGCGAGCCGGCATCGGTGTGCAGCACGCTGCCGTCCTGCACATTGGAGTTCTCGCCGATGACGATGGGGTCGTTGTCGCCGCGCAGCGTCGCGCCCCACCACACCGACGCGTTCTTCTTGAGAATCACATTGCCCATCACGGCCGCGGTGGGCGCTATCCAGTATTCGTCATCATTCGGCAACTCAGGTGTCACATTGCCTAAGTTGTAGACACTCATCGGGCCACCTTATTTCTTTTCGCGAATGGGCTGTTTAACGACTCGGAAAGGACGTTAGGCTCATTCTAGTCGGGCGATTCGAGAGGGCGATAGGTCTCTCGGTAGCCGCCGCGGGGCATAAGCTCCGCGCCTCGCGCTGGACGGAGTTGGATGGCGCCTGGTCTGTTGGTCCCCCGGGGCTCACCGCCCGGATCCGAACTGAGCCGCGAGCCTGCCGGCCGCGCACGCCGCCGCCGCCATTTCCGCCATCACCCACGCATCGAAGGGCGATCCCAAGCACGGGACGCCCTTTTTTCTTGCCCCCTGAGGAGGCCCTGATGAGCAAGCGAGCCCTGAAGCGACAGCTGCGCGAAGGCGCGTTCGACGCCGGTCAGTTCGACAGCGACGATAAGGTGCGCAGGCTCCCGCTCGATCGCGGCTGGTCGCCCCTCGCCCACCACAACGATGACCGCGAGCAGGGCTACCTGAAGACCATCAAGGCCAAGTCGCCCGGCCAGCAGGAGCTGATCGAGGCCATCGACAACAAGAACCTGGTCATGGCGCTGGGCCCCGCGGGCACCGGCAAGACCTATCTGGCCATCGCCAAGGCCGTGGAGGCGCTAGAGAGCGGCCGCGTCGGCCGGATCGTGCTGTCGCGTCCCGCCGTCGAGGCGGGCGAGTCCATCGGCTTCCTGCCGGGCGACGCCGAGGACAAGCTCGCGCCCTACCTGCGGCCGCTCTACGACGCCCTCTCCGACCGCCTCTCGATGAAGCGGGTCCGAGCCTTGATGGCGGAAGGCGCCATCGAGATCGCGCCGGTCGGGTTCATGCGCGGGCGGACGCTGAACAACGCCTTCGTGGTCATCGACGAAGCCCAGAACTGCACCTACGTGCAGCTCAAGATGCTGCTGACCCGCCTGGGCTGGCATTCGACCATGGTGGTGACCGGCGACCCGAACCAGTCCGACCTGCTGCCCGAGCTTTCCGGCCTCGGCCCCGTGGCCGACCGGCTTCAGGAGGTGGGCAACATCGCGGTCGTGCGTCTGGCCGAGCGGGACATCGTCCGCCATCCGCTCGTGGCCGAGATGCTCGGGGTCCTCTGAATCAGGCCGGCGGCGCCCTGCTCAGCAGGGCGCCGTCTCCCCGGTCTCGAGATCGATGCGAAAGCACTGCCGCTCGCCGGTCTCGCAATCCTCCACCAGCAATTGGACCTCGTCGTCGGCGTCGGGCTCGGGGTGGGCGTCTTCCAGGAAATGCAGCGCGGCGTCTTCGAAACTGACGCCCTCGACGATATGCCCATGGTTCGGAGCGTCGGCCCGCGGATGGACCGAGAACCGTCGTTGCAGCGTGTCGAAACCGGCGCGCATCAGAAGCTCCTTCGCGTGCCGCCGTAACGCCCGGAGCGGAAAAAGGACCCATGGCTCCGCTTGCAACCGCGACAACCTGTCGCTACTCAACCGGCGCTCGGCGGGCCTGCTTTCGGTTGGCGCGCCGACGCGGCCCCGACCCTGACAGGCGAAGTCAGCTTCCGTTCAGGCGCGGAGGGGTCACGTTCGGACGTATCCCGAGGCCGTTCCACGCCGATGAGCAATTCCGAGTCCGTAGAGCCGACACCGCCCGAGGCGGGAGAGAGCCACCCCTCGCCGCACGACGAGGCTCAACGCGCCGCCGACGGACTTAAGGATCAGATCGCCGCCGTCCGCGACCGGATTCGGCAGGCCCGCGACGCCCTCACCGAACACGCCCGCCGCGAGAACGAAGGCCGCAGCTTCAAGAAGTGAGGCGCGGCCGGCCCGTTCGTCGTCCGCCCGACGACGGGCGCATGGCGAAACCCGCCAGAACGCACCACGGCCACAGGCGATCCTACAGCCACGCTGCGGTGTGGCGGTCGCGCCATTTCCGGCGCCGGTTGAACGTCACCGGTGAACCCCGAGGCCCCGTCGCGTGTTGAGGCGACGTTTCTCGGAGCTGTACAAATGCCCTATTACAACGCCCGCGGCGTGCTCATGCCGGAGAGCGCGCCGGAGTCCGGCCGCGTGGCCGGCACGAGCGCCGGCGGCGAGACCATCACCGCCCCGCCCGGCAACACGTCCGTTTCGGGCGAAGGCGGCGGCGATACGCTGATCGGCTCCTCGGGCGACAACCGCTTCTGGATCACCCATCCGAACGACCGGATCATCGAGAACGCCGGCGGCGGGATCGACACCGTCACAGCGTGGTCGCCCGCCAAGCTCCCGGCCAATGCCGAGAACCTCGTGGTCAACGGCGCCTTCAACTACGCCGTGGGCAACGAGCTTGCGAACCTCATCACGGTCGACGACGCCAGCCACTGGATCTACGGCGCCGGCGGCGACGACGTGCTGGTCGGCGCCGCCAGCCAGCGCACCACCTTCATGGTCCGCGCGGGCGAAGGTTCGGACGTCATCTACAACTGGAACGGCAACAGCCAGCTCCACCTCTCGGGCTACGGCCTCAGCACCGCCGCCCAGGTGCGCGCCGCCATGCGGCAGGAAGGCGCCGACGTCGTCCTTCACTTCGGCAACGGCGAGACCCTGACGATCCGCGACGAGACCCTAGCCAGCATCAGCGACCGGCAGTTCCTGCTCCCGCTCGACACCTCGAAGCTGGGCGCCGTCACCTTCCAGGACGAGTTCAACGGCCTGTCGCTCTACGATCCCTCCACGGGCTCGGGCCAGTGGCGCGCCGACTTCGGCGGCAACCTGAAGGACCAGTGGGCCTACACCCTCGTCTCCAACGGCGAGCAGCAGGTCTATGTGAAGCCGGGCTTCCAGGGCCGGGGCGACCAGGACATCGAGGTCAACCCGTTCTCAGTCACGGGCGGCGTCCTGACCATCACGGCGACCCGCACGTCCGGGGAAGACGCCTATGCGACCTGGAACCGCGACTTCACCTCCGGGATGCTGAACACCCTGGGCTCGTTCGAGCAGAAGTACGGCTACTTCGAGATCCGCGCCGAGCTGCCGACCGCCGTCGGCTCCTGGCCGGCCTTCTGGATGATCCCCAAGACCGCCGACGGCTCGGTTGAGGGGGACATCATGGAGGGCCTGGCGGCGACGCCGAACTACCACTACGCCCGGGCCTTGGGCGGCGACGGCACGATCTACGACAACGCCTACAAGATCGACCCGTCCGGCTTCCACACCTATGGCATGCTGTGGACTGCGGAGACCGTCACCTTCTACTACGACGGCCAGGCGGTGCTGACCGGCGCGACGCCCGCCAACTGGACCTCGCCGATGAGCCTGATCGTCAACCTGGCGGTCGGCGGCTGGGGCGGCAATCCGGACTTCGGCGCCTTCCCCGCCCAGCTCAAGGTGGACTACGTCCGCGCCTACGCGCTGGCCGACGGGTCGAGCGTCGTGAACCATCTCACGCCGGAGGCGCCGGCCGCGACGCTGAAGTCGGCCGGGTCTTCCGCCGGCGCGGTGAACACGCCGGTGACCTTCGCCGACACCGGCCAGGCGGTGACGTCCGCCAAGGTCGCCGTCTTCGCTTCGAAGCCCGCCGCCCTCGGCGCGGAGAAGACCTTCGTCGTGTGGGAGGACGCCGGCGCGGTGTTCGGCGCGGTCTGGAACGGCTCGGGCTACGGTCAGGCCACCGCCCTCATGGCCGGCTCCGCCGGCCAGTTCAGCGGCACGGGGACCTGGCTCACCACCGGCAAGGTGGTCGTCGGCTACCGCGTTGGCGGCGAGGCCTGGGCGCTCGTTTTCGATCCCGTGAAGAACACCCTGGTGAAGCAGGAGCTGGGCGCGGCGGTCGGCGACCTGCGGTTCGTCGCCACCGGCTCGGGCGGCTTCGTGGCGAGCTGGGATGCGCCCGACGGCTCGGTGATGGGCCGGGCCTATGACGAGTACGCCTACGGCGGCGACGTGCCCGGCTGGTACGGCCCGACGCGCCAGCTCGCGGGAGACATCACGGGCGTCACCGCCTCGGGCCAGGTCATCGCCGGCGGCGAGCTCTACACCATCCACGGCGCCTCGCTGGTTCCGGGCGGAGGAAGCGGCGGCTCGCCGGGCGACGACACCCTGACCGGCCAGCGCCTGTTCGGCGGCGCCGGGAACGACACGCTCACCGGCACCGCCGGACAGGACTACCTCCGCGGCGAGGACGGCAACGACCGCCTGTACGGGGCCGACGGCTTCGACGACATGCACGGCAACTGGGGCGAAGACACCCTCTACGGCGGCCTCGGCGGCGACTGGGTGGTCGGCGGCCAGGGTAACGACCTGCTGTATGGCGAAGACGAGCACGACGTGGTGCTGGGCAACCTCGGCAACGACACCGTCGACGGGGGCCTCGGCGACGACTGGGTCCGCGGCGGCCAGGGCGACGACAGCGTCGTGGCGAGCTGGGGGAACGACTGGCTCGCCGGCGATCGCGGGAACGACACGCTTTCGGGCGGTGGGGGCGCGGACATCTTCCACAGCTGGGGCGATGCGGGCCTCGACCGGGTGATCGACTTCAACCGCGCCGAAGGCGACCGCGTGAACCTGCTGGCAGGCACGACCTACCAGGTCAGCCAGGGCGCGGAGGGCGTCGTGATCAGTATGACCGGCGGCGGCCAGATGGTGCTGGTGGGCGTCCAGCTCTCGACCCTGGATTCCGGCTGGATCTACGTCGGGTAAGTCTCTTCAGGTAATGGTCAAGCTTCGTCAATTCGGAGCTTGGCCATACGTGTCTTCCGGGCACGATTTCGGAAGAAAGCGAAGCTCACGCGAACTTCAATGAACCGAGGCTTCACTTCGGAGTTTCCGAGCCCGGTCAGTACCTCGGAGTTCGGTGAATGGTCTATTACAACGCGCGCGGCCAGGCTATGCCGGAGTCCGCGACCGAAACCGGTCGGGTGGCCGGCACGTCGGCGGGCAACGAAACGATCGTGGCGCCGGCGGGCCACACGTCCCTCTCGGGCGAGGGCGGCGGCGACCTGCTGATCGGTTCGTCCGGCGACAACCGCCACTGGATCACCCACCCGAACGACCGCGTGCAGGAGCAGGCCGGCGGCGGCATCGACACCCAGATCGGCTGGACGTCGATCAAGCTCGCGCCGAACGTCGAGAACCTGCAGGTCAACAACCCCTTCAACTACGCGGTGGGCAACGACCTCGGGAACCTGATCATCGTCGACAACAACACCCACTGGCTCTACGGGGCCGGCGGCGACGACGTGCTGGTGGGCGCGACCACCGATAAGTGCACCTTCGTGGTCCGCGCCGGCGAAGGCTCGGACGTCATCTACAACTGGAACGGCAACAGCCAGCTTCAACTGTGGGGCTACGGCTTCAACACGGCCGCCGAGATCCGCGGCGCGATGAGCCAGCAGGGCGCCGACGTCGTCCTGAGCTTCAACAACGGCGAGACGCTCACCTTCCGCGACGAGACGCTGGCCAGCTTCCAGGACCGGCAGTTCCTCCTGCCGCTGGACCGCTCGCAGCTCGGCGCGGTCACCTTCCAGGACGAGTTCAACAGCCTGAACATCTACGATCCGTCGCTGCAGACGGGTCAGTGGCGCGCCGATTTCGGCGGCAACCTGAAGGACGAATGGGCCTACACCCTCACCTCCAACGGCGAGCGGCAGGTCTATACCAAGGCGGGCTGGTACGGTCAGGGTGAGGAGGACCTCGGCTACACCCCGCACACCGTCTCGGGCGGCATCCTGACCATCAAGGCCGAGCGCCTGCAGCAGGACCAGCGCGAGGCCGCCTGGGGCCGCGAGTATTCCTCGGGGATGCTCAACACCATGGGCATGTTCGAGCAGAAGTACGGCTACTTCGAGATGAGGGCCGAGCTGCCCACCGCGCTCGGCGCTTGGCCGGCCTTCTGGATGATGCCCACGCCTTATGTCGCCCAGACGGAAGCCGACATCATGGAGGGCCTCGCGGCCACGCCGAACGTCGACTACCGGCGCGCCTGGGGCGGCGACCAGAACCTCTACGACAACGCCTACAAGATCGATCCGTCCGGCTACCACACCTACGGCATGCTTTGGACGCCCTCGACGGTCACCTTCTACTACGACGGCGTGGCGGTGATGCAGGCGGCGACGCCCGCCAACTGGACGCACCCGATGGCTCTGATCGTCAACATGGCGGTCGGCGGCTGGGGCGGCGAACCCAACGAGACGATGTTCCCCGCCGAGATGAAGGTGGACTACGTCAAGGCTTACGCCCTGGCCTCTGGAGACACCGTCGTCGAGCGTGGCGAGCCCGAGCCGCCTGCGGCCACCCTGCGCGCCGATGGCGGCGCCACCAGCGGCCAAGCCAACGCGCCGGTCACCTTCGAAGGCAGCGGCCAAGCGGTGACCACCGCCAAGATCGCGGTGCATGACGCCAAGCCGTCGACCTTCCCGCAGGAGAAGACCTTCGTCATCTGGGAGGACGCGGGCGCGGTGTTCGGCGCCGTGGCCAGCGGCGGATCCGTGGGCCAGGCGACGCCCCTGATGGCCGGCGACAGCCGCGTCTTCACCGGCACGGGCACGTGGCTCACGGACGGCAAGGTGGCGCTGGCCTACATGCTGCCGGACGGGGCGGGCAAGGAAGCCTGGGTGATGATCTTCGACCCGTCGAAGAACACCTTCGTCAGGCATGAGCTGGGCGACGCCACCGGCGATATCGACATCATCGCCACCAGGAACGGCGGCTTCGTCGCGAGCTGGGATGCGCCCGACGGGACGGTGCGAGGCCGCGGCTTCGACGCCTTCGCCTACGACGGCGAGGGCTGGTTCGGGCCGACCCGGCAGCTCGCCGGGGACGTCACGGGCGTGACCGCGACGGGCGAGATCATCACCACCAACGCCTCGGGCCAGCAGCAGCTGTACGACATGATCAACCCGCCGCGCGGCGTGGACGCCATCGTGTCGATCGGCCCCATGGCTGGGGTCAGCCATGCGGAAGGCGTCTCCGGCGGCACGCTCTACACCTTCACGCTCACCCGCGACTGGGATCAGAGCGAAAAGGTCACCGTGGGCTGGCAGGTCCGCGGCCAGGGCGGCGCGCCGGCCGATGCGCTGGACTTCGTGGGCGGCGCCCTGCCCTCCGGCACCGTCACCTTCGAGATCAACCAGACCACGGCCTATGTGCAGATCTACGTGCAGGGCGACAGCTACCAGGAAGGCGACGAGGAATTCCTCGTCACGCTCGTCAATCCGGTGGGGGCGAAGCTCGGCCAGGCGACCGCGACGGGCTTCATCACCAACGACGACACCGGCGGCCAGCCGCCGCCTCAGGGCCAGACCCAGCTCTCGTTCGCGACGAGCGCCGTGACCCTGGCCGAGGGCGACTCCGGCAGCACCGCCTTCAGCTACACCGTCACGCGGACCGGCCCGACCACCGCCTCGTCCACCGTGAACTGGTCCGTCAGCGGCGCGGACGCGGCCGACTTCGCGGGCGGCGCACGTCCCTCCGGGACGCTGACCTTCGCGGCGGGTGAAACCTCCAAGGTCATCACCGTCAACGTGGCCGGCGACACCGCAGTGGAAGGAAACGAGACCTTCACGCTTACGCTCTCCGGGCCGTCAGGCGCGACGCTCGGTCAAGCGACGGCGACCGGCACGATCACCAACGACGACAGCGCGACCGAGCCTCCGCCCTCGGGCGGCGGTCAGGTGATCAACTCGCCAGGGCCCGGCTCGACGGTCACCGGGACCTCCGGCGCCGACACCATCAACGCCAGCCAGGGGTCGGACGTGATCACCGGCGGCGCCGGCGCCGACGTCTTCGCCTGGGCCAAGGAGCCCTGGTCGCCGGCCCGGATCACCGACTTCGCGCTCGGCACGGACAAGCTGGACTTCTCCAAGCTCTTCCAGGCCTCGGGCTACACGGGCTCCGATCCGGTCGCCGACGGCTACATCGTCTTCCTGGACGACGGCGCCGGCGGCACGAAGGTGCTGTTCGACCGGGATGGCGCGGCCACCGGCCAGCAGTGGCCCAACTATGTCCTGCAGCTGGAAAAGGTGCCCGTCTCCGGCCTCACCTGGACCAAGCTCACCACCGGCGGCGGAACCAGTGAACCGCCCCCGCCGACCAGCCCGCAACTGGCGTTCACCACCACGACCCTCAGCCTCGCCGAGGGCAACGCCGGCGCCACGGGCTTCAGCTACACCGTCGCCCGCACGGGGTCGACGGCCAACGCCTCGACGGTGAACTGGAGCCTTTCCGGCTCGGGGTCGAACCCGGCGACCGCGGCGGACTTCCAGGGCAATGTCCTGCCCTCCGGCACGCTGACCTTCGCCGCCGGCGAGACCAGCAAGACGATCGTCGTCAACGTGGCCGGCGACACCGCAGTGGAAGGAAACGAGACCTTCACGCTTACGCTCTCCGGGCCGTCAGGCGCGACGCTCGGTCAAGCCACGGCGACCGGCACGATCACCAACGACGACAGCGCGACCGAGCCTCCGCCCTCGGGCGGCGGTCAGGTGATCAACTCGCCAGGGCCCGGCTCGACGGTCACCGGGACCTCCGGCGCCGACACCATCAACGCCAGCCAGGGGTCGGACGTGATCACCGGCGGCGCCGGCGCCGACGTCTTCGCCTGGGCCAAGGAGCCCTGGTCGCCGGCCCGGATCACCGACTTTGCGCTCGGCACGGACAAGCTGGACTTCTCCAAGCTCTTCCAGGCTTCGGGCTACACCGGCTCCGATCCGGTCGCGGACCGCTACATCGTCTTCCTGGACGACGGCGCCGGCGGCACGAAGGTGCTGTTCGACCGGGATGGCGCGGCCACCGGCCAGCAGTGGCCCAACTATGTCCTGCAGCTGGAAAAGGTGCCTGTCTCCGGCCTCACCTGGACCAAGCTGACCACCGGCGGCGGCGGCGGAACCACCGAGCCGCCCCCGCCCTCCGGCGACCCGCAGGTCTCGCTCACGACCACATCGCTGAGCCTGGCAGAGGGGAACTCCGGCGCGACCGCTTTCAGCTACACGCTCAACCGCACCGGGCCGACCAGCGGCTCCTCCACGGTCTACTGGAGCATCTCGGGCTCGGGCTCCAACCCGGCGGACGGCTCCGACTTCGTGTCGGGTTCCCCGCTCTACGGCTCGGTGACCTTCGCCGCCGGCGAGACCAGCAAGACCATCGTCCTCCAGGTGGCGGGCGACACCACGGTCGAGTCGACGGAGACGTTCACGCTGACGCTCTCTGGGCCGTGGGGCGCGACATTGGGCCAGGCCACAGCGACCGGTACGATCACCAATGACGACGGCTCGACGCCCCCGCCCACCGGCGGCGGTGCGGGTCAGGTGATCAACTCGCCCGGCCCCGGCTCTACGCTTACCGGCACGTCGGGCAACGACACGCTGAACGCCAGCCAGGGTCCCGACATCCTGACGGGCGGCGGCGGCGCGGACCGGTTCGTGTTCGGCAAGGAGCCGTGGTCGCCGGCCCGGATCACCGACTTCGAGCACGGCGCCGACAAGATCGACCTGCGCGGCCTGCTCGATGCGGCGGGCTACACCGGGACCGATCCGTTCGGCGCCGGCTACCTGAAGCTGATCGACGACGGCGCCGGCGGCACGAAAGTGCTCTTCGACCGCGACGCCGCCGGGACAGCCCAGCAATGGCCGAACTACATCCTGCAGATCGAGAAGGTCTCGCCCAGCCAGCTCGGCTCGGGCGACTGGATCTTCCAGTAGCCGTCAGGCGGCGTACACCTGCGGCCGCAGCGGCTTGACGCGCACCGCAAGCCCGGGGGCGACCCCGGGCGGCAGCGTCGGGCCGTGCGCCTGCAGTTCCACGATCGATCCCTCGATCAGGCACTCGATCCGCACGTCGGGTCCGCGCGCGGCGACCGCCTTGACCTCGGCGGAGAGGCCGGTCCCGTCGGCGGGGGAAAAGGCCACCTCGTCCGGGCGGAAGAAGACCTCCACCTGGCCTTCCGGCGCACCGGGCGGCGCGGACGCTTCCCAGTCGGCGATGCGCAGCCGATCCTTGTCGACGACGCCGGGCATGCGGCAGGCGGCGCCCAGGAAGTCGAACACGAACGGATCCGCGGGGTGCTCGTACACCGCGTTGGGCGTGCCGAGCTGGACGAGCTGGCCGTCCTTCAGGATCGCCACGCGGTCGGCGAGGTCCAGCGCCTCCTCCTGGTCGTGGGTGACGAACACGGTCGTCACCCCGGTGCGCTCGTGCAGCTCGCGCAGCCAGCGGCGCAGTTCACGTCGTACCTGAGCGTCCAGCGCGCCGAACGGCTCGTCCAGCAGCAGCATCCGCGGCTCGATCGCCAGCGCCCGGGCCAGCGCCACGCGCTGTCGCTGCCCCCCGGAAAGCTGAGAGGGGTAGCGCTTGTCCAGGCCTTCGAGCTGGACCAGCGAGAGGAGGTCGCGCACCCGCTCGGCGATCTCGGCCTTGGACGGACGATCCGAACCTTTGCGGACCGACAGTCCGAAGGCGATGTTTTGGGCCACCGTCATGTGCCGAAACAGCGCGTAGTGCTGAAAGACCATCCCGACGCGGCGCTTCCGAACCGGCAGGGCCAGGAAGTCCTCGCCCGCGAACCGCACCTCGCCGGCGTCGGGCTTTTCGAGGCCGGCCAGCACGCGCAGCAGCGTGGTCTTGCCCGAGCCCGAGGGTCCGAGCAGGGCCAGGAACTCCTTGTCCTTCGCCTGCAGCGAAACGTCCTTCAGCGCCGCGAAGCGACCGAAGGCTTTCGATACGCCGCGGATGTCGAGCGCGAGGCTAGTGTCGTCGTCGGGCCGAAAGTTCACCGGAATGACGCCATTCGAGGACGGTCTTGAGGACCAGGGTGACGAGTCCGAGGCCGGCCAGGAGGCTGGCGGCTGCGAAAGCGCCGACGAATTCGTAGTCATTGTAGAGCACCTCGACATGCAGCGGCAAAGTGGTCGTGAGACCCCGCACGCTGCCGGAAACCACCGAGACCGCGCCGAACTCGCCCATGGCGCGCGCGTTGCAGAGCAGGACACCGTACAGCAGCGCCCACCGGATGTTGGGCAGGGTCACGCGCCAGAAGGTCGTCCATCCGCCGGCGCCGAGGGTCAGCGCCGCCGCCTCCTCGTCCGAGCCCTGGTCCTGCATCAGCGGGATGAGCTCGCGGGCGACGAACGGCAGCGTGACCAGCACCGTGGCCAGCACCAGGCCCGACGTGGCGAAGATGATCTTGATGTCGTGATCCAGCAGCCACTCGCCGAACCAGCCCTGGGCGCCGAACAGCAGCACCCAGACGAGGCCCGAGACCACCGGCGACATCGAGAACGGCAGGTCGATGAAGGTGACCAGCAGGCTCTTGCCCCAGAACTCGAACTTGGCGATCGCCCACGCCGCCGCCCCCCCGAACAGCGCGTTCAAGGGCACGGAAATCGCCGCGACCGTCAGCGTCAGCCGGATGGCCGCCCGCGCGTCGGGTTGCGACAGGGGTTCGAGATAGGCGTCCAGCCCCTTGGCGAAGGCCTGCTGGAACACGACGCCCAGCGGCAGCACGATCAGCACGCCCAGGACGGCGACCGTCAGGGCGAGGAACAGGGCGCCGACACCCGGCAGGCGGACGGTCATGCGCGCCCCCGCTTGGCCAGGAAGACCTGGACGGCGTTCACCGCCAGCAGCGCGCCGAACGAGATCACCAGCATGGCGAGGCCGACCGCCGCGGCGCCGGCGTAGTCGTATTGCTCCAGCTTGATGACGATGAGCAGCGGGGCGATCTCGGACTTCAGCGGCATGTTGCCGGCGATGAAGATCACGCTCCCGTACTCGCCGACCGCACGCGCGAACGCCAGGCTGAAGCCCGAGACCAGCGAAGGCGCGAGGCTCGGCAGCACCACTCTCCAGAACCGCTGCAGGTTGGTGGCGCCCAGGGTCTGGGCCGCCTCCTCCACCTCCACGTCGAGATCCTGCAGCACCGGCTGAACGGTCCGCACGACGAACGGCAGCCCGATGAAGAGCAGCGCGATATAGATGCCGAGGGGCGCGTAGGCCGTCTTGATGCCCAGCTTCGCGAATTGTTCGCCGAGGACGCCGGTCGGCGCATAGATGGCCGTCAGCGCGATGCCCGCCACGGCGGTCGGCAAGGCGAACGGCAGGTCGACGAAGGCGTCCAGCAGCCGCCTGCCCGGAAACTCGTAGCGGGTCAGCGTCCAGGCGACCAGCAGCCCAAGCGGCAGGTTGGTGAGCGCCGCCAGCGCCGCCGTGCCGAAGCTGAGCCGCAGGGCGGCGAGAACCCGCTCCTCGGTCAAGGTGGCCCAGACGCCCGACAGCCCAAGCTCCCAGGGCCGCAGGATCAGCGCCGTCAGTGGCAGCACCACCAGCAGGCCGAGGTAGGTCAGGGTCCAGCCCATGGCGAGGCCGAAGCCCGGCAGGATGCTGGGCTGCTTCCACCGCGTCCGAGGTCGCGCGCGGGCCTTGGGCGGCTCCGCCAGGGCTGCGATCGTCATGCGGGACCTAGCGCCTGTAGATCCGGTCGAAGAGCCCGCCGTCGGCGAAGTGCGCCGCCTGGGCCTTCTTCCAGCCGCCGAACTGGCCATCGATGGTGACGAGCTGCAGCGGCTTGAACTTGTTCGCGTACTTGGCGGCCGCCTGCGCGCTGCGTGGCCGGTAATGGTTCTTGCCGATCAGGTCCTGGGCCAGCGGGCTGTAGAGGAAGTTGAGGTAGCCCTCGGCCTGGATGCGGGTCTTCTTGCGGTCGACGTTCCGGTCCACCAGCGCCACGGTCGGCTCGGCCAGGATCGACAGGCTGGGATAGACGATGTCGAACTTGCCGGGGAACTCCGCCAGCGACAGGAAGGCCTCGTTCTCCCAGGCCAGCAGCACGTCGCCGATGCCCCGCTCCACGAAGGTCGTGGTGGCGCCGCGGGCGCCGGTGTCGAGCACCGGCACGTTCTTGTAGAGCTTCGCCAGGTAGGCCTCGGCGCTCTGCGGGGAGCCCCCCGGCTGCTTCAGCGCCCAGGCGTAGGCCGCCAGGTGGTTCCACCGCGCGCCGCCCGAGGTCTTCGGGTTGGGCGTGATGACCCCGACGCCCGGCTTCGCCAGGTCGCCCCAGTCGCGGATCTTCCAGGGATTGCCCTTCCGCACCAGGAACACGATGGTCGAGGTGTAGGGCGCCGAGTTGTTCGGCAGCCGGCTCTGCCAGTTGGCCGGCAGCAGCTTCGCCCGGGCGGCGATCTCGTCGATGTCGTAGGCGAGCGCAAGGGTGACCACGTCCGCCTGCAGGCCATCGATGACCGAGCGGGCCTGCTTGCCCGAGCCGCCGTGGCTCTGGTTGATCGTCAGCGTCTGGCCCGTGCGGCCCTTCCAGTAGCTGGCGAAGGCGGCGTTGATGTCCTTGTAGAGCTCGCGCGTCGGGTCGTAGCTGACGTTCAGCAGCGTGACCTGCCCGGCCTTGGACTGGGCCTGCGCCGCTCCGGGGAGGAGGAGCGGCGCAGTCCCAGCCGCCGCGAAGCCTGCGGCTCCCACCGTGAGCAGGCGGCGGCGATCGAATTGGATGTCGTCGGTCATGATCCGAGGTCCCGTCGAGGGGTTGCAGGTCAGAAGGCGTACTGGGTGCGGAAGGACCAGATGTTCAGGTCCTGGCCGATCTGGACGCCGGCGGGCGGCGTGAGCGCGCCGACGCCGAAGGCGGTCCCGCCGGGCGAAAGACGATCGACCTCCACGCGCTGATAGTCGGCGAGAAAACGAACGTTGTTATTCACGTACCAGTTCAGGCCGAGCGTGAGGATCTTCTGCTCGCCGCCCCGAATGGCCGCCGCCAGCGGAGCCGTGCCCGCCGCGCCTGCGTCGTGGTTCAGGTCGAGCACCGAGTAGCGGGCAGCGAGCTCCCACACGCCCCAGTTCCCGGAGCCCAGCTTGAACGGGTTCTCGACCTTGGGGCTGTCGAAGCCGCCGTTGGCGGCGTTGTAGCGGCGCGGCTCGCCGGTGATGGTCCAGGCGCCCTGCACGTACCAGCCGCTGAAGTCCGGATCGGCGAGTGCGCTGTTGCGGCGTTCCACGTCGATCCAGAAGTGCTCGCCCTGGATGCTGAAGGCCTTCCACTGGTAGCCGGCTTCGAGGCCCAGCGCGCGCAGACCGTCAGCGTCGATGGCGCCGGTGTCGACCAGCCGTGTCGCGTCGACCCGCAGCTCCGGCCGCTCGCGCAGGCGGACCTGTGTCGGCGAGCCGGCCGGCGCGATGTCCGCCGCGGAGGCCGCCGGATTGATGATGAAGTTCGCGTTGGCGCCGAGGTGCAGCACGCTGTCGAGCGTCTTGTGCGGGGTGTAGGTGGCCCGGACGATCGCGCCGAGCTGCTCGTCGAAGCTGGAGACGCCGATGGTGTTGCCGGTGACGTAGCCGCCGAACGACCAGCGCTCCCCGTTGGCGAGGACCGCCGCGCCGGTGCGGCCGTCGCCGCCGGCCAGGCCGCGCACCAGCTCGGCCGCCGCGGCCCGTTCCGGGAACAGCGAGGCGGTGTTGGAGGTGGCGTCCTCCAGGCCCGTGACCGGCGCGAAGGCGCCCACCCGGAAGCGCAGCGGCTGCAGCCCGGCGTACTCGACATAGGCGTTGGTGATCTTGCCGCCTTCCTCCACGCCCGAGCCGCCGAAATCGAACAGCAGGTTGTAGTTCCAGTCGGCAAAGGCCTTGCCCTCGACGCCGAACCGCACCCGGCGGAAGTTCGCGCCGTCGGCCAGGTCGCGCGCCCGCTCGGCCTCGGCGGCGTCGCCGACCGAGCCCCGCCGGAAGTCGGTGGCGGGCGGTCCGGGGCTGCGCTGGTCGTAGTGGGCGGCGTCCAGTTGGACGATGCCGCGCAGCGACGCCGTGAAGGCGCCGTCCGCCGTGGCGAACGTCGGGCGGCCATTGGCCAGGGAGACCGTGGTGGCGTTCACCTGGTCGCGGATCGACTGGTCCGACGCCGCGCCCTGCGCCTTCAGATCCAGGATCTGCTGCTCGAGCTCGTCGTTGCGCCGCTCCAGCGCGTCCAGGCGGCCGATCAGCGCCAGGAGCTGTTCCTGGCTGATGCCCGTGACCCCGCCATTCGCCGTGCTGACCGCCTGGGCCATCGCCGAAGGCGCCGCGCTGCAGAGGAGCGTCGCCAAGGCGGCGCCCAAGATGGTCTTGCGTCGTGCAGGCGCGGCCATGCCTCTCCCTCCGTGATCCCGGAGGTGAAGCTATTCCGCTAATTCCGATCAGTTAAGTGGGAATATGCTCCTAGGCCGCACAGTTTTTCTAAAGCGCTACTCCGCCGCCAGGAGGGCGCGCCCGGCGGTGAACGAAGTCTTCTCGGCCAGCTCCGCCTTGGCCTCTTCGTACTCCTGGGCAAGCCTCGCCACGAGGTCGGCGGCGGCCGGCACGTCCTTGATCGCCCCGATGCCCTGGCCGCAGCCCCAGATGTCGCGCCAGGCCTTGGACTTCTGATTGCCGCCAGAGCCGAAGCTCATCCGCGACGGATCGCTCTCCGGCAGGTTCTCCGGATCCATGCCGGCCGCCCGGATCGACGGCGCCAGGTAGTTGCCGTGCACGCCGGTGAAGAGGTTGGAGTAGACGATGTCGTCGGCGCCGGACGCCACGATCATGTCCTTGTAGGGCTGCTCGGCGTTGGCCTCCTTCGTGGCGATGAAGGCCGAGCCGATGTAGGCCAGGTCCGCGCCCATCGCCTGGGCGCCCAGGATGGCGCGGCCGTTGGCGATGGAGCCGGACAGCGCGATCGGGCCGTCGAACCACGCGCGGACCTCCTGCACCAGGGCGAACGGCGACAGCCGCCCGGCGTGGCCGCCGGCGCCGGCCGCCACCGTGATCAGGCCGTCGGCGCCCTTCTCCACCGCCTTGCGCGCGAAGCGGTCGTTGATCACGTCGTGGAGAACCACGCCGCCATAGGAATGCACCGCGGCGTTCACGTCCTCCCGGGCGCCCAGCGAGGTGATGACCACCGGCGCCTTCCACTTGGTCGAGACCTCGAGGTCGTGTTCGAGCCGATCGTTCGTCTTGTGGACGATGTGGTTCACCGCGAAGGGCGCTGACGGTCTGTCGGGATTGTCGCGATCCCAGGCCGCGAGTTCCTCGGTGATGCGGTGCAGCCACTCGTCCAGCAACGAGGCGGGCCGGGCGTTCAGCGCGGGAAACGAGCCCACGATGCCGGCCTTGCATTGGGCGATCACCAGGTCCGGACCCGAGATGATGAACAACGGGCTGCCGATCACCGGCAGGCGGAGACGGTCACGCAGGACAGGCGGCAGGGCCATGGTTCAAACCTCGAACGTTCGTTTGGATTTACAGCGTATGCACACACGCCGCGGGCGACAAGGCGCATTTCCTCTGGACTGCCGCAGCGTACAGCAGGGATGTTTGGCGGCTTTCGGAGGGAGGACAAGACATGCCCGAGGCCCTGATCATCGACGCCTGCCGCACGCCGCGCGGCATCGGCAAGGTCGGCAAGGGAGCGCTTGCCGAGCACCATCCGCAACATCTCGCCGCCGCGGTTCTGAAGGCGCTCGCCGAGCGCAACCACCTCAAGACCGAGGAAGTCGACGACATCATCTGGGGCACCTCGTCCCAGCGCGGCAAGCAGGGCGGCGACCTTGGCCGCATGGCCGCTCTCGACGCCGGCTACGACACCCGCGCCAGCGGCGTGACCCTGGACCGCTTCTGCGGCTCGGGCATCACCGCCGTGAACCTGGCCGCAGCGCAGATCATGTCCGGCATGGAGGACCTGGTCATCGCCGGCGGCACCGAGATGATGAGCTACACGACGGCCACGGCGTCGATGCAGGGCCCCGACGGCGGCCCCGCGCTCATGGACAGCGGCAACACGCGCCTGCGGGCGAGACATCCCCAGTCGCACCAGGGCGTCTGCGCCGACGCCATCGCGACGCTGGAAGGCATCAGCCGCGAGGCGCTCGACGAACTGGCCTACGTCAGCCAGCAGCGCGCGGCCAAGGCGATCCAGGAGGGCCGCTTCGACCGCGCCCTCGTGCCGGTCTACCGCGAAGACGGCACGGTGGCCCTCGACCGCGAGGAGTTCCCGCGCCCGCAGACGACGCGTGAAGGCCTGGCCTCTCTGAAGCCGTCGTTCGAGGCGATGGCCAACGTGCCGCTCGACGACAAGGGCACCACCCTCGCCGGCCTGATCAACCAGGTCTATCCGGACCTGAAGATCCAGCACTTCCACCACGCCGGGAATTCCTCCGGCGTCGTGGATGGCGCCGCAGCGGTGCTGCTGGCCTCGCCGGAGTACGCCGCGAAGAACGGCCTGAAAGCCCGCGCCCGCGTGGTCGCCATGGCCAATGTCGGCGACAGCCCGACGCTGATGCTGAACGCCCCGGTCCCGGCGGCGAAGAAGGTGCTTCAGAAGGCCGGCCTGACTCCCGACGACATCGACCTGTGGGAGATCAACGAGGCCTTCTCGGTCGTCGCCGAGAAGTTCATCCGCGACCTCAACCTCGACCGCGAGAAGGTCAATGTGAACGGTGGCGCCATGGCGCTGGGCCATCCGATCGGCGCCACCGGCTCCATCCTGATCGGGACGATCGTCGACGAGCTGGAGCGCCGCGACCTCAAGCGCGGCCTCGTCACCATGTGCGCCGCCGGCGGCATGGCCCCGGCGATCATCGTCGAGCGGGTCTAGACCCTAGAGGCTGGAGGGCGGCGGCTTCGGACCGCCGCCCTTCGTCCACTTCTCCAGCATCTTCGCCGCCGCCTCGCGGCCGCCGATGCCGAAGGCCAGCGCCGCGGCGACCGCGGCCGAGCCGAGGATCAGGCCGAAGGCCAGGATCACGATCTCGTCGGCGATGCCCATGAAGCGCAGGCCCATGGCGGTGGCCAGCGCGATCGTGGCCCACTTCACGATGTCGGACGCGAAGCCGTCGGCGCCGTTGGTCGAGCGGTCGATCAGGCTCGACAGGAAGTTCGCGATCATCACGCCGATGGCGATGATCACCCCGCCGAACAGAACGTGGCCCGCCAGTTCCAGGATCTCGGTCAGCATCACGGCGATGGCGGCGAAGGCGAGCAGGCGCGCAGCCTCCACCGCCGAGAACAGCATGATCGCCACCAGCGTCAGGCGCGCGACCACCTTCGAAGGCGTGACGCGCGGCGTCGCCAGCGGGGCGGCCTCGGCGCCCTCTTCCGCGACCGGCTCGAACTGGCCGACGCCCAGCGCCTGAAGGCTGCGGTCGAAGCCCAGCGACGGCAGGAGCTGCTCCAGGAGGCTCGACACCCAGCGGCCGATGACGAAGGCCACGGCCAGCACGATGGCCGCCGCGACGATGCGCGGCAGGGCGTCCAGCACGGTGGCGAGCACCGACACCGCCGGATCCGAGATGGCGCTGACGCCGAGCTGTTGCAGGGCGGCGATGGTCACCGGGATGATGATCAGCACGAAGACGAGCGTCCCCACCGTACGCGAGAGGCCGGAGGCGCCGGTCACCCGCGAAAGGCCCGCCCGCTCCAGCCAGGCGTCCATGCGCGCCGCCGCAAGGCCCGCCTCGACCACGCGCCGCGCCAGGGTGGCGACGATGAAGCCGACGAAGAAGATCACCACCGCCCCGATCAGGTTCGGGACGAAGGCCGCCACCTCCAGCAACAGCCCGTTCAGCGGGGCCACGATGCTGGTCAGCTCCAGAATGGTCAGCGCCGCGATGAGGCCGATCAGCAGCACCAGCCAGTAGGCGAGCTGGCCCAGCTGAAAGCCCACGGTCTCCTTTGGCTCGACGCCCTCGTTATGCTGCTTGGCCCCCGGCAGGCGGTCGATCAGCTTCGCCAGGCCCCATTGCGTGGCCTTCGCCAGGAAATGGGCGACGATCAGGATGACGACGGCGATGGCGAGGCGCGGGCCCCAGTCCATCAGGATGTCCTGGGCGCGGTAGTCGACGGGCATGGGCTCCTCCCGAGGCTAGGCCTCGGAATTTGCGCCGAGTCGCGGGGGTTTTGATCACGCTGGGTGAACTTGACGCGCGCGCGTGGGCCGGCCCATCTGCGCCCATGTCGGACGCAAGCCTCCTGGACCCCGGATTCACCCCTGCGGGCGAGGACGCCTGGCGCGCGCTCGTCGCCAAGACGCTCGGCGAGAAGCCCTTCGAAAGCCTGGTGAAATCCACGGCCGAAGGGTTGGCGATCCAGCCGCTGTACGCCCAAGCCGCGAAGACCGCAGCCTTCCCCCCGCGCCCCTTCGATGCCGAACGGCCTTGGGACGTGCGGGTCCTTTCGGCCCATCCCGATCCGGCGCGCGCCAACGCCGAACTGCTCGCCGACCTGGCGGGCGGCGCGGCCTCCGTCACCGTGAAGATCGATCCCACGGGCGCGAACGGCGTGGCCATCGGCTCGGCCGACGACCTCGCCCGCGCGCTGAACGAGATCATCGTCGAGCTGGCGCCGGTGGGCCTCGACGCCGGCTTCCTCGGCCCCAAGGCTGCCGACTGGCTGCACGCCGTGGCCAAGTCGTCGCCGGGCGCGAAGCTGAACTTCAACCTCGACCCGCTCAGCGCCTTCGCCGAGGCCGGCGACAGCCCGGGGCCGATCGAGAGCCACCTGGTCAGCGCCGCCACCGTCGCCGCGCGGCTCGCCCAGCCCTATCCGAACGCCCAGCTCTTCCTGGCCTCGGGCCGGGTGGTCCACGAGGCCGGCGGCGGCGACGCCCTGGAGATCGCCTTCGCCGCGGCCGCGGCGATCGCCTACGCCAAGGCCATGGTGCGGGCCGGGATGCCCATGGACGAAGCCTTCGGCCGCATCACCCTCGGCCTCTCCGCCGACGCCGACTACTTCCTCGTGATCGCCAAGCTGCGTGCGGCTCGCGCGGTCTGGGCGCGCATCGCGCAGGCCTGCGGCGCGAACCCGCTGGCGCGGATCGAGGCCCGCGCCTCGCGCCGGATGCTGGCCGCCAAGGACGCCTTCACGAACATGATCCGCCTCACCGCCGCCGGGTTCGGCGCGGCCGTGGGCGGCGCCGACGCCGTCCAGCTCGGCGCCTTCACCGATGCGCTGGGCCTGCCGACAGCCTTCGCCCGCCGCCAGAGCCGCAACACCCAGCTCGTGCTGATGGAAGAAGCCTTCGTCGGCCGCGTCGCCGACCCGGCCGCCGGCTCGGGCTACATCGAGAGCCTCACCGACGAGATCGCCCGCGCCGCGTGGGCGAAGTTCCAGGCCATCGAAGCGGCCGGCGGCATCATCGCCGCCCTCGAGAAGGGCGACATCGCCCGCGAGGTCGAGGCCGCCAACGCCGCCCGGGGCGAGCTGAAGATCGTGGGCGTCACCGCCTTCCCGCCCGCCCAGGATGCGCCGGTCGAAGTGGAGCGTGCGGCCGCCCGCGCCGTCGAGGCGCCCTCGCCGCGTCTGCCAGGCCCGGACGGGCGGTGTCCGCCGCTCAAGCCCATGCGGCTGTCCGAAAAGTACGAGGCGGCTTGAGATGACCGGCTTCCCCGATTTCGCCGCCCTGCCCTTCGACGCCGAGCCCGCCGCGGCCGGCCTGCCGACCGGCGCCGCCTGGGATACGCCCGAAGGCATCCCCGTGAAGCCGGCCTATGGCGCCGCCGATTCTCAGCGTTTCGCCGCGCTCGGCGGCTATCCCGGCCTGGCGCCCTTCGTCCGCGGTCCGTATCCCACGATGTACGCGACGAACCCGTGGACCATCCGCCAGTACGCGGGCTTCTCCACGGCCGAGGATTCCAACGCCTTCTACCGCCGCAACCTGGCGGCCGGTCAGATGGGCCTCTCCATCGCCTTCGACCTCGCCACCCACCGCGGCTACGACTCGGACCACCCGCGCGTGCTCGGCGATGTCGGCATGGCCGGCGTGGCGATCGATTCCATCCTCGACATGCGCACGCTGTTCGACGGCATCCCGCTCGACAAGATGAGCGTGTCGATGACCATGAACGGCGCGGTGCTGCCGATCCTGGCGCTGTACGTGGTGGCGGCCGAGGAACAGGGCGTGCCGCATGACAAGCTGACCGGCACGATCCAGAACGACATCCTGAAGGAGTTCCTGGTCCGGAACACCTACATCTACCCGCCCGGTCCCTCGATGCGGATCATCGCGGACATCTTCGCTTACACGTCGAAGGAGATGCCGCGGTTCAACTCGATCTCGATCAGCGGCTACCACATCCAGGAAGCCGGAGCGACGCTGGACCTGGAGCTGGCCTACACCCTCGCCGACGGCATCGAGTACGTCCGCGCCGGCGTGGCCGCGGGCATGACGGTCGACCAGTTCGCCCCGCGCCTGTCGTTCTTCTGGAACGCCGGCATGAACGTCTTCATGGAGATCGCCAAGCAGCGGGCCGCCCGCCTGCTCTGGGCCAAGCTCATGAAGCAGGAGTTCGATCCGAAGGACTCGCGCTCGCTCTCGCTGCGCGCCCACACCCAGACCTCCGGCTGGTCGCTGGCCGCCCAGGACGTGTTCAACAACGTCGCCCGCACCGCCATCGAGGCCATGGCCGCGACCGGCGGCCAGACCCAGAGCCTGCACACCAACTCGCTGGACGAGGCCCTGGCGCTGCCCACCGACTTCTCGGCGCGGATCGCGCGCAACACCCAGCTGTTCATCCAGCTCGAGAGCGGCCAGACGCGCGTCGTCGATCCCTGGGGCGGCAGCCACTACGTCGAGGCCCTGACGGCGGCCCTGGCCGAACGGGCGCTCGCCCACATCGCCGAGGTGGAGGCCCTGGGCGGCATGGCCAAGGCCATCGAGGACGGCCTGCCCAAGCGCCGCATCGAGGAAGCCTCGGCCCGTACCCAGGCGCGCATCGACAGCGGCCACCAGACCGTCGTCGGCGTGAACCGCTACAAGCCCGAGGTCGCCGATGAGATCCCGGTGCTGAAGGTCGACAACACCGCCGTCCGCAACGCCCAGATCGCCAAGCTGAACCGGCTCAAGGCCGAGCGCGATCCGGACGCCGTGGCCGCCGCCCTCGACGCCCTGACGGCGGGCGCGGCCGGAAACGGCAACCTGCTGGAGCTGTCGGTGAACGCCGCCCGCGCCAAGGCCACCGTCGGCGAGATCTCGTATGCGCTGGAGAAGGTGTTCGGCCGCCACAAGGCCCACGCCGACGCGGTGAAGGGCGTCTATCTGCGGGAGTCCGGCGAGACTCCGGCCGGCCAGCGCGCCAAGGCCATGACCGAGGCCTTCCGCCAGGCCGACGGCCGCAAGCCGCGCGTGCTCGTCGCCAAGATGGGCCAGGACGGCCACGACCGGGGCCAGAAGGTGATCGCCTCGGGCTTCGCTGACCTCGGCTTCGATGTCGATATCGGCGACCTCTTCCAGACGCCCGCCGAGACCGCCGCCCAGGCCGTGCGCGACAACGTGCATGCGGTGGGCGCGAGCTCGCTGGCGGCGGGCCACCTGACCCTCGTGCCCGAGCTGAAGTCGGAACTCGCCAAGCTGGGCCGGCCCGACATCGTGGTCTTCGTGGGCGGCGTCATTCCTCCCGAGGATTTCAAGGCGCTGGAGGAGATGGGCGTGGCGGCGATCTTCCCGCCCGGCACCGTCGTGCCGGAAGCCGCTATCGAGGTCCTGGATCGGCTGAACGAGCAGCTCGGCTACGCCCAGGAGCAGGCGGCGCAGTAGCTATTCGGCCGGCTGCGCCGCGATCCGCGTCCGCGCGGGCCTGCGGCGCGTCTGTTTCAGCAGGAACGACCAGAGGCCGAAGCCGCCCAGCCCCGCCAGCGCCAGGCCGCCGAGGAACACCACGGCCTCGTAGGCGAGCCCGCCCACCTTGGCTGCGTGCAGCGGATAGAAGGCGTTGTAGGCCCGCACGCCGCCGCCCAGCTTCATCGCGTCGACCACGCCCAGCACGCGCTCGTCCGAGGGATCGATCCAGACCACCGTGCGGCCGTTGGGGTGCCACTCGCCCGGCTGCTTCATGCGGATGCTCGCCGGCGCCCCAGGCTTCGTCGGAGCGGCGGCCATGCGCAGGGTCGCGTCCGGAAACGCCGCCTGGGCAGCTGAGAGCGCGCGCATCCAGTTGACCTCGCCCTCCTCGGCCTTGGGCGGCTTCGGCGCCTTCGGCCCGGGGACGGCGGCGATCATCAGCTTCTGCGTCGTCTCGCTGAAGACGATGGCGCCGCCCGTGAGGCACAGCACCAGGACCGGGACCGCCGTGATCATGCCGAGGTTCCGGTGCGAGCCCACAAGATCGGCGCGCCGCGTCATCGTCCTGGGCCAGACGCGAGCGCCGAAGGTGCGCCACGTCGGCGCCCAGACGATCACGCCGGTCAAGACGAGCACGGCGCCCGCCAGGCCCGCCGCGCCGCCCACTTTCATGCCGGTCTCGCCGGCCAGCAGATAGTGGTGCAGCTCGAACAGCCAGCCGTCCGCCGTCCGCGTCGGCTCGAACCGCCGGATGAGCCGCCCGTCGACCGCCGCGTAGCCCTGGTCCTTGTCCTTGAAATAGACGCGGTGCACCCCGAGGTCCGGGCGGCCGAAGACCACGTTCCGCACCTCGCCGGGCGCCTGCATTTCCAACGCCTGCACCGCCGCGCCCAGCGCCTGCGGCGAGGCCACCGCCGAGGCGCGGGCTTCCGGGGTGGTCAGCTTGACCCAGGGGTCGCGCAGCACAAGCAGGCTGCCGCTCAGGCCCAGCACGACGAGCAGCAGCGCGAGGATCGCGCCGGCCCAGGCGTGCAGGGTCCGAAGGAAACCCATCAGAAGCTCTTCGCCACCGTCAGGCTGATGGTGCGGCCGCGGCCCGCCCAGTACCGCGCATTGTCGGTCGGGTTCTGGGTGTCGCTGAAGTAGGTGATGTACTGTTCGTCGAGCAGGTTCTGGACGCCCAGGCTGACGTCGGCGACATCGAAACGCCAGGTCCCGACGGCGTCCACCAGCGTGTAGCCCTCGAAGCTGTTCGCGGCCGGCTCGCCGTCGAACTCGCGGCCTTCGTACTTCTGGGCCTGGATGCGCAACGATGCCGGGCCCCAGGTCGCCTCGGCGTAGGCCGTGAACCGGTCGGGCGAGATGTTCGCGCCGTTCAGGTCGCGGTCGAGCACGCCGTCGCCGTTGCCGTCGGTGCGGCCGTCCAGCCTGGAGTAGGCGCCGCCCAGCGTGAGCCAGTCGGTCGCCTGCACCCGCAGCGTGGCCTCGAGGCCGTCGATCTTGGTCTTCTGCCGCTGCACGTCGAAGGTCCCGCCCGAGTTCAGCACAAGCAGTGCGCCACGGTCGGACTTGGATTCGAAATAGGCCAGCGACGCACGCCACCGGTCGCGGTTCACCTCGACGCCGAGCTCGACGTTGTCGGAGACCACCGGCTCGACGTCGAGGTAGGTGTCGATGTCCCGGCCCGGCGTGTTGACGGCCCGCAGCACCCGACCGACGTCGGGCATGGTGAAGCCCTGCGCGTAGGAGGCGTAGGCCGTGACGCCGTCGATCAGCGTCACCGTCCCGCCGACGTTGTACAGCGTCTCTTCGAAGCTGGGCGAGCCGCCCGCCACGGCCACGCCGCCGCCCGCCGCATAGACGGTCACGTAGTCATCGACCTTCAGCGTCGCGTTCTCCTGGCGCACGCCGGCCGACAGGTGCACCCGGCCCTCGAACAGCGCCTGGCGGAGCTGCAGGAACGGCGCGAGGCTCTCGTAGGTCGTCTCCGGCACCCAGTTGCGGCCGGTGAGGATCAGCGCCTGGTAGGTCTTGTCCCGGATGCCGTCGAGGCCGACCAGGAACCTGAAGCCCGGCAGGGCCTCGATCCCCCGCTCGTAGTCGAGCTTGAAGCCCAGCTTCTCGGAATTGTTCTCGGACTGGTCGAACAGCGTGCCGACGGGCGCGATCCGCGGATCCTGGAAGGTGCCCTCGCGGCCGCCGCCGAAGGTGCCCTGGTAATCGTGGGTATAGGCCTGGGCCTGGAACGCGCCGCCCAGCAGCTCGCGGTCGCGATAGGCCAGCGCGATCGAACTCACCTTGTTGCGCGGCGGCTCGCCCAGCTGGGCCCCGCGCCAGCCGCTGGTCGGCAGGCCCGTGGCGCGGTTGCCGTTCACCACGATGTAGTCGCCGTCGCCTTCCAGCTCGAAGTGGTTGGCCATCACCTCGATGCGGCGGGTATCGCTGAGGTCGAAGCCCGCCTTGCCGAACAGCGACCAGCTGTCGGAGTCCTGGATATCGCCCTGGGTGCTGTCGGGGCCGATCCGCAGGCCGTGGGCGTCGTAGAACGCGCCGCGCGTCTCGTAGGCCGCGCCCGCCGTAAAGTCCCACCGCCCGAAGTCGCGGCCGGCCAGGCCCGCCACCTTGTAGCCGAAGCTGTCGCCCTCGCCCTCGTCGTCGAAGGTCGTCTGGCCCATGATCTTCCCGGCCCAGCCCTCGCCTTCCTTAGGCGTCGGCGCGGTGACGTAGTTGATGACCCCGCCGGTCGCCCCGATACCCTGGATCGCGTTGGAGCCGAACACCACCTCGACGCGGTCGATGAAGAATGGATCAATGGTGAAGCCGTCGCGGCTGTCGTCGCGCAGCGGCGTCGACTGCGGGATGCCGTCCACCAGATAGAGCGGCGAGCGGCCGCGAAGCGTCTCGCCGGCGCCCGACAGCTTCTGGCGCGTGGGCGAGAACGACGGCGCCAGGGCGGCCACGGCTTCCACCGCGCTCTGCGACAGGGCCTGCTGGGTGACGAGTTCCTGATCGCCGATGACCTGAACGGTCGCGGGCGTCGCTGATCGCGGCTGCTCGACGCGCAGCGCGGTGATGACCACTTCCTCCACGTTCGTGGGCGCGGGAGCCTCCTCGGCGCGGGCCGCGCCCGCCACCAGGGCCGAAAGCGCGACGCCGGCCAGCCACGCGCGTTGGTTCGTCCGCACCCCAAACTCCGTCCTGCAAATGGTTCGCAGGTTCATAGAGGGGCGCAGTTGCAAGTCAATCGCAAAACCTTGAGCGCGGAACGGTCGGACCCCAGTTGTGTTGCGCAGTCGACAGGGGCGTCCGCCCCTCGGCTTCGCCACACCTCCCCCAGTAACTTCCAGGGAACATCGCCATGTACGTTCTGCCCGAGCTTCCGTACGCGCACGACGCGCTCGAACCCATCGTTTCGGCGGAGACCCTGCGAACCCACCACGGCAAGCACCACAAGGCCTATGTCGACAAGACCAACGAGCTGGCGCCGAAGGCCGGCGTGGCCGGTCGGCCGATGGAAGAGGTGGTGCGCGAGGCCCGCCGCCTGGGCGACCAGAAGCTGTTCAACAACGCGGGCCAGGCCTGGAACCATGCCTTCTTCTGGCAGTGCATGACCCCCGACTTCCGCCCGCCGTCAGGCGAGCTGGCCCAGGCGATCGACCAGGCTTTCGGCGGCCTCGACAAGCTGAAGGAGGCGTTTGTCGCCGAGGGCGTGAACCACTTCGCCTCGGGATGGGCCTGGCTGGTGGCCGGCGCCGACGGACTGAAGGTGACCTCGTACCACGACGGCGACACGCCTATCGTCCACGAGGACGGCACGCCGCTTCTCGTCTGCGACGTGTGGGAGCACGCCTACTACCTGGACTACAAGAACGACCGGAAGGGCTTCCTCGAGCGCTGGTTCGATGAGGCCGTCAACTGGGCCTTCGTCGAGGCGCAGTACGCCGCCGCCAAGGGTCAGGGCCAGGGCTACCGCTATCGTGCGCCGGTGAACGAGCCCGCCTAGCGGGCGGCGCTCAGGTCGAAGAGGCCAAGGTCGACCTGCTCATCGAGGCTGCGCGAGACCAGCACCTGGCCGTCAGGCCCGGCGCCGATCTCGCCGGTCAGGGTGGGAACCTCGGCGATGCGGCGGGCCGGCCCGCTCCAGGGATGGAGCCAGATCGACGCCGGCGCGTCGCCTTGGTGGGCGCGCTTCACGAAGACGCCGTCGCGGCCCACCGTCCAGGTGTCGTGGTCTCCGACCGGCGCCTGCGGACCGCCGCCGTAGAGCGGACCGACCGTGTTGCCGTTCACCGGCTGGCCGAACAGCCGCCCGTCCCGCGTCATCCGCAGCGCCCAGAAGCCCTCGCGGTCGGTCGGCGTGGGGCCGGCGCCCGAGGCGGGATCGAGCTGCATCACCCGATAGCGCGGCCCAGTGCGCTCAAGGTAACGGATACGGCCATCCGGAGCCCAGACCGGATCCAGCTTGTCGCGCCCATCGTCTGTGATGGCGCGCAGACGCGAGCCGTCGCGCCCGATGGTGTAGAGCTCGGCCCGGCGGCCCTTCACGCCCACGAACACCAGGCTCTGCTCGTCGGGCGACCAGTGCGGGGAATGGACGTAGGAGCCGCCCATGCTGGTCAGGCGCACCGACTGCCCGTCGGGCCGAGTCACCCACAGGTCCGAGCCGCCGCTGCGGCCCGAGGCGTAGGCGACCGTCCCGTCGGCGGCGCCCTCGGGATCCCAGTCGCCGCCGATGGCGTCCGTGACCGGGCGGATGGTCCCGTCTGAGGAGACCGCGGCGATGTTGGTGCGGCTCCGCGGCGCCTCGACCGCCAGGCGATTCCGTCGGTCGATCGACATGCGGCTGAAGGTGAGCTGGCCCACCCCCAGTCCGATGCGCTTCGGCGGCTCGCGGCGGGCGGTGTCGATGGTCCACAGCCCGAACTCGCCGCCCCGGTTCGAGGAATAGAAGATGTGCCGGCTGTCGGCCGACCAGACGTAGCCCGCGGCCTTCCAGCCGTCGGTGGTCAGCGCCCGCTCCCGCCCGGTCTTCAGGTCCTTGAGATAGAGGTCGTCGGCCCCGTGCAGCAGGCTGCGGCGGAAGGCGATGTAGCGGCCGTTCGGCGACACGCTGGGGTCGGAGTCGCCCAAGGTCTCCACCGGCGGCGCGGTCAGATCGCGCACGGCGCCGCTCGTCAGGTCGACCGAGCGTATCCGGTAGAGCAGGCTGGGCTTGGGCTTGTCGCCGATGGCCAGGGTGTCGCCGTCCAGCCATCCGACGCGGGTGTAGGTGGAGGACTCGCAGCGGGCGGCGACGCGCTCAGGTCCGATCGGCACGGGGACGACGACGAGGGCGCATGCGCCGTCCGGATAGCTGCGCACGAACACGATCCGGTCGCCGCTTGGCGACCACGCGGCGCTATGGTCGTCGGCGGGATCGGTGGTGATCCGCACCGGCGTGCCCTGATCGACGCCGCGGATGTAGAGGTCGCGCCCCACGGTGGACGCCAGCCGCTGGGCATAGACGAGCTGTTGCCCGTTCGGCGAGATCGCCGGGTGCGTCTCCATGCCGGGTTCGGCGGTGAGCGGATGATAGGCTGCGGTGGTCCACGCCACCGGCCTTGGCATGAGCGCCAGCGCGGCGATCGCGGCGGCGAGCGCGACGATCGCAGCTGCGCCGCCTGCCAGCATCCAGGGCCGGCGAGCACTCGGGGCGGCGGCGGCCGCCTCGACGGCCGGCGCGCGCGCTGGATCGGCGCTCAGCCGCCGCGCCTCGGCGCAGGCCTGCAGCCGATAGCCGACGGTCGCGATCGTATCGACCCGGATCAGGGGATTGTCGGAAAGCGCCTTGCGAAGCTGCGCCACGCAGCGGTTCAGCGCGCCTTCGGTGACGATGCGGCCGTCCCAGCAGAGGTCGATGAGTTCGTCTCGGCTGACGGGATGGCCGCGCGCGCGATGCAGCGCCACCAGCACCTTCATCACCCGCGGCTCCAGCGTGGTGACGCGGCCTTCGGTCTCAACCTCCAGAGCCGCCGGACGTACGAGCGTGCCGGCCAGCCCAAAGGGCAGCTCGCGGGCCAAGGTCAGCTTCGGCCACAGCGCGACATGCTCGTTCATCGCGAAACCATCACGAATAAATCACGCCCACAGCCGCGCCGCCCCGGCCGCAACATCCGACAAACCACCCGGTCTGAACACCCCTGTTCGCCGGGATTACACGGATGTCACGTATCACCGTTCTGATTTTCGCGAGCGCCTCGATGGCTGGTCCCGTGGCGGCGCAGGACAATGCATTGCGCTCGGCCGCCGACGCCTTCGGCGAGCGTGTCGGCATCGAGCAGATCGGCCTCTACAACGAGGGCCAGGTCCGCGGCTTCGACCTCAACAACTCGGGCGCCTACCGGATCAATGACGCCTACTTCAGCCGCGCCATCGGCCTGAACGATCCGGTGCTCGCCGGCGTCAGCGTCCGGGTGGGCGTCAGCGCCGCCCGCCTCGCCTACCCCGCGCCATCGGGCGTGGTCAGCTACCGCCTGCGCGAGCCGGGCCCCAAGAACACCTTCAGCCTCGGCGCTGGCCTGCGCGACTACGGAACACAGGCCATCGAGTTCAACGGCTCGTGGAAGGACGAAGCCGACCGCTTCGGCCTGGCCGGCGGCGCGGTCTGGCGCCCGGTCGCGCGCTGGGGACCCGGCACGAAGGGCGAGGCCGTGGACGTGGGGGCTGTCGGCCGTTGGCGGCTGGGCGAGACCCAGACCATCCGCGCCTTCGCCACGGCCTACAAGCGGCGCTACAACGGAGACTACGCCATGAAGTCGGCGGACGGCGCGCTGCCGCCCCCGGCGCGCGAACAGCACGCCTACACTCCCGAGTGGGCCAGGGCCGATGCGCTGAACGCCAACTTCGGCGCGCTCTACAACGGCGCCTTCGGCCCCTGGTCGGTCGACCTCTCCGCCTTCCACTCCCTCTTCGACGGCGAGCGGACGGACTTCACCCTGGTGGAGACCCGCGCCGACGGCAGTGCGAACGCGACCCTGTTCATGAACCCGGGCAAGGACACCGTGGCCGACTCCGTCGAGGCCCGCGTCAGCCGGGTCTTCGACGCGGGCGGACTCAGCCATCTGGTCAGCGCCTCGGTGCGCGGGCGGCGAACCGAGGTGGAACTGACCACCAGTCTGGCCGTCCCCCTCGGATCGCTGACACTGGACGGCGACGTGCCGACGCCGCCTGAACCCGCCTGGGCCGGCCGGCGGGGCCTGGACACGGTCGAGCAGGTCACGGCCTCGGTCGGCTACGGCGTCGTCTGGGCCGACCGGCTGCAGGTGCGCCTGGGCGCCCATCGCACCCGCTACGAAAAGGACGTCCGTACCGTGACGGGCGTGCAGACCCGCGGCGTCGATCGAACCACGCTGTACAATGCCTCGGCCGTCTGGAGCCTGAGCCCGCGGACCTCGGTCTTCGCCAGCTGGGTGACGGGCCTGGAGGAGTCCGGCGTCGCCCCGCAGAGCGCCGTCAACGCCAATGAGGTCCTGGCTCCCGTCGAGGCCGAGCAGTACGAACTCGGCGTCCGCCACGCCGTGACCGACGGCCTCACCCTCATCGGCGCCCTGTTCGAGGTCTCCAAGCCGACCACTGGCATGCGCGCGGACGGCACGTTCGGCTTTGTGGGCGAGGTGGCCCATCGCGGGGTCGAGGGTTCGCTGGCCGGCCGCCTCGACGAGAAGACCAGCATCGTCCTGGGCGCCGTCGTCTTCCAGCCCAAGGTCTCGGGGCCGCTCGTGGAAGCCGGCGTCGTCGGCGATCGGGCGGCGGGCATCTCCGATGTCGTCGCCAACGCCAGCATGGAGCGCCAGCTCGGCGGCGGCTGGTCGGTGGACGCCCAGCTGACCTACTGGTCCGACCGCTGGGCCGACACGCGCAACACCTTCAAGACGCCCTCCCAGGTGCAGCTCAACGTCGGCGCGCGGCGCCGGTTCGAGCTCCAGGGCCGGCCTGCGCAGCTTCGCCTGCTGGCCACCAACGTCACCGGCGGCGAAGGCTGGTGGGCGACGCCTTCGGGTCAGCTCTGGCCGGTCACGCCGACAACCGTCCGGGCCATGCTCACCGTGAATTTCGGCGGCTAGGGCAGTTCCTCGGTCACGACCTTGAACCCGCTCAAGGCCGCCGGGCCGAAATGGGTGGTGATCGCCACGTCCGTGGCGTCGCGGCCGACGGCCATCAGGATCCGCCCGATGCGCGGCCGGTTGTGGCGTGCGTCGAACGTATGCCACGTGCCGCCCAGCCACACCTGGAACCAGGCGCTGAAGTCCATCGGCGCGTCGGAGGCCGGAACCCCGATGTCGCCAAGGTAGCCGGTGCAGTAGCGCGCGGGAATGTTGAGGCACCGGCAGAGCGTGATGGCCAGGTGCGCGTAGTCTCGGCAGACCCCGCAGCCTTCCTCATGGGCCTCGTGCGCGGTCCGGGTCGCCCGGGCATGTTGGTAGCCGAACGCGATGCGGGCGTGCGCATAGTCGACCACCGCCTGCACCCGCGCCCACCCCAGCGGCGTGTCGCCGAAGGTGCGCCAGGCCAGGTCGCTCAGCAACTCGGTGTCGCAGTAGCGGGACGGCAGCAGGTATTCGACGACGTGGTCGGGCAGGTCCTCGACGGCGTGCTGCACGGCCTCGGGCCGCTGCGGATCGGGCTCCCCGTCGTCGCGGATCACGAAGTCCGAGCGCAGGGTGATGCGGCCCGCGGGCGCGACGAGCCGGCCGCAGACGTTGCCGAACGTGTCCATGTAAAGCCGCACGGGGACCACCGGCTCGGTCTGGATCGTGTCGGGCGTTTCAAGGTCCGCGGCGCGCTCGGGGCGCACGTTCAGCATGAGCAGCATGGGCGTCGGCGCCGGGCAGTCGTAGCTGATCTCGTAGCCTGCCCTGATGCGCATGAACGACCTCTGCCTTACCGAGCTATCGCAACCCTCGAAACGGCCTGGGGTTTCGCCGCGCTCGCCGCTTGTGGCGAGATATCGACCTCGACGTCCATTCCGAGGTAGTCGCCCGGCTCGCCTGCATACGTTCCGTGCAGCGGGAGGGCCTCGCGCGGATCGGCGACGACGGCGACCCGGATCAGGTCCGCGCCGCCGATGATGCCGTTGGTGGGATCGAAATCGGTCCAGCCGCAGCCGGGCACATAGGCGCGCACCCACGCATGGGTGTGCCCGCCGCCCTTCCGCCCCTTGCGCGAGCTCGAATAGACGTAGCCGGAGACGAACCGCGCCGCGATCCCAAGGCTGCGCACCGCCTCCATCATCAGCACTGCGAAGTCTCGGCAGCTGCCGGTGCGGGTTTCCAGCGTCTCGACCGGCGTCTGCGGGGCGCCGCTCAGGCGAAGGCGGTAGGCGAAGCCCTCGCGGATAGCGTGGGTCATGTCGATCAGCGCCTCGGAGGCGCGCGTCGGTCCCGCCGGCCGAAGGAAACCGCGGGCCCACGCCGAGACCTCCCCGGTGTCGTGCCGCCAGCGGGCGAGAGACCGGGCGAGTTCCGGCGTCTCGTGATCGTCGTACAGCGGCCTGTCCCCGCCCAGGAAGACGCCGTCGTCCTCCAGATCGAAGCCGCCGTGCGGCGCGTGCTCCAGCAGGATTCGGCTCTCGAAGCTCAACCGGTCCGCGCGCCGGTCGAACCGGGCGACCCCGACGCTCGCTCCGGCGGCGTCGTGCACCTGGCGGAACATCCCCGGCTCGGGCGATATCTCCAGTTCGGCCGACAGCACCCGCTGGTCGAACGCCTCCAGCGGCCGGAACATCATCCGATGCTCGCCGAACGCGACCGGCTTACGATACCGGTAGGTGGTCAGGTGACGGATGGAGACGACCGGCATTGGAAAAGGGTGGAAGCGATTCCGCGGCGCGGTCCACGCGACGGCTCGCCTCAGATGACGCTTCGCCCGCGATTGTCATGAATCCAGGCGGTCGCGCGCCGTTCGTGCTGCTGGGCGATCACGCGGGACGCGAGATCCCGCCGCCGCTGAAGGGGCTGGGCGTGTCCGCCGCCGAGATGGATCGCCACATCGCGTGGGATATCGGCGTCGCCGGCCTCGGGGCGCGGCTCTCCGAACGGCTCGACGCCGTGTTCGTCGCCCAGCGCTATTCGCGGCTCGTCATCGACTGCAATCGCGACCCCGCGCGGCCGGACGCCTGTCCCGAGATCAGCGACGGCACGCCGATCCCCGGCAACGTCGGCCTCACGCCGGCCGACCGGCTGGCCCGCGTGGAGGCGGTGTTCCGACCCTATCACGACGCCATCGCGGCCCAGCTCGACGCCCGGGGAGGCCGGCCGGTGATCGTCGCCCTTCACTCCTTCACGCCAACGATGAACGGGTTCGCGCGCCCGTGGCGATACGGCGTGCTGCACCTGGAGGACTCGCCGCTCTCGGCCGCCATGCTGACGCGGCTGCGCGCGGAGCCGGACCTGCAGCCGGTCGGCGACAACGAGCCCTACCGCATGGACGGCACGGACTTCACCGTGCCGCACCACGCCCACGGCCGTGGCCTCGACTACGTGGAGCTGGAAGTGCGCCAGGATCTGCTGGCCGACCCGACCGGCCAGCAGGCGGAGGCCGAACGTCTCGCCCGGCTCCTGCCGCTGGCGCTCGCCGATCTCGGCTAGTCGGCGGCGGCCTGGGCCTTGCCGCCCTTGGCCGACACCATCAGCTTCACCAGCTCCTCGGTGACGTGCGGCTCCAGGCCCTCGGTATGGCCCTTGTCCACGCGCACCACGTCGGCGACCACCCGGCCGTCGCGGCACTTGTCGAACGCCCACTCGCGCGCCGTTCCCGGCCGCGCCTTCATGCCCCAGACCTTGTAGCCGGCGCGCTGGAAGTCCCAGACGTATCCGGGCTTGTCGTCCACGATGTCCTTGCGCCGCACGCGCGGACCGCAGCCGAAGCGTTCGGCCAGCGGCGAGGTCTCGGGCAGGCTCTCGATCTCATACTCACCGACGGCGAAGATGTGCGAGAAGTCGCAGGCCGGGCCGGAGCTCGCGGGGATGGCCGGCCTTGGCCGCGGGTCCGGCGGCGAGCCGTCGGCCTTCGGCGGCCCGAACTGCGCCACGAACGGCGCCTGGCCCACACGGCCGCCCGACAGGCTCAGCCAGCCGTCCACCTTGTCCTTGAAGAAGTCCGTGCAGACGATGCGGCTGGACGTGAGCCCGCCCTGGCTGTGGCCCGCCAGCCAGAACGACTTGATGTTCTTCTGGCCGAAGGTGTCGAACACCCAGGTGGTGATGTTCTGCAGGTGGGCGTCGTCGGCCGCGCCGTCCCACCGCCGGACCGGCGTCGCCGTCGCAGCCGTGGGCGTCGCCACGACCAGGCGATACTTCTCCTTGTAGTCGGCGACCGGGAAGTAGTGCCGCTGCCAGTTGCCGACCGAGCCGGCCCCGTGGAGGTTCAGGACGAACACCACCTTCTCGCCGGGCTTCAGGTCGCACGGGTAGTCCAGCCAGAACTTGCGGCCGGTCTTGGCGTCGGTCGCGTTGCCGAGGTTGGCGAGATCCCCGCTCGTGGCGCAGGCTTCGCCCACGCAGCGGGCCGGCGGCGGGCTGGTGCAGGCCACGCCGCCCACGTCACGCGCCATCGCCGGCACCGCCCACAACGTCAGCACGGCCGCGGCCGCGCCCCACACGATCTTCGACATCCTCAAACCTCCCCAGCGGGCGCCTTTCGGTGGCGGCGCCTCGCCGGGAAGGTCGGGGCTCAACCTTGCAGCCGTATTTCAGCTCACTCCCACCAGTAAGGCGCGCGCTTCGTCTCGCCGGTGACCACCTCGTTCATGGTCATCGGGTCGTACATGCGGCCGCCCACCATCACCCGGTGCACCGTTTCGGAGTTGCGGATGTTGGTGGTCGGGTCGGCGTCCAGCACCACCAGGTCGGCCAGCTTGCCGACCTCCAGCGAGCCGATGTCGGCGTCCATGCCCAGCGATCTGGCCGGCACGATGGTGCCCGCCCGCAGCGCCTCGACGGGGCTCATGCCGCCGCGCACGAACGACCACAGCTCCCAGTGCGAGCCGATGCCGGCCTGCTGGCCGTGCGCGCCGATCGAGACCTGCACGCCCCGCTTGGCCAGCTTGTGCGCCTCGCGCGCGTTGTCGTCGTCGACATAGTCGCTCTCCGGCGCGATGGCGCGGCGCACGTTGTCGGCGTTGAGCTGCGTCGGCGGGATGTTGGCCTTCAGCACCGGCTGGTCGAAGACGTCCGTGTGAGAGCGCCAGTAGCGGTCGCCGTCCAGGCCGCCGAACGAGACGATCAGGGTCGGCGTGTACTGGGTCTTCGACTGGCTGAAGTAGCTCAGCACGTCCTCGTACAGCCGAAGCTGCGGGATGTTGTGCTCCAGCGTCGAGTTGCCGTCGGCGATGATGGTCATGTCCTGGCCGAACATCGCCCCGCCCTCGGCCACCACCTGCATGTTCTCGCGGCGCGCGGCCTCGACGATCTGCTGGCGCTGCTCGCGGCGCGGCTGGTTGTAGTTCTTGACGCTGTGGCCGCCCTCGGCCTTCAGCCGCCGCACGTGGGCGAGCGCGTCGTCCAGGCTGTTGATCTCCGCATAGTTGCGCGGCGACTTCGCGCCATAGACCACCTCGCCGGTGGAGAAGATGTGCGGGCCCACGATCTTGCCGGCCCGCTGCAGCTCCTGGGCGGCGAACACCTCGGCGGCGCGGCTCGAGGGATCGTGGATCGTCGTCGTGCCCATCGCCAGGTTGACCATCAGCGACCAGTTCTGCTGCGGCACCAGCTCATCGACGCCGTAAGGGCCGTGGGCGTGGGCGTCGATCAGGCCCGGAATGATGGTCTTGCCGGCCACGTCCACGGTCCTGGCGCCCGCGGGGATCTGCACCTGGCCTCGCGGGCCGACCGCGGCGATGCGGTCGCCCTGGATGACGATCACGCCGTCGTCGATGATCCCGCCGTCCTCGCGGGCCATGGTGACGATCCGCGCGCCCGTCAGGGCCACGGTCCCGGTCGGCTTCGCCGCCGCGACCTCGGTGGCCAGGGAGACGCCTTGGGTCGGCGGTTCGAACTTGGGCGCGTCCTCGCCGGCCGGACCCGAGCGGAACAGCGCCGGCGTGGCGACCGTGTACACGGTCGGTCCCATGCTCCAGTGCAGCTCGCCGCCGTTGTGCGACCAGTGCATCCAGTTCGCGCCGCCCGTGCTGGCCTTCGTCACCGGCATGGGGCCGCCCTTCAGGTCGACCGCCACGTCCTGGCCGCCCGGCATCAGGGGCATGACGTTGACCTCGTAATTCTGGCGGAAGGCGAAGTACTGGCCGTCCGGCGAGACCATGAAGTCGTTCACCAGCTCGCCCTGCGCGTGGACCCGCTTGGCCTCGCCGTTCAGGTCGGTGGAGACGAGCTGCTGCTTGCCCTTCTCCGAGCCCACCATGAACACGCGGTCGTTCGCAGAGCCGAAGTGCGGCGAGCCCATGTCGCGGGCGATGCGCTCGATCGCCCCGCCGCTGGCCGACACGCGATAGACGCCGGGGTTCTCGGACCAGGCGCGCGAAGTCAGGAAGCCGCCCTCGCCCTTTTCGAAGACGATGGTCCTGCCGTCGGGCGAGAACTGCGGCCGGGCGTAGTGGCCGGGTTGGCTGGTGACGTCCTTGGGCGCGCCGCCGCCGGCGCCTACGGTCCTGATCCGGCCCAGGCCCTTGTCGGTCCAGCTCACGAAGGCGACCGTCCTGCCGTCGCGCGACCACGAGGGCCACAGCTCGAAGCTGTCGTCGCTTCCCTTGGTCAGGCGCCGGGCCGCGCCGCCGGCCATCGGCTTCACATAGAGCTTGCCGAGGCTTTCATAGACCACCTGCCGGCCGTCCGGAGAGACCGCCGCGAAGCGCGTCATCTTCGTCGTGAAGCGGTCCGGGGAGACCGCGACCTTCGGATGCGGGGCGTCGATCACCGGCCGGGTGTCGTTCACCCGGAACGGGATCACCCGGGCGTTCGCCCCGTCGGCGTCGACGCGGCGGATCTTGCCGCCGGCCCAGAACACCAGGCTCTTGGAATCCGGGGTCCAGGCGAGGTTCGGGTAAAGGCCGATGACCGCCCAGGTCTCCTGCATGTCGGGATCGAGGTCGGCGTAGATCCTCCGCTCCACGCCCGAGGTCAGGTCCTTCACCCACAGTGCCGACTTCGTCCGCTCGCGCCGGATGAAGGCGATGCTCTTGCCGTCGGGCGAGGGCTGCGGCCGCACCGAGCCGCCGGCGCCGGCCACCGCCGTCGAGGTCTCGCCCGTCGCCAGCTCATAGCGTTCGATGTTGAAGAGGTCGGTGTTGCTGTCCTGGGCGTATTCGAAGATCGGCCCGGGCGTGATGTTGCGGGTGAAGTAGATCGACTTGCCGTCGGGGGCGTAGGTCGGCTCGCCCAGCTCCTTCTGGTGCTGCTCGTTCGGCCGCTTGACCAGCGGCACGCCGCCGCCGCCCGAGACGTGGTACAGCCACACCTCGCCGGTGCCCAGCGAACGACCGGTGGTGAAGTGCTTCTTGGCGGCGATGAAGCGGCCGTCGGGGCTCCAGCTCGGCTGGTTGAGGAGGCGGAACTCCTCCTTGGTCACCTGCCGCTTGTCCGAGCCGTCGGCGTTCATGACCCAGATGTTGTCGCCGCCGCCGCGGTCCGAGGTAAAGGCGATGCGCCTGCCGTCCGGCGAGAAGCGCGGCTGGATTTCCCAGGCGAGGCCTTCGGCGATCCGGGTCGGCGTCCCGCCCGCGATCGGCATCACATAGATGTCGCCCAGCAGGGCGAAGGCGATGGTCCGGCCGTCCGGGCTGACGTCGAGGTCCATCCAGGTGCCCTCGTCGACGTTGATCGCCGCCTGGCGGATCTGGGCGACGGTCGGCGGATTGTTCACGTCCCACTTCGGCGACTTGCCGGTCGCGGCCGGCGCGGCGGCGGTCGGCGCCGTCGGTTTCGGCAGGTCGCGACGGGCGTCCGGGTTCGTCGCCTGGTCCTCGGGCCCCTGGGCGGCCTGCACCGGCGGCGCCGGCTGGACGGGCTGCTGGGCGGCAGCGGGGAGCACCCCGATCGACGCGGCGACAAACAACGCAAGCTTGGACTTCATGGACGCCCCCTCTGATGGCGGCGTCATTGGTAGCAAGCCCGGCCTTGCGCGCAACGGCCGTAAGCACGACGGTGTTCGCCAAGATCGAGGGGAGTCGGGGAAGAATGATCCGCCAAGCCGCCGCAATCGTGGGATGCCTGTTGCTCGGAGCCTGTGCGACGACGGTGAGCCAACCGGCGCCGGCGCCCTCCTCCGACCCGCAGGTGCGCTGGGAACAGGGCCAGGCGGCCTATCTCGCCTGGAACGCCCGCCAGCCCGGCTGGAAGACGACGGCGAGCGGCCTGCAGTACAAGGTGGTGAAGCGGGCGCCGAAATCCGCGCCGAAGCCCGAGCCCGGCGCGACGGTCACCATCCACTACACCGGCACGTTCATCGACGGCCGCAAGTTCGACTCGTCGCGCGACCGCGGCGAGCCGGCCACCTTCCCGCTCGGCCGGCTGATCAAGGGCTGGCAGGAAGGCGTGCCGATGATGCGCAAGGGCGAGCGGTGGCTGTTCGCCATCCCGGCCGACCTCGGCTACGGCGACCGCAACCGCGACCCGATCCCGAACGGCAGCGCCCTGCTCTTCGACATCGAACTCATCGACATCCCGGCGCAGTAGAGGCTCACCAGCCGTTCGGCTTATAGCCCTGCGGGGCCTTGCCGTGGGCGCCGAGGCTGTCCCAGCGCGCCTCTTCGGCCTTGTGGACGTACTGCTCGGCCACGAGCCAGGCCTTCACGGGCCGGAGCGCGCCCAGGCAGCCGCCGATCAGCGCCGGGAAGACGACGGCGAACTGCGCCCAGATCGGCGGGTCGGCCATGACGGCCCACACGCCCCAAAGCGCCGTCACCACGATGGCCACGCCGCTCATGACGAAGAAGGCCGGGCCGTCGGCCGGATCGGCGAAGCTGAAATCCAGCCCGCAGGCCTCGCACTTCGGCGCCACCTTCAGGAAGCCGCGGAAGATCTTGCCTTCGCCGCAGCGCGGGCAGCGGCAGCGCAGGCCGGCGACGAGGGTGGACGGCGTCTGGAACTGGGTCACCGGGAGGCTCTCCATACAATCCCGATTGTAATCCATACAATCTGGCCATAATGTATGGATTGCCGATGCCGATGACAAGCGCCGCCGCCGACAGATCTGCGACCTCATGGCTCGCCCGCGTGCGGCCCGGCGGTCCCGTGTATCTCGCGATCCTCGCTGCGCTCACCGAAGCGATCCGGACCGGCGAACTCCAGCCGGGCGACCGGCTCCCGCCCCAGCGCACGGTCGCCGAGCGGCTGGGGGTCGACCTCACCACCGTCACCCGCGCCTACGCCGCCGCGCGCGACCGCGGGCTGGTGGAGGGCACGGTGGGCCGCGGCACCTTCGTCCGCGCCCGCCGCGAGGAGGACGAGGGCGGCGTCGTCGACCTCTCCATGAACCTGCCGCCTCCGCCCGCCGGCCTCTCGCTCGGCCGGCTGCTGCAAGAGACCTCGGCCGCCATCCTCCAGCGGACCGACGCGGCGACCTTGATGGCCTACCATCCCGGGGCGGGCGCGCTGGGCCAGCGGATCGCCGGCGCCCAATGGCTGGCGCCCCACCTGGGCGAGGTCTCGCCCGAACGCGTGCTGGTCGCGCCGGGCGCGCAGGCGGCGCTGGCCGCCGTGCTCTCCTGCCTCTGCCGCCCGGGCGACGCGGTCGTCGCCGAGACGCTGACCTATCCGGGCTTCCGCAGCATCGCCGCCCCGCTCGGCCTCCGGGTGCTGGCCTGCCCGGTCGACGCCGAAGGTCCCCTGCCCGAGGCGCTGGAGCGCCTCTGCCGGACCGAGCGCCCCCGGGCCCTCTACGTCGTGCCCACGATGCAGAACCCCGTCGCCACGACCATGGGCGAGGCCCGGCGGCGCGACATCGCCCGCATCGCCGAGGCCGCCGACGCCTGGATCCTGGAGGACGATCCCTACAGCCGCCTGTGCGAGGCCCCGCCGCAGGCCCTGGCTGCGTTCGCCCCGGATCGCACCTTCCACATCGGCACCCTCGCCAAATGCCTGACGCCCGGCCTGCGCATCGCCTATGTCGCCGCCCCGCCGGCCCAAGCCGAGCGCGCCGCCGACGCCCTGCGCGCCACCGCCCTGATGACCGCGCCGCTGATGGCGGCGGTGGCCGCAACCTGGATCCGGGAAGGCGCGGCCCAGACCCTGCTGAACGCCGTCCGCGCCGAGGCGATCGCCCGCCGCGCGCTCGCCGCCGAAGCCCTGCCCGCCGCGATCGGCGCGGCCGAAAGCCTGCACGTCTGGCTGCCGCTCACCCCCCGCGCCTCCCCCGACGCCTTGCGCCGCACGGCCCAGGAACGCGGCCTGTCGCTGATCACCAGCGAGGCGTTCGCGACCTCGCCCGAGGCGCCCAACGGCGTCCGCATCTCGCTCGGCGGGGTCTCGAAACGCACGGCGCTCGCCGACGCGCTCCGCAGGCTGGGCGAGATCGTCTGAGCTGGTGGGGACACCGGGGGTCGAACCCGGACGGGCGAGGCCCGAGCGATTTTAAGTCGCTTGCGTCTACCAGTTCCGCCATGTCCCCGGCCGCAAGAGGCCTAGCCGCTATCGCAGGTCCGGTCGATAGGCCTCAGGTGAGCGGTTCCTCCGGCGTCGACGGTGCCTGGGGCGGGACGGCGGGCGCCGGCGGCGCGAGCGGCGCGGGTTGCGTGGGCACGGGCGGCGGCGCGGGCTCGACTGGCGCAGGGGCGGGCTCGACATCGTCCGCTTTCGCCGCGGGCGCCGCCTCCGCCTCCTCGTCCTTCGTCGGGGGCGCTTCGACCTTCGGCTCCGGCGTCTGGGCGGTCGGCGCAGGCGTCGGCATGGGCGGAGCCTGGACCGGCGGCGGAGGCGGCGCCGGCGCCGAGCCCGGCCAGTGGAACTCGACGTCCCGGAACATGCCATGCAGGAAGCTGCCGAGCGCCAGCACCGCCAGCACGATCAGGGCCCGACGCTTGGCCAGGGGGTCCGCGAAACGGCCTTCCACGTAACTCATGCCCGTCACCTTAAGCCCGCGCGCCGCGCCCGCAACGGCTCAACGAGCTTGACCGCCATGCGTTCGCTTGCGAGGTCGCCCGCACGATGATCCTGACGCTGTCCTGTCCCGACCAACCCGGCATCGTGGCCCGGGTCTCCGCCCTGCTGTTCGAGCGCGGCGCGAATATCCTCGACGCCCAGCAGTTCGACGACGAGGAGACGGGCCGCTTCTTCATGCGCGTGGTGTTCGATCCCGGCGCGGCGGGCGTCGACGACTGGCGCGCAGCCTTCCAGCCGCTGGCCGACCGCTACGCCATGACCTGGCAGATGCGCGCCCGAGGCGAGCGCCGCCGGGTGATGATCCTGGCCTCGCAGCAGGACCACTGCCTGGCCGACCTCATCTGGCGCTGGCGCCAGGGCGAGCTGCCGATGGGGATCACCGCGGTCGTGTCCAACCACCCGGCGTCCACCTATCCGCACACCGACCTGCACGGCATCGCCTTCCATCATCTGCCGATCACGGCCGACACCAAGCCGCAGCAGGAAGCCCGCCTCTGGAAGCTGATCCAGGAGACCGGGACCGAGCTCGTCGTGCTCGCGCGCTACATGCAGATCCTCTCGGACGACCTGTCGGGCAAGCTCGAGGGCCGCTGCATCAACATCCACCACTCGTTCCTGCCGGGCTTTAAGGGCGCCAAGCCCTACCATCAGGCGCACGCCCGCGGCGTGAAGGTGATCGGCGCCACCGCCCACTACGTCACCGCCGACCTCGACGAGGGCCCGATCATCGAGCAGGACGTCGAGCGCATCAGCCACCGCGACCATCCGCGCGACCTGGTCCGCAAGGGCCGTGACATCGAACGCCGCGTGCTGGCCCGCGCCGTCCGCTGGCACCTGGAAGACCGGGTCCTGCTGAACGGCCGCAAGACCGTGGTCTTTACGGACTAGCTCTCCACGCCTCCCAAAGGAGCTGGGCGCCGACCACGATCATCAGCCCATAGATGATCGTGTAGAAGCGGTCCGGCTTGACCCGCCGCACCAGCCAGACGCCCGCGAAGGTGGACGCGATCGCCACCGGCGCCAGCACCGCCGAGGTGGCCAGGTTCTGGCGCGTGAACTGGCCGAGCGCGATGTATGCCGGGACCTTCACCCAGTTCACCACCGCAAAGAAGATCGCCGTCGTGCCCACGAGGCTCGCAGGGCTCAGGTTCTTGGGCAGCACCCACATCTGGAACGGCGGCTGGCCGGCATGGGCGATCTGGCTGGTGAAGCCCGACGCCACCCCCAGCGCCGCGCCGACCGGCCAGGGTGCGTTCGACGGCGCCGTCACCCGCCCGCCCCTGGCGCTCCACAGCCGATGGGCCGCGAACAGGATCGAGATCGCGCCCAGCACCGCCAGAACGACCACGGCCGACACCTGCGCCGCAAGCAGATAGCCCAGGTAGATGCCCACCGCCGCGCTGGGCAGCATCACCGCCAGCACGCCCCGATCCCAGGTCTTCCGGAACGCCCAGACGCCGACCACGTCCTGCACGATCAGGATCGGCAGCAGGATGGCCGCCGCCTGCACGGGCGAGATCGCCAAGGCCAGCAGCGGCATGGCCACCGCGCCCACGCCCGCGAACCCGCCCTTCGCCAGCCCCATCATGACGACCGCGGGAACGGCCAGGGCATAGAACAGCGGATCGGTCAGGAACGGGACCGCCACCTCAGACGAACTTCGGCTTCCGCTTCTCGCGGTGGGAGGCCAGGCCCTCAGCCGCCTCTGGCCCGGTGAAGCCCAGCATCTCCAGCGCCGCCGAGGCGTCGAAGGTCGGCCCGGCCTGGCGCAGCCAGTTGTTGAGCGACAGCTTCGTCCAGCGGATCGCCTGCTGGGCGCCGTTGGCGAGCTTGGTCGCCACCTCCAGCGCCCTGGCGTCCAGCGCCTCGTCCGGTACGCACAGCGACACCAGCCCGATCCGCTCGGCCTCGGCGCCGTTCAGCGGGTCGCAGGTCAGCAGGTAGTACTTGGCCTTGGCCATGCCGCAGAGCAGGGGCCAGACGATCGCGGCGTGGTCGCCGGCCGCCACGCCCAGCCGGGTATGGCCGTCGATGATCTTGGCCTCCGGCGTGACGATCGAGACGTCGGCCAGCAGGCCGCAGACCAGCCCCGCCCCCACCGCCGGCCCGCGCATGGCGCTGACCACCGGCTTGGAGCAGTTGATCACATTGTAGACGATGTCCCGGGCCTCCTTGAGGATCCGGACGCGCATCTCGAAGTCGTCGACGATCTTCTGGATCATCTCGAAGTCGCCGCCGGCCGAGAAGGCGGCGCCCTCCCCCGTCAGGATCGCGCAGCGTACGTCCGGGTCGTCGTCGATCGTCCGCCAGATCTCCGCCAGCTCCCAGTGCATCTGCTGATCGGTGGCGTTGAGCTTGCCGGGATTGCTCATGACGATGCGCAGCACGCCCTCGGCCGGGCGCTCGAACTTCAGCCGCTGGTAGCGCGCGTAGAGGTCGCTCATCAGTAGATCGTATAGCCGCCGTCGATGACGAAGCTGTCCCCGGTGTGGAACTTCGAGGCGTCCGAGGCCAGGTACACGGCGATCCCCGAGAAATCCTCGCCCTCGCCCCAGCGCCGCATCGGCACGCGGCCGATCGCCTTCTCGTTGAAGGTGTCCCAGGCCTGCAGGCCGGCCGTCATGTCCGTGGCGATCCAGCCCGGCAGGATGGAATTGGCCCGGATGCCGTAGCGGGCGTACTCCACCGCCAGGCCCCGCACCATCGACAGCACCGCGCCCTTCGTCGAGGCATAGGCCTGATTGCGCGGCGCACCGTGGATGGCCGACGTCGATGACGTCACCACCAGCGAGCCGCCGGGATCGCCGGCCTTCGAGCGCTCGACCATGTGCTTGGCGGCTTCCCGGAAGGTCCAGAAAACGGCGTCCAGGTTCACCGTCGTCACCCGCCGCCACTTCTCGGTGGTCATTTCCTCGAAGGGCGCGCCGCCGCCGATGCCGGCGTTGGCGGCGCAGAAGTCCAGGCGCCCGAAGGTCTTCAGCACCTCGGCGACGCCGGCCACGATGGCGGCCTCGTCGGCCACGTCCACCTTCTGGACCAGCACCTCGCCGCCGTGGGCCTTGAGCGCCGCCTCGGCCTTGGCGTTCTTCTCCGGGTTCTGCCCCCAGATGGCGACCTTGGCTCCGGCGGCGGCCAGACCCTCGGCCATGCCGAGGCCGATGCCGCCGTTGCCGCCGGTGACCAGAGCCACCTTGCCGGTCAGGTCGAACGGTGTGAACGCCATGGACTTCTCTCCCCTACGTCGTTGCCCGTCACTTGCGCGGGCGACGTAGGGGAGGTCAAGCCAAGGTCAGGGCCTATTCGGCGGGCGCCGCGACCGGCTCCTGCCCCCGCCGGCGCAGCAGCCGCTCCGACAGGCCCCGGCACAGCACATAGAAGGCGGGCGTGAACAGCAGGCCGAAGGCCGTCACGCCGACCATGCCGAAGAACACCGCCGTTCCCAGGGCCTGGCGCATCTCGGCGCCCGGACCGCTCGCGATGACCAGCGGCAGCACGCCCAGGATGAAGGCGAACGAGGTCATTAGGATCGGCCGCAGGCGGGTGCGGGCGGCCTCGACGGCCGCGCGCCAGCGATCCAGTCCCCGGTCCTCGGCCTGCTTGGCGAATTCCACGATCAGGATCGCGTTCTTCGCGGCCAGGCCGATCAGCACCACCAGGCCGATCTGGGTCAGGATGTTGTTGTCCATCCCTCTCAGGTTCAGCCCGAGGATAGCGGCCAGCAGGCACATCGGCACGATCAGTATGATCGCCAGCGGCAGGGTCACGCTCTCGTACTGCGCGGCCAGCAGCAGGAAGACGAACACCACCGCCAAGCCGAAGGCGATCGGCCCGGTGTTGCCGGCCTCCTTCTGGGCGTAGGCCAGTTCGGTCCACTCGGTGCCGAAGCCTTCCGGCAGCCGCTCCTTGGCCAGCTTCTCCACCGCCGCCAGCGCCTGGCCGGACGAGGCGCCCGGCTTGGTGTCGCCCTGCAGCTCTGCCGCCGGATAGAGGTTGTAGCGGACCACGCGATAGGGTCCGGAGTCGTCGCGCACCGTGGCGACGGCGCCCAGCGGCACCATGGCCCCGCTGTCGGACCGTGTCTGCAGCCGCTGGATGTCGGAGGCCTCGTCGCGAAACGGCGCGTCCGCCTGCGCCGTCACCCGGTAGGTGCGGCCCAGGTAGTTGAAGTCGTTCACGAAGGCCGAGCCGAGATAGGTCGACAGCGTCTCGAAGATCCGCTCGGGCGGCACGCCCGCCAGCTCCGCCTTGTCGCGATCGATCTCGGCCCACAGCCGTGGCGTCGAGGTGTTGAACAGCGTGAAGACGGAGGTCAGCTCCTTCTGCTGGTTGCCCTGCATCATCAGGTCGACGGTGGCCTGTTCGAGCGCCCGATAGCCTGCGCCGCCACGGTCCTGGATGATCAGCTTCCAGCCCCCGCCGGTGCCGATGCCCTGGACGGGCGGCGGCTGGATGACCAGGACGTTGGCGCCGGGGATGCCGCCCAGCTTGGCGCGCAGCTCGTCCAGCACCTTGGCGTCGTCGATCCCCTCCTTCTGGCGCTCGTGGAAGTCGGTGAGCGTCAGGAAGATGGTCCCGGCGTTGGGCGCATTGGTGAAGGTCGCGCCGTCCAGGCCCGTGAAGGCCGCGGCGTGGATCACGCCCTTGGTGTCCAGCGCATCGTTGGCCACGCGCCTGACGACGGCGTCCGTGCGCGCCAGGGAGGAGCCCGGCGGAAGCTGCACGACGGCGATGAAATAGCCCTGGTCCTGCGCCGGGATGATAGATATTAGTCATCTCATTGTTTTTCAAACATAATTGCGCCGGATTTCTCCCGCACAATCCATTCACAGACACGGCGAAACAATGACTTAGCGCCGCGATCTGCACGGAACCTGCACAGATCGGGGATCGCCATGGCGTTCGTGACCGACAAGGAAGTGCTCAAGCCCGGCCTCATCATCTTCCGGCGCGCGGATGTGGACCACCGCAACTGGTACTGCCGCGTCAAGCTGCCCAAGGCCGACCGCTACAAGACGATCTCGCTTAAGACCAGCGACATCAACGTGGCGCGCGAGGCGGCCTTCGACCAGGACGCCGATGTGCGCTTCCGGCTCAAGCACGACGTGCCGGTGTTCAACCACCCCTTCCGCGCCGTGGCGAAGGAGTATCTGGCGACCCAGGAGGCGCGCGCCAAGCGCGGCGAGATCAGCAAGGAGCGCCCGAAGAAGCTCAAGGCCGTGATCGAGGGGGCGCTTGAGGAGTACGTCGGATCGACCCAGGTGCATCTGATCGGCGACGAACTCTGGGCCGGATATCCGGCCTGGCGGCGGGAGAACGGCGCCGGCCGCAACAAGCGCAACGGGGTGCGGGAAATCTCCGCCGAGAAGGCCGCGGAGTTGGACGCCCGCGACGCCGCTTCGCGCGCCAGGGCGATGGAGACGCTCGGCTTCCGCAAGCTCCGGCCGGCGGCGGCGCCCCCCGCCCCGGCCGAGAGCCGTACGGTCGCCATGATCAGCGACGCCACCATCCGTTTCGAGATGTCGATCTTCGGCGCGGTGATGAACCACGCGATCAAGAAGCGCTACGTCCCCGCCAGCCAGCGCTTCGACGACCGTCCCAAGCTCAAGACCATGCGGCGGGACGAGTTCACCCTGGAGGAATACCGCCACCTCCACACCGTGGCGCGGTCGTGGGTCAAGGCGGCGATCCGCCCGTCCAGCACCTGGTATCGAACGGTCGCCTACAACTTCATCCTGATCATGTGCAACACGGGCATGCGCCCCTCCGAGGCCAAGAACCTGCGGTGGCGCGACATCACCACCGGGACCGACCGGGAGGGCCGCGAGCTGGTGGTGCTGTTCGTCCAGGGCAAGGGCAAGTCGCGCAAGCTGGTGGCGCCCAAGAGCGTCGGCGATTACTTCGAGCGCATCCGCGAGGCGACGCGGCAGTATCGGCGCGAGGCGGCCAAGGATGGCGAAACGGTCCCCGAGGCCGAGTTCCGGCCCGAGGACCGGGTGTTCACCACCATCACCGGCGAGCCCGCCAAGTCCCTCTACCAGGCCATGATCGAAGACCTGCTGATCAAGGCGAAGCTGCGCGAGGGCGCCTCAGGCGTCCCGCGCTCCACCTATTGCTTCCGGCACACCTACGCGACCTTCCGCCTCGCCGAGGGCGTGGACGTCTATTTCCTGGCCGAGCAGATGGGGACCTCGGTCAAGATGATCGAGGAGCACTATGGCCACGTGAATACCGTCAAGCATGCCGACCTGGTGCTCCAGGGCATGGGAGGCTGGGATCCTGCCGCGGCCGGCGGCGAGGCCGAAGCCGACAGCGTCAGGGCGGTGCGAACCCCACGGGCGAAGGCCAGAACACCAGAGCCCGGCAGCAAGGCTCGCCGCCGCAGTTCCTAGACCTGAGAGATAATCCGGCGGCGTCGAGCTCCGACGCCGCGCCGTCTCAACTCTTGCTCTTGTCCGGCGCGCCCGAGGGCGCTCTTAGCCGGACCATGTCGAAGGCAGCCGCGCCGAGTTCGCGTGGTCTGTTGATGCCGGAGTGAAACTGACCTGCCCCCTTCCTGATCCCTCGGCTTGAGTGAGAGTCCGTCACCAAGTTGCTCTGATACCCATCTTTGGACCGCGGGAAGTTAGAGTCTCACGGCCTTGGTCACGGTGGCGGGCTGGTCTGGCCACCGGGATTCATCAATGAGATCGGGGGCTTGTTGCCGATGGCCCCATGCGGCCGATCCTCGTTGTAGTATCTGCGCCAAGCCTCCAACTTTTCGCCGGCGTCGGCAAGCGTCAGGAACCAGTGGGCGTTCAGGCACTCCGCCCGGAAGCGACCGTTGAAGGCCTCGATGAAGGCGTTGTCGGTGGGCGTGCCAGGCCGGGAGAAGTCCAGGGTGACGCCGTTGGCGCAGGCCCAGAGATCCATATCCCGGCTGATAAATTCCGAGCCCTGGTCGACACGGATCGTCGATGGATAGCCCACCGTGGCGCAGACCCTCTCCAGGGTCTGGACAACATCCTCGCCGCGATAGCTGAACCGCGGATCCAGCACCGGCGAGTAGCGTGAGAAGGTGTCCACGACGGTCAGGACCCGGATCTTCCGCCCTGTCGCCAGCTGGTCGTGGACGAAGTCCATCGCCCAGGTTTCGTTCGGGCCGGTGGCGGCGCGACGCTCCTCCCCGCAGCTTCGCCTTTGGGCAGCTGCAGCCCTAAGCCTCTGTAGATCCGATGGGTTTTCTTCATGTTGATTTCCCAGCCTTCGCGGCGAAGCAGGACATGGACGCGTCGATAGCCGTAGCGGACGCGGGTCTGACAGATCTCTCTGATGCGGGCTTCAACGCCGGCCTGCTCGCGGCGGCGGGACTTGTAGTGATAGGTCAAGGTGTCGAATTCCAGCACCCGGCAGGCCCGCCGGATCGACACGCTCCAATCACCACAAACCCCGTCCACCAGCTCGCGTTTGCGAGCAGGCCTCACAGTTTTCGGCGGATGACGTCCTGCAGCATCTCCCGGTCTCGGGACAGATCCCCCACCAGCTTGCGCAGCTTGGCGTTCTCACCCCTCCAGCTGCTTCAGCCGACGCATCCCAGCGGCTGCAGCCCGTCGTACTTCCTCTTCCAGTTGAAGTAACGTCGCCGGGCTGATCCCGGCCTTGCGGAAGATGTCCGCCACCGGCACGCCCTCGGCGCCCTGCTTCAGAATGAACGCCTTCTGGGCGTCCGAGAACGTTGAGGCCTTCATCGTCTTCCGCTCCTCCCAGCCAGGAAGGCTACGCGGAAAACTCCAACTTTAAACGGTCGAGTTTCCGGGGATCAGAGCACTGATTCAGGCGGGTCAGTTGCGAGGACACACGCTCGAGCTCGTCGACATACCGACGCGGGGCGCGCACGCGGCACCGGCTTTAGGTGAGTTCAAGGCTGTCGCGTCGCGTCACGTAGTCCAACACCGCGACCGCGCACGCGGCCGCAAGGACGATGCCGCTCAGGACCAGGAAGATCGATCCCTTCGCGCTCGCCGTCGCCAACACGGCCCCTCCAATGATCGGGCCCGTCAACGCGCCAACCCGGCCTACGGCGAGAGCCAGACCCACGCCCGTGCCACGGATATGCGCCGGGTAAAGGGTCGCGCCGAGCGAGTGAAGCGCGACCTGGCCGCCGATCACGCCCACGCCGAGAACGGTCAGGTACGCCACCGTGAGAGCCTCCGAATGCCCTATCGCGGCGTTCAGCAGCACACACACCGCACCAGCGATGAAGAAGATCCCAGCCAGAAGCCGTTTAGGGCCGACGAGATTGAGGAAAGGCGCCAAGCCGACGACCCCGACGATCGCACCAAGGTAGACGAGCGAAGTGAACAACGACGCCGTCGCCACGGACCCTGTGGCCTCGGCCATGATGGTCGGTAGCCAGCTCGCCAGGAGGGTGATCCCCATGACGGCGAGCAACTCGGCTGCGCAATGCGCTAAGGCTCGGTTGCGGTATGTGTCCGAGAACAACACTAACGGCCCCGTGTTGTTGGGCTCATCCCCACTGAGCGGTCCACAGGCTGGCTTGCCGGTGGGCAGGAACGCCAATGGCAAGATAATGCAAGATAGTGCCATCGCCCCGCCGACGATGAATATCAGTCGCCAGTCCGAGAACCGAAAGAGATAGCCGCCCACAAGCGAGCCCAGAAGAGCGCCGGAGGGAGCGCCCGTGTAGGTGAGCAAGGTGTTTCGCAGGCGCGTTTCCGGCGCGCTTACATCCCCAGCGATCGCAATGACGTTCACCAGTATGCCGCCCAGACAGATGCCGCCCAGAAACCGCAATAGTACGAGCAGGCTTAAGCTGTGAATTCCTATGATGGCGAAGGTTAGCACGCCCAGCGCCAGCATGGACCAAATCAGCGCCCAACGCCGGCCAAACCGATCGGCGAGATAGCCCACCGCCGTCGCGCCGAACGCCATCCCCAGTCCGGCGGCGGAGAATACGATGGCAAACTCATGCGCCGGCTTGCCCCAGGCACCTGCCATTTGCGGAACCGCCAACGCCATGATCTGCGAGTCAAAACCTTCCATGAGCGCTATGAGGAAGCAGCTCACGTATATCATTCCACGGTTCATCTTTCCGCCCTAGACTGTGATGCCGCCACATCTTAAAATACAGGCCAGTCGTCTCGCCGGCAAATTGGTCTTATTATTGATGTAGAATGAGAATAAAGGATCGCGGACTGCTATTCCTCGCCCAATATCGCCATCAGGAAATTGTATTAATCACACGAATTGTCGCGCAATAAGGCCGAGCTGAACTTCAGAGGAGCCGCCGAAGATCGTGTAGGCGCGGCTGTTGAGATATTCGGAGACGGCCGTGTCGGCAAAACTGTTGGTGTCGCACTCGAGAGATGAATGCCAGCGCGCGGCGCGACGACCGAGCAACGTCATGCCGAGTTCCGCCACAGCTTGCTTCATTCGGCTGGCGCGCAACTTCAGGATGGACGGCAAGGCGGGAGATCTCTCACCCTGGCGCATGCCGTCGAGAGACCGAAGCTCAAGCATCTCGAACGTGTCCAGGTCGATCGCAACTTCGGCGAAGCGCGCGGCGTTTGTGGGATCGTCCAGGGGCGAGACGCCGCCTTCCGCGAACTCATCGATCACGGCGCGCAACCGCGTGAGGCTTGAGCGCAATCTGGCGCTGAATAGCCCGGCGCCCCTTTCGAATTCGAGAAGGTACTGCGCACAAGCCCAGCCGCCGTTCTCGTTCCCGACTAGATTTTCCTTTGCAATCCGCACGTTATCGAAAAAGACTTGGTTGAGTTCATGTTCGCCGCTCATCGAAACAATGGGTCGAACTGTGATGCCAGGCGCATCCAAATCGACGAGTAGAAAGGAAATTCCGTCACGGGGTCTGCCAATATTGCTTGTGCGCACGAGCATAAACATTTTGTTCGCATAGTGCGCGTGGGTCGTCCAAATCTTGCTGCCATTTACGACATACGAGTCCCCGTCGGACCTGGCCGATGTCTGCAACGATGTCAGATCCGATCCAGCGGCGGGTTCCGAATACCCTTGGCACCAATAGTCCTCACTTCGAAGTATGCGCGGCAGGTAGTGGGCCTTCTGCTCGGGGGTGCCGAAGCGAATCAATACAGGCCCCAGCAGACGCACCCCCATGGGATGGACGAGGGGCGCGCCAGCGAGCGCGCACTCAGATTCAAAGATGAACCGCTGCAGGGGGGTCCATCCTGCACCGCCAAACTCCTGCGGCCAGAGCGGCGCCATCCAGCCCCGCGCTGCAAGCTTTCGTTGCCAGGGCTGCGAGACCTTGGGGGGCGGATAGAGGCCAGTTGTCAGGGCCTGACCGCGTCGGAGCTCCTCCGTGAGCTCATCACTGAGGAAAGCCTGCACTTCGCGTCGGAACGCCAAGGTTGCTTCGTCGAGAACGATATCCATGTGTTAGTCAGCTCAAGATAGCGCTTTGCGCGTAGCTCCGCGCGGGGATCGTGGCTGCGGCATAACGAGCAAGATGCCGGTCGGCCGTTCCGAACGTCGCTTGGAAGGCTGTGAGCAGCCGGAAGTAACGGGCGACGTACAATTCCTCCGTCACCCCAATGCCACCGTGTAGCTGCACCGACGTCTCGGCGATGAAGCGGGCGATACGCCCAATCTTGACCTTGGCGGCGGAGACCATCATCGAGCGCTGCTGGGTGTCGATCTTCAGGCTCGCGAGTTCGGCGATAGCTTGGCCTTCCTCCACGAGGACGGCCATTTCAGCGAGACGGTGTTGGACGGTCTGGAATTCCGATATGGGGCGGCCGAACTGTCGGCGGAACGTTACGTACTCCACCGTATGCTTGAGCAGGGCCGTCGCTGCACCCAAGGCTTCCCAACACAGACAGATCACGCCTTCATCGGCGATACGCGACATCAGTTCTCTGGCGGCTTCCCCCTGCAGAAGACATGCTCCGGCCTGGACCTCGATTTCGAGCTTCAAATCCGCGACATCTTCGCCGCGAAGCGACTGCCAGGACTCCATGCGCACGCCGTCATGCCGCGCGGGAAGGAGGAAAACGCCCGGCTGGGCTCCCGTCGGGGTCGCGATGGAGGCCGAGACCACGAGCCAGGCCGCTTTGCAGGCGCCCAACACGGCGTGTTTGCGTCCAACGAGCCTCCAGCCACCCGGCCCTGGGACAGCCTGGACGCTGGAGACGGGTGGGTTGATAGCCTCGCCTTCCTGGTGGGCAAACGACAACGACGCATGACCCCCAAGCGCAGCATCGAGCGCCGCATCTGCGTCGGCGCTGCGAGGCAAGTGCGCCAAGGCCCGCGCGCCGAGTAAAATGCTGGAGAGGAACGGCGTGACCAAGGCATGACGGCCTGCGGCGCGCATGATTAGCCCGGCCTCAAGCGCCGACCCACCATAGCCCCCGCGCGCCTCCGGAATAGCGATAGAGGGCCAGCCGCCGGCAATGAGCGAAGCCCATGATCGCTCGGCCGCCGCAACAGGGTCGCAATCGCGCGAAGCTTCGGCAAAAAGCCTTTCGACGGCTTGCGACTGATCAGTCTGATCTTGATTAAGATCGAGATCCATTACATCAAGCCCGCGGGAACATCATATTCATATATATCATCTAGCTTCGACCCGATACAGGATGTCAATCGGATTATCTCGAGCGTTGAAAATGGGCTTCCGCCACGTGTCGCCACAACCTGCCGCTTCGCTAGGTCGCCACGCGCGTATATCGTCCTACCCTGCCTCGATGCAGCGGCGAGATTCGCCGCCCCTCAGGCGTCTCAGGAAAGCGGCCAGCAATCACGGCCATAGGAACAGCCAGATGAACTTCAGTCGGCCTAGACGATCGATGAAATCCGGAGAGATCGTCGCCCTAGAAATCGTGCGTGACATCGCCGCGCGCGGCCTTTCAGCGGGGGCCAAGCTTCCATCCGAAAGCGAGATGGTCGTGAAGTACGGCTTCAGTCGCCCGACGGTTCGCGAAGCGCTGCGGCTTCTGGAGTTTCAAGGTCTGATCTCGATCAGGCCGGGACCAGGCGCAGGCACAGTGGTTGGCGCTGTCTCAACTGAAAAGCTGGGCGACACCCTTACGCTTTACCTCCATCTCATGGGCGCGACGTACCGCGAGTTGACCGAGGCGTGGCGTGACACCGAAGGCATGTTGGCCGAGCGGGCGGCGCAAAATCCGGACCGTGACAGGGTTCGCGAGATCATGGAGCCCTACCTTGATCAACAAGTCTGCTGTGAACGAGACAGCATCCGCGGGGGCGCCGCAGGATTCCATACCGAGGTGGCGGAACTCGCCTCGAACCGTGTGCTGGCCCTTTCGATCCGCTCAATCGCCGGGATCGCCGCCCAGTACGTCGCCAAAAACCTACCGGACCTCTCGAGGGGCGCTCTGTACGCGGATCACTCAGGCATCGCCAAAGCGATTATCGACGGGGACCCGATCCTCGCGCGCAAGTTCATGCGTGACCACATAGATCATATCGACGCGCATTTCGCCCGCCTCTGGCCGGAAAAGATCGGTGAGCCGCTACGCTGGCCGGACGGCCGGCCTTAGCAGACCAGACGCGCCCGGCGGCGCACCCGGCAGAGCTGACGTCGCGAGCTCGAGCAGTTGGCTGCTCGAGCTCGCCGGGGCGGACCTAAGATCAGTAGGTGTAGGCCAGTCGCACACCATAGGTGCGCGGGCTTGCATAGTTAACCCAATCGGCGTTGCCGCTTGTGCTCACAACCCGGAAGTAGACCTCGTCTGTCAAGTTATTGCCCCAAACGGATACCCGCGTCCGATTATCCGGCGCAGTCCAGCCGATTTCACCGTTCACAACCGTGTAGGCCGATTGCTTAAGACGATTGAGCGGATCGAAAAAGAACGAGTCGCTGAGCAGAATGCTGGCGTAGGCGTCCAGCGTCCCAACCGCAAGCGGCCGCTCGTATCGCGCCGACGCATTGGTCGTCCACTTCGGGGTGCGGATCACACGGTTTCCCGTGACGTCGCAGATCAGGGCGCGATTTCCACCGACGGCGGCACCCGTTCCCGACACACAAGCTGTCGCTGGCGTGGGGTTCACCTGCGTGGTCGGTATCGTAACGTTTGCGTTGGGGAAACTGTCGTACTTGCTATCCGTATAAGTCAGTCCGAAATCCACCGTCAGCTCGTTCGTGACCCGCCCGTTCACAGTGAATTCGGCGCCACGAATGCTCGCCTTAGCTGCGTTTGTAAGAATGGTGACGGCAGAGTTCGCAGGCCGAGCGGCGGTTTGAATGTCTTTGTAGTCGTAGTTGTAGACCGTCGCCGTCCCCCGCCAAGGGCCTGACCAGAGCGACTTCACGCCAACCTCGACCGCGTCCAGATATTCCGGACGAACCGGGATGCCATCCAAGGTGGAACTATTCAGCTGCCCGCTCTTGAAGCCTTTGCTGTAGGATCCATAGATGTTCGCTATTCCCGGAATTTCGTACTTTGCGATAATGCGCGGTGTCCAGTCGTCCCACGATTCCTTGAAGTTGCGCTTAGGGGCGCTGCCAATCGTTCCGAAGGCGTTTTTTTCCTCGTAACTATACCGGAGTCCGGCTGTGACTGTAAAATTCTCCAAAGTCTCCACGGTCAATTCACCGAATCCAGCCCAGGCATCCGTCTTCAGATTACTGTCAATGACTGCGGCCGCAGGAGTGAATGTTAGGGGTTTATATCCCGTGTAGTTGTGTAAGTAGTAAGCGCCAGCGACCCATTGTATGCGGCTGTCAGCAGCCGAACTCAACTGAAACTCTTGCGTTACCGAACGTGACGGTTGCTTGGAATCCGATAGCCGAATGCTCGCGAAGGAACCGTCCGTGTCGTTGATCGCGTGCATGAGGTCGCGACGGCGGGCGGTGATGGAGACGAAGTTCGCCCAACCGAGATCGAGATCGACCTTCAGGCTGATGCCGTCCTGCGAAGTGTCATTCATCGGCCTGGCCGTGCCAGTGTATTGGTATGGCCCCGTAGCGACCGGGATGGTCGGAAAGCGGACCCTGGCTACAGTATTGCCATTCAGTGCTTGGGAGGAATTGGTTGTCACATCCTCGCTGCTGGTAGAATCGGCGGCCAGCGTGAACTTCGCCCAGTCGGTCGGCGTGTAGACCACCTTACCGCGAAAGCCCAAGAAGGTGCTGTATCCCAGATTCCCACCGCGAACGACGCCTGGACCACCGAGGTCCTTCACGTAGCCCTCGTCGTTGTGATACACGGCCGCGATGTCGAAGGCGATATTGTCGCCGATGGGCGCGGAGAAATATGCCGCCACGTCGGTCGATTCCAGATTGCCGCGTCCGATCGAGAACTTCGCGGTCGGCGTCGGCGAAGGGTCCTTCGTGAAAATGCTGATCGCACCGCCGGTTGCGTTTCTCCCAAATAGCGTGCCCTGGGGTCCCTTGAGGACTTCGATGCGTTCAATGTTGTTGAACTTGAACGCATTTGCGAACGTCTGCGACATGTACACGCCGTCAATGTAGATCGCGACGTTGGATTCATCGCCGACGGAGATGTTGGTCGAGCTTACGCCACGAATGATCGGCAGGACCGAAGTCCCCGAACCGGTGAAATTGACGCCCGGGGCGACCTGGGAGAGCCCATACACATTGTCAACGCCGGCGCTCGCCAAGGTTGCCGCCGAGACAGAGGCGATAGAGGCGGGGACGTCCTGAAGCCGCTCTTCCCTCCGCCGGGCGGTGACGACGACCTCGTCAACCAGCCGCAGTTGATTGGACGCGGCCGGGTCAGCCGCTTGAGCGTTGGCGATATCGGCGACCCCGAGCGCCAGAATGGTCACCGAGCCCAGCATCAATCGCTTATTATGGATAGGCAGCTTGCGCAATGTCGACCGCATGACGTTTCCCCCTTTTGGATCCCACCTTGATGGATGAGACGTTATTGCTGTTGCGAACTTCGCTGATAATATAATTGATATATATTTTTTGCCTAGCTTGCAACGCGCAGATTTGCGGAGTGCAAATCGGCAAAACGAGCTTAGGCCGGAAATCATCTTGCGCAGGTTGCTTCGCAGAGGTTGCGCGCGCTTTAGGCGAGTCGCGAATTCGCTGAATTGCTCTCCGCACCTGACCTGCGCTGACCGCCGAGGGCAATGGAACCCGCGATAAGGCCCACTAAGAGATGACGCCCTGCTGTTTCAGCTCAAGGATTGCATCCCAATCGTAGCCGAGCTCCTCCAGCAGCACCTCTTCCGTGTGCGCGCCGTGCTCTGGAGCCGGCCGCAGCTCCGGCGGAGATTCGTCAAATTGGATCGGCGTTGAAACGAGGTTCAAAGATCTACCATCCTCGTAATCGACCGTCTGGATGTATCCGTTAGCCCAGGCCTGCCGATCCTCGTTTAGATCTTTCGCCACTTGCACGATCGCCCACTGCCCTTCCTGTTGCGCCAAGATTTCAGTCCAATAGGGCAATGGGTGCTGCTCGAAGACACTATCGAGCTCAAGAATGCAGGCCCTGTTATTCTCAGCGCGCTTATCGATCGTGCAGAAGCGGGGATCGTTGGCCAGGTCGGCTCGCCCCATCAGCGTGCAGAGCCGTGCCCAGTACCTATCGCTCTGAAGCATCGACAGCGCGATGAAACGACCGTCACTGCAGCGATAGTAGTTCGATGTCGGACTAGGCGCAGTGCTATGATTACTATGCGGGAGTTCGGGCATACCGCTCAGATTCGCGCCAACCATGGAAGCCTGCATTGCCCACATACCGGCCGCAAGCAGCGAGACGTCGACGACGAGAGCTTCGCCGGTCCGCTCCCGATGGAAGAGGGCCGCCGAGACGCCGGCGGCGAGCGCTGTTCCGGTCTGGCTGTCGCCAAACGCGGGCGCAGGCAGCGTAATCAAGTCGGTCGTGTCGGCGGGCATCGCGGAAACTCCGGCCCCACTTCGTTGCCAGTAGGTGAGGCCGTCGAACCCGCCACGCTCCGATTCTGGACCCTTTGGCCCGTGCGCAGAGCCGCGCGCATAGATGATCTTCGGGTTGACGGCGCGAAGGTCGGCGACGTCGATTCCCAGGTTGCGACGAGCATCGGGGAGGAAATTGGTGATGAAGACGTCGGCGTTTTTCGCCAAGCGCAAGAGGATGTTTCGCCCCTCCGGCGTAGCTATGTTGAGGCCCATCGACCGCTTGCCGCGGTTGAACGGCTCCCAGAGATAGGTAAAGCCACCCACGTCCGGCGCGACACCCCATGCTCGCAGCCCGCGTATCGGATCGCCTCTTTCGGCGTGCTCGATTTTGAGAACGTTAGCTCCCCAATCCGACATGATCGCCGCCGCAGCCGGGGCCATGGCATATTCTGCGACCTCAAGTACCCTCACGCCGCTCATCACCTTCGTCATCGACGTCTCCAGCAGACCCAATCCATTCAAGGGTGACGTCCGGCGGTCACTCAAGCCGCACCGGCCGGACATCGCGCCGCGGAGACCTCAGTCGAGGTTGTAGACTCTTGCGGCGTTGCCCCAGAGGAGCTTTTCCGCGACGTCGCGCGGGACATCCCCCAGCGTCTCCTGAATGTATTCGCGCGGCGATGTCGCGATCGTGGCCGGCCCGGGAGACATGCTCGTCGGATGTGGGAAGTCCGTCTCGTACATGATGTTGTCAGCGCCAATGGCATCGAGCGCGCTGTGCAAGGACTTCCGCTCGAACCAGTACGATCCGTAGATTTGCCGCTTGAAGAATTCGCTCGGCAGAAGCTTGTATTCGGGATGTTCCTTGTGAACGCCGCTATTCAGCCACTGCCAATCGAAGGACTCCAGCGCGAAAGGCAACCATCCCGCACCGCTCTCGACCGAAACGAATTTGAGATTGGGGAAACGATGACAGATGCCCCCAAAAATCAACTGCACGATAACTTGAATGTTTTCCGTAAAAAGCACCGGCGCGACCGCGGCGAAGGAAGCATGCTTGCCTACGCTCTCGTGCATCATGTCGAAGACCCACATATCGCCGGTGCCGATATGGAAGTTTACGGGGAGATTGCGTTCCTGCGCAGCGGCCCAGAAAGGGTCCCAATAGGGATCGCTGAGCTTCGGCAGATTAAAGTCCTGCGGCGCACCACATAGGACAATTCCTTTATGGCCAAGCTTGGTTGCGCGATCCATTTCGGCGATGGAAGCTTGGATATCCCAGAAGGGGATCGCCATCTGCGGGATCAGGCGCTTCGGCGCGATACCGGCCCATTCGACCACCCAATCGTTGTACGCTTGCACACAAAGCAGCATCAATTCCGGATCGTTGAGCGTCAGGTACCGCCCAGCGCCGAAGCCCGCGACGTTGGGATAGAGGATTTGAGCATAAACCCCCGTCTCATCCATCTTCTTGAGTCGGTCTTCAGCGCGCCAGCACGCCGGATCGGCTTCGGCAAGCTTGCGCGGGCGGTCGGGCGCGTACTCGTGCCAGCCCGCCATGCAGGAACCCGCCGCATAAGCAATCCGCTTTCCGCCAAAGTACCAGGCTTCCTGCTCCGCCTCCGCATCCCATCGGACCTGTGGGACGAGGTCTCCGTACTTGGCGACCGAGATTCTCGATGTCCAAAGATCGTATGCCTCGATCACATGAGTGTCGGTGTCGACGACCCGAATCTGCTCCACAAGTTCAACCAACTCAGAACCCTCCCGAAGGTGCGGTCGCATCGACGACGTGTCTGCGAACCCAGTGTCTGCGCACATCATTAAGATCATACAAATGAATTGGCAATACTGGTCGTGTGGCGATGCAGGGCAATGGCTTCGGTTAACGGCGTGAGGAGTCGTAAGCGGGGCCGTGACGGGACCTTTCGGAGCTGAGGATCTTCGGGGAGAGGGGACGATTTCCGGATCGCCTTGCGATCCGCGCCGCGAGACCGCGCAATCGCCGACGCCGACAATCCCTGTCGATGCATTTCAGGATCATAACCAACTCCGCCAGTTCGATCACCGATCCCTCTCCTCGCGACCATCGCGGAAAGCATCAGCGATTTCACGAGCGACCCCTCACAGCCGACCGCCTGTGCCTGCCGCTGAATTGGGGATTTTTCAGTCGCCCGATCTTGGGAATTTCACCTCGCCATCTACAGGTGTCGGTCATGTCCTCGACCATCCGTCGGCACAGAGGGCTCTGCTCGGCCATCTGGGGCGCTCCTGTCTTGAGGGTAGGCCTCGACAACCACACCTTCTCAAACAGGCGCTCACCCCAGTCCCGCGTCAGCGGTGTCGTTCAATCCCTCTTATCGGTCCAGACCCCACGGATGACGTCCGGGGAAGCGCAAGCGTCGCCTTCAGACCCGCCCGGTCACCGGCAGCAGCGCGCCCGTGACAGCGCTCGCCGCCTCGGAGGCCAGGAACAGCATCACGGCCGCCAGTTCCTTCGGCGCCACCCAGGCCGAGCCATCCGCGTCCGGCATGTCGGCGCGGTTGGCCGGCGTATCCAGGATCGAGGGCAAGACGGCGTTGACGGTGACGCCATCGCCCTTGAGCTCATCGGCCAGGGCCTGTGTCAGGGCGTGCACCCCGGCCTTCGACGCCGCATAGGCACCCATGCCCATCCCGGCCTTCAGGGCGGCGGCCGAGCCCACGTTGACGATCCGGCCCGCGGCGCTGCGCTTCAGGTGCGGGATGGCGGCGCGGCTGGTGTTGGCCGCGGTCAGCACGTTCAGCCGGTAGAGCTGCGGCCAGGTCTCGTACGACCCGCCCTCGATCGGCTCCCAGCGGAAGCCGCCGGCGATGTTCAGCACCACGTCGAGGCCGCCCAGCCTGTCGGCCACGGCGTCGATCGCCGCGCCCGCCTGCACGGCCTCGGTCAGGTCGACGCCCGTCTGCACGAAGGCGCCTTCAGGACCCGGACAGTGCTTGGCGTGGTCGATGAGAGCGAGCTTAAACGGAAGCTCCGCCGCAGCCTGCGCCACGGCGGAGCCCAGGACGCCGGCGGCGCCCGTGATTGCGATGATGCGGTCGGCCCTGATGGTCGTCATGGCATCGTTATAGCGCGGTCAGGGCGTCTCGACGATGGTGACCTTTGCTCTGATCCCCGGAAACTCGACCGTTTAAAGTTGGAGTTTTCCGCGTAGCCTTCCTGGCTGGGAGGAGCGGAAGACGATGAAGGCCTCAACGTTCTCGGACGCCCAGAAGGCGTTCATTCTGAAGCAGGGCGCCGAGGGCGTGCCGGTGGCGGACATCTTCCGCAAGGTCGGGATCAGCCCGGCGACGTTACTTCAACTGGAAGAGGAAGTACGACGGGCTGCAGCCGCTGGGATGCGTCGGCTGAAGCAGCTGGAGGGGTGAGAACGCCAAGCTGCGCAAGCTGGTGGGGGATCTGTCCCGAGACCGGGAGATGCTGCAGGACGTCATCCGCCGAAAACTGTGAGGCCTGCTCGCAAACGCGAGCTGGTGGACGGGGTTTGTGGTGATTGGAGCGTGTCGATCCGGCGGGCCTGCCGGGTGCTGGAATTCGACACCTTGACCTATCACTACAAGTCCCGCCGCCGCGAGCAGGCCGGCGTTGAAGCCCGCATCAGAGAGATCTGTCAGACCCGCGTCCGCTACGGCTATCGACGCGTCCATGTCCTGCTTCGCCGCGAAGGCTGGGAAATCAACATGAAGAAAACCCATCGGATCTACAGAGGCTTAGGGCTGCAGCTGCCCAAAGGCGAAGCTGCGGGGAGGAGCGTCGCGCCGCCACCGGCCCGAACGAAACCTGGGCGATGGACTTCGTCCACGACCAGCTGGCGACAGGGCGGAAGATCCGGGTTCTCATGGTCTGCGCCCCTTGAAGTGATCCATCCCTATTATTGGTGTTGATCAAATCGGAACCGTGGGCGCGATCGCGTCGGAATGCGCACCGGGGACTTCGCCGCCGCGATCCCGCCCACGCGCAACCGAAAGATCTAACCCGCCGCACAGACATGGGATGAAACGACTGTTTCAATCGGGCGTGCTCAAGATCATGCCACACATCACAGGGTTTGTGCCGTTCAGCACGAGGGCGCGTTTCGCGTCGGGGACCTGACGGGGTCCGGCGTGACCGCGAAGTTGGGTGACCGCCTCGAGGACGTGCCCGATTCCCTGCACGCGGCCTTCGCTGAGATTGCCACCGTGTGTGCTCATCGGAATTCGGCCCAACAACCGCAGGGTTCCGGACTTCGCGTCCCATGCATCCTCCAGTAAGCCCGGCCCCTCGCCAGGCCTAGCGAACGCGGCTTCGAGCCATGTCATCGTGAGGATCGTGAAGCCGTCATAGACATTCGCAACATCGATGTCCTTGGGCCCGCAACCGCTGTTGGACCAGAGCTTTTCCAGGAGGCGGCGTTGAGCCGCCGGCGTGTCAAACGGCTGGAACCCCATGTCGCTCTGAGGAAGCGCCATATGGCTGCAGGCATCGACGATCACCGCCGGCTGCTTCAGATCGGCGGCTCGTTCGGCCGTCGTGACAATCACCGCCATGGCACCGTCAATAGGTACATCCATATCGAGTATGGTGAACGGCTCGGCGATTGGTTTGGCAGCCATGTACGCGTCCATCGACAACGGTTGACCGCAGAAGACGGCGCGCGGGTTCAGTTGCGCGTTGGTGCGGTTGTTCACGGCGATCATGCCAAAGTGCCGTCGCTTCGACCCATAGAGGTGCATGTGGCGCCGCATCAGCGCGGCCGCGCCGTTCGGGGCCGCACAGGGCTCGGTGAGCGTTTTTCCGAATGTCGGATCAAAGGTCATAGGGGGCGAGCGACGTAACGCGTCCGCGCGGGCGTCTCGCGCCGTTACGTCCCAACGATACTTGGCATGAAAGCAAACGGCATAGGTGCAGGCCCCCGAGGCTACGGCATGCACCCCGTCGAGGATGATGTTTGCCGAGGGCGGCGTGCTCGTCCCCATCCAGACGATATTCTTGAGATCGAGGCCGTCCATGACGTAGGCTGGCCAAACTCCGGCCAAGTCCGTGCTAAAGACGGCACCGATGCCGTCGATTGCGTCCGCCGTCAGTCCCGCATCTCTAATGGCCTCGCGCGCCGCAGTCACGGCAAGATGGCCAATGGATTGGCCGGAGTCGCGTGCGAGCTTCGAATACCCGACACCCGCGATTGCGATCTTTTGGTTTGGACCACTCATCCGGCCGCCCTCAGTTTGAAAACCGGTACGGGGTGACCTCGGTATTCCGACCACGCCAGTTCCAAGGGAGCTTCCATGGCGACCTCGTTCGGCGCACTGCCGACCATGTCGGCCACGACAATCAGTCTTTCTTGGTCGTTCAACTCCGCCCACACCGTGATGCGGTCAGAGCCCGAGTTGTCCTGGCGGGCCGCAGGCAAGACGACGTAGCTGTAAACCTTGGCTACGCCGTCGCATTCTTCGTACCCAATGTTGTCCGACCAACATTTCGGACAAACGCCGCGCGGGGGATGGATCCAATAGCGGCAGTCACCGCACCTGGCGATGATCAACTTTTTCTCGCGGCACCCTTCCCAATAGCTTCGGGTGTCATAGTTGGTCATCGGCGACCATGCGTCCGTCATTTCATCTCCCCGCTTCCGGTTCAGCTTAACTTCCAAGCTCGTTCGTATATATGATCTTACTTTTCATGGTTGGCGTGGGGAGGGTTCCGACTAGGCCCGCTTCGGCCCTTCCCGATCGCCGCACCCGGTCCATGAAGACGGATCTGTTTGGTCTCGTCGGTAACGTGCGTGAGCTGATGGGTCTCAAAGTGCGCGGATAGCGCGCTGCGCAGGCCCTGGACGTCCCAGGTCCGGTTGAGCGAACGCTTCAGGAGCTTCATCGCGAACGGCGGCGTAGCAGCTATCTTTTCAGCAAGCGCCAGGGTGGCCTCTTGGAGGTCGGGCGTCGGCACGATGCGATTGACCATGCCGATGCGATAGGCCTCCTGTGCGTCCATGCGTTCGCCGGTAAACAGGAGTTCCTTCGCGCGGCGAAGACCCATGACCCAGGGATGGATGAGGACTTCACACGACGCCGCGGCGAGGGTTTGACAAACGGGATCGGCAAAGAACGCATCGTCTGAGGCGACGATGAGGTCGCACATGTTGGCAACCATGAACGCGCCTGCGACACAGGCCCCTTGGACCTGCGCAATCGTCGGCTTGGGACAGTCCCAAATGTTGAGCGCGTACCCGAAGTAGCGCTCCGCTTCGTAGTCCCAACGCTCCTCGACCGTGTAGTGAGCCCGGTCGGTCATGGCCTCTTTGAGATCGTGGCCGGCGGAGAAATGGCTTCCGGATCCTCCAAGGATGATGACGCGAACCTCGGGGTCTGCGCCCGCTGTTCGGAAGGCTTCGTTGAGCTCGTCCAGCAACGCGGTGTTTTCCGCGTTCCGCGCATTTGGCCGGTGGTGATAGATTCGAGCCACCGCGCCGAGGCGTTCATAGAGCACGTTTTGTAGGGCGACGCGCGGAGCCGTCGTCGTGGTGGTCATGCGGGCCATCCTTGCCGATCTTATGCGACGGACTGTGGCACAATCGATATAGATGAACTAGAAGAATTATCGGGAGGCGGACCTTCTCCTGAACCCGAGCATTGACAACACATATTCCTATATATCATCTGCAGCCAGGGTGAGGCGTTCTCTCAGCCATTCCCGCTGTGGGTTGCGCCTACCGGGGCGAGAGGAAGCATGGAACTCGGGTTGGCCAGGAATATTACGGTGGATCATTTATTGACGCTAAAACCCGGATCGCGTTGGCAAAGCAGCGTCTGCTCCACCAACGTGGTGGTCGTTCGCCCTCCGAACGGTCCGGTGTCGTTGGAATGTGGCGGGTCGCCAATGCGCCTCTATACTGAGGCAGAACATGTTGCGCCGAACGCGGCCGTGTCGTGCGAGCACGCCGCAGGAAGTCAGGTTGGCAAACGGTATTATGATGAGGAAACGGGTATCGAAGTGCTCTGCGTGAAATCGGGCTCGGGTTCGCTCTCGCTCGGCGACCGTCCCCTTCTCCTGAAAGAAGCCAAAAAGCTGCCTTCCTCGGATTAGTCATATGGAAGCGCTGCCATCGTGCATCCTCTCTGACTGACGCACCAGCTTTCAGCTGGGGACCGCCAATCGGACTCCCTTGTCCGGTCAATTCACTGGGAGAGGCTTGTTGCATACTGCTCTATTGCTAGACATGGCGGCGGACTCCGTACCGCACCGTTTGGCGCTCGGACGTCGCGACGAGGGCCTGACCTTTGCCGAATTGCGCCGCCGCGCGCATCACGGTGCCGCGTTCCTTGAGCAACTTGGTGGGGCCAACGTTGCCTTCATCGGCCTGAACGGCCCAGCACTGCCCGCGGCTCTGTTCGCGGCCGGTATGCTGGCGCGGCCGTTCGCGCCGCTGAACTACCGCCTCCCGGACGCGGATCTGTCGAAGCTGCTGGCGCGCACGGCCCCCTCCGTGGCCATCGTTGACGACGATATGGCTCAGCGTGTTGGGCTCGTGGAGGGCGTGGCAGTGGTCGCCCGAAGCGTGTTCGAGGCCGCGTGCGGCATGCATGGCGTTTCGGACGCTGAATTCTTGAACGTGAACCACGACATCGCCGTGCTGCTGTTCACCAGCGGTACCACGGGTGAGCCTAAGGCCGCGATGCTGCGCCACGCTAACCTGACCAGCTACGTGATCTCCACTGTGGAGTTCATGGGCTCGGAGCCCTACGAAGCAGCGCTGATCAGCGTGCCGCCGTACCACATCGCAGGAATCGCGGCGGTGCTCACTTGCTGTTATTCGGGGCGCCGCATCGTGTACTTGGACGCCTTCACGCCTGAGAGCTGGGTGGATGTCGCCGCGGCCGAGGAGATCACCCACGCCATGGTGGTCCCCACGATGCTGGGGCGCATCCTCGATGTTCTTGAGATGCGTGGCGAGCGTCTGTCGTCGCTGCGAGCGATCAGCTACGGCGGTGGGCGCATGCCGCTGCCGGTGATCGAGCGCGCGCTGAACTTTCTGCCGCACGTGGACTTCGCCAACGCCTACGGTCTCACTGAGACGTCCTCGACGATCTCGATCCTCGGGCCCGACGACCACCGCATGGCCCTCTATTCCGACGACGAAGCGGTGAAGAAGCGGCTGGGCTCGGTCGGCAAGCCGCTGCCGACGCTGCAGCTGCAGATCCGAGGCCCCGAAGGCGAGGTGCTTGGCCCCAACCAATCGGGCGAGATCTACGTCCGCGGCGAGCAGGTCTCGGGCGAGTATACCTCCAAGAAGGTGATCGATTCTGAGGGGTGGTTCGCCACCAACGATGGCGGCTTCATGGACGAGGAGGGCTACCTCTTCGTCGAAGGGCGGCTGGACGATGTGATCGTGCGCGGCGGTGAGAACATGAGTCCTGGCGAGATCGAGGACGTGCTGCGCGAACATCCCGCGGTGGCCGACGTGGCGGTGCTGGGCCTGCCCGACACTGAGTGGGGTGAGAGGGTCGCCGCCATCATTGTGCCTCGCGCGACGAAGCCGTCGCCGCAGGAGCTCGTCGACTTCGTAAGGGCCCGCCTGCGGTCATCAAAAACACCTGAAGTCTGGGAATTCCGCGATGCATTGCCTTATAACGAGACGGGCAAGGTGCTGCGGCGCCAGCTCAAGGCGGAGATGAGCCGAACGCCCGCGTAGCCGCTGCTCCGGAGCGTCTCGTTCACGTGCCTAGAACCCTCTTTCCACGGCCCGCGAGCACCTCCCCCAGCGGGGGCGGAGCTTGCAGACGCGCTCTCCCTGGGGGAGCTCCGGCGCAGCCGGAGAGGGGGTTGTCGATGGTCGTCTCGCGGTGAGACTCATCGCGGACCTGACCGAACTCGGCGGCGCTGGGATGGCGCTGACGGTGCTGGGGCGCGATCCGCCACCGCCGGCGGCGGCGCCCGGCCTGGTTCAGGTCGGCGTCTGGCGTGGTGGGCCATTGCTCGGCGCCGCGCTGGAGCCGTTCGACGTTCTATTGAGCCACGATCCCAATGCGCCGGCGCCGTTTGTAGGCATTGCGCAGGACCGCTTGGATGCGGCGGTCGACGATTTGCACGCCGCGGTGGCGCGCCAGCCGGTCGCGGCGGCAGTCTGCGGGCAGGTATTTCGGATGACGCTGGATGTGCCGTTCGAAAATGCGCTCACGCTGGAATCGCTGGCGTATTCGATGCTGCTGGGGGCAGAGGGCTTCAGGGCATGGCGCGGCGCAAATGCGGCTCGGCCGCTGGGCGACGCCAGCGGTCCGCGCGTGACGATGGAGGTCGGGGCTGAGATCGCGATTCGCCTGACGCGCTCAGAGAGGCGAAACGCGTTCGACGCACGCATGCGCGACGAACTGACCGAAGCGCTGGCTTTCGCCCTCGCGCACCCCGACGCGCCCGCAGTGGTCCTCAGCGCCGAGGGGCCCTGCTTCAGCGCGGGCGGCGACCTCGACGAGTTCGGAACCGCCGCGGATCGTGGCTGCGCACACCTCATCCGAACACTTCGCTCCCCTGCCCGCCTGGCCGGAGCGCTGGGCGACCGGTTACAGGTGCGGCTCCACGGCGCCTGCGTCGGCGCGGGGATAGAGGTGCCGGCCGCGGCGGCCCGGGTGGTGGCCGACTCCGGCGCGCACTTCCGCCTGCCTGAAGTGTCCATGGGGCTGATCCCCGGAGCCGGTGGCACGGCCACCATTGCCCGTCGGATCGGGCGACAGCGGGCCTGCTACATGGCGCTCTCAGGCGCCAACATCGACCTGGCGACGGCGCTATCGTGGGGTCTCGTCGACGAGGTGGCGGTATGACGACCTTCCCGGACGTCTTGGGAGAGCTCGCGGGCCGTGTCGGACGTGTGAGCGCCGGCCTTGGCGCAAGGGTCGACGTGGCGGCGCTGGGCGTCACCGAACGGACCGGACTGCTGGCGCTGGACGCCCCGACCCGGAGTTCTCCCAATCGAGCCTGTCGGCTGGTGCGCGCCGCGGACGGCTGGATCGCCGTGAATCTCGCCCGCGCGGAGGATCGCGAACTCGTCCCGGCCTGGCTGGAAGGTGAGTGGGGACAGGACGCCTGGCGCCTCGTAGAGCGTGGGGTTCCCGATCGGGCGGTGGCGCAACTGCTCGCGGACGGCGCCGACCTGGGGCTGCCGGTGAGCTCGCTCGGCGAGTATACCCGACCGGGGCCTGAAGCGCCGGTGAGTATTGCTGGCGCCGCCCGGTCACGATCTGGACCGCCGCGGGTCGTCGATCTCTCCGCACTGTGGGCGGGTCCTATGTGCGGCACCATCCTGGCGGCCGCAGGCTGCGAAGTGACCAAGTACGAAAGCGCCGCGCGTCCCGATCCTACGCGGATTTCGACGCCTGAGTTCTATCGGCGGCTGAACCGAGCCAAGCGCGAAATGACCCTGAACTTCGCTGATCCTCGCGACCGCGCTCACCTGCGCGAAGCTCTCCTGAGGGCGGACGTGGTGATCACGGCCGCACGGCCGCGGGCATTCGCGTCCTTAGGGTTTCATCCGCAGGAAATTGTGGAGGGGGGCGCGGTCTGGGTGGGGATCACCGGCCATGGGTGGGCTAACGGCTGCCGGGTGGCGTTTGGCGATGACGCCGCGGTGGCCGGTGGTCTCGTGCGCTGGACGGCGGGGGAGCCGCATTTCCTGGGCGACGCGCTCGCCGATCCGGTGGTGGGTCTCGCCGCCGCCGTAGGCGCGCTGGAGGCCCTCGCTCTCGGCGTTGCGGCCTTCGTTGACGCGGGCCTGGCCCCCTGCGCGGCTGGCGCGGCGGCGGCGATGGGATTGGTGGGCGCAGAATGATGTTGACCGTTCGCAACGTCGAGGTGAACGGGCGCGCCGGGTCTGACGTTCGGATTGAGCGCGGGCGGATCGCGGCGATCTCGCCGGTGCTTCCGCGCGGCGGCATGGAAATCGACGGGCGGGGCGGAGCGCTGATCCCGGGGCTATGCGACCACCACATCCACCTATTCGGCCTCGCCGCCCGCGCAGCGTCGGTGCCGCTGGAAGGCGTGACCTCGCCATCGCAGTTCGCCGAGCGAATCGCGGCTGGCGTTGCGACCCGGCCGGTGGGCGCCTGGGTTCGGGTATTCGGCTACCACGAGACCATGGCCGGAGAACTGACTCGGGATGATCTTGACCGGCTCGCGCCGCGCCACCCGCTGCGGCTGCAGCACCAGACCGGCGCGCTTTGGGTACTCAACAGCCTAGCCCTGGCCTCCCTCGGTGTTGGTGACGATCCACCGGGTGTGGATCGGGACACAGGGCGGATTTGGCGCGGCGATGCGTGGTTACGGACCCGCATCGTCGCCGAGCCTCCACCGCTGGACCGGATCGGCGCCCGCCTGGCCGCCTACGGCATAACGGCGCTGACCGACGCCAGCGTCACCAATGACACCGCGACCGCCGCGCACCTTGCCAACGCTTGTCGTACCGGAGCGCTGCCGCAGCGGCTGACAGTGATGAGCGGCGGCCCGATCGACATGCCGGTCGACGGGGCATTCGCGGTCGGGCCAATCAAGGTGCTGCTCGACGAGCAGGCGTTGATCGACCTCGACGATTTCGTAGCGCGCATCGGCGACGCGCGTACCCAAGGTCGAAAGGTGGCAGTGCACTGCGTGACCGCGGTGGAACTCGCACTGACCCTGGCGGCGTTCACGGCGGCGGGCGCCGAGCCCGGCGACCGCGTCGAGCACGGAGGCGTCATCCCCATTGAGGCCATTCCCCAACTGAGGGAACTGAACCTCGCCGTGGTGACGCAGCCAGCCTTTATCCGCGAGCGCGGCGACCGCTACGTTACGACTGTCGCAGCGCACGAGCGGCCCGACCTTTACCGGTGCGCCAGCCTCTTGGCTGCCGGCGTACCCGTGGCGGCCAGCTCGGACGCCCCCTACGCGAGCCCCGATCCGTGGGTGGGCATAACATCGGCCATGGACCGGCTCAGCGCAGGAGGACAGCTGCTGGGCGGCAGTGAGGCGGTTTCCGCGGCCCGGGCGCTAGGGTTATATCTCGATGATCCAATGGCGCCCGGGCGGAGGCTCCGGCGGATCGGGGTTGGGGCCCCGGCGGACCTGTGTTTGCTAAACGCCCCGCTCAGCGAAGTCTTGGCTCAACCCTCATGCGAACGCGTGGCCGCGACTATCATTCGGGGCGACATAGTTTACTTGGGCTGACGTGTCCTCGATTCTTGTCCTCGACGGCGCTGTCGCGCGGGCGGCCCTACCGCGCAAACAGCCCCGCAAACTCCGGATCAGCGAAATGCCGCACCTTCCATGCCCACATCGGCGGCAGGCCGGGTTGCAGTAGGATCTCCAATGATTGGTCGAGCCGCATGATTTCGTCCGGCGCGATGAGGTCGCGGCGCGCCAGGTGCGTCGTGGTCGACGTGCTGTGCGTGCTGAAGAACTGGTTCGGGGCGCGCGAGGTGCTGGCGCCAGAGGTCTCGTAGGCCGCCGTCGTGGCGCCTATCGAGCGGGACACCCAGTTCGCGGTCTCGATGTCGGCGACGTTGAAGACCTGGACCATGCCGGCGTTGGAGAGAAAGGTCCCGGCGCGCTCGCCGTAGGTGCTCCAGAGCTGGTGCATGTCCTGGAGGATCGGCCAGAGCTGTACGCCGTATCCCGCCATATAGCCGAAGGCCCGCTCGACGGGTTCGAGGCGGCCGAGCGCGGCGAATTCGTCGAGCAGGAAGAGCACCGGGGCGCCGCCGTTTCCGGGCGTCCGGGCAATGTCCTGGAGCGCCTGGACGACCAGCAGGCGCAGCCAGCGCGCGTGCGTCTCCAGCCGCTCGGGCGGCAGCACCAGGAAGACCGTAGACTGGCCCGCCTTCAGCTCGCCGAAGCGGAAGTCCGAGCGCGACATGCCGCGGGTGATGCGGGCGCTGTCGAGGAAATGCGTGTGGCGCTGCGCTGAGGAGAGAACGCCCGAGGCCTCGCGGTCGCTCTTGCCCAGATGCCGGTTGGCGGCGCGCCGCACCAGACCGTCGGCGGCGGGGCTGGCCTGCATCTCCGTCAGCGTCGCCGACAGCTCCTCCGGGCTCGCGGTCAGGAGGCTTCGCACCTCGCCCAGCGTGCGCTGCTCGGCCTCGCGGTTGCAGACCACGTGGAGGATCAGGCCGGCGATCAGCGCCTTGGCCTCTTCGTTCCAGTGCACCTCGCCGACATGCGCCGGCGGATCGTAGACTAGGGCGTCGGCCAGTAGCGCGGCGTCTTCGGCCAGGTCCGGGCTATTGGCGTTCAGCAGATCGAGCGGATTGTAGGCGGCGGACAGTTCGCCCGTGATCTCGAACGGGTCGAGTACATGCACCTCACCGAACCGCGCCCGGGCGCGTGCGGCGACGCGGGCGTTCTCGCCCTTCGGATCGACGCAGATGATCGCGCGCTTTGCGGTGAGCAGGTTCGGGATGATGGCGCCGACGCCCTTGCCTGACCGCGTGGGCGCGATGGTCATCAGGTGGGCGGCGCCGTCATAGCGGAGAAGCTGGCCGCCACGTTTGGGCTCGCGACCGACGATCAGTCCGTCCGGACGACCGAGGGTCGCGCGAACCTGGCGGTCGGTCGCCCAGCGCGCGGAGCCATGCACGTCGGACTGCGTGGACGACCGTTTCAGCCGCCACGAGGTCCAACCCCCGAAGGCGCCCGCGCCGCCGATGAGGAGGATGAGCAAGGACTGGCCGAGGTGGTTGCGCCAGGTCGGGATCGCGATCCCCACGATGAGGTCGGCGATCGTGTTGCCGATGAGGAAGCCGACGACGATGTAGACCGCGAGCGAGACGTATCTCATGACGGCCCGTGAGCCGCTTCCGGCGCGTCCGCCTGGAAGGCGCGCCGGCCACGCCGCCGCCAGAGATCGGGCAGCCGGCCGTCCTGGTCCTCCTGGAGCTGGTAGGCCAACTCCAGGAGGCCGCCGTAAAGCGCGGCGCGATCATCCTTCAGCAGATCGACCAAACCGGCCTTCTGCACCAAGCCGCCGAGTTCGATGAGCTGCCGCGTGCGGGCGCGGCGCTCCACGGCCCATTCCCGTTCGTCCTGGCGCGCGTGGGCCGCCTCAGCCCGGCGCATGAGCGCCGCCGTCCGCTCCAGGCCGCGCGCTGTTCGATCCAGATGCTCCAGCAGCCTTTCCCGACCGGCCTTGAAAGAAGGCGCTCCCGCGCTTGCGCCAGGCCTCCCGCTGGGCGGCGTCCTTGGTCTCCACCGCCGCCAGCAGCACGCCGGCCAAGGTGTCGGGGTCGAGCTGGTCCGCGCCGGTGGCGGCGACCAGCTCGCCGTGCTGGCTGACCTTGCGCGCCTTCAGACCCTTGGCCTTCTCCTGGAGGGCCTTGAGTTCGGCGTCGATGTCTCGGGGTTTGCGCATGGGGCCGCTCCGTCGTTGCGCCAAAGCCCCCACTTCAAGATACTTCAGCAGCCGTAAGTTGTGAACTGCGCGCGAAATTCGGCAAAACACCCGTCACGAGCGAAACGAAAGTCGTGAGTGCGCGCTTATACGTCGCTGCGCGACGTGTGCGGCCCTGTCGGGGAAGGACGGCCGCCGTGGCCATCTACCACTTCAGCGCCAAGGTCATCAGCCGGGCCAACGGCTCCAGCGCCGTGGCGGCGGCGGCCTATCGTGCGGCCAGCCGCCTGCATGATCAGCGGCTCGGGCGGGACCACGATTTCACCAACAAGGCCGGCGTCGTCCATTCCGAGGTCATGGCGCCGGAAGGCGCGCCCGAGCGGTGGCAGGACCGCGAGACGCTCTGGAACGAGGTCGAAGGCGTCGAAAAGCGCAAGGACGCCCAGCTCGCGCGCGAAGTGGAATTCGCCATCCCCCGTGAGTTGGATCAGGTGCAGGGCGTCGCCCTCGCGCGTGACTTCGTCCAGCGCGAGTTTGTGGCGCGCGGCATGGTCGCCGACCTGAACGTCCATTGGGACGTGGGCGAAGACGGCGAGCCCAAGCCCCACGCCCACGTCATGCTGTCGATGCGCGAAGCCGGCCCCGAGGGGTTCGGCGGCAAGGTCCGCGACTGGAACCGTACCGAGCTTCTCACCGACTGGCGCGCGGCCTGGGCGGACCACGTCAACCAACGCCTGGCCGAACTCGACATCGACGCGAGCGTCGATCATCGCAGCTTCAAAGACCAGGGCATCGGCCTTGAACCGCAGAACAAGATCGGCCCCGCCGCGTCCGGCCGGTCTGAGCGCGGCGAAGTTGCCGAGCGCCTGGCCGAGCACCGCGAGATCGCCCGGCGCAACGGCGAGCTGATCGCGGCGCATCCGTCCGTCGCCCTCGACGCCATCACCCGCCAGCAAAGCACCTTCACCGACCGCGACCTGATGCGGTTCGCCCATCGCCATACGGTCGACTCCGAACAGTTCCGCCGCGCGATGAGCGCGATGCGCGCCTCCTCCGAGTTGGTCGCGCTCGGAAGTGACGCCCGCGGGGAGGCCCGGTTCAGCACGCGCGACATGATCGCGACCGAGAACCGGTTGGAGCGCACGGCCCACCGGCTCGCCGAGCGGCGCGGCCACGGCGTCGGGTGGGACACGCGTGAACAGGCGATCGACCGGGCGGCGAAGTCAGGGCTCGCGCTGGGCGAGGAGCAGCGCACCGCCCTGCGGCACGTGATTGGCCGAACGGACCTGGCGATGGTGGTGGGCTACGCCGGCTCCGGGAAGAGCGCGATGCTCGGCGTCGCCCGCGAGGCCTGGGAGGCCGAGGGCTACCAGGTCCGCGGCGCGACGCTCTCCGGCATTGCGGCAGAAAGCCTGGAGGGCGGCTCCGGCATCGCCTCGCGCACCATCGCCAGCCTGGAGCACGCCTGGAGCCAGGGCCGCGAGCAGCTCACTCGGCGCGACGTGCTGGTGATCGACGAGGCGGGCATGATCGGCTCGCGGCAGATGGACCGGGTGCTGGCGGCGGCCGAGGGTGCCGGCGCCAAGGTGGTGCTGGTGGGCGATGCCGAGCAGCTCCAGGCGATCGAGGCCGGCGCGGCGTTCCGGGCGCTCACCGAACGCCACGGCGCGGCGGAGATCACCGAAATCCGCCGCCAGCGCCAGGACTGGCAGCGGCAGGCCACACGCGAACTGGCCACCGGCCGCACCGGCGCTGCGCTGGATCGCTACGAAGCGGCCGGCGTGGTCCACGCCCATGCGACGCGGGCGGACGCGCAAGCGGCTTTGGTGGACGGTTGGGACGCGGCGCGGAGGGCACAGCCGGGCGAGAGCCAGATCATGCTCGCGCACACGCGGGCGGACGTGGCCGAACTCAACCAGCTCGCGCGAGCCCGCATGCGCGAGGCAGGCGAACTCGGCGCCGACCACATCCTCCAGACCGAGCGTGGCGAGCGGGCTTTCGCATCCGGCGACCGGCTGCTCTTTCTTCGCAACGAACGCTCCCTGGGCGTGAAGAACGGGACCCTGGGGACAGTGGAGCAAGTCACAGGCTCCAGCGTCACGGTGCGCCTGGACGGCGGGGATCGCCGCGTGGCGTTCGACCTGAAAGACTACGCCCACGTCGACCACGGCTATGCGTCCACCATCCACAAGAGCCAGGGCGTCACCGTGGATCGCGCACATGTGCTCGCCACCGGCGGCCTGGACCGGCACGCGACGTATGTGGCGGCGAGCCGCCATCGTGACACGCTGGCGATCCACTATGCCGCCGAGGACTTCCCGGATCGGCGACAGCTTGTGCGCACACTCGGCCGCGAGCGGGCCAAGGACACGACGCTGGACTACGGCGAGGTCTTCGCGGAGCGGCGCGCGATCCAGCGCGAGATCCTCAAGGCGCGCGACGGGCCCAAGCGGGGGCTGTTCGCCGACTTCAAGCCACGGGCGCGACCGGAACGCCAACCTGGCAAGGAAAAAAGCTATCCGGCGAGCCCGACCATGCGGCGCGACCTGGCCGAGGGCATGGAGGGCTATGCGCGCGCTTTCGGTGACGTGCGGCGGATGCGCGCCCGTGGCTTGCCGGTGCTTCCCCATCAGGATCGGGCGTTGAAGCGAGCCGCAGACACGCTGGAGCGAGCCAGCCCTTCGGCCGCGAGGGACCTCAAGAGCGCGCTCGAGCGCCGTCCCGGCCTCGCCAGCGGCGTCGATCAGCCCGGCGGACTGGAGGCGGTGTTCAAGGCGATGGCGCGGGAGGCCCAGGTCCGCGCCGATCCGCAGCTTCGGGCCGAGCGGTTCGTGGCCGATTGGAAGGCTTTGGGCGCGCGTCGTGCCGAGCTCGAGGGCTTCGAGAACCGCCCGGCGCAGCAGGCCGTGGAGCGCCGCATGCAGGCGATGGCGAAGGGCCTCGGACGTGACGCCGAGCTGATGGCCGCGCTCGGCGAGCGGCGCCGCGAACTGGCCTTAGGGCCGGCGCGAGGCCAGGACATCGGCCGGGAGCTGGCCCGGACCATCGACCGGTCGCGCGGCCTTTCCAGATAGGAGCACTCATGGGGGATCAGCAGGAACCGCAGGACGCCGCCGAGGCCTTCGAGCAGCTCCGGCGTGAGGTCGCCGAACTCGGAGTCCAGATCGAGCGCCTGCCGACCCGGATGCGCGGCAAGGCGCCGGACTTTAGCGAGACGTTCGCGGCGATCATCGGGGGAATCAGGAAGATCGAGACCCATCCGGCCCTACAGCTCACGCCGGAGCGCTTCAACAGCCAGGCCAAGGAGGCGGCGGAGGCCCTGCGCCGCGTGATCGAGCCGGACCTTCGGCACGCCGTCGCCGCCGTAGACCACGCCTCGCGCGACGTCGCACGGTTCGCGGGTGAGCTGCGGTCCCGCGAGGCCCAGCGCAACGCCGTTGTCTACGCGGGCGCGGGCGGACTCGTGGCAGGCGCGGTTCTGTGGGGGATCCTGGCTGGGCCGCTCGCGCGTCTGCTCCCGCAGAGCTGGCAGGTCCCGGAGAAGATGGCTGCGGCCACGCTCCATCTGGACCGATGGGAGGCGGGCTCGCGCCTGATGCAGTCGGCCGATCCGGCGTCCTGGAAAACCGTCGTCAGCGGCGCGCAGCTCTGGCGCGACAACCGGCCTGCGCTGGAGGGATGCCTGAAGGCGGCCGAGAAGATGCAGAAGGCGGAGACTTGCAAGGTCGTTGTCGCGGGCGGGAGCGGTCCCAAATCCTGAGAGCGAACGCCTGTTGTAATGTTCACACCTGGACCCGCATAGGGTCATCTACGACGTACCACTCCGGGATCGTCGCCCGCCAAGTCGTTGATCCTGACGATCCGTCGATAATGCAGGTCAGTCGGGTGAGTGATTGGTCGCGGGCGCTCAGCCACGGCATGATGATCCCTGTCTTCCAGATCAGCGTTGGCGGAAGCCGCTGGATCAGGCCTGACAGCGGGCCTGCCCCGTGGCGCCGAAGGACGTCCGTGAACTCGCTAACGGCGCCGGCGGCCAGGTCAGGAATGGCCACGAGGTCTTCCAGAGCAAGACTGCCGTCGTCGGACTTCGCTGTGCCGCAACGGAGATGGCCCATCATCGGGCCTCCCTGGTTGGAGTGAGCCCGCCCAAACAGCTCCGTCAGCTTGGTGAGTTGCGGCACATTCGCCGCCACCTCGTCCTCGTCGATGATAAACATCACGTCCTGGCCGGCCGCCGATAGACCGCTGACCAGGAAGACGCTTAGGTAGATCACCCACATCAGCCGATCCGCCACCGCCGGCTTCCAGAAGGCGCGCAGCTCCTCGCGCACCTCATCGTCGACGCCGATATATGGTCGCTCCGATTTATCGACCGCGAAGGTCACAAGCACCCCGTCTACCAAGCTCGCCAGCCGCAGGAACGGTGCGAGTGCGCGGCGCCGGAGGCCGTCGTTCAGGGCTTTGAACGACATACGGCGGTGGTGAGTGAAGAATTGCGCTCGAAAGGCGGCTTGAGTCGCCAGCCACGGCCCGTTGCGGTCCAGATCGAGGACCAGAAAGCTGAATGTCTCGTAGGGTTGCGACTTCTATGTCCGGCACTAGAGGACGCCCGCCTGCACGCCGGGAAATTCGCTCCACTCCCGGCCATCCAACTCGCGCCCGCCCGATTTGGGCCGTATGCCGCCCCACTGCTTGAAGAAGAAGGCGACGTTCTGCTCCACGCATTGATCGCGGACTTCGCGCACCCATTCGAGATGGATGGGGCGGGCGCCTGGGCCTGACTCACCCCCCGCGATCACCCAGTCGATTCCACCCAGATCGATTTGACCGACGGCTCCGATCAGCGGCTCGATCGACAGGAACCGCACGCCGGCAGGGCTGGCCCGAAGATGCTTGATCCGGGCTGCACCCTCGGCGTCCTCGACTGATACGCCGCACCAAATGTGAGCTGGTCCGCGCTGATCGCCGTAGCGGAACCGCAGGTAGTCTCGCATGAGGGAGCTGCGTTTCGTCAGCACCTGGAAGACATGCCAGTCCGCTGTCTCCATCGTATCGAATACGCGGTCGACAAAGGCCCGAGGCACGTTCTTATGGAACAGGTCGCTCATAGAATTGACGAAGATCATCCGGCGCCGCTTCCACCGGAGGGGCTGTTCCAACCGGTCAGGCCGCAGCGTCAGATCAAAGCCGAACTCGAAGGGGTGGCCAGCTACGCCGCGCCAGCGCTCTGAAAAGCGCTCTGCGTAGCAGTTGTCGCAGCCGCGCGTGATCTTCGTGCAACCCGTCACCGGGTTCCAAGTAGCATCCGTCCATTCGATCGCGCTTCCATCAGACATGGTTCACCAGCCGTCCCGCAATCTATCACAACTAGAACATAATGGGAACATCTAGAGCCGCGTTCGGAGGCCGGTCATCTGGCCTCCGTCTCGTGCGGTCGATCCGCCGGATGCCTACAGACCCGGCTTGAGCCGCACACCGGGTCCGCCTCCAAGAACATCGTCAGGCTCCAAGAACTGAACGCCAGCCATCTCTAGAGCGCGTCGCACCGCATCGACGTTGGCGGCTGAGCTGCGGCCAGGCCCCAGGTCGCTTTCCATGCGCCGGATGGTCTGAAGGGAGATGCCGGCCGCCTCAGCCAGTTGGGCGCCGCTCCATCCCAACAGGGCGCGCGCGGCCCGGATCTGGGCGGCCGTCACCATGATATGGTACTTTTGGTGCTTTTCATGGTACTTTTAGATTGGATTTTGCGGCTGCCCGTGGTACTAAACGACTAACACACCCGGAGAAGCTGAGTCATGGGCTCGCGTCGAACGACGAGCGGAGAGGCCGTGCGCCTGCTGGAACTCTCCCGGCGCGCCGTCATCGCGGGGACATCGGTTGCCGCCTTCGGTGCTGCCCGGCCCGTTACGGTGGTGGCCGTTCCGCCAATCGCCACCTCGGCCGCTTCGGACGAATGCGCCAGACGCTGCGCAAGCTGGCTGGCCGTCAACGCCAGGATCGAACGCCTGCAGACACGCTGGGCCAAGCTGGAGAGCTGGCTGGCGAAGAAACACCGCTGGTTCGAGCTCAGCCCGTCCGAGCAGCAGGCGTTGCCCTGGGCGAAGGAGCTGCGCGACATCGACGGCTGCCTGGACCTGCTGTTCGAGAAGCGCGAGGCCCTTCTGGAGGTCCTGCCGACTTCGGGCGCTGTTAGCCTGGAGGCGGTGATCGCCAGACTGGCGGTGGTGGAGCGTCTGATCTGGCGCGAAGAGCACCCGGAGGTCCACGCCCTGATCGTGGGCGCCCGACAAGACCTCATCGTCATGTCGGGCGCCACCGGCGCCGCCGGCTTGGTTGAAGGCGCATGATGACTCGTCAGCCGAGCGACCACCGCGATCCCGTCGATGTCGCCGTTGGCGCGCGTATCCGCTTGGCCCGCAAGATGTGTGGCCAGTCCCAGCAAGCCCTCGCCATGACGATCGGAGTGTCCTTCCAGCAGGTGCAGAAGTACGAGCGCGGGGCCAACCGGGTGAGTGCGTCGATGCTGGTGCGGATCGCAGCGGCGCTAGGAGTCTCCGTCGTCGAACTGTTCGGGCCCGTCGAAGCAGCGTCGCGGATCAGCGATGACATCGCCACGATGCTGAGCGAGCCGGGGGCGCTCAATCTACTGCGGGCCTATTGCCGGTTGCCTCTGGGCTACAAGGCTGCTGTCGTTTCGTTCGTGGAAGCTCTGTCTGAGCCTCAGGGACGCGTGTCATAGCGGGCCAGGGCCTTGCCGGCGGGCAAGTTCTCCTCTTCTTGGAGTAGCGGAACCTCTGCGGCTTCGAACTGTGAGCGTTGTGCGCCAGGCCCGCCGCCGATCAACCCAGCTCGCTTCCTCCGCCTTCGGCTCCGTGCAGCTCGCTCCCTTCGGGCGCGCTGCGCGCGGGGTGTGACCGCCGGCTCCTGGCCTGTCGCTGGGGCTCACCATGAAGCCGCGGGATGGTCCCGCGGCTGGATTGAAGGAGCCTCTCCCATGACCGCCAAGTCCACCACCTCCGCCGAACGCCCCCAGTCTTCAGCCGAGCCCCGGCGCCCGACGCACCGGCTCTACCGCGTCACCGGCGACGGCGACGCCTCGATCTGGACCCCCATCGGGGCAGCTTGGCCCAACAAGGACGGCAAGGGCTTCAACCTCAACTGCGATGCGGTCCCGCTCACCGGCCGGATCGTCCTGCGGCTTATCGAGCCCCGGCCCGAGGCGGGCGCCGCATGACGCGCCTTCCCAGCAGCGGCGGGCTCCGGCCCGCCGCCATCCGGCCTCGGGCCTCCTTGCCAACTGGCCCCCAGGCCAGCGCAACAGGCTGTCGCCAGCCGTTGCGGGAATCGCTAGGAATTGCCAAGGTTGGGCGCTTTCGCCCGGCCTGTGCAGGAGGATTCCTGCACACTTCCTACACGGCGGAATGGACCCTTCTTTTCCCTCACAAAATCAGACGGCTGGAAAAGTCAGGTCATTTCGCCGGGATGAAGCCGGTAGGCGTCGCGGCGAACCGCCAGACCGTGACCAGCAGCAGCACGCCGTAGACGATCAGCATCACCGACACCCGTCTGACGGTGTGGGCCGTCAGCTTGCCGTAGCGGTCGCTCAGCACGTCGAAGGTGTGGTTGAACCACCGCCCGAAGCGGGCGAACGGCGCACGCCAGCCGGCGGGAGCCGGCGCGTGGTGGTCGTGCGGCCTCAGCAGCAGCGCCGCCATGGCCGGCGACAGCGTCAGCGAGACGATGCACGAGATCACCGTCGCGCTCGCGATGGTCAGGGCGAACTGCTTGTAGAACTGGCCCGAGATGCCGGTGATGAAGGCCGTCGGCACGAACACGGCCACGAGGACGAGGGCGATGGCGATCAGGGCGCCGCCCACCTCCTCCATCGTCTTGTAGGCCGCCTCCTTCGGCGACATGCCCGCGGCGAGGTTCCGCTCGACGTTCTCGACCACGACGATGGCGTCGTCGACGACGATGCCGATGGCCAGCACCAGCCCGAACAGCGACAGGCTGTTCAGCGAGGCGCCGAAGCCCGCCATCACCGAGAACGCCCCGATCAGCGACACCGGGATCGCGAGCACCGGGATGATCGCCGCCCGCCAGGTCTGCAGGAAGACGATCACGACCAGCACCACCAGGACCACCGCCTCGAGGAGGGTCTTGCGCACCTCCTTGATGTTCTCGGCGACGTACTCCGTCGGGTTGTAGATGATCGTGTACTCGAGCCCGGGCGGGAAGCCTTCGCTCGCCTGCTCCATGGTCTTCTTCACGGCCTCGGCGGTGGCCAGCGCGTTCGAGCCCGGACGCTGGGCGATGCCGATGACGACCGCCTTCTGGCCGCGGTCCAGGTAGGCGTTGATGTTGTAGTCCTGGGCGCCCAGCTCGACGCGGGCGACGTCGCGCACGCGCACCACCCGGCCGTCCGCGGCGCTGATCATCACGTTCTCGAACTGCGCCGGATCGACCAGGCGGCCCTGGGTGGAGACGTTCAGCTCGAAGGCCGCTCCGTTGTCCGAGAACGGCGGGGCGCCCACCGTGCCGGCCGCCACCTGGACGTTCTGCGCGCGCAGCGCCTGGACGATCTCGCCCCCCGTCAGGTTGTGGGCGGCGGCCTTGTCCGGGTCGATCCAGACGCGCATTGCATAGTCGCGCGCGCCGAAGATCTGGGCGTCGCCCACGCCCTCCAGCCGGGCCAGCTGGTTCCGCAGCTGCAGCGTCGCGTAGTTCGAGATGTACTCGGGGCTGCGCGAGCCGTCGGGCGAGTAGAGGTGGATCACCATCAGCAGGTCCGGCGCGGCCTTGCGTGTCACGACGCCCAGGCGGCGCACCTCCTCCGGCAGCCGGGCCTCGGCCGAGGCCACCCGGTTCTGCACCAGCACCTGGGCGGCGTTCAGGTCGGTGCCCAGCTTGAAGGTGATGGTGACGGTCAGCCGGCCGTCCGACGTCGACGACGAGGACATGTAGAGCATGTCCTCGACGCCGTTGATCTCCTGCTCCAGCGGCGTGGCCACGGTGTCGGCGATCACCTCGGCCGAGGCGCCCGGATAGACCGCGTTCACGGTGATCGTGGGCGGCGCGATCTCCGGGTACTGCGCGATCGGCAGCGTCGGATAGGCGAACGCGCCCACCAGCACGATGATCACCGAGATGACGGCCGCGAAGATCGGCCGGTCGATGAAGAAGCGCGAGAACCTCATGGCCTCACTCCGCGCCGTCGGCCGAGGTGGCCTGGGCGGCGGGCTGGGTCAGGACCTGCGGGGGCCGGGGCGCCGTCGGCGCGCTGGCCACGATCCGGCCGGGTTGCGGCACGACCTTGTCGCCCGGCCGCACCCGATGCTGCCCCTCGATTATCACCCGGTCCGCCGGCGACAGGCCAGCGCGGATCACCCGCAGGCCATCGACGATGGGACCGAGCTGCACCTTCCGCGGCTGGACGGCGTTTCCGGGGCCGACCACCAGCACCATCTTGTCAGACTGGTCGGTCATCACCGCGGCGTCGGGCACCAGCATGGCGTCGTAGGCGCCGGAGCCCAGCAGCCGCATCCGGCCGTACATCCCGGGCGTCAGGAACAGGTCGGGATTGCGCACAACCGCGCGGCCACGGATCGTGCCCGACCCGGTGTCGAGCGCGTTGTCGACGAAGTCCATCTGCCCGCGCCAGGCGTAGGCCGTCTCGTCCTGCAGCTGGATCTCGACCGGGTTGGAGGCATAGCGCGAGCTGATCCGCGTCCCTTCGCGGTTCTGCCGCTGGTACTTCAGGTAGACGCTTTCCGACCCCGTGAAGGTGAAATGGATCGGATCCAGCGAGACCACGGTCGTCAGCAGCGTTGGCTCGGCCCCTTCCGCGGCGACGAGGTTGCCCACGTCGACCCGGCGGTCCGACACGCGGCCGGCGATCGGCGCGGTCACGCGGGTGAACTGCACGTCCAGCGCGCGCGCCTGCTCGGCCGCACGCGCCGCGCCGACCGCGGCCTCGGCCGTGCGGCTCTCGGCGAGCCGGGCGTCGTACGAGGATTTGGAGACGAAGCCCGTCTCCAGCAGCTTCTGTGCGCGGTCCAGCTCCAGCCGGGCGCGGGCGGCTTGCGCCTCGGCCTGGCGCGTCTGGGCGCGGGCCTGGGCGAGCTCCGCCTCGTAAGGACGCGGGTCGATGACGTAGAGCAGCTGGCCTTTCCGCACCAGGTCGCCGTCGCGGAAATGGATCGAGCGGACGTACCCCGACACGCGCGGACGGACCTCCACCTCCTGCATCGCCTCGAACCGGCCGACGAACTCGTCCCAGTCGATCACCTGCCGCTGCAGCGGCGCCGACACCGACACGGGCGGCGGGCCCTGCGTCGGCTCCACCTTCTTGGCGCCGCAGCTTGCGAGCACCAGAGACACCAAGGCCACAACGGCCGTGCGGACCGCCCCCGACATGCGAACCCTCGAATTCAGCAGGATGTGCGCGCCGCCGCCCGTCTGCGGCAGCGCTTCATGCGCTTAGCTGGGTGCGAGGCCGCTTTGTGTCCAGACCCCGGCGCTTCCGTGGCGTAAATTTATCGCCCGCCGTGCGCGGAACGCCGGCTCCGCCCCCTTCACGACTCGGGCTCGTCCAGGAAGCTGCGGGCGGCGTCCGCGAACCGACGCCAGGCGGGATCCGGCTCCAGGATGATGTGATTGCGGCCCTCCAGCGGCAGGAAGCGCGCTCCGGGAATGCGGCTGGCGATCTCCCGGCCGACCTCGAACGGCACGACGGCGTCGCCCCGCCGGTGGGCGATCAGCGTGGGCGCCTTGATCTGCGGCAGCAGGTGGTCGACGTCCATGTCCGCCCCGCTTCGCTGGATGGCGTAGGCGTTCTCGCCGTTCGTCGAGAGCTTCTGGGTGGTGTTGAACCAGTGCTGGTCCTCGGGGCTGCTGTCGGGGATGAACAGCGAGGTGAACATCTGCAGGAAGGCCGGGGTGTCGAGGTCCCAGCCGGTCCGCGTCAGGGTCAGGACCGCCTCGCGCCGCTCGCGCTCCTCGGGCGTGCCCCGCAACGCCCAGCCTCGGGTGAACGCTCCCAGCAGCACGATCCGGCGAACGCGCTCGGGGTGTCGCGCGGCATAGGCCACGGCCACGCCAGCGCCCTGCGAGATTCCCAGCAGATCGAACCGTTCCAGGCCCGCGGCGTCCACCACCTGCTCGAGGTCGTCGACGAAGGCCTCGAAGCTGAATCGCGCCTTCCAGTCCGACAGCCCGTTGCCGCGCTGGTCGTAGCGCACGAACGCGCGGCCTTGCGTGAACTCGGCGATCCAGTGGCGCCAGATCGGCCCCTCGGCGTCGCGCTCCAAGTGGGTCATCCAATTGGCCGCCTTCACCAGCGGCGGGCCCGAGCCCTGCACCGTGTAGGCGATGTTCACTCCGTCCGAGGCGGTGCAGAAGCGCACCTCGCCGCCGGGCGCGGCCGGCCTGGCCGCCGCCGTCCTGCCCCGCAGCGCCGCAGGAATCTCCACGCCGACGGCCGCCAGCCGCCGCGCCGCCTGCGCCCGCTGCTCGTCAGCCTCGCGCCCGCGTCCCGCCGCTTCCAGCAGGTCCACCAGCCGCGTCCAAGGCTCGGCCGCATCGCCCGCCACCTCCACCCAGCGGCGCGCGTACGCCAGCGCCGCGTCGGGTGCGAGAGGCCGCGCCGTCAGTTCCCGCAGCACGGCGGCGCGCCAGGCGGCCACGTCCTCGCGATGGGCGACGCACCAGGCCTGGAAGCGGTCGCAGCGCGCAAGCTCCAGTCCCTCCAGCAGCTCCCCCTCGCCGGCCGCCGCCGCCAGCGCCTCGGTCGGAGCCTGCGCCACGCCCCGCTGCACAAGGGCCTTCAGCCGCCGCCAGTCCACCGCCTCGTCGGCCAGCCGGATCTCCACCCATTCGCGGTCGGCGGCCACGTCCACCAGCGGCCGGAGCTTGCTGAGGCTCCAGCGCAGTGCGCCGCGCGGATCATCCGGGACCTCCCAGAACAGCTCGCACAGCCGTTCGCGGCGTTCCGGCTTCCCGGAGATGGCGAGGTAGGCCAGCAGGGCCCGCGTCTTGCGCGAGGCGGGCAATGGCACGGGCTTTCCGTCTCGCTGCACGGCCAAGGGTCCGATCAGCTGCAGTTCGAAGGATCGCGCGCCCGCCCCGCCCATGCGTGGAAACTAGCCGCACCCCGAAGGCCCTACAATTCCAACGTTCTTTCAAACGCTGGCCTCCACGGGGAAGCCGCAAAGCCTCGCCCATCGCAAACTCCGAGAAGGACAAACGCCATGGGCATCAACGTCACGGCCCCGACACTCTCTCCCGCCCGCATCCTCGACGTGGGCATGGCCTTCTGGTCGTCGAAGACTCTCCTGAGCGCAGTCGAGCTCGGCGTCTTCAGCCTGCTGGCCGAAGAGCCGATGACCGGCGACGAACTGGAGGCGCGCATCGGCCTGCACCCCCGCGCCACCGCCGACTTCCTCGACGCCCTGGTGGCGCTCGGCCTGCTGGAGCGCGACGGCGCGGGCCGCACCGCGCTCTACGCCAACACCCCGGAAGGCGCCGTCTATCTCGACCGGGCGAGCCCCCGGTACGTCGGCGGCCTGCTCGAGATGGCCAACGCCCGGCTCTATCCGTTCTGGGGCGAGCTCACCGCCGCGCTCTGCACCGGCCGCCCGCAGAACGAGGCCGCGCGCACCGGCAAGCCGTTGTTCGAGGAGCTCTACGCCAATCCCGCCCGGCTCGAGCAGTTCATGGACGCCATGACCGGCTGCTCGCTCGGCAACTTCGAAGCGTTCGCGGCGAAGTTCGACTTCTCCGGCTACCGCACCCTGGCCGACATCGGCGGCGCCACGGGCCAGCTCTCGTGCATCGTCGCCCGCCGTCATCCGCACCTGGCCTGCGCCACCTACGACCTGCCGGTGGTCCAGCCGATCGCCGAGCGCCGCATCGCCCGCGAAGGCCTCACGGACCGCGTGCGGACAGGCGCCATCGACTTCCTGAAGGAGGAATTCCCGCCGGCCGAGGTGATCACCCTGGGGATGATCCTCCACGACTGGGATCTCGAGCATAAGAAGATGCTGATCGCCAAGGCCTTCCGCGCCCTTCCCGAAGGCGGCGCCCTCGTGGCCATCGAGAACATCATCGACGACGAGCGGCGCGAGAACGCCTTCGGTCTCCTGATGTCGCTCAACATGCTGATCGAGTTCGGCGACGCCTTCGACTTCACCGGCGCCGATTTCGAGAGCTGGTGCCTGGAGGCCGGCTTCCGGCGTTGCGAGGTCATCCCCTTGGGCGGGCCGGCCAGCGCGGCGGTCGCCTACAAGTGAGGCGGGGTCAGGCGGTCGGGACCAGTCGCAGCCCGGCCGCCCGGCCGAGATCGTCGTTGGCCGAACGCATCGGCGCGCGGCCCGCGCCGTTGAGCTGACGCCAGACCTGGGCGAACAGCTCGCGCACCTCGCCGGCCGCCGCCCCATTCGGTTCGATCTCCAGCACCGAGCGGGCCTGGGCGAACGCGGTCTGATAGACGACCCTCGAGCGCAGGGCGGTCGGCGCGACGGGCAGGCTGGCGAAGCGCAGCGCCTCGAACGCCTTCAGCACCGCCGGCGGCTCCACGCCGCTGCGAGCGGGCGCGCACTGGTTCAGGACGATCAGGCCCTCGCGGCCCAGGCGCTGGATCACCGCCACCGACAGCACCGCCGCGGCGAGGTCCAGGTAGGTGGGCCGCGCCACCGCCAGGCACAGGTCCGCGACCTTGACCGCCTCGGCGACGTCGGCTTCCGGCGCGGCGGGCGTATCGATGATCAGGAGCTCGACGCCCGCCCGCGAACAGGCCTGGGTCAGCGGAAACAGCTTGGCGGCGCTCGTCTCGAACAGCACCGAGGCCGCTTCCTCGCGGCCCTTCAGGACTTCGCAGGCGCTGCGCATCGGATCGGCGTCGGCGAGCACGGCCTTCACGCCCATGGCGCGCGCGGCCAGCGTCAGATTGACGGCGACCGTCGTCTTTCCGGCCCCGCCTTTGCGGGACATCACGGCTAGCGTCTTCACCAGGGCCGCCCCAATCCAACCCAGGGCGCCGCCGGGCGCCCGATCCCCGCAAGGGAACGGCCCCTGCAGCGGCCGCCCTCAAGCGGCGCCATTTGCGCACAACTTATCCACAGCGAAAAGAGGGGCCTTTACAGCCCCTCGGAATCACAGGTCGAGATTCTTGGATCGAGCCTTACTGGCCGATCATCGGGCGGACCCGCTGGCTCTTCTCGAGGTTGTCGCGGTCTTCCTGCTTGCGCCGCTCCCATTCGCTCTTGGTGGCGCACACCTTCTTCGGCAGTCGCGAACCGGGCGCCGCCTCGTTCTTGCAGATCACCGGGTCCTTGTCGGCCACCTCGGTCTTCGCGGCGGCCGGCGCGCCCTGGACCAGCAGCAGGCTCGCGGCCAGCATCGAAACGATCATGTCACCTTCCCCACAACAGGAACTCTCGCCATGGTAGCCGAACGCCGGTTCTGAAACAAACCGGCCGGTTGTCACACCATCGGTTCGTGCGCGCCGGTAACGCCGGCCGCCGCGAGCGCGGCGATCAGCTCGCCGACCACCGCCTCCACTTCGGCCGGATCGCGGCCGCGCAGCACCAGGTTGGAGCCGTAGCCTTCCGGCGTGAAGAACGGGTAGCTGCCCAGCGACATGTTCGGGTGCGCCTTGGCCACCGCCTCCAGCGGCGCGGCGATCGCCCCCTCGCCCGAGCCTTCCACCCGCACCGTGCGCGACACCACCGGCCGTCCGCCGCGAAGCCGGGGGCCCACGTCCTCCAGCATGCCGCGCATGATCTGCGGCACGCCGGCCAGCACGAAGACGTTGCCGATGGCGAATCCGGGCGGCCCCTGCACGGGGTTCTTCACCAGCGTTCCACCCACGGGCACGCGGGCCATCCGCCGCCGCGCGGCGTTGAGCTGGTCTCCGAAACGCGCCTCCAGCATGGCGATGATCTCGGGATGCTCCTCCAGCGCCACGCCGAACGCCGCGGCCACCGCATCGGCGGTGATGTCGTCGTGCGTGGGCCCGATCCCGCCCGTGGTGATCACATAGTCGTAGCGGGACCGGAGCGCGTTCAGGGCGTCGACGATCTCGTCCAGCACGTCCGGAACCGTCCGCGCCTCGGCGACGTCGACGCCCAGCACGCCCAGGTAACGGGCGATGTCGCGCAGGTTGGTGTCCTGCGTCCGGCCCGAGAGGATCTCGTCGCCGATGATCAGCACCGCGGCGGTCACGCGGTCAGTAGAGGTCTCGCTCATGCGCCATCTCTAGCCGTCATCCCGGTTTTGGCGAAGCCAAAGACCGGGACCCATACGCTCGGCTTTCGACCCTGTGCTATGCGCCGGCCATGGAGTTCCCCTCGCCCCTGCTGCGCGGCCGCCTCGTTCAGCGCTACAAGCGCTTCTTCGCCGACGTGGTGCTGGACGATGGCGCGGCGATCACCGCCCACTGCCCGAACCCCGGCAAGATGCTGGGCCTGAACACGCCCGGCCTCACCTGCTGGCTGTCCAAGTCCGACGACCCCAAGCGCAAGCTCGCCCATACGCTGGAGCTGGTGGAAGCCGACGGCGGCGTGGTGGGCGTCAACACCCTGCATCCCAACCGCCTCGTCGCCGAGGCGCTCGCCGCCGAGGCCATCCCCGAAGTCGCCGGCTACGCCGTCCACCGGCGAGAGGTGAAGTACGGCGAGAACAGCCGCGTCGACTTCCTGCTGGAGAGCCCCGACCGCCCGCGCTGCTGGCTGGAGATCAAGAACGTCCACCTGATGCGCGAGCCGGGGCTGGCCGAATTCCCCGACTGCGTCGCTGCCCGCTCGACGAAGCACCTGCGCGAGCTGGCCGAGATGGTCCGGCAAGACGACCGCGCCGTCGCGCTGTTCGTGGTCCAGCGCACCGACTGCGACCGCTTCGCCACCGCCGCCGACTGCGATCCCAAGTTCCACGCCGCCCTGCAGGAGGTCGCCGCCGAGGGCGTCGAGGTCCTCGTCTACGGCTGCGAGATCGACCAGAGCCGGGTGAAGCTCACCCGGCCCATCCTGTGGCGCGACCGGCCGGCCTGACGCCCTACTTCGCCCCCAGCTGGTCCAGCAGGAAGGCGTAGTACTCCGCCGTCTCCTCGTAGCGCTGGAAGCGGCCCGACTTGCCGCCGTGGCCGGCCTCCATGTTCACGCGGAAAACCAGCGGATTGGCGTCGGTCTTGCGGTCGCGCAGTCGCGCCACCCACTTCGCCGGCTCGTAGTACTGCACCTGGCTGTCCCACAGGCCGGTGCCGACGTAGATGGCCGGATAGGCCTTCTTCTCGATCTGGTCGTACGGCGAATAGGCCAGCATGTAGCGGTAGTACGCGGGGTCCTTCGGATTGCCCCACTCGTCGAACTCGTTGGTGGTCAGCGGGATGCTCTCGTCCAGCATCGTCGTGACCACGTCGACGAACGGCACCTGGGTGACGATCGCGCGGTAGTCCTGCGGAGCCATGTTGGCCACCGCGCCCATCAGCAGGCCGCCCGCCGAGCGGCCCATCGCCCCCACCCGATCCTTTGCGGCGTACTTCTGGGCGACCAGGTAGCGGGTCACGTCGATGAAGTCGGAGAAGGTGTTGGTCTTCTTGAGCAGCTTGCCGTCGTCGTACCACTGGCGGCCCATTTCCTGGCCGCCGCGGATGTGGGCCAGCGCATAGACAACCCCGCGGTCCAGCAGGCTCACCGTCGCCAGGTTGAACGCCGGGTCCTGCGAGGCGCCGTAGCTGCCGTAGCCGTACTGGAAGAGCGGCGCCGTCCCGTCGCGCTTAAAGCCCTTCCGGTAGACGATCGAAACCGGGATCCTCGTGCCGTCGCGCGCCGGCGCCCACACCCGTTCGGTCACGTACTGGCTAGGGTCGTAGCCGATCACCGGTGTCTGCTTCAGCAGGGTCCGCTTGCCGCTGGCCACGTCCAGGTCATAGGTCGAGGCCGGCGTCGTCAGCGAGGTGTAGGTGTAGCGGAGTGCCGTCGCATCGGCCTCGGCGTTGGTCTCGAAGCCCATGGTGTAGGCGGGCTCGTCGGCCGCCACGAACTCGGAGCCGCCGCCCGGCTTCAGCACCCTCAGCCGCTTCACCCCGCCCGAGCGCTCCTCGATGGCGGTGAAGGTCTTGAACAGCCGGAAGTCCTCGATGAACACGTCGGGCTTATGGGCGACGAAGTCGGTCCAGCGCGCCTTGTCGCCCAGCGCGCCGTCGGGCGCCGTCATCAGCCGGTAGTTCGGCGCGTTCCAGTTCGTGCGGATCACCCAGCGGCCGTCCAGGTGATCGGCCTGGTAGAGGTGGTCGCGCTCGCGCGGCGCCACGACCTCCAGCTTGCCCGGCGCCGCCGCCGAGGTGCAGCGCTGCTCGGTCGCCGTCGTGCTCTGCAGGTAGACGCAGACGAATCTGTCCGACCGCGTCCGGCCGAGGCTCATGTAGTAGCTGTTGTCCGGCTCCTCATAGACGAGGGTGTCGGCGCTGGCCGGCGTGCCCAGCACGTGGGCCTTCACCCGCTTCGAAAGCAGGGTGACCGGGTCCTTCTCGATGTAGAAGACCGTGCGGTTGTCGTCGGCCCAGACGATGTCGGGCTCGGCGTTGGTCACGGTGTCGGCGAACACCTCCCCCGTCGTGAGATCCTTGAAGCGCAGCACGTACTGCCGGCGGCCCACCGTGTCGTCGGTCCAGGCCAGCAGGCGGTTGTCCTGGCTGACGACCGACTGCCCGACCGAGAAGAAGCCCTTGCCGGCCGCCATGGCGTTCTGGTCGAGCATCACCTCCTCGGGCGCGCTCATCGCGCCCCCAGGAACCACTCGGCGGCGGGCGACGACCGGGTAGTCCTTCCCGGCTTCGAAGCGCGTGTAGTACCAGTAGCCCCGCTCGCGGTACGGCACGGACGCGTCGTCCTGCTTCACCCGGGCGACGATCTCCTTGAACAGCGTCTCCTTCAGCGGCTTCAGCGGCGCGAGCACGGCGTCGGCATAGGCGTTCTCGGCGTTCAGGTAGCCGAGCATCTCGGGGTTCTTCCGCGTGTCGTCGCGCAGCCAGTAGTACTCGTCGGTCCGCGTTCCCGCCGGCGCGGTCACCTGGAACGGCTTCTTCGCCGCCTTGGGCGATGCGGGCTGAGCCTGCGCCCCGCCGGCCAGCAGGAAGGCGGCCGCGGCCGCAGCGAACGTCACGATACGCATAGAGACAGGTCCCCAACTCGACTGGCGCGGACGCTGGCATGCGCCCCCCGCGCCCGCAAGCCGCGTGCGACGAAGTCGGGACGGTTGAAGTTCCGTGCTAGGATAGCGACATAGGCCCTCCAGCCACCCGAGCACCCTATGACCGACATCCTCGAGGCCGAGCACCGCACCGGCCAGATCAAGCTGCACACCGCGGACGACTTCGAAGGCATGCGCCGCGCCGGTCGCCTGGCCGCCGAATGCCTCGACATGCTGACGCCCCACGTCGTGCCCGGCGTGCTGACCGAGACGCTGGACGATCTGGCCCGGGAGTTCATCCTGGACCACGGCGCCATCCCGGCCTGCCTGGGCTACCGCGGCTACACCAAGACCACCTGCATCAGCCCCAACCACATCGTCTGCCACGGCATCCCGGGCGAGCGGGTGCTGCGCGAGGGCGACATCGCCAACATCGACGTCACGGTCATCGTCGACGGCTGGCACGGCGACACCTCGCGGATGTACGGCGTGGGCGAGGTGGCCCCGCGGGCGCGGCGCCTGGTCGACATCACCTATGAGGCCCTGGACCGCGGCCTCGCCGCCGTGAAGCCCGGCGCCACCACCGGCGACATCGGCCACGCCATCCAGCAGTACGTCGAGAGCATGCGCTGCTCGGTCGTGCGCGACTTCTGCGGTCACGGCCTGGGCCGCGTGTTCCACGACGCGCCCAACATCCTGCACTTCGGCCAGCCCGGCACGGGCGCGGTGCTGAAGCCGGGCATGTTCTTCACGATCGAGCCGATGGTGAACCTGGGCAAGCATCCGGTGAAGCTGCTCTCCGACGGCTGGACGGCGGTCACCCGCGACAAGTCGCTGTCGGCCCAGTGCGAGCATTCGGTGGGCGTCACCGAGGACGGCTGCGAGGTCTTCACGGCCTCGCCCCAGGGCATCTTCAAGCCGCCGATCCAGGGCGCGGCCTGATCCCATGATCCTTCGGATGTGGACCGGCCGCATCCGGACGGCCGACGAGGCCGAGTACGCCGCCTACATCACGGCCACGGGCGGGGCGGCGTACCGCGCGACGCCCGGCAACCTCGGCTGGCAGATGGTCTTCCGCGACCTGGGCGACGGCGTCAGCGAGGTCTCCACCCTCTCGTGGTGGACGGGGATGGACGCCATCCACGGCTTCGCCGGCCCCAACCCCGAGGTCGCTGTCTACTACCCCGAGGACGACCGCTTCCTGCTCGACCGACCGCCGCACGTCGAGCACCGCCGGGTCGTCGCCGGCGACGGCCCCTCCGGCTAGCCCGCGACCAAAGGTTACAAGCTCCTCACTTGCCGCCGTCACAGGGCCGTTGCAGCCTCGCCTGCAACGAGGGGTGGCAATTCATGCTTACGATCAGGAACCTGACGCACGTGTACGCCAACGGCACGCGCGCCCTGGACGGCGTCGATCTGGAGATCGGCAAGGGGATGTTCGGCCTGCTGGGCCCGAACGGCGCAGGCAAGTCGACGCTGATGCGCTCGATCGCCACCCTGCAGACGCCGACGTCCGGCGAGATCCGCTTCGGCGACATCGACGTCATCGCCACGCCCGAGAAGCTGCGCCGCACCCTGGGCTACCTGCCCCAGGACTTCGGCGTCTATCCGCGGGTGAACGCCTACGACATGCTCGACCACATGGCGGTCCTGAAGGGAATCGCCGGCAAGGCCGAACGCAAGCAGACGGTCGAGGCCCTGCTGCATCAGGTGAACCTCTGGGACGTGCGCAAGAAGGCGGTCGCGGGCTACTCCGGCGGCATGCGCCAGCGCTTCGGCATCGCCCAGGCGCTGATCGGCCGGCCCCAGCTCATCATCGTCGACGAGCCCACCGCCGGCCTCGATCCCGAGGAGCGCAACCGCTTCCTGAACCTGCTGGCCGAGATCGGCGAGAACGTCGTCGTCATCCTGTCGACCCACATCGTCGAGGACGTGGCCGACCTGTGCCCGCGCATGGCCATCCTCGCCGGCGGCAAGATCCTGAAGGAAGGCGCGCCGTCCCAGCTCATGGCCGCCCTGAAGGGCCGCATCTGGACCCGCACGATCGACCGCCAGGACCTCGAGACCATGCGCCAGAGCCACGAGGTGATCTCCACCCGGCTCTCCGGCGGCCGCACCGTGGTGCACGTGCTCGCCGACGCCTCGCCGGGCGCCGGGTTCTCGCCCGTCGAGGGCGGGCTGGAGGACGTCTACTTCTCGACGCTGACCGCCTCGCGGCGCGCGGCCTGAGCCTCAAGGACACGCGCGTCATGTTCGGCAAGATCGCGGCCTTCGAGCTGCGCTACCAGGTCCGCCAGCCGATCTTCTGGATCGCCGGCCTGATCTTCTTCCTGCTGGTCTTTGCTTCGGTCACCGTCGACCAGATCCAGATCGGATCGGGCGGCAACGTCCACAAGAACTCGCCCCAGGCCATCGTCGAGACGGTCTTCACCATGGCGCTGTTCTTCATGTTCGTCTCGACGGCGTTCGTCGCCAACGTGATCGTTCGGGACGACGAGACCGGCTACGGCCCGATCATCCGGTCGACGCCGATCCGCAAGTTCGACTACCTGTTCGGCCGCTTCACCGGCGCCTACCTGGCGACGGCGCTCAGCTTCCTCTTCGTGCCGCTCGGCATCGTCGTGGGCTCCTTCATGCCCTGGGTCGATCCCGAGACGCTGGGGCCGAACAACCTCGCCTATTACGCCTACGCCTATTTCCTGATCGGCCTGCCCAGCCTGCTCCTGGTGTCGGCGATCTTCTTCTCGCTGGCCACCGCCACGCGGTCGATGATGGCCACCTACGTGGGCGTCGCCGCCTTCCTGGTGCTCTACATCGTCATGAACGCGGCCCTGCGCGATCCCGAGCGCCGGCAGATCGCGGCCCTCGTCGAGCCCTTCGGCTTCGCCGCCTTCCAGCTCGCCACGCGCTACTTCACGGCCGCGGAGTCGAACACGATGCTGCCGGCCTTCGAGGGCGCCCTGCTCTACAACCGGCTGATCTGGCTGGGCATGGCGGCCGTCTTCCTGGTTGTCGCCTTCGCCGTCTTCCGCTTCGAGACCAAGGGCAAGCGCGCCCGGCGCCTCGAGAAGCTCCGCGCCCAGGCCGAGCCCGAGGCGCCGATCGCGCCGTCCGGCCCGCTGCCGGCGCCCAGCTATGGCGCCGCCTCGGCGTGGACCCAGCTCGTCAAGCGCACCCGTTTCGAGATGGGCCAGGTGTTCAAGAGCCCGGCCTTCGTCGTGCTCCTGCTGCTCGGCCTGTTCAACGCCGCAGGCAGCCTCTTCCTCGGAGCCGAGCGCGGGGGAACCGACATCTACCCGGTGACAAGCTGGGTCATCCAGACGCTCAACGGCGCCTTCACCCTCATCGTCATCATCGTCGCGATCTACTACGCCGGCGAGCTCGTCTGGCGCGAGCGCGACCGCAAGACCCACGAGATCGTCGACGCCACCGCCGTGCCCGACTGGGCGTTCGTCGTCCCCAAGACCCTGGCCCTCGCCCTGGTGCTGGTCGCCACCCTCCTCGTCAGCGCCGCGGCCGGCGTGCTGGTCCAGCTCTTCAAGGGCTTCACCGACATCGATCTCGGCCGCTACCTCGTCTGGTACGTGCTGCCGAACGCCATCGACTGGACGCTGCTCGCGGTGCTGGCGGTGTTCTTCCAGGCCATCACGCCCCACAAGTTCGTCGGCTGGGGGCTGATGCTGCTCTACCTCATCGCCACGCTGACGCTCGGCAACATGGGGTTCGAGCACAACCTCTACCTCTACGGGGGCTACCCCTCGACGCCCGTCTCGGACATGAATGGCCAGGGCGACTTCTGGAAGGCGGCGGCCTGGTTCCGGGCCTACTGGACCGCCTTCGCGCTGATCCTGCTGGTCCTGTCCTACGGCCTGTGGCGGCGGGGGACCGAAACCCGGCTGGCGCCCCGTCTCAGGCGTCTGCCCCGCAGGCTGGCCGGGCCGGCCGGCGTGCTCGGCGTCGTGGCGCTCGCCGCCTTCGCGGGCCTTGGCGGCTTCATCTACCTGAACACCAACGTCTGGAACGAGTACCGGACCGCGCAGGGCAGCGAGAAGTGGCAGGCCGAGTACGAGAAGGCGTTCCTCAGGTACGAGACCCTGCCCCAGCCGTCGGTCACCGACGTGGTCCTGGATCTGGACCTCGACCCGCATGCGCCGAAGCTGGTCGCCACCGGCCGATACGACCTGGTGAACGACACCGGCGTCCCGATCCGCGAGGTGCATCTGCGGCTGGACCGCGACACCAGGGCCGAGGCGCTCGTGCTGTCGACGCCGGCCAAGGTGAAGACGTTCGACCGCTTCAACTATCGCATCTTCACGCTGGATCGGCCGCTGCAGCCGGGCGAGCGGGCCACCCTGACGTTCACCACCGTGATGCAGCAGAAGGGCTTCCGGAACCGGGGCAACACCACCCGCCTCGTGGACAATGGGACCTTCGTGAACAACTTCGAGTTCGCGCCCAGCATCGGCATGAACCGCTTCCAGATGCTGCGCGACCGCGCCAAGCGCCGGAAGTACGGCCTGCCGGCGGAGCTGCGGCCCGCCAAGCTGGAGGACCGCTCGGCCCAGGCGCGGAACTACCTCGCCAACGCCGACTGGGTGAACGCCGACATCACCGTCACCACCGTGGCCGACCAGACGCCCGTGGCTCCGGGCTACAAGGTCTCGGACGTGACCCGCGACGGCCGCCGGACGGTGCGTTACCGGACGGACGCGCCGGTGCTGCACTTCTTCTCGGTGCAGTCGGCCCGCTACGCGATCCGCAAGGAGAACTACAAGGGCGTGGAGCTGGCGATCTACTACGACGCCCAGCACCCCTATAATGTCGAGCGGATGATCAAGGCGCTGGAGACCGGCCTCGACTATTACCAGGCGAACTTCAGCCCCTATCAGTTCCGCCAGGCGCGCATCCTGGAGTTCCCGGGCTACGAGACCTTCGCCCAGGCGTTCGCCAACACCATGCCCTACTCCGAGGCGATCGGCTTCATCGCGGACAACCGCGACAAGGAGAAGGTGGACTTCGTCACCTACGTGACCGCCCACGAACTCGGCCACCAGTGGTGGGCCCACCAGGTGATCGGGGCCGACATGCAGGGGGCGACGAGCCTGTCCGAGACCCTGGCGTCCTACTCCGCCCTGAAGGTGATGGAGAAGACCTACGGACCGGCGGGGATCCGGCGGTTCCTGAAGCTGGAGCTCGATCGCTACCTCCGAAGCCGTGGCGGCGAGGTGGTCGAGGAACTCCCCCTGATCCGCGTCGAGGATCAGGGCTACATCCACTATCAGAAGGGCGGCATCGTCATGTACCTGCTGGCCGACCGCCTGGGAGAGGCCAAGGTCAACGCCGCGCTCCGCCGGGTGCTTCAGCAGTACGCCTTCAAGGGCGCGCCGTATCCTCGCTCCCAGGACCTGGTGGACGCGCTGCGCGCCGAGGCGGGCGCCGACCCGGTCGCCCAGCAGCTCATCACCGACCTCTTCGAGAAGATCACCCTCTACGATCTGAAGACGAAGACGGCGACGGCGAAGAAGCGCGCCGACGGCCGCTACGACGTCACGCTCACGCTCGAGGCGAAGAAGATGTACGCCGACGGCCAGGGCAAGGAGACGCCCGCCGCCCTCGACGGTCAGCTGTTCGACGTGGGCGTCTTCACCGCCGAACCGGGCAAGGCGGGCTTCTCGGCCAAGGACGTGGCGTACTTCCAGCTCACCCCGCTGAAGTCGGGCAGCCAGACGATCACGGTCACCGTCGACCGCAAGCCGCTCTTCGCCGGGGTCGATCCGTACAACAAGCAGATCGACCGCAACTCGGATGACAACGCGATCCGGGTGACCGGAGACTGATCGCGGCCGGTCTACGCAGGGTGGCGGCAGCGGGAGCGCTGCCACCCATCGTTGCAATTTGGGTCGGCGCTCTACCGTAGCGCTGCAAATGCTCGCGCTCCGATACCCAAACTGAGGATTTTCCCTGAGTTTTCCCGGCACGGAACTTGCCCGTATTTCTACGGGTAAGCTATGGCGCGCCGTGACCTGGTTCATTCCGGGACGCCCGCCGGAGATCGGAGCGGCTGATGTCGAAGTTCAACCGCGCCTTGCTGGCGCTGACCGTTACGGGCCTGGCCGCCGCGGCGGCGCCGGCGTTCGCGCAGACCAGCGCCAATACCTCCGTGACCGGCACCATGACGGTCTATCAGCCGATCACCATCAGCAAGGCGTCGGACCTCTCCTTCGGCACCGTGATGCGTCCGGCCTCGGGCAACGGCACCATCTACATCAACAAAACCACCGGCGCGCGCACGGCCGACGGCGCCGCCAGCCTGGTCGCCAACGGCCCCAACGCCGCCCCGTCGCGCGCGGCCTTCACCGTGAGCGGCGAGACCGGGCTCAACATCAGCATCACCGTCCCGCAGAGCTTCGACATGCTGCGCAGCGGCGGCGGCGGCACCGTGCAGGTGATGCTCGACTCCACCGCCTCGGGGGGCCAGCTCACCGGCAACACCAACGGCTCGGGCACCTTCGGCTTCGGCGTCGGGGGCCAGGTGCTGCTGTCGAACGGCACGCCGACCGGCGCCTACAGCGGCACCTTCACCGTCAGCGTCGCCTACAACTAGGCTTGCCAAACCAGAACGCATAGGGAACATTGTTCCCCATGCGCAGCCTGCCCGGCCTGGAAGACATGTCCGCCGCGCCCGACCTCCTGGCAGCGCAGGCTCCTCATTTCGCAGGGCATCGCGAACGACTCCGTACACGCGCGGCGGCCGGCGGCCTTTCCGCCCTCCCCGACTACGAGCTGCTCGAACTCTTCCTCTTCCGCTCGATCCCGAAGAAGGACGTCAAGCCGCTGGCCAAGCAGCTCCTCGGCCGCTTCGGCTCGCTGGGCGGCGTCCTCGGGGCCACGGCGGAGGAGTTGCGGACGGTGAAGGGCGTCGGCGAAAGCGTCGCCCTCGACCTCAAGCTGCTGCACGAGGCGACGCTCCGCACCGCCCGGGAGCAGGTCGCGCGGCGGCCGGTGATCTCGTCCTGGAGCGCGCTGCTCGCTTATGTGAAGACCGCCCTCGCCCACGAAAGCCGCGAGCAGTTCCGGGTGCTGTTCCTCGACAAGAAGAACCAGCTCATCGCCGACGAGGTCATGAACCGCGGCACCGTCGACCACGCGCCGGTCTATCCGCGCGAGGTGGCCCGCCGCGCCCTGGAGCTTTCGGCCAGCGCGCTGATCCTGGTCCACAACCACCCCACTCAGCCCTTTTTGATCACGTTGGATCACGGCCAATACCACTGAATCAGCGGGTTTTTTCCCGTTCTTGACTGGGGACGGTTTCGGCCGAATATGGGGGTCACTTCGACCTAACCGACCCCAGTTACAGCCCCCAAACCGACCCCAGTAGGTCGGGCCGGAGAGCCCCCGTGCCGAGCCTCACCGACAGCGCCATCAAGCACGCGATCAAGCGCGTGGAACGATCCCGCAAGCAGGAGACTCTGTCCGATGGGGAAGGCCGAGGGACCGGGCGCCTGACGCTGATCCTCAAGCCCATGCCGACCCGGGTGACGGCCGAGTGGATGGCCCAGCAGTGGCGGGACGGCCGGCGGACGAAGTCGAAAGTCGGCGCCTACCCGGTGATGTCGCTCGCTGAAGCCCGCGAAGTCTTCAAGCGAGACTTCGCCGACGTCATTCAGAAGGGCAGCAGCATCAAGGTCGCCGGCGATACGCGCCCCGGCACCGTCGCAGACCTCTTCGAAGCCTACGTCGCGAACCTGAAGGCCGCAGGGAAGTCATCCTGGCGAGACGCCGAGAAGAGCCTCGAGAACGTCGCCGATGTCCTCGGCCGCAACCGGCTCGCTCGCGACATCAGCCCCGAAGATGTCCTCGGCGTCCTGCGGCCGATCTACGAGCGCGGCAAACGCTCCATGGCGGATCACGTGCGGAGCTATATCCGCTCCGCCTACTCCTGGGGCCTCAAGGCCGAGCACGACTACCGCAGCGCGGCTCCGCGGCGCTTCAAGCTGGTGAGCAACCCGGCTGGGGCGATCCCGACTGAGCCCAAGACGGTCGGAACCCGTTGGCTGAACGAGGACGAGTTTGTCCGCCTCTATCGCTGGCTGGAGACGCCAGACTCGCCGGTGCATCCGCCCTATACCCGGGCCGTTCGCATCCTCATGCTCACCGGCCAGCGGGTCGAGGAGATCGCGCGCCTTCACGTCGATCAGTGGGACGCCAAGGAAAAGATCATCGACTGGTCGAAGACCAAGAACGGCAAGCCGCACACGATCCCGGCGCCGGCCTTGGCCGCAGAGCTCATTGAGTCGATCAAGCCGAACGAACACGGGTGGTTCTTCCCGTCGGCCATGGACCCGTCAAAGCCCGTGAGCGCCGGCACGCTCTACAGCTTCATGTGGCGGCAGCGGGACCGCGGCGTGATCCCCGTCGTCACCAATCGCGACCTGCGGCGAACCTGGAAAACCCTGGCCGGCAAGGCTGGGGTGCCGAAGGAGATCCGCGATCGGCTTCAGAACCACACGCTCCAGGACGTCAGCTCCAAGAGCTACGACCGCTGGAACTACATGCCCGAGAAGCGAGCGGGCATGAAGAAGTGGGACGCCTGGGTGACGCGCCTGCTCACCCGCAAAGCGCTCAAGCCCGCGGCCTGAGGCGTCACCTAAATCGATTGAAAATGTAGCTCTGAGGACTACATTGATGTTGGCTCCGGTGCACGCGTGAGCGTCTATGCGACCAAGGAGTTCGCGCGCTTCGCTCGCAAGGCAGGGCTCGCGAGCCCGAAGCTCGTAGAGGCCTCGGCGGACGTCGTGGCCGGACGCTTCGACGCCGATCTTGGCGGCGGGGTGTTCAAGCAGCGCGTCGCCCGTGAGGGCGGCGGCAAGTCTGGCGGCTTCCGCACGATCATCGTGTTCAAGGTCGGCGGGCACAGCTTCTTCGTTCACGGGTTCGCCAAGAGCGACAAGGCGAACGTGAGCGCGAAGGAGCTGAAGGCGTTGAAAGCCTTGGCGGGCGTGCTCACCGGGCTTTCCGCCGAGGGCCTGAGGACGGCCACTTCGGCCGGCGAACTGGTGGAGTTGGAGAGCGAGCCTCATGGCGGCGGCGAAGCGGAAGGCTGAATCGGGGATCCTGGCATCCGTCCACAAGACGGTGGCCGGGCTGCACGACACCGGCCTCGTCGACAAGTCGACCATGCATCAGTTCGACGAACTGTGTCTGACGCCGGTCGCCCCAATGGCGCCCGAGGAGATCCGCGCGCTGCGGGAACGTGAGCAGGTCTCTCAGCCGGTGTTCGCCCGCTACCTCAATGTCCGCAAGGATGCGGTGAGCAAATGGGAGCGCGGTGAGAAACGGCCTGACGGGCCGTCGCTTAAACTTCTCAGCCTTGTGAAGGCGAAGGGGCTCAAGGCAATCGCCTAGCAGCTCCGACCCATTCACCGCCGATCCTGCGATCTTCCACGATCACCTCGGCCGCGTGCTGGTGTCCACGCGCCCACCTGTTCACATGGCTTCATGTGAGGAGGTGCAGATGCGCACGATAGCCGTGATCAGTCAGAAGGGCGGGGCCGGAAAGACGACGCTGGCGGTGCATCTGGCGACAGAGGCTCAGGCCTCCGGACGGGTCGCCCTACTCATGGATACTGACCCTCAGGCGACAGCCAGCCGCTGGGCCCACTGGCGGGGCGAGCGAGAGCCAGACGTGGTAGATTGCGGCGCACCTGCCCTCCTCGCCACCAAGCTCAAGCGAGCCGAAGAACTCGGGGCAGAGATCGTCGTGATCGACACGCCGCCGCATGCCGATCTCATGGCGCGGCAGGCGGCAAAACTCGCGGACCTTGTGCTGATCCCCTGCCGCCCGAAGGCGTTCGATCTGGCGGCGATAGAGGCGACGGCCGAGCTGGTTCAGAGCCGCCGCACGCGGGCATTTGTCGTCTTCACGGCCGGGCCTCCCCGTGCGCCCCAAATCTACCGAGAGGCGGCGGAGCTCATCACCGGCGAGGCTAGCGGCGGGCTTGGCCTGGCGCTCGCACCTGTGTCGCTTCCGGAGCGAGCCGCCTACCACCACAGCACCGCGGCCGGTCTGGTGGCCTCCGAGCACGAGCCGGGCGGCAAGGCCGCGAATGAGGTGTCGGCGCTGTGGGCGTGGACGTGTGAACAGCTGGACAGGTCCACACGTGAGCTCGACGGACCTCGGGCGATCAGCGCATGAGCCGCTTTGCATCCATCAGGTCCGAGCGCACGGCGAAGCCCCCTCCAGAGGAGCCAGCTGAATATCGCCCCCGCTCGCCTGGCCGGTCCGGCAAGAAGGCCGTCAGCGGCTATTTCAGCCCCGACGTGAGCCGCGGCCTGCACCTGCTGGCGCTCGAGCAGGGAACCAGCCTGCAGGCGCTGATGGGGGAAGCTTTCGACGACCTTATGCGCAAATACGGGAAGCATCCATTCGGCGAGCGCTAGGCGTCCGCCTGTGAACATGCGGACAGGTCCTCACGTGCACTAGCGTCCCGCTCCGCCCTCTGCGACGCCGGCGCGGCGCATCAGCTCGCCAACCGATCTGCCCCCCAAGGTGCAGGCGGCGACGATCCGATCGTAAGATCGATGTTGCGCCAGGCAGACCACCCGCCGGTTCAACGCGATTCGAGAGAGCGTCTGCTTTGCCGCTGCTCCCCCCGGGCGGTGCAATTCCGGCGCATAAAAGTCAGCCAGCCGAACTTCGATCCAGGTCGCCGGGTCCGACCCTGGGCTAACACAGAGGCTGTCTCCGTCGCCGACGTACCGCACGACGCCGGCGAAGGTGGCCCCTTGTTTGGGCAAGGCGGCTTCGCAGGGATCTGCCAGGGCTGGTCCAGCCAGGTAGAGCGCAGCGGCCAGCGCGCCAGGGCCGAGTAGAGATCGCGCGAACCGCTTCAATGGAGCATCGAGCCGCTCTCCTTCGCCGCCAACTTCGCCCGGCGGCGAGGCGTCGGCAAGACGACCCTTGTTGCTCAGGAACTCGACCGCTTGGCGCGGGTGAACGCACGATCCGTGCTCATGAACCTGGCCAGCATAGGGACGATCAGCCTCGCAGGCTCCATGGCGCGGCCGCCCTGGGCGGCCAGCGCCTCCCCGTAGGCGACCAGGTCGCGATGGACGGCCCCAGGAAGTTCGACTGTCACCTTCACCGGGGTGTCATCCTGCAGCTCAGCAAGCTTCAGCTTCGCCATTGCGCACCTCTCAGCCTGTGTAGGGTTCAAGAACGAGATCGCGGGTGACCATCACCCGGACCGGGGCGCCCGGCCGGATCGTCAGAGTCGGCGGGATGCTGAGGCTGCGCCCCACCGCCTGCTGACCGGCCTGGTTGAACGTGCCGGTCGCGCCTTGGCGCAACGCGCGGGCGATCGCGGCCTCGTCGTCGCCCGCTCCCAGCTCGGCCCCAACGCCGAGGATCATGGAGAGCGCAGCGGCGCCGAACAGGGCGCCCCAATGGCGGTCCACCCGATCCTGCAGGCCGGCGTACCCCTGCGCGTCGCCGGCGGGGAGCTTCTCGAGGACGAGAGACCGGCCGTTCGGCAGGATCAGGCGCGTCCAGGCGAGTAGCACCCGGTTCTGGCCGAACGCCACTTGCGTATCGTAGGCGCCGATCAGCTTCGAACCTTGCGGGATCAGCAGGAAGCGGCCGCTCACGCTGTCATAGACGTTCTCGGTCACCTGCCCGACGATCTGCCCCGGCAGATCCGCGCGGATGCCGGTGAGGAGTGCGGCCGGGATCATGGCGCCCGCCTGGATCACGAACGGGGACGGAGGTGAGGCGAGCCGGTCCGGGCTCGTCGTTCGGCGGTCCACCGGGCCGTCTAGGATCGTGCGCCGCGCCGGCCCGGCGGCCGCCTCAGCGAGATCGAGAAGACCGCTATCCCCGTTCGACACCGCCGGGGCCGTCGGCTGGGCGTCGCTGGCGAAGAGCCGGCTGGTGCGAGCGGCGTCACGCTCCTGCAGGGCCCGCTGACGAGCCCCGTCAGCCTGGGACGGCGATGGCGTAGCGGAAGCGGCCACGGGCGGCGGCGCAACATCGGCCGCCAAGAGCGGGCCGCCGAGGTCGCCCGGCATCGGCGGGCCCAAACGCGGCGCGGCGCCGTAGTCGCGCGGAAGCGCGTTCAGGCGCTCCGGCGGAGCGCCGCCAACACGGTAGACCTCCTCCGGCACCCCGCCGGCGGGGTTGGTGGTCATGGCGTAGGCGACGGCTCCGGCGATCGCGACCGACGAAGTGGCGCACAGGCCGATGAGCATCTTCCTAGACAGCCGGGCGACGCGGGGCTTCCCGGAGCGGAGCCTCAGCTCCTGGGCGATCTCCCGCTCGCCCACGTGCGAGGACGTGGACATGTTCACCCTCGCACCTTCTCAATGCGGACCCGCTTGTGGCCGCGGCGATCGCCGAAGCGCAGTTCGGCCCGATCGAAGATCCGGTCCACCACCATGCGCTGGCCCACGACGCGGTAGTTCACCAGGTCCGCAGACCGCCCATCGGATCGGCCGACGAAGAGCGGCGGGAGCTCGCTTTGGCTCACCGCGCTGTCGAACTCGATGATGGTCTGGCGGCCGTCATCGAACACCCGACGGGGACGCCAAGGCACGCGATCACCTGACACGCGATAGCCGAAGTTCAGGTTCTCGACCGCGACGGCGGGAACGGCGTGGCGCTCGAGGTTCTCGGCCGCAGCGGCCCTCAGCTCATCCTGCGGGTAGCGCCAAGCCACGGACGCCATGTAGGTGGCCGGCGTGGCGCGCAGCTCCAGGTGATAGGTCCGTCGGTTCGTGTTGATGACGAGGTTGGTCTGCAGGTCCGCCCGCGTCGGCTTGACCAGAATGTGCACGCGGCGTGAGGCGCCCGCGCCGCTCTCGGTATCGCCGATTATCCACCGCACGGTGTCGCCCGCGGCCACGGGACCGGTGCCGGACAGGGTCTCTCCCTCCTGCAGAGCGATATCGGTGATCCGGCCTGGCGACGCGTAGACCTGGAACAGGGCGCCTTCCTCGAAGGCGTAGACCTGCGTCGCGTTCGCGTAGGCGGAGCCTGACGGCTGAACCCGCGCCGCTGCATTGGCGCGCGCGACGCGGGACGCGGCGTCTGCGGACTCAACGGCTGGCGGTCGCCTCATCGCCCCCTGCTGGGCGGCCGCAGACCGGCGGGTTGGCTCAGGCGGGTTGGGAACAGGCTCGGAAGCGACGACCAGGATTGGGCGAGGCGCCGGCGCAGTCACTGGCGGAGGCGCGATCATCTGTGGGCGCGCGACCAGTGCGGGCGTGGCGGATTTTGGCGCAAGGGCGGCGCAGCCCGATAGAGCCGATGCCGCCGCCACGCCGATCAGGAGGTTGGAACGCGGCATCATCCCAGCTCCCGCGACCAATTGAGCGCGTGGACGAAGACGCCCAGTGGATTCTTGCGAAGCTGGTCGGCGGTTCGCGGCGGCTGCACAACCACCGTCAGGATCGCAGTCCAGCGTTCCGTGGACATTAGTGCGCCGTCGACATATCGCCGCTCGACCCACGCCACGCGAAAGCTATCGGGCGATGCGCGGATGACGCTCGAGACGTCGACGGCCACCTGGTCTTTTCCGACCGTGGCGAAGGGGTCGTTCGCTCGAGCGTAGTCGTTGAGGGCCAGCGCGCCGCGATCGGTGGTGTAGTCGTAGGCCCTGAGCCAGTTCTGGCGCACCACGATCGGGTCCGACGGGATGGAGCGGACCTCCTCGATGAAGCGGGCCAGGTGCCAGGCGATCTGCGGATCGGTGGGCTTGTAGCCCGCGACAGCTGGAGCCACGGCCTGGGTCTGCCCGAGCCGATCGACCTCGACGACCCAGGGCGTCACCGAGCTGTGCGAGCCCTGCCACAGAAGCCCACCTGCCAGTCCCGCCGACAACACGAGGCTGCCGAAAGCCATCAGCCGCCAGTTGCGGGCCTGCACGCGCGCCGAGCCGATGCGGTCGTCCCAGGCCTGAGCGGCCCGTTGATAGGGAGTGTCGAGGGTAGGGGTCGCACCGTAGCGCACCCCAGGCCGGGTGAAGACGTTCATGACCGATCCTCTGCGAGCGAGACGGAGGTTCCGCCGCCCGGGTGGTCACCCGAGCGCAGGGCGTGGGCGGCGGTGGCGGCGCCGTGGGCGGCCTCCTGGCGGCGCTGGTACTGGCGCGCCCAGGCCGGCGCGCCGTCAGCCGGAGAGCCGCCAGCCGGAGAGCCGCCCGACGACGAACCGCCAGAGGGGGAGCCCGAGGGACCACCAGAACCGGGGGGCTTAGGCGGCGAGAAACCGCCGTCGCCCGAACCGGTCGGGCCTGGACGGACCGAGCGCATCGCGGTGACCGCGCCGCGCACGCCCCCTACCCCCGCTGCCACGGCCGCACGCGCGCCCATGGCGCCGGCCGCACCAAGCCCGCCGGCAGCCAGCGCCGTGCCGACCGCGGCGCCGGCGCCGAGCTGCGGTGCGCCAGAGACCAGCCCATTGGCGATGGCGGGCCCGAAGATGCCGAGGCCGAGCAGGCAAAGCGAGGCGAGCGCGAGCGACAGGACCTCCTCAAGGGTCGGCTCTTGACCGCCGAAGTCCTGGATGAACTCGCCGAACAGAGTCGAGCCGATCCCGACGACCACGGCCAGGACGAGCACCTTCACGCCGGAGGCGACCACGTTGCCGAGCACCCGCTCCGCCAGGAACGCCGTCTTGCCGAAGAGACCGAACGGCACGAGCACGAAGCCCGCGAGCGTGGTGAGCTTGAACTCGATGAGGGTGACGAACAGCTGGACGGCCAGCACGAAAAACGCGACCAGCACGATCAGCCACGCGACCATCAGCACGGCAATCTGCGGGAAGTTGTCGAAGAACTGAGGGAAGCCGCACATCTGCATCGCCGACTCGAGGATCGGCTTGCCCGCGTCGATACCGGACTGGGCGAGCTTTCCGGGGCGCAGGAAATCTGAAGCCGACATCCCCGAGCCCGCGGCCTTGAGGCCCAGCCCAGAGAAGGACTGGAAGATCACTCGGGCGAGGCTGTTGAAGTTCGACAGCAGGAAGGCGAAGAAGCCGACGTAGAGGGTCTTCTTGATCAGCCGCGCGAGGATGTCGTCGCCGGCCGACCACGACCAGAACAGCGCCGCCAAGGTGACGTCGGTCACCACCAAGGTGCTCGCCAGGAACGCCACCTCGCCACCGAGCAGACCGAAGCCGGAGTCGATGTAGCGGGTGAAAACGTCCAGGAAGCGGTCGGCGACGCCCGTGTTCATGAGCCCGGTCCCTTAGTCTTGCCGAGGAACCGATCCTGACGCTCTTGCTGGGCCGCCTTGCAGGCGGCGTCGTCATAGGCCTTCAGACCGAGGTCTCGACAGCGATCACGTTCACTCGCCAGCTGCTGTCCGCTCATCTGCTTGGCGTCGGCGGCGGCTTGGCGCTCGCCGCAGCCGGACAAAGCGAGGACAGCGGCGGCGGCGAAGAACAGGCGGGTCATCGGAACATCTCCACGGGTTGCGCCTGGTAACCTTGGCGCCGATCCATGAAGCGGCGGAACTGCTCTTGTGCTTGCGCCCGGCTGGCTGCGCGTTCGGCCTGCTCCAGGGCCGCGGCGCGGCCCTGCGCGGCTGTCATCGCGGTCAGGTCGGAGAGCTGCTGGCTTTGGAGAGCGAGCAGCTGGTTGCCCGCTTGGGTGGCTTGAACGATGCCCACGGAGCCCTGGCTCGCGCCGACAAGGGCGCTGAGTTCGGCACGGGTGCTCGGCAGGCCGCTAACGATGCCCGCCTGCACCTGCAGGGCGTGCTGGAACGCCTCCGCGGAATTGCGCCAGCGGGCGTTCGCCGACGCGATAAGCGCGGCGTCCGACGCGCCAGACGAGACGGCGTAGTTCTGGCCGAACTCGCGTTGGATCGCCTGGACGTCGTAGGCCACGCGCTGGGCCTGCTGCATCAAGGATCCAATGCGGCCGAGATTGCCCTGCAACGTCTGAAGAGACGAGTACGGGAGCTGCTGCAGGTTGCGGGCCTGGTTTGTCAGGCTCAACGCCTGGTTCTGCAGGCTGCGGACCTGGTTGTTGATCTGCTCAAGCGCTCGCGCCGCCTGCATGACGTTCGAAGCGTAGTTGGTCGGATCGAACACCTTGAGCTGGGCGCCCGCGGGCGTCGCGAGGGCCAGCACCGCCGCGCCCGAAAGCGCAGCCAGGCGGAGCGAATGACGGATCATCGGGTGGTCTCCAGGTGGGGCGCGGGGCGCTGCAGTCGGATCAGGTCAGCCGCCCAGCCGAGGCCGCGATGGTCCAGCCAGGCCGCGGCGAAGCCCTGCGGCCCGTGCCGTTCGACAAGATCGGCGATGACGAGCTGGTCGGTCTTGGCTGAGGCGGCGCAAAGGGCGAGCGCCACCGGCCCCAGGCCAAGCTCGAAGAGCCGGTGGCCCTGCCGCGACTGGCAGTAATAGTCGCGCTTGGGCGTGGCCCGGCTGAGGATCTCGATCTGGCGCGCGTTGAGGCCGAACCGCTCATAGGCCGCGGCGATCTGCGGCTCCTGGGCGCGATCGTTCGGCAGGAACAGGCGGGTCGGGCAGCTCTCGATGATGGAGGCGGCGATGGCGCTCGTTTCGATGTCCGCCAAAGACTGGGTGGCGAACACCACCGAGGCGTTCTTTTTGCGGAGCGTCTTCAGCCATTCGCGCAGCTGCGCGCCGAAGGTGGCGTCGTCGAGCGCCAGCCAGCCCTCGTCCACGATCACCAGCGTGGGACGGCCGTCGAGCCGCGACTGCATCCGGTGGAAGAGGTAGGCGAGCACTGCCGGCGCCGCAGCCGAGCCGATAAGGCCCTCGGTCTCGAAGGCCTGCACCTCCGCGGTCCCAAGTCGCTCGTGCTCGGCGTCCAGCAGCCGCCCCCAGGGACCGGCCACCGTGTAGGGCTGCAGCGCCTGCTTGAGGCTGTTCGACTGCAGCAGCACCGAGAGGCCTGTCATGGTCCGCTCCGACGGAGGCGCCGAAGCCAAGGACCCGAGGGCCGTCCAGAGGTGCTCCTTGTCCTCCGGCGTCACCTCGACCCGCTCCCGGCCGAGCACCCCGGCCAGCCATTCGGCCGCCCAAGCCCGTTCGGCAGGGTCCTCGAGCCGCGCCAAGGGCTGCAGGGAGATCGGCGCCTCGACGGTCTCCGAAAGCGCGCCGCCGAGGTCGTGGAAGTCGCCGCCCATGGCGAGCGCTGCGGCGCGAATGGAGCCGCCATAGTCGAAGGCGAACACCTGCGCCCGAGGATAGCGCCGGAATTGCAGGGCCATGAGCGCGAGCAGCACGCTCTTGCCCGCTCCGGTCGGCCCGACGACCATGGCGTGGCCAACATCGCCGAGGTGGGTCGAGAACCGGAAGGGCGTCGATCCTTCGGTCATGCCGTAGAAGAGTGGCGGCCCGCCGAGATGCGTGTTCGAGGGCGGCCCGGACCAGACCGCCGAAAGCGGGATCATGTGGGCGAGGTTCAGGGTGGAGATGGGCGGCTGGCGGACGTTGGCGTAAGCGTGGCCGGGCAAGCTGCCGAGCCAGGCCTCCACAGCGTTCATCGTCTCGACCATGCAGGTGAAGTCGCGGCTCTGAATGGTCTTCTCGACCAAGCGCAGTTTCGCGTCCGCGCGCGCGGGGTCGTCGTCCCAAACACAGACCGTGGCGGTGACGAAGGCGTGGCCGACCACGTCGGCGCCAAGGTCCTGCAGCGCCTCGTCAGCGTCGAGCGCCTTGTTCTGCGCGTCCGTATCGACCAGCGCCGCCGCCTCGTTGGTCAGCACCTCCTTGAGGATGGCCATGATCGACTTGCGCTTGGCGAACCACTGCCGCCGGATGCGCGCCAGCAGCTTGGCCGCGTCCACCTTGTCGAGGCAGATGGCGCGGGTGGTCCATCGATAGGGAAATGCGAGCCGGTTGAGCTCGTCCAGCAGACCCGGCCAGGTCGCGGCCGGGAAGCCGCTGATGGTGAGGACCCGCAGGTGCGCCTCGCCGAGCCGAGGCTCGAGGCCGCCGGTCAGCGGCTGGTCGGCCAGCAGGACATCTAGGTGCACGGGCGTATCGGGCACGCCGACGCGGTGACGATGCGTCGAGACCGTCGAATGCAGGTAGGTCAGGGTTTCACTGTCGCCGAGCCAGGCGGTTTCGGGGACGAATCCCTCCAGCAAGGCCAGCACCCGGTCGGTGCGATCGACAAAGCCCGCCAGCGCCTCGCGCCAATCGACGCCGCGCCGCTCCCGGCCCTCATAGAGCCAGCTTTCGGCGCGAGCGCCCTGCTCCGCCGGCGGCAGGTAGACGAAGGTCAGGAAGTAGGCGCTGTCGAAGTGGGCGCCCTTCTCCTCGAACTGCGCGCGGCGCTCCTCGTCGACCAGCGCCGAGACCGGGTCGGGGAAGTCGCTGAGGGGATAGCTCTCAGCGGCGTTGCGCTGCGCTTCGACGAAGACCGCCCATCCCGATCCCAGGCGCCGAAGCGCGTTGTTGAGCCGGCCGGCCGCCGACACGAGCTCCGCGGCGGTGGCGGAGTCGAGATCAGGTCCTCGGAAGCGGGCGGTCCGCTGGAAGGCGCCGTCCTTGTTCAGGACCACACCAGGTCCGACCAGCGCCGCCCACGGCAGGTAATCAGGGAGCTGGGCGGCGCGGCGACGATATTCGCGAAGGTCGAACATCTCAGACCTCCAGGTACGGCGGAATGCGCACATGCCGGCGCGCGACTTCGACGAAGTGCGGGTCCCGCTTGGCGGCCCAAACCGCGAAGGCGTGCCCGATCAGCCAGAGGGCGAGGCCCGCGATCCAGAGCCGTAAGCCAAGCCCTAGGGCGGCGGCCAGGGTGCCGTTGACGATGGCGAAGGTGCGGGGCGCGCCGGCCAGCAGCACCGGCTCGGTCAGCGCCCGATGCACCGGCGCTTCGAACCCTGGAATGGGAGCGGCGGGGTCCATCAGATGAGCGCCCCGCCGCCGAACGAGAAGAACGACAGGAAGAAGCTGGAAGCGGCGAAGGCAATCGACAGACCGAAGACGATCTGGATCAGCCGACGGAAGCCGCCCGAGGTATCGCCGAAGGCCAGGGTGAGGCCCGTCGTGATGATGATGATCACCGCGATGATCTTGGCGACCGGACCCTCGATTGATTGCAGGATCTTCTCGAGCGGCGCTTCCCACGGCATCGAGGAGCCTGCGGCGTAGGCCGGCCCGGCGAGCAGCCAGACGGTGGCGACGGCGCTCGCAGTGGCGAGCCGCCCATGGATGCGGCCGATCATGAAGTCTCTCCTGGAGAAGCCGCGGTCACAGGCGTGATGCGGTAGTCGCCGTCGGGGCTCAGACCCGCGACGGCGCAAAGCTCGGTCAGCCGGCGCTCGTCCCCTCGCCCGCTCAGCACGGCGATCAAGTCGACGGTCTCAGCGATCAGGGCGCGAGGAACCACCGGCACCGCCTCCTGGATCAGCTGTTCCAGGCGGCGCAGGGCGCCCTGGGCAGACCCGGCGTGGATCGTGCCAACACCGCCGGGATGGCCCGTGCCCCAGGCCTTGAGCAGATCGAGCGCCTCGGCGCCGCGGACTTCGCCAATCGGGATCCGGTCGGGCCGAAGCCGCAGAGACGAGCGGACCAGCTCGGCGAGAGAAGCGACTCCGTCCTTGGTGCGCAGCGCGACCAGGTTCGGGGCTGCACACTGCAGCTCGCGGGTGTCTTCGATGAGCACCACCCGGTCGCCGGACTTGGCGACTTCCGCCAGCAGGGCGTTGGCCAGGGTGGTCTTCCCCGTCGACGTGCCGCCCGCCACGAGGATATTCCGGCGCTCGGCCACGCCGCGCCGCAGCATCTCTGCCGCGCCAACCGGCATGATCCCCGCCGCCACGTAATCGTCCAAGGAGAAGACGGCGACGGCGGGTTTGCGGATGGCGAAGGTCGGCGCCGCCACGACTGGGGGAAGGAGGCCTTCGAAGCGCTCTCCCGTCTCCGGCAGCTCGGCCGAGACCCGCGGGCTCGACGCGTGGACTTCGGCGCCCACATGGTGCGCCACCAGGCGAACGATCCGCTCCCCGTCATCCGCGGACATCCGGCAGGTGGTGTCCTCCAGGCCCGGGCCCAGGCGGTCGACCCAGAGCCGGCCATCGGGGTTGAGCATCACCTCGACGATGGACGCGTCGTCCAGCCAACCGCCGATCTGCGGCCCGAGCGCCGTGCGGAGCATGCGCGCGCTGCGGACAAAGACCTCGTTGCGGAACGGCGCGACGGACACTGGCGGCTCCCGTTTGCAGCCCTTGGGCGTGCGAAAACGGGTCATCAATGAGCGCCCGAATGGCGCCGGATCAACAGTCGGTCCGTCGTAGTAGTGCTCTGGCGTGCGATGACTTGCGTTCCGGCGAGTCCATGCAAGCCCGACCGGCTACTCCGCTGGCCGGCCTGGATGTTCGACCTCGACCGACACCTCGCGCGTGAAGCTGGCGCCGCGCGCCAGCCGCCGCCCCAGCGCCGCAACGAAGCCCTCGAACCGCTCCTTGCCCTTGGCTTGGGCGGCCGCCTGAGCGGCTTCGGGAAGCGCGGGCGTACTGGTCAGCCAGAACCGGACGAACAGCGCCATCATCTCGATGGAGATGCCGAGATTTCGCTCCAGTCGTTCGGCCGCACGGTTCTGCTGGTCCAGGCGTCGGGTGATCGCCGCCTCCTGCCGCTCGGCGGCGTCGGGCGAGACAAAGGAGGCGATCGCCGCCTCTGCGACCAGCGATTTCGACTTTCCGCGCCGCTCAGCGAACGCCTCCAGCGCCTTCAGCGTGTCCGGCTCCAGGTAAACCGACAGACGGGCTTTTTGCATGCTCACAGCTCCAAGCCGTCATCAGGATCGAGCGAGGCTTGACGGGCGACGCGTCGGAACCGCCGCTGCATCGCCGCCTGCTCGGCCGCCTCGCCATCGTCCTGGCCATCGTCCTCGTCGAAGAAGGCGAACTCCCGCGTCGGCGGCGGCACATGACCGTCCTCGAAGAGCGGCTCGGGCTCGCGACGCAGTCCCCCCTCCCCCACGTCCTGCCCCTTCGGCATCGACCTAGAGGGCGGGGCGGCGATCGGCTGCAGCCCCGACCAATCATCCGGCGGCACGGCCACGGCCGACGATCCCTGGGCCTGACCGACTCGAGCCTTCAGCTGGCGGTCCTCGAAGTAGCGGATCTTGTGCGCCCGCACCGGCGGCGCGCCGGAGACTAGGACCAGCTCGTCGTCAGGCGGCAACTGCATCACCTCGCCGGGCGTGAGCAGCGGCCGCGCGGTTTCCTGGCGCGACACCATGAGATGGCCGAGCCAGGGCGAAAGGCGATGCCCGGCATAGTTCTTCATCGCCCGAAGCTCCGTCGCGGTCCCCAAGGCGTCGGACACGCGCTTGGCCGTCCGGTCGTCATTGGTCGCGAAGCAGACCCGCACATGGCAGTTGTCGAGGATCGCGTTGTTGGGACCGTAGGCCTTCTCGATTTGGTTCAGCGACTGGGCGATAAGGAAGGCCTTCAGGCCATAGCCGGCCATGAAGGCGAGGGCGCTCTCGAAGAAGTCCAGTCGCCCCAGGGCCGGGAACTCGTCGAGCATCAGCAGCACCCGGTGGCGGCTCGACCGCGCCCCGAGATCCTCGGTCAGCCGCCGCCCGATTTGGTTGAGGATCAGCCGGACCAGCGGCTTGGTCCGGCTTATGTCGGACGGCGGCACGACCAGGTACAGGCTTGACGGGCGCTCGGCCTCGACCAGATCGGCGATGCGCCAGTCACAGCGGCGGGTCACCTTGGCCACCACCGGATCGCGGTAAAGGCCGAGGAAGGACATGGCGGTCGAGAGCACGCCCGAGCGCTCGTTCTCGCTCTTGTTGAGGAGTTCGCGCGCCGCGGAGGCCACGACCGGGTGCGGCCGGTCGCCCAAGTGGGGCGTCGTCATCATCGCCCGGAGCGTCGTCTCGATCGGACGGCGCGGGTCGCACAGGAACTCCGCGACCCCGGCGAGGGTCTTGTCCGCCCCGGCGTAGAGCACGTGCAGGATGGCGCCGACCAACAGGCTGTGGCTGGTCTTCTCCCAGTGCGAGCGGCGCTCCAGCGCGCCTTCTGGATCGACTAGGATGTCGGCGATGTTCTGCACATCGCGGACCTCCGTCTCGCCACGCCGCACCTCCAGCAGCGGGTTATAGGCGGCGCTCTCCGGATTGGTCGGATCGAACAGCAGCACCCGGCCCACGGCGGCCCGACAGGCGGAGGTCAGCTGCCAATTCTCGCCCTTAATGTCGTGGACGATGGCCGATCCGGGCCAGGTCAACAGCGTCGGCACGACCAGGCCCACGCCCTTGCCGCTACGGGTCGGCGCAAAGCAGAGCACGTGCTCGGGACCGTCGTGGCGCAAGTAGGCGCCCTTCAGACGGCCGAGGATCACCCCGTCTTCGCCGAGCAGCCCGGCGGCTGCGACCTCTCGCGGCCTGGCCCAGCGCGCCGAGCCGTAGGTGGTCACCGAGCGCGACTCCCTCGCCCGCCAGATCGACATGCCCATCGCTACCGCGATGGCCAGCGCCCCGCCGGTGACGGCGATAGCGGCGCCTTCCAGAAAGACCCGCGGCGCGTAGGCGTCGAACGCGAACCACCACCAGAGAAAGGCTGGCGGCGGGTAGACCGGCCAGGGACCGACCACAAACCAGGGGGTCCCGAGCTGGGACTGGAACGCGAGCCGCCAGGCGGTCCACGCCGTCGCCGTCCATAGGGCGGCGAGCACGATGGCGAATACCGCCGCCAGCTGGCCCCACATCACCTTCGTGCCGTTCATGGCGGCCTCCTGATCAGCGGCCAAGGCCGCGCTTGGGACTGAAGCTCCAGGTCATTCCACCGCCCGGCGTGAGCACCCCGTCGACATGGCGGCCGAGATGCCGCTCAAGCTCCGGCCGCCAGGGCACGAGGGTGAAACCCAGACCGTTGTCGATCATCGCGAACCGACCGGACGCGAGGGTCACACGCTGGCGATAGGTCCCCGCGACGACGCCCTCTGGGCCGAGCCCCTGATGCTTGAGGCCAGTTTGATCGGCGAGCCGCGCCGCGGCGCCGGCGAGCTCACGCTGTCGCAGGGTCTCCAGCAGGTCGCGCGCGAAGAGCAGTCGCCGACCCTGGCGTTGGGCCAGCCCGGCCTCGACCAGGCGGTTACCGCGGGCGTTCAGCGCGGCGCGCACCTCGGAGGCGAACCCGCCCTCACCCAGATCCGCAGGCGCGCGCCCGACCAGCTGGCGGTCGAGCCAAGTGGCGCCGTCGGCCCGCACCTGATCCGCCAAGCCGAGGTCGGAGCGGACCTGCAGTACGAGGCGGCTGCGGCGGCCCTGCCATTCGAGCCGCCGGACTTCGACGATGCCGCCCATTGGCGCGTCGCTGGCGTCATCGAGGTCCGCGAACCGGACGTGATGGGTGCATCCGTCCAAGCCCTCCACGATCGCGTAGCCGCTGCCGCGAAGTTCGTCGTCGAGCCCGCGGCCGCACAGCCGACCCACCAGCGGGGCCTCGCCCCCGTCCAGCACGAAGCGCGCGGGGTCACTCTCGAGGCCGCGCTCGCTCAAGGCGCGGTGCAGGCGGGCGATGACGTCCTGGCGCTGGCCAAGCGCCCGCAGCGCGGCCTCGGCGTCCGGAGCGACGCGCCACCGGCCGGGCCGCACCTCGTCGGCGAGGCCGAGGCCCCGAAGCTTGCGCAGGCGCGCCAGCCGCGCCTGTTGCAGGTCGCCGGAGCCGCCGGCCGCGGGGCGCATATCAACGACGCCCTGCTCGTCCGCCAGCCGCGCCAAGCCGCGGTCGAGAGCGGTCCAGCGATCGGCCTCGATCTGCAGCGCCGTTTGCCGCTTCAATTCGCCGTCGGTGCGGGGCCCGAGCTCAAGGGTGACCAGCCGTCCGGCGCGGGCGCGAAGGCCCTCGCGGATGTAATCCGGCGCGATGACCAGGTCCTCACCCTCGTCGGTGCGTCCCCGCACGATGACGTGCAGATGCGGATGGGCGGTATTCCAGTGGTCCACCGCGACCCAATCGAGGCGCGTGCCGAGGTCCGCCTCGGCCTGCCCCATCAGGTCTCGGGTGAAGGCCTTCAGGTCGCTCAGCTGCTCAGCGTCATCGGGGGAGATGATGAAGCGGAAGTGGTGACGGTCGCCCTCGCACCGCCCAGCGAACCCGTTCGCGTCCGCCTCGTCCGTCGTCGCGTCGAACAGCCGGCCGCGATCACCGTCGCGCGTGACGCCTTCGCGCTGCAGATAGTCGAGGTGGGTGGCCAGCGGCGCCCGGCCCGCCCTCTGCCGTACGACGCGCGCCTTGACCACCGCGCCGCGTAGGCGGGCCCCGACGGACTGAGCGCAAAGGCTCGCGGCACGGCCACGACCGAAGGCGCCCGCGCGGCCCGATCCGCTACGGACAAGGCCGCCCGCCCGCTGAGCCGCCGCCAAGGCCTGACCGACAAAGGTGCGACGCCCTCCGGAGGGTCGCGACCGGATACGGCCTACGCGCAGCTCGAACTCGTCCTCGCTCACGACCGCCTCCGGCCGGGCGAGGTGCATCTTTGTCCACCAAACCAACGGCTTAGTCGAAATCGCAGCCTGCGCGGGCGCTGCACACCTCGCGACAGGCCGTTGAATTTTTTAAACTTTCCGCCCCCGACCGGACGCCGCACCTCGCGCCTTTTATCCTGCCATCGGTCCATCGTTTGGGAGGTCGCCGCCGAACCTGCGCGGATCTGCGAAGCCGCACGAGAGACGCCGGGTCCCATCACCGGTCCTCCAGCCGCGGCGTGAGCTCCGCGAACAGCGGCGCGTGGGCCGGGTCGCGTGCGATGGCTGGTCCGGCCGAGCGCGCATTCACCCCGCCGGCTGTGTCGTCCCGCATGACGGCGAACAGGGATGGCTGCGGCGTACTCGACGGCGATGCCCCTGTCGCCAACCCGCCCGCAGCCGGCCCTCCCAGCACAGATGGCGAGAGTTTGGCGACGTAGGCGCGCGTCTCTGATGGGAGCGGGCGGCCGTCGATCAGATGCTGCTGATAGCGGGCCGGTCCGGCGTTGTAGGCGGCCAGGAACCCGCCGGCGCCGAAGCGATCGTACATCTCCCGCAGGTACGCCGCGCCCGCCAAGATGTTGTCCCGCGGCTGGAAAGGGTCGGCACCCAGGCCGTAGCGGGAGCGCAGCTCCGCGTACGTCTGGGGCATCACCTGCATCAGCCCCATGGCGCCGGCCGGGCTCACCGCCCGCACCTGGAAGGCGCTCTCCACATGCATGACGGCCTGGATCCAGGACTCCGGCAGGCCGAACCGCTGCGCCGCCTCAGCGACGACGCCGCCGATCTCGGCCCGCACGCCCGCCGGCTGCGCCTCGACCTGAGACGCAACGCCGGCGGTGAGGCAGAAGACGCTGGTCCCTATCAGCCGCCAGCGTGCCGCTGTGCTCGCGGCCGTCCAGGGCAAGGCGCGTCCGCGCCGGCCTGACGGCCGCCCTGGACCGCCGCTGCGCGCGGCGGCTGTGCGGAAGCTGGTCGGGACGAAGGAGCGGCCGCTGTTTGTTCGATCGAACAAAGGAGCTGGGCTTGGCGTCGGCTTATCGGCCATGGCGAGGATCCTGGAGCAGCCACAGGGGTGCGGCCCGGCCGACCACCTGGCCGCGCGGCAGCGGGCCGAAGTAGCGGCTGTCGAGCGAGCCCGGGGCGGGGTTGAGGAGGAACACCTGGTCGGAGCCGAGTGCGAAGCAGCCGCGCCAGACGGGCAAGGGGCGTCCGAAACGGTCGCGTCGCTCAGCTATCGCGGCGGTCGCGCCATCGATGGTCACGTGGTCGCCGTCGCGACAGACGTGGCTGGGCGTCAGGGCGCCGACCCGCTTGATCAGCAAGGCGCCGGACGGCAGGTAGCCGCGCGCTGAAAGCCACGTCGCCAGCGCGGGAGGCGGCCGCACGGCGGTCCAATCCCCGACGCTCAGCCTGCGCGCCGGCTGCAGTCGGTAGAGCCCTTCTGGCGCACTGGCGGTCGCGTTCCAGACGAGTCCTAGCCGCGCCGGGAACGCAGCTGGGGCGAGTAGCGCCAGGATGCCCCCCATCCCGAAGACAGCTATGGTGGGGGGTCGCATCAGGCGCCCACTGCGTCGCGCAGGCGCCAGGCGCGATGGCGCGCGAGACTATAGGGCTCGGGCGCAGCGCCGGCGCTCAGCCGGTTGTGGACTTGCCGCCAGTGGTCGGGGGCGACGCAGGTCGGATCGATCCCCAGCTGCTCGACCGCATCGATGGCGGCGAGCGCCCGCTGGACGGTGGGCCAGCCCGACAGGCGCAGCAACGGCTCTCCGCCGGCCTCGACACCGGGGACCGTAGAGCAGCGCGCGCCGGGCGCTACGGCCTGCAGGATGTCGAGCCGTGAGGCGACGGTGCCACGGTCGTTCGCCTGCCACCGGACGAAGGCGAAGACATCGCCCGGGCGGAAGCCCACGAGGCGCCGGCGTCGGTCGAGCAGGCGCTCCTCGCGCACGGTCCCAAACCGGATCCAGCGCTCGATCCGCTTCTCGTACCAGACGAGCTCGACCCAAGTCGTAGGATCGGAGGGCGCGGCGCCCGCGTTCTCCGGCGGCGTCTTGGCCCGCATGGCGATCGCGCCTCAGCCGCCGACGAAGCTGCGGTCTTCGGTGATCCGGCGCGCCGGGTGGACGGTGTCGCGGCCTGGATCGGCGGTGGAAGACTTCACACCACGGGCGGCCCAGGACTGCAGGTCGGCGACCGCATAGACCACGCGCCCACCGATCTTCATGTAGGTGGGACCCGTGCCGTAGGTGCGGTGCTTCTCGAGCGTTCGGCCGGACAATCCAAGGAAGCGCGCGGCTTCAGGCGTGCGCAGCAGGCGCGGCGGCAGGGCGGTGTTGGGCTCGACCATGTTCGGCTCTCCAAGGCTTCTCCTGGATGCTGCGGCGGAGCGCAGCGAAGTCCCGGACAGCGTGTCGGAGTGCGAATCGGAGGGGGATGGCGAAGTTGGGGAGCGGCGATTCCGCCACCCCTTACTCGTCGGTCTTGTGGCGCAGCAGCCGCTTGTAGTCACCGCTCACGAGCGCCGCCCCGGAGCGCACTAGGCGAATGGTGGCGTCGCGCAACGAGGAGGTCCGCCAGCTCTCGGCGGCGACCCGTGGCGCGCCGAAGATCTCCTCGGCGATGGCGCGGTAGCTGCCGCCGGCCAGATGGCCGTCATAAGCGCGAAGGCTCTGCCCCATGCGCCCCCAACGCTGGTCGGAATGCCGTTCGGGCGCCGCGCGGACGCCAACCACCTCGCGCCAGAACTGCAGCGCGGCGGCTGCCCCACAGAGGGTGTCGCCGTCCAGCAGGACAACACAGGCGACGGTCTGACCGTAGGCGAGCGCGGCGGGCATCCAGATGTGATGGTCGGCGTCGACCCCGCGCAGCAGGGCGTGCACGCCGTCGTCGGCTTGGCGGGCGATGAATTGGCCGCGCCACCGTGATGGATCGAAGGTGATCGCCTGCTTGGCGCCTTTTGGCGCGGGTGCCAGGACGACGGTGCGGGGGTAGGCCTCAGGCCGCCAGAAGACCGGCTGTTCGGCCGCGGCGAGCGCCGGATCGGCAGCGAAAGGTCAGCCCCCAGCGGGCCAGGCGCGCGTCACCTGCGCGCGCCGTCCCCCCGGAGGCCACCTCGGATTGGATACGTTGGTAATCGGCCTGGTAGTCGCCGTTGCGGCGCAAGAATTCCCAGGCGAGCGCCGGCGCGGTAAGCTCGCGCAAACCGGCGTAGCGCTCTTCTGAACGCCAATCCTCGTCACTCAAGGCGCTCTCCCATGAACAGAGCGGGCGCCCCCACAGCGACGGCATTTATCCACAACTGTCGGCCAGCCGCAAACCCAAGTTGTTGCTTAACAACAGCTCAGCTTTGAGTTGAGGTAAGCAGGTCCTTGTAGCCGCCGTCGCGCAGCCAATGCGCTCGGGCCAGGTGCGTCTCGTGCATGGTGCGGGCGCGGTCCGGCTCACGCGTGGGATCGACCTTCAGCACGATCGCGGCTACCTCGCGCCAGTCGGCGCCGGCGGCTTCGGCATCGAGCAGGCGCAGGTAGACCGTCGCCTGTGCGCGATCATAGTCGGTGAGCGGCTCACCTTGCGGCGCCCGCTCGCGGAGCTCCGCCTGGGTCATGCGTTAACTTTACGCCCCAGGGGTCGCCTACGACACGTCTTAGGAGTTGAAGGCCTAGTCGCGGGCGAAGAATGCTTGCGGTTCGACCTCCAGCACCTCGGCCAGCTTCTCCAGCATGTCGACGGTGGCCGCGTGCTCTTCGCGTTCGAGCAGACCGACATAGTTGCGGTTGATGTCGGCACGATCCGCCAGCTCCTCCTGCGAAAGACCCTTGGCCTGACGCAGACGGCGCAAGTTCCTGGCAACGACTCCCCTCAACCGCATGAGGAGGAGACGGCCGCGCCGGCTGAGCTTCAGCCACCTAGTATACTGGGGAATCGTCGGCGAGTCGGACGGCGGAAAGATGGCCCCGGCCCACCGGGCCGGGGCCTGCCGCTCAAGCGGCGAGCTCTTTACTCTGGCGGCCGTGGAGGAAGTCGACCGCGCGCTGAGCGAAGGCGGCGGCGCTGAAGATGAAGCGCTTGTCGTTCTGAAGGACGCTCAGCCAGCTCTCGATATAGGCGGCGTGGTCTTCGCGCGGCTGCAGCTCGAGCCCGAGGTCGGCGCAGAGAAAGGCGGCGCCCAGTTCGGCGACGAGTTCCTCGCGGGCATAGCCTTCGTCGCCCCAGCGCTTGCGCCCGAAGTCGCGATCAAGACGGGTGGGATGGCGCGTCCAGTGCGTGCACTCGTGCGCCAGCGTCGCGTAGTAGGCCTCCGGGTCGAGGAAGCTCTCGAACGGCGGCAGCTGCACATAGTCCGGCCCCACCGCGTAGAACGCGTTGTTCCCGCCATGCCGGATGTCGGCCTGAAGCGCGCGGAAAAAGGCGTCGGCGTGCGCGATCCGCTGAGTGGGTTGCAAGGTCGGTTCGGCGACGGCGTAGAAATGTGGGGGCAGGCCGTCGATCTGCTCGACGTTGAAGACGCTGTAGGCCTTCAGGAAGGGGATCTCGCGCTCAACGTCGTGGCCGTTGTCGTCCGTCTCGGTGCGCTTGAAGCGGTTGGCGTAGACCACCGTCGCGCCGTGCTCGCCTTTGCGCACGTGCGCGCCAAGTTCGGCGGCCTGGCGAAAGGTCATCCAGATCGGGGCGCCGAAACCCTTGGCGACAGCTTCGGCCCAGAGCAGCACGACGTTGATGCCGCTATAGGGCTGGCCGCTGTGGCGCAGGGGCCGGGTGATGCGCCTGGCCAAGTGCTCAGCGGACCAGGGCTTGGTCCAGGGACGGACGCCGCGCTGCAGATCTTCGACAATCTGCTGGGTGACGCGGCTGTAAAGATCGGGGCGTGACTGTTCGGGCGCGCGCGACATGGCGGGCTCCTCAGAGATGGATTTTGGGAGAAGGACGCCGCCCCGGGTGACGGGGCGGCGCAGCGGTCAGTCGGCGGCGCGGCTGCGGGACCAGATCAGGCTGTAGCCGTCCTCGGCGTCGACCAGGGACGCGTAGATCGGGGCCGGGAAGCTGGGGTCGTCGAGCTTGACGGAGAGGTAGTCGCGGTTCTCGCGGGAGGTCTTCTTCCAGGCCGCGCCGAACTCGGTCTGGCCGGCGAAGATGCGGAAATCCGGCGCCTTGTCGTTGTCCTTGTCGGAGGCCCGGAACTGGGCGGTCTTGACGTTGAGGCTGAGGGTCTTGATCGCGCCGCTGTAGGAGCCGTCAGCCTGCTTGTGGAAGGTGCCGATGGTGGCCATGGGGAAGTCTCCTGTCGTCCTTCGGCCGCGCCCATCGCGGCCTCGATGGCGATCCGGAGCCGAGGGGCGGCCGCGGCCGCAGGCGTCAGCCCCGCAGCGCAGCGAAGGACGGCGGACGGCGACTTGTTTGGTGCGCGAGGAATGGCGGCGCAGCCGCCAGGGGAAAGAAGTCGCCATCCGGCGTTGCGGGCGCGGACGGGGCCGTTCGGCCCTGTCCCCTCGGCCGTGATCAGGCCATCGGAGGCCGCGTGGTCGCGGCGGCGGGGTCTGGAGACCGGCCAAGCCGCCATCGACACCCACGGCATCACGCTTCAGCGCGGGTGAGCTTCGGACTCCACAGCCGCCAGGAGTTCTGCTTATGTTCTCGCCGGAGGATAGAGCGATGAGCGACATCTACATCGGCGGCGTGCCGTTCCTGGCGCTGGGCCATCACGATGGCCGCTTCATCAGAACCGCCGGCCTGTTCGCCTTCGCGCGGCGGCAGCCGGGGTCCCGCTATCTGGTGCTGCACCTGGAGATCGCCGAAGGCATCAGCCGAAGCGCCGACGCCAGCCACCCGCGCTGGGGCTGGGCGCTGCGGCTCGGCATGGACACCCTGCTCGTCCACCTGTTCAGCCGGAAGGCCATCTTGCCCGCCGATGCGACGCCGGATTGGGAGACGGTCGATTGGCACCCGCAAGCGCAGGTCGCCTTGTTCCCCGAGCCGCCGGTCGAGGCCGACAGGTCTTTGCCGGCGCGCCCCGACTCTGGCGCGGCCCTTCAGGGCCACTCGGCAAGCCGGATCAGACAGCGCTCCTGAACGCTGCACGGAAAAAGGCGGCCGCACGCGAGCGCGCGACCGCCATCTTTTGCCTGAACCGCCCGGCCTATTCGGCGGCGACCATCACCGGCTCAGACGGCTGAGCCTCCACGGCGGGCGCCGTGCGCAGCAGCGTCGGCAACCAGCCGGTCCCGGCGAGGGCCTGTTCGGCGGCTTCGGCCATCTCGCTCTTCTTCAGCCCCGTCAGGCGCTCGGCCGCCGCCTCCCCGGCCCCTTCGGCGACCGCCTCGACGATCCGGGCCTTGGTCACACGGCCGAAGTAGCTCTGGGCGGTGGGCGTCCAGACGCGCGTCATGTCGAGCCCGGCCGCCGTGGCGAGCTTGTCGGCGTGGTCCCAGGCGCCCGCGCGGCGGTCCACAGGGTTGCGCACGGCGTTGATCCCCAGGGCGGCGCAGTGGGCGAGGAGGTCGAGAAGGTCGCTCGTCGGCAGGCCGATGACAAACGCCCAAACCTCGCCGGATTCACGGGGCAGGCGCGAGGCCCAGGCGTCATGCCGTTCGGCCATGCGGCGCGCGGCCGGGCTGTCGCTGAGGCCCGGCGCATGCCCGTCGAGGTAGGCCGACACAAGCTTGACCTCCACGCAGGACGGCTGGTCGTAGGGCGGATAGAAGGTCCTCAGCGCCAAAGCGTGCGCCAGGGCGCTCAGCGCCAGGGTCGCGTCCGCCGCCACCGCCTCGCGAAGGCCCAAGGTCCGATAGGCCGTCAACTCCAAGACCAGACGCTCCGACAGCGGGGCGGCTTCGTCCTCGGCCTCCTCGTCGGGCGCGGGCTGGTCCGGAGCCTCCCCCGAGGGCTCGGCGGCAGGCTCGCTCTCCGGCTCAAGCTCCGGCACAGGCTCGTCCTCCGGCCGGATCAGCCCGCGCTCAAGGCGCATCTGGCCGTCGTGGCCTAGGATCACGAACACCCCGCCGCGCGCCACCTCCTCGGGATCGTAACCCATGCCGTCGCCAAAGGCGTCGAGGGCCGCATCGATCTCCTTGAAGCGCGCTTCCACCTCCGCCGGCAGGTCTTCCACCGCGTCCCACTCGCTGACCAGGGCGTCGTATTCCTCGGAGAGCGCGGCGATCTGCGCCTTCTCCGCCTCCGAGCGCTCCACCGGATGGGGATAGACGCGCCGCAGGCCGTGGCCGTGGGGATAGTCGAGCGAGGCCGTCGCCCACTTCCACCCCTCGCGCGCGCGAACCTCCGTGGCCACGGCCTCCAGCTTCTCCGACGCCAGCCGGTCCAAGAGGGCGACGTCCTCGAACCAGCCGCCGCCGTCCTCGGTGAACAGGTCGCGCAGGATGGTCCCGCCCGCCTCGGCATAGGCCTCGGCCCCGACAAACACCGCGCGACGATCCCCGGCCGGAACCTTGGCCTCGGTCATCGCCCGCCGGATCAGGGCGGCGGAGCGGTTCCAGGACAGCTGCTCGTAGACCTGCTCCTGGCGCTCATGATCTTCGCTGACGGCGAACGCCATCAGCTGATCCAGGGTGAGGCCGCCCTCCCGATAGATCGACAGCAGGCGCGGCGACACCGCGCCGAGCCGCAGGCGCTGGCGCACCACGTGGGCGGACACTCCGAAGCGGGCGCCGATCTCCTCGGCGCTCAGCCCCCGCTCCTCGGCGAGACGACGGAACGCCTCGAACTGGTCGGCCGGATGCATGTCGCTGCGGGTGACGTTTTCGTCGAGGCTGATCTCGTGGGCGTCGTTGCAGGTGTCGACGACGCAGCGCACCGGCTCGGCCTTGCGGACCTCCTTGCGCCTGGCGCGCAGCAGCATGGCGAGCCGCCGCCCCTCCCCGATGGTCACCAACCAAAAGCCGGTCGGCTCGCCGTCTTCCCCGACCTCCGGCTCCACCACCGGCGCCTGCAGCATGCCCTTGGCGGCGATCGAGGCGGCCAGGGCTTCGATGGCGGCCTCCGTGTGGGGCGTCTTGCGCGCGTTCTTGGGCGACTTTTTGAGCTTGTTGAGCGGAATGTCGATCACAGCGCCGCTCTCGATCACAGGCTGGACGGTCATAGGGTCCTCCATGGGCCAGGGTTGCAGGCGCACGCCGCGCCTGCGGCCCTGCCCGTCGGCGAGACCGGGTGTGCAAGCGGAGGGGCGGCTTCGCGGGGAACCGGCTGCAGGGCCCCTTTCGGCCCTGCGCACGTGCCGCCCGGCGAAGGGGACCGAAGCTGGGCGGAAGCCGCTCCGAAGCGCGCCGAGGGCGGAGCCCTAAGCCACGCCGCCGTATGGCGGCCCAGAAAGATGAAGGCTGCAAGGAGCCTGCGCGCGCACGAACGGCGCGCTGCATGGCGGGACGCGCCGTCGAGCGGCCGGCGGCGCCGAAGCGCGCCTAAGGCGGCGCGCCCGTAGGAGCCGCGCGAGCGGCGGGACCGAGCGCGACCGCCGGTCGCTCACCACAAGCTCTGGAACTGTCCGCAGTGCTCGTCGCTCGATTAGGATCGCGGTGTGAGCGTCAGGCTACGCGCCGAAGCATCAATAGGCGCCGATGATCTTGACCACCTTTTTGCACTGGGCGCGGAGCTGCGTTGGATCTGGCGGCGCCGTGCCGCGATGGTGATCAGGGCGGCTGAATTCGTTTAAGCTACGCAGGTCATGTCGATGAACATAGAGGTGGTCGGTGTCGCCGGCGGCCTCGATCTCGTCGACCATGGCGCCCAGGACCGCCCGCGGCGCAAACCGACCTGGAAACCGTAGATCGATATACTCCTCGACGAACACGCGGATATCGCTCGCTAAGAGCGCCGGGGTACAGTCGGCGAGGTGCTGACCGGTTGAAGCGTACGCGCGAATGCGCTCGGCACGCCGCACGTAATCCGCCTTGACCTCTTCGTCGACATTCCAAGCTTTGAGATTGGCGACCCAATCGCTTTCGGCGACGATCTGGTGCTGCGTAACCGGGAGAGCGCCCTTGTCCTTCGCTATGAGATGCAGAAAGCGCGGATCATGCGACAGCACCAACACCTGGCGGGCTTGGCTTGCGATCAGACGGATTTGCGATGCCGTTTCGAACTGACGGGCTGTGTCCTGGCTGTTGAATGGGTCATCGAAGACGACAATGCAGTCGCCCAGGTCAGCTCTTTGCTTAACCTGAGTGATGAAGAGAGCGAGGGCCAAGCTGGACTTGTCACCTGCGCTCAGAACGGTCCTGAAGCTCGGCTTGGCCGCGGCCCCGGATTCCCCGGCCTTAAGCACATGCCCGTTTACGTCGATGCAGTATTCCGTATTCGGGTCTCTACCGACGTAGCTGGCCTTGGTCTGGCAAAGCCGGAAATTGGCTCCGAAGGCCTCCAACAGTTCATTGATTCCATTTTCGTAAGCCGCCGCGGTCGCCTCAACGTGGGTTGTCAGCGCCTTTTGAGCCGCGGTTCGGTTGCTGGCCAGGGTGGCGCGCTCCGCGGTCTTCAGCTTCCAATCATCGCATAGCTTCTTGATGGGGTCCTGTGCCTTGGCCTGCAGCGCAATGCGCTTGTCGACGGCATCCTGGAGTTCCTTCAGCTGCGCTGTCGTGACCTGTCCGGCATTGTCCTTGCGGACCTGCTCGATGGCCTGGTTGCAAGCGAGGATCTGGAGGGCGTGGGCTTCGAGGCGCCCGAGCGCGTCGCGCGCCGCCTCGATTTGATCTGGGGAGAGCTGGATCGACTGCAGGGGAGCGCCGAGCTTTTGCTCGAGGGATGCCGCCAACGGCTGCAGCGCGTCCACGAAGCCTTGAAGCTCACTATCGTCAAAATCGTCCAGCACTGGCAACTCGCCGACTTGGCGCCAGAACTCCATAGCCGCTCTATTGCTGAGGACGACCTCTCGAATACTCCCCGATTGACCCGTGGCGATCAGGGCGTTCACGGTGGCGAGCTGAACCTCGAGCGCCTTGATCAGCTCGGTGTAAGCGGCGCCGAACAGCACCTTAAAGTCGGCGGCGATGGCCGAAGGTCGGAGTTCCTGATCGCAGTAGGGACAGGCGTCTTTCGCCCGTGCAGCGCCGTAAGCGAGCCACCGTCGGCCATTCGTGTCGAAGGCGTGCTTGGCCATGTGCTCCGCGACTCGCCGCTCAACCGCCGCGCTCGCGCCGTCGAGCACGTTAGCGAGCAAGGGGATCACGGTGTCCAGGTTCGGCAACTGCTGCCAAACGCCGATGTTCATCCGGGTGCGCACGTCGCTCGCGCGCTGCGCTGCGAGGAGCCGGCGCTTCTGTCCCTCAATCCGCGCCTGAATGTCCTCGGGAATGTCGGCGTTCGCGAACCCGGCGTAATCGGTGATCACGGGGTGGGCGACATGGATCGCACGCTCGATCTCCTTGAGTTCGTTGTTGAGCTTCGTGTTCTTCGCGTCGATTTCGGTCACGGTCTCCGCCAGCCGAACACCGGTCGCGCCGACAATGACCCGGAGAAGCTGGCGCTTGTTGTCGCGCGTGACCTCGTCGGCTGCGTGAACATTGCGGCGGATGAACTCGCCGTCGAAAATGAGAATGCTCGGCGGACTGCGATTCCACGTACCATTCTGGAAGACGACGGCGCCGGTAGGGTCAAAGACGAGCGCCGCCTCCGGCGGGCCGGCATTCCCAAGATGAAGCCGCTCATCAATAGAGCCGGAATCCTGCGCGGCGGCTGACCTTAGCACTGCGCAGATCGTGGTCTTCCCGAACCCGTTGCGCGCGAAGAGCAGCGCCAGCCGTCCGAGCGCATCAGCGCGTTGATTGAACGACCTAAATCGGCCGATGTTCTTTAACCGGTCTATTCTCGTAAGCACTGACAGCCGCCCCTAACAGCGGGACGTTACATGCGGTCTGCGGGGGTCGCTAGCCGGGGCCTTGTCACAGGCTCCCCGTCTAGCCGAGTGAGTGCGGCTCAGGGGTGGCGCCTTCAGCTTGAGCGACGTCGCTGCCTTCACGCGGCGAGGCGGCGCGCCTCGATGCGGGGTCTCGCCGCCTCAACGGAAAGCTCGAAGTGATCGGCTTGGGTGACGTCGAGGACGTTGCGCGGCCGATGGGCGACGATGTTCAGCCCGCCGGCATGGCGGAGACTATCGAACAGAAGACCTGCACCGCCGGAGGCGCGAACGGACTCGCCGAGCGCCTGGCCCGCGGCATAGCTGTCGCTGGCGTACACGTCCGGCCGCGCCGTCTGCCGGCCGCGTATGTCGAGATAGTCGCCCGCCAGCCGCGCGGTGTAGGTGCGATATTGCCGGGTCAGCGAGGCGGCGCCCGTGGCGACCGCCTCGCGCCGAAGGTGGTGGCCGACCTCGGCGATGGCGGTAGGCAAGGCGGCCGAGGCGTACCAGGCGCCGAGGTCCGGGCCGTTGAACCTCATGCCGGCCGGCGCGACGTGCAGAAACGCGGCCATGACCACGCTGGCGTTCGGCCGACCATAGACCCACTCGGCCTGCGGCAAGCGCGCAATGCGCTCGGCGACGAGCCGATCATTGGTCCAACCGGCGAGCTCCATCACCGGCTCGAGGTCCGCCGCCGTGGCCACCGTGTCAAAGAGGCCGATCGGCGGAAAGCGCGACGGGATCAGCCGAAACGTCGGCTCCGGCGCGGCGGCATAGACGTCGGTCACGTGAAGACGATGTCCGCGTCGGTGTAGGGCCGGAAATCGCGGTCGAGGTCCCCCGGCGGCATGTAGAGGCCGCCACGCGCTGCATCGAGGAACCGGCGCACGCTCATCAGCCCGTCCTGAGTGCCGCAGGTGATCAGGGCGATCGGCGGGCGGCCGCCGAAGATCGGCGCGGCGTTGGCGGTACGCAGCCAGGCGACCCCTTCCCGCTCAGTGGGATAAAGGACGCCAAGCGCCTGGTGGATGCCTAGCACGGCCGAGATACGGGTGAGCATGTCCACGTCGAGCGTGATGTCCCGGTGCTCACGCACGGCCTTCACCCAATTGTAGTAGGTCGACCTGGAGGGCAGACCGAGGACAAGCAGGCGCTCCTCGTCCGAGAGGCCCCAGAGATCGGCGATGGATAGGAAGGTCCGCAGCCCCGGACCGCTCAGCCGGCGACGGTTCGCGGGCGAGAAACGCTGAGCGAGCAGAATAGGCGGCGCTTCGGCGACATCGTCCGAACGACGTTTGGCGATAGGCATCGGTTCCTCCACAAACTGGATATAGTCCAAATCTGGACTGAAGGAAAGAGTTGCACCCTGCGACCGATTTTGTCGCTCCGGTGGGCTAACAAGGCGTGACGCGAACGCACCCGCGCCTGGGAGCCCAAATGACTGAGACCTCCGTGCCGTCTTTTCCACGCCGTGATGACCGGGAGTTCGGTTACGCGGTCGCAAGACTGACCCTCGGCGCCATTCCCGGCATTGGCGCTGTTGCTCAAGAGGTGTTGGACAAGGCGGTCGGCAATCCCTTGCGCCGACGCCAAGAGGACTGGTTCGCCGGCCTGGGCGAGGCGCTGGCGGATCTAGTCGCGCGAATGGACGGCCTCACGGCCGACAGCCTCGCGGCCGACGAGGTGTTCGTCTCAACCGTGGCGCAGGCCAGCCAACAGGCGACGGCGACCCACAGCCGCGTCAAGCGCGAGGCCTTGCGCAATATCGTGCTGAACACCGCCGCAGGCGTGAAACTGGACAACGCGCTGCTCGGCTCGTTCCTCGGCTACGTGCAACGGTTCTCCGAGGCGCACCTCAAGCTCCTGGCGCTCATGGCCCACCCGATGGCCGACGCCGCCTACGCGGCCGAGGCCAAGAAGGTCTACATGGGCTCGGTGCAGGGTGTCGTCGAAGCCGCCCATCCCGACCTCTCGGCCGCGCCCGGCCTGCTCGATCGGCTCTATGACGATATGAGCCGCGAAGGGCTACTCGGCGGATCGCCGAAGGCGCTGTGCTCGGCCAGCGGCGTGCAGGCGGCGCAGACGACCGCCTATGGCAACGCCTTCCTCGACTTCATCCGCGCCCCGCAAGCCTAAGCCTCGAGATCGCACCCAGGGATGCCGAAGGGAAAGAACAAGCGTCGCGTGCGCCTGGCTGAAGCGCAGAACTGGCGGTGCGCCTATTGCTCAGGAGAGATGCACGAGGATGGCGCGCGGCTTGACGGCGCGACGATCGAACACCTCGTGCCGTTGGTGCACGGCGGCTCGCGCGACCGTGAAAATCTCGTCGCCGCTTGTTTGGCCTGCAACAACGCCCGCTCGGGCTTCTTCAGCGCCCGGATCTTCTTCCGCATCCGACGTTGGCAGCTGCGCAAGGGACGCTGGCCCTGCTGCACCTTTCCGGACAAGAAGGTTCGCAAGCTGATGCGGCGGATTTTCGCCGAGGCCGAGGCGGCGCGCGAGGCCAAGCTGCGGGACCGGCTGGACGTCGTCCTCTCGACGGCTGCCGCGCCGCAACCGGGGGCGTTGCGGGGCTCCCCCCGCTCGAAGGGGTCGGACGAGACTTCAGGCTCGGCCGCAGGGGAAGGCTTTCCCCCTCCTCCCGAGGCTTCCATCGCGAATACGAATTTTCCAGTGGAGGACGGCGCCGGCGCGTCGCGACAAACCGTGAACGTCGGTTAGAGTACCGTCATGCCTACCTATCGCACACACGCCTACGACATCCGGCCGAGACGGCCCGGCTGGTCCTGGTCTGCGTACGACCACGACAGGATCTCCCCCATCGGCCGCGGCGACGCCGAGACGAAGTCAGCTGCGGAAGCGGCGGTGCGGGACTGCATCGACCGACGCAGACAGGAACAAGGAGGCGCAGATGGAGCGGCCGAATAGCCCGCAGTTGGACACTCTGCTGGCCACGGTCGAGGAACTCCGTCTGCAGGAAGCCCGCCTAGCGGAGCTCAAGGCGCTCGTGGCGACGCAAGCCCAAGCTTTGTCGCAGATCGCCAACAAGGCCAGCCGTATCGAAGCGGCGATCTACGCCTACTGGTATGCGCCGGAAGTCCATGCATCGGACCTCGCACTCGGGGCCACAGGCCGCGCTCACCCGGGACGCCTTCTCAAGGCCGCCGGCCCCGTCTCAGTCGGGGTACCCTGCGATCGGTGCGGCGAGGATCTGCCGATCCGCAGCCGCAACGAAATGAAAGAGACGCAGGAGCGCCTGCGCAGCAGCCCCCGCTGGGCGGAGGGCTATCGGGTTCTCTGTCTCGGGTGCGAGGAAGCGGTGCTCGACGCACGACGGCTCGCGAGCGATCGGCAAGACAAGGCGCGCGCTGCACGTTGCCAGGTGCTCGCCGCTCTTCCCTATGCCGACTACCTGCGGACCCCGGAATGGCGCGACGCGATGGCCCAACACCTGTGGTTCCGCGCCCATGAGTTCCAGAACTTGGGTTGCGAAGCCTGCGGCTCGGAGGAGGAGCGCGGGGTCTACCACAAGTCGCTCGACGATCTGGGGCACGCCGACGACGTTGTGCTGCTGTGCGCCACGTGTCGTGGAGCTCTGGCTGGCGCTGGGAAATTGGCTGGGGAGCCGGGTCCGCAGAACCGGCTCAAGGACGCGGATGCGGAGCGCATCCTCGCTGAGCGGTTTGCCGATTTGCAGGCCTGAGCCCCTGATCTGGACTGGCAAGGCGCGACCGGATTTGTCGGATGGCGCCGCCACGCTCTGGCCGTGATGAACCCGCCGGAGGAGAGATGATGCCTGCGCTGACGAGCGAGGAACGGCCTGCGCGGAAGCCGCCCCAAATGACCGGCTGCGTGTGCGAGCAGGCCAGCGCTCGCTACACGGAATTCGAGTCACGGCCGGTCGGCTGCGACGAGACCGAGGGACGCTTTGCCGATGTCACGATCGAGCGGTGCCGATCCTGCGGCCGTCTCTGGCTCCGCTACGAGTACGAGGCGTTCAGCCGATCCGGCCGCTGGGCGCGCGGCCGGATCAGCGATGACGAGGCCGCCACCGTCACGCCGGAGACCGCCATCGCCTATCTCAACGGGCTGAGCTGGTATCTCTACGGCGGCTCCTACTTCGATGGCGTCGGCGGTCGGCGAAGCGGCGCCATGCGCTGGAACCCCTGAGGGGTCATCGCACCCGCTAGACCACGCCGGCCGCGGGCGTCTGATCGAGCGAGGCGGCGGTGATGATCGCGCGGAACTCGATCAGAATCTCGGGATGCCGAGACTGCAGGAAGCGCTCGATCTCGGGATTTCCGATCAGCCGGGCCAGGTACCCGGAGGCGATCACCAGATGCAGGACGTCTTCGCCGTAGGACGCCTCCAGCGCTTTGAAATCCTGGTTGAGCGAGGCCATTTCCCGCTCCATGCGTGCCATCTGCTCGGGCGTCATGCCGCCCACCTTCTTGGGCCGCTCTGGCCGGGCCAGGTCCGGTTGCCGCGTGGCCGCGAGCAGGGCCTTGGCGTAGCTGGCGGTGAAGTTGCCGGCGGCCAGCATCAGCTCGGCGACCTCGACCTGCCGCCCCGGCTTCATCTTCTTCAGGACGTCGAAGGTCACCGGGTTGACCGAGCGATCCTTGAGCAGCTCGACCACTTCGGGGCAGACGCCCTCCAGAAGCGTCCGCCGTCGGCGGATCGAACGGGCATCGACGTTGAGCGCGCGGGCGATCTTGTCCTCGGAGACGCCGCGCTCGATGGCCCGCACGATCATGTAGTGCTCCTGGATCGTGGCCAGGCGGTTGATGCGCTTGTTGTAGGTGAAGCCCTCGTCGTCGCGCGCCAGCAGGCAGCGGGTTTCGGTTTCGCCGAGGTCCAACAGCACCGCATGGCGGATGTGGCCGTCGAGGAGCATCAGCCGGTCGCCGCCCGTCGGGCGGACCACGGCCAAGGGCTCGATCACGCCGATCTCGCGGATCGACTGCTCGATGCGGCGGTACTTCACCGTCTTCTTGACCTGGTCGGTCACCTGGCGGGTCGGCAGGATCTCATCGAGGCGCGCCACGATGAGCTGGCGCTCGAAGGCCAGCTTGACCGGCCGCGCCATCTCAGCCGCCCGCGGCGCCGATACGCTCGGCCAGCGGCCGCGGCATAGTGTGCATGGCCTCGGCGCGAAGCAGGGTGACGAAGTGCTCGTCGTCGAGCAGCTGGCGCAGCGCATTGACCACGAACAGCAGCCGGTTCTGCGCTAGGCTGGCCTTCTTGATGAGCAGCTTCTGGCGGTCGGTCTCCTTGCGATAGGCGCGCACCAAGCCGTCGGCGCTGACCCGCACGCGCGGCCCGCCGCGCGCGCCGCTGTGCCCGGCCTTTCCGCTGATCCGGCGCTGTTCGATGATCCGCCGGATGGCCAGCATTTGGTTGCCCGGCAGCGCCTTGCGCTCGTAGGCGTCGGCCAAGGCGACCTGCACGTCGCCGTCCTCCGCGCGGGCGATCTCCATGGCGATGGTGTGCGGGATGACGCCGCGCTCGACGGCGTTGATCAGCCGCTCCTCGCCATGCTCCAGGAGGTAGCAGATCGCCCAGATGTACTCGGGCGTGAAGTCGGTCTTGGCGGCGATCTCCTGGATCGTGTAGCCGCGCGCCTTGAGCGCGCCGATCTCGCGCACCAGCTCCAACGGCCTATGGAGTCGGCGGGCGAGGTTCTCGACCAGGCTCATCACGAAGCAGTCTTCCTCCGACACCTCCAGCACCACCGCCGGAATGGCGGTCTGGCCAAGGGCGAGGAAGGCCTCGAGCCGGCCTTGCCCGCAGACCAGGTCATAGCCGCCGTCGGGGCGCAGGCTGACGGTGATCGGCCGTTTGAGGCCGAGGTTGGCGATGCTGGTCACCAGCTCCTGGAACACCCGCTTGTTGCGCGCCCGCGGGTTGAGGACCTTGATCGCGGCCACCGGGATCATGTCGACGTCGGGCGCGGCGGTCATGCGGCGGCCCTCAGACGGACCCGCCGCGTCAGGTCGTAGAACGCCTCCAGGCCGTCGTAGCGGTAGGCGTCGAGGAAGACGCCGTTGTCCTCGCGAAGGCGCAGGCTGCCGAGCGGCCCGAGGTCGATCCACGGCAGCAGGTAGTAGTCCTGCACCTGGGCGTTCTCCGCGTCCATGCGGACGGCCACGGTGATGTCGGGCTTGAGGCCGGTGTCGAGGCGGATCTTCCAGCGACGGTCGCCGCCGCTCGTGCGCGAACAGCGCACGATGACGAGCGAGACGCTGAACTCGTCGTTGACCCGCAGAAGGTCGGTGACCGGGTCGGCCCGCACCGTGCCCCCGAGCCGCTCGATCTCGGCGACGGTCTGGGCGACGACCTCCGGATGCAAGGCGCGCAGCACCCGGTTGGTCTCCAGGTAGCGGAAGTCCCGCCCCGTGGTGTAGCCGACCAGCTCGTAGGCGCGGACCAGGCTGCCGAACCGATTGCGGTAGGTGGAGCTCGACGGCATGTCCTCGACCTCGTCGATGACCAGGCCGGAGAGACAGCCCTTGCGGGCGAGGAGTTCGGTCAGGCGCTCGAGCAGCTCGGCATCGGTGTAGCGACGGCTACGCTCCTCGATGATCCGCTGCGCGGCGACGAAGAAGTCGAGATCGACGATGGGCTCGAAGGCCCCGTCCGCCCGCACCCAGGCCTTGGGCGGATTCACCACCCTCGTCGTCTTCAGCTTGAAGGAGACGCGGTTGTAGACGTTGTTGCCGATGTACTTCTCGTTGGTCAGCACCTGGTGGACCGTCCCGCGGGTCCACGGTCGGCCGAGGTCGGTCAGGATGTTCTCGGCGTTGAGCAGCACCGCGATCTCGCGTTCGGAGCGCCGGTTCACGACGAACATGCGGTAGATCCGCTGCACGACCTCGATCTCCGACGGCGGGCCCGGCTTGAGCACCACCCGGTCGGTCTGCAGGCTCTTGTGCTCGCCGCGGGCGAGCTCGGCCTTCGGTTGGCGATGCTCGTCGACCAAGAGCCGGCGCAGGCCGAACCCGGCCGGGCCGCCCTGGCGGAACCCAAGGGTGATCAGCCGGCATTGGCCGGTGAACACCTTGGCCGAAAGCTCGCGGCTGTACTCGCCGGCCATGGCGCGCTTCATGCTCTTGATGATGGTGGCGCTGAGGCTGCCGTCGTTCTCGAACTGTTCGGCGCAGTAGTGCACCGCGATGCCCGCCCTTCGGCAGAGGAACTCGTAATAGGCGCTCTGGTCGGCGTCCTGGAAGCGGCCCCAGCGGCTGACGTCGTAGACGAGGATCGCCTCGAACGGCGTGTCGCCGGCCTCGACGTCGGCGATCAGCTGCTTCAGCGCATCGCGCCCGTCCAGGCGAAGGCCGCTTTTGCCCTCGTCGGCATAGGTCCGGACGATCTCGAAGCCGCGCTGGGCGGCGTAGAGACCGATGATCTCCGCCTGGTTTTCGGTCGAGTACTTCTGGTGCTCGGTCGACATGCGCACATACTGCGCGGCCCGCGTCAGTGGGCCTGTTTCGCGATCTCGGGCGGTTGGCGCGCTCATCCTAAGGCCATCCGATCCGCGCCAAGCGCACCGGCTCCGCCAAGAACCTCCGGGCTTGTCGCGCACCCCAAGCTACGGCCGGAGGGGGAGAAATGTCGCCTACGCAGAAGGACCGAATTCTTCAGTCCGAATCCGGAAACTCTCTTCCGCCGGCAGCCGGCCCAAGCCCCTTCCCGGAGGTGATCGCCGAGGCCCTGCGCCGCGAGTTCGGCGGCACGCCCGCCGCGGTTAAGGTCGTGGTCCGGCTGACCCGCGCCAACGAGCGGGCGGTCAAGAACTGGTTCCACGCCAAGAACGGGCCGAGCGGCGAGAACCTCGTCACCCTGCTCCGCCACTCCGACGAGGTCCTGGAGAGCGTCCTGCAGCTCGCGGGCCGCCAGGACCTCATCGTCGCCCGCAAGCTCACCGGCGCCCGGGAAAAGTTGCGCGAGATGCTGGCGCTAATTGACGAGCTGCAAGCATAGCTCTCCGGGGGCGCGCTCCGGCGCGCCCGCGCCGCGTTGCAAGAGCAATGGCTGAAGCAGCGCGTCATCCGACGCTGAATACGATCAACTCGCGGCGGTCGATAAGCCATTGGCTCGGACGACGCCGCCTCTCCCCGGCGAAGAGGGATGCCTGGTTCCTTCGTCGGTGTGGCGTCCGCGGATCAGAGTCCGTGAAGGTCAGCCGACCGCCATCCCGACCAACCACAATCCAGTGCGCCCAAGGTTGCGTCATCCCGATGATGCCGCAGAGCGCGCCTTGGTCATCAAAGACCTCGTGGAAGCGACGCCAGTAGTCGGCGTTGCTCATTGGCGGGCTCTTGAGAAACGGATACCGCGCACGAATGCCGAGGCGGTTTGCTGGGCTATCGAGGCAACTCCGCACCATGCGCTGGACGTCGGAGAAGGTTGTTCCTTCCCAAAGGAGCTGCGGCCAGCGCGCGCGCGCAGGCGCGGCGCAGGCGAGCCGGAAGAGCCGCTCATGCTCCAAGTCGAGGCCGCAACACTCGAGCGCATTGGCCACCGCGTACGGACCGCAAAGTCCGTCGAGCTTCCCCTGATAGCTGGGCATGTCGGCTAGAAGGCAAACCGCCCTTGGCCGCGGGCCTCCGCTGGCCGGAGTTTCGCGAAGGCGAGCATTTCGGCGACGGAGCCGCCTCGGTCCCGCCATCCATAGAAGGTATCTTCGCCGAGGAGAACATAGGCCCACTCGGCTTCGGAACGCTGATCAGCCTCGAGCTCATTGATGCGGTCGCACCAGGCCACCGCCGCCTTGCGTTTGCGAAGCACGTTTGGACTCGTCAACTGCCCCTGAGCCTTTGTCTCGACCAGATAGATGAAGTCGCCGCAGCGCACGAAGAAGTCCGGCGAATAGAAGGCGGGCAGGCCATCCTCCTTGATATAACGGAGTCTTGCGAAAGTATGCTTCTGCTCATTGATTTTGCAGAAGGCGTCAACACTTGCGTCGCGCTCACAGTTTTCCATGAACGCCTGCTCCAGCCCCCCAGCGCGCGAGGGATAAGGTAAGCGGAAGTAGATCGCCTTATTGACGGCAAGCGAGGACCCCTCGCGCATGGCCAGTTTGGTGACTTCCGAGAGCCGACGGTGGGCCACCTCCGCTCCGGCGACAACCACGCTGTCTTCCGCTTCAAGGATCGCGCGAGCCCAAACCTTGATGATGTGCTCGGTGACGGGGTCGATCAAAAGGACCCGCCAGTTTTCGTCGACGAGTGGCTCCAACTCATGTCCGAAAAGGCGGGTGCGGATGTAGGTGTCGATCGCCTCTGCAAGCTCAGCGCGATTGATCTGGATGTATGGGAACTTGCTCGCATTGGCGAACGCCTTCGAGCTGGAGGTCGTGTCCGTCAGCGTAATGGCTTCGGTGATCCTCCGCGTGATGCGCGCCAAATAGTCGTTATAGCCGGTGGCCGTCATTACGCCGCCGTGGACACGATAGTCCCCGAAGCGCGTGCGAGCCTGGACATCTTCCGAGTGAAATTTCTCACCCTGCCCAATTTGGCTTTTCAGCTGATCGAGCGTGAACGAGCCGAACGGCGCAAGTTCCTCATAATCGATCTTCGTCTCCTCCAGCTCTTCGACTTGCTCTCGGAGAATAAACGGAATCGCGAAATCGAATGGTTCGTAGCCGGGGCGTAGGCCCACTGAGATGAGGTCGCCGGTTGAGCTGGTGTTTTGCTCGTCCTCATCGTCCGCCTCGGCTGCGAGCCCCTCTTGCACCAGCTCGTCATAGAAGCTCTGGAAGGCGGGGTGTTCGACGATCGACAGGATGTCGATCATGTTCGTGGGCGTACGCCCGGCTCGGATGAGCTGGCGGTTTTCCCGCTTGATGTCGTCATATTCGTTGCCGCGCCACATCAGCCGCAGACCACGGCCGATAGTTTGCTCAAGCAGAATTCCGGCGCTCGAGGCCCGCAGCGGGACGATGACGCATATGTTATTCACGTCGAAGCCCTCGCGGAGCATGAGCACGCTGACGATTACGCGCGGCGCCCGATGGCGATCGACATCGAACAGCCGCTCGCGCAAGACTTTCCACTCGTCCGGCTTCAGCTCGCCCTTGCGGTTCGAGTCCACGCGGAGAATTTCGTCGTCCGCCAAGCCCTCGAGCCGCATGAACTCTTCAACGAGTGGCGTGACTGTCGTGTCCTCGCAGACGACCAGCATTTTCGGATGCTTCTCGGCATCGAGCCCGGCGAAATCAGCTTCGAGCTTGCGAAGCTTCGTAAGGCCGGCGCGAAGCATGATCCGCTGCCCTTCCGAGAGCACGGGGTTTCCGTTCTCGTCGCGGTCGGCGTTGAAATCCAGTTCGTCGTGGCTAAGCGCCCCGATTTCAGAGCGCTTGTCCAGCACAAGGGATTTGACCAGTCCGGCGCGCATGGCTGTCTTGAGATCGAAATCCACAACGATGTGCGGGAAATAGGACTTCCTGCTGTTTCGGCCGGTCCCAACCTCGTTGTAGGGCGTCGCCGAGAAATCCACCTGCACGAAACGGCGCCCCTTCGGCTCGGCGATGAGATTGAGGCTCCTTTGCCATTCAACCTCGGTCACTTCGCCTTCGCGCTTGAACTCGTGGATATGGTGCGCCTCGTCGTTGAAGACCATGAGGGCAGGCAAATCCCTGAGATAATCAAGGATACCGCCCCGCTCGTAGCGACGATTCAGGACGTTCAGGTCGTTGCCTTGGGTTGTGCCCGGCGTCAGCGGCAGGAGGCTTTGCACCACCACCTTGGGATCAGCGGCCTCGCCCGGAGCTTGAACACCCTCGTCTTCTAGCGGCTCGCTTTCATCAGAAAGAACGTGCCAGTTCGAGATGGCGATGATGCCGCCAGCCGTCACCTTTCGGCCGATGTCCTCCTTTGGGCAGACGGCTCCCTGCACAAAGCGGAACACCTCGTCTCGATAGGCGTCCGGGATGAACAGCTCCTGGAAAACGGATAAGTCCGAGATTGAGAAATCCCGCTTGCCGTCGCGCTCCTTGCCCATGAATGCGTCCAGAAGTCGGTCGTAGACAATTAGACCGGGAGCGACGACGAGAAAATTCTTAGTGAAGAGCCGAGAGTCTGGCGCACGGTTCGCGTTGAGAATCTGCCAGACCATGATGGCTTGGAGCACCCAGGTCTTACCGGTGCCGGTCGCCATCTTTAGGCAATATTTCGGATAGGCGTTCTTCTGCGCGCGGATAATGTCGGAGTCCCGCGTGCTCGCCAGCATCACCTCCGGTGCAGCGACCTGGTAGAGGTCCTGCAGGGTCGAGATGCCCAGCACCTCATGGGCATAGATGACATTGAGCAGGGCCTGCCGCTGGCCGGCGTGGAAATTGAAGGTACGGGCGTCCTGGAACTCAGCCTGAAACCACCATTTCAGGAGTTCGGCCGTTACCTCTGAAACCTGGTCGAGGATCGGAGCCTCGCCGTTCTCAAGCCCCGCACAGGCTTCGTCGACTCTCGCCGTCAGTCCCCTGGCAAGAGAGAGGTCGTTGATGCTCGACATCACGCGACCTCCACCGTCGCTTCGGCTTCGAAGCCGAACACATCGACCACGCGCACGCAGACATGGCGCTTGCCGTCCTTCTTCGGCAATCCGGTGAGCCGCGCCGTTCGTGTGACACGGTAGGGGTCGCTGTCGTTCTCGGTGTTACCCCGATAATCCTGCCAGACAGAGCGGAACACCTCACCGTCATAGTCCGGATCGACGCTCCAATATTCGATTAGAGCAAGTGGATCAGAGCTAATGACCTTATGCAGCTTGTCCCGGTTTACCTCGTCGAGATTCAGCGCCTCCGGCGAAAGAAGCACGTAGTTGGCGATGGCGACGGATAGGGACTCCTTGTCCCCCGTTCGGTCGCGCGAGACTGCGCCTAGCTTCAGGTATTGCAGCGAGGAGAAGCGCACCTCGTCGGCCTTGAGCTTGTGGCCCTTCTTTTTCAATCGGTCGAGCAGGTCAGGCGGGATCACGAGAACCTCAAGTCGTTCACCTTGCCCAAGCGCCTCGATGTCGTGGCCGATAGTCGGCGAGAAGTTCCAGCCGAGCACAACAACCTTGTCCCACCCGCCCATCAGATTATCGCGAATTTCGATGGCCCGGCGCAGCGTGGCCAGGCCGGTCATCTTGTTTGGGCTATCGGCAAGCACGAGGGTCTTGGTCCCTTGGAGCCGGCCCATATTCTTGTTTGGGTTTTCTTCAACAGGAAGAGGCAGCGCACCGTAGAGCCCGAGAACGATTTCAGCGAGGTCGCCAATACGGAACTTGCTACCCATGGTCGAGCGCATCTGTTCGACCTGATAATCGCCAATGTGTTGAAAGAGGAAGGGCTTGGCATTCTGGTCAATCAGCCGCTTGCGCGCCATCATGCAGGCCGGCTTGCCAAGATCAGATGCAATCCAGCGGCGGCCCAGGCGTTCCGCAACTGCTGCCGTCGTGCCGGACCCGGCAAAGAAATCCGCGACGAGATCGCCCTCCTTGGAAGCTGCGGCTATAACGGTCTCAATAACCGTTTCAGGCTTTTGAGTTTTGTACCCTAGGTTTTCCGTTTTGTCGGCCGGCTGAAGCATGGACATATACCAAACGTCATCCACCCCCCTGTCTTCAGCCTCAATGTATATAAGACTACCGTTCTCGTCTCTTGCATTGACGAGCTTCTGCTTCTCCTTGCTCCAAACGCGCTTGAGCTGTCGCTGCTTCTCGACCCGCTCTTCCTTTATTTTGGTGAACGGGAATTTGTCCCCATTCCGATACCAATAGATCACGTCATGGTTTTTTGGGAAATGCTTCACATTTCCCTGCATCTTGTTATAATAGTGCCAGATGATTTCGTTAATAAAATGATCTCTTCCGAATATCTCGTCGAGAGCGACCTTTACGTAATGACCGACGTGCCAATCAAGGTGGACAAATATTGTTCCTTCAGGAGCTAGCAACTCCTTCATGAGGTATAGCCTAGGAACGATCATCTTTAGGTAGGATGACGTTCCGTCCGCCCACGTGTCCGTGTAAGCAAATTGCTCCAAAACAGTGGGCGACTGGTCGTAGGAAGCGCCGAGTATTTCGATTGTCGAACGATAGTCGGCTTTGCTGTCGTACGGCGGATCGATATAGATCAGGTCAACCTTGTTTCGCAGAGATTCTGCGCCGTCGCTCCCCGCGAGTAGGGCGGCCATTGCCAGTAGATTGTCCCCATAAATAAGGGCACTCGGATCAGCGGATGATGAAGCCACCTGTGGTGACTTCCGGCGAAAGAGGTCCTGCCAATTCGTGTCCCTCGACGGAACAACAAGCTCTCTCGTCTGAAGACCAATCCGGTAGTTGCTCTCAGCCCGCTCCATAACGCGCTCAGCTTCGCGCTTCCCTTCAGCGACAATGGCAGGCAGCTGTTCCAGCAAACTCTTCATAGGCACCTTTGACGCGTCAGCGTCTTCGATCGGGTCAGGTTGGTATGGGTCGGGTTCAGCGAGCATGCGCAGACCGTGCCGCGCGCACCCGACAGAATCGGTCGCGCGCTATCATGGAGCAGGTTCTCTTGGGTGCAAACTGGAGCTGCTCATGCAGGAGCGAGCCGAATTTGCAGCGCCTCCAGCTCGTCGAGCGTCATCCCGCTGCCGATGAGGCCGCCGAGGTAGCCCAGCAGGTCATCCTGGCGCGGCTGGCCAAAAGCCAACCGATAAACCGTTAGGCTTCGCTTCAGCCACTCGAGCCGCTGGGTCTCGCGGCTGAACGGCAGGATCGGCACGCGTCGCTCCACCTTCACCGGACCCTCGCAGAGCCAGTAGGGCGCCAGATCCGTGTCGGCCGCGGTGGCCGCCCGGGCGGACGCGAACATCTGCGCCCAGGGATCGATCACCACACTCTCCTGCCCCCAAAGCTCGGCGCCGTGGTTGTGGGCGACGTTGAGGCGAACCGCATGGCCCTTGAACCTGTGGACCCGCCCCTCTCGCTGCTCCAGATCCACCGGGTTGCCCGGCAGGTTCCAGTGGTAGACCCGGTAGCAATACGGGTGGAAGTCGAGCCCTTCCTGTCCGACCGATGTCGTGGCCAGCACAAACGGACGAAAGGGTGAATTGAAGGCGTCGCGCACCCCGCCTAGCCGGGCGACCGAGCCTTCCTCGTCACGGTAGTCCGCCAGGCGCATCGCGAAGCGCCCGCGCATCTGGAATTTGTCGACCTTCAGCTTGCCGTCGACAATCGTGGGATTGTCGACATCGATTTGGGAGGGGCGGATCGACAGGGCGTCGGCCATGGCCTTGCCGAGCCCGATGACCCGCTCCGCCGGCGGAGCGGCGCTCAGACCCTGTGCGTCGACCAGGTAGTGCGCATATTCGTCGAGCACCGCCTGCAGGTTTTGCTCCGCCGAGAAGGTCAGTACCCTGTGCCAGTAGCGATCCTCTTCGCCGCGACGAAGCAGGGCGACGGCCTCATGCTGATTGAACAGGGTCCGAAAGGCCCAGGCGACATTCGCCGCCGCGCTCAACAGGCGTGGGTCATCCCAAGCCAGCTCTGGGGCCACGCGACGAAGCGCCCGCGACGCGCAAACCGCTGGGCTTCCCAGGGCTACATCGACCAGGAGATCGAGCGCCTCGTCGCCGATCGGCCCGAGGTCGCCGACGGCGGCCGCCTTGAGCGCTGTCACATGGTCTTTGAAGGCATCCTCGCTGGCGAGGCCGCCCATGCCATCCCAGGCGCCGATCCAGCTCAGCGCGTCATTGCCCGCCGCAGCGTCGATCGCCGCCGGCAACGCCCATTCCTGGAGGCCACCTTCGACGTCATCCGATCCACGCGCGGCCACCCCATCCAGGCTCGCCTTCAGCCGTTCTGCGATCCGCGCGCGCATTTCGGCGTAGCTGAGCCGCTCAGAGTGGCCGGCGATCACGGCCAACGGATCACCAATTTCGGCCAAGACGGGCGAGGGATAGATCAGCAGCAGGGCACGCAGCCCAGCGAGCCGACCGTCCGCCATCCTGAACTGAAGCGGCCGCGGCCGCTTCTGATCGAAGTACCCGCGGCCGGTCTCCCCCGCGCCCATGCGGCGCTCGGCCTCGTAGGACAGGGTCGCGGCGATCGCGTCCGGCACCATGGTCCAGGACGAGAATATCAGCGCCTTGGTCGGTCGCGCCCCCGAGGTCCCCTCACCGTAGTAGGGCAGCGCCGGCGGGATCCAAAGGTTCTGCTCGAGGCCATCCTGGAAGACGTCCTCCATGACCGCCCGCATCCGCCCGTTGGCCGGCTCGACCGGCGCGTAGGCATTCAGGGCATCGTGATCGAGACAGGCGTCCTTGGCGGCCGACAAGGCCGCGACTAACGCTGTGGAGGGCTTGGTCCCCTCCTTCTCCTTCATCACCCGCTTCAGCGCATAGTCGCGCATGAAGTTGAGGAGATAGGGGGCCGACTTCCAGTATTCGATGACATCTGGCGCTTCGAGGGCGCGGGCGACGCCTGAGACGGCCATCGCGTGGCGCAGATCGTCAGCTTGCACGCTCAGCGCCGTCTTCCGTTCGCGGACCATGGAGTCACGGTCGGCGGTGCTGGAAACCCGCTCCGTGCGGCACATCACCTGCTTCAGCGCGGCCTCGACCTTGGCCTTCTGATCGAGGGCGTCGGCCTGAGCGGCTGGCAAGCCATGAAGAGCCGTCCGAAACGCCCGCATTTCCTGATCCAGGGCGCGCACCATCTCGCGCCCTCGCGCTTGGCCGAACAGGAAGGTCAGGGTCTCCAGGAAGTCATTGTAGTGATCGCCGTCCTCGGCCTGGTCGCCCTGAAGCGTCAGCATTCGGTAGGGCGTCGCCGACAAAAGGAGGGTTCGGGCCGGCGTGCTGCCGCCTTGCCCGTAGTTGAACAGGTCTCTGGCGAGATGGGCGGCATCGCTGTCCCCGTGCAGCAGATCCGGGAAGCGTTGAAACTCATCCATAATGATGAGGTCGGGCTGCAACGCATCGACACAGGAATGACTGAGCTTGCCTCGCAGCTTGGAGATGAGCGCGTTGCGCGAGGATGTCATGGTCGTTGGATACCGGTCGCGTCGGCGGCGGAATTGCTCGACGCCATCGGCTAGCGCGCCCAAGATCGCATCGTCGACGCCGACGCTCTCTCGAAAGCGCTCAATAAGCGCCTTGTCGACACCGTTGAGGGAGACCTCACTCTTGACCCAATAGTCCCAGCGTTCAGGTCCGACATCGACCTGAAGGAGGTTCTGCAAGCCGCGCGGCGAAGCAACGAGGGGCTTTAGGAGATGAAAGAGCAGCGCGCGCTCTTCAGCGACGCCTGTGGCGGACCGCAGGTCGAAGGTCGTTCCCGGGGTCAGGCTGATCAAGTTGACCTTGTTGGCGCTCAACGAACGCCCGCCGTTCATCCGAAGCGGCACCAGGGTCATGCGCGTCGGAAGCGCGAGAGCCTCCTGGCCCAGGACATTCAGCTTCTTGAGGTTCTGCGCCGCGATCGCCTGGTTAGAGCAGATGTAGAGGATGTCGATCCGCTCGACCTTATCCCATAGGTGCTCGATAGTCTTGGCGATGACGCCGCGCGCCACCAGCGTCTTGCCGAGGCCAACCTCGTCAGCGACCAGGAACTGGAAGGCGGGATTTTCCGGGTCGTAGAAGCGGTCGAACACATAGTCGACCGTCCGGCGCTGGAAGGTCTTCAGCTGCCCAAGCGCGAACTGCGCCTTGAACGGTTCAATGGACATGGTTGGCCTCCGCGGGCATCGCGGCCCGGAAGGCCTCCCAAAGGGCGCGAAATTGCGCCGGGACCGGATCGGTCGCACTGTCCTCCGCCGCCAGGCGTGTGATCAACCGGTCAACGGCCGCCAGGCGCCCGTCGCCCGAACAGAGGGCGCGCACCAGATCCTCGAGCAGGGGCACATCGTCCCCTCCCCCGCGACCCCAGGCGCCTTCGCCGGCGCCGCCTTGAGCGGCCAAGGCCGCCGCGAACGGATCACCCAACTCCGACAGCAGCAACCTCAGATAGCGGAAGAAGGCCTCGCGATTGGTGATGATCGACCGGAAGATCGCCGAATGACGCTCGGTCGGCACCCCCTCCATCGGCAGGCCGGCGCTGAACAGGAGCCGCGCGTCACTGTCCGCATCGGACAGTTGGAAGGCGATGAAGCGGGTGAGATCGGCCAGCGGCATGACCCCAAGGTCCACATCCGCGCCGGCGGCTAGGGCGGCAAGGACGTCACAGCGATGTCCTTCGCCCCGCGTGATCGGCCAGGCAAAGGCGCTGGCGACGCTGGCGAAAACCAGGGGCCGCGAAACGGTGAGCCAGACCCGCCAACCGGGCGCCTCTTCGCCAACGGCGGGGGCGCGTTCGCAGCGCAGGGCCAGCCCCGCCTTGCAGAGGGTGCGCCGGGCTTCCTCCAAGCGCCGCTCAGCCGCCTTCACCGCCGCTGCGTCCGCCGAGATTTCTCCCGCTACGAACGGACAAAGCAGCCGTCCGAAACCTTGAGCGCCGAGGATGTTTTCGACACTGCCGACTTTCGACGCCTTGCCGGTGAGGGTCGCGAACACCTCGACGTTGTTGACCACCTGACGGTTGGCCAGCGCCGCCTGGGTGGCGTTGCCCGAGCCGACGGTCAGCACGGTGTCCCAGCCGACCTCCTGGATGAAGGCCTTGGCGTGCAGGCCCTGCAAGCTCTCGGGCTCGGCCTCCTCGCCATCCTCGCTGGCCGCCATCTCGTCCAGCACGCTAACGCGCTCGAAGAGGGCGAGGGTGTCGGGCGAACAGGCCGCCAGCTCGTCGCTGCGCCCGACCAGCACCGGCTTCTCCCGGCTAAGGCGCGCCAGACGGATGAGGGTCGCGTCATCGCAGAAGGGCGAGATCACGCCCATCCGGGCGCAGGCGGACGGCGACCAGATCTCCGAGCCGATGCCGTTGACCGCCAGGCTCAAGCTCTCGAACGGCTCCGGCAGGGTCCAGGCGACGCGATTGAGATCGGTCGCCACGTCGAGCGTAAGTGTCCGGGCCTCATCGGCGACCGGCTGCACCGTCAGCCGCGGCAGGCGCTTCAACAGGTCGACGATCGGCTTGTTCAGCGGGACCACGCGGCGGGTGACGTCGCCGTCCAGGCAGAGCGAGATGTCCCACGAGCGGTCGCGCGTCAGGTTCCGCGACAGCACCAGGAGCCGCATCTTGCTTGGGCCGGCTCCCGACTGCGGCTTGAACCGCAGCACCCAGATTTTCGGATGGAACGCCCCGCCCTGGGGCGCGGCGACCTCTATGATCATCCTCTCCAGCAGGCTGCAGAGCCGCGACTGCGGTTGCGTCTGCGCCTGGATGTGACCGGCGTCACAATAGACGGCGAGGCGATCAGCGATGCGTTCGGCCCCCTCGAGGAGGGCGAGAGGCTGGCCCAAGATCTCGTCACGGTTCTCCGCCGCGAACAGGGCCAGGCTAACCGGGGCGGCCAACGCCGTTTCGAAGTCCAGCGAATAGGTGGTGGCCACCGCCGCATCGAACACATAGCCGGACGGGGCCGCGAGGCTCTCGCCGTAGAGGACCCGCGCTTCGGGATCGAGGCTCGCTCTATTGACCATGGAGCAGATCCCCCAGATGCGACTGGGCCTGACCCCAGCGGAACGACAGCCGGTCGGCGCCGGAGGCCCCGCCCCATCGGTCTCGGACCGCGTGGTTGGTAAACCGGGACTGCGATGTCTTCAGCCGGCGCTCGCGGTCGCGCACCAACGCCCGCGCCACCTCAGACTCGGGCAGGTCGACGGCGCCAGTCCGGGCCAGGCCGACCCAATCCTGGACGAAGCGGACCAGGGCCGGCCGGATGGTATGGGTCGGATGTTCGACCTCACGCCAGAAGTCCGCCAGCGACCAAGCGGCAAGGCGTTGATCGTCAAGTTCGGCGGCCCACTGGGCGAGCCGCCCGCGATAGAGGTCGATCCAGTCGTCGCGGCCCCGCAGCTCTGCGAGCTGGAGATTGTAGAGCAGTGAGGCGCCATGGATGACGCCGGAGAAGATTTCGGCGTGCTCGACTAGGCGTCGTGCGGCGGCGGGGAAGTCACCCAAAGCCGGATGCTGCCAGATGTAGGCGCACTGGCCGTTGTCGGGTTGCCGCGCCAGCCAGGTCAGCAGTGACGTCGGCGCTGAGGCCACGAGGCGATCCTTGATGAACTGGGCCTCGTCTTCGGTCAGGGTGAAGGAGGCCGTCTCCAAAAAGTCGGGCGGCGCGGCGGGCAACCCCGGATGCCAGCTGCCGGTCTGGAGATCTTCAAAGCCCTCGACCTCAACTTCGGACCGCTGACGCCGCCGACGAAGGGTCGGCAAGGTCGCATAATAGGTCTCGCGCGAACCTGGAAACTGCCGGATGCCCCAAGCGCCGAGGCCGGCCCAATAGACCGAACTTGGAAGGCGCTGCAGTCGAGAACCAGCCAGCCGACCGATGATGCCATCACTCTCGCCCCCCGCTTTCAAAGCAGCGGACAGCTTGATTTCCATCGCTCGCCCTTCAGCCGCAAGTTGGCTGGCTGTGCCGTCGCGCCCCTCCAGCCGCCGTAAAATCCACGGGATGAACAGCATGTAGCGGAGACGGGTCTGGATCGTGCTGGTGCCGGGGAACAAGTGGTCTGCGATCGAATCCCGGATCGCGCCCAGTCCCAGCTCGTCGCGGCTCTCGCGCTCCTGAAACAGCGCCATGATGCGTTGCGCGCGTTGACGCTCCGCCTCGTCAAAATCAATCCACGCCAAAGACGACATCAGCACCCCTGTTGACCGCGCCTAGGCTCGCACGCGCGTCAAATCACCCCGAAGGCTTAGAACTAGCTCAACAGGCGGAAGATTGGAGACCCCCCGTCTGACTGTTGGCCTGGAAACGAGCTAATGGCCGCCGCGCCGATAGCGCCGCCCGGCCGCCCCTCGGCGCGGCCGCAGGACCGTGACGATCTCGCCGGTCCGCTCGCTCCAGACAATGCTGAGACCCCGCAGCCGCTCACGCTTGGCGCCGAGGCGATCGGCCAAGTCAGGGTCGTCGAGGCGGTCGCGGGTCATGCGCAACACGGTGCAGCCACCACCCACTGGCGCCTCGAAATCCGCGTAGCTCATCAAGGCGTCGACCAGATGGTGCGGAACGCCCCGTTGCTGGCTGCGAACGGCGGCGTGTCGGGTGAGCGCATACGTCATTGCCAGATCTCCCTGTGCTTCGAGCCTTACCCTGGAGGTCGCACCCGACAGAATCGGTCGCGTGGGACTCGACGGAGCAACAACCGCAGGTAAGCTCGGCTGTGCCCAGGTTGGGGGGACTCCATGCGCCACGAGAAAGCACAGTCACTTTTGCATCTGGCGCGGGTCCTCGCCGGCTCGGCCGAGGGATTGACCTTGGATGAAATGGCCGAGGTCGCCGGCACCGGTCGCCGCACGGTCGAGCGAATGCGCGATGCGCTGGAGCAGCTCTTCCCCCAGCTCGAATGCATCGAAGAGCCGCCATCCAAACGCTACCGGATGACGGCCGGCCTCGACGGCCTATTCCAAGCCCCGACCGCCGAAGAGCTTGTGGCCCTGGGCACGACGGCGGAGGCCATGCGCGCGGCTGGCCATCACGACCGCGCCGCTGCCCTGGCGTCGATCGAAACCAAGGTTCGCGCCTCGATGCGATCGTCGGCCCTACGGAAGCTGGTGCCGGACATGGAAGCTCTGCTGCACGCCGAAACCGTCGCCGTTCAAGCGGGCCCGCGTCCCTTCGAGGACGAGACAGTGCTCGCCACCGTCCGGCACGCGGTCAAGGCCATGTGCGGGCTGAAGTTCTCCTACGACGGCGGCTCGACGCCGGGTCGGATCCGCGAGGTGGCGCCCTATGGCCTGATGTTTGGCCGCACCAACTATCTCGTCGCGGCGGAGCTGGGCACGACAGAGCCCAAGTCCTGGCGGCTGGATCGCATTCACGACCTGACCCTGTTGGACTGCCCGGCCCCGCCACCGGAAGACTTCAGCCTGTCGGCCTTCGCCGGCCGCTCGTTCGGCGTCTTTCATGGCGACGCCGAACATGTGGTCCTGCGCATCAAACCGCATGGCGCGGCCGACGCCTTGGGCTGGCGCTTTCATTCGAACCAACAGGTCACCGAACAACCCGATGGGTCCGTGCTGGTCAGCTTCACCGCCAGCGGGATGCTGGAGCTGACTTGGCATCTCTTCACCTGGGCGGACAAGGTGGAGATCCTTTCGCCCCCCAGACTGCGGGACCTGATGGTCAGCGAGCTGCAGAATGCGCTGGCGGCGCACCAGGCCAGCCCCACCCGACCGATTCTGGCGTGAAGACAGCGCAGGCTCAGCGGCGGTGAAGGCGCCGCAAGCGCGTCACGCGATCAACAGCGGAAAATCTCCACCTTGAGTCGCAGCAAGGGGTTCGTAAGGTTGGAGTGGGCGGGGGGACTAGATGATCACAGCTGACATGAGCGTCAGGATTAAGGACGACCCGTCGAAGATCGGCGTGGCGACCGATGTCGTGCGCGAGATGAATGGCCGCATCTATCGCACCATCCGATTGAGCGATGGCCACCTGAAGGCTTTTCTCGAATCTCGGCTCGAACCCTTGCTCGATACGCCCGATGCGCTCTCCGATCTGGCGGCCGAACGGTTCTCCGCCGCCGGCGATCTTGGGCGCCTGCTGACCCACATCCGGCTCACCGGCCGACTGGCCGATCTGATCTACAGCATGGAAGCCACCAACACCGACTTCCACGCCTACCAGTTCAAGCCGGTCGTGAAGATCCTCAACTCGGCGTCCAAGGGCCTGCTGATCGCCGACGAGGTCGGCCTCGGCAAGACCATCGAGGCCGGATTGGTCTGGACCGAACTGGCGGCTCGCTACGACGTTCAACGCCTCCTCGTGGTCTGCCCCAAGTCGTTGCAGGAGAAGTGGCGCGTCGAGCTGCGCGACAAATTCCGTGTCTCAGCCCAGGCTGTCGATGCCGGCGAACTGGTCAGCGTTCTGAAAGACGCTGAGAGCCGCGGTGGCGACTTCGCCGCGGTTGCGACGCTCTCCGGCATTCGCGCGCCGCGGGGCTGGGACGACCTCGATGATCCCGCCAAGGGCCCGCGCGCCGAGCTGGCCCGCTTTCTTGCCGAAAGGGCGGGCGGCGATCCCGTATTCGACATGGTGGTGTTCGACGAAGCGCACCATCTGCGCAATCCGGAAACCGCCCAGCATAAGACCGCTCGCCAGATCGTTGAGTTGGCGGACTACAAGCTGATGCTGTCGGCGACGCCGATCAACCTGCGCAGTGAGGACCTCCGCTCGATCCTGCGCCTTGTCGAGCCGGACCTCTTCGACCGCGAATGGATCTTCGGCGAGCTACAGACGGAGAATGAGCCGATCGTCGCCGCGCGTGAGCGCGTGTTGGCCTCCAAGGCCAGCTTGGCAGAAGTGGCCGAGGCCATCTCGGCGATCTCCGCGGGCCAGCTCCTGAAGACTGACCGCCGGCTGGACATTCTAAAGCAGCAGCTGGCCAGCGATCCTCTCACCGACACGCCGGCGCGCCGGGCGGACATCGCTTCGCGGCTGGAGGAAATGTCGATGCTGGGCGGCATCGTGAACCGCACGCGGCGGCGCGACGTCACCGAAATTCAGGTCAAGCGCCGGGCGGTCTGTCGGACGTGGGCCATGAGCCCCGTCGAGCGCGACTTCTACGAGCGGGCCACCGAGGCGATCCGACAGTACGCCTGGGACGCGGACGTCAACGATCGGTTCCTGCTCTCCAACAGCCAGCGGATGCTCGCCTCATGTCTCCCAGCCGCCTACAGGCGTTGGGCCGAGGCCGCGACGGATCTCGGCCTTGAAGGCGACGATGACGACGACGCCCGGCCGGGCCACGCGCCGGGTCCGCTAGTCGCGACCCTGGCGCAGGAATGCATCGATCCGGAGGGGTTCGAGGCCCTGCGCGCCGCCGACCAGAAATATACACTTCTGGCGACCGCCCTGCGGGACAGCTGGGCCACGGCGCCTGACGAGAAGCTGATCGTCTTCTCCAGTTTTCGCGGCACCATCGACTACCTTGAAGAACGGCTGTCGGCCGACGGCGTGACCTGCGTGAAGATGCACGGCTCGGTGAAGCGCGACCGCGACCAGCTGCTGCGCGATTTCGCCGACACCCAGGGACCGTGCGTCCTGCTGACCTCCGAGGTCGGTGGCGAAGGGCTCGACCTCCAGTTCTGCCGCACGCTGATCAACTACGACCTGCCCTGGAACCCGATGCGGGTGGAGCAGCGGATCGGCCGGATCGATCGGATCGGCCAGCGCTCGCCATCCGTGGAGATCTTCAGTCTCGTCTGCGAAGGGACCATCGAGGCGCGAGTCTACGACCGCCTCTACGAACGGCTTAACCTCATCGAGCGCACCCTGGGCGGCTTCGAGCCGATCCTCGGCGCGTTGGTGAAGGAGCTTGAGGACCGGCTTCTCGACCCGAAGCTCCTGCCTCACGAGGTCGACCAGGAGCTGGAGCGAGCCGCCACGGCGGCCGAACTGCGCAAGCGTGACGAAGATGCGCTGGAGGAGCAGGCCGCTGGTCTGATCGCCCACGGCGATATGATCCTGCATCGGATCAAACGCACCCATGAGCAGCAGCGTTGGATCCAGGCCCGGGAACTCCACGACTACGTCAAGGCAGGCCTGCAGAGCGCCTTTCCAAACACCCAACTCGACCGGGCGCCGGTCGAGTATGAGGCCTACGATCTGCGCCTGTGCGCGGCGGCCCATCTGGCCTTCCGAGATTTTCTCGACCAAAGAGCCCGCCGCTTCGACACCTTGCTGAGGCGCGGCGAGATGGTCCGCGCCGCCTTCAGCAAGAAACCCGAGGGGGTCCGCGGACAGCGCATCGAGGTCATCACGCCAACCCACCCGCTGGTGCGCTTCGTGGCCAAGCTCAGGGAAGACGCCAGCGGCGGACTGGGGGCGCGGCCCGCCGTCTGGGGCAGGCTCGATCGGGCGGTCCTGCCCCCCTCCATTCGACCGGGTGACTACGGGCTGGCTGTCCAACGCTGGTCAGTCGACGGCGTCACGCCGCAGGACAAGCTGGTCTATTCTGGGGTCAACCTCGACACGGGCGAAGCGCTGACAGACGACGAAGCCGAAGCGGTCGTCGGCGCCGCCATGACCGCCCTGCAACCCACCAAGCCGGCCCCAGGCCGCGCGCAGAGGGCGGCCACGGTGATCGGCACGACCCTGGTCGCCGAACGAATGGCGCGCGCTCAGCAGGACTTCATCGACTTCGAGGAAGCCATCCACGAAGACAAGCGCGCTACCTTGCTGGCGGTCCTCCACCATCAGCTGGATAGCCACCGGAACAAGGCCGAGGCGCGAATTCGCGAATATCTCGCGTCGGGTGGCCCGCGCGCCCGCATCGTGCCCGCCGAGCGCGGCAAGCTCGAAAAATATGTGGCGCGGATGAGCCAAAAGATCCAAGCGGCCGAGCGGGCGAGCGGGTTCGAGTTCGATGAACCCACCACATTCGGCGTCCTCGTGGCTGAGGTGCGCTGATGGGTAAGCGCAGCTCCGTCGATTTCCGCGAGGGTCTGGGTCTCCTGAAGGACGCTTTCCAGGCCGAGGCGGAGGCTGCCCGCGCCAAGGCCAGGGCGGCCGCGCCGCAGCCGCTGCGCCCGTCGCCCGCCAAGGCGACGCCGGCAAATTCTGCGGTCAAGTCGGCCGTCAAGGCGAAGCCGGCCAAAGGATCTACCGGCAAGAAGCCGAACCGGCCGCCGCCGCGCCTTGGGCCGACCAATGTGCCGCCCAATCCCGGCCGCTATGCCAATGGCGCCTTGGAGCCGGTTCGACGCCCGCCGCCGCCCACGCGTGAGAAGACGCTTGCCGAGCTCCAGGGCAAAGAGGCCCTGGCCTATGTCGCAAGCCGCATCGATCTCTCGGCCTTGCGCGCCGAGGCGCCGCTTCCCCTGACTTTGCCCGATGACGATGCGGCCGACCTTGCCGCCAGCCTCGCAGCGGGTGGGGAGATCCTACTCGAGAACCCAGGGCCCGACGAAACCGGCTATCTGGTCGGGTTCGACTTCGGCACGAGCTCCAGCAAGATCGTGATCCACCAACCCGGCGCTGGAGACCTCGCCTACGCCCTTCGCGCGCCCGACGCCCTGTGCGCCCAAGAGCAGGGCCGCCGCCAGCAACACCTCTGGCGATCGGTCGTCTGGTATCATGCAGGAACCGGACGGTTTTCTTTGACGCCCTGTGATGGGGCGGTCGCGATCGAAGGCTTCAAGACCGGATTGATCCAGGCGACCGGTCACCGCATGAGCGGCGGGGTCACGCACGCCCATGCCGCTGTGGCCTATCTTGCCCTGCTGATCGCCTTCGTCATCGGCCAGCACTACAGGCATCCGCCGGCTGGCTTTGATGGCCGCAGCCACTATTCGCGCTTCCACTTTGGCGTCCCGGTGGCCTGTAAGGACGAACCGGGCTGCGCCGATGAGTTTCGCCGCGTGCTGGCGGCGGCGTTCGAAGTCGCCCCCTTTGCGACTGACCTCGATCTTGAGACCGTCAAAACCGCGCACAAGCGGGCCATGGCGGACCAGCCGATCACCGCCGACACGCCCTTCGTACTGTTCGAGGAGCTGGCAGGCGTCATCGCAGGCTACAAGGCCAGCCCCGATCACCGGCGCGGGCCGCACGTCATCGTCGATGTTGGCGCATCGACCCTGGACGTAGCGACCTTCCACATCCCCGATGGCGACCACAAGGTGCTGGTCTTCATGTCCGCTGTGGGCCTGCTCGGCGCCGAGGCGCTTCGGGCCGCGCGCGGCGTCGCCGTGCCTGCCCCGACCTTCCGAGCGGCCTGCGCGCAGCATACGCGCCACGTCCTCTCGACGACGTTCCTGCGAAAGGACTCAGACTTCTTCCCCCAGAACGGCATCCCCAAGCCGCTGCTATTCGTGGGCGGGGGCCGGCTGACGGATGTCCATGACGAACTCTACAGCAACTATCCCAAGGGCCTTGAGGCGCCGCGACGGACGCCGGCGCCCGGCGCCAACCTGCGCTATGACGGCGACACCGATTTCGCCCGCCTGTTGCTGGCCTGGGGCCTGGCTCAAGAAGAACTGGACCTGCCGCAGCTGAAGCCGCCGTCGGAGATCGAGGACGAGGTTCGGCGACACCGCGACTATCGCGATCTCTTCGTGGACAAGGACATGTGCTGACGCCTTGCCGGAAACTTCGCATTCACCCGACCGAATCTGTCGGGCACCCACGGTAGCCTCCAAGAATGGGGCGGATGATTTTGGCGGGGAAACCGGCATGGACTTGATTTTGGGGCTGGCATGCGACGGGCGCGCCTATCCGGATTTTCCCGGTGAAGGCGATGGCGCCCTACACGCGGCCGTCGTCGGCGCCAGTGGCCTGATCGACGTTCTGGAGGTCGAGCTAGGTCTGACGGGACCTCGCGGCGCCGAAGCCGTCCGGATCGCCGCCTACGCCGCGAAACTACGCGCGGCTGCGGCGGACGGCGCCCCCTTCTACGCCGCCTCCTTCGCCCGTGACCCTTGGGCCACCGCCAAGGCGCTGTTGACTTGGCGCGATCAACTGGTCGCCGCTGGCTGGAGGGGTCAGGCGATTGGCTCTGCTCGCCTCGACGATCTGGCCCAAGCCGAAGGCGCCGGCCCCTCGCTGCCGCCCGGGACGGCAGACCGCCTCTGCGCGGTGTTGGTTGCCCTGGCGGATCGCCCGACCATCAATCTCCACCGCATCCAACTAGTCGAGCCGCGAGAGATACTGCCGCCGCCCTACGCCCGGCTCGTCGACCAGCTCGAACACTGTGGCGTCGCCATCGACCAGACCCTGCGGTTGGGCTCGGCCGATGACACCGATCTACAGCGCGTGCGGACGTTCCTCGCCCCCGGGACGGCTGAGCCGCTGCGCGGGGACGCGAGCTTCGTGACCGTCGAGGCCGACACCGCTCTTATGGCCGCTGAGGCGCTGGCGGAGTGGCTGGCCGCCGGCTCTGAAGAGGATCTGTCCGGGACCGTGGTCGTCAGCTGCGACAGCGACACCGCACTCCTGGATCGCGCCCTGCAGGCGCGGGGCCTGCCGGCCCTGGGACAGTCCGCCGCCTCGCCCTGGCGTGGCGCCCTGCAGGTCTTGCCGCTGGCCTTCGCCGCCAGCTGGGCCCCGTTCGACGCCAAGGCAGTGCTTGATCTTCTCTTGCTGCCGCGCCCGCCCATCGGCCGAAGTGCCGCGCGCAAGCTGGCGCGCGCCCTCACGCGAGAGCCCGGCACCGGCGCCGCCGCCTGGGATCGGGCCTGGGCGGACCTCGATGCGGATCTGGCGCAACGGTTTGCCGATCACCCCTCGGCCGAGATCGAGATCAGCCGCCGCCGGGACCGTTGGCGCGAGTGGACGACCGGTGGGCTCTACAACCGGCTCGACGGCATTCCGGCGGACGCCGCCCGGCGGATCGCCGCCCGCGTGGGCCAATGGGCCATCGAGACCGACGCCCGCGCCTCCGACCCCTTGCTGCTGACCGTCGCCGGCGCGGCCAGTGCGCTGACCCAAGCCATCGACGTCTTGGGCCAGGACCCCCTGCCCGCACTCCTGGTCGAGCGGATGATTGAACAGGTGCTGGCGGAAGGCGCTTCGAACCCCCAGCACATCGCCACGGCCGGAGGGCTGCGTTGCGTGAAGAACCCGGCGTCGATCTGGGGGCCGGTCGAGCGTTTGATCTGGTGGGATTTCAAAGGGCCCGGCGATCGCGTGCCGACCAGCCCGTGGAGCCAAGCCGAGCTCGTGGCCCTCACAAGCGCGGGCTGCACGCTGGAGGCCCCGCCTGCAGCGGCCGCGCGCATCGGTTGGGGCTACGCCAACGCCCTGCATCACACTCTGACGCGCGCCCTGCTGTTCCGCCCCGCCCTCTCCGGTGGTGAGGAAACCGTCAGTCACCCCCTCGCGCACCAACTCAATCCCCTGATCCAGCCGGCCGGGGAAAGGATTCGCTGGAGCGCCGAGCGACTGCTCGAAGATGCGGCGCATGATGTGGCGGGCCGGCGTCTTCCTCGGGAACTGGCGGCTATAGTGTCGCCGCCGCAGGCACGCGCCCGTTGGAGCCTGCCGCCGTCGGCGGTCGCCAAGCTGGCCGACCGCAAGGAGAGCGCGACGAGCTTTGAGCGCCTGGCCGACTGTCAGATGCGCTGGATGCTGCTCGACGTGCTGCGGCTGTCGCGGGGCCGGTTTTCGGAAATTCCCGGCCCCGATCAGCTGCTCGGCAACCTCGCCCACGAAATCGCCAACCGCGTCCTGCAGCCCGGGCCCGTGGCGGACGCCGAGGAGGTGCTGCGGCAGGTCGATGCGGTGTTCGACAGGCTGCTCAGCGCTATCGCCTCGCCCCTGCAACAGCCGGAGTTCGCGGGCGAACTGGCCGCCGCGCGTGCCCGCGTCCCCGCCGCCCTGGCCGAACTCGCGCGCCTGCTGCGTCAGAAGAACCTTGAGGTTGTGGGCACCGAACTCGATCGCGAGGCCGCCTTCGCCGATGGACTCGAGGTGCAGGGCCGCTTGGACCTGGTGGTCCGTCACCCCGCCAAGGGTACGGGGGTCATCGACCTGAAGTGGACCCGCAGCGCCAACCGCCGGCGCACCGAGCTCGCCGAGGGTCGCGCCCTCCAGTTGGCGACCTATGGCGCCATCGCCGATCCGGCCGCCGGCGCCCCGGCGCCGGGCGCCTACTACCTTCTCAACCAGCGCCGCCTCATCGGCCCGTCCGGCGACTTCGTCGCCGACGAAGAGATCGAAGCCTCGCGCTCGCTCGCCGACACCTGGATCGACCTCGTGGAGACTTGGCGGTCGTGGCGCGACCTGGCCGCCCAAGGCGTCGCCCTCGGCACCGGCCTTCCGGAAGCCGCCGACCACTTCCCGGCGGACCTGCGCGTCAGTCCGAACGAAGAGCCGTGCCGCTACTGCGAACTTACCAGCCTTTGTCGCGTCACCCAGGAGGCGAACTGACCATGAGCGCCGCCAAGATCAACACCGTCGTGGCCTCGGCCGGGGCCGGCAAAACTACCCGCATCGTCCGCGACATCGCCGGCGAGGTTGAGACCCGCGAGCCCGAGGAAATCGTCGCCACCACCTTCACGGTGAAGGCGGCTGATGAGCTCATCGAGCGCTCTCGCGCCCATCTCTTTAAGTCAGGCCGCGCCGAAGCGGCCGCGCGTCTACTTGGCGCCCGGTTCGGCACGGTCAACTCGATCTGCGGTCAGATCGTCAGCGAGCACGCCATCGATCTTGGCCGATCCCCCCGAGCCGAGGTCATTCCGGAAGACGGCGTCTCGCGCCTCTTCGCCATCGCCGCCGACACCGCGATCGAACGGCACGCGCCGGCGTTGAATGCGCTGGCCGACGCGATGGGCTTCTTCGAGCCCAAACGCGCCGCCGACGCTGAGCGCTCGGATTGGCGCTCCACCGTGCGCCGCTTGATCGAACTGGCCAGGGCCAACGGCTTGGGCGCCGCCGGCCTCGCCCATTCCGCCGACCGCTCGGTCGAAACCTTCCTGGCCCTGTTGCCGGAACCGAGCGTCAGCGCCGACGCGCTCGACAAGGCCCTGCAGGGCGCGGTCGCGGCGGCCCTGGCTGTATTTCCGGGCGAACTGGGCAATGACGGCAAGGCGGCGCTGAAGCTGCTGCGGCCGATCCACGCCGCCGCGCAACGCGGGGAGCGGCTGTCTTGGCCCGACTGGGCGCGACTCTCGAAGGTCAAATGCGCCAAGAAGGATGGCCAGGCGCTGATCGACGCCCTCGACACGGTGTCCCGCGCCGCGGTGCGCCACCCTGAGCATCCGCGTCTGCGCGCAGACTGCGAAGCCTTCATCCGCACCCTCTTCACCTGCGCCGCCGAGGCGCTGGACGCCTATCAGGCCTACAAGGCCGCACGCGGCCTCTTGGATTTCATCGACCAGGAGGCGCTGGCGCTGGACGTGCTCCGAGACCCGGCCATGGCCGGGCGTCTGGGGGAGCGGATCAGCCGCGTCTTCGTCGACGAGTTTCAGGACTCCAGCCCGCTCCAGATCGCCATTTTCACGGCCATGGCCGAGCTGGTCGACGCCAGCACTTGGGTCGGCGACCCCAAGCAGGCCATCTATGGGTTCCGCAACGCTGATAGCGCCCTGACCCAAGCCGCGTTCGATGGGGTGGCCTCGACCACGACCGACCCGCAAGAGGTGCTCGCCACCTCCTACCGCAGCCGTGAGGGCATCGTGTCCTTCGTCAACGCCGCCTTTGGGCCCGCCTTCGCTGCTATGGGTCTGCCGGCGTCCGAACACGCCTTTGCCGGCACCGCGCGCAAAGAGGAGGGCTTCGACCACGCGCCATTCGCCGTCTGGTGGCTCGAGGGCAAACTGGACCTGCAGTATGCGGCGCTTGCTGCCGGAGTCCGTGACGCCATCGCCGACGGTGCCGAGTGGCGCGTCGGGGACAAGTCCGAAGGCGGGGTGCGTCCGCTGAAGGCCGGCGACGTCGCCGTGCTCTGCCGCAGCCACGCCGACATCCTGCGGGTCGCCACCTCGCTCAGCCGCCTCGGCGTCAAGGTCGCCGTCGAACGCGACGGCTTGGCGAAGACGCCCCACGTCGAACTGGTGATGGCCGCCTTCCGTTGGGTTGCCGACCCGACCGACCGCCTGGCCCTGGCCGAGCTCGCCCGGTTCTTCAGCGACGATCCGACCTCGGACCTCTGGCTCCAGGCCGTCAGCGCAGAGGACCAGGACGCCGCCCTCCAAGCGGCCGTGCCCATCTCGGCGGCCCTGGCGAGCCTGCGCGAGACGGTGCTGACCCTCACGCCCGCCGATCTGGTCGACGCCTTGATCGTCCTACCGGAGGTCATTCGGCGGATCGAGACCTGGGGTGACGTCGCCTCCCGGCTCGACGATCTGGAAGCCTTGCGCGGTTTTGCGCGGGCCTATGAAGCCAGCTGCGCCAGCTCAGGCGCGCCGGCGACCCCGTCTGGCCTGGTCCTGGCCCTGTCCGCCGGCGAGCCGAGACGGCCTAAGAGCCTGCAGGCCGACGCGGTGAAGGTCATGACCTACCACGGCGCCAAAGGGCTCGAATGGCCGCTGGTCGTCCTGACCGGCCTCAACCGCGAACCGAAGCCGCGCTTGTTCGAGCCCGTGGCCGAAGCCGAAGGCACCCTGGACTGGCGCGATCCCCTGGCGGGACGCTGGATCCGCTACTGGCCCTGGCCCTATGCCAGCCAGAGCAAGGACGTCGGCTTGGACGAGGCCGCCCTGGCCTCCCCCTTGGGCCAAGCCGCCGAGCTGCGCGCCCGGCAGGAAGAGACCCGCCTCCTCTATGTCGGCGTCACCCGCGCCCGGGACTACGCCGTCTTTGCGCCGCCCGCCAAGGGCGAGCTGAAATGGCTGCAGGTCCTGGACGGAACGATGCCAGGGCATGTCACGCTTCCCTCCAGCGCCAGCAACATTCTGACCGCCGGGACCCACACCTTCGCCGCGCGGGTCAGTCCGCTCGTCGCCGATGACGCGCTCGTCCCGCCTGTGGTCCGCCCGGCCTACGTGCGCCTGACGCGCCAGGGCCGGGATCGTCCACCCCTGCACCGGCGGCCCAGCAGCGAAGCGAGCGCCGAGGCGTTTGTGGTCGTCGAGAAGGTCCAGCTTGGGCCCCGCCTGCCCTTTGTCGGCACACCCGACATGCTGTCGCTTGGCGAGGCGGTCCATGCCATCTTCGCCGCGGATCGCGCCGACGAACCGGCCTCAGTGCGGCTGGCGAAAGCCAATCGCATCCTGGAGCGCTGGGGCGTGCATCAGGTTCAGGCTCAGGATGTGCTCGACGCCTGCGACCGGCTGCACAAGCACCTGGGCGGTCTTTGGCCGACTGGGCGGCTTTACCGCGAGACCCCGGTGTTCGCGCGGCTCGGCGATCAGCTGGTTTCCGGCCGCATCGACCTCCTCGCGGACCACGACGCCGGCTTCGCCGTCATCGACCACAAGAGCTTCCCGGGGTCGCGCGATACCTGGGATGCGCGCGCCGTCAGCTATGGGTCGCAGCTCGGCCTCTATGCCGAGGCGATCGAAGCCGCCGTCGGCCGATCCTGCGACGGCCTTTACATCCACATGCCGATCGTTGGCGCCCTGCTGCGGGTCGCGCGCCAGAGCGAGGCCGCGGCTTGACCGAGTTCGAGTCCATCGCCGGCGCGGAAGGCGCTCTCCTCGACCACCAGGCCAAGGCGGCCATCCTGGCCCGCTACCAGGTCGCCGGCGGCCAGGAGCTGATCAGCGGCAAGTTCGCAAACCCCGAGTCCTCGGCCGCCCTGGCCGCCAACGCCTTCGGCTTCTTCGCCAAACGGCCGCAGGCCTTGAGCCTGCCGGGCCTGTTCGCACCCGGCGAAGCCCAGCGTGTCGAGCTTGAGGTCGAGATGCGCTTTCCCTGGAGCGGCGGTCACCATCCCTGGCTCGACGTTGGCGTGCAGACCAAGCACAAGGTGGCCCCGAGATGACGCGGCTGCGTGTGATCGATCTGGAAACGACCGGGACCGAGCCGCCGGCAGAGATCATCGAATTCGGCCGCGTCGATGTCGTGATCACGGATCATGGCGCGTCGGTCGAACCGCCGCAGTCCTCGCTCTATAGGCCGCTGCGGGGCATTCCACCGGAGACGATGGCCGTCCATCACATCACCGAGGCGGACTTCGGTCCGGGCACACCGGTCTGTACGCCCGATCAACTCCACGCGGCGGTCTGGAGCGGCCCTGCGCCCGCCGCGCTGGTGGCCCATAGCTGCGCCTTCGAACGCCAGTTCATCACCGAAGCGACCACCGGCGCGATCCCCTGGATCTGCACCTATAAGGTGGCGATGCACGTCTGGCCTGACGCGCCGCGCCACTCCAACCAGGTGCTGCGCTATTGGCGCGGGCTGACCCTCGACAACGCCCTGGCCATGCCGCCCCATCGGGCCGGGCCGGACGCATGGGTCACGGCCCACCTGCTGGCCGAACTGGCTCGGTTCGCCAGCTTCGATCAGATGGTCGCCTGGACCCGCGAACCCCGACCCATGCCGGTGCTGACCTTCGGCAAACATCGCGGCCAACCCTGGGCGCAGGTGCCGAGCGACTATCTGCAGTGGATGATCCGTCAAACCGATATGGACGCCGACACAGTCTGGCATGCGCGCCGGGCGTTGGCGCAGCGGATCTGACACGCGACCGATTCTGTCGAGCAGCCGGTCTAGCCTAGCCTCGAGGCCGTTTCGCGCGGCGTGGGAGGTCCGTCCATGAGCCGAGCGGTTCGCAATGCCCTGATGATCGGAGGGCTCCTCGCCCTGACCTGGCTTCTCATCGTGCTGGCCTGGCGGGTCGCGAAGTGGCTTTTCATCGTCGCCGTCTGGGTCACGGGCCTGACTTTGCTTGCCCAGGTCGTGACGCAACGCTTGCCGCCCTGGATCGCACGTCTTCGCGGCGACCAGGCGCAGGGCCCGCCACGGCCGCCGGAGCTGATTTCGTGACCTTCCCCATTCGTCTGTCCGTCGACATCCCCGATCTCGTCACCGCGCCCGACGAGGTGATCGAAGGCCTGCTGCGCGCCCGTGACGGGCGCTGGAGCCGACAGACGAAGGCGATGCTGCTGAAGGCGGGCACGGACCGCCTGACCCTGAACGACGCCTGGGCGTCTACGCCCATGAGCTGGGTCTGTCCCTGTTGTCAGCGCGACAAGCCGAGCATCGCTCGCCTCACCCCCAGCGGCGTCCTGTTGTGCCAGCTGGACTATCACCACGACCATCTCAACGATCGCGCCAAGGCGATCTTCCGAGCCGACAACCCCTTCCCCGAAGCGCGTGAGCCGCGCGAGCAGCTGATCCGTGCCATCGACAGCTGTCGTCAGCTGATCGAACGGTTCTCCACCACCCTGCTCTGCAACGACTGCAATACGGCCGAGGGCGCGGCCAAGCTGGCGTTGAAAGGTGAGATCGACCCGGACTTCTCCTTCTCGCCGAAGGAGATCGCCGCCTTCATCAAGCCCAAGCCCAACCAGCCGCATGAGGTGGACGTCGAACGCGCGCGTGAGATCTGGCGCGCCTTGCAGCCGGTGTTCGACGACCTGGTCGCCTTCGCCGGAACGCTGTCGCAGCGCGTGGCTGCCGGCCGCCACCGCAAGGAGGGCCGGCCGGGCTCGCCCTATGGCCGGCCACTCTCCGACCCTGAGATCGTCCACCACCTGCTCGTGGCCCAGGCGGGCGATCTCTACCGCCCCTATCAGCTCGCCGGCCATCTCGACGCCCGCTCGCGATCGGCGGCCGGCGCAGGCAGTTCGATCCGCCCAAAGCGGCGCGCCGCCGGCGACGCGCCGTCAGCGGAGGCCTTTGCGGCCCTTGACGCCCAGCAGCAGACGTCCGCACCTTGGCGCGCGGCGCCGGCCGATTGGCGCTGCGAGGTCTGCGAGCGCGGCAAGGCCGAGATCTGCCGCAAGTCGAACACCGGCCGCTGGTCCGCCCAGATTCACGACGTCCCGGAGTTCGAGCTGGAGACCGATCCGGTCAATCCCCGCTACCGGCTGGCCGAGCGTGGGCGCCCGATTGTCGGCGGCCACCGCAGCGCGCTGATCTGCCACGACTGCCGCAACATCGTCGCCGAGGCCAAACGTCGGTCGCCGGGACTGACCGACGCCAGCCTGACCCTGGAGGACCTTCGCGCGGTCGTGTTGGCGGTTCAGCCCCACGGCCGTCACGAGGTCGATTTCGACGCCGTCATCGAGCGGGGCTTAGCGAACGCCGATCGCGTCGCCGCGGTCGGGGACTATTGGCGCCATCGGAGCCTCGCCTCGGGGCTCTTCCATCAGGCCACCCATCTGCATAAGCGACACGGCTGGTCGGTCGACGACGTGGAATTGTCAAACGGCGTTGAAAATTGACCCCCTATCGGCGTCCAAAATTGACCCCTCTGTTGGTTGTCCTGGGCTGGCGGCGAGGCGCGTAGCCATCAGCTAGCGCAGCGCGTCGCCGCCGGGTGAGCT